>NZ_LMFE01000011.1:0-394780 GCF_001427185.1 Nocardia sp. Root136
CTCCCCCGACGAACACCGACACTTCCAGATCATCGAAAAATACGGCGTCACCATCTATTACACCGCGCCCACCTTGATCCGCACCTTCATGAAATGGGGGCGTGAAATCCCCGACGCACACGATCTGAGCACCCTGCGAGTGCTCGGCTCCGTCGGTGAACCGATCAATCCCGAAGCATGGCGCTGGTACCGAGAAGTGTTCGGCGCGAACAAGACTCCGATCGTCGATACCTGGTGGCAGACCGAGACCGGCGCGATCATGATCTCGCCGCTGCCGGGCGTCACCGCGACCAAGCCCGGCGCGGCGATGGGTCCATTGCCCGGGATCTCAGCGACGGTCGTCGACGAAGAGGGCAACCCGGTGCAGCTCGGGGAAACCGAGGCCAACGGATACCTCGTGCTCGACAAGCCGTGGCCGTCGATGCTGCGTGGCATCTGGGGCGACATGGATCGCTACCGCGCCACCTACTGGGAGCGCTACGCCGAGCAGGGGTGGTACTTCGCGGGCGACGGCGCCAAGCTCGACGCCGACGGTGACCTGTGGGTGCTCGGCCGGGTCGACGACGTCATGAACGTCTCCGGGCATCGCATCTCCACCGCCGAGGTCGAGTCCGCGCTGGTGGGGCATCCGGCCGTCGCCGAGGCCGCGGTGGTCGGCGCCACGGACGCGACCACCGGGCAGGGGATCGTCGCCTTCGTCATCCTCACCGGTGAGGCAGCGGGGTCGGCGGGGCCCGAGCTCGTCGCCGAGCTGAAGGCGCAGGTGTCCAAGGAGATCAGCCCCATCGCCAGGCCGCGTGAGATCCACATCGTGCCGGAGCTGCCCAAGACTCGCAGCGGCAAGATCATGCGCAGGCTGCTGCGCGATGTGGCCGAGGGACGCGAGCTCGGCGACACCTCGACGCTGGTCGATCCGGGCGTTTTCGAGGCCATTCGTACCGAGAGCACATGACGTGCACCCGGCCGGCGACACCCGATGTCACCGGCCGGGTCCGTTAGGATCACGTCAAGGTGTGCCGGGAAGTCTGGTCGGCATGCGGTCGTGAATCGAGTTGATGAGCGCCCGCAGCTCAGTCGACCCCTGCCGGAAGGCTTGCCCTTGATCACGCGCGTTCGCTCGGAGCTCACCCGCTATCTCCGCACCGAGACGGTGGGCGGTGCGCTACTTCTCGTGGCCGCCGCGGTGGCCCTGATCTGGGTGAACTCGCCGTGGAGCGCGAGCTATCAGACGATGATCGACACCCAGCTCGACATTTCCGCGCTGCACCTCGACCTCACCCTGGCCGACTGGTCCAAGGACGGGTTGCTCGCGATCTTCTTCTTCGTCGCCGGGCTCGAGCTCAAACGCGAGTTCGCCGTCGGTGAGCTGGCCGACCCGAAACGGGCCGCGCTGCCGATCATCGCCGCGGTGGGTGGTGTGATCACCCCGGCCGTGATCGCGCTGGCGGTGGGCCACGGCGTGCCCGGCATGGACAAGGGCTGGGCCATTCCCGTCGCCACCGATATCGCCTTCGCCCTCGCGATCCTCGCGATGACCGGTTCGAGGATTCCCGCCAGCGCGCGGGTGTTCCTGCTGAGCCTGGCCGTGGTCGACGACCTGCTCGCCATCATTCTCATCGCGGTGCTGTTCACCGCCTCGCTGTCGCTGCTGTGGCTGGCCGCCGCGATCGCCTGCTGCGGCGCGTGGGCGCTGGCCCAGAAGCTGCGACTGCACACGCCGCTGTTCTACATTCCGGTCGCGCTGGTGTGCTGGTACTCGCTGCACGAGGCGGGCATTCATCCGACGCTGGCCGGTGTCGCGCTGGGGCTGCTCACCAGGGTCCGCAAGGATCCCGGCGAGAAAACCGCGCCCGCGACGCATCTCGAGCATGTGGTGCAACCGATCTCGGCCGGGTTCTGCGTGCCGGTGTTCGCACTGTTCGCCTCCGGTGTGCCACTCAACAGCGAGGTGTTCGGATCACTGTTCACCGACCGGCTCTCACTGGCGATCATCCTCGGGCTGTTGCTCGGCAAAACGATCGGGATCTTCGGTGTGAGCTGGGTGGTTATCAAGCTCGGCTGGGCGAAACGCCCAGGCGGACTGGAGTATCGCGACATGTTCGCCCTGTCGGTACTCGGCGCGATCGGGTTCACCGTTAGCCTTCTCGTGGCGGAACTCGCGCTCACCGACGTCGGCACCGATGCAGTCGATCTTGCCAAGGCCGCCGTTCTGGTGACCTCGATGGCAGCATCGCTGATCGGATCGGCGCTACTGTTGCGCCGAGGACGTGTGCACCAGGCGCGCCGCGATGCAGACCAGTTACCACAGGGAGAAGGGTCGACGAAGTGAGTTACACCCAAGGCGGAAATGACGGTCGGACGGTCACTTCGATCCCGTTGACCGACGCCAATCCGCCCGGATCGGCGAGCATCGGCAGCCTCGTGCGCGATGCCACCGAGCAGATGTCGACACTGGTTCGCGCCGAGGTGGCGCTGGCCAAGGCCGAGGTCACCGGTGAGATCAAGAAGGGCCTCACCGGCAGCGTCTTCTTCATCCTCGCGCTGACAGTGCTGCTGTTCAGCTCGTTCTTTTTCTTCTTCTTCCTCGCCGAGCTGCTCGACATGTGGCTGTGGCGCTGGGCCGCGTTCCTGATCGTGTTCCTGCTGATGGTGCTCACCACTGCCTTGCTGGCATTGCTGGGGTGGCTCAAGGTACGGAAGGTGCGCGCGCCGGAGAAGACGATCGGCTCGCTCAAGCAGGCCGCCGAGGTGCTGCCCGCGGCGTTCACCCACCGCGACGCGGCCGACGCGCATGCGGCCATCGGATCTCGCGGTGCGGGCGCCACTTCGCTGGACAAGTCGAGCAACCGATGACGCGCCGGGCGGGCCCGGTCGCAACAGCCGGACCCGCCCACTAGGCTCGATCGGCGTGTCGGCTAACTCATTCCCGGATCCCTCCAGCGTCCGTTTCGACGGACCGTGGACCCACCGGGACGTGCACGCCAACGGAATCAGATTCCATGTCGTCGAAGCCGACGGTACGGACCGCTCCGAGGCGCCCTTGGTGCTGCTTCTGCACGGTTTCGCCGACTTCTGGTGGTCGTGGCGGCATCAGCTCACCGCACTCGCCGACCACGGGTACCGCACTGTCGCGGTGGACCTGCGCGGCTACGGCGACACCGACAAACCACCGCGCGGCTACGACGGGTGGACCCTCGCCGGTGACATCGCCGGACTGATCCGGGCACTCGGACACACCGAGGCCACGCTTGTCGGACACGCCGAAGGCGGACTGGTCTGCTGGGCCACCGCTGTGCTGCATCCGCGACTGGTCCGCTCGATCGCACTGGTCAGCTCGCCGCATCCCGCCGCGCTGAAGAGCGCTGTCCTGCGCGATCCGGCGCAACGCGCGACCTGGCTCCCCGATTTCCTGCGGTATCAGCTGCCCCGCTATCCCGAGAACCTGCTCACCCGGCGTGGTGGAGCCGAGGTCGAACGGCTGCTGCACGATCGGGTCGGTGAGCCCTGGTCACGCAGTGCGGAATTCGTCGAGACCGCGTCGCGGATGCGCCATGCCATCCGGATTCCGGGGGCAGCGCACAGTGCGCTGGAATATCAGCGCTGGGCCTTTCGCAGTCAGTGGCGGCCCGACGGTAAGCGGTTCATGGCCACGATGCGCACGCCGATCGACATTCCGGTACTGATGTTGCGCGGTGAGCACGATCGGTATCTGTTGGATGCCACATTCCAGCGTGGCGAGGTGTGGTCTCCCCATCGGACGCTGGTGTCGATTCCCGATGCCGGGCATTACGCGCATCAGGAGAATCCGGGCAGGGTGAACGAGGTGCTGACTACGCGCTGGCGCGAGCAGAACGGGGTGAACGGGTCGCCTTATGACGACCTGGTCTCTCCGTAAGTTGGAGCTAGGGCATATCGGGTTTGACCGGGTCCGGGTTGCTGGGGGCTGTGTTTTTGGAGCGCTGGCGCGCTCGAGCGGGGCCCTTCGGGCCCCCGATCTTCCCTCCCTACGGGTACTCCTTCGTCGCACCCTTCGGTCAGTCCAGATCGGGGCGGGCCCCTTTGGGTAGAGACATACGGGGTGAACCTGGCCCGGGGGGAGGGGATGATCAGGTCAGGACGCAGGCGCCGGTGTTCACCGGGGCGCTGCTCGGGGCTGCGGCTTTCAGTTCTGAGGCGACTTCGTTCAGGGTGAGCACGTAGCCCGTGTCGTCGTCGGTGACGGCCGCGCCGAAGACCACGCCGAGCAGTTGTCCCTCGGCGTCGACCAGTGGTCCGCCCGAGTTGCCGGCCCGGACCTGGCCGCGGACGGTGTACACCTCACGCTCGACGGTGCCGTCGCGGTGGATGGTCGGGCCGGTGAGGTCGAGGGTCTCGCGCACGCGAGCGGCGCTGGCCGTGTACGGCCCGCCACCGGGGTAACCGAGCACGATCGCGCTCTCGCCCGAATCCGCGGGCTCCGGGGCCTGTTTCAGGACAGGGGCGGTGAGCCCGGGTACCGCGAGGACCGCGATGTCCTTGGACGGGTCGAACAGCACCACGGTGGCGTCGAGCGCGCCACGGGCGGTATCGACCGACACGGTGTTGGTGCCAGCGACGACGTGCGCGTTGGTCATCACACGTTCCGGCGCGACGATGAAGCCCGAACCCTCCAGCGCCCGCTGGCAACTCGGTGCCGTGCCGCGGATGCGCAGCACGCTCTGCTGCAACGAGGCCGCCACCGGGCTCGCCAGTACGGACGGATCCGGTGGTTCGACGGCGGCGATCGGCGCGCGGCCGAACGGGCCGATCACATCGGGCAGACCGGAGGTGTCGAGCAGCCTGGAGAATTCGTTGGGTACCTTGCGCAGCCAGTCCGGCGCGACGGAGTTGACGTCGGCGAGAACCTTCGACCCGTTGATCGCGGCGGCGACCGCGGGTTGGGACGCGGTAGCCAGCGGCAACGCGAGCAGCCAGGCCGCGACCAGCACGGTCACCGCCTGCAACATCGCACCGACGACGCTGTCCACGCTGCGCGCGACCGGCTGACGGATGCTGGTGCGCGCGGCCCGGCCGAGCACCATGCCCGCGACCTCGCCCACGATCACCAGCAGCACGATCAGCAGGATGCCGCCGAGTACCCGACTGCGGCCCTCACTGAGGTGTTTGAGGATGTGCGGTGCGATCAGAATGCCCGCGACCGCGCCCAACGCGACGCCGAAGAACGCCAGCGCCGACGCCACCGCGCCTTGCCGCCAGCCGGTGGACGCCGCGACCAACGCGATCAATACCACCGCGATATCGAGCCATACCGAGGCGCTCACAGGGTCATTCCGACCGCAGCCAGCGAGCTCTCCAGGTCACGCACGTCGCCCCGATCCCAGCTTCTTTCCCACCCAGCGGATTTGATGATGCCGGCGAGGATACCGCCGGTGAGTCCCCACACCAGCATGCCGTCGACCTGGAACGCGGGGCTCTGGTAGCCGAGACTGCCACGCACCATGAATCTGTGTGCTGGATCGAGCAATTCGGCGAGCGGCACACGCACGACACGCTCGGTTTCGCCCTGATCGACGACGCGGACCGCACTGGGTGCCCGCCAATAGCCGAGTACCGGAGTGACATCGAATTTCGACGGCGGCACGAACAGTTTCGGCAGCAGCGCGAACGGCTCGACGCCCGAGGGGTCGAGACCGGTTTCCTCGGCTGCCTCGCGCAGCGCGGTGCCGACCGGGCCTCCGTCGCCGGGATCCTCGGCGCCGCCGGGGAACGCGATCTGGCCGCGGTGCTGGCGCATCGTCGAGGCGCGCTGGGTGAGCAGGACGTCGGCGTCGGCGGGCACGCCGCCGGGGGCCGACTCGTCGGCGTCGGGCGAGCCGCCGAACAGCACGAGGACGGCGGCCTGGCGTGGTTTGCCGGTGATCGACATGGCCCGGCGTAGTGCGCGGGAGGTAGCGAGGGTGTCGTCGGCATCGGGGCCGCCGGTTCTGGTCGCGGTGCGCAACCAGGGGGGAATGCCGGAATCGTCGAGCCTCGCTACATCGTTCACGCCATCGCCTTCGATCCGCACGCCACCATTACGTCTTCTGTCATACCGTTACACCGAGCTTCGCGGCTACCGTATCCGCGATGTCGGCCACGTCGGCAAAGGTACGCACCTCCACACTCGCGATGGTGCCATCGGCCCGCACCAGTACCGAAACGGGCAGGACCGCGGGCGCACCCACCGCGCTGCGCACCGCGGCCTGCGGATCCTCGACACCGGGCAGGGTGATGCCGAGCCCGCTCAGCCGCGACAGTGCCTTCGCCTCGTCGGGATCGCTGTGCACGGTCATGACCGTGAGTTCCGAACCTGCCCGCTGCGCGAATTCCTGCAGGTGGGGCAGCTCGATGGCGCAGGGGCCACACCAGTAGGCCCACAGATTGAGCAGTGCGGGCTTTCCGGCAAGGGCAGCCGCGAGATCAACGGGCTTTCCATCGGCCAGACAGCTCAGCGTGAGACCGGACAAGGGACCCGACCCGGTCGCCGTCGCGGTCGCCGGTGCCGGGCACGGCGCCGACCCCGCCGCTGCTCGTTCCTCGGCCGACACGCCCGACGCCTGTCGCGATGTCTGCGAAACGGTGCCTGCGGTCTCGGCGCCCTCACGCGGCCACAGCGCGACCGTGGCCGCCGCGACCAAGATCACCGCGGCGAGCACCCAGCGCAATGCGGGCCGCCGCAGCAGCAAGGGTTCGCTCACAGGCCGACCATATTCAGCAGGTGTTCGCGCTCGGGCCCCTTCACCAACTCCGCGGCCACCGCAGGATCGGTCGGGCCGAGCCCGAACGAGGGGCAGTCGGCAGCGAGCACACACGCGCCACAGGCCGGTTTGCGCGCATGGCACACCCGGCGCCCCTGGAAGATCACCCGGTGCGAGAGCATCGTCCAGTCCTTGCGCTCGAACAGCGCGCCGACCGCGTGCTCGACCTTGACCGGATCTTCTTCGTCGGTCCACTTCCAGCGGCGCACCAACCGTCCGAAGTGGGTGTCGACGGTGATGCCAGGAACATCGAACGCGTTGCCGAGGATGACATTGGCGGTCTTGCGCCCGATGCCGGGCAATTTCACCAATTCGTCCAGAGTGTGAGGCAACTCACCGTCGTATTTTTCGATCAGCGCCTGGCCGAGCCCGATCAGCGAACTGGTCTTGTTCCGGTAGAAGCCGGTGGGCCTGATGTATTCCTCCAGCTCCACCCGGTTGGCCTGCGCGTAGTCGTAAGCGCTGCGGTACTTCGCGAACAGGGCCGGAGTGGTGAGGTTGACCCGGACGTCGGTGCACTGGGCGGACAGGATCGTCGCGACGGCCAGTTCCAACGGAGTGGTGAAGTCGAGCTCGCAGTGCGCGTCGGGGAACGCCTCGGCGAGCGTGCGGTTCATCCGACGTGCGCGGCGAACGAGTCCGATCCGCGTTTCCGCAGCTATCGCACGGTTCTTACGCTTGCGGGCGGCGGTGATGCCGGTGGGCGCGGCGGCCGTTTCCACGGCCGGATCGGCATCGCCCGCGGCGGCGGGGGCAGGGGAAACGGGCACTGCTTCACCATACGGAACCACTACGACAACATTGCCCGGCCAGTTTGCCCGCTGTGTTCCATCTGAGACCTGGACCGTGTTTACTGCCAGTCATGCAAGGACTCGCTGTGGTGCTCTTCCCAGTGCTGTTGATGCTGTTCGCGCTGGGGATGGAGCGGGTCGAGAATCGGCTCCGAAAGCTTCTCGAACCCGACGAAGAGGTTCAGCAGTACCTGGACAACGCAAGCAACGCCGAAGTGAAAGAGCTGACGAAGCTCGGCCTGCCCGCCGCCGTGGCGCGCGTGCGCAAGCGCCGTTCCCGCACCTCCGAATTGGATGTGGCCCGGGCAAGCTGACCGATAGATAAACGATCGATTCTCAACGCGCAATCCACTCTTTACGTGGTGTCTGTCACTGCGGTGCCGGAATGCCGCGTAGACTGCGCGGTTGGTCGATTCGCTCGACCAGGTTCGCAAGCCATATCCCATAAGGAGCACATTCGTGGACGAGGCCCTCGCCAGAGCAGGCATCTTCCAAGGCGTCGAGCCCACCGCGGTGGCCGCGCTCGCCAAGCAGCTGCAGCCGGTAGATTTTCCGCGCGGCCACGTCATCTTCAACGAGGGCGAACCCGGCGATCGGCTGTACATCATCACGACGGGCAAGGTGAAGATCGGCCGACGGTCCCCGGACGGCAGGGAGAACCTGCTGACCATCATGGGTCCGTCCGACATGTTCGGTGAACTGTCGATCTTCGACCCGGGCCCGCGTACCTCGACCGCAACCACGGTCACCGAGGTCCGCGCCGTGACGATGGATCGCGACGCTCTCAAGTCGTGGATCGATCAGCGCCCCGAGATCGCTGAGCAGCTGCTGCGCGTGTTGGCACGACGCCTTCGCCGCACCAACAACAACCTCGCCGACCTGATCTTCACCGACGTGCCAGGTCGCGTCGCCAAGGCGCTGCTGCAGCTCGCACAGCGTTTCGGCACCCAGGAAGCGGGCGCGCTGCGCGTGACCCACGACCTGACCCAGGAAGAGATCGCCCAGCTGGTCGGTGCTTCCCGGGAAACCGTCAACAAGGCGCTCGCCGACTTCGCTCATCGCGGGTGGCTGCGGCTCGAGGGCAAGAGCGTGCTGATCTCGGATTCCGAGCGTCTGGCACGTCGCGCTCGCTGACGTTCTAACACAAGGCCGTTCCGGTACGACGGGACCGCGTCTGCGTGTGGGCTGCGAGGAGAGGGCCTCGTCCACACCAGCGCGGTTTTGTCGTGCCGGGACGTCTGCGTTGTCGCCGTGACACGACTCGATCGCCGAGCGAGCAAGCGTCGGCGATCGAGTCGGTATCAGTTCTGTTCGGCCCGCAGATATTCCAGCTGCGCCTGCACGGAACTGCGTGCGGCGGGCCACAGCCGTTTGTCCACATCGGCGTACACCTTGCGGACCACCGCCAGGGCGCCCGCCTCGGAACCCAGTTCCACCAGCGCGGCCCGCACCTGATCGAGCCGCTCACGCCTGTGGTCGAGGTAGTACTGCACCACCGGTACCGCATCGGGATGATCGGGCCCGTGCGCGGGCAGCAATGCCTTGCCCTCGCCCAGCTCACGGAGCTTTTCCAGCGACGCGAGGAAGTTCGCCAGCGCACCCGGCGCGGATTCGAGCACCGTGGTGCCACGGCCGAGGACCGTGTCACCGGTGAGCACCGCGTCGTCGAGCAGCAGACTCACCGAATCGGTGGTGTGTCCCGCCGTGCCGAGCACCGTGATCCCCACACCGGCGACCTCGATGACCTCGCCGTCGGCCAACGGCACGACCGCACCGCGCAGATACGCCGGATCCACCGAACGCACCGGCGTCCCGGTGGCCTTCACCAGGTGATCGATACCGCCGGTGTGATCGTGATGGTGATGGGTGATCAGGGTCAGCGCGATCCGGCCGCCGGTGGCCTCGACGATGGCGGCGGTGTGTTTCTTGTCCCTCGGTCCCGGATCGACGACCACGTAGGAGTCGCTGTCCGAGCCGCGCAGCAGCCAGGTGTTGGTTCCGTCGAGGGTCATCTGACCGGGGTTGTCGGCCAGAAGTACCGATGCTGTCGAGGTGACCTGCCTGACCTGGCCGTACGCGGGATGTTCTGATGCCATGACGGCTACCTATCCGACCTCGACGATCAATTCCACCTCGACGGGCGTGTTCTTGGGCAGTTCCGAGACGCCCACCGCCGAGCGCGCGTGCACGCCCGCCTCGCCGAACACCTCACCGAGGAACTCCGACGCGCCGTTGATCACGATCGGCTGATCGCCGAATCCGGGCGCCGAGGCGACGAATCCGACGACCTTCACGACCCGCACCACCTGGTCGAGTCCGACCAGATCGTGCACGGCGGCGAGCGCGTTCAACGCGCACAGCCGAGCTGCCTCCTTGGCCTGCTCCACATCCACCTCGGCCCCGACCTTGCCGACCGCCGACAATTCACCGTCGACGAAGGGCAACTGGCCGGAGGTGTACACCAGCGAACCGGTGCGCACAGCGGGGATGTAGGCCGCGACAGGAGCGGCGACCGGCGGCAGCGTGACACCGAGCCGGTCGAGCGCGTCCTTCCACGCGGTGGCCACGGCTACTTCTGCCGCTTCAGGTAGGCGACGTGCTGTTCTCCGGTCGGTCCTGGCAGCACCGAAACCAGCTCCCAGCCGTCGGACCCCCACTGGTCGAGGATCTGCTTTGTCGCGTGCGTCAACAGCGGCACGGTCGCGTACTCCCACAGGGTGACTTCACTCATGGTGTGAGTTTAGGACTCACCCCGAACGCCTGGGAGAAACGGGTTATAGGCTCGGCGACGTGGGAGCACCAACAGTAGAGCCGGTTTCGTCGGTTCCCGAACCGTCGACCGGATGGCCACAGCGCGCGGCCAAGGCCCGCTTGCACTACGTGACCGGCAAGGGAGGCACCGGCAAGTCGACCGTTTCGGCCGCACTCGCACTCGCGCTCGCCGCGGGGGGACGCAAAGTGCTGCTGGTCGAAGTCGAGAGTCGCCAGTCCATCGCGCAACTCTTCGACCGGCCACCGTTGCCGCCCACCGAGACCCTGATCGCCAGCGCCGACGGCGGTGGCGAGGTGACGGCGCTGGCCCTGGACATCGAGTACGCGTTCCTCGAATACCTCGACATGTTCTACAACCTCGGCTTCGCGGGGCGGGCGATGCGCCGGATGGGCGCCATCGAGTTCGTCACCACCATCGCGCCCGGTCTGCGCGATGTGATCCTCACCGGCAAGATCAAAGAATGTGTGGTGCGGGTCGGCAAGGACGGCAAACCCGCCTTTGACGCCATCGTCGTCGACGCGCCGCCGACCGGCCGGATCGCCGGGTTCCTCGACGTCACCACGGCCATGGCCGAGATCGCCAAGGGCGGCCCGATCGCCTCGCAGGCAGAGGGCGTGTCCAAGCTGCTGCACTCCGGTCAGACGATGATCCACCTGGTGACGCTGCTCGAGGCGCTGCCGGTGCAGGAGACCGCCGACGCGATCGCCGAACTCACCGCCGACGATCTACGGATCGGCACGGTGATCGTCAACCGGGCGGCCACCGCCGAGCTCACCCCGACCCAGCGTGACGCGGTCGTGGCGGGCGAACTCGACACCACCGCCATCGCCGCCGAACTGGCGAAGGCCGGCATCGTCCTGTCCGAGTCGGACTTCGACGGCCTGATCGCCGAAACGATCGACCACGCGACGGTGCTCACGGCGCAGAACGTGAGTGCCGCCGAACTGGCGCAGATCGATGTCCCCCAGCTGTCGCTGCCCGCCCTCGGCGACGGCATCGACCTGGGCGGCCTCTACGAATTGGCCGAACAGCTATCCGCGCAGGGAGTCCGATGAGCGAGCACGTTTCCACCCCGCCCTTATTGGACGTTTCGAAGATCATCGCCGATCCGAACGCCAAGGTGATCGTGTGCTGCGGGTCCGGCGGGGTCGGCAAGACCACCACCGCGGCCTCGATCGCGCTGCGCGCGGCGGAATCGGGTCGCAAGGTGGTGGTGCTGACCATCGATCCGGCGCGCAGGCTGGCACAGTCGCTCGGCGTGGCCGAGCTGGACAACAACCCGCAGCGCGTGGAACTCGGTCCCGAGGTGCCCGGCGAGCTGCACGCGATGATGCTGAACATGCGCCGCACCTTCGACGACATGGTGCTCGAGCACACCAGCGCGGACAAGGCCGAGCAGATCTTCGCCAATCCGATCTATCAGACGGTGGCGTCCTCGTTCGGCGGCACACAGGAATACATGGCGATGGAGAAGCTCGGCCAGCTGGCCGCGCGCAAGGAGTGGGACCTGATCGTGGTCGACACTCCCCCCTCGCGCAACGCGCTGGATTTCCTCGACGCGCCCAAACGGCTCGGCACCTTCCTCAACGGCAAGATGATCCGGTTGATCATGGCGCCGGGGCGCGGTGTCGGCCGGATCGTCACCGGGGCGATGAGCCTGGCGATGCGTGGAGTGTCGACCATCGTCGGTGGGCAGATGCTCAAGGACGCCTCGACGTTCCTGCAGTCGCTGGAATCGCTGTTCGGTGGGTTCCAGGATCGGGCCGAGCGCACCTTCGCGATGCTGTCCAAGCCGGGCACCCATTTCCTGGTGGTCGCCGCGCCGGAGCCGGACGCGCTGCGCGAGGCGTCGTTCTTCGTCGACCGGCTGTCGACCGAGAAGATGCCGCTGGCCGGTCTGGTGCTGAACCGGACCCATCCCGCGCTGTCGGAGCTGTCCGGCGACCACGCGCTGACCGCGGCGGACCAGCTGGCCGATTCCGACCCGCTGATCGTCTCGGTGCTGCGCATCCACGCCGATCGGGTGTCGACGGCAGCACGGGAGCGGCGGCTGCTGCATCGGTTCACCGGGGCGCATCCGCACGTGCGGATCGTCTCCGTGACGGCGCTGCCTTTCGAGGTTTCGGACCTCGAAGCGTTGCGCGCGGTAGGCGATCAACTGACAGGTACTCCGGCTTCGGCCTGACTGATTCAGACAAATCCGCTATAGCTGACAATCCGGTAACACTCACGAACGGCGCCGATTCCGCAAACCATGCGGTCTCGGCGCCGTTTGTGATAGCGACCCGGTCTCGTCGGCTAGATGGCCACCTGGTGCTGCCGCTGGGCGTTGAAGAACTCCGCCCACGACGTCACGTCGGGATGCTGTTTGAGCAGCGCACGCCGCTGTCGCTCGGTCATCCCGCCCCACACTCCGAACTCGACCCGATTGTCGAGCGCATCGGCGCCGCACTGCATCAGCACCGGGCAGTGCCGGCAGATCGTTGCCGCCTTGCGCTGCGCCGCACCGCGAACGAACAGCTGATCAGGGTCCACTTCCTTGCATCGCGCCTGGGCAACCCAAGCGATCCTTGCCTCGGCCTGCTCTACATCCAGTCGAGCGATGGGGGTTGTGATGTGCATTTGATGTGCCCCTTTGCAGTCCGAACACCGTTGTGCGGCGCTCCAGAATCGCGAGCGCGGATCACAGCAACCCAACTACCGCTGCGGCCCGCACCACATTCCACTTTGAGTGTTAGCTCTATCACACTGGGTTCTCAATCTAGGTAAAGGTATGGCGGTTACGCAAGACCGCCCCCCGATTTTTTGGTACGGGCGTCCATTCAAATCGGGTCAGAACCGCGCAGTAGTGCTGATCACCGGCGTGGCCGGTCGCGACACGCCGATGTGATCATTTTGTTGACACGCCCGAGCAACCCCCCTGGCACCGCCCGGACATTCCCCGTCGAGCAGCACAGCCGTGAACCTCACCACCCCACCCTCTAGTCTGGGATCGTGCCGATCACTCAAACGCTCGCGAGGCTGGCCGGCAGCTGCGCGCTGGCCGCCGTGCTTGTCGCTGGGCTGTTGTTCCCCATGGCCGGTGGGTTCGGATTCATCTCCAACCGCGCCGCCGATGCCGTCGACAATGTCTCAGCCGAACTGGTGGAGGGCACCGTCCCCGCCGTTTCGACCATGGTCGACGCGAACGGGTCGCCCCTAGCGTGGCTCTACGAGCAACGCCGCTTCGAGGTGCCGAGCGATCGCATCTCCAACAACATGAAGCTGGCGATCGTGTCCATCGAGGACAAGCGCTTCGCCGACCACAAGGGCGTGGACTGGCAGGGCACGCTGCGCGCGTTCCTCACCAACACCTCCTCGGGTGCGGTGCAGCAGGGCGCGTCGACCCTGGACCAGCAGTACGTGAAGAACTTCAACCTGCTCGTGGTCGCCAAGACCGATGCCGAGCGCCGCGCCGCGATCGAGACGACACCGGCGCGCAAGCTGCGCGAGATCCGGATGGCGCTCACGCTGGACCGCGAGCTGTCCAAGGACGAGATCCTCACCCGCTATCTGAACCTGGTGCCCTTCGGCAACGGCTCCTACGGCATCCAGGACGCCGCCCAGACCTACTTCGGCGTCGACGCGTCCGAGCTCACCATCACCCAGTCGGCGATGCTGGCGGGCATGGTGCAGTCCAGCTCCAAGCTGAACCCCTACACCAACGTCGCCGGCGTCACCGACCGCCGCAACACCGTGCTCGACACGTTGATTCAGAACATCCCGCACCGCGCCGAGGAGTTCCGCAAGGCCAAGGCCGAACCGCTCGGCGTGCTGTCCGAGCCCAAGGGTCTGCCGCGCGGCTGCATCTCCGCCAACGACAAGGGCTTCTTCTGCGACTACGCGCTGCAGTACCTGGCCGAAGCCGGGATCAGCCGCGAGCAGATCGACAAGGGCGGCTACCTGATCAAGACCACGCTCGATCCGGTGCTGCAGGAATCGGTGAAGCGTTCGGTGAACGAGCAGGCCAACCCGAACCTCGACAACATCGCCGAGGTCATGTCGGTGGTCGCGCCCGGTCAGGATTCGCACCCCGTTCTCGCGATGGCATCCAGCCGCACCTACGGCCTCAACCGCGACGCCAACGAGACGCTGCTCGGCCAGCCGTACTCGATGGCCGGTGACGGCGCGGGCTCGATCTTCAAGCTGTTCACCACCGCCGCCGCGATGGAGAAGGGCCTCGGTATCGCCGCCCAGGTGGATGTACCGGGCACCTACGCGGCCAGGGGCATGGGCTACTCGAACTCACCGGGTTGCCCGGCCGACTCGTGGTGCGTCAAGAACGCGGGCAACTACCCGGGGTCGATGTCGGTGACCGACGCGCTCGCGACCTCGCCCAACACCGCCTTCGTGAAGATGATCCAGGACGTCGGCGTCGCCTCGGCGGTGGACATGGCCGTGCGCCTGGGCATGCGGTCCTACACCGATCCCGGCACCTCGGGGCACGGCAACGCGAGCCTGGCCGACCACATCAAGAACAACAACATGGGCTCGTTCACCCTCGGCCCGTTCGCGATCAACCCGCTCGAGCTGACGAATGTGGCCGCCACGCTCGGCTCCGGCGGCAAGTGGTGCCCGCCCTCGCCGATCAAGGAAGTCGTCGACCGCAGCGGCAAGGCCGTTCCGCTCACCCAGCAGGCCTGCGAGCAGGTGGTGGACCCGGGTCTGGCCAATACCCTCGCCAACGCGATGAGCAAGGACGACATCAGCGGTACCGCCGCCGGCGCGGCACGTGCCGCGGGGTGGGCAGCGCCGATGTCGGGCAAGACCGGTACCACCGAGAGCCACCGTTCCTCGGCGTTCCTCGGGTTCACCAACGCGCTGGCATCGTCGGTCTACGTCTACGGCGACAGCCCGACCCCCGGCGAGATCTGCTCGTTCCCGCTGCGCAACTGTGGCGCCAGTGACGCCTCCGGCCTGTTCGGCGGTAACGAACCGGCCCGCACCTGGTTCAACGCCATCAAACCGTTGATGGACCGATTCCCGCCGCCGGGGCTGCCGCCGGTGGACGACAAGTACGTCCGTGGCGCGAACAACTCCCAGGTCCCCGATGTCGCGGGCAAGTCGCAGGGCGAGGCCACCTCGATCCTGTCCGGCGCGGGCTTCCAGGTCTCCGCGGTGACGGGGGCAGGCTCGCAGCCCAAGGGCACGGTGATGGGCAGTTCGCCGAACGGCTCGGCCATTCCGGGCTCGGTGGTCACGATCTACATCAGTGACGGGACCGTGCGAGTGCCCGCGCCGACGACTCCCCCGCCCGCCGCGCCCGCACCGGTGATTCCGGGGCTGCCGCAGATTCCGCGCCTGCCACCGATCCCCATCCCGGTGCCGCGCTAGTCACACGACAAAGGCCGCCGTCCGATTCGGACGGCGGCCTTCACGTTTTCAGAGCCTGGCTTTGACCGCGGCGGACAGTCGCGAACCGTCGGCCTTGCCGTCGGCGAGCGCGGTGGCGGCCTTCATGACCTGGCCCATCTGCTTCATCCTCGGGCGCTCACCGAGCTGCTCGGCAACCTCGGCGATCGCGGTATCGGCGATCTGCGCCACCTCGGCGTCGTCGAGCTGAGTCGGCAGGTACTCCTCGATGATCTGTTCCTCGGCGCGCTCGTTCGCGGCCAGTTCACCGCGACCGTTCTGCTCGTAGATCACGGCCGCTTCGTTGCGCTTCTTCGCTTCCTTCTGCAACAGCGATACAACATCGGCATCGGAGAGTTCGTGCGCCTCCGTACCGGAGACCTCGGAAGTCTGGATAGCGGCGAGCAGCATCCGCAGGGTCGCGAGACGCAGTTTGTCCTTGGCTTTCATCGCGGTGGTCATATCCGCGCGCAGCTTGGCTTTCAGTTCCGACATGCGGTTTACCGTAGTCGTTCGCTGTGTGGAGTCCCATCACATTTTCGTCGCGACGGAAATTCCAGACCGTTTGTGCGGAAACACACGCGCCGATCCGGGAGGGGGTCGCCTATGCTGGGCAAATGCCCGTTATCTCGACGTCCGCTGTCCGCCGAACCGCGTTGGGAGCCGCAGGGGCCGCCGTCGCAGGCATCGGCTACGCCACGCTGATCGAACGGAACGCGTTCGTCCTGCGCGAAGCCACGATGCCGGTGCTCGCGCCCGGTTCGCCGACGTTGCGCATTCTGCACGTCAGCGACTTGCACATGATGCCAGGCCAGCAGCTCAAACAACAGTGGCTGCGCGAACTCGACCGCCTCGAACCCGACCTGGTCGTGAATACCGGCGACAATCTTTCCCATCCCAAGGCCGTGCCCGCCGTGGTGCAATCCCTCGGTGCGCTGCTGGCTCGACCGGGCTTGTTCGTGTTCGGTTCGAATGACTATTTCGCGCCGGTGCCGAAGAATCCGCTGAAGTATTTCAAGAAAGATCACCGTCGCGTCTACGGCGATCCGCTGCCGTGGAAGGACCTGCGCGCGGCATTCACCGAACGCGGCTGGCTCGACCTGACCCACACCCGGCGCGACCTCGAGGTGGCGGGCATCCGCATCGCCAGCGCCGGTGTCGACGACCCGCACCTGCAGCGCGACCGCTACGACACCGTCGCGGGCGCACCGAACCAGTTGGCCCAGCTCAGCATCGGTGTCACGCACTCGCCCGAGCCGCGCGTGCTCGATCGCTTCGCCGAAGACGGCTACGACCTGGTGCTGGCCGGTCACACCCACGGTGGGCAGCTGGTCGTTCCCGGTTACGGCGCGCTGGTCACCAATTGCGGCATCGACAAGTCGCGCGTGAAGGGCGCCTCCCAGTGGGGCGCGCACACCCAGCTGCACGTCTCGGCGGGCATCGGCACTTCCCCGTGGGCGCCCTACCGTTTCTGCTGCCGCCCCGAGGCCACGCTGCTGACATTGGTCGGCTCCCAGCCCAAACGGCCCTCCGCCGATACCGGCTTCGGCATTTCCACCTCGGAGGCCGTAGCCCGCTAGGGTCGCGACCGTGAGCAGTGGATCCGACGACAGGCGCGACGACCCGACCGTATTCGGCGGCCCCGGCGCACCGAACCAGCCCGATCAGCAGTGGCAGCGGCCCGGTTCGCCGGATCCGGCTA
Source organism: Nocardia sp. Root136 (assembly GCF_001427185.1). Lineage (NCBI taxonomy): Bacteria > Bacillati > Actinomycetota > Actinomycetes > Mycobacteriales > Nocardiaceae > Nocardia > Nocardia sp. Root136. The sequence continues at coordinate 17,434 of NZ_LMFE01000011.1, forward strand.
CCGAACAGCCGAATCCGGGTACGCCTGACCCCACCGCGGTCTGGACGCCGGGCAGCACCGGCCTCCCCCCGACCCTGCGGTGGGACGGTTCCGGCCCGCCACCCGGGCTCCCCGAACCGACGCAATGGGCACCGGCGGGTCCACAGGATTGGCAGGATTCCGGTAGCCCTGCCGCGGGACAGCAGGTTCCGCAGCCAGGACAGGCCGATCCCACCCAGCTGCGTCAGCCGGCACCCTGGCCAGGCGCGAATCCGCCTGTGGGTCAGCCGGGTTCGAGTCAGCCGTGGCAGCCCGGTATGAATCCGGCTGCCGGACAGCCTGGCCAGCAGTGGCATCCCGGGGGGCCGCAGCTGAGCGGCCCGGTCGGTGCCAATTCTCCAGGTGGACAACCTGGTTCGAATCATCAGTGGCAGCCGGGCATGAATCCGCCTGCCGGACAACAACCTCCGGGCCAGTGGGGCGCGCCCGTACCTCCTACTCAGCAGTGGGGCGCGCCCGCCGGTGGTGGACAGCAACAATGGGGTGCGGGCGGTCCGGCGAATCCGCCCGGTCAGCAGCAGTGGGGCGCACCGAGTTGGCAGCAGCAGGCGCCGCAGCAGCAATACGGTGAAATCCCCCCGCTCGATCACCGCGGCGTCCAGTCCTACGGCCAGCCCTTCCCTCCCGATCAGAAATCCGGTAGCAAGGCGGCGATCTGGGCCGCGGCAGGCGTAGCGGCGCTGCTCCTGGTCGGCGGCACGATCACCGCGGTCGTGCTGACCCGAGGCGACGACGCACCGAACACCACCGCGGGCGCCACCCCGTCGATGGTCAGCGCCCTGTCCACCACCCCGGGACCGTCCTCGTCGAGCAAGCCCAAACCCAGCACGACCACCCCCTCCCCCTCGGGCGCCGCGTCGAACCGCAAACCTCTCATCGACGGCTACCAGGTCGTCGCCTCCCCCGACCGTGGCGCCGCCTACGACGTCCCGGCGGGCTGGAAGGTCGCCACCGAAACCACCATCGGCGGCGTCGGCGAGCCCCCCGGCGACTCGGTGGTCGGCAAGGGCTACGCCTCCGACGGCCGCGACTACTGCCCCAACTCCACCCGCACCATGTCGCTGCTCACCGGCTCCAAGAACGCCGACAACGCCGCAGCGGGCGCCGAACTCGGCACCAAGGCCGCCCCCCTCGCCTACCAGGGCTCCCAAGGAACTCCCGGCCCCGCCCAGCCCTTGAAGTCGATCGACGGCCGAACCGAGGGCATGTTCACCGAGACCACCGGCACCGTCCCCGCCCCCAAACCCGGCTGCGCCACCACCTACTCCGTCTACACCTACGCCTTCAAAGGCGCCAAAGACGGCAGCTTCGTCATGGTGATGATCGCCGACACCGGCGTCCCCGGCGCCGTCGACGCCGCAGAAGCCAAGCGCATCTTCAGCACCATCAGATCCCTCGACTAGTCCCCACCTGACCAGCCAATTTAACGTTTCCCGACCCCGCGTTGTAAGCTACTTCAGGTTCGCCTCACGGGGTGTGGCGCAGCTTGGTAGCGCGCTTCGTTCGGGACGAAGAGGTCGCAGGTTCAAATCCTGTCACCCCGACGTGTTGGTTGAGACACAAAAGAACCCCTGACCTGGGATTCCTGGGTCAGGGGTTCTTTGCTATCCACCCTCGGCTGCCGGGTGGGTACACAGCGCGTTTCCGAGGGGCCTGTGTACGTATCGGGAGTGAGCGCCGCCGACCATCCCAGAAGTCGCGCCCTGCGTCATGCCGCGCATATGACATTCACGCCGCGGCCGGTCGTACGCTCGAATCATGACGCCAGAGCGCCGGGTGCGCCTCCGCCGTGAAGCGTGGGGATTCGCGATCGGATCTGTGTTCTTCGCCGTCGGAGCGGTGCCGTTCTACGCCGACGCCGTGGGCGCCGTCGTCACCAACACGACGTTCTTCGTCGGGGCGATCTTCTTCACGCTGGCGGCGTTCATCCAGCTGGCGCTCAGCGGTCGGCGCCCAGCTCGCCGAGGCTCCGATCGCGCGGTTCGGTCTGATTGGTGGGCAGCCGTGGTGCAGTTCGTCGGGACGCTGTTCTTCAACCTCAGCACGAGTGCGGCGCTCATCAGCGCTGTGAACGAGAACGCGCGCGTCGGATCGGGCTGGCGCCCGGACGCCCGGGGATCGGTCTGCTTCCTGGTGGCCAGTGCGCTCGCGGTTCTCGCGACGACCGAGCGGGACCGCCTGTGGGACCCGAAAGCGCGGACGTGGCGCTGTACCTGGCTGAACATGGTGGGATCGGTGTTCTTCGGGGTGTCCGCGGTCGGGGCGTACATTGTCCCGACCACCTCCGATTTCGTCAGCCAGCTGTGGGCGAACCTCGGAACCTTTCTCGGCGCACTGTGCTTCTTAGCAGCGGCGCTGCTGAGCCGGCGCGACATCCCCGCGGGCTACGGGCCGGCCCCCAGCGTCTGGACCTGGACGAATTCCAGACTCTTCGGCCAGGTGCGACGGCGAGGTCCTCGTCAGTGAAGATCCGCGAGGGGGCTCCCCTGTTCATCTCGCAACGCAACGAGGATCCCAGCCAGGTTCTCGAAGCGAAGAGATCGCGGGTTCAAATCCTGTCACTCCGAGGTGCCGGCCGAGACGCAGAGGAGCCCCTGACCAGTTCACCGGCCAGGGGCTCTTCGCTCGTCTGTGGGGGCTTGCGGTCGAGGGGGTTCGGCCAGCAGATGGTGAGGGCCGTGAGAGAGAGCAAGCCGAGGATGAGGGCCAGAATGGTGGGGCACATGGGGGTCGCCCTTCCGGGGTGAGCGGAGGTGGGAGCACGGCGGTGGGCTCGTGGTTCGAGTGTTGCCGTATCCATGGCAAGTGGGGTTGCCTGCGTGTTCGGGGTTGGTTGAGAAGTTCTCCCCACGCCAGGCTCTGCGTGGTGAGGTCGCCGGTGTGAGCAAGGGATAACCTGGCGCTTACTTTCTGTCACTTGATAGAAATTAGCGGTCGATAGCGTATACACCCATGTCGACAAGGGTGGATGCACCGGGCGATGGCTCGGGAAGGCCGTTGCGCGACGTCGTGTACACGACGTTGCGGGGGGAGTTGATGAACGGCGACATCCGGTTCGGGGAGCGACTCACCGAGCCGAAGCTGTCGACCAGATTCGGGATCTCCCGCACACCGGTTCGGGAGGCGCTCACGATGCTCTGCTCGGACGGGCTGTTGCAGCGGGAGGAGTTCGGGTTCAGTCCGGTGCGGCCGAGTGTGTCGCGAATTCGCGATCTCTACGAACTGCGGCTGACCCTGGAACTGGGCGGGATGACGCGGGTGCGGGCGGATCCGCGGATCACCCACGACACCGCGCTGCTGCGTGCCGAGCGGCAGAAATGGCTGACGCTGCAGGCCGACCCGCCCGCCCAGGAACCGGGTTTCGTCGTGGTCGACGAGGAGTTCCATGTCGCGCTGCTGACCGCCGCGGGCAATGCCGAGATGGTGCGCGCCCTGGTGGCGGTGAACTCCCGGATCCGGCATGTGCGCATGTACGACTTCATGATCAACAACCGCATCGAGACCACGATCAGCGAGCACCTCGGCATCCTCGACGCCGTTCTCGCCGGTGACCTCACGCTGGCTCAGCAGCTCTTGCACACCCACATCGGCGATTCGCTGGATGTGGTGCTCGAGCGGATCTCGCGTGCCGTCGCCGCCATGTCTCTCAGCGAGTAGAGCCCGTAGGAATCAGAGGAGCGTCAATGTCTGTAACCCCGACCGCGCGGGTCGCCGCCGCCTACGCACGGATCGCCGAGGTGGATCGGCCGGAGGTCTGGATCACGCTGCGTTCGCAGGAGGTTCTGACGACCGAAGCCGTCGAGCTGGAACGCCGGGTCGCGGCGGGCGAGAAGCTCCCGCTGGCGGGTCTGCTCCTCGCGGTGAAGGACAACGTCGACGTGGCGGGTTTGCCCACCACCGCCGCCTGCCCCGAATTCGCCTATGAGGCGACCGAAAACGCCGCAGCTGTGCAGCGGCTGATCGCGGCGGGCGCACTGGTCCTCGGCAAGACCAACCTCGACCAGTTCGCCACCGGTCTCGTCGGCACTCGCAGCCCCTACGGCGCCGTCCGCAACGCACTGCACCCCGCATTGATCTCGGGCGGTTCGAGTTCCGGCTCGGCGGCGGCTGTCGCGCTCGGCATCGCCGACCTCGCCATCGGCACCGATACGGCAGGCTCGGGCCGCGTGCCCGCCGCGCTGCACGGAATCGTCGGCATCAAGGCCACCCTCGGCGTGATCCCCACCCATGGCGTCGTCGCCGCCTGCGCCGACTACGACGCGGTCACCATCTTCGCCGCCGACTTGGACCTGGCGGTCACCGCCACAAAGGCGATGGCGGGCAAGGATTCTCGAGACCCGCGCAGCCGCGAATGGCCCGTCGACATCCGTCTCTCGGCATCCGCCGAACCCGAGATCGCCATCCCCCGACCCGAAGACCTCGAACCGCTGAGCCCGGCCTACCGCACCGCCTTCACCGAAACCGTTGCCGCCCTAGGTGATCAGGGCCTGCGCGTCACCGAGATCGACATCTCGCCACTTCTCGACGCGGCCCGCTTGCTCTACGACGGCGCGATTGTCGCCGAGCGATACGCGGCGGTCGGCGAGTTCGTCGACAAGGGCGCTCCGGGTCTCGACGACACCGTCGCCGGAATAATCAGCGCCGCAAAGGAACTCGACGCACACTCCTTCGCCCACGACCTGGACACCCTGGCCCGCGCACGCACCACCGCGACAACACTGCTCGCCGGCTTCGACGGTCTGCTGCTCCCCACCACCACCGAACACCCCTCGATCGCCGAAGTCGAAGCCGACCCTCTCGCGATCAACCGCCGCCTCGGCACCTACACGAACTTCTGCAACCTGCTCGACCTCGCCGCCGTCGCGGTCCCCGGCAAACCCACCGCCGACGGTCTCCCGTTCGGCGTGACGGTCGTGGTCCCCGCCTTCGCCGACCAACTCGCCGTCGACCTCGCCGCCCGCATCACCGGCACCCCGGCGCCGCTTCTCGTGGAAACCGGTGTGCCCCTTGCTGTTTTCGGGGCCCACCTGCGCGGCCAACCCCTGCACTGGCAACTCGAACAGCTGGGCGCGCGCTTCGCGGGCGAGATCACGACCACCGGCGCCTACCGCCTCACCGCCCTCGACACCACGCCGTCCAAACCCGGTCTGGTCCGCCACGGTGACGGACAGGGCGCACCGATCCTCGGCGAACTGTTCCTGGTCTCCCCCGCGGGCCTCGGCCGATTCCTCGCCGAACTACCGCCACCGATGGCACTGACCAGCATCGAACTGTCGGATGGCCGCGCGGTGGTCGGTTTCGCCTGCAGCTACGACGCCGCCGTCGCAGCCACCGACATCACCCGGTTCGGGAGTTGGGTGGCGTATCTACGGGATCGGTGACGTCGATGCCGAGCTCGGCGAGCAGGCCCGTCACGCGATGACCGATGTCGTCGCGGATGGGCCGCACCAGCTCGGCATCGAGCCCGGCCGGATCCTCGATGATCCACTCCTCGTAGCGCACCCCCGGCACCAGCGGACAGGTATCGCCGCAGCCCATCGTGACGATCACGTCGGCCGCGCGGATGATCTCATCGGTCCACGGCTTCGGATACTCACGCGAGATATCGACGCCCACCTCCGCCATCACCGCCACCGCGGCCGGATTGAGCTGCCCGCCCGGCACCGACCCGCCCGACCAGGCCACCGCCCGCCCCAGCGCCAAATCTTCGAAGAAGCCGAGGGCCATCTGCGACCGGCCCGCGTTGTGGGTACACAGGAACAGCACCGTGGGGCGCGGCCGGGCCACCTTGCCTTCGATCTTGGCCAGCGCCTGCAACCGTTGCCGCCCGAATCGCTCGGCCAGCAGCGGCAAGTACATAGTCACCGTCGCGCGAGCGGCGAAGTTCTCATAGGAGGCATGCAGGAAACGATGGATCGTCTCCAGCTCGAACATCGTCGCGAATTCTTCGCGTAGACGCGCCTCGGCACGGTCGAGCGCGTCGGAGTGCTCGGCAATATCGACCACCCCCCAACACTTACCCGAATTCGAGCCATACGCAAACGCCCGGGCCGATCAACCCCTCGACCGACCGGCCCGGCACGCGTACTCGCCGACACAACGTGGAACATCTTCGGCCCAGCCCGTCGGTGTGGTTACCGTCGGCAGTGCGTCTTCAGCGTCTGGAAGAGCCACCTTCTGGTCTGCACCGCCGGGTCCGACCGATCACCCCTCGAGACCGATCGGACCCGGTTGTTCCGGTGTCTGAAGCAACAATGCGGTGTCGGTCTCTAGAGCTTCTTAAGAACAACTTGTCGGCGAAGGCGGGTTGTCGGCGATGATGGATGGACCGACGCAAGGAGATCGACTATGGAAACCGCGATCGTCTGGTTGCTGGCATGCCTTCTGTACTGGTTCAGCAACTTCTGACCCCTGTCATCGACCACTGGAGCCCGGAACCAAGCCCGCGCCCGCCTATGAGATGAGGCGTAGCGCGGGTCACATCGAGCCGCCGGAATAGTTCACCGGCACCCGCGGTTGGACACACTGTCGACGTCCGAACAGCCCCGGGCCTCACCCCTTTTGTCGCTACGAGCGACCACCCGCCGAGAGGCGCTTGTGGGGCGTCGACACCCTGACGGGCCGTCCTCGAGGTGGCCCATCGACTCGAACGCCGCCAGGTCACCCTCATCGACCTGGCGGTGTTTGTCGTCTCCGGGTCGCGGGTCCCGCACCCATGCTCGAGGATGGGTCTATGACTTCGGATGGGCAGTTGCGGCGGGGGCTGGGCTTGGGGGATTCGGTGGTCGTGGGGTTGGGGGCGATGGTGGGGGCCGGGGTTTTCGCGGCGTTGGGGCCCGCGGCGGGGGTGGGCGGGTCTTGGTTGTTGGTGGCCTTGGGGGTGGCCGCGGTGATCGCCTATTGCAATGCGATGTCGTCGGCGCGGCTGGCTGCGTTGTATCCGGTGTCCGGGGGGACGTATGTGTACGGGCGGGAGCGGCTCGGGGCGTTCTGGGGGTATGTGGCGGGGTGGGGATTCGTGGTGGGGAAGACGGCGTCGTGTGCGGCGATGGCATTGACGGTGGGGAGCTACGCGTGGCCGGGGCAGGCGCACGCGGTGGCGGTGGGGGCCGTGGTGGTGGTGACGGGGATCAACTATGTGGGGGTGCAGAAGTCGGCATCGGCTTCGCGGGTGATCGTGGCGGTGGTGTTGACCGTGCTGCTGGCGGTCGTCGTGGTGGGCGTGGGCGGGAATCATTCGGGAGCAGCGGTGCTCGACAAGGAGATCGGGCCGTACGGGGTGTTGCAGGCGGCGGGGCTGTTGTTCTTCGCGTTCGCGGGGTACGCGCGGATCGCCACGCTCGGCGAAGAGGTGCGTGAGCCGGAGCGGACGATTCCGCGGGCGATCATGCTCGCGTTGGCGGTGGCCTTGGCGGTGTACGCGCTGGTGGCGGTGGCCGCGTTGCTGACGCTGGGGTCGGGCGGGCTTGCGGCGGCGCGTGATCCGCTCGCGCAGGTCGTCGAGGCGGCGGGGGCGGGCTGGCTGACGCCGGTGGTGCGGATCGGTGCGGTGCTGGCGGCGGCGGGTTCGCTGATGGCGTTGGTCCTCGGGGTCTCGCGGACCTCGCTGGCGATGGCGCGTGACGGCCATCTGCCCCAGAGCCTGGCCCGGATCCATCCGAAGTACGCCGTCCCGCATCGCGCCGAACTGGCGGTGGGTGTGGTGGTGGCGGTGCTCGCGGCGACGGTGGATCTGCGGGCGGCGATCGGGTTCTCGTCGTTCGCGGTGCTCGCGTATTACCTCATCGCCAACCTGTCGGCGGCCACGCTGACCGTCGCCGAGGGAAGGCCGCAGCGCTGGGTACCGGTGCTCGGCGCGGTGGGATGTGTGGTGGTCGGGTTCGCGTTGCCGATCGGGTCGGTGCTGGCGGGGCTCGGAGTGCTCGCGATCGGTGCGGGGGTGTACGGGATCCGCCGTGTTGCGAGGAGGTGAATATGCCTGTGATCAGTGGGTTCTACGGCCACGCTATACGGGTTACGGTGCGTGACAAGGGCTACTCTCGGCCGCATGCGGCCCATCACGAGCGTTTTCGCGGGAACGATCGCTACGGTGCTGGCCTCGGCGAGCCTTTTCGCCGTCCCGGCCCACGCCGCGCCGAGCACGACCTGTGAGGTGACGTCGGCTCGCGAGCTGGAACGTGCCCAACCCGAACAGGTCGGGCTCGATTCGGCGAAACTCGAAGCGGCACTACAGTTCGCCGCCACTCGCAACCGGCTCAATGTCCAGATCTTCCGGCACAACTGCCTCGTCGGTGAAGGGCTGCGCAACGACGAGACCGGCAATACGCCGTGGAACATCTGGAGCGTCACCAAATCGGTGGTGTCGATGCTGGCCGGAATCGCTTCCGACGAAGGCAAAATCGATATCGCCGCCCCTATCGATCGCTATCTGCCGCCAGGCCTCGGCGACGCGGTGCACCGGTCGATCACCGTCGAGAACCTGCTCACCGAGACCTCGGGCATGCAGGTCGGAGTGCTGTCGGAGGGCGTCACCGCGGTGATCCCGATCGACCCGCACTCGGCGGTGCAGGCGCTGTCGGTGCAGTTGACCAACCCGCCCGGCACCACATTCAGCTACAGCCAGCGCAATGTGGACCTGCTGTCCTACGTGATCGAACTGGCCGTCGGCGAACCGCTGCAGCAGTTCGCGCAGCGCGAATTGTTCGACCCGCTCGGCATTCCGCGCAGCGACTACTACTGGGCCAGTGACCGATCCGGCCACACCTACGGCTACGCCCATCTCATGCTGCCGCCCAACGACCTGTCCAAGATCGGACTGCTCGTCGCGAACGACGGCCGCTGGGGCGCCGACCGGGTGGTCTCCTCGGACTATCTGCGCAAAGCCCGCACACCGTCGAAGGCGAACAGTTGCTACGGCTATCTGTTCTGGCTCGGCGCCGATTGCAGCGAATCCCCCGACTTCATGCCCGCGGACAGCTATTTCATGTCCGGGCTCGGCCTGCAGAACGTCTTCTTCCTGCCGAGCCTCGACCTGACGGTGATGTGGACCGGCCCGTTCGGCAACCAGACCGCCTACGGCCCGAGCGGCATCCTCGCCCACGCCGAAGAACTGCCCCACGAATTCTTCCGCCGCCTCTTCGCCGCCGTCACCGACACACAGGCGCCGGTCGCCGAACCCTATGTGGAGCCCCCGCTCGAATTCGACGCGGCCAAACTCATCGACGCCAACATCCTGCTGGCCGTCTTCGGCATCGGCCCCGGCGCCTACCCCGGCTGCACCGTCTTCAACTGCCTCAACCAACCGCTGGCCGCCCCCTTCGCCAGCATCCCACCGGGCTGCGCCATCCTGGCGTGCGTCGGCAACGACCCGCGCACCCCGGGGATCCGAACTATCCGTTGAACGCGGCCGCCTGGAAACGGGCCGAATCTATGTAGTCGCGGAACAACACCACCTCGCCGTCGCGCACCTGGATCACGTTGACCGACGACCGGACCCTGGTGCGTTCCGCGCCCGGCCGAGTTACCTCCACCTCGTTTTCGACAACAACGATCTCAGGATCGTCGGTGGCGTAGATCCGCGGGTGGATGGCGTGCAACCGGACGGCCGACGTCGCGGTCCAGCGCTGTTCGAGGGCTGCGTGAATCGCCGCCCTGCCCTCGATGCGGGTCGGTACGCCGGGCGGGGCGAACGGCACCTCGAATGCGGCGTCGGTGGCGAATCCGGCGGTGAAAGCCGCCGCATCGCGGCTGGGCGGCACGGCCACTCTCCACCGCCGACGACGCAGGCGTCGCCTTCTTCGAATTCCTCGCCTTTATGGCGCGCGAGAACGGCGTGAAACGCGACCTCGCCGATGCCGTCGGATCGGATCGACTCGCCGCCCTCGGCGCGTCGGCGGATCTGTCCGGGGCAATCGGCACATTGCTCGCGCGGGCACAACGCGCCGGCGCGATCCGTCCCGATATCGACGTTCGACGACCTGATGCTCATCCTGAAAGCAGGGTTCAACGCCACCCGCGATGCGACGACCGCAGACGCCGACTCGCCTTCTCGGTGATACTCGACGGCCTGCGCCGGACGTGAAACGCAGCAGACCGGGCCACCTGGAGTGGTGACCCGGTCCGATCGCGTACTCGGTCAGCGGTTCTCGAGCAGAACTTCCGCGATCTGAATCGTGTTGAGGGCAGCGCCCTTTCGCAGGTTGTCACCCGAGATGAACAGCGCCAGACCGCGACCGCTCGGCACGCCCGGATCCTGGCGGATGCGGCCGACGAGCGAGTCGTCCTGGCCCGCGGCGGCCAGCGGGGTGGGCACGTCGACCAGACGCACGCCCGCCGCCTTGGCCAGCAGTTCCTGAGCCTGCTGCACCGAAATCGGTTCGGCGAATTCGGCATTGATCGACAGCGAGTGCCCGGTGAAGACCGGAACGCGCACGCAGGTGCCGCTCACCAGCAGGTCGGGCAGGCCGAGGATCTTGCGGCTCTCGTTGCGCAGCTTCTGGTCTTCGTCGGTCTCGAAGGAGCCGTCGTCGACCAGGGCGCCGGCCAGCGGGATCACGTTGAAACCGATCGGCGCGACGTACTTGTTCGGCGCGGGGAACTCCACGGCCGAACCGTCGTGCACCAGCTTCTCCGCATCGGCGGCCACCGCGCGGATCTGCGAGGCGAGCTCCTCCACACCGGCCAGCCCGCTACCCGAAACTGCCTGGTAGCTCGACACGATCAGGCGCTGCAGACCGGCCACATCGTGCAGCGGCTTGAGCACGGGCATCGCGGCCATGGTGGTGCAGTTCGGGTTGGCGATGATGCCCTTGGGCAGGTTGCGAGTGGCCTCGGGGTTGACCTCCGACACCACCAGCGGCACATCGGGGTCCTTGCGCCAGGCCGAGGAATTGTCGATCACAGTGACGCCTGCCGCGGCGAAGCGCGGGGCCTGCACACGCGACATGGTGGCGCCTGCCGAGAACAGCGCGATGTCCAGACCCGAGGGATCAGCGGTCTCGGTGTCCTCGACGACGATCTCGCCGCCGCGCCACGGCAGCGTCTTGCCCGCGGACCGAGCCGAGGCGAAGAACCGCACCTCGTCGGCCGGGAAGTTGCGCTCTTCGAGCAGCTTGCGCATGACGGTGCCGACCTGACCGGTCGCACCGACAACACCTACACGTACACCCATTGCCTAACGCCCCGTTCCGCCGTGGACGACAGCGGCCTCTTCGCCGCCGAGATCGAATGCCTTGTGCAACACCTGCACCGCTTCATCCAGTTCGGTGTCGCGCACCAGCACCGAGATCCGGATCTCCGAGGTGGAGATCAGGTCGATGTTGACGCCCGCGTTGGCCAGCGCCTCACAGAAGGTGGCGGTGACGCCCGGGTGCGACTTCATCCCGGCGCCGACCAGGGAAACCTTGCCGATGTGATCGTCGGAGAGGATCTCGGCGAAGCCGATCTCGGCCTGACGCTCGGTGAGCTTCTGCACCGCGCGGACCAGGTCGGTCTTGGGGCAGGTGAAGGTGATGTCGGTCTTGCCCGTGTCGACCTTGGAGATGTTCTGCAGCACCATGTCGATGTTGATCTCGGCGTCGGCCACCGCGCGGAACACCTTGGCCGCGTAGCCCGGCTCGTCCGGTAGGGCGACGACGGTCACCTTGGCTTCGCTGCGGTCGTGCGCGACGCCGGTCAGGATTGCCTGCTCCACGGGAATGTCCTCCATCGATCCGAAAACAGTGGTGCCGATCTTGTCGGTGTAGGACGACCGAACATGAACGGGAACGTTGTAGCGGCGCGCGTACTCCACGCAGCGCAGCATGAGCACCTTCGAGCCGCAGGCCGCCATCTCGAGCATCTCCTCGTAGGAGATGTTGTCGAGCTTCTGGGCGTCGGGCACGATGCGCGGGTCGGCGGAAAAGATGCCGTCGACGTCGGTATAGATCTCGCAGACATCGGCTTTCAACGCCGCGGCCAGCGCGACGGCGGTGGTGTCGGAACCGCCGCGGCCCAGCGTGGTGACGTCCTTGCTGTCCTGGCTCACGCCCTGGAAGCCGGCCACCAGCACGATCTGGCCCTCGGCGAGCGCCTCCTGCAGACGGCCGGGGGTCACGTCGATGATCTTGGCGTTGCCGTGCGCGCCGGTGGTGATCACGCCTGCCTGCGAACCGGTGAACGAGCGAGCCTCGGCGCCGAGAGTGTGAATAGCCATGGCCACCAAGGCATTCGAGATGCGCTCGCCCGAGGTGAGTAGCATGTCCATCTCGCGAGCAGGCGGCGACGGGGCCACCTGCTCCGCGAGATCGAGCAACTCATCGGTCGTGTCGCCCATGGCAGAGCACACGACAACCACGTCGTGCCCCTGCTTCTTGGTCTCCACGATCCGTTCAGCGACGCGCCGGATCCGCTCGGCGGTAGCCACCGAGGATCCTCCGTACTTCTGAACTACGAGAGCCACAGCAGGTCCTTCACGATCGAGTGTCAGATTGGTATCAGCGACCAAGAGTACCGGGCCCCGGCCACCGGTTTTGCTGCTACCTGCCCTGCCTGTGGAAAACGACACAGGCTTGTCACCTGTGGATAACCGCCGGATTCAGCTCCGATCGAACCAGGTGACCTGCGCGCCGCTGTCGAATTCCTTGCGTCGGGTCGGAGCGAAAAGTGTCGGTTTGAAGACGCCGGTGAAGGCGGGAATGCCCTCGCCCGCGATAACCGGGTAGGTCTTGACGATCAGCTGGTCGATCTCGTCGAGGAGCTGTCCCGCGAGTTTCCCGCCGCCGCACAGCCAGATGTCGAGACCTTCCCGCTGCTTGAGCTCGCGCACCAGCTCGACCGGATCACCGTCGACGATCTCGATGTCGGGGGCGTCGACCGGGCCGAGCGAGGAGGAGAAGACGTACTGCTTCATGTGGGCGAAGGGGCTGAGGATGCCCGCGTCGTACGCGGCCGCGTAGGTGCCGCGACCCATGAGCATGGTGTCCCAGTTCTTGTTCGGCGTATCGACGTCGATGCCGAAATGCGGGCGGAGGTGGACCGGGATCGCCTCGGGAAATTCGCCGTTGAGCCAGCCCGAGTATTCCGGCGGGGTCGGGTAGAACTCGAATTCACCGCCGGGACCTGCGATGTAGCCGTCGAGGGAGACGCCGATGTAGTAGACAAGCTTTCGCATGGTTACCGCCTTACTTGTTGTACTATGCTTGAAGTGGTTTCAAGGTAGTACTACAGATGGAGTGGTGTCAAGTGCGTACCAACCCCGAACGACGACAAGCTCTCCTCGACGCGGCCATCGAGGTCCTCGCCGACGAAGGCGCCCGCGGCCTCACTTTCCGCGCGGTGGACAAACAGGCGGCGGTCCCCGCGGGCACGGCGTCGAACTACTTCGCCAATCGCGACGAGCTCCTGACGCAGGCGGGGGTGCGCTTCTACGAGGTGGTGCAGCCGAGCGAGGAGACGATGGCACTGGTCAGCGATGGGCCGAAGGACATCGACAACATCACCACGCTGATGAAAGAGCTGGTCGGACGCATCGAATCGCATCGCAAGGCCTATCTCGCGCTGCTGGAACTCCGCCTCGAGGCCACCCGGCGTCCCGAGCTCCGCACGGTGCTCACCGAACGCGTCCGCGCCGACATCGATTTCAACGTGCGCAATCATCTGGCATCCGGCATGCCGGGCGACGCGGAGTCGGTACTACTGCTCTACCTGGCGCTCAACTGGCTCATCGTCGAACACCTCACGCTGCCCGGAATCTTCACCGAGCAACAGAGCATGGCGCTGATCGAAACGGCCGTCGAGCGTGTGATACGCACCTGACCCGGTCATTTGTCCAGACCATAGACGTGTTGACGATCACTAGTACGACTGTGCACAATCGGGCGCGAAAGCTGCGGGGGTTCGGAGGATAGACACAGATGCGCTCGAAGATCGACATCCGATTCACCGTTGACGCCGAGATCGACCAAGTGATGGACGCACTACTGGCCGTTGACCTGATGTCGGAGTGGTCGACCTCGCTCAGTGATGTCCGGGTGGGCCCGCGCGATGCAGACGGCAGGCCGCGCCGGGTCTTCGCCACCGCCCACTTCATGGGAAACTCCGACGCCCAGGTGCTCGAGTACACCTGGGAGCAGTACCGGTCGTCGTGGCAGGTGGTCGACAGCAGCCGCGGTTCCAAGGGCGGGGGCTGGATCGAGCTGCTCGAGACTCCCGAGGGCACCGAGGTCGACTACCACGTGGAGCTCTCACTTCCGCTGCCCATTCCGGGCATCCTGTTCAACCGCACACTGCGCAAGCTGCACGACGAGACGGTCGCGAACTTCATCGACTTCGCCGAGCGATATCCCGAGATCGGGGGCTACGTGGCCGGCTGATTGCGCCGTCTGCGAAACCATCGTCGCCGCGCGCGGATCGGGGCCTCGGGTGCGAACATTGACGCATGATCGGAAATCGACGGGTCCGGTTCCGTCCGGTCACCGCGGACAGCTCGGTGACCCAGCTCGAATTGTTCTTCGACCTGGTGATCGTCTTCGCCTTCACCATGGTCACCGACCTGGCGGCAGAAGAGACCACGGCGGCGAACATGCTGCGGGCCACGCTGGTCCTCGCCCTGATGTGGTGGCTGTGGATCGCCTACTCGTGGCTGGGCAATGTGGTACGAGCCGACGAGGGCATCGCGCGGGTGGGCATCTTCGTCGCGATGGGCGGTGCGTTCATCGCCGCGCTCACCATTCCCGAGGCGTTCACCGATCTGCCCGGCGGCTGGTTCGGTCCGCTGGTCTTCGCCATCGCCTACCTGGTGGTGCGGCTGGTGCACGTCGCCATCTTCTGGGCGGTCAGCGCCGAGGACTCCCAGCTGCGCGGGCAATTGCTGCGCTGGGCGCTCGGTTCGATCACCGTCGGCACCACGCTGCTGGTGATCGCCGCGATGACCTCGGGCCTCACCCAGATCCTGCTGTGGATCGCCGCGATCGTCGGCGACATGGTGTGGACCTTCGTGGCGGGTACCGACTGGCGCCTCAATTCGGCCAAGCACTTCGCCGAACGCTACGGGCTGATCGTCATCGTGGCGCTGGGCGAATCGATCGTCTCGATCGGGATCGGGGTGGCCGGACTGCCGATCTCGTGGCCGATCGCGCTCGGCTCGATGCTCGGGCTCGCGGTCTCGGGTCTGCTGTGGTGGCTCTACTTCGACGTCGCCGCGCTCTCGATCGAACACAGTTTGGCCCATGCCAAGGGCGCCGAGCAGATCAAGATCGCGCAGAACAGCTACACCTACTGGCACTTTCCGATGATCGTCGGCGTGATCGCGCTCTCGCTCGGGTTGAAGAAGGTGCTGTACTACGTGGGCGACTCCTCGCACCACAAGCTCACCGACCCGCTCTACGGCATCCCGCTCGGTGCGCTCTACGCGGGACCAGCGCTGTTCATCCTCGGCGTCGTCGTGGCGAAATACTATGCCTCGAAATCGGTGTCGATCGCGCGCGTGATCACCGTGGTCCTACTGCTCGCGCTGATCCCGGCCGCCGCGCACCTGCCCGCGCTCGCCTCGCTCGCCGTGCTGTGCACCGTGCTGGCCGCGCTGGTGATCTTCGAGACCCTGCGCTTCGCGCAGCCGCGTGACCAGATCAGGCACGCTTGATCTGACCGATGTGGTGGCGCACGCTGTGCTCGGCGGGCGTCGCCCCACGGTGTGAGGGCGGCACCGTCACCCCGGCCCGCACGGCGTCGTTGATCTGGTCGAGGTTCTCGCGCAGCATGTCGGCGACGAGTTCGTCGGTGCGCGGGTCGTCGAGCAGCTGACGCAGCATGCGGTAGACCGTGTCGGCGACGAGCCGGATGATGTCGTCGTGGAACGGGACGTAGCGCAGCTTGCCGGTCTGCGGGTCGTTCTTGATCAGGTCCATGATCAGCTGATCGACCTCGGCGTGGTTCTCCTCGAGCGCGGCGGCGATGTTCTGGGTGTAGTGGCCCGCGCGCAGGACCTTGGAGACCTCGTCGAGGATCGCGATCGTCATCGGACGCTTGATGACGTCGACGATCGTCCCGACGAACCGGTTGACGATCGTCGCGGTGACCCGCTCCCCCATCGCCCGGTCGGCGACCCGGCCCAGCCGGATCAAGATCACCACGATGCGCAACAGCCGGAACCCGCGGAACAGCGGGGTGGTCACCGGGATCATGCCGAGGACCTCGTACCAGTAGATGAACGGGAACGACCACGGCCAGCCCGCCCGGCGCCAGCGCCACAGGAACTCGACCAGGAAGATCGCGCAGATCGACGTGTCGACGACGACGATCGCGTGGTAGGTCGGCCCGCTGACCTGGAAGAAGGTGATCCACACGACCAGCACCACCGAGACGATGGCGAGGATCAGCATGAAGATGTCGGTGCGCAGGCTGGGCGTCTTCGAGCGCACGTCCGGCAGGGCCTCGACCCGTTCGATCCCCGGTGAAGCCACTGTTGCTCCTGAATATCTGGCGGTCGGCGCCGCGTAGGTCGGCCTTGACATCACTGCCCACGCTAATTGGTGGACCGGCGCCGCGAGGGGAGTTGCGGACGCCGGTCGGTGGCGTGTTCAGCCGCGCAGGACGGCCTCGATATTGCGTTCTGCCAGTGCGGTGATGGTCAATGACGGGTTGACGGTCGCGGTGCTGCCGGGGATCGCGGCACCGTCCATCACGTAGAGGCCGGGGTGTCCGTGAACGCGACCGAAGGCGTCGGTGGCCTTGCCGAGGACCGCGCCGCCGAGCGGGTGCGCGGTGAACTGGGCGTTGGCGTCGTAACCGAGCGCGCCGTATTCGGCGACCGCGCCCGCGCGGTCGGCGATCCGGTGATCGACGACGCGAGCCGCCGCGGCGACCGCGTGCTGCGTGGCCGTGGACCAGTTCAGGCCGACGCCGCCCGTCGCGGCGTGATAGCCGAAGCGAGCGCGGGTCGGATCGAGGACCATGCCGAGCGAGGCCAGCGCGCCTGTCTCGAACGGGATGCCGGGGATGTACCAGTTCTCCAGGGTGACCGGCACGTTGGAATCGTCGTGGATCCGGCTGGCGCTCGGCACTCCTTGGCCCTGGCCCGCGATGGCGCTCGCGCCGCGGGCCAGCACCACGTCACCGTTGGTGCCGAAGCCGTCGCCGATGTGTTCGTTGAGGTTGGGCAGCGTGCCGGTGGCCTGGGCGCGGACCAGCAGCTCCGAGGTGCCGATCGAACCGGCGCCGAGGAACAGCTTGTCGCAGGTCAGGTTGCGGGTGCTCAGCACCTGACCGCTCGGCGCGAGCTTCGACACGGCCACGACGAACCTGCCGCTCGCCTCCTGGGCGATGGCGTCGACGCGGTGGCCGGGGAACACCTGGGATCTGCCGGTCTCGCGGGCATAGCGCAGGTAGTTCTGGTTGAGGTCGAACTTGGCGCCGTTGGAGTTGCCGAGGTTGGAGCGGGCCGAGGTGGCCGAGGCACGCGAGCTTCCCGCGAGTTCGCTGCGCAGCACGTCCCAGGTGAAGATCGAATCGTTGGGCAGCGGCTGGTAACCGGCGGCACGCACCTGCTCGTCCCAGGCGCGCGAGTGCGCGAACGGCGAGGAGTGGTAGATGTCGGCGGGCATCTGGTCGAGCCGCAGCATCTGGCGCACCCGCGGGTAGTAGACGCTTTCGAGCTCGCCGTAATCGACCACACCACCGAAGACCTGGTCGAAGAGCCTGCGCTCCGGCGCCACCATCGCCCCGGTGAAGATCACCGATCCGCCGCCGACAGCAGCGGCCCGCCACACGTCGATACCGGAATACTCGGTCACATCCAGCACCCCGCCGAACGCGCTGAAACTCATCGGCACCTTGGTGACGCCGGTGAAGCTGGTGCGATGCCAGAACCCGCGGCCGTCGGGCAGATCGTCGCCGGTGAAGATCTCGCGCCACGGATCGTTCGGCCAGTGCGAACCGCGCTCCAGCACCGTATTGGTGATCCCGGCCTCGGCCAGGCGCAGCGCCGTGACGGCGGCGCCGAAGCCGGATCCGATGACGATCGCCTGTGTATGCGCCGGCGCGTCCGGGATCGGGGCGAAGATCTCCGGTACCCAGGACTGGAACATCGTCTCGCGCGGATCCGCCGAAGCGGGCACGCTCGCCAGCGTCGTTCCCACGGCACCGGCAACAGCCGCCAGTCCCGCCGCCTTGAAAAAGGCACGTCTGTGCACCAGGCCACCTCCCTCATCACGCATGGCCGACGCGAAGAATACCCCGCAACATGAAGGATCGCCCGGTGGCGACCACATTTGTCACAAGTCACGACGAGCGCGTGAGGCTACCGGGGCCTCAGCTGGTGAGTAGGCGGATCACCGCGATGGTGCCGACCACCACGATCACCCCTCTGAGCACATTCGGCGACAACTTCCGCCCGACCTTCGCGCCGAGCTGCCCGCCGATGATCGAGCCGATCGCGATCAACGCGACCACCTGCCAGTCCACCTCGGCGATCGCGATGAAGATGACCGCCGACACCCCGTTGACGATCAGGGCGAGCACGTTCTTCACGCCGTTGAGCCGCTGGATGTCCTCGTGCACGAACACCCCGAGCAGACCGATCAGCAGCACGCCCTGGGCGGCCCCGAAGTAGCCGCCGTAGATGCCGGTGGCGAAGACCGCGACCAGCAGAATGGGCCCACCGTGTTCCGGCGTCGCCGACGCGCCGTCCGCCCGGCGCTTCTTCACCCACGCGGCCAGTCGCGGCTGCACGACGACGAGGATCAGCGCCACGATGATGAGGACGGGCACGATCGCCTTGAACGCCGCCGCGGGCATGGTCAGCAGCAGGATCGCGCCGGTGATGCCGCCGAGTAGCGACGCGGTGCCAAGCTGCAGCAGTCGGGACCGCTGTCCTTCCAGTTCCCGCCGATAGCCGATGACCCCGCTCACCGAGCCGGGGACGAGACCGATCGTGTTCGACACATTCGCTGTCACCGGCGGCAACCCGAACGCGAGCAGCGTGGGAAAGGTGATCAGCGTGCCCGATCCGACGATCGTATTGATGCCACCCGCCGCGATACCCGCGGCGAAGATGGCCACCTGTTGTAACCAAGTCATTCGAATTCCTTTGGTACGTCTCGTCGGACGCGCAGGTCCGTACAAGCGTGCGTTATGGGGAAAACCGTACTGGTCAACCGGTGAGCGAATGGCAGCGGACTTGATCCACGGAATTGTTCCGGGCCGCTTACAACCAGGGGTGGGCACGCGGTAAGCTCGGAGGATCATGCTGCAGCGGGCTCTTCTTCTCGGCCGCCGCGACGGGTCCTGATACGGACCGGCTCCCGTCGCGGGGTTCCAACGCGCCGGTCGACCCGCTCCCATTCAGGGAATCCATCACACCCACGGAGAAACTTGCATGTCCTCGGCTGACGCATTCGTATCCGCTTCGCGCACCATTTCGGCCCCCGGCAAACCCGCACCGGCCGACCAGCCCGCCTGGAACACCCAGAAGAACTCCTCGATGCCCGCGTTCCGGTATCGCCCCTTCGCCGAAGAGGTCGAGCCGATCACGGTGCCCGACCGCACCTGGCCGGACAAGATCATCGATCGCGCGCCCGCGTGGTGTGCCGTCGACCTGCGCGACGGAAACCAGGCCCTCATCGACCCGATGAGCCCGGCCCGTAAGCGCCGCATGTTCGACCTGCTGGTGCGGATGGGCTACAAGGAGATCGAGGTCGGTTTCCCGGCCGCGAGCCAGACCGACTTCGATTTCGTCCGCGAGATCATCGAAGACGGCGCTGTCCCCGCCGACGTCACCATCCAGGTCCTCACCCAGTGCCGCCCCGAACTGATCGAGCGCACCTTCGAGGCCTGCGCGGGCGCACCGAACGTGATCGTGCACTTCTACAACTCCACCTCGATCCTGCAGCGCCGGGTGGTCTTCCGCGCCGACCGCGACGCGGTGAAGAAGATCGCCACCGACGCGGCGGCGCTGTGCCTGGAGATCGAGAAGCGCTACCCCGACACCGAGTGGCGCTACGAGTACAGCCCGGAGTCCTACACCGGCACCGAGCTGGACTACGCCCGTGAGGTGTGCGACGCGGTCTCCGAGATCATCGCGCCGACCCCGGCCAAGCCGCTGATCATCAACCTGCCCGCGACCGTCGAGATGGCCACCCCGAACGTGTACGCCGACTCGATCGAGTGGATGCACCGCAACCTGGCCCGACGCGACTCGATCGTGCTGTCGCTGCACCCGCACAACGACCGTGGCACCGCCGTCGCGGCCGCCGAGCTGGGCTACCAGGCCGGCGCCGACCGCATCGAAGGCTGCCTGTTCGGCAACGGTGAGCGCACCGGCAATGTCTGCCTGGTGACGCTGGGCATGAACCTGTTCTCGCGCGGCATCGACCCGCAGATCAACTTCTCCGATATCGACGAGGTCCGTCGCACGGTGGAGTACTGCAACCAGCTGGCCGTCGCCGAGCGTCACCCCTACGGCGGTGACCTGGTCTACACCGCGTTCTCGGGCAGCCACCAGGACGCCATCAACAAGGGCCTGGACGCGATGAAGGCCACCGCCGACGCGCGCGACGCCGATGTGTCCGACATCGTCTGGGAGGTTCCGTACCTGCCGATCGATCCCAAGGATGTCGGCCGCACCTACGAGGCCGTGATCCGCGTGAACTCGCAGTCCGGCAAGGGCGGCGTGGCCTACATCATGAAGACCGATCACGGGCTGGTGCTGCCGCGTCGCCTGCAGATCGAGTTCTCGCAGGCGATCCAGGCGATCACCGACGGCGAGGGCGGCGAGGTGACGCCCAAGGAGATGTGGGACGTCTTCGCCACCGAGTACCTGAACCCGATCCTGCCGCTCGAGCGGATCAAGCAGAAGGTCACCGCGGCCGAGACCGACGGTGGCGTGGACTCGATCGTGGTGACCGTCAAGGTCGAGGGCGTCGAGCAGGAGATCAGCGGTTCGGGCAACGGCCCGCTGGCCGCGTTCGTCGACGCGATCGCGACCGTCGGCTTCGACGTGCGCGTGCTCGACTACAGCGAACACGCGATGTCCGCCGGTGACGACGCGCAGGCCGCCGCCTACGTCGAGGTCGCGATCGGCGACAAGGTCGTGTGGGGCGTCGGCATCGCCACCTCGATCACCACCGCCTCGCTGCGCGCGGTCGTCTCGGCCGTGAACCGCGCCGCGCAATAGGTTGCTCCATGGTGGCCGGGACCGGAGTCTCGGCCACCATGCTGACCTGTGGATAGTTTTACGATCCTGTGGATAACCGCGGTCCGGCTGGTCGGCTTCGCGCCGGATATACCGGTTGAGCTGGGCGCTTTCGATTCCCATCCGCCCGTGCGTGGCAGCTGCCACCGGCGCGCGAAATTTGGCTCCGTGTTAGCGTTTTAGGGCATATTCAGCGCCGAGCTTTCCTGCTCGTTCAGCGAGCAAGTGGGGGAACTGTGACCAACAACGACCATAATCCGACCTCGCCGCCGTGGCTGCAGAGTCCGTCGGCTGACGCGTCCGAAGCTGCGTCCGGTCCCTCCGGTGTGCAGACCGCGACCGAGGACGACATCGAGCCCGCCGAAACCGCCGCCGACCCAGTCGGTGAAGTCAGCGATCCGTCGACCGGTGATCAGCCCGTCGCCGAGCCCGGCCATGCCGGCCTCGCCGACCAAACCGTGTATCAGCCCGCGGGTTTCGCGCCGCCGGGTCAGTTCGCGCAGGGTGCTCCGTACTCGGTGCCCGATCCGTATCAGAACAGCGGCGCGCCGCCGATGAACGGCCCCGAGCAGCAGCCGTGGCCGAGCCAGCCGGGCGAGCAGCCGTGGCTGCCGGGTCAGCCGGGCGCCGAACAGCCCTACCCCGGCCCGCACGCGACCGGCGAGCAGCCGCAACCGGGCCTGCCGCCGCAGTACCCCGGCGCCGAACAGCAGCCGCAGTATCCGGGCGCCGAGGGCCAGCCCTACCCCGGTCCCGAACAGCAGCAACAGTTTCCCGCGCAGGAGCAGGGGCCGCAGTCCGAGCCCATCTACAGCTGGGCTCCGCCGCCGCCGCCGATGTACCAGCAGCCGATGCAGGGCGGGATGCCTCTCGGCCAGCCCGAGCAGCAGGGGCAGTTCCCCGGTCACCCGGGGCAGTTCCCGGGTCAGCTCGGCCAGCCGGGTCCGGCGGGTCCGCCGCCCGGCCAGCAGTGGGGCGGTCCGCCCCCGCAGCAGCAACCGTTCCAGCCACAGCACATGCAGGCACCGAACCAGCCCGGCCATTCGGTCAACGATCTGAACCTGCTCAAGCGAGCGCGCAAGTCACCGCGTAGCGGGTGGCGCAAGGCCGTGCACAAGGTGTCCGGCGGTGTGATCAACCCCGGTGAGTCGGCGGCCGATGTCGTCTACCGCGATCTCGGCGAGCGGGTCAACCAGCCCGTGCGCGGCGATTACCGGATCGCGATCCTCTCGCTCAAGGGCGGCGTCGGCAAGACCACCACCACGGTCGGTCTCGGCTCCACCTTCGCCTCCCAGCGCGGTGACCGCGTGATCGCCATCGACGCCAACCCCGACCTGGGCACCCTCGCCCACCGGGTGCCGCGACAGACCCGCTCAACGGTGCGCAACCTGCTCGAAGACCAGCAGATCACCCGTTACTCCGATGTTCGCGCGCACACCTCACAGGCCCCGAGCCGCCTGGAAGTGCTTGCCTCCGAACAGGATCCGGCCGTGTCGGAGGCCTTCAGCGAGGCCGACTACCGCAAGGCCATCGGCATCCTGCAGTCGTTCTACAACATCATCCTCACCGACTGCGGCACCGGTCTGATGCACTCGGCGATGTCGGGCGTGCTGGATATGGCGAGCTCGCTGGTGCTGGTCACCTCCCCCGCCATCGACGGTGCGCGCAGCGCCTCGGCGACGCTGGACTGGCTCGACCACCACGGCTACAGCAAGCTGGTCGAACGCACTGTCGTCGTCGTGAACGCCTCGCGCCGTGGCGCGTCCACGGTCGACCTCGACCAGCTACGCAAGCTGTTCCTCGACCGCACCCGCGCCGTGCAGATCGTTCCGTTCGACGATCACCTGGCCGAGGGCGCCGAGATCGACCTCGAGCTGGTCAGCAAGCCGACGAGGCGGGCCCTGCTCGAACTGGCCGCGATGGTCGCCGACGACTTCAGCTACCACGGCCAGCCCCAGCAACAGCAGTATCAGCCGGGCCAGCCCTACCCGGGTCAGCAGTACCAGCCAGGCCAGTTCTGACGGAGAACGAATTCTCGGTGCGCGGGTCCGTCACCGCGCGATGACTTCGCGCGCCGCGGCCTCGAACGCGTCGAGCACCGTGGCGACGGCCGGGCTGCGGTGCGCCTGCGGGCGGGTGATGATCTCGTAGACCCTGGCCGCGCGGACCCCGGCCAACGGTAGTACCGACAGGTCGGGGTGGGCTACGGCGTAGCGCGGCATCAGCGCGACACCGTAGCCGGAGGCCACGAGCGTCTCGATCACTCGGAACTCGTTGAGCCGCTGCGCGATCCGTGGCCGCACCCCGGTGACGGTGGCAATGGATTCGAGCACATCGTCGACCGGGAACCCACCGCGCACGCTCACCCAGGTCTCATCGGCGAGTTCTTCCGGACGCACCGAAGACCGCCCGGCCAGTGGATGATCCGGCGCGACGACGACATCGATCGGCTCGCGCATCAGCACCCGCGCCGCCAGCCGCGGCGCGGACAGCGACGGCGCGCGTTCGTCGCGATGGGTGAGCACGATGTCGTAGTCGGCCAGCAGTTTCGACGCCTCACTCGGCGGTAGGTCCTCGTCACCCGCCACCAGCTCGACCCCGCTGGCGGCCAGCGTGGCCAGCACGGGCGGCAGCAGCAGCGCGGCCCCGGACGGGAACGACGCCACCCGCACCTGCCCGCGCGGCGAGCCCCGATAGTGGGCCATCTCCGCGGTAGCCCGCTCCATCGCGGCGAGCACGTCGTCGGCCCGCAACACCAGCGCCTGGCCCGCGTCGGTGAGCCGCACCCGGCGCCCGTCCGGTTCGAGCAGCGCGACCCCGGCCTCCCTGGCCAGCACCTTCAACTGCTGCGAGACCGCCGACGGCGTCATCGACAGCACCTCGGCGACAGCGGCGACGGTGCCACGGTCGGCCAGCTCGCGCAGAATCCGCAATCGCTCGATCGAGAACATGAAGTAAAACTACGTTATCCATCCATATTTATTCGATTGTGCTGATCTTTAGCGGCCCGCACGATAAGGGCGTGACCTCCCGTGACCGCCTGCTCGGACTGACCGTCGTCGTGCTCTGGGGCCTGAACTTCCTGGCCATCCGCATCGGCCTCGACCACTTCCCGCCCTTCTTCTTCGTCGCACTGCGCTTCGCCGTGATCGCGATCCCCGTGCTGATCTTCATCCCGCGCCCCGCCGTTCGCACCCGCTGGCTGCTGCTCTACGGCACCGGCTTCGGCATCCTGCAGTTCGCGTTCCTGTTCACGGCGATGCGCACCGGGATGCCGACCGGTCTCGCCTCACTGGTGCTGCAGTCGTCGGCGCCGTTCACGGTGGTGCTCGGCGCGGTACTGCTGCGCGAGCGGTTACGGCCCGTGCAGATGGCGGGCCTCGCCGTCGCCGTGCTCGGCATGGTGGTGATCGGCGCCGATCGGATGGCCCATGCCACCCTGCTGCCCGTCCTGCTGACTCTGGCAGGCGGCCTCGGCTGGGCGTTCGGCAATATCGGCGCCCGCCAGGCCGGCGCCGATTCCCCCGGCTACAACCCGATGCACCTGACGCTGTGGATGTCGGTGGTCCCCGTGCTGCCGATGCTGGCCCTGTCGATGGTTGTCGAGGGCCCTGGAACCGGTTTCCGCGCGATCGGTGCCGCGTTCTCCGCCGACGGCCTGCCCGCACTGGCCGCGCTCGCCTACATCGCCGTCCTCGCCACCGTCTGCGGATCCGGCCTGTGGACCTACCTGATGAGCCGCTACCCCGCGGGGACGGTCGCGCCGTTGTCGCTGCTCGTGCCGGTCGTCGGCATCGCGGCCGCCTGGGCGGTACTCGACGAGCAGCCGTCGGTGGCCGCACTGGTCGGCGGGGCGATCGTGATCACGGGGGCCTTCGCGGCCACCACCGGCCGTGGACTCACGAAGGCAGCGTCGCCCGCCCCCACTCCCGAATTGGCCCGAGCCTGAACCCGATTTCGACCCACGATCTCTCGAGCTCTGGCTAGCATGTGACCGGTCGCCGATGCGGTTGTTGTGCGACCGGTCGGTTTCGAGCTCGCGAACGACGCACAGGTCGATACAGCCAGGTCTTCGCCGCGCTCTAGAGTGGTGGCAAATCCCAGGCAATACTCGAGCAAGGCAGCTGAACAGCATATGGCGGAACAGCGGTGGCCCGTTTCGCGAAGGAACCTACTTCGCGGCACGGTCGCAGCGGGGGTGATATCGGCGGGGGCCGTAGCGGGAGCGCCGGGATTCGCCGCGCCACCCGGCCGACGGGTCGCCGTTCTCGGCGGCGGTGTCGCCGGACTGACCGCCGCCCATGAATTGGCCGAGCGCGGGTTCGAGGTCACCGTGTACGAGGCGCGGGCGCTGGGCGGCAAGGCGCGCAGCATGGGCGTGCCGGGCACCGGCCGCGACGGCAGACCCGATCTGCCCGGCGAGCACGGGTTCCGCTTCTTTCCCGGCTTCTATCAGAACCTGCCCGACACGATGCGCCGAATTCCGTTCGCCGGCAACGCCGACGGCGTGTGGAACAACCTCGTCTCGGTGCCGGAGGCCAGGTTCTCGCGCCGCGACGGCGACGACATCCTGCTCGCCCTGCCCGACGGCATCACCGCCACACAGGCCACCCCGGATTCGATCAGGGAAACCCTGGCCGCCACCATCGCCACGACCGCCAGGATGTCGGCGGCGGAGGGCATGTTCTTCGCCAACCGGCTGATGGTGTTCAACACCAGCTGCGATGCCCGCCGATTCGGGCAGTGGGAGCACACCTCCTGGTACGACTTCGTGCGCGGGCACGAGCGTTCGCACGAGTTCCGCGCGGTCGTGTCCAGATCGCTCACCTCCATCATGGTCGCCGCCAAGGAGAACCTGGCCAGTACCCGCACCATCGGCAGCATGGGCGAACAGTTCCTCGGCAATCCGCTCGGCCTCGGCAACGACGGGGGCCTGGACCGCGTGCTCAACAACGCGACCAACACCGCCTGGATCGACCCGTGGGTGCGCCACCTGCGTGACCTCGGCGTTCGTTTCGAACTCGGCGCACGGGTGAGCGAACTCGAGGTACGCGACCGGCGGATCCGCGCCGCGCGGATCACCGATGCCACGGGGGCGCGCACCGTCGAGGCCGACTATTTCGTGGTGGCGCTGCCGGTGGAACAGGCCAGAAAACTGTGGTCGTCGCAAGTGCTCGCCGTGGCGCCGGAACTCGCCGTGACGGATCGGCTCTTCGTCGACTGGATGAACGGAATGCAGATCTATTTCCGTGCGCCACTGCGTATTTCGCGCGGACACACGGCCTATGTGGATTCGCCGTGGTCACTCACCTCGATCAGCCAGAATCAGCTGTGGACCGACAAACTTCCGTCCTTCGGCGACGGGTCGGTGGCCGATTGTCTTTCGGTCGATATCTCCGATTGGAATTCGCCCGGAATGCTCTACGGCAAACCCGCCGTCGAATGCACCCACGAGGAGATCTTCCGCGAAGTCTGGGAGCAGCTGAGCAGCCATCTCAACGATCGCGAACAACTGCTTCGCCCCGCCGACGTGCATTCCTGGTTTCTCGATCCGGGAATCACCTGGCAGGGCAGTCGCAACGCGAATGCCGACCCGTTGCTCATCAATACCGCGGGCTCGTGGGATGCCCGGCCGGAGCCGCACGGATCGATCGAGAACCTGTTCCTCGCCGGTGATTACGTGCGCACCGATATCGACCTGGCGACCATGGAGGGCGCCAACGAGTCGGCCCGCGCCGCGGTGAACGCGCTGCTCGACGTGGCGGGCTCGTCGGCGCAGCGCTGCCGCGGTTTCCGCCTGCGCCGCACCCCCGAACTCGAGCCGCTGCGGCTCCTCGACATCGACCGCTACGCCAAGGGCCTGCCCAACCTTTTCGACGACCCGGCCTGACCCGGACGCAGCTCACACCGCTCCCGCACGCGCGCCCGGACGGTACGCACATAGACTCGCGGCGTGGCAGACATCTCGGTGCGTGGGCGATTGGCCTTGCGAGCAGCGGCGGCAGCGTCGTGGGCGTCGCAGAAGGCGGGTCGCGGCAAGGGTTCGATGATCGGCGGCCTGATCGCGTTGAAGATCGATCCGTCGATCATGACGCAGCTCGGACGCGGTCGGCGAACAGTGCTGATCACCGGCACGAACGGTAAGTCGACCACCACCAGGATGACGACCGCGGCGCTGGGCACGCTCGGCGATGTCGCCACTCAGGCCGACGGCGCCAACATGGACGCGGGCATCGTGGCCGCGCTCAGACTGCACCCCGGTGTGGCGCTGGCCGCGATCGAGGTCGACGAGCTGCATCTGCCGCACGTGAGCGACGCGCTCGACCCCGCCGCCGTGGTGCTGCTCAATCTCAGCCGCGACCAGCTCGACCGGGTCGGCGAGATCAACATGATCGAACGCAAGCTGCGCGCCGGGCTCTCGCGTCATCCGAACGCGGTCGTCATCGCCAACTGTGACGACGTGCTGGTGGCCTCCATCGCCTACGACCACCCGAATGTGGTGTGGGTGTCGGCGGGCAGCGGCTGGGCCGTCGACGCCACGAGTTGTCCGCGCAGCGGCGAGCCGATCGTCTGGGAGGGCGAGAACTGGCGCTCGACCGGCGCCGATTTCCACCGCCCGCAACCGGTGTGGTGGCTCGACGGCGAAGACCTGTGCGGCCCCGACGGTTTCCGCGCTCCGCTGCATCTGGCCCTGCCAGGTCGCGCGAATCGCGGCAATGCGGCCCAGGCCGTGGCCGCAGCGGTCGCGATGGGCGCCGAGCCGGCGAAGGCGACCGATGCCACCGGCACCGTGCGCGAGATCGCGGGCCGCTACCGCACCGTCACCGTCGGCGAACACGATGCCCGTCTGCTGCTGGCCAAGAACCCCGCGGGCTGGCAGGAAGCGCTGTCGATGATCGAGCCGACCTCGGCCGGTCTGGTGATCGCGGTGAACGGTCAGG
Organism: Nocardia sp. Root136; assembly: GCF_001427185.1. NCBI lineage: Bacteria > Bacillati > Actinomycetota > Actinomycetes > Mycobacteriales > Nocardiaceae > Nocardia > Nocardia sp. Root136. The sequence goes on from NZ_LMFE01000011.1 coordinate 45,580, forward strand.
TGCCCGATGGCGAGGACCTGTCGTGGCTGTGGGACGTGCGGTTCGAGCACTTCGAAGGCGTGCAGGTGGTCGCCTCGGGCGAGCGCGCCACCGACCTCGCGGTGCGCCTGACCTACGCCGGCGTCGAACACACGCTCATTCCGGATCCGGTGCGCGCCATCGCGTCCTGTCCCGCCGGGCACGTCGAGGTGCTGGCCAACTACACCGCGTTCCGCGATCTCAACCGTGACCTGGAGGCCCGCAAGTGAGCGAGTCAACCCTTCGTATCGGCCTCGTCCTGCCCGACGTGATGGGCACCTACGGCGACGGCGGCAATGCGCTGGTCCTGCGTCAACGCCTGCGCATGCGCGGCTACGACGCGGAGATCATCGACATCACCCTCGCCGATCCCGTCCCCGACTCCTTCGACATCTACACCCTCGGCGGCGCCGAGGACTCCGCCCAGCGGCTGGCCACCCGCCATCTCCAGAAGTACCCCGGCCTCCAGCAGGCCGCCGCCAAGGGCGCTCCGGTCCTCGCCATCTGCGCCGCCATCCAGGTGCTCGGCAACTGGTACGAGACCTCGGCGGGCGAAAAGGTCGACGGCGTGAGCCTTTTCGACGTCACCACCTCCCCCCAGAAGATTCGCGCCATCGGCGAAGTGACGACCACTCCCCTCGTTCCCGGGCTCAAAGCACCCCTCACCGGGTTCGAAAATCACCGGGGCGGAACGACTCTCGGCGCCGACGCCACCCCGCTCGCCCGCGTCACCCGTGGTGTCGGCAACGGCGTGGGCGACGGCACCGAGGGCGTAGTCCAGGGTTCGGTCTTCGGCACCTACCTGCACGGCCCCGCGCTGGCCCGCAACCCCGAGCTGGCCGACCTCCTCATCGCCATGGCCCTCGGCATCCCGGCCGCCGAGCTGACCCCCCTCGACCTCCCCGAGGTGGACCGACTCCGCAAGGAGCGCCTGCGCGCCTGAGTCAGCAGCGCAGCGAATCGACCTCGTACTGGAGGCAATACGGGTCGCGGGTGACCAGCGTCAGCTCCTCACAACGAGCCTGGGCGACCAGAATTCGGTCGAAGGGGTCACGATGGATCATCGGCAGACGTGCCGCCTCGATCGCATGGCGCGCATCGATAGCCAGCGGCAGGAACCCGCCGCCCACCACCCGCTCGGGTAGGTCGGCAGGACCTGCGAGCTCTCCCGACGCCTGCTTCATCGCGATCTCCCATACCGATGCCGCACTGACATAGACATCGGGATCGTGGTCGAGCCGTTCCCGCAGCTCTGGATCGAGGGTCGAGTCGTCGGTCAGCCACCACAGGATCACATGGGTATCCAGCAGCAGGCTCATGCGTCGAAGTCGTGCGCGATATCGGCGTTGGTCTCGGGCGAATCCCAATCAGCGGACAACTCCACCCGACCACGCAGCGAACCACGCCCGGTGCGATTGACCCGACGGCTCAACGGCACCACCTTGGCGACCGGAGTTCCGGCACGACTGATCACGATTTCCTCCCCCTGCTCCACCCGCTCGATGATGCGCGACAGGTTCGTCTTCGCGTCGTGAATATTGAACTGTTCCGCCGCGCTCCCTGCCATGACGCCTCCTTAGCTAAGAGGTTAGTCCGCTGAAAGGGGCGCTAGGCACTGTCCGCACCGCTGAAGGAGACCGCCGCAAGACGGTTCTGCTCGTCACCCACGGCAGCACGCGTGACTCACTCCGCAGCGACCGCTGACCGTACTTGTCCACGGGTGATGAGCCAGCCGACGAGCCCGGCGAGCGGGAACATCAGCACGCCGTACACCGCGGCGGGAATGGCCATTTCGGTGCTGTCGAGCACGCTGATCGCGATGGTGATGGCGATCGTGCTGTTGTGGATGCCGACCTCGAACGAGCAGGCGATGGCCTGGCGGTCGGCGACGCCGAGCAGGCGCGGCAGGTAGTAGCCGACCGTCAGGCTGATCAGGCAGAACACGACGGTGATGGCTCCGACGTCGGCGAGCGAGCCGGCCAGCGTCTCGTGCTCGCTGGCGATGGTGCCGACGATCACCAGCAGCAGCGTGATCGCCGACCCGATGCGCACCGGCTTGTCCATCCGATCCGCGAACTCCGTCGACCAGCGGCGCACCAGCATGCCGAGGCCGACCGGAACCAGCACGATGGCGAACACCTGGATCACCTTGCTCAGCTGCAGACCGACCGAACCGTCCTCGCCGCTCGGCTCGAAGTAACCGATGGCGAAGTTCGTCACCACCGGCACCGTGACGACCGCGATGATCGAATTGACCGCGGTCAGCGATACATTCAGCGCCACGTCGCCACGGAACAGGTGGCTGAACAGGTTCGCGGTCGTCCCGCCGGGCGAGGCGGCGAGCAGCATCATGCCGACCGCCAGAATCGGCGTCAGGTCGAACAGCAGCACCAGACCGAACGCGACCACCGGTAGCACCAGCAATTGGCACACCAGCGCGATGGCGACGATGCGCGGCGTCTTCGCGATCCGGGCGAAGTCGGCGCCGGTGAGCGAGAGCCCGAGGCCGAACATGATCACCGCCAGCGCCAACGGCAGACCGACTGATACCAGTGGAGAGTTCATAGCCACACACTTCTCGTCGAGCAGTCCGAGTCGAGGTACCGACCGGATTGAGACGCATTGGTCTCAATCAGGCAGCGTAGCCAGCTGTGACGCTCGTCGCAGTGAAATCGACAAGGTCTCACCCCGTCGAGACGACAGCCTCCGGGGCCGCGGCATGACTGCCGGTGCACAGATCGTGGACGAAGCGCATCTTCTCCAGCACCCGTTCGGGCAGGACGAAGGGGTACAGGTCGTCGCGGCCCATCGAGCGGTTGACCATGTTCAGCGACCAGGTCAGCGGCAGCCAGAGCTCGATGATCTTGTCGAACCCCGCGCGGCCGATCTGCGGGCGGTCGAGGGTCGCGCCCGCGGGTGCGAGGCCGAAGGCCGCCGCCGTATCGAGGGTGTCGCGGATGTGCAGATAGTGGGCGAAGGTCTCGGCCCAGTCCTCGGCGGCGTGCATGGTGGCGTAGGAGGAGACATAGTCGCGTTTCCAGCCGCTGGGCGCGCCCTGGGAGTAGTGGCGGTCCAGGGCCGCCTGGTAGTCGGCGAAGGGATCGCCGAACAGGTCGCGAAAACGTTGCAGGGCAACGTCATCGGCGACCAGCACGGAGAAGTAGTAGTGCCCGGTCTCGTGCCGGAAGTGGCCGAGCAGAGTGCGGTACGGCTCGGCCATCTCGACGCGCAACTGCTCGCGGTGCGGGTCGTCGGCCTCGGCCAAGTCGAGGGTGACCACGCCGTTCATATGGCCGGTGAGCACGTCGTCGGTCCGGCTGGACAGCAGATCGAAGGCCAGCCCGCGCTCGGGATCCTCGTCGCGGCCGACGATCGGCAGGCCGAGCTCGACCAGTTCGAAGATCAATCGCCGTTTGGCCGTCTCGGCCTCGGCGAAGGCGGCGAGGCCGTCGGTATCGGTGTCGTTGGGCCTGGTCCTGGTGAGCTTGCACGACACGCACAGACCGGGGCCGGACGCGTCACCGTCGACCAGCCAATTGCACTGCGCCACATGCAGGTTGTCGCACAGGCGGAAGCGGTCGCTGTCGACGACGCCCGCCACGTGGTCGATCGCCTCGTCACTCGGCGGGTCGCCGATCACCACCAGCGCACGCTCGCCGAGGCTGAAACCCAATGCGCTGCGGCACGATAGGCAAACCGAGTTCTCGAAAGCCAGTTGCTGACCGCAATTCGGACAAACGAAGTCACGCACGGACTACACCTCCACCGGAGCTACATCGACCGACACCTTGATTGTGGACTGCTTGGCATCGGTGTAGATGATGCCACGCAGCGGCGGAACGTCCTGGTAATCGCGGCCCCACGCCACCGTCACGTACCGCTCGTCGGCGAACTGGTCGTTGGTGGGGTCGAAGGCGATCCAGCGGCCGGTGCGATCGGTGTCGTCGGTACCGGGCAACCACACCGCCGCCCAGGCGTGCGTGGCATCCACACCGACCATGCGCTCCTTACCCGGAGGCGGGTCGGTGGCGAGGTAGCCGGAGACGTAGCGGGCGGCCAGGCCCTGCGAGCGCAGGCAGGCCGCGCCGATCCGGGCGAAGTCCTGGCAGACGCCTTCGCGGGCGGCGAACACGTCGGCCACGCTGGTGCTCACCGTGGTGGAGCCCGAGCGGTACTGGAAGTCGTTGTGGATGCGCGTGTTCAGCTCGGTAACGGCTTCGAGCAGCGGCCTGCCCGGCGGGAAACTCTCCGCCGCGTAGACGATCACGTCGGGGGTGATCTCGGGCGGGAGCAGGTCGAGGGTGAACTCGACGGCGAGCGGTCCGGTGGCGGTGCTCGGACGCGCCGCCTCCCAGGGCATATCGACGCCCGGCATGCTCCCCGGGTGTTCGCCGTCGACATCGACCAGGGATTCACCGGTGACTTCGAGATTGCGATGCTCGGAGGTCACATGGAAATACGTCGTGGTGTTGCCGTAGACGTCGGTGCCCACCGAGCGGTCCGAGGGGACGGGGTCGATGTAGATCTCGTGCTCGAGCAAGCGCTGGCCCGGGTACTCGCGCGGGGTGAGGTACGCGCGACCGTAGGAGCTGGTCACCTCGTCGGAGTAGCTGTAGGTGGTGCGGTGCACCACCATGTATCGCCGGGTCATCCGACCATCCTGGTGTTACCCCAGAGGGGCTGGATGCCCGCCGGGACAGCGAGTTTGGTGGTTTCGAACGATTCGGCCAGCTTGCGCAGTCGCAAGTGCACCCCCTCCAGCAGTTCCACCAGCTCGGTCCGTACGCCGTCGTCATCGGTGTTCTCCAGGTCGGCCGGGTCGACCCGGCGCAGCATGCGCTGGGCATCGGCGAGCAGCCGCTGCGGGCGCGAGACGCCGGAACCGCCCGGCAGTGCCTGGAAATCGGCCTCGAGACGGTCGAGCTGATAGATCAGCGAACGCGGATTGCCCGCATCGAACAGCAGCAATCCCGCCAGCGCGGCAACGCGCGGCGCACCACGATGGCGGCGACGGTAACTCACCGCCGACTCGGTCGCGGTGAGCACGGCCTCGGCGACCACTCCTTGCGCCTCGGCCGAACTCCGCTGCCCCAGAGCGGCATTGATCAGCGACGTCACGGCGAGCCCACGCTCGATCCGTTTGCCGATATCCATGACGTACCAGCCGGTGTCGCGCACCATCGACTCGGCCCCGATCCCCGACAGCGACAGCAACGCCGCCAGCGTCAGCGAATGCACCGCCGACAGCGCCGTCTCCTGGTCGGCACTGGCACTGCGGAATTCGGCCAGCGCGCGATCGACAGCACCGACGATCATCCAGGTGTCACCGGAGAGCTGATCGCGCACCGCCCGGGCGGCGGACCCGTAGTGATCCACCGCGTACGACAACGACCCGGCCAGCTCACGATCCCCGGTCACCGAAGCCAGATACTGGAAGCCCTCGGCCGAAGCCCCCGCCACCGCACGTCGCGCGGCGACACCCTCTTGACCACTGGAATCCATCGGGCGATGAGTGAACTGGCCCTGCGCCTGCCGCGACCGAGCGAGAACCGGCTCGGGCTCGGGCTCGGGAACCGGCTCCGGACCACGTTCGGGCGTGAGGCCGGTGGTGCGCAACGCGCGCGCCAGCGCACTGGTTCCTGCCCGCTCCCAAGGCGCCTCCGCCTCATCGACCCCGGAATCGGGTTCCGGCTCACCAGCTGTGGATTGATCCTGTCCGGCGGTCTGACTCTGCACCGCCGACTGTGCTGCCATCGGCTCGGACGGAGCGTCGTGCCGCACTGCCTCCGTTGCTTCTTCGTCGCTCGATGACGGCGTGTCGCGAGCGGGCTCTTCGTCACCTGCCGAATCCTCGTGCTCAGAAACGGAATTCGAGTCTTCAGCAGCAGCGTCATCTCGGGACCGCACCGCTGTCAACTGACCGATTCCGTCGGGCAGCACCGACTGTGGAGCGACAGTGCCCGTGGTGATCGACAGGGCGCGCATAAGGATCGGCAAGGCTTCGGCGCCGTCCAGCCAGGGGCGGTAGCGGTAGTCCCGATAGACGTCATGGGTGGCGGCGAGCAAGCGCACCACCGACTCGGCGCGTTCGCTGTAGCGGCCCATCCAGAACAGGTCGTTGAGCACACGCGGTGAACTGATCGCCTCGACGACCGGCACCGCCCTGCGCAACCGCTCCTCTGGCGGCGCTTCCGAACCCACCGCGGGCACGGTGGCCGGGGCCGCGCGCACCCACACGTCCTTGGCGGCGACCTTGATCACGCTGCGGGTCGGTTCGAGCCGCATGCGCTGCTGGCCGAGTCCACCCGACATCGCCGTATAGCCGCCCCGCCTGGCCAGCGAGAACAACCGCATGCCCACCGGCGCGGGCGCCAACCCCGCCGGGCCGTCGACCGCGGGCGCGACCGAGAACTCGGCGGGTTCCTGCCCCACCCACTTCCACCGTTCGACCTCGATCCGGGCGGCGAGGTCGGCGCGTTCGGCCGCCGACAGGCTCGGTCCGAAGATCGTGGAGCCGTCGACGGCGGAGCGCAGCACCAGATCACCGACGTGCGACACCAGGTGCGCGCGTTCGGTGTCGTCGCCACCCCAGTACGTGGGGGTCGCGTCGAGCAACAGATCCTCGCCGAGCACCGAGCGGGCGATGCGCGGCAGGAACGGGCTCAGCGCGGGCGATTCCAGCAGTCCGCTGCCGAGGGTGTTCACCACCGTCACCGCTCCGCGGCGCAGCACCTCGACCAGACCCACCACACCCAGCCGCGAATCGGGTCGCAGATCCAGCGGGTCGGAGAACTCGGCGTCGACGCGCCGCAGCACCACATCGACCCGTTCCAAGCTGCCGAGCGAGCGCATCCACAACGCGCCGTCGCGCACCACCAGGTCGGAGCTCTCGACCAGCGGAAAACCGAGCATCTGCGCGAGATATGCCTGGTCGAAAGCGGTTTCGGAATGCGAACCCGGGCTGAGCACGACAACGACCGGCTCTTCCTCGTCGGCCAGCTCGGGCGCCGCCTCCTCGAGCATCAACCGCATGGCCCTGGCGAACGGGCTGAGCGGACGCGGCCCCGCGTGCTCGAAAGCCTCGGGGATCGCCGAGGCCACCACGCGCCGGTCGGCCAGGGCGTACCCGGCGCCCGAAGGAGCCTGCGCCCAGTCGGCCAGCACCCGGAACTGCCCGTCACTCCAACGGCTGATGTCACAGGCATGCAGGAACAGTTGGTGGGTGCCGGGGATCGTGATGCCGTGCGCTGCCCGCACATACCCGGTATTGCCGAACACCACCTCCGGCGGCAGCAGACCCGAGCTCAGCAGTCGGCGCGGGCCGTACACATCGGTGAGCACCTCGTCGAGCACCAGCGAGCGCTGCACCAGCCCGGTCTCCAGGCGGGTCCAGTCCTCGGCCGAGACCAGCAGCGGAATCGGGTCGAGGCGCCACGGTTGCGGTATCGCGGTGTCGTCCTCGCCGCCGAGACCGACCTCGGTGTAGGTGACGCCGTCGTCCTCGATCTGTCTGCGCACCCGGTGATCGATCCGGTCGATCCCGCCGATCCCCTGATCGATGAAGTCGGCGGACAACTCCGACCACATCGACCGCACCCGCCCGCGCCCGTCGACCAACTCGTCGTAATAGCCCGTGGTCGGCCTGCCGCACTCGTCGAAGCGCGAACCCGCCGAGCTTTCAACCCGATACCGCGCGAACTGCTCGGCAACCTGGGCGCGTACGCCCGATCCCTGCCGATTCCCGCCCCGTTGCGCTTCGTCGCGCTGAGCCACCGAGCCTCCTGTGTTGATTGCGGCTGGCGCCAAATGACCGACTATGTACCCCACACGGTTCGTGCGCGGCGTAGGTCAAGGATGCCTGGTGCTCCGACATCGGTCGACTGTGCCGAGATCTTCGCACGGAGTTCGGCGGGATCCATCGGGTTCACCGTATGGCCGGCGGCCTCGAAACGGCGATTTCGGCGTGACTGGGCCGCGACCGCGTTGACCGGTGCGTCGTCGTAGGCCCGGCCGCCGGGGTGCACGACGTGGTACGTGCAGCCGCCGCGGGAGATACCCGTCGCGACGTCGACCAGGTCGAACACCAGGGGCGCGTCGACGGTGATCGAGGGGTGCAGGGAGTTCGGCGGCTGCCAGGCGCGGTAGCGCACGCCCGCCACCTGCACGTCGGATTTGTCGGTGGCCAGCAGCGGTACCGGCATGCCGTTGCAGGTCAGGACGTAGCGGCCGCGGTCGGCGCCGACCAGGCGCACCTGCAACCGTTCCACCGAGGAGTCGACGTAGCGAGCGGTGCCCTGGCCGGTGGTCTGTTCGCCGAGGGTGAGCCACGGTTCGATCGCGCCGCGCAGTTCCAGCTCCGCCTCACCGATCATGGCGGTGCCGATGCGGGGGAAGCGGAACTCGGTGAACGGGTCGAGCCAGGCGGTGTCGAAGTCGACGCCCGCCGCGCGCAGGTCGGCGGCCACTTCGGCGATGTCGTTCATCAGGAAGTGCGGCAGCAGATAGCGACCGTGCAGGTTGGACCCGTGGCGGATCAGCGGCGCGCGCAGCGGCTTGTCCCAGAACATCGCGACCAGACCGCGCACCAGCAGCGACTGCACCATCGCCATCTGGAAATGCGGCGGCATCTCGAAGCCGCGCAGCTCCAGCAGTCCGAGTCGGCCGCGGGCCGAGTCGGGGCTGTACAGCTTGTCGATGCAGAACTCGGCACGGTGGGTGTTGCCGGTGAGATCGGTGAGCAGATGCCGCAGCGCGCGGTCGATATGCCAAGGGGCCGACTGGATTTCGTAGGGCGTCGGGCCGGGGGCTTGCTCGGCGGTGAGCCGGGCGACCTCGGCGAAGGCGATCTCGAGTTCGTAGAGCGCGCCTTCACGACCCTCGTCCGCGCGGGGCGCCTGCGAGGTCGGACCGACGAAACGACCCGCGAACAGGTACGACAGCGCGGGATGACGCTGCCAGTAGGTGAGCATGGAAACCAGCAGGTCGGGGCGGCGCAGCATCGGCGAACGCGCCGGGGTGACCCCACCGAGGGTGATGTGGTTGCCGCCGCCGGTACCGCCGTGCGTGCCGTCCACATCGAAGGATTCCGTGCTCAGCCGGGCGAGCCTGGCCTGCTCGTACAGGGTGTTCAGCACCTCGGCCTGCTCGGCGAACGAGCTGGTCGGCATGATGTTCACCTCGATCACGCCGGGGTCGGGCGTCACCGAGAACGTCTGCAGCCGAGCGTCACTCGGCGGCGCGTAGCCCTCGAGCACCACCGGCTGCCCGATCGCCACCGCCGCCGCCTCGACCTTGGCGATCAGATCGAGGAAGTCGTCGAGCTCGGTGACCGGCGGCAGGAACACATGCAGCCGCCCCTGCCTGACCTCGGCGACCAGTGCGGTCGTCGGCGTGAAATCGGCGGACTCCACCGCGGCGGGCGGCTCGACCCGTTCCGCGCGCAGCGGTTGCTGGTAGAGCGGGTCGCTGTCGGGCAGGATCGGCGGTGCGTGCCAGGACACCGACCCGATCGGAAGACGAAGTCCGGCAGGCGAATCGCCATCGGCCAACACGATCCGACCGCGACCGCCCTCGGCCCGTCCACGACGCAGCTGCCAGTCGGCACTGGCCCAGCCCGCCCCGTCGGCCCGCCGGTGAATCGGCAGCACATACGCCGACGGCTGATCGACCGACTCCTCCAAACTCTCGAGCAATACCCGCCGCACCTCGGGCGAGTCCTCGGTCGGGTCGATATCGGCGGGCGGCGGATCGCCGTACGGCGCGCTCACTGTCGCCGCCAACCGCGCCAACGGATCCTCGAACGCGGGCCGCACCTGCGCATCGGGCAAGCCGAGGGTGCCCGCGATCTCGGCGATCAAGGCCTTGGCCGCACCGATCTCGGCGGCGGGCACCCGGTCGTGGATCACCCCGGCGGCCGAGTTGCTCGGCTGGGAGCGGGTCAGCTGGATGTGCGGGTGGGCCGTCTGCGGCGCACTCCCGGATCTCCTGTCCTTCTTGCCGCGAACCTTCTTTATCCCCAGGATCCTTCGCAGTTCGTCCGCGGCCTTCTCGGCGGCCTCGGCCGACGCCTTCGCTTCCCGCTTCGACACCTCGGCCTTCGTCACCGGGCGATCACTGCCACCGGCGTCGGCGCAGGCCTGCTGGCTCTCCGCGGTGCGGCGATGCTCGGCGGCGACCAACTCGACGGGCTCGTCGATCAGCACCGGTCCGTCGCCGGACTCCACCTCTTCGAGACCCTCGACCTCGACGGCAGGTTCTGCCTCCTGCGCGAGATCGCCCTGGTCGGCGTCGCGTCGGAAGTCGTCATCGTCAGCGAGGCCGAGCGCGACGACAGCGGCAGCGACTTCGTCACCACCGACCCGACGACGCGGGTCGAGGACCGGGACCATGTCGACAGGGACGACCGTGGGCGGGCGCTCATCGAGCACCGATACCGCGTCGACCGACGCGGGCACGTCATCGGCCGCGATCGGGCCGGACTCGTCCGCCAGGCCGAGCGCGACCACGGCGGTCGCGACCTCGGCACCAGCCGGTGCGTATCCATTCGAGGGGCTGGAGCCCGCCGCTTCGGTGGCACCCTTCGGGGCCGTTGTCTGCCGCGAAACCGGCGTCCACGGATCGGTGAGCAGGTCCTGCCGCTGCCAGATCGGCACGCCGTCGGCCCGCCAGGCGATCGCGATCTCCCAGCGGGGCAACGGTTCTCCGGGATACCACTTGCCCTGGCGGTACTGCACGATGCCGGTCGGCGCGTAGATCGAGCGGAGGCGGTCGGCGAGGTCGACGGCGCGCTCACGTTTGTGCCTGCCGTCGGCGTCGGTGGTCCACTGGGCGCTGACCTGGTCATCGATCGAGACGAAGGTCGGCTCACCGCCCATCGTGAGGCCAACATCCGCCCCGGCCATCCGGGCATCGATCGCGGCACCGGAGGCGACGATGCGGTCCCACTGAGAATCGGTGTAGGGCAGCGTGACTCGCGGGTCCTCGTGGATCCGGCGAACCACATTGCTGAAGTCGAGGGTGGCCTCGGTGATCCCGGTCGCGCCGGTGATCGGGGCAGCGGCGCCGGGATGCGGGGTGGCGGCGAGCGGAATGTGGCCTTCCCCCGCGAACAGGCCGGAGGTGGGATCCATCCCGACCCAGCCAGCACCGGGCAGATACACCTCGGTCCAGGCGTGCAGGTCGGTGAAGTCCGCGGTCGGGCCGGACGGACCGTCCAGCGACGGCACGTCGGAGGTGAGCTGGACCAGGTAGCCGGACACGAAACGGGCGGCCAATCCCAGCTCACGCAGCACGCCGACCAGCAACCAGGCCGAGTCACGGCAGGATCCGAGCGCGGTGCGCAGCGTGTGGTCGGGCGTCTGCACACCCGCCTCCATGCGCACGGTGTAGTCGACGGCGTTGCGCAGCGCGTAGTTGAGCTCGACGAGATAGTCGATGGCACGAGTCGGGCCCTGCGGGCGGTGCGCCTGCGCCCAGTCGCGCAGCAACTTCCCCGGCCCGCTGCCCGGCTCCGCCTCGTCGACGCGCCGCAGATAGGGCCCGAGATCCTCGGCGAGTGCGGTGTCGTACTCGAACGGGAAGAACTCGGCGTAGTCCTCGATGAAGAAGTCGAACGGATTGACCACCTCGAGGTCGGCGATCAACCCGACGGTGATCGACAACTCCTTCGTCGGATTCGGAAACACCAGGCGCGCAACGAAATTGCCGAACGCGTCCTGCTGCCAGTTGACGAAGTGCTCGGCCGGTGACACCTCGAGCGAATACGCCTCGATCGGTGTGCGCGAATGCGGTGCGGGGCGCAACCGCACTTCATGCGGATGCACCTCGACGAGACGATCGAAGGAATATGCCGTGCGGTGCTCGAGTGACACCTTGATGCCCATTCACCAAGTTGACCACATACCCCCGGCACCGCGCGGGCCGACGAAACCGGAGTTTCCCGACCGGCACCCCTTTCGAAACACCGCGGTAATAGCCGACCGAGACCCGCGGCGCCAGCCGCTAGAGTGACAGCGTGAGCTACGACCACATCCTGCTGCCGTCCGGCGTCGCCAGCTCTGTCGACGAAATCGACGCCTACCTGGCCGCCCAGGAAGGCCTGACCGAGTCCGAACCGATCGCCGAGATCGCGACCGAGTTGAACGCGCGCAACGCCGAACTGCCGGTGGACGACTCGTTCCTCAGCGTCGAATCCGTCGGCGGCCCCAGCGGCGACACCCTCTACATCCCCTCGCCGTACGACGCCATCGGCTTCGTCCGCAACCTGCTCTTCGACCTCGCCACCCCGCGCGGCTACGCCGTCTACGATCCGCAGCTGACCTGGATCATCGACCCGGCCGACCACATCGCGATCAATGTCACGCACGGCGGCGCGGGCGAATTCCCCTATCTCACCGAGGAATTGGCGCACCAGTGGGTCGCCGGGCTCGCCGCCCCCAATCCGTACCTCATCGTCGAGCAGGGCGAACAGCGCTACATCCAGACCTACCGCGACGCGAGCGGCCCCTACACCCTCGAATACCGCGACGGCGCCCCCGACCGGCATTTCGGCACGACCCTCGACGACCCGGCGGAGGTCGCCCGCATCATCTGGGACTGGGCCAACGGCAAGCCCGCCACCAGCGAGGGCGTCACCTGGACCCGCGTCGAGCTCTGATCCGCGTCGGTCCTACAACGTCCGCCTGCCGGAAAGCGCCCGGCCGAGCGTCAGTTCGTCGGCGAATTCCAAATCGCCGCCCATCGGCAGCCCGGAGGCCAACCGGGTGACGGTGAGTCCGGGGAAATCGCGCAGCATCCGCACGAGATAGGTGGCCGTCGCCTCGCCCTCGGTATTCGGGTCGGTCGCGATGATCACCTCGCTCACATCGATGCCGTCCTCCTGATTGCCGATGCGGGTCAGCAACTCCCTGATCCGCAACTGATCGGGGCCGACGCCGCTGAGCGGATCGAGCGCACCGCCGAGCACGTGGTAGCGACCACGGAACTCGCGGGTGCGCTCGATGGCCTGCACGTCTTTGGGTTCCTCGACCACACAGATCATGGTGCGGTCGCGGCGTGGGTCGGCACAGATACGGCACAGCTCACCATCGGCGACGGTGCCGCACGAGACGCAGAACTGGACGCCGTCGCGCACCTTCTGCAGGGCGGCCTGCAGACGGTCGATATCCGGCGGCTCCACTTGCAGTAGATGAAAAGCGATGCGCTGTGCGCTCTTCGGACCGACGCCGGGCAGTTTGCCCAGCTCGTCGATCAGATCCTGAACCGGCCCCTCATACATCAGAAGTCGGGCAGACCGGGCATCGAACCGCCGCCGAGACCCTGCGACAGCGGGCCGAGGCGCTCGGCCGCGAGCTGCTGCGCATTGGCCATCGCGTCGTTGATCGCGCCGATCACCAGGTCCTGTAGTCCGTCGACATCGTCCGGATCGACCACCTTCGGGTCGATCGTCAGTGCGATCACCTCGCCGCTGACCTTGATCGTGGCCTGCACCAGACCGCCGCCGGCCTGACCGGCCACCTCGGTCTCGGCGAGCTCGGCCTGCGCCTGCATCACTGCCTGCTGCATCTGCTGAGCCTGGGCGAGCAGTGCCTGCATATCGAACTGACCATCACCGGGTTGCACAACGCTCCTGTGTTTATTTGGCGGCTGGTGCCGCAGGGTTTTCGGCCCTGGAGGCCTCACACCCGAGGGACGATACTGCGCCTTCGGCGTTCCGTCTCGCCCCTCGGGTGCGAGGCGGCCGAAAACCGTGGGGTTGCGTCGGGTGCGGGGCTTGGCCGCGTGCCGTTGCCAGCTTAGTCGGGGGAAATGGCCACTGAAAGAATGGCTCCGCCTGGCTTCGAAGCATAAGCTGAGCTCCGTTTGGGCAATGATTCAGCAATCTCGAGGAGATCCGATGAATGTATCCCGTGCATGCCTGGCAACGATTATGGCCATGTGCTCATCTGCCGCCAGCCTGCTCCTTCTCGCACCCGCCGTCGCATCGGCCGATTCCGGAACCGACATCAAGAACTACGGCAACGGCTGCGTTCTCGACCCTGGCAATCGGGCGGCGACCGTTGATTCGCTGCGCTTTCGCTGCAGCGTCACCCAGCAGGACCAGATCTACCGTGACGCACAGGCGGGCGCGGTGGCCAACGGCGTCACCAACGGCTGGGTGACGCGCCCGCCGCAACTCGGAGCGGCCGCACCGGCGCTGTGGATCGGCAAAGTGTTCCGCACCGGGCCCGACGGCGGCACACTGACCAACCGGGTCACCGGCGCCGGGATCGAGGCGTTCCCGGCCGATGTCTATCGAGCACCGTCGATCCTCGACGGCGCCCCCACCTGGGCGCTGAACTACGCGCCCTCACCCACCCCACAGGTCTACGACGAGATCCGTGAGGTCACCCCGGGCGTCTGGTTCGGCTATTCGTGGTGGCGTGAGGGTGAGTGGCCGTTGCTCGCCGCTTTCGTCCTGACGCCTGCCTGATCGTTGTTGACCCTCCACCCGCTGGAGGGTGTTGTCTGGACGTCATGACAGCAACCGTGGCGATCGGAGAGTTCGCCCGCCTCACCCATCTGAGCGTCAAGACGCTGCGGTATTACCACGAGATCGAGCTATTGGAGCCGGTCGAGGTAGACGCGGGTACCGGCTATCGCCGATATTCCACCGACCAGGTGGAGCAGGCCCATCTGATCCGCCGCCTGCGCGACCTGGACATGCCGCTCCCGGAGATCCGCACCGTGCTCGCCACCGCGGATCCCGGCGAGCGGGACACCGCGCTGCGGGCGCACCTGATCAGGATGGAGGCCGCGCTCGAACGCACCCGCGAGGTGGTGGTCTCGCTGCGTGCCCTGCTCACCGCACCCTCGTCACCGATCGAGGTCGACTACCGGATCGAGCCCGCGTTCACGGCGCTCACAGTCACCGACCGGATCGAGCGCATCGCCATCGCCGACTGGTGCGGCACCGCGTTCGAGCAGTTGTACACGACTCTGCTCGCGTCGGGCGTCGACCCGGGAGGTGTTGCGGGAGCGACATATTCGAACGAATTCTTCACCGACGACAACGGTGCGGTCACCGCGTTCGTGCCGTTACCGCCCGGCGCGGAGTTGGTCCCCACCGGCGCCTTCGCCGTCGTCGAATTCCCGGCCCGTCACTTCGCCGTTGCCGTCCACGACGGCCCGTTCGAAGACTTCGACCGCACCTATGGCGCGCTCGGCAGCTACGTCGCCGAGCACGGCGCCGCGCTGCCGGACGAACCGGTCCGCGAGCGCTACCTCGTCGGACCGGACACCACCGATAACCAGGCCGACTACCGCACCGAGGTGTGCTGGCCGATCACCGAAGGAGAAATCTGATGCCCATCGCCCTGGCGAACATCACCATGGACTGCCACAACGCCACCGCCCAGGCCGAGTTCTACGCACAACTGCTCGACGTGCCCGTCGACCCGGAGGCATCGCCGTTCTTCGCCACCGTCGGCAAATCCGCCGGCCTCGCCCCGATCCTGATGTTCATCCAGGTCCCCGACAAGACCCCTGGCAAAAATGTGGTCCACCTGGATTTCCACACGGCGGAGTGGGCCGACTACATCGAACGCGCAGTCAGCCTGGGCGGCAAGCACATCGGCGACTTCGACGAGTACGGCATCCAGTGGACCACCCTCGCCGACCCCGAAGGAAACCTCTTCGACATCGGCAAGGACTGACCCGTGAACTGAGCTCAGGCCAGTTCGCGCGAGAGGTTGCCCAGCACCTCGGCCTGGATCTTCTTCAGGCCGAGCGGGGCGAAGATGCCCTCGAAAATGCCCGAGATGCCGCCCGCACCCTTCCAGGTGGTCTCGACGGTGACCTTCGAGCCCGTGCCGTCGGGGGTGACGGTCCAGGTGTTGACCATGGTGGAGTTGGCGTCGCGTTCGGTGAGGACCGAATCCGCCACTGTCACGGTCGCGCGCACGTTGCGTGAGCGCTTCTCGGTGGCCTGCAGCGTCCACTCCACCACGGTGCCGGCGCCGTTGCCGCCTTCGACAACCTTGTAGTCGCGGTAGTGCGAGGAAAGAATGCGCGGCCGGATCGTCTCGTAATCGCCGATCGCCGCGAGCGTGCGCTGCGGATCCGCGGCGACGACGATCGAACTGCTGGCGCTGACCTGTCCCACTGTTGACTCCTTGCTGGGGGTGTGGCGATATCTCGACCGTGTTACATCCTGCCCTGTCCCCGACCGGTTCACCCGACCAGGTCGGGGCGGTGCGGGAACATATGCGTGACATTTTGTCGCGGCACGCAAGTATCCGGTGGCCCGGCGGACACGGTCGTACTAGCGTCAAAGGGTGGCAGTGAGTCTTTTGGGTAGGGCTGGTCACGAACCGGCCACACGCGAGTCCGGATATGCCGCGCATCGGGCGGGTGTGGAGCGACTGCTGGAAAGCTATCGCGCCATTCCATCCGGCGCCGTGGTCAGACTGGCGAAGAAGACATCGAACTTGTTCCGGGCCAGGGCGGCACCCACCGCGCCCGGTCTAGACGTGTCCGGCCTCGGGCAGGTGATCGCGGTGGATCCGCAGGCCCGCACGGCCGACGTCGCGGGCATGACCACCTACGAGGACCTGGTGGCGGCCACCCTCCCCTACGGGCTGGCGCCGCTGGTGGTGCCCCAACTCAAGACCATCACCCTGGGCGGTGCGGTGACCGGCCTCGGCATCGAATCGACCTCGTTCCGCAACGGTCTGCCCCACGAATCCGTTCTGGAAATGGACATTTTGACCGGCTCCGGCGAGATCGTCACCGCGACGCCCACCGGCGAGCACGCCGACCTGTTCCACGGCTTCCCCAACTCCTACGGCACTCTCGGCTACTCCGTCCGGCTCAAGATCGAGCTCGAACCCGTCCTGCCGTTCGTGGAACTGCGACACGTGCGCTTTCACGACCTGCGCGAACTGGAAGCCGAACTCGACCGGATCGTCATCGAACGCCGCTTCGAGGGTGAAGAAGTCGACTACATCGACGGCGTGGTGTTCAGCGCGGGCGAGAGCTATCTCACTCTGGGTCGCCAGACCGACGAGCCGGGCCCGGTCAGCGACTACACCGGTATGGACATCTTCTACCGCTCCTTGCAGCACCCCGACGGCGTGACCCGCGATCGGCTCACCATCCACGACTACCTGTGGCGCTGGGACACGGACTGGTTCTGGTGCTCACGCGCGTTCGGCGCCCAGAATCCGAAGATTCGCAGACTCTGGCCGAAGTCGAAGCGCCGCAGCAGTTTCTACTGGAAACTGGTCGCGCTCGATCGCAAGTACCACATCGATGATCGTAGGCAGGCCCGCAAGGGCAATCCTCCGCAGGAACGCGTCGTGCAGGACATCGAGGTTCCGGTGCAGCACACCGCCGACTTCGTCGAATGGTTCCTGCGGGAAATACCGATCGAGCCGATCTGGTTGTGCCCATTGCGCTTGCGTGCGGTCGACGACGCGCCGGCCACGGACGGCGCGCGTCCGTGGCCGCTGTATCCGCTCGAGCCACAGCGCACCTACGTCAATGTCGGATTCTGGTCGGCGGTGCCGACCGAGCGAGGTCAACCGGAAGGGGCGGCCAACCGCGCCATCGAGAAGATCGTGTCCGCGTTCGACGGACACAAATCGCTCTACTCGGACTCCTACTACGACGAGGCAGAGTTCGCCGAGCTCTACGGCGGCGACACCTATATCGAACTGAAGACCCGTTACGACCCGGACCAACGACTGCTGAATCTGTATTCGAAGGCGGTGCAACGCAAGTGACGACATTCAAGGACCGATCCGAGGTATTGGCAGAGCTGGGGACCCGGCTCAACATCGCCGAGGTCGTCGAAAGCCTGGTAGACGGCGAGATCCCCGTACGCGTGACCGCCTACGACGGCAGTGCGACCGGCCCGGAGAACGCGCCCTACACCCTCGAGATCAAGACCCCACGCGGCATCAACTACCTGGCGGGCGCCCCCGGCGACCTCGGGATGGCGCGGGCCTACATCGCCGGGGACATGATCGCCGAGGGGGTGCATCCCGGTGACCCGTACGACATCTTGAAAGCCATGCAGGACATGAAGTTCCATCGTCCTTCGGCATTGTCGCTGGTCACCATCGCCCGCTCGCTGGGCTGGGAGCGGCTCAAGCCGATCGCGCCTCCGCCGCAGGAGACGCTGCCGCGCTGGCGCCGGATCGCACTGGAAGGCTTGCGACACTCCAAGACTCGCGATGCCGAGGCGATCCACCACCACTACGACGTCTCCAACAAGTTCTACGAGTACGTCCTCGGCTCGTCGATGACCTACACCTGCGCGGTGTACGGCGACGAGAACTGGACGCTCGAGCAGGCACAGGAGAACAAGTACCGCCTGATCTTCGAGAAGCTGCGCCTGAAGGAAGGCGACCGGCTGCTCGACATCGGCTGCGGCTGGGGCGGCATGGTCCGCTACGCGGCACGCCGCGGCGTGAAGGTGATCGGTGCGACCTTGTCGGCCGAACAGGCTGCCTGGGCGCAGCAGAAGATCGCCGAGGAAGGTCTGGGCGAGCTCGCCGAGGTCAGGCACAGCGACTACCGCGACATCCCCGAGGGCGAATTCGACGCCGTCTCCTCGATCGGCCTCACCGAACACATCGGCGTGCACAACTACCCGTTCTACTTCGGCTACATCAAGGACAAGCTGCGGGTGGGCGGGCTGTTCCTCAATCACTGCATCACCCGCCACGACAACACCCGCACCACCAAGGCGGGCGATTTCATCGACCGCTACGTCTTCCCCGACGGCGAGCTGATCGGTTCCGGCCGCATCATCTCCGATATCCAGAACGTCGGCCTCGAAGTGCTGCACGAGGAGAACCTGCGCGAGCACTACGCGCTGACGCTGCACGAATGGTGCAAGAACCTGGTCACCAATTGGGACGCGGCCGTCGCCGAGGTCGGCGAGGGCACCGCGAAGGTGTGGGGGCTGTACATGGCGGGCTGTCGACTCGGCTTCCAGCGCAATGTGATCCAGCTGCACCATGTGCTCGGTGTGAAGCTCGATTCGAACGGCGCCTGGGATGTCCCGTTGCGTCCGTGGTGGCAGCCTTAGGATCTCGGCGCGCCTCCGCCGATGGACTGACCGAAGGGTGCGACGAAGGAGTACCCGTAGGGAGGGAAGAGGTGGAGTTCAGCGCCGAGAACCGCGGCGCCAGCCGCCAAGATCAATGCAGAAGTTCGTCGAGGAAGTGACCGGGCAGGTTCTGCAGGATCGGATGGTCCTGCCCGTCATGGGATTGCGTGCGCAACACGTGCAGCAGACCGACCACACCCGGGCCCGCGTCCAGCAGTGGTCTGGTCCAGCCCAGTTCGGCGCAGGTGCGCAGGACCGGCAGCACCAGCCCGGTCGCTTCCCCGACCCATCCCGCCGACGCGAGGCATTCGGCGAGCAGCAAGGTCGCGTCCAGTTCCGCGCGAGGACGGCCTTGTTCGAGCGTCTTCGCGTAGATCACCCTGGCATGGCGTGCGGCGCGATCATCGGCGCGCAGCCGTTGTTCGGCCAGCAGGATCCGGATATCGGCGATGGCGCGCGCCTCGGTGATCAGCGCGGCGGCGCCCTTCTTGCGCCGCGCACCGTTGCCGGAGGTGTCGGGAACGAAGCCGTCGTCGCCGGTGGGGAATCCGAGCCTGGACCGTTCGGCCCGCACCTGGGCATCCAGGCGGGCCAACCCGTTCTCCGCGGCCACTCGCGCGCCTTCGTCGAGGCGCGCCGAGGCCGTGTACTGGTCACCTAGCGCGGCCTTCACCCTGGCCCCGGTCACGAAGGTCGCGATCAGGAAGTCGACGGGACCGACCCGGGTAACCAGCTCGTGGCTCTCGTCGAGGAGCCGATCGGCCAGTGCCAGATCGCCTCGGCGATAGGCCAGATCGCCGAGCAGCGCGGCCGCGATGCGGGCGGCGTCCGAGCGCGGACCCGCCCTGCTTCGGGCAGCCTCGTAGGCCTGCTCGAAAGCGGTGGTAGCAGCGGCGATGTCGAGTTGCTCGTAGGCGGCGTCGCCCAACGCGCAGAGACCGAAGACCGGACCGAGCGGGTCCTTGGACTGGGTGTGATAGTCGGCGGCCCAGTCCTGTAGGTCGGTCACCGCGTCGAAGTCGAACTCGCACAGCCGAACGAACGACATCAGATTGGCGGCGGTCGACACCGTCCAGGCGGGCAGGTCGCCGGGCTCTTCCAGAATGCCGGCCAGGCTGTCGGCCACCTCGGCGATGTCATCGTGGGCCACCCGATCGGCGGCGTCGAGCACCGTTGCCACACACCGCTGTTCGGTCAGTTCCGGCGCACCGGGCGCGCTGCGGGCCAGCAGGTTCGAGAGCCTGCCGAGCGCGCTGCGGGCGGTTCCGGTCTGCTGCATGTTCATATTCGCCCTCGCCACCGCCATCAACAGCTTCGACCGCGACGTCACCTGCTGCACGGGCAGTTTCGAGACGGTGCCGAGCAGGGTGCCCAGCCGGGACCCGTCGATCAGGTCCATGCCGCCGCTTTCGAGCAGGTCGGCGGCAAGTTTGAGATCGGTCGCCGCCAGTGCGTGATCCACCGACTTGCGCAGCAGCTGATGCTCGGCGTACCAGCGAGCAGCCCTGCGGTGCAGTGTTTTCGAACGCCCGGGATGTTCGCGATCGAGCCGGGCGCGTAGATGCTCGGCGAACAGCGGTTGCATGCGATACCACTCCGGATCGTGCTGGATCCGATGCAGGAAGAGTTCACGCTGCTCGGCCTGGGCCAGCATCGCGGCGCCGTCGGCGACGTCGGCGAGCACCCCGGCCAGGGAGCCGTTCACCCGCTCGACCACAGAGATCGCCATCAGGAACTCCAGTTGCTCCGGCGCCAGCGCGTCGAGCACGTTCTCGGCCAGGTACTCCCGCATCCCGTGCCCGCCCTCGGCGAGCGAGGCGAGCAGCTGTGTCGGGTCGGCCTTACCGCGCAGCGTCAGGCTCACCAACTGGATCGCGGCGGGCCAGCCGTCGGTCGCGAGGTGGATCTGCTCGACCTGCTCGTCGGTGAGCGCGAAACCGTTGCGTTCCACCAGGATCTGACGAGTCTCCGATTCGGTGAGGCGCAAGGCGGCGGCGTCCAGCTCCACCAGTTCGTCGCGCACCCGCAACCTGCTGATCGGCAGGCCGGACTGATCGCGACTGGTGATGACGAACCGCACGTGGTGGCAGCCGTTGTCGAGCAACGTCGCCATCGCCCGTTGCACGCCGGGGTCGCGCACCCGGTGCCAGTCGTCGACCACCACGACCACCGGTTGCCCGCTGGCGTGGATCTCATCGATCAGCGTGGCGATCACGTAGGCGACGGCGTCGGCCGGACGCTCCTCCAGCACCTGTTCCAGGCCCGCGCCGACATCGGGGCGCACGCGGCGGATGGCATGGATGAGATGGGCCAGGAACCAGATCTCGCTGTCGTCGTCCTGGTCGACGCCGAGCCACGCCACCGGGATGTCGCGGGTGGCCAGATCCGCGCGCCACTGCGTGGCGATGGTGCTCTTGCCGAAACCTGCGGGCGCGTGGATCAGGGCGAGTCGGCGCGCGCCGCCCTCACGCAGCACGTCGAGCAGGCGCTGGCGGGGGAAGGGCTCGCGCGCGGGCGTGGGCGGGCGGAATTTGGTGGCGGCGGTCGGCGGAAAAGTGCCGGTCGTCGAGCTCGGCATGGGTACCGAGGCGCCAGCGGGCTGCAGGGTCAGCGGCCAGCTGCGGCGGCCGGTGACCGACTTCAGAGCCTCCGGGGCGTCGGCGATGGTCTCCTCGGAGTCGAGCAACGCCATTTCGTCCGGCATCTGGCCGTGTGCGCGCTGGACTTCGCGCAGCATCTCGCCGAACTCGTAGGCCGAGGCCGGACGGTCGGCGGGCTCGGGGGACATGGCGCGTTCGATCACCTCCGCCACGTCACCGGGGATGTCCTGGGCACGCAGGTCGGGAACGTTCTGGGTGGTGATGCGCAGGAACTGGGCAACCACCTTCTCCCCCGCGTGGCGTTCGAACGCGGCGTGGCCGGTGAGCAGGGCGAACAGGGTCGCGCCGAGGCCGTATATATCCGACCGCACGGTCGGTTCATTGCCTTTGAGTACCTCCGGCGCGGTGAACGCGGGCGAGCCGGTGATCAGGCTGCTCGACGTCTGGAAACCGCCGGGGATGCGGGCGATGCCGAAGTCGGTGAGTTGCGGTTCGCCGTAGCCGCTGATCAGCACGTTGGCCGGTTTCACATCTCGGTGCAGGATGCCCGCCCGATGCGCCGACTCGATCGCCGCCGCCAGCTTCACCCCGGCCCGCAGGGTATCCGACCAGGTCAGCGGGCCGCGATCGTGGATGAGCCGTTCGAGTGAGCCACGCGAGCAGTACGGCATCACGATCAGCGGCAGCCCGGTCTCGGTCACGTCCACCTGCAGGATGTCGACGATATTCGGGTGACCGGACAGCCTGCCCATCGCCTGTTCCTCGCGCAGGAACCGCTCCCGGCTCTCCACGTCGATCTCCGAGGACAGCACCTTCACCGCGACCACACGATCCAGTGCTGGCTGCAATGCCCGGTACACCACACCGAACCCGCCGCGCCCGATCTCCTTGGCGCCCGTGAGCCCCATGGCATCGAGTTCCGCGATCACGGCTTCGTCGGGCACCCCCGGCGCCATCGTCCGCTGCGTATTCAGCCCCACCGGCGCCGCCTCGGCAGGCCCGCGCTGCATACGCGTCTGCTCCGGATCCATGTGACCACCTCTCACCATCGGCGTCACCGGCGTTTCGGTCGGTATGCGGGCCGTCACCGGCATCACCGCACATATCCAAGCTAGCGCGATCCGGCATCTATCGGGTGGAGATTCGACGCTGTGGCGGCAACGGTTGTCCGAACCGGAATCAGCGCACAGCGAGCGCGATCAACTGGGTGCGCTGTTCCGACGCGAAGTTGTTGTCCGCGACCAGCACCAACGTGCGTTCACCCGAAGGCAGGCGCGGGCCCCACGTCATCGCCTCGATGTTGTCGACCGCCTCGATCCCGAGGTCGGCGAGATCGGCGACCAGCCGTTTCGTGACCGGACGAGCACCCGAGATCGGCGCGTCGAGCACAGTGCTCGCGGACGCGGTGTCGATCTCGAAGATCCGCACCCGATTTCCTACACCCTTGGCGAAAGCCCGTTCGACCACCAGGAATCGAGTCGGAGCGAGCGTGTCGTCGGCGAGGATCGCGGTCACGCCGTTGCTCGCCTGGCCGGCCTCCGGCTGGGACTCGGCGAAGACCGGCTCCAGCGGATAGGCGTACTGGGCCAGCACCGGCCCGAACCTGGCCTGGACGGTGATGCGCGTCGTCGCCCCCGCCGTCGTGGTCGCGCCCGGCCCGTCCTGGAGCAGCGGCCCTTCCATCGCGGTCACGAACAACGCACCGCCTGCCGCGAACGTCGCCCCTTCGAGCGCCTGATTCTGCCGCGGCCCCGAATCCGCGCGCATCCGTTCGTTTTCCGGAATCGGCAACTCCGCGACGAACCCACCGTCCGCGCGAGCTACCCGCACCGACGGATCGGCAAGCACCCCACCGGCGCGCTCTCCCTCCTGCGTCCAGAAGTAGTCCCCCGTCCACGGATCGACCCGAATATCCTCCGGATCCACCGATTTCGGCGGATACACACTCCCGTCAGGCCGCAGCAGCGGCTTCGTGCCGACGAAGCTCACGGGACCGATCCCGTCCTCCCCCAACGGAATTCGAGCCGTGTATATCCGCGCAGGGCCCTTCTCCGACCGGTCATCGCTGATAAATACGAATTCCCCACTGCTGGACAGGTAATCGATGCCAGACAGCCCACCGACCACCGTCGCCTCGAATTCGAGATCGTGCTCGACTACCCGCTCACCCAATACCCGCACCCCACCGGCCTCAGCCCCCGCATCCGGCACCACGCCCCCCACGACGACGATTCCCAGCACCACTGCGGCCACCCGATGTCCCATGGACGACAAGCTATCCACCCCAGCACACCCCCAGGTGAACACCACCCGAACTGTCGGACCTCCGTCGGCGCCCCTTGCTACCTTCCGCGAATCGGCGAAGAATTGGATCCTCGGTGGGCTCGGCCGTGGGCCGCACTGGGCTCCACGCGGTGGACCACGACATGACCGCTCATCACCCGAGCAGAAGTGAGATGTCATGTCCACGCTGGTACGCATGAGTTTCGACGCGCCCGAGGAAACCCGGCCGTTCGAGCAGGGCAAGGGTCGACTCGACCTGGTCAACGTCGAAGGCGGCCCGGTCGGCCGTGCGATCTTCGAACCCGGTTGGCGATGGAGCGAGCACGTGAAACCGATCGCGGGCACCGACAGCTGTCAGGCCGCGCACATCGGCTACTGCCTGTCCGGACGGATCGTGGTGGAGATGGACGACGGCAAACAGCTGGAATTCGGCCCCGGCGACGTCATGATCGCCTCCCCCGGGCACGATGCCTGGGTCGTCGGCGCCGAGCCGTGCGTACTGCTCGACTGGCAGGGCTACGCCGACTACGCCAAGCCGCGATAAACGGCGAACGCCCGCCACCTCAACGAGGTGACGGGCGTCCGGACCCGGCCGAAACCGGAACTACCGACTTACTTGCGCAGCGAGGCCGGAACCTCGAAACGCGGGCCGAACTTCGCGGCCAGCTCGTCGGCGCGGGCCACGAAGGCCTCCTGGCCACCGGGGTAGCCGACGATGAACTGGTGCGAGCCACCCGACCAGGCCGGGAAGCCGATGCCGAAGATCGAGCCGATGTTCGCGTCGGCGGTGCTGGTGAGCACGCCTTCGTCGAAGCACTTCTGGGTCTCGATGGACTCGGCGAACATCATCCGGTCCTTGAGGTCCTGGAAGGTGACACCCTCCGGGAGCTCACGGCTCGAGCTGAAGATCTCGCGCAACTCGTCCCACAGGCCGGTGGCCTTGCCGTCGACGTACTCGTAGAAGCCCGCGCCGCCCAGCTTGCCCTTGCGGTCGTACTTGTCGATCAGGGTGTTGAGGACCTCGGCGGTCTTCGCGGACGCGGCGTTGAGCTCGCCACCGGCAGCGAGGATGGCCTCGGAGGTCTCCTTGTAGATCTTCTGCATGGTGGTGAAGTTCAGCTCGTCGCTGAGCTTCAGCGGCGCGGCCGGGTAGCCCGCCTGCAGACCGGCCTGCTCGACAGTGGCCGGGTCGATGCCCTCGGCGACCATCGAGATGGCCTCGTTGATGAAGGTGCCGATCACGCGCGAGGTGAAGAAGCCGCGGCTGTCGTTGACGACGATCGGGGTCTTCTTGATGGCGAGGGTGTAGTCGTACACCCGAGCCAGCGCCTCGTCGGAGGTGTTCTTGCCCTTGATGATCTCCACCAGCGGCATCTTGTCCACGGGGGAGAAGAAGTGGATACCGATGAAGTCCTCGGACCGCTTCACGCCCTCGGAGAGCAGGGTGATCGGCAGGGTGGAGGTGTTCGAGCCGAGCAGGGCATCGGCGTCGACGATGTCCTCGATCTCCTGGAAGACCTTGTTCTTGAGGTCCGGGTTCTCGAACACGGCCTCGATGACGAAGTCGACACCCTTGAAGTCGGCCGCGTCGGCGGACGGGGTGATGCGAGCCAGCAGCGCGTCGGACTTCTCCTGCGTGGTCTTGCCACGCGAGAGTGCCTTGGCCTCGATGGCCTCGGCGTAGCCCTTGCCCTTGACGGCGTTGGCGAGCTCGACGTCCTTGAGCACGACCTCGTAGCCGGCCTTGGCCGAGACGTAGGCGATGCCCGCGCCCATCATGCCGGCGCCGATGACACCGATCTTCTTGATGTCACGCTTGGGCACATCCTCGACCGACGGACGCGAGCCGCCACCGTTGATGTGGTTGAGGTCGAAGAAGAACGCCTGGATCATGTTCTTCGCGACCGGACCGGTCAGCAGGCTCGTGAAGTAACGGCCCTCGATGGTCAGCGCGTTGTCGATGTCGACCTGCGCACCCTCGACCGCCGCGGCCATGATGGCGCGCGGGGCGGGCATGTTGGTGCCCTTGATCTGCTTGCGCAGGTTGGCCGGGAACGCGGGCAGGTTCGCCGCGAAGGCCGGGGTGGACGGAGTGCCGCCGGGGATCCGGTAGCCCTTCTTGTCCCACGGCTGCGCCGCTTCGGGGTTGGCCGCGATCCACACCTTGGCGGCGGGGATCAGTTCCTCGACCGTGGCGACGACCTCGTCGATCAGGCCGATTTCCTTGGCCTTGGTGACGCGGTGACGCTGGCCCTGCAGCAGCACCTGCATCAGCGCGTTCTGCAGGCCGAGCATGCGCACGGTGCGGGTCACGCCGCCGCCACCGGGCAGCAGGCCGAGGGAGACCTCGGGCAGGCCGATGGCCGAACCCTTGACGTCGGCCGCGATGCGGTAGTGGGTGGCCAGCGCGATCTCGAGGCCGCCACCGAGGGCAGCGCCGTTGATGGCGGCGACGACCGGCTTGCCGAGCTGCTCGAGGCGACGCAGCGGGGCCTTGACGTCGGTGACCATCTTGACGACCTCGGCCGCGTTGTCCGGGCCGACCTTCATCATGTTCTTCAGGTCGCCGCCGGCGAAGAAGGTCTTCTTGCCCGAGGTGATGACGACACCGGTGATGTCGTCCTTCTCTGCCTCGAGGCGGTCGACGGTGGCGTTCATCGACGCGAGGTACGCGTCGTTCATGGTGTTGGCGCCCTGGCTGGGGTCGTCGATGGTGAGGACGACCACGCCGTCGGCGTCCTTCTCCCAGCCGATGATGTTGTCAGTCATAGTTTTTCGTTCTCCTGTGAGAAGTTTCGGCCGGGAATCAGACGCGCTCGATGATGGTGGCGACACCCATGCCGCCACCGATGCACAGCGTGATCAGGCCGTAGCGCGCGTTGCGACGCTCCAGCTCGTCGAGCACCGTGCCGGTGATCATCGCGCCGGTGGCACCCAGCGGGTGGCCCATCGCGATCGCGCCGCCGTTGACGTTCAGCTTCTCGTCCGGGACGTTCAGGTCCTTCTGGAACTTCAGCACCACGGAGGCGAAGGCCTCGTTGATCTCGACGAGGTCCATGTCCTCGATCGTCAGACCGGCCTTGGCCAGCGCCTTCTTGGCGGCCGGGGTGGGACCGGTCAGCATGATGGTGGAGTCCGCACCGGAGGTGGCGGTCGCGACGACGCGGGCACGCGGGGTCAGACCCGAGTTCTTGCCGGCCTCTTCGGAACCGACCAGCACCAGGGCGGCGCCGTCGACGATGCCCGAGCTGTTGCCACCGTGGTGGACGTGGTTGATCTTCTCGATGTAGGTGTACTTCTGCAGCGCGACGGCGTCGAAGCCACCCATCTCACCGACACCGGCGAAGGACGGGTTCAGCTTGCCCAGGTCGGCGGCGGTGGTGCCGGGACGCATGTGCTCGTCGCTGTCGAGCACGACCAGGCCGTTGATGTCCTTGACCGGAACGATCGACTTGGCGAAGTAGCCACCGGTGGTCGCCGCGGCGGCCAGCTCCTGCGAGCGCACGGCGTAGGCGTCGACATCATCGCGGGTGAAGCCCTCGATGGTGGCGATCAGGTCGGCCGAGACACCCTGCGGCACGAAGTAGCCGTCGTAGTTGGTGGCCGGGTCGAGCGCCCAGGCGCCGCCGTCGGAGCCCATCGGCACGCGCGACATCGACTCGACGCCACCGGCGATGACGAGATCGTCGAAGCCGGAGCGAACCTTCTGCGCAGCCAGGTTCACGGCCTCGAGGCCGGAAGCACAGAAGCGGTTGAGCTGGAAGCCACCGACGGTGTCGGGCAGACCCGCGATGGTGACCGCGACGCGGGCGATGTCCATGCCCTGGTCACCGACGGGGGTGACCACGCCGAGGATGAGGTCCGAGATCTGGTCCTCGTCGAGGTTCGGGAAGCGGCCACGCAGCTCCTGGATCAGACCAACAGTCAGATCGATCGGCTTGACCGAGTGCAGCGAGCCGTTCTTCTTGCCGCGGCCGCGCGGAGTGCGGATGGCCTCGTAGATGTAGGCCTCTGTGGTCATATCGGAGTGTTTCCTTCCTTGGGGTGCGGTGGCCGCACGAACGCCACGACCAATTGTCTCGACGCCGTACAAATCCCGGCAAGCACCAGCGGAGCATAGAACCATGCCCATCCGGCGATCCCGGCCACCCGTTCATACTACCGTGGTGTGCGAACTCCGGTTAACTTAACGCGGTCAGGACGGTGGCTGTCAACCATCCAGACTCTTTGCTCCGAACTGTTCACGTAGCAACGCCAGAGCGACCTCGTCCGGGTCTTGGCGGTCACCGGGGGCCACCGGCACCGCGGCGGCGGCCAGCATCTCCCGTTCTTCTTCTGGGGTCGGCGGGGCGAGAACGGCGGCGCTGCGCGCGGAATCCGAGCCGGATCGGGACTCCGGCCCGTCGTCCGGGCCGGGATCGTCGGGCAAGTCGGGGAAATCGGGCGGCGGAATGTCATCGTCGGGCGGTCGGTTCGCCCGGTTCGACGACTGGTTGCCCCCGGCCTGGCTCGGCCGGGAGAACTTCGGCCGACCCGCCGGCTTGCTCTCGGGAGTTCCCGTCGCCCGTGCCGCCCCGGCCTTGGCGGCGGGCGCGGGTCGCGGCGCGGGAGCTCCGGTCTCCCAGCGCACATCCAGTTCACGCCCGAGCACGGCCCGTACCGCCGAACGCACGGCGTCGATATTGCGCGGATCGGACAGTCGCTGCGCCAACGGCGGGCTCTGATGCGCGAACACGATCACGTCACCGTCGACCCGCGATACCGCCGCGCCCGACAAAAGCGCCTGCAAGGTAGCCCCGAACTCCCGCACTCGACCCTTGATCTCCGGCCACGCGGCATCGACGATGGCGACCAGATCCTCGGCCACAGCTGGCGGCTTGGCCGCGCTGACCTGCGGCTCCGCCTGCGCCGGGGCGTCCTCGACCGGTGTCGGCGCCTGAGCGGGTTCGGGCTGCGCCGGCGAATCCGCCTGCGGTGCTACCGCTTCCGGAACCGGCCTCGATTCGGCGGCGCGGCGCGGCGCGGCGGCTTCGGTCGGCGGCGCGGGGACTTGCTCGGCGCCAGAGCTTTCCGGTCGTGCGCCGAGGTCGGACCGCGCGGCGTTCTCATCTTCGGTCGGCGAGACTTCTGTCGTAAGCGGTTCGGGCGCAGCCTCTTTTGAGGACGTTCTGGCAACACCTCGGCCGGAATCGACTGGCGGCACAGCATCCGCAGATTGCACAGCGGGCGGTGCGGACTGCACGGGCGGTGCGGACTCCGCGAGCGACTCGGACGCCGCTGATTGCACCGGCGGTGCAGATTGCCCACGTGGGGCGGGCGCTGCGGCCGCCGGGGTCGAGTCGGAGGTCACGGCCGTCGGGAGCACAGTCGAATCCGAGGTCACGGCCGCCGACGTCACAGTCGAGTCCGGAGTCACGGCCGCCGACCTCACGGTCGATTCCGGGGTCACGGCCGCCGAGGGCGTAGTCGACGCGGCGGTTGCGGGAGCCGACGGCACTGTCGGGACGGAAGTCGCGGGGGCCGGAGGAGCGGTCTTCTGTTCCGCGACAACAGGGCTCGCGGCGCCAGGTGCCGACGAACCACCGGTCGCCGCTTCCTTCTCCGCGCGGGCGGCGGCGAGAAGTTCGGCGCCACGACGGCGACTCTCCCCGCTCGACGTAGGCGCGGAAGGACGTTCCGCAGGCGCCTCACCTGCGGCAGGGCCCGGACGGGGCGGAGCGGGGACCGATCCACCGGCGAATCCGCGTTCCAGGCGTTCCAGCCGTTGCAGGGTCGCCGACTCGGCGTCGGACACCGACGGCAGGAGCATGCGGGCGCAGATCACCTCGAGCAGGAGGCGCGGGGCGGTGGCGCCACGCATTTCGCCCAGACCCTCGTGCAGAAGTTCGGCGTAGCGGGTGAGGGTGGCGGGGCCGAGGCGTTCGGCCTGGTCGCGCATCCGTTCCATGACATCGCCGGGACCGGAGACCAGACCGCGGTCGGCGGCGTCGGGGACCGCGCGCAGCAGGATCAGATCGCGCAGCCGCTCGAGCAGGTCGACGGCGAAACGACGCGGGTCGTGACCCGCCTCCATCACCTGATCGACGGTGTTGAACAGGGCGGCACCGTCATCGGCGGCCAACGCGTAGATGGCGTCGTCGATCAGCGCCACATCGGTGACGCCGAGCAGCGAGACCGCGCGCGGGTAGGTGACACCGTCGGGTCCGGCACCGGCGAGCAGCTGGTCGAGCACGCTGAGGCTGTCGCGCGGCGAACCACCACCGGCGCGGATGACCAGCGGATACACCGCCTCCTCCACCGGCACGTTCTCCTGCTCGCAGATCTTGCCGAGCAGTCCGCGCATGGTGGCGGGCGGCAGCAGACGGAACGGATAGTGGTGCGTGCGTGAGCGAATCGTCGGCAGCACCTTGTCCGGCTCGGTGGTGGCGAAGATGAAGATCAGGTGGGCAGGCGGCTCCTCGACGATCTTGAGCAGCGCGTTGAAACCGGCCGTGGTGACCATGTGCGCCTCGTCGACGATGAACACGCGATAACGCGACTCCGCGGGCGCGTAGAAGGCGCGATCACGCAGTTCACGGGTGTCGTCGACACCACCGTGGCTGGCCGCGTCGAGCTCGATGACGTCGAGATTGCCCGACCCGCCGGGCCCGAGCGCCACACACGACGAGCACGTACCGCACGGCGTCGAGGTAGGTCCGTCCACGCAGTTCAACGAGCGTGCGAGGATGCGAGCCGACGACGTCTTACCGCAGCCACGCGGCCCGGAGAATAGATACGCGTGACTGATCCGGCCGGTATCCAGCGCCGTACTCAGCGGGTCGGTGACGTGCTCCTGACCCACTACTTCCGCGAATGTCGCCGGTCGATACTTCCGGTACAGAGCCACGACCCACAGGCTACCGAGCGTGTCCGACAGGCTTTATCGGCGGCTGGCACTGTGCGGTCGCGCGGTAACGAAGCGATGACCATGTTGTGATGCAAATCACATTGAAATGTGCGGTCTGAAGCGTAGGAGCAAAGCGGTCCACCATGCGCAACGGTCGAGCTATCGACTGCCATCCACGCGGCGAATCCACTATCGATCAATCTGTAGATCCTGGTTGCAGCAGAAATACATACCCATTCCCCGATTGACGGCTTCTTACTGGATGTAACGAAACAATGAACGATCGTGACAGCAGCGCAAGTGCCTGGCTACCGTGGGTCTCGGCAACTTCGGTGGCCAAACCTTCATCAGGTTGGTGACCCCGGCCGGTCCCTCATCCCGACCGGGGCACAACCTTCGCGCACCGATCGCTCCCCCACCGCACCGACCGGAGGAACGTTTCACCGTGCTGTCGTGTGATGACATCGCAACCGCCTGGCTCGCCCACACCGACTTCGCCGGCGACAACGCCGCGGTCGGGCTACTGAGTCGGGCGATCAGCCCACAAGACTTCGACATCAAACGCGACTCGTTACCCGTCGCGGCCGCGGCCGACCCGGCAACCGCCGACGCCATCCTGCAACTGCTCGAACGCGGGCAGGTACCCACGATGGCGGCCATTCGCACGCTCACCGCGCAGAACGAGATGCGCCGCGAGGCCGAGCGGATCGAGCGGCTCGGCCGTCGCGCCCAGCGCAGCATCGACGAGTTCGGTCGCATCCTCGCCCGCCTCGCCGCGGCGCACTGGACCGATCACAACATCGGTCCGACCAGGCGCGACATCCTCGCCGATACCGAGGTCTGCGAACTCATCGCCGAACGGGTGGGTGAGATCGCGCCGTCGGCGGTCAAGCATCTGTGGCTGATCGAGCGGGCGCAGCGCGCCGGCTGGATCGCCTCGAACGCGAGCCCGGGTTCGCTGTGCCCGGCGCGGCGCTGGCACACCACGAAATATGGCAATCGGGTCTCGCAGAAGCCGGTCAACATGGTCGGCAAGCTGGTCGCGGGCTTCGTCGTGGAACACACCGCCGAGCGGGGCAAGCCGCCGAGCTGGGCCGTGCTCGCCCGCGACGCACGCGACGATCGCGGCCGCCGCCTGTTCTTCGACGTGGCCGACGCGCATGCTCAGCGCCGCTGGCTCACCACCGCCGAATGGCTCGCCGACGGCGATGACCTGCCCGTTCCCGGCAAGCGCGGCGTGCGGGCGCTGGCCAAGGAGAACCGGGCCTAGCGCCAGCTCAGATCGGCGTAGCCGCCCTCGGCGCCCCCGGCATGCGCGTCGAGATCCGGGTGACCGCGCTGGTCGGCCGACCGGACTGACGGGTTTTATCCTGTGCGCGTTCGGTAACTTCCTTGCAACGCATTCACGCGTGAAAGGAGTCCCCGTGCCCGCAACGATCGACCCGGCGGCCACCGCCTGGCTACTCGCGGCCACCGCCATGGTGCTGTTGATGACGCCGGCGCTGGCCGTGTTCTACGGCGGGATGGTGCGCTCGACCGGCGTGCTGAACATGCTGATGATGAGCTTCATCGCGATCCCGCTGGTCACCGTGGTCTGGCTGGTCGCCGGCTACAGCCTCGCGTTCGGCGACGACGCGGGCGGTGGCCTGATCGGCAATCTCGAGCACTTCGGGCTGGCCGGGATCACCCCCGACTCCGTCCGCGGCACCATTCCGGAGCTGCTGTTCGTCACCTTCCAGCTGACGTTCGCCATCCTGACCGCCGCCCTGGTTTCCGGCGCCATCGCCGACCGCGCCAAGTTCTCGGGCTGGATGGTGTTCGTTCCGCTGTGGACGCTGGCGGTGTACGCGCCGATCGCGCACTGGGTGTGGGGACCCGACGGCTGGCTGCTGAATTTCGGCGCGCTCGACTACGCGGGCGGCCTGGTGGTCGAGATCGCCTCCGGCGCTTCGGCCTTGGCGCTGGCGCTGGTCCTCGGGCCGCGGATCGGATTCAACATCGATGCGATGCGTCCGCACAACCTGCCGTTCGTGCTGCTCGGCGCCGGCCTGCTGTGGTTCGGCTGGTTCGGATTCAACGCGGGCTCCGCGCTGGGCGCCACCGGGACCGCGGCGGCGGTCTTCCTGAATACCCTGGTCGCGGGCAGCCTCGGCATGCTCGGCTGGCTCATCGTCGAACAGGTCCGCGACGGTCGGCCCACCACCTTCGGCGCGGCCTCGGGTGCGGTGGCCGGTCTGGTCGCGATCACTCCGTCCTGCGGCGTGGTGAACACCCTCGGCGCGGTCATCGTCGGTCTGGCCGCCGGTGTGGTGTGTTCGTTCGCGGTCGGCTGGAAACACAAAGCGGGCTATGACGATTCGCTCGACGTGGTGGGCGTGCACTTCGTCGGCGGCATCGTCGGCACCGTCCTGATCGGCCTGCTGGCCACCCAGGTGATGACCGGCGGCGTGAACGGCCTGCTCTACGGCGGCGGCTTCGCCCAGCTCGGCAAGCAGCTGGTCGCGGTATTCGTGGTCGCGGCCTACGCCTTCACGGTCTCGTGGGTGCTGGGCAAGGGGGTCGACAAGATCATCGGCTTCCGCGTGAGCAAGGAAGACGAAACCGCGGGCATCGACTTCGCCCTCCACGCCGAAACCGCCTATGCCGAAGGCGTGCACGGTTCCTCCCCCCGCCGCTTCGGCGAGGGCCACTACGGGACCTAGCTCACTTCGTCCGATGGGGCCAGCCAGGTGTTGCATTCGAAGTTGCGGTTCTTCGAGTAGCCCTGGTTGTACCAATTGCCGTTGTGGTCCGGGGTTCCGTGATCGCGGTGGCGGCCGTTGCCGTCACCGCGGTTGTAGTTGTGTTTCACCGCGGCGTAGCCCTCCTGCGAGGTCCACGAACCGCCCGCTTCCGACGAACCGATGTACATGCCGCCGAAGCAGCTGGCCTGCAACTCCATTCGGCGTGAGGTCTCCAGTCCACCCGCCGACATCGTGCCCTGCTCACGACGTTGATTCGACGATGCCTGCAGCAGGCCGGTGAGCCCCTGGATGTGATGGCCGTACTCGTGTGCGTAGACCGACAGCGCTTCCATCGGCGGATACGGGGTGTTGTGCAGGACCAGACCCGCCGTCGACATGTAGATGGTGCTCGAGGCACTGCAGTAGAACGCGTCGCTGGTGGCGCCGCCACACGGTGACGACAGCTGCGAAGGCTGTTCGGCGACAACCAGACCCGGGCTCGTGAACGGTAGATTCGCGGCAGCCAGATTCGACCGCCACATCTGATCGAGGCAGACCTGCGCCGCCGCGAAGTAGGCCTTGGCCACCACCACGTCGGTCGACCAGCGCGGCAGATCGCAGTCCATGTTCGTCAGGCCCGCGTCGTCGTTCTTGAACAGCGGATGCTGGCCGAGAGCGATAACGGGTTGCGGGCCTGCGGGTTCGGTCGTCGTCGGCGCGGTGGTACGCGCGGTGGTGGTGGTTCGCGCCGACGTCGGATTCGTGGTCGGCACCGGCGAATTCGAGCTGTAGGTGAAACTCGGCGGCGTCGTCTTGGCGACCGAACCGGGCGAGCTCTGATCCGACACGGTCACCGCGACCAACAGCAGCCCGATGACACCGAACACGGTCAACACCGTCAGCACCGCACCGACCGCGCCGGATCCGCCACGACGCGGTGGTGGCGGATACCCCTGCGGCGCATAGCCGTACGGCGGCGGCAGCGGCCTACCGTAAGGCGGCGGCATCGGTCGCTGGTACTGCGGGGCCGGATACCCGTAGGGCTGCTGCGGCGGGTACCCCGGCGGGCCGTAAGGCCCATAGGGCCCGTAGCCGGGCGGTTGTGACATCAGTTAGTTCACTTCGCTCGCAGACACCGTGAAGGTGTTGCACTGAGCCGTGAGGTTGCGATCCAAGCCGGCTTCGAACCACTGGCCGCCGTGCTCCGCGGTGCCGTGGTCGCGCATGTCGCCGGGGCCGTCACCACGGCCGTAGGAATCCTTGGTGGCGACAGTGACCTGCGAGGAGGTCAGCGAACCGCCGCCCTTCGAGGAGGCGATGAACATGCCGTCGAAGCAGTTGGCCTGCAACTCGACTCGGCGCGAGAGCTCGAGCCCCTTGGCCGAGCGGGCGCCCGCGTCGACGCGCTCGCTGTTGGCCTTGCGCAGGATGCCCGACTGGGCCTGCACGTGGTGGCCGTACTCGTGCGCGAACACCGACAGGTACACGACCCAGTTGTCGCGGAACTGCTCGGTCTGCAGCTGGCTGATCGGCATGTAGATGGTCTTGTTCGCCGGGCAGTAGAACGCGGCGAAGTTGCTTGTCGATCCGGTGCACGGGGTGGTGATGCCGTCGGTGGTCGCGGTGACGCTGAGCGTCGGCGACTCGAAGGGCAGATTGTTCTCCGCCAGCAGTGGCTTCCACGCCGACTCGAGGCACTTCGCGGCCGATTCGAAGAAGGCGCGTGCCTTGTCCACCTGGGTGCCCCACGGCGCGTAGTCGCACGATGCCGGTACCAGGGTGCCGTCGGAGTCGGTGAGCAGCGGGTTGTCCCCGGTCGCGGCGGGTGCGGTACCGGGCTGGGGGGTGTAGGTGGTGGTCGGTTTCGGGCCGATCGCGCCGATGCCGAGGTCGACGCCGGTGTTGACGGCGTACTTCACCAGGCCACCGACCAGCAGGAAGATGACCACGAGGATTACCGAGGTGAAGCCACCACCGCGCTTACGCGGCGGCGGAGTCGGCCTGCCCGGCGGCCCGTAGGGCATGGGCGGTGGGCGGTATCCCGGCGGCGGACCGTACGCCGGACGCTGCCCGTAACCCTGTGGATAACCCTGAGGCTGTGGATAACCTGGCTGCCCATATCCCGGTTGTGGCCGGTATCCCGGGGGCGGACCATAGCCGGGGGGTGGTGGAACCGGTCGTCCACCTGGGCCGTTCGGCCCATAACCGTACGGTGGTTGAGTCACTCCCCCGTACCCCCCTCGTCTCATGAGTCGTCGACAGCCGCTGACGCAGAATAGCAAGCTGTCTAGAGTAAGCACCCATGCTGACTTTTCGGGGGGGCGCCGCGGGCGCGCTGCTGCTCGCTGCGGCGGGGTTGCTCATGGCCGCGCCGGTAGCCAACACGCAGCCCGCGACCACCGGTGTTTCGATCACCGCCGACCTCACGCTCACCGAAACCGGTGTGCTCGAGGTCATCGAAACTGTCGCGGTGCCCGCCGAGGGAAATTTCACGATGTCGCTGCCCTTGCGCCTCAAGGTCGGTGACGATGTCGAGCGGGTCTTCAAGGTCACCGATGTGACCGCGAGCGGTTCGGGCACCGCCACCACCGTCAACGACCAGTTCGTCGTCGAAGCCAAGCCTGGCGAATCGAAGTTCACGTATACGGTGCACAACACCGTCTCCGACATGCCGGGCACCCAGGTGTTCCACTGGCTGGGCGTGCTCAACGCCGATATCGCCGTGCTCGACGTCTCGGTGATCAGCCCGAGCTTCCAAATGGGCATCGTGGACTGCAAACTCGGCTCCGCGGGCAATGCCAAGCCGTGCGCCGATGTCCACACCGAACCCGACGGCGTGCTGTACCTGCACCAGACCGACCTGCGCAAGGGCGATGCCATCGACCTCACCTTGCAGATGCCCCCCGGCACCGTGCCCGCGAATGCCGATGTGCGTGGCGGCGGTACGGGCCCCTTCGCCTTCACCACGCCCGTGCTCGCCGCGTTCGGCGCCCTGCTACTGGCATTGGCGGGCATGATCGCCTACGTGCTGCTGGCGCGGAAGCGGGCCGCTGCCGCGGTCAGGGGCAGCGACGACTTCGATCCGCTGATCCAGCAGGGCGGCCGGGTCGAGTTCGTCTCCCCTGACGGTGTGCTCCCCGGCGAGGCGGGCCTGATCATCGATGAGCACGCCGATCCGGTCGACATCGCCGCCACCGTCGTCGATCTCGCCGTCCGGCGCTACCTGTGGATCACCCCGGTGAACGCGCGCGGCGAAGACGATTGGCGCATCAGCCGCGTCAACGCCCCCGACGACCAGTTGCGCGACTACGAACGCACCGTCTACGACATGCTGCTCCCCGAGGGCACCGACACCGTCGCTGTCCGCGAACTGCGCACCCCGGGCCGCCTGCAGCTGGACCCGATCCGCGCCGCCATGCGCAACGACGCGGTCGCCACCGGCGCCTTCGCCGACCCGAAGCAGCGGGCGCTGCCCCGCTGGATCGGCGCCGCCCTGATCGCCCTCGGCGTGGTCATCACGATCACGCTCGCCCTGACCTCGGGCCACGCTCTGGTCGGCGTAGCCATCGCCCTCGCGGGTGGCGCGGCGCTGCTGCTCCCCAACTACCTCCCCACCCGAACCCCACTGGGCGACACCGTCGCAGGCCGAATCCGCGCCATGCACCGCGGCCTCGACACCGTGACCCGCGACCGGATTCCCCCCATCGACCAGGAGACGATCTTCTCCCGCGCGCTCCCCTACACGGTGATCAGCGGCAGAGCCGACAACTGGATCCGCACCTTCCGCGACATGAACCCCGCCGCCGACTCACAACCGGGTCTCTACTGGTTCGCCGGCTACGACCGAGACCCCAACCTGCACCGCTTCGCCGCGCAATTCCCGTTCTTCATCACGGCATTGGAAGGCGCGTTCAACCCGCGTTGATCCGTCTACGCGAAACGCCCCGCGACTCTCGACGAGTCGCGGGGCGCTTTCTTTGTCCCGGTTTCCTATACCCGACGAATAGCCGCCAGCGGGTCGGCGTACAGCGCGCTCAGCGACGTGACCACCGCGGCGAATTCCTGTACCTTGCCGCCGAATCCACTGATACGAATATCCGTGGCCGCCAACTGCGTACTCTGCGAGAACGCCCTGGCCACATGCCCCAGCGCGGGTCGGTAACCCGTAAATGCCTGTCCGCCCAGGACAACTCGGTCCGGGTTGAGCATGTCCCGGACCAGCGCGACGGTCTGCCCGAGCATCGTCGCCCGCTCGGCGAGCAATTCCCGCGCCGATTCGGACCCGGACTCAGCGGCCCGATACAGATCGTTGATCGTCGTGCCGGCAGTCCCGTTGTGCGCCGGGATGATTCCGCGACCGACAGCCCGAGCCTGCAACGCCCGGTCACCGACGGTCACTTCCAAGCACCCACGCCGTCCGCACGTGCACTGCACATCGGACCCGGTCGGGAGGTGCGCGATCGACCCGGGCCCGTTGCTCGGCGTATGGACCCGTCCGTCGAGAGTCACGGCGATGCCCGCGGTCTCACGAACATAGAAGTAGAGGCTGCTGCCGTGCTGAACAGCGGGAAGTTCGGTATCGGGCTCGGGCCGACGAGCATCGAAGGTCGGCAGCAGCAGCTCCGAAGCCGCCATCGCCTCGACGTGCGGTGCGACGGAAACCGGCAGCTCGAGCACGTCACCGAGCACCTGCCCGATCGGCGCGCCTTTCCATTCCAGCTTCGGATGGTCGACCACACCGCTCTGCGGATCCACCCGGCCACCGATGGCCACGCCCGCCCACAGCGGGGTCCGGCGATGCCAGCGCTGCAGGAACGCCTTGGCGCTGCGAGCGACGGTGGTGACCGCGAACTCCTGCCCGGTCTGCGGTGTGGCGATGGCGAGCCCACCGAGAATGCGCCCACGCAGATCAGCGGCGACGATCTTCGTTGCCTCGGCGCCGATATGGATGCCGAGCGTCAGATAGGCGTCGTGATCGATCTCGAACGGCACCCGCGGCCTACCGACGGCACCCGCGGCGGTCAGATCGGGCCGCTCACGCAGCAGTCCCGCCGAAAGCAGCGACGCCACTTGACGATTCACGGTGGCGATACTCAACCCCGTTGCTCGCGCGGCGTTGTCACGCGAGACGGGACCCGAAGCGGCGGTTCGCAGCACGGCGGCGGCGGGGTTGTCGCTACGACGCAGCTCCGGCGGCACAACAGGGCGGGAAACACGAGGGCGAACGGCGCCCGTCCGGGAGGCGGGGCGATCGATGATGGGAGCAGACATATGAAGTTCCTTGCCAAAAATCCCGTTATCTCAACGGGATTGCCTACACGTGGGGCGTGGCAGCTCGCGAACCTGAGAGGATCAGCTGCAGAAGCAGGAACGACACAGTTCGCGCGTCAACGGCAACCGCAAGCCCAGAGCGGCGGTCACATAGGTGACCCGCTGGGCGGACAGATGGTTGCTGGACATAACAATCAAGTTAACACCGAATCCCGACCCATCCAACCCAAACCGGCGAATTGTGCGGTGCGGCACACCATATTCCCAGTTCAGCGCGGCGCCCTGGGCGCGCAATACAGTGCGCATCATCCCGAAAACGACAAAACCCCTCCGGGAACCGAAGTTCCGGGAGGGGTTGCGCGTGGCTACTTGGCCGGGGCTGTGAAGGGTGCGTTGACGGTGGTGAAGTACTGGATAGCGGCACCGATCGCGACCGGAGCCGTGATGAAGATCTGACCGACCAGCGTGCCGAGGGCGCCGACTGCCAGAATGCCGCCGATGCAGCCGATAGCCGCCGCGGGCAGGAACGGGCCGAAGAGGCCGACGATGGTCGCCGCGGCGACGGTCGCGCCGGCAATGCCGCCGAGGACGCAACCGACGGCACCGCCGGTGAGGCCACCGAGCAGGGTGCCGACCGCAGCACCGAGGGAGATCGTGCTGGTCAACCGGTTCCAGGCCGCGACCTCACGGTCGTATTCGGTCTTGAACGGCGCCTTGTCCTCGAACGGAAGGGCAACCGGCTTGTACACGGCCTTGGACACGTCGAGCTGGGGCGTCAGGGTCGCGGTGTTGCCCGAGATCTCCGCGGCGATGGGCAGCTCGAAATCGTCGAGCCGGAACGTCAGCGGCGTGGCCGCGATCGTCGAGCCGTTCGCAGCCTTCACCTTGAAGGCGCCGTCCTCCGCGACCAGCGAGCCGGCATCGGTGGTGATCACCGACGTGCCGTTGACCTCCTGGGCCGTGAAGTTCACGGGGGTATCGGCCTGCGCGGCCGGCGCGGCGTTGACGGTTCCTGCAGTGATGCCGGTAGCCACAGTCAACAGCGCCGCGACAACGGCGAACTTCCTCATCTTCATAAAACTGCCAATCCCTCATCTGTTGTGGAGCTGTTCGAGAAACAAGCTTCGAGCAGATCCACCCCGGTGACGAGGGATAAAAGCAACCGGATCGTAACTAAGAATTCACCCTGCGGTCTTTGCCGCGGCTTTGGCCTGCTTCTTGAATTCCCTTACTTCTGACAACGTTTCGGCGTCGACGACATCGGCGACCGAACGTCGCGATCCATCGTCGCCGTAGGACCCGGCCGCTTTTCGCCAGCCGTCCGGTTGCACGCCACGTTGTTTGCCGAGCAGCGCGAGAAAAATCTTCGCCTTCTGCGCTCCGAACCCCGGCAGGTCCTGCAATCGTCGCAGCACCTCTTTGCCATCGGGGTCGCC
The DNA here is from genome assembly GCF_001427185.1 of Nocardia sp. Root136. Classification (NCBI taxonomy): domain Bacteria; kingdom Bacillati; phylum Actinomycetota; class Actinomycetes; order Mycobacteriales; family Nocardiaceae; genus Nocardia; species Nocardia sp. Root136. The sequence continues at coordinate 85,893 of NZ_LMFE01000011.1, forward strand.
CGCGGTCCAGATCTGCGCAGGTACACCGTCGTAATGCTCGATCACATACTGGGCGAGCGCCTGCGCCCGCCGCGCCATCGACCGCCCATAGCGGTGAATCGCGGGCGGGGTGGCCGCGAGTTCCTCGAATTCGGCAGGATCCGCTTCGGCGATCCGGTGCAGATCGAATCCGCCCATCCGCTCGGCGAGTTTGCGCGGCCCACGAAACGCATGCTCCATCGGGTACTGCTGGTCGAGCAACATCCCCAGCAGCAGCGCGAAATCGTCGGTGCTGAGCAGTTCGTCGGCCTCGGATTCCTGCGCGAGGCACAGCGTGCGAGTCATACATTCATCGTGACACATTTCACCAGTAGCCTCTGAGTCCATGCTCACGAGGACTGCTCCCACACTGGCGGTGCGTATGACCGACTACACCCCACGCCCGGCCCGCTTCGACCAAGCAGGCCAGGATCAGCTGATCGACGCCCATGATCTGGAAGTCACCCGACCCGGAATGCGCGCGCTGGGCGCCTGGAGTCACAGCGCGCTGGCGCTGCGGCCCGGCGAGAGCGCTCTCGATGTCGGGTCGGGCACCGGATCGGAGGTATTCACCTTCGCCGAGGAACTCGGGCCCAGCGGCACCGCGGTCGGCGTCGAGCCGGACCCGCATCTGCTGGCCTCGGCGCAGCGCCGCGCGGTCGAGTCCGGGTCGAAGGCGGCGTTCGTCTCCGGTGACGCCTACGGCCTGCCGTTCGGCAGCGACACCTTCGACGCGGTGCTGTGCGAGCGGGTGTTCCAGCACCTCACCGCACCCGCGCGAGCGGCGGCCGAGATCGCCAGGGTGCTGCGACCCGGTGGACGCGCGGTGGTGGTCGACTGCGATTGGGCGACCGCGATCGTCCACCCGGGCAACCCACGGGTGGTGAGCGCGGTGATCGACACCCTGATCTCCTCGACCACCAATCCGCTGTCGGGTCGCCGGCTCGCCGGGCTGCTCAGCGGAACCGGACTGGTGGTCGACGAGATCGGCTCGCACGCGCTGGTGCAGGACCGCACGGTCGGCGCGGGCGCGCTGGTGCGCCGGATCGCAGACCTCGCGGTCTTGCGCGGCGTGATCACCGCGACCGAACGCGACCAGCTCCTCGCCGACCTACGAACAGGCGCGGACCGCGGCGACATCCACATCTCCGTCACCCTGTTCGGCGCCCTGGTCCACAAACCGACCTGAGTCCAGCCGCCAACTCAGCTCTCGAGCAGCTTTTCTGACGCCGCCAGCAGCACGCAGGTCGCCAATCCGTCCATCGCCTTCTCCAGCTCCGGCAGCCGCGGGAAGCTGGGGGCGATGCGGATGTTCTTGTCCTCGGGATCCTTGCTGTACGGGAAGGCCGAGCCCGCGGCGGTGAGCGCGATGCCGGCCTCCTTGGCCAGGGCGATCACCCGAGCCGCGGTGCCGTCGAGCACATCGAGGCTGATGAAGTAGCCGCCCTTGGGTTCGGTCCACGACGCCACCTTCGAGGCGCCGAGGCGGTCTTCCAGGATGCGGCGCACGAGCGCGAACTTGGGCTCGAGCAGCGCGCGATGCTTCTGCATGTGCTCGCGCACACCTTCGGCATCGGTGAAGAAGCGCAGGTGCCGCAGCTGGTTGAGCTTGTCGGGGCCGATGCTCTTCTTCGACGCGTGCGACAGGTACCAGTCGATATTGGCCTGCGACGCCCCGAAGAAGCTCACGCCCGCACCGGCGAAGGTGATCTTGGAGGTCGACGCGAACACCAGCGGACGGTTCGGGTTGCCCGCCGCCTCGGCCAGGCCGAGGACGTCGATAACCGGGGCCGCGGTATCGGTGAGCGGGTGTACCGCGTAGGCGTTGTCCCAGAACAGGCGGAAGTCGGGCGCCGCGGCGGGCATCGAAACCAGTTCGCGGACAACCTCTTCGGAGTAGACGACACCGGTGGGGTTGGAGTAGTTCGGCACCGCCCACAGGCCCTTGATCTGCGGATCGTTCGCCAGCAGCGTCGCGATGGCGTGGGTGTCGGGGCCGTCGTGGCGCATCGGGATGGTGATCATCTCGATGCCGAGCGCCTCGGTGATGGCGAAGTGACGGTCGTAGCCAGGGGCCGGACACAGCCACTTGATCGGCTCGTCGGCCCAGCGGCGCGGGGAGTCGGGGGTGCCGTAGAGCATCGAGAACACGATGAGGTCGTGCATGATCTCGAGGCTGGCGTTGTTGCCCGCCAGCAGCCGCTCGACCGGGATGCCGAGCAGTTCACCGAAGATCGCGCGTAGTTCCGGCAGGCCGGTGAGGCCGCCGTAGTTGCGGCAGTCGGTGCCCGAACTGTCGCGGAAGTCACCGTCGCCCGGCAGGGAAAGCAGCGACACGGACAGGTCGAGTTGCTCCGGCGACGGCTTACCTCGGGTGAGGTCCAGGGTGAGCTTCTCGGTGCGGAGCGTCGCGTAATTCGCGGTCTGGGACTCGTGCTCGGACACGAGTTCCTCGTGGCTCATCAAACCGATCTGCGTTTGCCGGGGCATCCTGGGCAGCCTTTCGAAGCAGCAAGGTGGGGGTGTGCACGCTGCGCGTGCTGACTTCCGCAACGTTACCCGGCGGCTGGTCGGAATCGGTGGGGTATCCGTACCCGGATCAGGCTCGCACGCTGCGAAGGTGCGTAGGCCGATCAGTCGGAGAAGGGACCCCTGGAAATTAAAGGGGACCCCGCGCACCCGGCAGAGCCCGTTGACCCTTGCTGCCTTCCGGCCCTGGGGGAGTTCACAGGATGCTCGCCGCGCGGGATCCGTCGGCCAGTGTAGCGGTAGTTCCGCCTACTAGCGATTCCGGTCTTCGAACAGCAGGTCGGCGGCCCGGGTGAGTACTTCGACGCGAGTGCGGCCCTCGTGATCGGCGGCGAGGAAGTGACTGCCGATGGTGGCGCAGAAGGCGAGCAGGCTCCTGGCTTCCACCTCGTCGGGATCTTCGCAGAACACGCCGATTGTCTCGCGCAGCAACGCCATTCGCTTGTTGTCGACGCGGCGCAGGCGTTCGGCGACGTCGTCGTCGCGGCGAGCCCAGTCGCGGATCGCCAGGTCTATCGGGAGCAGACGATGGCTGGAAAACGTGAGCAGCCCGGCCACGCGCGCCTTGGTCTTCGGGTCGAGTCCCGCGTGCTCGACGTGGTCGAGCACCTGGTCGGTCGCCTCGCTCTCCCACGCGTCGAGCATCGCGGTGAGCAGTGCGTCGCGGTCGGCGAAGTAACCGTAGAACCCGCCCTTGGTCACGCCGATGCGTTTGGCCAGCGCCTCGATCCGGACCGCGTCGACGCCCGAGGACGCCAGCACGGCCAGACCTTCCTCGACCCATCTGATCCGGGGAGTTCGCGCGGTACCCACGACGTGTTCCACCTCATATCCATCGACGACGACCACACCCGGCCAGTCGATACTCGAGTGTACGCAGCCGTATAACCGCCGCCCCGACGGTGACGCTGGCTACGATCTATCCGATATCGGCAGCGGGGGGTTCCGGTTCCCCATGACTGGAGAGGGGGCCCGCTCGTGACCGGCCCGAATCAACAACCATCCGGCGACGGTGTGCCGCCGTCCGATCCCACTGTCGCGTGGTGGGAACGACCAGGCGAAGGCGCAGGTCAGAACCCCGCACAAGCCGACCCGACCGTGCTGCGCGGCAATATCGGCGCGCCCGGCCCGTACACCGCACCGCCCACGCCGTATCAAAGCGGCGCGAACCCGCAGCCCTATACCGCCCCACCCGGGCCCTACCAGAGCGGCGTGAACCCACAGCCGTACCCGCAGCCGCAGCAGTACGCGCATCCGCAAGCGGGCGCCTATCAGGCGCCGCAGCCGCAGTGGGGTGCGCCACCGCCGCGGCCGCCCTCGTCGGGCAACAAGGCGGTGTGGTGGATCGTCGGCGGCGCCATCGTCGCGGTCGGCGCGCTCGTGATCGGGTTGATCGCGTTCACTGCCAACAAGGTCGACGACAACCCCTTCGGACCCGATCCGGACAAGTGGGCGGGCAGCTACGTCTACAAGGACGGCAAGAACGCCTGCGACCTGGTCGATCTCACGGTGCTGAACCAGTGGTCGTCCACCCGCGAGACGACCACCCACACCGAGCGCGGACCGTCGGAGTACATCGGTGGCGGCTCCTACGACTGCGACGCAAAGAATAAGGAGACGGGCCGCAACGCCAACGACGCGAGCCTGGGGCTCGAGGTCGAGTTCAAGACCGAGAGCGAGACCGAGTCCGACTATGCGCGCTGGAAGGGCTACGACACCAAGACCACCGGCAAGGACTACGACCACGGCCCGGTGAGCGGTCTCGGCACAGAGGCGTACTACGCCAGTGAGCAGCACACCTACGGTTCCATCCCGAGCGATTACTCCGTCGTGGTGGCCGCGCACGACAGCAATATCTCGGTGAAGGTGGAGATCGAGGTGTCGACGATGCGCACCGTCGACAAGGCGGCCATGCGCACCGCCGCCGAGACGCAGGTCCGCAAGGTGCTGGCAGCTTTGAAGAAGTAGCAGGTCAGAACCCGTCGCAGGGGGCCGGTTTGGCATCGACCCCCTGCAACCCGCTATGCTGCTCCACGGAGGATTCGCCTAGTGGCCTATGGCGCTCGCCTGGAACGCGGGTTGGGTTAACGCCCTCAGGGGTTCAAATCCCCTATCCTCCGCAACAGCAGGGCCCTGATCGGTTCGCCGGTCGGGGCCCTGTTCGTTTAATCGGTGGATCTGTCAGTGGGCTTCCGTAGAGTGAGCCCCGATGGTGCGGGAGACCCCCACCACACCCATATACCGTCGTCGCCGCCCCAAAACTAACGTGCGTGCCGACACAGTCCAGTGGGTACCCAACCTTCGCGCCGGTCCGAGTTGGGACCGCGCCGATCGATGCCGTGAGCGGCGTCGATCGCACAGAAATCAGAAAGTAAACGACGAAGTGAAGACATCACCTGAAACGAGCATCGGGCGCGACGCGTCCGGGCAGATCCGGCTGATGCTGCGTGACCGCACAGCCACCACCGGGCCGATCGACGGCGCCTGGTGGCCGCGAACCGACCAGCCGATGACCGAGTTGCACCAGTTGGTGGCCGCGGTCGGACCGCGGATCGGCAAGCTCGCCCGGCTCGGATTCGACTGGACCGCCGGTGAATCCGGCGACAGCACAGCCCGCACCGACCAGGCCGCGCGCATCATGCACGTGGTCGGCAGCAACGGCGCCGCGCTCGCGCTGCTGGTCATCCCCGCGGCCACCGAGGCGCCCGCGGCCCGCAGCCAGATGCGTTGGGCGGCAGGCAAGCCGCGCATCCAGGACCCGGCGCCCGCCGACACGGCGGCCGACGGGCCTCGCACCCTCGTGCAGATCTAGCCCACCCGCGTACCGGTCCGTTCACCGGTCGCTGGTGTAGGTCGGATCGAAGTCGCGTGGCGCACCGCGGCGGCTCAGCAAGCGGTCGAACCATTCACCGAGAATGACGCCGGCGGCCAGCGCGCAGCCGACACCGAACGCACCGAGGATCTGTCCGAAACCGAGCAGCGTTTCGTCCTCGAGCAGGGCGTACAGCCCGCGATACACCTTCAGACCTGGCAGCAACGGTGTGATTCCGGCCGCCGCGACGACCAAGGGCGGGGTGAGCGCGCGACGCGCCATCAGACCACCGGCGAGACCGATCAGCGTCGCGGCCAGGCCCGCAGCCACCACCGGCCCGAAGCCGATATCCTGCGCGCCGAGGAAGGCCAAGATGCCGCCCGCGCCGCTGAGCCCGGCCGCGACCAGCGCCCGCCGCTCGGCGTAGCAGGCCAGCGCGAACGCGATCGCCGCGACGGCACCCGCGATCAGTTTGATCGGCAGATATTCGATGTCGCGACCGGCGCTCGCCGCGATCTCCGGCACCGCGATCCCCATCATCGTCGAAATACGCAGCGCCAAACCGATACCCGCGACGATGCCCGCGGTCATCATCACCACTTCGAGCATGCGGGCCGCGGCGGTGATCGGCGCGCCGGTGATCGCGTCCTGTACCGAACCGACCAACTGCAGACCCGACAGCAGCACCGTGATCCCCGCGGCCACGATCAGCGCGGCATCGGCCCGCCAGTGCTCACTGAACGCGGCGAGCGCGATGGCAGGGGCGGCGGCGATGACACCGCCGATCATGTGCTGGAAGAACAACGGCAGACCGAGCTGATGCAGCACCCGGTTCACCACATCGATCACCGCGGTGGTCGCGAAACTGATGGCGGCGAGCATGAACCCACCACCGAGCAGCACCGCGATCGCCGCAGCGAGCAACGACCAGCCCGCCGTCGACACCCAGCGCGGATAGGGGTGCCGTGACGAGATGAGCTCGTCGAGGGCGGCGTGCGCCTGGTCGACGGGGACGATCTGGCTGCGGATGCGTCGGGTGAGCCGGTCGACCGCGGCCAGTCGGGTGAAGTCGAGCGAGCGATACTTCACCACCCGCATATCGCTGGCCGGCGGCAGTCGCGGGCCTCGGTCGGCCCAGATACGGATCGCGTCGAAGGTGACGTCGATATCGCAGCTGTTCAAACCGTAGGTGGAAGCGATGAAACGGACCTGCGCGGTGGTGTCGCCGACACCGGTGCCCGCCGCGAGCACGACCTCACCCACCCGCACCGCAAGGTCGAGTACCTGCGACACCTCGGCGTCGTCGGCCAGATCGATCGGTTGCAGCGGGGTGGGCGCGGCGACGATATTGTCGGCGGTGGCGCGCTGCGACGGCAGCACGAACGGTCGGCGCAACCGCCACCACCGGCGGCGCAGACCTGGGCGTTCGATAATCGTGGCGCCGTCGCCTTCCGCCAGGGGGTCCGCACTCATACCTCGACGGTAACGGCGATCGCAGCGCCTTCGCCGTCTCGCAACCAGTTCGTCAACGTGTCGGGCCTGCTGACCTGGAGTTCACCCTCAGATGTCGTCGATCAGTCCGGTGCTGTAGGCCGTCGCGGCCAGGTGCTGGAGGCAGCGAGGACCACAGCCATTGTGCTGAGTCAGCACGAAACGGGCCTGCTGGAGCGAAGAAATGGAAGAATCGGCCACACAGTCGGCATGTGCGGCGCGCCAGTGGTCTTCGTGACGGAGGACGGCGGCCCGCGATGTCGGCGGGTCTGGTGCGGATGTGTCCGGCAGGGTGTGACGGGAGGGGCAGGCTATGGAGGCGATGACTGTATGAACACCGGGACGGGGAAGGTGATCCAGGAGCGGCGCAGGCTGCTCGGGCTCTCGCAGCCCGCGCTGGCCACCGCGATCGGGGTGAGCTCGCGCCAGATCACCAGGTACGAGTCCGAAGAGCAATCGCCGACGCTGCCGGTCGCGGTCCGCTTGGCCGACGCGCTGCAGGTCTCGCTGGCGGAGCTGGCCGGCATCGTGGACAACCGCGTCGACCTGGCGGGTAACTGGTGGGCAGCCTGGCAGAAACCGGCGAACCACCCGGACGAGGTCGAGGTAGCGGCGGTGACCATCCGGCACGAGGGCGACCATCTGATGCTCGACTCGGCCCCCGAATCGCCTGCGCCTGAATCGGATCCGATCACCCAGGTGCGTGGCGAGATGCGAGTCTGGGAGGGCGAGGCGCTCACCGGCTGGGTCCGCGGCATGGATATCGCGTTCCCGATAGGCACCATCTACTACTCGCTCCATCCCCAGGGTGCTCATGCCGTCGGCTCGTGGACGACGAAATCGGGCCCCGACGGCCTGGTGCGCGGCTGGAGCGTCCTGGCGCGGGAGAAGTCCGACGCCGAAAAGCTTCTGGCGGAAATGTTGCGCACCGACGGCAGTGTCGAATCGTGGCCCGGCCCCTCTCGCTCGGCCTGAAGCCGCCGCCGGATCTCGGCGACGCTCGGACGCCCGTCGTCCTCGGGCGGCAGAAGTAGTAGGTAGCGGCTCAGCGCCCCGAATACGAACAGCCCCAGAGCAATCCACAGAAAAATCTCCATCGGTTCCCCTCCGAACGAGTCAGTGCTTGCACGAGTGGCGCGGTATTGTGGCTTCTGAGCCGCCACGAAAAGTATGGTCGCCGTCAAGACCTTTTGGACAGCAAAAAGCGTCTACAAACGTCTACAGTTCTCTACGATGAGTCCATGTCCAGTCGGGGCGAGCAGGGGAACGGCATCGTCGGAGCTCGGTTGCGGCGACTGCGGGAAGAGGCGGGGTTGTCACTGGCCGCGTTGGCCACTCGCGTTCCGTACAGCAGGGCGGCGCTCGGTCACTACGAAACCGGTGCGCGAGCAGCATCTTTCGAGGTGATCGCCTGGTACGAGCGGGTACACGCGCAATCGAGGCCCGCGCTACCCGGCACTCGCCGACGTGATCCGCGAGCCGCCGACGCCGCACTCGCGGCGGCGATCGCCGCCGCGCACCGGACGGGCCCGCTCATCGAGATCGGGCGACCACACCAGGGAGACAGCGGAACCGGGTACTTCTGCCCGTTCCGCATCGACGGTGTGCTCGAGGGCGAAGCCGCGGGAACCGATGCGGCGACGGCTGTGCGCTCGGCGCTGCTCGCGGTGGGCGCCGAGCTGAACCGGGCTGGAAACAGCACCGCCCCCGGACGAATTCGGTGAAACCGGGCGCTCAGCGGTGCGCGGCGACCACCCGGTCGAGCGACTCGGCGAGCAGTTGCAGGTAGTGGTCGGGATCGGGCACCACCCGTGGATCGGAATGCACGGACAGCGTGATGGTTTCACCGATTCCGTGGACCCCGTGGGTGAGGTGCATGACGCTGCCGAGAGCAGGGAAACCACCGGTGAACAGGACCGGGCCACCGGCGAAGGCGAGGTCGCCCTGGCCGCGATAGACGCTGGAGACGACGGTGTTGCCGTCGAGCGTCGCGGGAACGTCGTCCAGGTCGGCGCGTTCGACATCACGCACCGCCAGGACAGCGGGGACCACCTCGCCGACTCGATCCTGCGCGGAGAGCAGCGGATTGAGCGCCCGTTCACGACGGGTGGCGAGGTCATCGGCGATGAGATTCGCGCGCAGACGCAGGTCGGGTTCGTCGATATGCAGGTCGATGGACAGTCCGCGGTAGTTGTTGCGCGCCGTGCTCGGCGCCGGAAGAGCCATCGGTAGCGCCGTCCCCAACCGTTCCGGTCGCTCACCGCGCTCGGTGAGGTAGTCGACCAGCGCGGACGAAATCGCCGTCAGCGCAACGACAGTGACGGTTTTGCCCGGAATGCGGAGGTCGTCCACATCGACGACCAGCATTCGCACCGTGTGGTCGGCAACCGGGGAGGCCGGGTTCAGCGCACTCGGCGCGAATCCGGGTGCGGCCGCCGGGACTTCGCCCGCGGCCGTCCGGTCAGCCAATTCCCGCTGGGCCAGGTACGCGGCCCGCCCGCGCCACACTGTCGCGGCCAGCTGTCCGGGAAAGCGCAGCACTCCAATCACTCTCGGATCTACCCGTCGCGCAATCCATCCACAGGGTTGTCCACAGGAATCCACAGGCGGTGTGGAAGTTTGGGCAGGTCCGACCGGGTGATATGCCGAGTTATCCACAGGCGCACCGGGTGTGCTGTGGACAACAGCTTCATCCACAGCCGTCCCGAAGAGTGCTCGCGCGATGGCGGCGGCCCGGGTGCCGTCGGCGAGTGCGTGCGAAAGTTGCAGCACCACCACCACAACGGGCCCCGTCGATCGCGGGGCACCGTGGACAGCCCGGAAAACATGGATGCGCCATGGGTATTCGGTCGCGACGACACGGGTACCCAAGAGTTCGCCCAGATCCGCGAGCAACGCCTGCCACGACAGGCCGTCGGGGCGGTGGTGAGTGAATTGCTGGGACGTGAATTCGACCGGAACCCAGCGCGGATAGCCGAGATCGCCCGGTATCTCCTGTAACCGGATCCGCAGATCCGGAATGCGTACGGCACGCGCGGCGACGAAATCATGGAGTTCGTCAGTGGCGGTATCGGTTTCGGCGAAAGAGTAGAGCAGGAACACGTCGTTGGCGGTGCGGCGTGACAGCCAGTACATCGTCGCGTCACGCGCGGCCATCGTGGTCATCCGGCCACGATAGGCCAAACCTCCGAGGTCACTGAGAAGGCCCCGAGTCCGCTCGACTCGGGGCCGGTGTTGCCCATTCGAGATGCATCTCGCGGCTCAGCCGCGCGCGAACTCTCCCGCGGTGACATCCGAGAGAAAGGCTCGCCACTGCCCTGGACCGAAGGCCAGCACGGGTCCGCGGCCGCGATCCTTGGTGTCGCGAACGGCGATATCGCCGCCGGCGAGAAAGGCTACTTCGACGCAGTTCCCATCGGGTCCGCTGTAGGTGCTCTTCCGCCACACAGCATCGGTCACATCAACTTCCACGGCACTTGCTCCTTTGGTCCATCGAGAAGAGGGGATAACTCCTGGAATCGTTGCAACATTCCGAAATCCGGCGCGACCGATGAGTTACTTCGTGGCACACAAGGCACTGCCACACGGCGCGCGCAACTGACCGGCACGAACCAGCGCATCGAGGCGTTTCCGCCTCCGGGGGCTGCCCCCGCGGAAGAAACACTAGCAGGTCTTCCGCAATGTTGCGGAAGAGAATTTGCTTTCCCATATCGTTTTGCCAAGCTTGCGAAGCTTCACGTTTGCGGGGGCATTGCCAGCCCCTCTTACCCATTCCCGATCCGGTTGACACATCCCGATTTACTTCCATGTGATTAGTCCGTGATACGTCAATTTCTCGAGTGTCCCAACAGCCACATGAGCACCATCGAGGACAGACGTGGATCATGGGGGGATGATCTCCCGTGACCGTGATGCCGCAGGTCGTGCCCATAATGACCGTCCCCGCGACCGACTCGGCCGACCGCTGCCTCCCGGCAGTGCCGGAGTCGCCCGAATTCCCGACGATCTCGAGCTCGGGCCCCAGCAAACTCTGGCCTTCGCTCAGCAACTGCTGGACGACGGATTGGCATTCAATGCCCACGAGGTATTGGAGGCAGCGTGGAAGAACGGGCCGGTTGCCGAACGGATGCTCTGGCAGGGACTGGCCCAATACGCCGTGGGGCTCACCCACATCCAGCGGGGCAACGCCAAGGGCGCGGGTACTCTGCTGCGCCGCGCGAGTGAGCGGCTCGAGTCCTATCCGGCGAATGCCCAGCAGCACGATGTCGACCGCGCCGGGCTCGTCGCGCACGCGCAGGAGCTGCTCGTCGCGCTCGATACCGGTGACGCCATCACCGAGGAACGGCTGCGGACGCGGCTGTGCCGAGAGCCCACCTAGGATCGAGGGGTGCCAACCAGTCGAGGCGCGGGCCGCTACGCGCCGAGCCCTTCGGGCGAGCTGCACGTGGGAAACCTGCGTACCGCGGTGCTCGCCTGGCTTTTCGCGCGAACCTCGGGGCGCGAGTTCCTGATTCGTGTCGACGATCTGGACCGCGTTCGTCCCGGCGCCGCGCAGCGCCAGCTCGACGACCTCGCCGCGATCGGTATCGATTGGGACGGCCCGGTGGTCTACCAATCCGACCGGCTGCCGGTCTACGCGGCCGCTGTCACCGAACTCACCGCGGCCGGACGCACGTATGAATGCTTCTGCACCAGACGCGAAATCCAGCAAGCCGCCACCGCACCCCACGGACCCATGGGCGCCTACCCCGGCACCTGCCGTCAGCTGAGCGAGGCCGAGCGCGCGGCCAAGCGGGCCGAAGGGCGCACCGGCGCAGTGCGATTGCGGGCCGAGGTCACCGAGTACGAGATCACCGATCTGCTGCACGGCCGATATCGAGGCGCTGTCGACGATTTGGTGTTGCGTCGCGGCGACGGTATCCCCGCCTATAACCTCACCGTCGTCGTCGACGATGCCGCCCAAGGTGTTGACCAGGTGGTTCGCGGTGACGACCTCCTGCCGTCCACCCCGCGCCAGGCCTATCTCGCGGAACTGCTCGGACTCACCGCTCCGACCTACGCCCATGTACCGCTGGTGCTCAACGAAGAAGGCAAGCGGCTCGCGAAACGTGACGGGGCCGTGAGCCTTTCGGATCAACGCGCCCTCGGTCACACTCCCGAGGACGTAGTGGCGGCGATCACGGAGTCCCTCGGATATACCGTGCGGACCACTGCCGAACTACGCGAAGTTTTCGACCCCGCACGCATCCCTGAGAAACCGTGGATACTCGAGCCTATCGGGTTGTTCCGACCAGAGGGATGTCCGTAACGTACGCATTGACCGATCTAGAAGATCAATACGAGGACTGAGATTATGACCAGCGGTGGTTACGACCCCAACCAGTACCCGCAGGGCGGTCAGCCCGGCGGCTACGGCCAGGACCCCTACGGCCAGCAGCAGCCGCAGCCCGGCTACGGCCAGCAGCAGCCGTACGGCCAGCCCGGACACGGCGGCGCACCCCAGCCCGGTTACGGCCAGCCGGACCCGTACGGTCAGCAGCAGCCGGCCTACGGGCAGGACCCGTACGGTCAGCAGCAGGGCTACCCGCAGCAGGGCCAATACGGTCAGCCGCAGGACCAGTACGGTCAGCAGCAGGGCTTCGGCGGCGTGCAGTCCGCGGATCTGGGAATCCGGATCGGTGCGCGTCTGATCGATTACCTGATCGTCGGCATCCCCGTCGCGATCCTGCTCGGGCTCATCGTCGGCAGTGGCACCGGCGGCCAGATCGTCACCAGTTTGATCTTGTCGCTGGCCATCTACGGTTACTTCGTGGCCATGGAGGTCACGCAGAACGGTCAGACACTGGGCAAGAAGATCCTCGGTCTGCGCGTGCTCGCACCCGGCGGTGCGCCGAGCCTGACGCCCGAGCAGTCTCTCAAGCGCAACCTCTTCACGATCGTCGGCCTGATCCCCTGCGTCGGCGGCCTCGTCAGCCTCGGCCTTGCCATCTACATCATGGTCACGATCAGCAACGACCCGAACAATCAGGGCTGGCACGACAAGTTCGCCGGCGGCACGCAGGTCGTCAAGGGCTGATTTCCCTTCACCTGACGAAAACAACAGGGGCGCTTCCGGAATCCGGAAGCGCCCCTGTTGTGTTTCGACGTCAGTAGGTCGTGGACGAATCCAGGCCACCAGCGATGCCGAGCACTACGAAGAACAGGATGTAGAGGATCCAGCCCACGATCGCGGCGACACCGATCCAGATGCCTGCCTGCGCCATGCCCTTACCTTCGCCGCCGCGCTCCTTGATCTGGTTGAGCGCCATCACGCCGAGGATGATGCCGACGATCGCGCCGAGGCCACAGCTGCACAGGCCGATCAGCGAGGAGACCAGCGCGCCGATCGCCAGCCCGTTGGTGCCCTGCGGCTGCGGGTACTGACCGTACGGCTGATAGGCACCCGCGGCCGGATAACCGCCGTAGGCAGGAGGCTGCCCGTAAGCGGGCGGCTGCTGCGGATATTGCGGCTGGTTGGGCTGCTGGTACTGCGGCTGCGACGGTGGCTGCTGCGGGTACTGCGGCTGCGAGGGTGGCGGCGCCGGCTGCTGGGGATACTGCGGCGACGACGGGTAATTGGAAGGCTGCGACGGCTGGGCGGTCGGATGCTGCGGCACCGAACCCGGCGCGCCGGACTCCGGAGACACGCCGGAGCCGCCGTACTGCTTCCACCACTCGTCGGAATCGCCGGGATTCGTCATTGCTACAGGGTATTCCATCTGTGTCTTTTGAGCGCTGGCGCGCTCGAGTCGGGGCCCTTCGGGCCCCCGATCTTCCCTCCCTCCGGGTACTCCTTCGTCGCACCCTCCACTCAGTCCAGATCGGGGCGTTTGCCGGGTCCGGGTGGTGGGCGGGGTGTGTCTTGGGAGAATGGGGGCGTGACTGATACAAACTCGCTCGACAAACCAGCTGAATCTGGGCACCCCGCGCCGGAACATGCGGCATTCGCCCAGGTTGCGCGGGGGTTCTATCCGGTAATCGTCGCCCTGTTCACCGCGACGCTGATCATCTCCAACATCTGTGCCACCAAGGGCGTGGAGTTCTTCACCGACAGTTCGGTGATGCTCGGCCCGATCCAGATCCTGCCGATCGCGACCGACGGCGCCTTCTTCCTGTTCCCGCTGGCCTACATCCTCGGCGACGTGCTCAGCGAGGTCTACGGCTTCCGCGCCACCCGCCACGCCATCTACACCGGTTTCGGCGCGCTGCTGCTCACCGTCGGCTGCTTCTATATCGCCATCCAGCTGCCCCCCGCCGGCTTCTACGAGAACCAGGAAGCCTTCCGCACGGTCCTCGGCACCACCCCCCAGTTGGTACTCGCCGGTCTCGCCGGCTACTTCGTCGGCCAGTTGCTCAACTCGGCCACCCTGGTGCTGATCAAAGAGCGCACCAAGGAAAAGCACCTGTGGGCCCGCCTGATCGGTTCCACCGTCGTGGGCGAGTTCGCCGACACCCTGATCTTCTGCTCGATCGCCGCCACCGCCATCGGCATCAACACCTGGCAGTCGTTCATCAACTACGTCATCGTCGGCTTCCTGTGGAAAACCCTGTGCGAGGTACTCGTCATGCCGATCACCTACCGCGTCATCGCGATCCTCAAGAAGACCGAACCGACCTACGCCCCGGCGAAGGTCGACGCCCTGCACGACTAGTTCGCGGTGCCGGCGGCGGATCGGAAGGTCCGCCGCCTACTCCCCCGGCACCTTGATCCGCCCTCGCCACTGCCCCAAGAACTCCTTCTTGAACTCATCGAAGTACCCGCCCTCGATGCTGGCCCTGATCCGATCGACGAGCCGAATCGTGAAGCGCTCGTTGTGAATCGTGCACAGCGTCGCCGAGAGCATCTCCTTGGCCTTGAACAGGTGATGCAGGTAGGCGCGGGTGTAGTGCGCGCAGGTGTAGCAGTCGCAGTTCTCGTCGATCGGCGTGAAGTCCCGACGGAACCGCGCGGTGTTGATATTGAAACGACCCTCGTCGACGTAGATCGCGGCATTGCGCGCCACCCGCGACGGATTGACGCAGTCGAAGGTGTCCGCCCCGTTCTCGATCGCGGTGAACATGTCCTCGGGCTCACTGATTCCCAGCATGTGGCGCGGTTTGGACTCGGGCAGCTCATCGCAGCACCACCCGACGGTCGTGCCGAGATTGTGCTTCTCCAGGGCGCCGCCGATGCCGTAACCGTCGAATTCCGTTCCGCCGCTGCCCCGGATCGTCTCCAGCTCACGACAAGCCTTGCGCCGCAAGTCTTCGTACTGCGCACCCTGGATCACCGCGAACAGCGCCTGGTACGGCCGATGACCGCGCGCGGCGGTGAGCCGTTCGTGTTCATCGATACAACGCTGTGCCCATTCGTGCGTGCGTTGCAACGACTTCTCCTGATAGCCGCGGGTATTCATCAAGGTGGTCAGCTCGTCGAAGGCGAACATGATGTCGGCCCCCAGCTGGTGCTGGATCCCCATCGACACCTCGGGCGTGAATCGGTGCTTCGAACCGTCCAGATGCGAACGGAAGGTGACCCCGTCGTCGTCGACGGTGGCCAGCCGCTCCTTGCCCGCCGCGATCACCTGGTCGGACCGGATGTCCACGGCCTCCATGGCAAGGACCTTCTTGAACCCGACCCCCAGCGACATCACCTGGAACCCACCGCTATCGGTGAAGGTGGGTCCCGGCCAGTTCATGAACTTGCCGAGCCCACCCGCGTCGTCGACCACATCGGCGCCGGGCTGCAGGTACAGGTGATAGGCATTGGCCAGCAGCGCCTGTGCCCCGATCTCCTTCATCGTCTCCGGCAGGACAGCCTTCACCGAAGCCTTCGTCCCCACCGGGATGAAAGCGGGCGTGGCGATCTCGCCGTGTGGGGTGCCGATCACCCCGGTCCGACCATGCCTGCCCCCGTCGAGACGGGTGCCTACTTCGAAGGAGAACTCGCTGCTGTCGGCCACGGCCCCATCGTGCCAGGGCGAAGACGGCGGTATTACTGAGCCGCCGCGAACTGGGCGTTGTACAAGTTGTAGTACGGTCCGCGCTCGGCGAGCAGCCGGTCGTGGGTGCCGTGTTCGACGATGCGACCCTTGTCCATCACGACGATCAGATCCGCGTCTCGAATCGTCGACAGCCGATGCGCGATCACGAAGCTGGTGCGATCGCGACGCAGGGCCGCGGTGGCGTGCTGGACCAGCGACTCGGTGCGGGTGTCGACCGAGCTGGTCGCCTCGTCCAGGATGAGGATCGACGGCTTGGCCAAGAACGCGCGGGCGATCGTGATCAGCTGCTTCTCGCCCGCGCTCACCCCGCCGCCCTCTTCGTCGATGACTGTGTCGTACCCGTTGGGCAGCGAGTGCACGAACCGGTCCACGTAGGCGGCGCGGGCCGCGGCCTGGATATCGGCTTCGGGGGCCGTCGGGTTGCCGTAGGCGATGTTCTCGCGGATGGTGCCCTTGAACAGCCATGTGTCCTGCAACACCATGCCGATGCGGGAGCGCAGGTGGTCGCGGGTGATGGTGGTGATGTCGACGTCGTCGATCGCGATGGTGCCCGCGTCGAGTTCGTAGAAGCGCATCAGCAGGTTCACCAGGGTGGTCTTGCCCGCGCCGGTGGGGCCGACGATGGCGACCACGTGACCGGGATCGGCGACCAGCGAAAGCCGTTCGATGACAGGCGTTTCCGGGCTGTAACCGAAGGACACCGCTTCGAACTCCACCCGCCCGCGATCGACCGGGCGCGAGTTCTCCACCAGCGGATCGGGACTCTGTTCCTCGGCATCGAGGATCTCGAAGATCCGCTCCGCCGAGGCGACGCCGGACTGCAGCAGGTTCGCCATCGCACCGATCTGGGTGAGCGGCTGACTGAACTGGCGCGAGTACTGGATGAACGCCTGGACGTCGCCGAGCGACAGGTTGCCCGTGGCCACCCGCAGCCCGCCGATCAGCGCGATGAACACGAAGTTCACGTTTCCGAGGAACATGATGGCGGGCATGATCAAGCCGGAGATGAACTGCGCTTTGAAGCTCGCGTCGTAGAGCTTCTGATTGCGGTGGTCGAATTCCTCGCCGACCTCACGACCACGACCGAACGCGGTGATGATCTCGTGGCCGGTGTATGCCTCTTCCACCGAGGAGTTCACCTCGCCGGTGAACTTCCACTGGTTGACGAAGTGCGGCTTGGATCGCTTGGCGATCTGCGCGGTGACCACGATCGCGGCGGGCACGGTGAGCAGCGCGATCAGCGCCAGCAGCGGCGAGATCCAGAACATCATGATCAGGATGCCTGCCACGGAGAACAGCGAGACCAGCAGCTGACTCATCGTCTGCTGCAAGGTCTGCGAGATATTGTCGACGTCGTTGGTGACACGGCTGAGCACGTCACCACGTGGTGCGGTGTCGAAATAGCGCAGCGGCAGCCGGTGCAGCTTCTGCTCCACGTCGTCGCGCAGCCGCTTCACGGTCCGGTTGATGGCGATATTGAGCAGGTAGCCCTGCAGCCACCCGAACACCGCGGCGGCCACGTACAGGGCGAGCACGAGCATCAGCACGCGCCCGACAGCGTCGAAATCCACGCCGGTGCCGGGGATCACGTTCATCGCCGAGAGCATGTCGGCGCGGGTGGTCTGGCCCTGCTCACGCAGCAACTCGATGGTCTGGTCCTTGGTGAGCCCGGGTTCGAGCTGCTTGCCGACGAAGCCGTCGAACACCAGGTTCGTCGCCTTGCCGAGCAGATACGGGCCGAGCGTATTGAGCACCACGGAGGTGATCACCAGCGCGACGATCAGGCCGACGGTGAACTTCTCGGGAGCCAGCCTGCGCAGTAGTCGCTTCAGCGACGGTGTGAACGACTTGGCCTTCGTTCCCGGCGCTCCGGGAACGGGTCCACCTGGCCTCATCGGGCTTCCTCCACGCTCAGCTGGGACTCGACGATCTCGCGGTACTCCGAGCAGCGCTGCATCAATTGGTCATGGGTACCGATGCCCGCCATCGCGCCGTCTTCGAGCACGACGATCTGGTCGGCATCGCGAATCGTCTGAATCCGCTGGGCCACGATGATCACCGACGCGTCGGCGGTCTCGGGCTTCAGCGCGGCACGCAGCCGGGCGTCGGTGGCGACATCGAGCGCGGAGAAGGAATCGTCGAACAGGTAGATGCGCGGCCGGCGCACCAGCGCGCGGGCGATACACAACCGCTGGCGCTGACCGCCCGAGACCGTGGTGCCGCCCTGGGCCACCGGAGTGTCGAGACCCTGCGGCATCTCACTCACGAAATCGGCCGCCTGGGCGACCTCGAGCGCGTGCCAGAGTTCTTCGTCGGTGGCGTCGGGCTTGCCGTAGCGCAGGTTGGTCGCGATGGTGCCGGAGAACAAGTAGGCCTTCTGCGGCACCAATCCGATCTCACCCCGCAGGAGTTCGAGGTCGAGGTGGCGCACGTCGGTGTCGCCGACATAGACCGCGCCGTCGGTGACGTCGATCAGGCGCGGGATCAGGTTGATCAGTGTGGTCTTGCCCGCGCCGGTCGAACCGACGACGGCAGTGGTGGTACCGGGCGTGACCTGGAATCGGATACCGCGCAGCACCGGCTTCTCCGCGCCGGGGTAGGCGAATTCGGCGAACTGCATGTCGACCGTTGCCGGGTCGCCCTTGAACACCTGCGGCAGTCGCGGCGGGCGAACCGAGGACTCGGTCTCGAGCACCGCGCCGATCCGATCGGCGGAGACCGCCGCACGCGGGGCCATCATCGCCAGGAACGAGGCCATCATGACGGCCATCAGGATCTGCATGACGTAGGACAGCATCGCGGTGAGCGAGCCGATCTGCATCGTGCCGTTGTCCACATGGTGACCGCCGAACCAGATCACCCCGACGGCGGTCAGATTACTGATCAACATCACGGTGGGGAACATCAACGCCATCAGCTTGCCGACGCGCAGCGAAGCATCGGTGAGTGCGGTATTGGCCATTCCGAAGCGCCAGATCTCCTGCCGCTCACGCACGAACGCGCGCACCACCCTGATGCCGGTGATCTGCTCGCGCAACACCCGGTTGACGCTGTCGATCCGGGCCTGCATCTCCCGGAACCCCGGCACCATCTTGGTCACGATCGTGCCCATGGACAGCGCGAGAAGGGGCACCGCGATCAACAGCAACCACGACAGCGCGAGATCCTCACGCAACGCCATGATGACGCCACCGACGCACATGATCGGCGCCATCACCAGGATCGTCACCGACATCACGATGAGCAGTTGGACCTGCTGGATATCGTTGGTCGAGCGGGTGATCAGCGACGGCGCGCCGAACATCCCGACCTCCCTGGCCGAGAACGTCTCCACCCGGTGCAGCACGCCACCGCGCATATCCCGACCGGCGCCCATCGCCGCCTGCGCGCCGAAGTACACCGACGCCGACGAGGCCACGATCTGCACGCAGCTCACCGCGAGCATCCACAGACCGGTGTTCCAGATGTAACCGATATCGCCCTTGGTCACCCCGTTGTCGATGAGGTCGGCGTTGAGACTGGGCAGGTAGAGCATCGCGATAACCGAGATCAGCTGGAGTACGAGGACACCCGCCAGCTGAGCGCGGTACGGGGCCAAGTAGGTCCGCAGCAGGGTGATCAACATGATGGACGAAGGCTACAGCGCGTCGATGACCCGCGCCTCGTACTTTTACCAGCCCTGTGGATAACTCTCAGCCTGTGGATAACTCAGGCGCCTGCCGGTGTGCGTGGTTCACGACGCGCCCACGCGCCGGGGTCGGCGACCAGCTCACCGATGAAATCGGGCAGTCGGTCGGCGGCGATATCGGCGATGGAGACGTTCTCCAGCACGGCCCGGATATTGACCCGCAGCGCGATCCACACCTGCTGCAACGGTTCCGCCGCACCGGGATATCGGACGTCTTCGGGCCGCTGCCCGCGCACCGACGCCAGCGGCGACTCCACCGCGCGGATCACATCGGCCACCGAGATCTCCGTCGCCGGCCTGCCGAGGCGATACCCACCGTCGGGCCCTCGCCTGCTCAGCACGAGCTCGGCGCGACGCAGTTCGGCCAGCACCGTCTCCAGCACCTTCGGTGGGATCTGCGCGGCGGCGGCGATGGCCTCGGACTTGACGACTCCATCGGCCGCAGCGAGCTCGAGCAGCGTTCGCACCGCGTAATCGACCCTGGCGGTGATATGCACGGTGTCGAACTTACGCGGTGCTCCTGGCGGGAGCGGTCAGCGGCCGGAGGCGGTAGCGAAGCGTCACCACGCAGGCCGCCCGCTCACGCCGAATTGATACAGCCGGTCAGTACGCAGGTTGCCGCGTCGAGCAGAGTCCTCTCGACCATCTCGTCGGTGGCGCCCGGCGCCAGCTCCGAGGACAGCAGCGCCACTCCGAGCACCTCGATGGCGGCGGCGGCGCGCAGCATCGAGTCCTGGGTCGGGTCGGGTCCAGCCAGCCACAACCGCAGCTCACGGGTGGGTTCCATCAGGTCGGGGTAGCGGTCGGCGATGGCGTTGACGATGGCCGCCGTATCGCGCACGCAGAGCGCGCCCGCGGCGCGGTGGCGGATCATGCCGCGCAGATAGGTGCGCAGGACGGCGCGGATACCCTCGTCGTCATAGGGCACGGCGTCGATGTCTTCGACGATGTCGCGCATGTGATCGATGATCGGATCGATGATCGCGAGGAGCAGATCGAGCTTCGAAGCGTAGTGGTAATAGAGAGAAGCCTTCGTGATTCCCACCACATCCGCGACCTCGCGCAGGCTCGTCTGCTCGAAACCCTTGGCGGCGAACAGCGCGACCGCGGCATCACGGATCGCCTGTTTAGTACCCCCACCTGCGGTGACGGGCTCGGCGATGTCTCGGGCGGGCATGGCGGCAATCCTCCCATGATTCGGTGTGACGCATCCGGAGCTCCCGATATCGAGGTTGCTCCTCCACTTATCTCCTAGGTAGTCTACCTACCGCACGGTAGGCAGAAAACGATGTTGTGGAGGCGGGTCCCGCAGGGGTGGCCCGCGAGTGCTGTCTACGAGCCATGCCACCCACCCGTTCTTCGCGCTAGGAGCACCCGCGTGTCCGTATACCTGTACAGATGGGGAAAGTTCGCTTTCCGCCGTAAATGGATTGTCTTGCCGGTCTGGCTACTGCTGTTCGTGCTGCTCGGCGGCCTCGGCGCCACGTTGAGCAAGCCGATGTCCAACGACTTCAGCATGCCCGAGCTCCCGTCGGCGCGCGCCAACGAGATCCTCGACAAGCACTTCGAGGGCATGTCGGAGCAGTTCTCGATGGATGCCGTCACCGGCACCTACGTGATCGGCGCGCCGGAGGGGCAGAAGCTCACCGATCCGGCCAACCGGGCCGCGATCGAGGCGTTCATCGCCAAGCTCAACGACCTGTCGATCGTCGATCACGAGAAGAAGCTGACCAGCCCGGTCGCAGCCACCGAAGAGATGGGCTGCCTCGCCGCCCCTGACCCGTCGAAGTGCTCGTCCGCCCCGCTCAACGTGCTGAGCGAGACCGCACCCGACACCGTCGGCGTGCTCAGCGTTCCGTTCACCATCAAGGCGGTCACCGATGTGACCGACACCGAGCGCGACGCCGCCTTCGATGTCGGCACCGAAGCCCGCAATGCCGGACTCACCGTCGAGCTCAGCGGCTCGATCGCGATGAAGCAGGAACAGCCGAGCGGCAAGTCCGAACTGATCGGCATGGGTGTCGCGCTGATCGTGATGGTGGTGGCCTTCGGCGCCATCGTCGCCGCGGTCGTGCCCATCATCACCGCCATCGTCGGCCTCGGCGCGGCGACCTCGCTGATCATGCTCGGTACCTCGGTGATGGAGGTGCCCGGCTTCACCACCTTCCTGGCCTCGATGATCGGTATCGCTCTCTCGATCGACTACGCGCTGTTCATCGTCTCCCGGTACAAGCACGAACTGGCCGTGCGTGATTCGGCCGAAGAAGCCGCGGGCACCGCGCTCGGCACCGCCGGTTCGGCCGTGGTGTTCGCCGGTCTCACCGTCATCATCGCCCTCGGCGCGCTCGGCATCGTCGGCGTGGAGTTCCTGACCTTCATGGGTCTGGGTGGCGCCATCGCCGCCGCGTTCGCCGTGCTCACCGCCGTCACCCTGATGCCCGCGCTGATGGGCGCCTTCGGCAAGTCGCTGTTCAAGCCGAAGCTGCCGATCGTGGCGCAGCACGATCCCGACGACGAGAACTCGATCACCAACGGTCAGCGTTTCGCCAAGGTGATCGCCAAGGCGCCGTGGGTCGCGCTGATCCTGTCGGTGCTCGTGCTCGGTGCGCTCGCCGCGCCCGCCGCCGGTCTGAACCTGGGCCTGCCCGGTGACGACAGCATGCCGAAGACCTCCACCATCCGTAAGGCCTACGACCTGCGGACCGAAGGCTTCGGCGAAGGCAGCAACGGCGTCCTCATGGTCGCCGCCGACCTGAGTGCGACGCCCGAGGCCGAGCGTAAGGCCGCGGTCGGTGCGCTGCGGGCCAAGCTCGAGTCCTACGAGGGCATGGATTACGTCACCGAGCCGGTGTGGAGCAAGGACAACCAGGGCGCCATGCTCAACGGTGTCCCGAAGTCCGGTCCGAACAACCAGGACACCAAAGATCTGGTCGCCGAAGCACGTGGCGCGGAAGCGGATCTGAACGCGCAGTACGGCATGGCCTACGGCATCACCGGCACCACCGCCATCTACGCCGATGTCGATCACGTGCTGCTCAGCAAGATCCTGCCGTACCTGGCGATCGTGGCAGGTGCCGCGTTCATCCTGCTGATCCTGGTGTTCCGCTCGATCCTGGTCCCGCTCACCGCCGCGCTCGGCTTCCTGTTGTCCATGGGCGCCACCTTCGGCGCGACCGTGCTGATCTTCCAGCAGGGCAAGTTCGGCCTGATCGAGGATCCGCAGCCGCTGGTCAGCTTCCTGCCGATCATGTTGATCGGCTTGGTGTTCGGCTTGGCGATGGACTACCAGGTGTTCCTGGTGACCCGCATGCGCGAGGAATTCGTGCACGGCAAATCGCCCAAGGACGCGATGGTCTCCGGCTACCACCACGGTGCTCGCGTGGTGACCTCGGCCGCGATCATCATGATCTCGGTGTTCGGCTCCTTCATCCTGGAAACCGACGTCACCGCCAAGTCGTTCGGTTTCGCGCTGGCCGCCGGTGTGGCGATCGACGCGTTCATCGTCCGCATGATCGTCGTCCCCGCGCTGCTGGTGATCATGGGCAAGTGGGCCTGGTGGATGCCGAAGTGGCTCGACCGCGTCGTGCCCGATATCGACGTCGAAGGCGCGAAGCTCGAGCAGCTGCGCAACGAGACCGTCGAAACGGTGAAACACCCGGTTTCGGTCGGCTGATCCGTCACTGAACCGAACGGCCCCGCAATCCGCTACTGGATTGCGGGGCCGTTCGTTTTCGGCATCCGCGCTGCACCGGTGCTTGATATCGCCGTTGCTGGGCACCAGACTCAGGGCTAGTTCGACCCGGCTATACCTCCGATCCGCGCTCTGCACCGATCCACGAGGAGAAGAACCGTGTCTGTCTATCTCTACCGGTGGGGCAAGCTGGCCTTCCGCCGCAAATGGATTGTGCTGCCCGTCTGGTTGCTGCTCTTCATGGTGCTCGCGGGGCTGGGATCCTCGTTGCAGAAGCCGATGACCGATGACTTCAGCATGCCGAACCTGCCCTCGGAACGGGCCACCGAAATCCTCGACAAGCACTTCCCCGGCATGTCAGAGGCCTTCGCGTTCGACGCCGTGACCGGCACCTATGTCGTGGGCGCGCCCGCGGGCCAGAAACTCACCGACCCGGCCAACCGGGCCGCGATCGACGAGCTGATCGGCAATCTCGAGCAACTCGACATCGTCGACCACGCCGAGCCGATCGTGAATCCGATCACCGCTACCGAGGAAATGGGTTGCCTCACAGGGCAACCCGATCCGTCGACATGCAGTGGCGCACCCCTGAATGTGCTGAACGAGACCGCACCCGAGACTGTCGCGTATTTCAGCGTGCCGTTCGCGATCACCGACTTCGCCGACATCACCGCCGAGGAACGCGAGGCCGCCTACAACGCGGGCGACACCGCCCGCGCGGCCGGGCTGACGGTCGAGATCAGCGGCACCATCGCGATGGAACAGGAGATGCCGAGCGGCAAGTCCGAGATGATCGGTATGGCTGTGGCATTGGTGGTGATGATCGTGGCGTTCGGCGCGATCGTCGCCGCGTTCGTGCCGATCATCACCGCGATCGTCGGACTCGGCGCGGCGACTTCACTGATCTTCCTGTCGACGTCGGTGGTGTCGGTGCCGAGCTTCACCACATTCCTCGCCTCGATGATCGGCATCGCGCTCTCGATCGACTACGCGCTGTTCATCGTCTCGCGCTACAAACATGAACTGGCGGTGCAGGATTCCGCCGAGGAAGCGGCGGGCTCGGCCTTGGGAACGGCGGGTTCGGCAGTGGTGTTCGCCGGGCTCACCGTCATCATCGCGCTGGTCGGGCTGAGCATCGTCGGGGTCAGATTCCTGACGTTCATGGGTCTGGGTGGCGCCATCGCCGCCGCGTTCGCCGTGCTCACTGCCATCACGCTGATGCCTGCGCTGCTCGGCGCGTTCGGCAAGGCGCTGTTCAAGCCGAAGCTGCCGGTGATCGCCCAGCACGATCCCGAGGACGACAGCGTCGTCACCAACGGCACCCGCGTGGCCAGAGTGATCGCCAAATTCCCCGCGGTCACGATGATCCTGGCCATTGTGGTGCTCGGCCTGCTCGCCGCACCGGCGCTGAACCTGAACCTCGGCCTGCCCGGCGAGGACAGCCTGCCCAAGTCGACCACCGTCCGTAAGGCCTACGACCTGCGCACCGAAGGCTTCGGCGAGGGCAGCAACGGTGTGCTCCAGGTGGCCGTCGACCTCAGCGAAACCCCCGTCGACCAGCGTCCGGCGGCGCTGAATGCCTTGCGCGTCAAGCTGCAGTCCTACCCCGACATGGATCTGGTCACCGAGCCGCAGATGAGCAAGGACGGGGCGGGTGCGCTGATCAACGGCATCCCCGAGACCGGACCCAACGCCCAGTCGACGAAGGATCTGGTGCAGTCGGCGCGCGCTGCGGAATCCGATCTGAACGAGCAGTACAACATGTCGTACGGCATCACCGGGACCACCGCCATCTACGCCGATATCGACCATGTACTGCTGAGCAAGATCGTTCCGTACATGGCGATCGTGGCCGGTGCGGCGTTCATCCTGCTGATCCTGGTGTTCCGCTCGATCCTGGTCCCGCTCACCGCCGCGCTCGGCTTCCTGTTGTCCATGGCGGCCACCTTCGGCGCGACCGTGCTGATCTTCCAGGAGGGCGAGCTCGGGCTGATCAAGGATCCACATCCGCTGGTCAGCTTCCTACCGATCATGTTGATCGGCTTGGTATTCGGGTTGGCGATGGACTACCAGGTGTTCCTGGTGACCCGCATGCGCGAGGAATACGTCCACGGCGCCGATCCCACCGATGCCGTGATCAAGGGCTATCACCACGGTGCGCGAGTGGTGACCTCGGCGGCGATCATCATGATCTCGGTGTTCGGTTCGTTCCTGCTGGAATCCGACGTCACCGCCAAGTCGATGGGCTTCGCGCTGGCGGCGGGCGTGGCCTTGGACGCGTTCGTCGTCCGGATGGTGCTCATTCCCGCTTTGCTTGTGCTGCTGGGCAAGTGGGCGTGGTGGATGCCGAAGTGGCTGGACCGGATCGTGCCCGATATCGACGTCGAAGGCTCGCGGCTGCGCGAGATCCAGGCCGATCAGCGCGAGGTCGCGCCGGTACCGTAAGGCTGAGCATCGATGGCCGGGGAACTCTGGTTCCCCGGCCATTTCTCTATTGACTCGGCTGCGGCACTTGGCATTCGGTGACACGCGGATTGAGCCCGATGTAGTTCGCCGGCCCCGCCGCGGCAGTGACCGCGATGGTCGCCCAGTCCGAACATTGCTTGGGCAGGTGAGCGAAGTGGTGCCGCTGACCAGCGGCGAGCAGCCCGACGGCAACCCAGCCGAGCACGATGAGAACCATCAGCTTTCCCCCGAGCCCCATCCCGGACTTCGCGGGTGGCGGCTGTCGCCCGCGCATAAACATCGTTCCTTCCAGGATTCGGTGTAACCCAGTCTATTACGCGAGGAATACACCGCAGGTCGGACGCAGGTGAATACCCGACGACAGATCGTGCCCGCTCTCGAACCGCGACCGTTATCGGGGGCCGCACTCGCTCCCGCACTGTGGCTTCCGGCTTCCGCGCCGAGCCTCGACAGGCGGGCGGATGCCGTGCCTGATCGCGTTCGCGGCGTGGATTCCGATGGCGAAGTCCTTCAGTTGCTTCAACATATCTCCATGGTCGGACTTCCGCGTCATCGGGAGAAGTGGCGTAGATGACGACTATCGCTAAGATTTAGACATGAGCTCTGTTTCCGTGCTTGCCTACGACGGGATGACGGCGTTCGAAACCGGCATCGTCATCGAGGTCTTCGGTCTGACCTGGCCCGATATCGAGCAGCCCTGGTACGAGCTGAAGATCTGCACCGAAACCCCCGACCCCATTCGCGTGATCGGTGGCGCGACCATGACCACCCCGTACGGTCTCGCCGAGTTCGCCGCCGCCGATACGGTCGTCGTCCCGAGCGTCGCCGACCCCCACGCGCGGACCTCGCCGGAATTGATCGACGCGCTCCGCCGGGCGCACAGCAACGGCTCCCGGATCGTGTCGATCTGCTCGGGCGCCTTCGCCCTCGCCGCCGCGGGCCTGCTCGACGGCCGCCGAGCCACCACCCACTGGCGATACGCCGACCTACTGCGCGAGCGCTACCCCGCTGTCGACGTCGACCCCGAACCGCTCTACACCGACGAAGGCGACATCCTCACCAGCGCGGGCTGCGCCGCGGGCCTCGACCTGGCCCTGCACCTGGTGCGCACCGACCTCGGCGCCTCCGTCGCCAACGCGGTCGCCCGTCGGCTCGTCATCCAGCCACACCGCACGGGCGGCCAAGCCCAGTACATCGAATCCCCCATGCCCCCCGAACCCCTCGACGCGCCCATCGCCCGCAGCCTCTCCTGGGCACTCGAACACCTCGCCGACCCGATCGGCGTCCCCGACCTGGCCAGGGTGGCAGGCCTGTCCCCCCGCACCTACCTGCGCCATTTCGTCCGGGAAACCGGCGCCACCCCGAGCAAATGGCTGATCGCCCAGCGAATTCAGGCAGCCCTGGCAATGCTGGAGACCGGCGACGCACCGATCGAAGAGATCGCGACCGCAGCCGGTTTCGCCACCCCGGTCACCTTCCGCCACCACTTCACCCGAGCCGTCCGAACCTCACCCTCGTCCTACCGGCGCGCTTTCCAGACAAGAAAAAGCCCCCCACCTGCGTGAACAAGTGAGGGGCTCTTGGCGGTGGCGGAGGGATTTGAACCCTCGGAGGGGGGTTACCCCTCACACGCTTTCGAGGCGTGCTCCTTAGGCCGCTCGGACACGCCACCGCCGACTACGGTACCGGAGTGGGTGGGAGATTGTTAAATCGGCTGGTCAGCGTTGGTTTTTGAAGAAGGTGTCGAGGAGGGCGACGCAGTCCGATTCGAGGATGCCGCCGCGGACCTCGGGGCGGTGGTTGAGGCGGCGGTCGCGGACCACGTCCCAGAGCGAGCCGACGGCACCGGTTTTGGGCTCCCACGCACCGAAGACGACCTTGCCGACCCGGGCCAGAACCAGCGCGCCCGCGCACATGGTGCACGGTTCGAGGGTGACGGCCAGGGTCGCGCCCTCGAGACGCCATCCGTCACCGTGGACGGCGGCGGCCGCACGCAGGGCGAGCACTTCGGCGTGGGCGGTGGGGTCGCCGAGGGCTTCCCTGGCGTTGGTGGCGCGCGCGAGTTCGCGGCCCTGTGCGTCGAAGACGACGGCGCCGACCGGCACATCGCGCGGGTCGGCGTCGGCTGCGGCCGCCAGGGCGGCGCGCATCATCTCTTCGTCGGTCACCTCGGCATTTTGTCCAGGACCGCGGCGAACTCGTCGGCGAAACCGAGGCGCTGGGCGATCATGCCGAGCTGCTCGTCGGGATAGAGGTCGGTTTCGGCGATGATCACGCTGAGGACCGGTTCGGGGAGGCCGAGGTCGGCCAGGACGCCGAGGTCGCCCTCTTCCCACGGTTCGACGTCGTCGAGGTCATCGGGGTCGATATCGGGGATCTCGACATTGAGCGCGTCGAGGACGTCGGCGGCGATGTCGTAGTCGATCGCCGCGGTCGCGTCGGAGACGAGCAGGAGGGTGCCGCTCGGCGCGGGACGCAGCACGATGAAGAATTCGTCGTCGACATCGATCAGGCCGAACACCGCACCTGAGCTGCGCAAAGCCTTCAGTTCGGTCTCCGCGGCCGACAGATCGTGCAGGGCTTCGGAGCTGAGCGGGCTGACCCGCCACGTGCCTTCTTCGCGGACCACGGCCACTGCGAACCCTTCGACGTCGAAGTCGTCATCCGACGTCGCCCTGTTCGTGCCCGAGCGCTGTGCTGCCATGGACCAAACGGTAGTCTGTCCCACCCCTAATGATGAACTCGTGTGCCAATCTGTTCCGATGAGCATCGACGAGCGTGGGGCTGTTTGCGTCCTCGGGACCGGCCTGATCGGCGGTTCACTGCTGCGCGCCGCCGCCGCATCGGGCTACCGGGCGTTCGGCTACAACCGCTCCGAATCCGGGGTTTCCGCGGCGTGTCAGGACGGCTTCGACGTTTCCGGCGACCTGTCCGCGGTGCTGATTCGGGCCGCCGAAGCGAGCGCGCTGCTGGTCATCGCGGTACCGATGCCCGCCGTCGCATCTCTGCTGGCCGACATCGCCGCGCTCGCGCCCGGTTGCCCGCTGACCGATGTGGTGAGTGTGAAGGGGCCGGTGCTGGACGCGGTGCGAAAGCATGGGCTCGAGGCCCGGTATGTGGGTGGGCATCCGATGACCGGCACCGCCCAATCCGGTTGGGCTGCAACTGATTCAGATCTCTTCCAGGGTGCCGTGTGGGCCGTCGGGGTGGACGAGGGAACGCGGGCAGAACCATGGTCGCGAGTGGTACGGCTCGCCTTGGATTGCGGGTCGGTGGTGGTTCCGGTGCTTGCCGAGGAACACGATCAGGCCGTCGCGCGGATCTCGCATCTGCCGCACGTGCTGGCCGAAGCGCTGGCAGCTGCAGGTGCCGAAGGCGGAAAGCTGGCGCTCGGCTTGGCGGCGGGTTCGTTCCGCGACGGTACCCGCGTCGCGGGTACCGCCCCCGACCTCGTGCGCGCCATCTGCGAACCGAACGCGGCCGCGCTGGGACGGGTCCTCGACGAAGCCATCGAGACACTCGTCACCGCACGCGATTCCCTGCGTGCGGACGGCGACCTCGGCGAACTTGTCGAGACGGGTTTCCGCGGTCGCACCGCCTACGACGACCGCACGACCTGGGACATCACCGGCATCACTCCCGGCACCGGCGACTGGCTCGGCGAACTGCATCGTGCGGGTCGCGACGGTGGCGTGCTGCGCGCACTCTGAGTCCCTGCCTTCGCCGGATCAGGCGCGCTCGGCCAGTCCCGGATAGTCCAGGACGAAACCTTCCGGGTCGACCGTCAGGGTGGCGCTCGACACCGGGGACAGGACGTTGATGCCGTCGGCCGCGCTCGAGTAGGTGAGCTCGGCCTCCTGCACCAGCAGGTCGGGTAGTCGCACGTAGACGACCGGGACCTGGACGTCGCCGACGGCGTGTTGCAGGCTGAACCGCCGGATCGGCAGGGTGTTGAAGAACGGACTCAGCACCACGTCGACGTCGAGTGCGCCGCCGAAGGTGGAGCGCACGTGGGTGCCGCCCGCGTCGACGAGCCAGTAGTTCTCCTCGTCACGCGAGATCGAGGCGTGGCGTTCACCGGCCGCGGTGGTGGTGCGCAGCGACAACCGCCGCGTGGCGCCAGCCTCATCGGTGACAAGGTCGTAAGACGCGCTGAACGCCGGGTGCTCGTCGCCGGCACTACCTATCAGTCGGCCCGCCGCCCTGATCCGATTGCCGTTCACCGTCACGCGCACCGATTCCATGCGGGAGTTGTCGTGGGCACGCCAGGTGAGCACCGTAGGCCACCGGGAGGCCGGTTTGATCTCGGTGGGGCCGTCGGCCGGGCCCGGGGCTGGGGTCGTCACCTCTCTACGGTAAGCGACACCAGCCCCGCCGCCACACAACACGGGCGCATCACACCAGCGAATCCCGCCAGGCGGCGTGCAATCCGGCGAAGCGTCCCTGGCCCGCGATCAGCTCGGTCGGTGCGCCGTCCTCCACGATCCGGCCGCCGTCGAGCACCAGCACCCGGTCGGCAATGGCCACGGTGGACAGTCGGTGCGCGATGATCACGGCCGTGCGGTCGCGCAGCAGCGTCTCCAGCGCGTGCTGAACCAGTCGCTCACCGGGGATGTCCAGGCTGGACGTGGCCTCGTCGAGCACGATCACCGCCGGATCGGCCAGGAACACCCGCGCGAACGCCACCAGCTGACGCTGCCCCGCCGACAGCCTGCCGCCGCGCGTGCGCACGTCGGTGGCATACCCGTCGGGCAGTCCCGCGACGAACGCGTCCAGCCCCACCGCACGCGCGGCCGCGGCGACCTCGGCGTCGGTCGCGTCGGGCCTGCCGAGCCGGATGTTGTCCGCGATGGTGCCGGAGAACAGGTAGGCCTCCTGCGTGATCATCACGACGTGCCTGCGCAGCTCGGCATCGGCCAGGTGGCGCAGATCCACCTCGTCGAGGGTGATGACGCCACCGGTCGGGTCGTAGAACCGGGTGAGCAGTTTCGCCAGCGTCGACTTGCCCGCGCCCGTGGCGCCGACCAGCGCCACCACCTGTCCGGCCGGGATCTCCAGGTCGAACTCCGGCAGCACCGAGGTGGCGTTGTAGCCGAAGCTGACCTTGTCCATCCGCACCGCGCCGGTCGAGCGGTCGAGGGTGGCCGGGCGTTCCGGTTCGGCGACGGCCGGTTCCTCCTCGAGCACGCCGGAGATCTTCTCCAGCGCCGCGGCGGCGGACTGGTAGGAGTTGAACACCTGCGCGAGCTCGTCGAGCGGGCCGTAGAACTGGTCGAGGTAGAGCAGGTACGCGGCGAGCACACCGATCGCGAGGTTGCCCTCCATCACCTGCCAGGCGCCGACCAGCAGCACGATCACCGTGGTGAGCTTGCCGATGAAATTCGACAGCCCGACATAGTCGCCCATTCCGCGAACCGCGCCGGTGGTCGCCTTCTGGTACACCGAGTCCTCCGCGCCGAGGACCTCCTCGTTGCGGAGTTCGCGACGGAATGCCTGCACCGCGCGCATGCCGCTCATCGATTCGACGAACTGCACGACAACGCGCGAGATCGCACCGCGCGTGCGCCGGTAGCCCGCCCGTTGACGCCGCTGCGCCCACCGGGTGACCAGCACCAGCGGCACGAACCCGATCAACACGATCGAGGCGAGCATCGGATCGAGCCAGATCAGCAGCGCCGCGATGGTCACCACCGAGATCACCGCGCTCAGCGCCTGATTCAGCGCGCCTTCGAGCAGCTCCTGCAGGGCCTCGATATCGCTGGTGAGCCGGGTGACGACCTTGCCCGAGGTGTACTTCTCGTGGAAGGACACGCTCAACCGCTGTGTGTGCTGGAACGCGCGCACCCGCAGGTCGAACAGCACCCGCTGACTCAGCCACCCGGAGGCCCGCAGGAAGGCGAACGTGGTGAGCCCCGACAGCACCGTCACCCCGACGAAGCCGGCGACGGTCACGAGCATCGGCGTCCAATTGCCCTGGCGGCCTTGGCTGATGCCGTGGTCGAGGCCGTAGGCGATGAACAGCGGCAGCGACACCTTGGCCGCGTTGTCGAGCAGGATCAGGACGAAGGTTCCGATCGCCTGCTTGCGGTAGGGGCGCACCAGATCGAGGAGCAGTCGCCGGGATCGACCGGCCAGCACCAGGTTTCCGGTTCCGGTGACGGTGTCGTCCTCCTTGGCGATACCCCGCCAATCGGCGGCCAGATCGGATTCCTTCTCCGGCGCTGCCTCTTCCGGTGTCACGGTCTCGGTGCTCATGCCTCACCTCCCATCAGTTCGCGGTAGTGGCTGCTCGTGCGCAGCAGTTTTTCGTGGCTGCCCTCGGCGACGATGCGACCGTCGGCGAGTAGGGCGACGCGGTCGGCCAGTGCGGCGGTGGACGGCCGGTGCGCGACGAGCAGCGTGGTCGCTCCGGAGAGCACCGAGCGCAGCTGATCCTGCACGCGCTCTTCGGTTTCCACGTCCAGGGCCGAGAGCGGATCGTCGAGGACCATGATCCGGCCGCTCGCCGCGGTGTCACCGGTGAGCACGGCCCTGGCCAGGGCCAGACGCTGACGCTGTCCGCCGGACAGACTCATGCCTTGCTCGCCGATGCGGGTGTCGAGCCCCCACGGCAACGCGTCGACGAACTCGCCCGCCTGTGCGATATCGAGCGCCTGACGCACATCGGCGTCGGTGGCGCGCGGGTCACCGAGTGCGACGTTCTCTCGCACGCTGGCCGAGAACAGCACCGGTTCCTCGAAGGCCACCGTCACCACCCGGCGCAGCTCGGCCAGCCGCAGGGTGGCGATATCGACGCCGTCGATGGTGATGCTGCCGCCGCTCACGTCGTAGAGCCGGGGAATCAGCTCGAGCAGCGCGGTTTTACCGCTGCCCGTCGCACCGACGAGCGCGACCGTCTCCCCCGGCCTGATCCGCAGCGAAATCTCTTCCAGCACGGTGTGCTCCGGTCCGTCTCCGGATCGCGGGTAGGCGAAGCGGACACGGTCGATCACCAGTTCCCCACGCAGCGCGGTGGGAAGTTCCGCGGGGTTCGGTGGGTCGGCGATGTCGAGCGGGGTGTCGATGATCTCCCAGAACCGATCGGCCGCGGTGCGCGCCTCGAACAGCTCCGACAACAGAAACCCGAGCCAGATGATCGGCCACTGCAGGAACGTGGCCAGGGTGATGCTCGCGACGAGCGTGCCCATCGTCATCGACCCCTGCACCACCGAGTAGCCGCCTACCCCGAGCGACACCGCGATAGACACGGTCGGCAGGGTCACCAACGCCGCCCACAGTGTCGCGTCGAGGCGCACCTTCTCCATCTCGGTGCGCTGTAGTTCCCGGGACAGAGCCGTGAAACGCGTACCGAAGAACTGGCCACGACCCAGCGCCTTGAGCACCCGCACGCCCTGCGCGGATTCCTGGGCGATGGTGGCCAGGTCGCCGGACTGGTCCTGCGAACGGCGCGAGGCCACCTCGAACCGTCGGACGAATCGCGCGCAGAACAGCGTCAACGGCAGGGACGTGACCGTGAAGATCAGTCCCACTTGCCAATTCATCGCGAACAGCACGATCAGCCCGGCGGGCATGATCACCCCGTTGACGATGAGGAACGGGCCTGCGAACGCGACGAACCGCCGCAGCACCGACAGATCGTCGATGGCGCGCGAGAGCAGCTGGCCCGACTGCCAGCCGTCGTGGCGTCCGATCGAGAGCGCCTGCAGCTGGGTGAAAAGCTTGGCGCGCATGGTGATCTCGAACATCGTCGAAGGCTTCGATACCAGCCATCGCCTGCCCCACATGCCGAACGATTCGAGCGAGCCGAGCAGAAAGATCAGCGCGACCGGCGCCAGCAAGCCGACGAAATCGCGCTGCGCGATCGGCCCGTCGACCACCCGCGCGATAACGAGCGGAATCGCGATCGCGGTGCTCGCGGTAACGATCGCCAGCGCGTTCGCCAACAGCAGCGGCACCCGATAGGGGCGGAGAAAGGGCAGAAATCGCCTCAGCGACCGCATTCCCCCACTCGACCGCGGCGCAGGCCGCTCCGATCTGTCGGCCTCCGATTCGGCAGCCGCCAGCTCTGATGTGACAGACAAAACTCCCCCTTGATGCCCGGTCGGCTGGTTGGTTTTCCGGTACGGACGCCAGGTGATGTTCGCACCGGGGTCCGACAAGTTCGGCCCTTCAAGAGTCCCAGAGCACCCCCACCTCCAGCCACCGATTTTCCTCCCGGCAACGCCACTTCGTCCACCGATGTGACCCAACGCCGCCCCACCGTCCATCTGATGAAGCAGTCGGCCCCTCGGCCGCTCGTTCGCGGTCGGCTCGCTGTTCAGCGGGCCCGATACAATGCGGCGCAGGCACGAGTATCGGCCGCCGAACAGCGGGCCGTTCAGGGCCGCGAACTCGAGCGCGGCCGCGCTCCGAAGACACAGGGGTCGTTGATGCGGATGGTCGGGTTGTTCGCCGGGATCGGCGGGCTCGAACTCGGTCTGAGCAGGCATGGCTGGACCTCGGAGCTGCTGTGCGAGATCGACCCGGGCGCCCAGGGTGTCCTTTCGGCTCGATTCCCCGATACCGACCTGCACGGCGACATCACCCGACTGCGTTCACTGCCCGCGGGCACCGAGCTCGTCGCGGCCGGTTTTCCCTGCCAGGACCTGTCACAGGCCGGGCGCACGGCGGGCATCACCGGGCGTCGATCCGGCCTGGTCGACGAGGTGTTCCGGCTGGTTCGCAGGCAGCGTGGGCCGCGCTGGTTGTTGATCGAGAATGTCCCGTTCATGCTGCAACTGGGTCGTGGTGCGGCGATGCGCCACATCACCGCCGCACTGGAGGAGCTCGGGTACGCCTGGGCGTACCGGGTCGTCGACGGCCGCGCGTTCGGCTTGCCGCAGCGGCGTCAGCGCGTGCTGATGCTGGCTTCGCGCACCGAGGACCCCCGTCAGGTGCTGTTCGGCGACGACGCGGGCCCCCTCGACTACGGCGACCCGGAGCGCGATCCGTGTGGTTTCTATTGGACCGAAGGTGTGCGTGGCCTCGGCTGGGCGGTGAACGCCGTGCCGACCCTCAAGGGTGGCTCCGGGCTCGGCATCGCCAGTCCGCCTGCGATCCGGCTGCCCGCGGGCGAGATCGTGACGCCGGGCATCGTCGACGGTGAACGATTACAAGGCTTCGACGCCGACTGGACCGCCCCCGCCATCGACGTTCCCGGCGTGCGCCACGGTCATCGTTGGAAACTGGTGGGCAACGCGGTGAGTGTGCGGATGGCGAACTGGGTCGGTGAACGCCTGGCCGCACCGTCGGATCCGCTGACCGTGGGAGAACCGATTACCGCGGGCCAACCATGGCCGAGCGCGGCCTGGGGTCACGCGGGCGTCGTGCACCGCGTTCCCCTCTCCACCTGGC
Source organism: Nocardia sp. Root136 (assembly GCF_001427185.1). NCBI lineage: Bacteria > Bacillati > Actinomycetota > Actinomycetes > Mycobacteriales > Nocardiaceae > Nocardia > Nocardia sp. Root136. Next base: position 121,004 of record NZ_LMFE01000011.1, read on the forward strand.
CGGTCCACGAACCCTACGAGGACCTGAAGAACTTCCTCACCGAACCTCGTCTGCTCTCTCCCCGCGCGACGGCGGGATTCCTGCGTCGCACCGAGATGGGAAACCTGCGCTTTCCACCCGGATTCCTCGACGATGTCCGCGACCACCTCGACCGCATGGGCGGCTGGGCGGCATGAGCGCGCGGCGGGCCTTGTCGCCACCGACCGACGCGGCGACGAGCGCACGCATGTCCAAGCAGCGACGCGCGAACACCGCTCCCGAGCTGGCACTACGCCGCGAATTACACCGCGCCGGCCTGCGCTATTTCGTCGACCGACCGCCCATCAAAGGTCAACGTCGGCGTGCGGACGTGGTGTTTCCCCGGCTGCGCATCGCCGTGTATGTCGACGGGTGTTTCTGGCATCGCTGCCCTGCTCACGCGACCGATCCGAAGAACAACGCGCAGTGGTGGGCCGACAAATTGGCAGGCAATGTCTCCCGCGACCGGGCCACCGATGCCGCGCTGACGGCGGCGGGCTGGCGGGTCGTGCGGGTGTGGGAGCACGAGGATCCGCATACGGCAGCTGAGCGGATCACCGCACTGGTGGAGCGATCAAAGCCCAGCTGACCTGCGATTACAATTTCAGCGACGCCGCGGAGCGCTTTCGGCGCGAACCCGCACCCGTACGCGCGACGCATCCGCCGCTACGAAGCCGGACACGGCCAGCGCCAGGATCGTGGCGAAACCTGCCAGCGCGATCACATAGCTCATCGAAGACCTCTCCGTTGGTTACCAACCACCCTGCACGGTGAACCTGACAGCAACCTGTGTGCGTGCCTGTGCTGCTCGATGAAACCACGTCCGCGTTCTCGACGCGCCTGATCGGGGCGGCGTAGGCCGGACACGCACAATGGTCGGTGTGACCGAATCCGCACGGCACACCCGTGGCTACTCGTTGCTGATCGCCCTCGCGATCGCGATCGCGGGCCTGTGCTATTCGTCCTGGCTGCTGGAATTCGTGCTGCCGATCGATACCGACCCGGTCAACAACTTCCTCAGCGAACTCGATGCCGAGGGCAAGCCGTACCGCGAGGTGTTCGGCACCGCCGACAAAGTGGTCGGCCTGTTGCTGATCCCGGCGGCGCTGGGTGGACTGCTCGTTTTCCGGCGCCGCCGGTTGACCACGATCGGCTGGACAGCCCTGCTCTGCTTCGGTGCGTCCACCATCGCCGACGCACTGCTCCCGCTGCACGACTGCGACCCGGGTGACAGCACGTGTGGCGGCGACAGCGGCCTGTTTCCGCAACTGCACCAACCACACGCGCTGACGAGCACCCTGGCCGTCACCTCGATCGCGGTGGCGGCGTTCGCGTTCAGCGCCGCCGCCTATCGCTACCACCGGTGGCGGATCCTGCGTGAGTTCGGCCTCGCCGTGCTGATTCTCGGGTCGGCGGCGACCATCTGGATGATGGTCGCCGACAACCTGTCCGGCTCCTACGCACTCGGCATCGCCCAGCGAATCCAGGTCGGCACCATGTCGCTGTGGCTGCTCGCCCTGGCCACCGCGGTCCTCATCGAAGCCCACGAGTGGACTACTTGACGGTGATCTTCACCGTGTAGCCGTCGATCTTCGCGGGCAGCTTGGTGGTGTCGACCGCGAGCACCTCGCCGGTGTCCTGCACGCCATTGGGCAACGTCTTGGGCTTCAGGCCGAACGGGGGCTGTTCCCCCTGGCTAGCGGCAAGACCGAAGTCGCTGTCGTTGGCGATGTAGATGGTCTTGCCACCGTCGAGAGTGGCGATGCCCTCGATCTTGTCGTGACCGAAGAACCGGCCCTTCTCGTCGAGCGCGGCGACCAGCGCGGAGAGGTCCAGGTTGCTCTTCTTCGCGACGGGGGTGACGCCAGCCTTGGTGAGCGCGGCGACGGCATCAGCGGTCGGGGTGACGCCGATCAGCGTTTCCAGCGGCTTGCCGTCGATCAGCAGTCCGCCCTTCTCTGCGTCGTAGGTCGCGCCGGGCACCGCGGCCTGCGGGCCGACATCGGTGGCACCCGCGATGTCGATCGTCCAGATCTTCTTGTTCGACTCGGGTGCGAGGTTGCCGTCGCGCTCGTCGACCAGGAAGGTGGTGGCGCTCAGAGCGGTGATCTCCGAGACCGCGACCTTGGACTGCTTCGGGTTTTCCAGCGGGTACAGGAATTCCTTCTGCGCCTTGGTCTTCAGGTCCACGGTCACGATGCGCGCGAACGGCACCTCCTTGGCCGAACCGCTCAGCCCGGGGGTGTTGAGCGCGCTCTGCACCATCCCGACCAGGGTGTTGCCGTCGGGAGTGATGGTCAGCCCCTCCATGCCCTGATTGGGTGTGCGCAGGGCGATCTCCTTCGGCAAGCCGTTGCCTGGGGCGAGCCGCTCGATCTCGGTGCCCTTGGCATCGAAATGCACCAGGAACGGCCCGTATTCGTCGGAGATCCAGAATGTGCCGTCGGCCAGTGCCACCAGGCCTTCGGGGTCGATACCGTGATCGGTGGGCGGCAGGACATTGCCCTGGAGGTCCTTGATGGTCTCGCCGGTAGTGGCCGAGATGTCGACCTGGCCGTTGAACGGAGCACCCGACTTGCTGCGCAGCTCGATGCTCGACTGCAGCACGGCCCTGTTGTCGACCAGCTTGAACCGGCCGATCTTGGGCACGAAACTCGGTGTCGGCGAGAGCTTTTCATTTTTGGCCGGACCGTCGACATTCGGGCCGCGGTCGGTGAGTCCGTAGAACTCGTCGGCGCTACCCGGCACCGGAGTCCAGGCCGACCCGAATCCACTGCCCTGCACCGTGGTGCCGCCGAATTCGCCGAGCACCGGAATGTCGGTGGTGTAGAGGCGAACCGCGTCGGTGGTGGTGACCGTGAACTGGTCGAGACCGATGTAGCCGGCGCTCGGGGTGTAGACGTAGGCGCCGTCGGCCCGACGGGTGATGTTGCCGTGCTCGGGCTCGAGGCTGACCCCGAGCACCGCGCTGGTACCGGCCCGGGCCACCAGGTCGTCGAGCGAGATCACCAGCGGCTGGTCCTTGCCAGCGGTGAAACCGGCGTCGGGATCCGGCGCCGAGCAGCCCGCCACAACGGCGGCAGCGCACAGAGCGGCGGTGAGAGGAAGGAGGCGTAGACCTGGACGTGCGTTCACCTGGCATGCATACCGTCGCGAGCCGACCAGTAGACGACCGGCAAATGAATTGTCCTCCACCCCTCGGTGGACCATTCTGGCAATCATGACCACAACTCGGGTGAACATTTCCTCAGCCTCCGATTTCGAAGATGTCGTCGGGTATTCGCGGGCGGTACGGGTCGGCAACCAGGTCGTCGTCAGTGGCACCACGGCGGCCGTTGCCGGTGGTGGCGCCGTCGGCGGCGACGACATCGGCGCGCAGACCCGTGAGGTCTTGGCCCGTATCGCCGCAGCACTCGAACAGGCCGGGGCGAGTGTGCGCGACGTGGTGCGCACGCGCATGTTCGTCACCGATATCGCCCGCTGGCCCGAGATCGCGGCCGCGCATGCCGAGGTGTTCGGCACGATCCGCCCCGCGGCCTCCATGTACGAGGTCACCGCGTTGATCGCGCCCGGACTGCTGATCGAGATCGAAGCGGACGCGATCATCGCTGACTGAATCGTCACACGGGCCGACTCCGGCTCTCCGGCGCCGACGAAGGAAAACGCCTGGTTATCCACAGGCTCAGAGTTATCCACAGGGCAGTTTCGACGCCGTCGTTATCGCCTGTGCGCCGGAGACCTGACCACTACTCTCGAATCTGTGACCAGCGAAACGGCTACTCCCACCGACCTGCTCGATCAGCTCGCCGCCTCCACCGCGCGCATCGACACCGCGATCGGCACGCTCACCGATGCGGCCCTGGCCGAACCGTCCCTGTTACCGGGGTGGACCCGCGGTCACGTGCTCGCCCACCTGTCCCGCAATGCCGACAGCCTGCTGAACCTGCTGCTGTGGGCTCGCACCGGCATAGAGATGCCGCAGTATCCGAACGTCGCCGTCCGCGATGCCGATATCGAGGCGGGCGCACCCCGCCCGCTGACCGTGCAGCACGCGGACTTCACCGCCACCGCGCACCGCTGGCAGGCTGTCGCCACCACCATGCCCGCCGCCGACTGGCAGGCCGAGGTCCGCAATCGCCAGGGCGGCACCCTCACCGCCGATCAGATCCCCTGGATGCGCCTGCGCGAGACCGAAATCCACCACGTGGACCTCGACATCGGCTACACCCCCGCCGACTGGCCCGCCCCCTTCGTCGCCCGCCTGCTCCCCGAAACCATCACCGACCTCTCCGCCAAACTCCTCCCCGAAGCCACCCCCACCTTCGACATCCAGTCCACCGACACGGATTTCATCGCCACCGTAGGCCCCGGCCGCCCCCACCACACCGTCCTGGGCCCCGCCTGGGCTCTCCTGGGCTGGCTCGTCGGCCGCACCTCGGGCAACGACCTCACCGGCCCCCTACCGCCGCTGCCGGCCTGGAAATAGCCCGCTTCGGCGAAAGCACCTCCGCCTCACCAGAGTCCCGGTAACGACCAACCACACGGACCATCACGCAAAAAAAATCGACCCCGTATCAGTTGATACGGGGTCGATCTCGGTGCGCCCGAAGGGATTCGAACCCCTAACCTCTTGGTTGTTCCGTTGCTCTGCGATTGTCCGCTGACGTACTCCCAAACCTACTGCTACCAGCGCATTTTGCGATCGGCGCTACGTGGTTGTCTGCCGTTGTTTGCCCGAATCGCCGGGGGTTTGTAGTGGGAAAGTAGTGGGTGAGTCAGGTCCGTCGACCTCGGGAGACTGCTCCGCCACAAGCCGGAGGTTAAAGCATCCGCGGCTGGGATGTCGGACCGTATTCGTACTCTGAGCTAGCGCGGTCCGAGCGGGGTCGCCAGTACGTCACGGGGGGCGAAGTGAACACATGGGCGCTGCTGTCGAAGCTGGAGGGGCGAAGCTGGGAGAGCAACGACGGCTATCCCGATGAGCTCGGATCGACCTACGTCTACGACAGTGGAGTTGCCAATCACCTTCAAGTGAGGGTCGGGGACATGGTGATTCTTCGCGATTCCACCTCGGTTCACGGTGTTTCGCGCATTGACCGGATCGACTCCGAGCCTGGCATCAAGGTTCGGTATGTGTGTCCGGAGTGCAAAAGGACCGGGCAGGTGCCGCGCACGACCAAATCGCCGAAGTACCTCTGTCGACACAAGGACTGTCGCAACAAGTTCCCCGAACCGCTTCGGTTGGAGGTGCCCGTCACCCACTACGTCGCCAGCTACGGCGCACAGTGGCAAGCGTTGGATGGCGCGCTGCCGTTTCGTGCGATTGAGGCGCTGCTGGACGGCGCGCAGCAGAATGCGGTACGTCGGTGCGATCCGCAGGGCTTGCGCACGCTTCTGGATGGACTCGCGGTGCCGTTGCCTAAGGCTCCGACGCCTCGCTCAACGCCACCGAAGGGCGGCCGGCGGCAAGCGTTGGTACAAGTTCGCAACGGGCAAGGCCCATTCCGCAGGGGCCTGCTGGAACGGTATGGCCTGCGGTGCGCAATCACCGGACCCTGTCCCGCCGCGGTGTTGCAGGCAGCCCACTTGCGAGCCTTCGCCAAGCACGAGACACACGATCTGGACGAGGGCCTGCTCCTGCGAACCGACCTCCACCAACTGTTCGACGCCGGACTGATGGCCATCGACCCCACAACTCGCTCTGTGACGCTGGCGCCTTCACTCGACGGGTACCCGGACTATCAGAAGCTCCGCGGCCTCGTAATCGACGAAGGGCCGTATCTTCCGGCTCTCGCCGACCACTTCCACTCCGCCACGGATGCCTGGTGATGCAGCAGATGCCTGGCTCTGGCATCACCCGCGCGATGTTGATCATGATGACCGTTCCGGGCATTTGTGCCGGTGGGCTGGTTATGGCTCGGTGGGCCTGAACTGGGGTTTCCAGGGTTGCAACGTTGGCTGACCTGGGCACCGATTGGTGGCACTGCGTATTCGCTGCGTACCCGCAGTCAGCAGCTGTAGGTGCTCGCCTTCAAATCGAATACTCGTTGTCCGGCTGTGCATCACGGTCGTCTGTACTCTTACGCGAGGTGGCGAAACGCCTTCGTGGGAGCCTTTGCCTGTCTGGAGATGTTCGGATCACTTGTGACAACGTGGTGACACCGGACGCCAAAACAAAAGGGCGCGTAGACATCAGGTGCCCGATGTGACGCCCGTGCGAATCCGGGTCTGTCGGCACCTGTATTCTGCCACCGGTTGAACGTGGAAGACCTTCAAGGCGGGGACAGGAGCTTGGGTTGGTCAACTTTTCCCCCCAAGGTCAGGTTGAGTACGACGCCAAGGTGCTCAAATTCAAGCAAGACCTAGAGCACGAGTCGGACCTCATCGAGGCTCAATGGAACGCCGGCGGGCACCAGGAAGTGACAGCACAGCATGTCAGCATGGCAGCCAGCAGGGTCCGCGCTGGGCTCGTACGCGCGCGGCGGGGCAAACCATACGGTCTGGCTGTAGTTGCTTCCCCTGCTGCGGGTGTGCTCGGCGGGTGGGGCACGAACCAACTAGACTCGACGGCAGGTTTGCTAGCTGTCATCGGAGCGATAGTCATGATCTTTGGCGCTGAATCGTTCAAGATTTGGAAGGACTCTCGATGACCACCGCGGGCGACGAACGGTTGACTGAACGCGCGCAACGAGCGCTCGATACCTACCTCGCACTCTCGCGAAACGATATCGTAGACCGAGCCTGGCTTGTAGCGCAGAGCCGAAAGAATCGAAATCCCGATAGCCCTCTTCGTATCGAAGCGAACGATATTATTGCCTGCCTTCCGCCGACTGATTCAGCCGACGGAAGCGAGCGGGTAGCCGCCCTTTATGCCCAATACGCAAATTCGGCATTGCGTTGGCAACGGCGCATCGCATGGGCGAGATTTTATGGCGAATTACTTATCGTTCTTGGCATTCTATTTGCCATCTATTTTCAGTTCAGAGATAAGCTGGAGACGCCTGCAACATTCATGCTGGCCCTTTCGATATCCGGAGCTTCTATTCTGCTGCTGACGAGAGCAATGGTCGTCAGCAGCGGGCTTCCTACTCGACGCTCTGCTCAAAATTCATCCACGTTTCGTACAGGTGATTGGGTACCGATGTACGCCGATGCTGGTTTCGTGGCGATGAATCGTGCGCAGGATATTGACGCGGAGCTGCGAGGGCAATTCGTTTCCGAATGGGCGAGCCTGGAGAACCTGCTGGCCCTCGTAGCGAAGGAAGACGGGATTGATGCGACAGTTGAACGCCGACTTGGGTTGCGAAATTTGGTCGCGCAACTGGTGGAGCACACTCTTCTGAGTACAGAGAACGTTGAAATGATATTTTCAGCGTTGACGGTTCGCAACCGTATTGTTCACGGCCCCAAGGAAGATATTTCCGTAGAGGAAATCAAAAAAGGACTTAAAAAAATCCGACAGGTTCAGAAAGATCTATCTACCACGCTTTGACTTTTAACCGACCGGGCCGCAGAACACCTAGTCGTCCCTGATCGGCAGTCCGCACTACCGCTGCCTTATTGCTGTGTGGCGTCGTGCATGCCTGATCGGTCAGTGGCGACACCGTGACAACTCTCGGAGTCAGTTTCGGGCGAGTTGTCCGCCTGTGAACGTCCGCTCATGCTTCTGCTCAGGTGACAGACCCAGGCCGGTTTCCAGGTGCCTCCAGTCCCGACGGGGCAGGGGCCGGATCGTTAGTAGACTCGGGATCGGAGTACTTGTACAGATTCGATCCACCACCCAACCAGATCAGCAGTACGCCGAACAGCGTGATGATCACCGTCAGGATTCCGAATACCCAAACCTGCACGTTGATGGCAAGCAGGATGCCGCCCCAGGCCAGCAGTGCCGTCACGACGGTGACAGCGATCATCGCGCCGAGGGTGTTTCCGTCCAACTCTCGCGAACTGCGGTGGGCATACCTTTTGATCTGAATGTCGAGAAGATCAAGCAATGGCTGTCGGTGGTTCTCCGGGACGGCGTCGACTAAATGGGCAAGCCGCTTGATCTTCCGTGTACGACCAGTGTCGCGCTCGTCAAATAGGAACTTCGTGAGCAGCGCGAAGAGTGGTGGGATCGCAGCGGTTCCCAGGGCGATGGCTGTCGTCACGGTCGGCGAGCGTAGCAGCGATAGCTGGTTTTGGCGGGCGGTTCCGGCGAGGGTCGTGTGTCCACAGGATTTTTCTTCTCCCTGCTTCCTCATACTGGCCATCCTGAACCGTCACGGGTTGGAGACCGGCTTCAGGAGTTGACCAGCGCCGTTCGGCGTGGCGGCTTTTGAGCGTAGTAGTAGGCAGTCTCGGATTACCACCTCGGCGTTTGCATCGTTGGCGACGTGGGGTGCCGATGGGTCTTACCTGGGGATTCGTCGCCGGACCGTTGGCTGAGGTGTGCTCGCGCTGGGGCGACTGCGTACGAACTGCGTACGGAAGGCGCGGAGTGTGATGCTCCGCGCCTTCGTTGTGGTTGGTCTTGTGCCGGGGCTTGGGTTGCACATCAAGGGGCTGGTTCCTCTGTCCGGGACAGTTTGGGCGAGAGGCGGCAACGCCGTGACAAACTCGCAGCCCTTGGCGGGCCATACATTCGAACCGCGTGTCGTTTGCGCCTCCGCCTCAGATCATGGAACCTCATGTGGTGAACCAAGATCGGGCTGAGGCGCGGGTCCTCGCGGAAGAACTTTTGGACGACATAGAGTTGTCGCGAATCAACGTCGAGCAGCTGGTCTTGAAGGCGTCGAGGTTAGCGCGACTCGCCGATGACTACGAAGCGGAAGAATGGTTGAAATGGGAACGAATCACCATTCCCGAGAGCGATTCAGGAATAAAATGGCAGAAACGAACTGGCCGTCGCTATAAAGATGGAAATCATATCACTCGCGGGGCAACGCGACTCGCTCCGATCATCGCGACGATGCATGAAGAACTGAAGCAACTCCGCATTCCAGAGTTGAGCGGCGATCAAATGCTAGTCGTGTCGAATAACATCATGAATCGAATCGTAGAAACTAGAAACGCGATAGTAAGAATCGAAGGCGTTGTGGCCTCCGTAATCGGTGAAATCCATTCATTCGCCGCAAATACGTTCTACGCTCTACGCGTTTCAGAACGGCAAGACTCGATGTTCGAGGAAGCTACCGAATCAATCGAACAACTCCTGTCTGCCCTCGGAGCCGAAACCACCCGGAAGATCGATGCGGCATACCGCAACCTGCAGCAAGGAGACCCTGAATCGACAGCGGCAGCCATGCTTAGTGTCCGCAGGCTGATCGACAATTTCGCCGACGTCGCATTTCCGGCATGCGAATCGGACAGAGTCGACGGCAGTGGCAACCCGATTAAATTGGGAAACCAGAACCACTTGAATCGAATAAAGGCTCTGATCGACGATAACTCGCAGAGTAAAAGCCGTTCAGATAGGCTGAAACGCGCCATAGGCGACATCTACGGGAGGGTGTCAGCCGGGGTTCACACGGACGTCTCCGCAGGCGAGTCCCGGTACCTATTCATGTCGGCTTACGCAATTCTTGGTGAAATACTAAGCCTTCAAGGAGAAAAAACCGACGAAATCGTAGAGGTGTCGATCGCCGCAGATGGCCAATAAACAAGATGAGTGCACCTGCGGAAACTTGTAGATAGCCGCATGCCACATGTTTGGCCCTGTTCTGGGTTGGGGTGCGCACATAGGGGCTGGCTCACTGTCTGCCCGATACGGCCTGCCGTTCACGCGCAGAGGCTCACAGGTCAAGGGTTGCAAAGCAATCAGCGAAGCTGACGCCATCGGCGCCCTTGAGGTGTGAGGGGCGCGGGATCACAATGCAGGCCAACCCAGAACAGGGCCACGCGGCCACCGGTCGCGATACCCCCGACCTCACCGCGGATTCCGTTCAGCAATTCGCCGGGCTGGGGTGCCGGGGCCTGGGGTCGACGTCGTTGGCGACCCGCTACCGGCTTCGTTGACGGCGGCACGGATAGGAGAGGGGCCGAAGCCCCTTCCTGGTCAGCAGTCGAGGGCGGCGAGGGAACGTTCGGTGGTGAGGAAGGCGCGGTAGTGGGTGGGGCAGTAGGTGTAGGTGTCGGTGCGGTTCTGCCACTCGGAGGCGGCGAGGTGGGTGGCGGGGTCGGTGCAGTCGCGGATGTCGCAGATCGTGGCGGGGGTGATGTTCATGGTCGGGGGCCTTCCGTGTCGGTGGGATCTGGCCCGGACCAGGCCGCACCCACCCCGGCAAGGGCTCACCGCCCGAGGGGGTCACCCGGCTGACCAACCCAAAGGTGAGATGACACCCGCTGAAAATGACGTCGCCGCGGGTGACCCCCTCGGGCGGTGACAACGCTTGGTCCTTGCCGGGGTGGGTGTGGTCTGGTACGCCATCGGCAGATTCTGCCGACACGGAAGGCCCTCGACCATCACCCCCGCCACGATCTGCGGCATCCCCCGCGGCTGCACCGACCCGGCCACCCACCGGAAGTGACCCGATGACAGCACCGCACCGACACCTACACCGGTCACCAACTACCGCGGATTCCGTTCAGCAATTCGTCGCACCTGGTGAGCCGCTTGGTGATCGGAAGTATGCCGGCGGATTTCGGGTGGACTGGTGACGGCTCGGTGACCGTCTACGTGGGTCCGGCAGTCAGGGCCTTATGAGGCAATCGAGCGAAGCTCGTGCGGCAGCACCGTATCGGAGTCGGTGAGCTGGTGGCCGTCGATCGGGGCATATGCCGGCCGAATCGGGCTCGGGAATTCCGTTCAGCAATCCGCGGCCTGGTTATCGTCGGCCTCGTCCACTGCTCGGGGTCGATGCTGTGATGAGCTGGTCAGAGTTCCGATCGCCTGCTTTCGGCGCTCAGCGTCGCCGACGTGCCGACGCGCCCAGGCGGCGCCTTATCAGCCTGGGGTGCGCGTCGAAGCGCGGCGGCGGCGCTGTGCGCCGCCGCAGGCGCTCTTGACTCTATATAGCGAATTTCAGCAACCACTCCGTGAAGTGACAAGCCTGCCCGCTCAGAAGTGCAGGACTGCAACCGTCTTGTCATCGTGACGCTTCGCGCGTGGGAAGGCTTGCCCATCTGGATCGGTCTCGGCTTCCCAGGTGTGGATGTCGTGGAGAAGTGCATCGAGCTGTGGCGTGGACATCTGGGCGACCTCAGACCAGCTCAGGCCAAGTGGAGGAATGAGGTCCGCGACGCCGTCGGTAGCGACAACGATCCAAGAGAGCTCATCGCGAGGGATTCGGACGGACAATGCGTGCTCGGCCGCATGGGGGTCGGCCTCGGCGATCCAGTAGCCACCTGGCCGGTTACGTTGCGCCCGTTCGGCAATCTGGAGGTCCTCGAGGATCTTCCGGTGTCGACCGCTGTAGCCCCACCCGTATTTCAGGAATCGCCGGTACAGGTCAGCCTCGGGCAGGTTGAGCTGTGCAAGACGGTCGTCTGTGTAGGTCGCAACCTCTCCGCCTCGCTGTCCGATCACGAGTGACGAGTCTCCGAGAATCAACGCATTGACCGCGTCGGGCTCGACTCGAACAAGAGCGACGGTGCTCGAGGGCGCAAGCCCAGGTTCGATTCCGAGTGTTTCGGCTGTCCTCGCGATGGACTGAGCGAGTATGTCGACCAGCGAAAGCGCATCGCCGATCGATAGGGCGAGTTCCGCGGCGAGATGGTCGACATACTCCCCTGCTGATGGCATGGCGGGGTCGTGCGCGGTGGCACCGTCGAGAACGATGACAGCGTTGTCGGCGACGACCAACCGATCGTCACCGGAAGCAGCTGCCCGTTGTGCGGACTCGACTGTGAAGCTCATCGTGGGGCCGAGTATGGACCGGCCAACAGCCGACTACCCGTGACGGTACGGTCCTGATCGAACTCGCACTCGATGATGCAATCGGTCAGGTTCGCAGCTGGGTCGTAGGCCGTCCGCAGGTTTGTGCTCAACCAGTGCGCGACGCCTTCGGAGCCGACGGCGGTTATGCCGGCAATGTGCACGATGACGCGGTTGTCGACTGTCCGGCGGGAGAGGTAGCCGATGTCCTTGCGGGTGCCATCCGTGAGGTATGGCGAAAAGTGTCGATCGTCCTGGCGGTAGTCGACGATCGACCATCCCGCCTCGCTGCGGTCGAACGCGAGAATCGGATCGTCCGCCAGTAGATGTCGAGCCACCGGGGCAGACTTCGGACCACACACGATGATGCAGTCACCTGGCGGGGCATTCTCGGTATCGGGCGAGATGTCGAACTGTGTTGTGGTCAAGGATAATTCGCCCAGGGTGTGCTGGAGATAGGTTCGCGTCGCTTCGTCGTTTGTGTCAACGTAGGTACGCTCTCGGCCCTCCTCAACACCAAGTCGGCGGGGAACCCCGATCGCAACAGGACCAACTCCGAAGAATGCTCGTTCAGGCGGTGGTGCCGACGTGCGGATCTGACTGATTCGCCCCTTTGTCAGGCCAAGCCGGTCGCCGATCTCTGAGAAGCTGAGCCCGAGGTCACGGTTTGCCTGCTCGATGGCGACCTTGCGGAGTCGAGCCAACTCCGTTTGCCGCTGCTGATAGATAGCGATGAGTTCGCCCGCTCGTAGCCCGCGCCGGATCGGGTCCGGGTCATCGCGGATTGCGTCGAACTCGTCATCGATAGCCACGACACAGAGTTTAGAACCCCTTGACGACAGAGCGCACGTGCGTCTAGTCTCGGTTTACCCCCCATAAACCACGGCGAACGTCCTCGTACCGAGTGGGTTTAGGGGGGATAAACCATCCTCTTTGTATAGGAGACATGACATGGCACTCAAGGACATGTGGCTGACCACCGACTTCCACACCGCCTTCCCGATGGGCGTGATGCTGCTCGGCAAGGTGGAGGCAGTGACCGAGTTCAACGCCGATCGCAACGCACCCAAGCGTCACCAGCTCGACTTCGACCGTGAGGGCAACGGCACCGGTAAGCGCCTGTGGAAGGCCACGATCACCGACCCGACCGGGTCCAACGCGCGACAGACCACCTTCGACATCGTGTTCGTCGCCGATCAGATGCCGACGCCCTCGGCCGATGAGGTCGCGCCCGGTTTCCGACCGATCGTGTTGGAAGGGTTGATGCTCAAGCCCAAGATCGTCGGTAACGGTGAGTTCAAGTCGATCGGCTGGAACGTGCGCGCGACCGGGATCAAGGGCGACAACTCCGGCGCGAAGCTCAACAACCGCGCCGCCGACAAGGCTGCGTGATCGCCATGTCGTTCATGAGCATCCACACCGGGTACAACACGGGCTTCGCGCTCACCTATCTCGCTCCGAGAGAAACCGAGTGCGGCGTCAAGAGCAGCGGATGCGTGCGGATCGAGCTCGAATCCGAGATGGGCATTTACGCGCTGGCGCTCGATATCGAGGACGCTCGACCGTTGGCCGAGCAGCTTCCCGCGCTGGTCATGGCCCACGATGCCGCTGAGCACGTCCTCAAGGAGCAGGCTGCCGCGATCGCTGAGGCGGCTTAGCGATGGACACGGCGGATCAGCAGTCCTCGGGTATGCGGTGGGCTCGCTGGTCCGCCGTCCTNCAAGGAGCAGGCTGCCGCGATCGCTGAGGCGGCTTAGCGATGGACACGGCGGATCAGCAGTCCTCGGGTATGCGGTGGGCTCGCTGGTCCGCCGTCCTCGTTCTGATCGGTATCGGCGCTGCCGCGTTCGTGTTGTCGTTCGCGGCGTTGCAAGACCTCGCGATCATGGGCGGCACCCCACGCGGTTTGGCGTGGCTGTTCCCGGTGATCGTGGACGGCACCATCGTCCAAGCCACCATGGCCGTGATCGCTCTGCCACCGAAATCGGCTGAGCACAAATGGTTCTCCTGGATTCTGGTCGGCGGGGCCGCGGTATCGGTTACGAGCAACTCGGTTCACGCCTACCTGACCGGCCATAGCTGGGGCGGTGCCCTGTTGGCCGCGATTCCCCCGCTGGCCCTGCTGATCGACACTCACGGGCTGGTCCTGCTTCGACGTGCGGCACAACGCGATTCGGTGCCCGCCGTCGTGGTCGAGACGGCACCCACCTACACCGCTGACACAGACGCGCCGAACCTGGTGCCGATGGTCGCGGCCTCGACTCCCGCCCCGGCTTCTACGCCGGTGCACACCTTCCACTCTCCTCCGCGCCCGGTTGCTCCGTTGCTGCCTGTCGCGGTCCCGATCCCTACAGGGGGCAACTGAAATGTCTGACAACTCGTTCACACCGGATCGCTCGTATCTGTCCACTACTGGCGCGACCTACGGACGTCCGCTCGATGTGAGGTATGTCGATTTCGTTGGCATGGTCATGGTCGAGATCGGTGACGTCAGGCTGTATCTGACGCCGGGCGATGCCGCTGTGGTCGCGGAGAAGATCCCGGCCGCGCTCGACCTTTACGCCGCGACGTTGAAGACGGTGGCGTGATGGTCACGACCATTGTCGCCCTGTCGACGGTCCTTGCCGCTGGTGTGCTGCTGTGGTGGCGTCACCTCGACAACCCTGCCCGTGTCCGTGTCGCTGAGGTCGAACCCTTCCCCGGTGTGCCGGCCGATTTGCGTCCTGCGGCAGTGATCCTGACCAGCACGAAGCATCTCGAAATGATGTGGGCTGCGCTGGGGTTGGGCTCGGCGGGTAACTGGCCGACCATCGTCGGTGGTGTCGACCTGATCCCGGCCGGTGCGGTGTTCGATATCCAGATCGTGGGCGGTCAGAAGCTGTCGGACTGGACTAACGACGACATCGCCGACGCTCTCGCGCAGTACCTCGGTGTCGCAAAGGTCCGTGTGCGCCAATCGGGTCCGGGGTTCGTGCGGGTGGAACTGCGCACGTTCGACACCCTCGCCGAACCGGTGATCTCGGTCCAGGAAGCGACCGGGGTGGACCTGGAAGCTGTCGACACCGGTGTCCGTGAAGACGGTCGGCTGTGGCTGCTGCGGGTGCTGTATGCCCACATCCTGCTCGCCGGTGCGACCGGTTCGGGCAAAGGCTCGGTGCTGTGGTCGATCATCCGCGGCATCGGTCCCGCGATCAAAGCCGGGTATGTGGATGTGTGGATGGCAGACCCGAAGGGCGGCATGGAATTCGGGCGCGGCGAAAAGCTGTGGGTGAGGTTCCAGTGGACCGCTGACGGCATCCTGGCGATGCTCACCGAAGCCGTCCAGGTGATGGAGAATCGTGCCTCGACACTGCGCTCGGCCGGTATCCGCAAGCACGTCCCGACCACCGATGCCCCGCTGATCCTGATCATCATCGACGAAGCTGCCGCCCTGTCGGCCTACGCCACTCGTGACCAGCGACTTGAGTTCGAACGGCTCCTGGGCCTGCTGCTCTCGCAGGGTCGTGCGGTCGGTCTCTCGGTCATCGCGGCGTTGCAGGACCCGTCCAAGGAGACGATGCCGTTCCGGCAGTTGTTCCCGGTCCGGATCGGGCTGCGCCTGGACGAACCGACACAGACCTCGATGGTCCACGGGCAGGGCTCCAAGGACCGCGGTGCGTTGTGCCACGAGATCCCCGACACCACACCCGGTGTCGGCTACGTCGGCGAAGACGGCACGACTGAGTTCGTGCGGGTCCGCGCGTACTGGATCGATGACGACCGGGCCGACGCGATAGTCGATGCCTACGCCCCGACTCCCCCGGTCACCTCGGCCGGTGCTGACGACGATTTCGACCCGTCCACGTTCGACCCGGACTTCATCCCCGGTGAGGACGACGAGCAGGGGTGGGCGGCATGAAGCGCGGCCTGGTCACCGAATCCCATGTCGTCATCTACTGCGACTGCTGCGGGGACGTGTTCAACCCCTCGTCCGGTCGCCCGATCTGCTTCATGACGACCAACGAAGCGGTCGAGTTCCTCACCGCCGATACCGCTGCCGGGTGGGACTACGACGGCGACACCGTCCGCTGCGACGACTGTGCCGCCGCTGAACACTGCCGGGTCCACGGGCACGAGCTCGTCCTCGACGGCACCTGGGCAGAGCTGGTCACCGGCCCCTACGTCTGCTCGATGTGCGGGCTCCTCGAATCCGACATTCCTGAACTGGAGAACTGACCATGGCGCGCAAGAACGACACTCGCACCGACAACGGTCTGGCCGACGTCATCGACTTCCGATCCCGTAGCCAGTGCCGCTCGGAAACCCGCGGCCTCGACCCTCTGGCTGTCGCGGTGCTAACCGAGACCGGTACTGCCCCGATATGGAACGGCTACGACGATTTCGCCGGTTCGGATGACGCCGCATGAACACCACCACCACGACCACGACCACGCATGACCCGGCGGCCGAAGTCCTTGACGCCGTACTCACCGGGGTCGGTCGACTACTGCTGTCGGTGTTCACCCTGGCGTGGTGGGCGCTGCTGTTCCCGATGGTSTCRGTTCCCGCCGGCCTTTCTGTCGCKGCKGGKTGGTTCTTCGGCTGGCCGTTCGGGATCGGGGTGGTCGGTGTGGCTGTCGTGGGGATGGTTCTGTGGCGAGTGTTGAGCCCGCAGACCTTCGAGCGCTGGTTCACCAGCCGTGTCCGGTCCCGATACCTGGGCTGGTTCCGCTACCGGCGTCGCTGGGCCACCATGACCACCGCCTGTGGCCTGTCCACTCGTGGCGGCGATCGAATGTTCGTCCCGCGGCTTGTCTCCGTCGAGATCGGCGAATCCCTCGACACGCTCCGTGCCCGGATGTTGCCCGGTCACTGCCCCGACACCTGGACCCACCGCGCCGACCACTTCGCCCACGGCTTCGGTGCCCAGAGGGCCAAAGTCGCCCTCGTCGGCCCTGGCCTGGTCGAGATCACGTTCCGTCGTACCGACTCCTTGGCTGACCCGGTGGTGGTGCCGTTCGAATCGGTGGCCGGATTCAAGACCATTCCGTCCACCCGCAAAGCCGCATGACCGCACCCAACACCACGACCGAGGGAGGCCGCACCATGTCTGACAACACCACCGGAACGGCCTCTCTCGGCCATCCACATCGCTCCACAGCCCCCGCCGCAGCAGTGAAGCCGGACCGGGAAACCGCTGCCGATCGGCGAGCAATGCCCGACGTCACCGACATCGCCGAAGCCGCCGCCGAGAAGGAAGGTGTGTGCGCTCGTGTTGTCCCGATGCGGGCTTTCGACCCGATCTCCGCTCGTACCACCTATGTCGGCGCTCCATGCAAGTCCACAGTCGCTTCGACCTGCCCGGCCTGCGCCAAAGCGAACAAGTACCTGCGACAGACCCAGCTGCGCGAAGGCTGGTGCGCTGAACACGAACCCGTGCACGCCGAACCGGTGGTCACCGAAGCACAGACACAGGTGTTGGCCGCTCGCGCTGAACAGTTCGCCGCCTACCACGAAGCCCGCCGCGCTGGTGAACACGAACTCGCCGAGTCGATTCGGGCTCTGGTAGCCGACCTCGACACCGAACTCCGCGAACTCGGCGTCCGTGGCCGTCTCCCGGCCCTCGATGAGAAGCCGCGTCGCAGAGCCAAGTCCACCCGTCGCCGTGATGATCTTCCGGACCTTCCGCGTAATAAGGTCGCGAAGGTCACCGTGGGCACTGCCTACGCCAACGGCAAGTACCGGCCCTCGACGTTCTTCACGCTGACCCTCGGGTCGTATGGGCGTATCAACCAGGTCCGAGACCCCGAGACCGGCACGATGGTTTCGGAGGGCTCCCCGGTCGATCCAGACAGCTACGACTACGCCCGCGCTGCTCGCGACATCATGCACACCAAAGCGCTTTTCGACCGCTGGATGCAGAATCTTCGGCGCGCGGTCGGCTGGAACGTGCAGTACTTCGGGAGCGTGGAAGCCCAGAAGCGGGCAACCCCGCACCTGCACTTGGCCATTCGTGGCTCGATCCCGACGAAGCTGCTCTACCAGGTCACCGCGGCTACCTTCCGCAACATCTGGTGGCCCCATTTCGACCGCGAGGTCTACACCGGCGACAACATGCCCGTCTGGGACCATTCCGCCGGCACTTTCGTAGACCCCAAAACCCATCGCCCGCTGACCTACTGGGATGACGCACTGGCCGTCATGGACGAGGTCGACGAACTCGACCCCGCGCACACACTCAAGTTCGGTGGGCAGTCCAAGGCGGTGCAGATCCTCGCGGGCACACCGGAAATGGATCGCAAAGTCGGCTACATCACCAAGTACCTGACCAAGTCGATCAGCGAGACCCTCGAAACCGACAGCGCCCGCACCGAACGCCACTACGACCGCCTCCACGCCGAGCTGCAAAAGACTCCATGCTCGAAGACGTGCGGGGTGTGGTTGCGCTACGGCATCGTCCCCAAGGGCGCCACCGAGAAGACCCAGCCGGGCCGCTGCCGGGGCAAGAACCATCGCCGTGACCTGCTCGCCGTTCCCGGCCGTCGGTGCGTCACCTCCAACGACTGGACCGGCAAAACCCTCCCTGACCACAAGGCCGAACGGCTCGACTTCGTGCGCGCCGAACTCGCCGCAATCGGCATCATCCCGCCGGATACCTCGCACCTGCGGATTACTCCGGTAGGCCCTGGCGACAAAGACGCGCCCCCGCGGTCGCATCTGGTCTTGGCGCTGGTCACTACCCGGATCAACCAACGTGCGCAGTACACCATGGCTCGCCTCGCCAGAGACGAAGGACCACCAGGCGGTCCGCATGAAACCACTGTGCCACCAGAGATTTCGTTCGCTCAGCAGTCCGCAGCATAGGGAGGAACCCGTCATGTCCAAGCTTCTCAACGAGGCCGAGGTGCGCAAGCTGATCCCGATCGGGCACAGCAAGTACTACGAGCTGATCGGCACCGGTGCTCTGCGCTCAGTCAAGATCGGCCGTCGTCGGCTCGTCTCTGAGCAGGCAGTCGCCGACTACATCGCAGAACTCGACCGGGCTGCCTGATGCCACGCCAGCGGATGGCTCCCGGCGAGTGGGGCAAGATCACCGTCAAACAGACCGGCCCCGGCCAGTTCACCGCTCACACTTACGTGCGCGATGAGGACGGCGAGCGTCGGCAGGTGGAACGCAGCGGTGCCAGCGAGGAGGCCGCACGGCGTAATTTGCTGCGGCACTTGAAGACACGGACCTCCCCGGTCGCGGAGGCCGTGGTAACCGATCGCACTACGCTGGCCGAGTTGTTCCCGATCTGGCTTGCGACCAAGACCAAGCTCAAGCCGCAGTCGCGCGAGCTATACGAGCAGTCATGGAACCGGCACGGGCGCAAGCAACTTGGCGCTCTGCGTGTCCGGGAGCTGCCCACCAGTCGGGCCGAGAGGCACCTTGGCAAGCTCGCTGCCCGCTCGGAATCGAATGCCAAGACATTCCGGGTGGTGCTGATCGGCATGTTCGCTCTGGCGGTGCGCTACGACGTTCTGACGGTGAACCCGATCCGGGAGACCAGCCGGACGGGCGGCAAACAGTCTGGTGCCCGTGCCCTCACCCCTGACGAGTTCGCGAGGGTCCGGGAAGCGGTCCATGCCTACCGTGACCGTGAGAAGAGTTTCGGGCCTCGACCCGGCCGGAACCTTCCCGAGTTCGTTGACGTGCTGGTCTCGACTGGCTGGCGACCGAATGAGGTGCTGTCGCTGCGGTGGCGCGAGGTCAACTTGAAGGCCGACCCGCCAACGGTCACGACTACCGGGACCATGATCGACCACGGCAAGGTCAAGGGGCAGGCGCTACACCGCCAGGACGCACGGAAAGGGGATGCTCCCGATCACACGGTGATCCTGCCCAGGCTCGCGGTGGAAGCCCTGAAATCCCTGTGTCCGAGAGATGCCGATCCGGACAGTCCGGTGTTCGCAAACCGCAACGGTGAGTGGATGAGCTTGGCGAACATGCGTCGGTCGCTGCGGGCCGCGCTGCCCGAGGATCTGAAGTGGGTCACCCCGCGCAGCTTCCGTCCGACTGTCGCGACGGTGGTCCGTGACGACCTCGGTCCGGCTCAAGCACAAGCCCAGTTGTCGCATGCGAAGCTGGATACAACCGAGCGGCACTACCTCGAACGGCGGACTGTCGGACCGGACGCGAGAAAGGCCCTCGACCAGTTCGCACAGGGAAAGTAGTGGATCGTTTGTAGGGGGAAAGTAGTGGATCTGGCGAGATTTCCCCGAAACGTAGAACCGCCCCTCACCAGTAAGTCCTGATGAGGGGCGGTTCTTTGTGCGCCCGAAGGGATTCGAACCCCTAACCTCTTGATCCGTAGTCAAGTGCTCTATCCGTTGAGCTACGGGCGCATGGTCATGCATCTTCAGTTGTTACCCAGCGAACTGGGTGTGGCGGAGGCGAGAGGATTTGAACCTCCGGTCCCCGTGAAGGGACAACTCATTAGCAGTGAGTCCCATTCGGCCGCTCTGGCACGCCTCCTGGAGCCTTCTCTTTCGAGGGCACCGGTCCTTGTCGAACCGCCGGGAATGAAGATTACACGAGCAGTCGTAGTAGTCCAAAACGCCTGGTCAATCAGCGTAAATTGCTGTCGAACCAGTCGTAGATACGGGTCTGGGAATCGATGCGGATCGCGGCGGCCGCCTCGTCCTCGGGGTCGGGGCGATCGGCTCGGTGACTCAGGCCGGGATAACTGATAGTGAGACTGGCCACATCCGCCTTCGCCGTGGCCTCGCGCAGGCGGTCGACCGCCTCGGGCGGGGTAGCCGGGTCGTCGGCGCCGAAGAGGCCGAGCCAGGGAGCTTGGAGGTCGGCGGCGACATCGACCAGGGCGGCGTTCTGATCGGGGAGCGGTTCGGTGATGCCGGGGGCGGACACGCTCACCGCGGCGCCGATCGGGCGGGTGGCGGCGACGAGGAAGGCGGCGGTGCCCGCGCTGTCGAAGCCGAGGACGCCGATGGTGTCGGGGAAGACGCCGCGACCGGTGAGCCAGTCGAAGCCCGCGTCGAAGTCGTCGAAGAGTTCCTCGCCGAAGACCTCCTGGACCAGCGGGTCGGCGATGCGGTCGAACAGATGTGGCGCGACGACGATCCAGCCCTCGGTGGACAACGCACGCATCAGGTCGAGCAGCTGGGATGAGAATTCGCGGGATTCGTGCAGGACAACGATGCCGCCGCGGGCCACCCGTTCGGGCTCGACCACCGTGATCGGCACGGCAGTGCGTCTCGTGACGGTGTCCGTGTCGACATCAACCGGCCGCAAGGGGGCGACATCGTCGTAAGTGCCCGGCATAAACCCAGCGTAGGCGGCAGAACTGGACTTGGGTAGGCCTAGAAGGCCGCGCCGCACGTCCTGGCGGCCGATCATCGTAGGGTGGAGGCGTGACCGCGCACATCCGTCCCGACCTCGCCACCATCCCGGCCTACGTCCCCGGCCGTAACCACCCCGATGCGGTGAAGCTCGCGTCCAACGAGACCACATTCGGTCCGTTGCCGAGTGCTACGAAGGCGATCGCGGAGTCCGCCGAGCAGGCCAACCGCTACCCGGACAATCAGGTCAGTGAGCTGCGGGCGGCGCTGGCCGACTTCCTCGACGTCACCGTCGCCCATGTCGCGGTCGGCTGCGGCAGCGTGGCGCTGTGCCAGGAACTCGTGCAGATCACCTGCGACGCACCCACCGACGAGGTGGTGTTCGCGTGGCGCTCGTTCGAGGCGTATCCGATCGTCACGCAGGTGGGCAACGCGACCGCGGTGCAGGTGCCACTCGCCCCTGGCTATCTGCACGATCTGGACGCGATGGCCGACGCGGTCACCGAGCACACCAAGCTGATCTTCGTTTGCAACCCGAACAACCCCACCGGCACGGCCCATGGGCGTGCCGAACTGGAACGGTTCCTCGATCGAGTGCCCCCGCACGTTCTCGTCGTGCTCGACGAGGCCTACTACGAGTACCTGCGACTGACCCCCCAGACTCGCCCCGACGGCGTCGAGATCGGTCGCACCAGGCCGAATGTCGTTGTACTGCGCACTTTCTCGAAGGCCTATGGTCTGGCCGGGCTGCGCGTCGGCTACGCGGTGGGCGATCCCGAGGTGATCGCCGCGCTGCTGAAGGTGCATATCCCGTTCAGCGTGAACCGGATCGCGCAGGTCGCCGCGATCGCCTCGTTGCAGGCGCGGGGAGAGTTGCTCGATCGCACGGATGTGCTGGTGGCACAACGGCATCGGCTCCGTGACGCGTTGCTGGCCGCAGGCTACGAAGTGCCGCCGAGCGAGGCCAATTTCGTGTGGTTACCCCTGGGCGAGCGCAGTATCGAGTTCGCCGAGGCGAGTGCCCTTGCGGGAGTGCTGGTTCGGCCGTTCGCCGGCGACGGCGTGCGGGTGACGGTCGGCGATCCGCACGAGAACGAGCAGTTCCTCGACTTCGCCACCGCACCCGAAACGGCCGCCCGATTCCGTTAGTTCGGGACAGGGTCAGCATCCCTTGACGCTGGTTTGCGGTGGGATTACCGCGAATTGGAGCACACTGCCAGCACACCGGTCGTAGGCTGGCTCGAAACTGATTTCGGTGTTCGAACAGGATGAATATGCATGCGGCGACGACCGACCGATTACCTGGTCGACGCGCGCCACCGGTCGAGTGAATGTGTTCTCGGCGGGCAATCTTCCCGCGACGGAGGGTACGCCCGCACGGCCCCGCACCCTGCTGCCCGACCGGAGATGTACCGTGAACCAGAGCTCTCGCCCCGCAGTCTGCGAAAACCCAACCCCTACAGCCATATTGGCAGCGGAGGTCGCGGTTACCGCGCCGCCGCCGATCGAGCTGGATCGCCGTTTACGCGACTGCGACGAGTTCTTCCGCTACCCCGAACTCGGGCATCTGCCCACCCAGCGTCGCCTCGGCGCGCTCGCAGAATTGCGTGATACCGGCACCTACACACAGACCGCCGAAGAGATTCTGATCGGCGCGAAATTGGCGTGGCGCAACCACGCTCGCTGCGTGGGACGCAAACATTGGCGATCGCTGAAACTACTCGATGCCCGTCTGGTTACTTCTGCGCGGGAACTTTCCGAAGTGTGCTGGCAGCATTTGCGACTGGCGACCAATGGCGGCGCGATTCAGTCGATGATCACGGTCGGCCCGGCGGCCGTGCCCGGCCGTGGTGAATACCGGATCGAGAGTTCGCAGCTGATCCGCTACGCCGGATACCCGAACGGCGACGGCACCGTCACCGGCGATCCGGCCAATATCGCGGCCACCGAGCAGGCGATGGAGCTGGGCTGGCGCGGCGAGCGCACACCGTTCGACGTGCTGCCGGTGCTGATCAGCACGCCCACCGAGGACGTGCAGTATTTCGACGTTCCACGCGAGCTGGTCCGCGAGGTCGACCTGGTCCATCCCGACTACCCGTGGTTCGCCGCGCTCGGCCTGAAGTGGCATGCGCTGCCCGCTGTTTCGAACATGGATCTGGATGTGGGCGGGGTTTGCTACCCCTTCGCTCCCTTCAACGGCTGGTATGTCGGCACCGAGATCGGCGCACGCAACCTCAGCGACGCCGATCGCTACAACATGCTGCCGCTGATCGCCGACATGATGGGTCTCGACACGTCATCGGTGCGGACGCTGTGGCGGGACAAGGCCCTGATCGAGCTCAATCACGCTGTGCTACACAGTTTTCGATCCTCCGGTGTACACATGGTCGACCACCACACCGTGGCCAAGCAGTTCTGCGATCACGTGCAGCGCGAGGAAGCCGCCGGGCGCGCGTGCCCGACCGACTGGAGTTGGGTCAATCCGCCCATCTCCTCCGGACTCACGCCCACCTTCCATCGATACTATGACGCACCCGACCTGGACATTCGACCGAATTTCGTCCGCCGAGATTGATCTACGACGGGTTGTTTGACCCGTGCGCGGCCGGGTATTTGCTGTCACGTAGCCAAGCCCGGTCGTGCCGGGCGCCGCGGACCGACTGATCGCCCAACAACCCAGCGGGATCGACGAACGGACCTCACATGTCCGCGTTCGGCCTCCGCGTCAGGTAGGAGGGAATCATCATGACCAAGGCAACCCTGGAATCGCTGATCGGCGCCACCGCCTATGACGATCACGGCGCCAAGATCGGCAAGGTCAAGCAGATCTACATCGACAACAACTCCGGCTCGCCAAAGTGGGCCGCTGTCTCGACCGGACTGTTCAGCCACGACTCGCTGGTACCGCTGGCAGGCGCCGAGCATCAGACCGACGACAACACCCTGAAACTGCACGTCGCCAAGGAGCAGGTGAAGTCCGCGCCGCACCTCGACGACGGCGGCCGGATCAGCGCTGAGTCCGAGCAAGAGCTGTTCGAGCACTATCACGTGGATCCACGGGCCGCGGGGTGGAATACCTACGGTCGCCCGCAGATCCGCCCCGGAGACGAGATGCCGATGACCCACGGCGACCCCGCGCAGGCCAGGCACACCGACGACTCGATGGTGCGCTCGGAGGAGCAACTGCGCGTCGACGACCGGCGCCGTGAGGCGCCCTAGCCCCCACAGCGCACCGTTCGATCAGTCGAACCAGCCGCCCACCGGACCGGTGGGCGGCTGGAGGTCCGAGCGGGTTTCGCCCGGTCGCGGGCGAGCGTAGGGTTCTCATACGGGCCGAATCGCCCTGGTCCGGCTCGTTTCGATGAGCGAGGGAGACCCAGATGAGCACCGCGTCCAGCTCAGGATTCGATGCCGATGCACTGCGCCGCGGAATCGAAAGCCGCGATGCCGCAACACTGCTGACGCTCTACAGCGACGATGCCGAGATCCGTATGGTCGACCACCGCGACCAACCCAGCCATCCCCGGGTGATGCACGGCCGCTCGGCGATCAGCGCGATGTTCGACGACGTGTGCGCCAGGGAGATGACCCACTCCCTCGACAGCGTCCTGATCGACGGCGACCACATCGCCTTCGTGGAATCGTGCCGCTACCCGGACGGCACCCGCGTGCTGTCGCATTCGATGGCCGATCTGCGCGACGGCCGCATCGTCGACCAGACCTCGATCCAGGCGTGGGACGAAGGGTAGTCAGCGGAAATCTGCGACGTGGTCGGCTGCCCACCGGCGGTAGTCGCGGGCCTGCGACCCGGTGACATCGTGCACCGTGGTGGTCGCGGTGCCCGGTGTGTCGACGTAGCCGGCGAACCCGTTCAGCACTACGCGGGCGATGTCGGGTGGGAGCCAACCCATGTGCGCCACCGCCGCTTCGGGGCTGATCTCCTCCCAGACCAGCGTGCGTCCGAGTGCGGCGCCGATGGCTTCGACCTGGTCGATCCGGCTCAGCGGGGCCGGGCCGGTCAGGACGTACTTCGCCCCGGCGTGCCCGTCGGTGGTCAGGGCACGCACGGCGACCGCCGCGATATCCGCTTCGTGCACCAGGGCCACCGAGGCGGAACCGTACGCGCCGCGCACTACGTTGCCTGCACGGATCTGCGGTGCCCATTCGAGTGTGTTCGTGGCGAAACCGCCGGGGCGAAGGAAGGTCCATTCCAGAGTGGATTCAGTGATCGGCTGCTCGACGATGGCGTGTGCCCGGCCGATCGGATGGTCCTGCTCCAGATTGTCGCGGACCGCGCCGGAGGAGAGCAGGACGATGCGGCGCGCGTGTGCGGCGATGCGGGCGACCACCTGCTCCGCGATCTCCGCCGACAACATCGGCCAGGTCAGGTAGACCGCGTCGATGCCATCGAGGGCGCCGTCCAGAGTGTCGGGAGCGGTCAGATCCCCTTGCACCACCTCGATATCCGGGGACAGCGACGCCGCGCGCGGATCGCGAGCCAACGCCCGCACCGGCGTCCCGCCCGCGACGAGCTGGGCCGCCACCTGGCCGCCGACATGACCGGTCGCCCCGATCACCAGAACCTTGCTGATATCCGCCATGGGCCAACCGTACGAAGGGCACTTACTTCTGGAAAGGACATACCCACAAGTAAGCTCATGACATGACGGTAGGAGTCCCGGACGGCGAGCAGACACCCGTCGGACGACGTGACGTATTCGACAAGGATTGCCCGGCCCGCACCATCCTCGACAAGGTCACCAGCCGCTGGGGCGTCCTGATCCTGGCGGCGCTCCGCGACGGCCCGATGCGATACCACGTCCTGCGCGACCGAATCGGTGGCATCAGCGAAAAGATGCTGTCGCAGAACCTGCGTACCTTCACCGAATACGGCCTGACCGAGCGCACAGTCGAACCCACTGTGCCGCCACGGGTTTCCTAGGCGCTGACACCGATGGGTCACGAGGTAGCCGACAAGCTCCATGGTCTGTTGGAGTGGGTGAGCATCCGCGCGGAGGAGATCGTGGGGGTCCGGGGTCGTATGCGCGAGTTGTGACCGCTGCGTGGCACCTTCGGGAGTGGTTATCGCTACGAGTAGTGATCACAGTCGGCGTGCAGTGGCGGGGTGTAGGTCGTCGTGAGGCAGGCCCGGCACGTGTGCGTTCGATGGTGACCACCGATCCGAATACAGGGCACCGCACCGATGAGTACCTGGCCGGGGCCGAGCCGGTGACCGTTCGGACAGTAGCGGGGAGCCGGTTCCGTCCAGCGCCCATTGCGCAGATAGAGCCGGATCGATTCGCACATACGTTCGATTATCTACCGGACTCTCAGCGGATGCGATCCGGCCTCGGCCGATGGGGCCGACCACCACATCTGCCCCCACCTGATCACTATTTCCGCCACCTCGACGACTGCCGCGATTGCGCCTACGCGGCGTGGGAAGATCGCGGCACCTTCACGGTTGCAGGACAACGGTTTTGAAGGATGTCGATGACCACCGGTGCAGATGCGGGACATGACGAAGCCAGCGTGCTCGAGCGGCTCGTGGCGGGTACCCCTTGCTCGGGTTCGACCCGGCAGCCGACCGCGTGGGGTGGCTGGCAGATCCAGTAGGTCAAGTGGGGAGCAGTCGAGATGTGTACCCGGCGTTGACGAGTCGGTCGTAGGCGTCCTTCACCGCAGGCGGAACATCTTGCTCGATAGCCCAACCGCGCTCGGGGTACAGCCAGATGCGCTGGGTGTCGCCGACCAGCATGTCGATGACTCGATCGGCGTGGCCGATAGCGGCGATGTAGTCGTCGAGTTCGAGCGGGAGGGACGAGCAGATGACCTCGACCTCCGGCCAGTGTTTGCGAAATATGGCGTAGCTACGTCGCTGCTGGTACGGCCTCGATATGAGGGTTGCGGTTCGGATCGAGTCGGCCAGTCCGTGATCCGCGAGCAGGGTGCGGGTGAAATCGATGTTCTCGCTGGTGTTCTCGGCTTTTTGTTCGAGAAGGATTGCCTCGGCGGGCACTCCTCGCTCGATGGCATGTTCCCTGTAGTGCACGGCTTCGCCCCGTGGGAATCGTTCGACTGTTGTCGGGGCGTTCGCGCCGGTGAACACGATGAGTGGGAACATGCCGGCCTGATAGAGCTGTGCGGTGTGGGTGGCAACGCCTGGATCATGGCTACCGAGACCGATGCCGACGTCGGTCGGTCGGATGTCATGGTCGAGTTGGTTGTACTGCCACAGCGTCTCGACATCGGGGCGAACCGCGGCGGGACAGGCGGGCGTCGGCATCGGCGGCAGCTCTCGGTCGGTGTACGACAAACCGTGTCGCGCCGCAAGTCCGCTGGCTGACCTGCGGTCTTTGGCGGAGACGGAGGGATTTGAACCCCCGATGGTTTTACCCATGCTCGCTTTCAAGGCGAGTGCATTCGGCCGCTCTGCCACGTCTCCCTGCCCTGGATCGTAGCTGATCGGCAGATCAGAGGCGGCGTGGGTTCTGGTTCCGTGACGTCGGCGGGGGCAGGATTGCACCCCATGTATGCGATTCAACTGAACGGGTTCGGCGTGCCGGAAGTCATGGAGTGGACCGTGGCGGTCGATCCGGAGCCGGGGCCCGGTGAGGTATTGGTGGAAGTTGCCGCGGCGGGGGTCAATCGGGCGGATGTGATGCAGCGGAAGGGGTTCTATCCGCCGCCTGCCGACGCCAGTTCGATACTCGGGCTGGAGTGTTCGGGGACGATTGTGAAGTTGGGGGCGGGGGTCGCGGACTGGCAGGTCGGGGATCGGGTGTGCGCGTTGCTGGCGGGAGGTGGGTACGCGCAGTTGGTGGCGGTGCCGGTGACGCAGCTGTTGCCGATTCCGGAGGGGATGGACGCGATCGCGGCCGCGGGGTTGCCGGAGGTGGCGGCGACGGTCTGGTCGAATCTGGTGATGACGGCGGGTGTGCGGTCGGGACAGCTGGTGTTGATTCATGGTGGCGGCGGCGGGATCGGCACGCACGCGATCCAGGTGATGCGAGGGCTCGGGGCGCGGGTGGCGGTGACGGCCGGGTCGGCCGAGAAGCTGACCAAGTGCGCCGAACTGGGGGCGGAGATCTTGATCAACTATCGGACCGAGGACTTCGTCGCGGTGCTCGCGGACCAGGGCGGCGCCGACGTGATCCTCGACAACATGGGCGCTGTCTACCTGCAACGCAATGTGGAAGCGTTGGCCCCGCACGGACAGCTGGTGGTGATCGGCATGCAGGGCGGCACCACCGGCGAGCTGAATGTCGCGACGCTGCTGCGTAAGTGGGGCTCGGTGCACGCGACGAATGTGCGCAGCCGCCCACGTGTGGGTCCGGGCAGCAAGGCCGAGATCATCGCGGCGGTCCGCGCCCAGCTGTGGCCGCAGGTCGTGGCGGGCGAGATCGTTCCGGTGATCTCCACCGAACTGCCGGTCACCGAAGCCGCCCGCGCGCACGAGATGCTCGACGACTCACAGACCTTCGGCAAGGTGATCCTGCGCGTTGGTGACTGAGAGCCACGCCGAGCGCACGGACGCGCGGGTTATTCGAGGGCGCTGAGGGCGCGACCGAGCTGGTCGATCTCGTGGCGGGTCGTATAGGGCGCCAGACCGATCGTCACCGCACCGCCCTCATCGTTCACGCCGAGCGCGTCGAGCAGTCGACTCCCGCCGTGCACCCCGCTGACCGTGCCGATCCTGGCATCGGCCAGCTTGGCCGCCACCTTCTCCGCCTGCATCCCGGCCATCGTGAAACTGACCGTCGGGATGCGGGTGGAGGCGCGGCCGATCACGGTGAGGTTGTCGACCTTCTCCAGTACCTGCATGAGGTGGTCGAAGAGCTGGTCGTGATAGTCCTGCAGCGAGGTGATCGACATCTCGAGGCGTTCGCGGCGGGTGCCGGTGGCGCGTTCGTCGAGTCCGGCGAGGAAGTCGATCGATTCGGTGAGCCCGGCCAGCAGGGCGTATTGATGTCCGCCGACCTCGAGGCGTTCAGCACCCTTGGCATAGGGGTTGAGCGACATCGAGGGGATGCGGTCGAGGAACGCGGGGTCGCGGAAAACCAGCGCGCCCACCTGCGGCCCGCCCCACGACGGTGCGCTCAGCGCGACCACGTCGGCATTGAGGTCGTCGATGTCGATCAGCGCGTAGGGCGCGGCGCCGAACGCGTCGGCCACCAGCAGTCCGCCCACGTCGTGCACCCGATCCGCCGCCACCCGGACGCCGGGCGCCGAACCCACGATCGGCGATGCGGCGGTGAGCGCGACCAGGCGCGCGGTGGGGCCGATCAGCTCCTCGAACTGCCACGACGGCATCTCACAGGTCTCGATCTCCACCTCGGCCCAGCGCACATGCGCGCCGTACCGGTTGGCGATGCGCAGCCACGGGGCGACGTTGGCCTCGTCGTCCAAGCGGGAGAGCACGATGCCGGTACCGAGGCCTAGGCGTGAGCTCAGTGATTCGGCCAACCAGGCCAGCAGTACCGCACGATCGGGGCCGAGCACGACGCCGGCCGGATCTCCGCCGACCAGATCGGCGACCGCTTCCCTGGCGGCGTCGAGAATCGCGCCGCTGCGCGATGCCGCACCGTGGCGGCCGATATGGGAGAACGAGGAGGTACGGAAACCCGTTGAGACGGCGCGAGATACCGAATCGGGAACCAGCATTCCCGCCTGCGGGTCCAGATGGATCCAGCCGTCGCCCAGGGACGGTATCAGGCCCCGAACCCTCGCGACGTCATAAGTCATGGTGGCCACTTTAAGGGCAGGGGGCCTCCCGGTGTAACCGCGTAGGAGTTTTAGCGCGAAGCCGACGCACGCGCAATGATGGGGATATGACGCACTCGGAGGATGTCCCCGAATCCATCGTCGTGATCGGTCCCGACGGCCGTCCACTGACCGTGCCCGCCGACGCCGACAACGCGTCCGCGTTCACCGCACAGGTCGTGCCCGACGACGAGAAGGCCGTGAGCGAGTCGGCCGAGTCGCTGACCGACATGGTCGAGCAGCCCGCCAAGGTGATGCGCATCGGCACGATGATCAAGCAGCTTCTCGAAGAGGTTCGCGCCGCACCGCTCGACGACGCCAGCCGCTCGCGCCTCAAGGAGATCCACAAGTCCTCGGTCCGCGAACTCGAACAGGGTCTCGCGCCGGAACTCCGCGAGGAACTCGAACGCCTCACCCTCCCCTTCACCGACGACTCGGTGCCGTCGGACGCGGAACTGCGCATCGCCCAGGCTCAGCTCGTCGGCTGGTTGGAGGGCCTGTTCCACGGCATCCAGACCGCGTTGTTCGCCCAGCAGATGGCCGCCCGCGCCCAGCTCGAGCAGATGCGCCAAGGCGCGCTGCCGCCCGGGATGCACGCGGCGGACGTCAAGGCAGGCGGCCATGTGGGCGGCGGTCAGTACCTGTAAACCCCCCGAGTCTCTTGTTCGCGGCCCGCCTCGATCTGGAC
This sequence comes from Nocardia sp. Root136, assembly GCF_001427185.1. Taxonomy (NCBI): domain Bacteria; kingdom Bacillati; phylum Actinomycetota; class Actinomycetes; order Mycobacteriales; family Nocardiaceae; genus Nocardia; species Nocardia sp. Root136. Next base: position 151,648 of record NZ_LMFE01000011.1, read on the forward strand.
TGAGTGGAGGGTGCGACGAAGGAGTACCCGGAGGGAGGGAAGATCGAGGCCCCCCGGGGCCGCGAACACCCGGCGCCAGCCGGAAAACAACCCTGTAAGGTCGGGGACCGTGCCCGCCGCCGCCGCTCGTCCTGATTCGGTCTCCGATCGCAGTGACGCGCGTACCGAAGAGAGCCCCGTGCATTCCCAAGACACCCCCACCGAGGCAGAGCTGGCCGAAGCCGCCGCTGCCGAGCACACCGCTGACGCGCCACTGCTGGTGAAGACGCCGATGGTGTCGGATTCGCAGACCTTCGGGCGTGCGTTCAAAGACATGCGGGACGGTCTACATCAGCGCGAGCTGTGGCTGTCGCTCGGCTGGCAGGACATCAAGCAGCGCTACCGCCGTTCGGTGCTCGGTCCGTTCTGGATCACCATCGCGACCGGTTTGCAGGCGCTGGCGATGGGTCTGCTGTATTCGACGCTGCTGAATCAGCCGATCAGCGAATACCTGCCGTATGTGACGGTCGGTCTGGTCGTGTGGAACGTCATCCAGGCTTCGATTCTCGAGGGCTCTGATGTGTTCATCGCCAATGAGGGACTGATCAAACAGTTGCCCTCGGCGCTGAGCGTGCACGTCTATCGCCTGGTCTGGCGCCAGTTCTTGTTCTTCATCCACAATGCGGCGATCTACGCGGTGCTGGTGGTGGCGTTCTCGATCTGGCGTGATCTGAACTGGTCGTTCCTGCTGGTGTTCCCCGCGATCCTGCTGCTGTTCCTCAATGCCATGTGGGTAACGATCGTCTTCGGCATCTTCTCCACCCGCTACCGCGACATCGCCCCGATCCTGGGCTCGATGACGCTGATGCTGTTCGTGCTGACCCCGGTGATGTGGTCGACGAAGGCGCTGGAGAACTCGGTCGGCAGTGCGGGCGAGCGCGCCAAGCTCCTCGAGATCATCCCCACCTATCACTACCTGGAGATCGTGCGCGCTCCCCTGCTCGGTGAACCGTCGGAGTGGCATCACTGGGCGGTCGTCTGCGCGTTCACCGTCGTCGGCTGGGCCGTCGCGGTCCTGGCGCTCAAGCAGTACCGTGCCCGCGTCCCGTACTGGGTTTAGGAGCAGTTCTCGATGAGCCGTGTGAGTATCGAAACCCATGAGGCGTGGGTCGAGTTCCCGATCTTCGACGCCAAGTCGCGGTCGCTGAAGAAGGCGTTCCTCGGCAAGGCGGGCGGCGCGATCGGGCGCAACAGCTCCGACGTGGTGGTGGTCGAGGCGCTGCGCGACATCAACCTCTCGCTCAAAGAAGGCGACCGGGTGGGCCTGGTCGGCCACAACGGCGCGGGCAAGTCGACGCTGCTGCGCCTGCTGTCGGGCATCTACGAACCCTCACGCGGCAGTGCGCGCATCCGCGGCCGGGTGGCCCCGGTGTTCGACCTCGGCGTCGGCATGGACCCGGAGATCTCCGGCTACGAGAACATCATCATCCGCGGCCTGTTCCTCGGCCAGACACGCAAGCAGATGATGGCCAAGATCGACGAGATCGCCGACTTCACCGAACTGGGCGAATACCTGTCGATGCCGCTGCGCACCTACTCCACCGGCATGCGGGTGCGGCTGGCGATGGGCGTGGTCACCTCGATCGATCCCGAGATCCTGCTGCTCGACGAGGGCATCGGCGCGGTCGACGCGGAATTCATGAAGAAGGCGCGCACGCGGCTGCAGTCGCTGGTCGCGCGTTCGGGCATCCTCGTGTTCGCCAGCCACTCCAACGAATTCCTCGCCCAACTCTGCGATACCGCGATGTGGATCGACCACGGTCAGATCCGCGAACAGGGCGGGATCGAGGACGTTGTGCGAGCGTATGAAGGGCCCGAGGCGGGTAATCACGTGGCACAGGTGCTGCGCGAACTGGAGACCGAGGGCGCCGGCGGCGCGGCGGGCGAGAAGAAGTTGGAGCAGAATCAGGTATGAGCGGTCAACGTGACGAGGCTGCCCCGGCTGCCGTGCCGGGTGGGTTCAGCATGACCGACCGACTAGAGGCGACTCCGGCACCCGTCGAACCCGCCGCTGTGCTGCCCGATGATCTGGAGCCCGCGCAACCCGTTGTACTGGCCGACGACGCGGAGCTGCCGGTCGGCGCGGAACCCGCCGACATCACGACCGACACCGGCCCGACCGCGCGGATCATCGCGGTGGTCGTCACGCACAAGCGCCGCGAGCTGCTCGCCGAATCGCTGAAAGTGCTCGCCTCGCAGTCACGTCCGGTCGACCATCTGATCGTTGTCGACAATGCCAACGAGGACGCGGTGGCCGAGCTGGTCGCGCAGCAGCCGATCGAGGCCACCTACCTGGGCTCACGCCACAACCTCGGCGGCGCGGGCGGTTTCGCGCTCGGCATGCTGCACGCGCTCACCCAGGGTGCGGACTGGGTGTGGCTGGCCGACGACGACGGCCGCCCCGACGGCCCCGAAGTGCTCGCGAAACTGATCGACTGCGCGCGCAGGCACAACCTGGTCGAGGTGTCGCCGGTGGTCTGCGATATCGACGAACCGGATCGTCTCGCGTTCCCGCTGCGCCGTGGCGTGGTGTGGCGGCGGCTGCGTTCGGAGCTCGGTGACGAGGACTTCCTGCCCGGCATCGCGTCGCTGTTCAACGGCGCGCTGATCTCGGCGAAGGCCGTGGATCTGATCGGTGTGCCCGACCTGCGCCTGTTCGTGCGTGGCGACGAGGTGGAGGTGCATCGCCGCCTCGTTCGCTCCGGGCTGCCGTTCGGCACCTGTCTGCAAACCGCCTACCTGCATCCCAACGGCGCCGAGGAGTTCAAGCCGATCCTGGGCGGGCGGATGCACACCCAGTACCCGGACGACCCGGTGAAGCGCTACTTCACCTACCGCAATCGCGGCTACCTGATGTCGCAGCCCGGTATGCGCAAGCTGCTGCCGCAGGAGTGGATCCGCTTCTCCTGGTTCTTCCTGGTGACCCGCCGCGACCCGGCCGGGCTCAAGGAATGGTTCCGGCTGCGCTCTCTGGGCCGCAACGAGCACTTCGGTAAACCTGACTAGCCCCTGAAACTAGGGGGTAGTTCCCTCTGGCAACAATCGGCGGTTCGGTCCTACTATGCGAAACGTGACCTTCGCAAAGAGTTTCGCCTCCGCCGCGGCGACCGTGCTCGCCGGCGCCGCGCTCTGTCTCGCCGCACCCGGCACCGCCCAAGCGGACGACACCTGCCAGCTCGGCTGGTCCAATGTCGGCCCACGCTCCTGCGTGATGAACCAACTTCGGACCGCGCCGGTGGCGACCCTGGGCAACGGCGTCTGCGTCGGCATCCTGAACGTGGCGGGCACCGCGTTCGACGGACCGCTCAATTCCCCCAGCGTGGCCCCCGGCGCCACCCACAGCATCGCGCTGACCCTCTCGCAGGGATTCTCCCCGCTCGGTAACTGGGCGCCCACCTTGCTGGCCTGTGATGTGAACGTCGTCGTCGACTGGAAGAACCTGGACAACGGCGCCACCGGCTCGGTGACCCGCTTCATCCCGGCCGACAAGACCAGCACCTACCCGGTCCAGGACGTGATCGCGAACACCGGCCCCGGTCGGGTCCAGGTCACCGTCCGCACCGACAAGCCCAACCTTCCCCAGACAACCGAGGTCTTCGTTCCCTAATCGACTGTCACACAGTCGACCTCACCAGGGGCGAAAAAATAGGTTGCTCTGCCCCAGAGCGTTGGGGCAGAGTGAGGGAGTCGAACGTTGGAGAGGAGGTGGATGTCCGTGAGTACACACGTGTGGATTGCCGTGGCCGGGCGGCGCGATTGTGCGCCTGCCCAGGTTGCTCCGGACATCACCTCTACTCGCTGAACCCTCGTTCGGGTTCGGCACCCGACGAAGGATTTCTTACAATGGTCGACTACGACCTGCTCGTCCCTTACGGCTGGACCGAAGCCGTAGCTTCTGAATATCTGCCGCTGCTCGGCGATCTCGCGCCTGCCCGCATCGTTCGGATGGACCGCAGCGAATGCGATGTGGTCACCGCGCACGGCCAGGCGCGCGCTTCCTGCCCGCGTGACATCACCGGACTGTGCACCGGCGATTGGGTCGGACTCGATGCCGAAGGCACTGTGCGACAACTGCTCCCACGGCGCTCAGCGATCATGCGATCGTCGGTGTCGGGGCGCTCGGTGGCGCAGGTGCTCGCCACCAATGTGGATACCGTGCTGATCTGTTCTGCCGCCGACGGTGATGTCGACCTGGGGCGGATCGAACGAATGCTGGCATTGGCCTGGGAGAGCAATGCCCAGCCGGTCGTCGTGCTCACCAAAGCCGATGCGGCGGACTATCTTCCGCTCGACGAGGTGCGTGCGGTCGCGCCCGGTGCGACCGTGGTGGCGGTCTCTGCCGCCGTCGCGGTCGGTCTCGATGTGCTCACCGCTGTGCTCAGCGGCACCGTCGCCTTGATCGGGCCGTCCGGTGCGGGCAAATCCACCCTCGCCAACGCACTGCTGGGCGCGGAAGTGTTCGCCACCAACGCGGTTCGCGCGGTGGACGGCAAAGGCCGCCACACCACGGTGCACCGTGAGCTGCGACCACTGCCCGGCGGCGGCACGCTCATCGACACTCCCGGCCTGCGTGGCATCGGCCTCTACGACGCCGCCGAAGGCATCGGCAAGACCTTCAGCGACATCGAATCCCTCGCCGCCGATTGCCGTTTCGCCGACTGCGCCCACGAGACCGAACCCGGCTGCGCGGTCCAGGCCGGACTGGCCGATGGCACCATCACCGAACGCAGGCTGACCAGCTATCGCAAACTCGCCAGAGAGAACGAGTGGATGGCGGCCCGCACCGACAAGCGCCTGGCCGCCGAACGCGAACGAGTCTGGCGCGACATCAGCAAACAGCAGCGGAAGAACTACCGCGAACGCGGCCGCCGCTGAGCCCGAGCAGTCGATCATCAGGCACGCAGTGCCTGATGATCTCGCTAATCCTCTTCGAAGGTGACGTGGGCGCGTTGGGACGCGGTGGCCTCGGCCAGATCGATCAGGTAGTCGATGGTGCCCTGGTCGGAGCCGAAGTGATTGCTGGCGTAGTAGGAGTAATTCACCATGAGTCGGCCGTCGTCCGTGGGCACCGCGAGCGCGGGCCGGTTCTCCGCTCGTGACCAGCTGTGGTCGATCTCCAGCCCGCCACCCACCGAGCGCAACTCGCTCCCGGACAGGGCCAGCGTCCAGCGATTCTCCGGGCCGTGACCGAGGTATTCCTTGACATAGATCGTCCGGAATCGTGCGGTGACCACCCGGCCGTCTGGCAGCAGGATGAACGGGACCTCACCCTCGGCGTACAGGTGGCCAGGCTCGGGATCGTCGTGCAGGTCGAGATGCCACAGGTCGTTGAGTCGTGGTGCGGGCCAACCCTTTTCCGCGGCTTCGGCACGCAGCGACGACCAGTGCCCGGCCTTACGCCGCTCGTAGGCGAAGTCGATGACATGGGAGCCGATGTAGCGCTCCACGGTCGTGAACACATCCGGATCGGCCTGGTTCGGCTCGCTCACCGATACTCCCGCGGCGCTTGCTAGCTCCTGTAAGGCGGAGTGCAGGTCGGCGCCCGCACCGGTGCCGCGCGCCGACTCGGTGATCAGGAATTCCGAGATCCGTAGATCGCCCGCCGACCACTTGCCCGGTTGGAACAACTCGTAGGTCGCGAAACCGAGCGGTGTTTCGTCCTCGACGATCAGCAGTGGCGCCGGCCGCCAGACGGAGTAGTCGTTCTGGGTGAGCCGCCGCGTGCGGCGCACGATGTCGGCTGGACGGTGCACCTCGAAATGCGCGTGCAACTCGGTCAGCAGCCCGGCGGCCGCCTCCGCGTCAGCAGCGGAGGCGGGCCGGACGAAACGGGTCATGGGTCAGCTCGGGTCGATGCCGTACAGCCGCGCCCAGTTCTCCCGGCTTGTGAGTTCCGGTACGGCCCTGCGGTATTCGGCCTGCAGCGCCGGGAGTTCCTTACGGAGCTTGCGCAAGGTGCGGTAGGCGCGAATGAGCAGGGCGCGAGCACGAGCCTTGTCCCGACGACGCACCCGCACGCCGGACTGGGAAGCATCGGTGACCACCACGTGCTCGAACAGGCCGATGTGCCACCAGTGCGCGTCTTCGCGGGTGACGCCGATCAGACCGGGCTGGGTGCGGCCGGTCCACTGGGTGATCGCGCGCTTGATCAGTACCAGGGTGACGCGGCTCGGTTCGCCGCTGGCCCGGCGCACGGAGATGTCGGCGGAGTTCACCGGCGGGGTGGCCGCGGGGTGCTTGATGGTTTCGGGATAGTCGTTGCGACTGCTGCGGGCGGCGGCGAGTGCGTCGATACCGCCGTCGCGCAACGCCTTCGGGCCCTTCATGAAGTCTTCGATGCCCTGCAGGGTGGTGTGCACCAGCCCGTACTGCATGCCGACGAGGTGCTCGGCGATGTAACGGAAGAATTCGCGCGTGATCGCCTTGCCGTCGAGATCGGTGTGCAGCGCGCCGACGATGAGCGAGTTACGGGTGGAGAAGTACCGCGCCCAGTCGTCGTAGTCCTTCCAGTAGAAGTCGGCGTGCCAGACGGCGGCGTTGGGCAGGGTGACGGTGACGAAACCGTGCTCGCGCGCCCGGATGCCGTATTCCACGTCGTCCCACTGGAAGAAGATCGGCACCGGCAGCCCGATCTTGGCGACCACCTCGGCCGGGATCAGGCAGGTCCACCAGGCGTTGTAGCCCGCGTCGACGCGACGCTCCTGGTTCTTCTTGAGCATGGAGGTGTTGCGCAGTGCCTTCGGCACCTTCTGGCCGTGCTTGAGCTCGTGCAGATGCACTTCTTCCGCGCCGACATTGAGGTAGTCGGGGTTGAGCAGGAACAGCATCTGCGCGCCGACCAGGGTCGGTTCGACGGTCAGGTTGGCGAACGCCTGTAGGCGGAGGACGGTCTCGGGCTCGCAGAGGATGTCGTCGTCCATCAGGATGACGTCGGCGTGCTCATTGGCCGCCGACACCTCGTACAGGCCACGGGTGAAGCCGCCCGCGCCGCCGAGGTTGGGCTGGCGGATGTAGCGCAGCTTGTCGCCGAAATCGGGGCGGACCTGCTGGAACAGCGGGCGGTCCTCGACTAGATCGGTGCCCTGGTCGACGACGTACACCGCGTCGATCGCGGCCAGTACGGTCGCATCCGATGCCAGCGCGGCGACGGTGTGCGCGCAGTCCTCGGCCCGGTTGAAGGTGCAGATCGCGATGGCGACCGGGCGGACCTTCTCGGGCGCCTGCGCGGTCCAGGCGAGCTCGGTGATGTCGAGTTCGCCCCCGACGGCATCGAACTCGAGCCACAGCGCGCCACCGTCGACGTACTGATCCAGCGGCGCGGTGAGCGAGACGTATCCGCTGCTGGTGGCCACCAGCGAGGCGATGATGCGGCGGTGCCCGGCGATATCGGAGGCCACCAGGCGCACGTTCGCCTTGTCACCGACAGTCAACTGCGCACCCACCGACACCTCGGTGACGGTGGTCCAGCGCTGCCAGTAACTGGCAGCCAACCGGCCGAAGTAGGTGTTGGTGTGTGCGGTCGCGCCCTTCGGCAGGTGCAGCGAGTGCCGTTCCCGGACCGCGGCACCCCCCTTGACGACCGCGTAGAGGTCATCGCTCACCCGCGCCGACGGCCCGGTGAAGATGCCTCGCGCCAGCACGAGCCGCTCGGGCGCTGAGTGTTCACCCCGCAGCGATGCGGGCGCGGCCTCGCGCCGATCGTTCGATTCGGTCACGGCTTTGGTAGCCGACTGCTCCATGAAGTCCTCGAAATTCTCGGTATCGACTGCGCCGGCGCAGGGAGTCACGTAAAAGTGGGCGTCGCGGCGGGCGGGGCGAGGATATCAATCGCGCGCCGCCCTCGCGTGGTCAGTGAGGTGTAGCCGCACCCCGCGCGTGTTGCTCAGCGCTTGCCGACGGTCCGGTGAAAACGAATTTGCTGTAGGCCCAATAGCGGAATACGACGGCCATCGTCTGGCCGACCACAGTGGCGGAAATGTTGTCCGCCAGCGGTGACGACAGATCGAGCACATATCGGGAAAACCCGAGGCAGCCGAGTTGCAGGAGGATCGCTACCACATTGACGATCGCGTACAAAAGATATTCACGAGCGGGGCTGTCGGACTTGCGGTGCGAGTAGGTCCACCACTTGTTCCCGAAGTAGGTGACCACCGTCGCCACCACGATCGCGATGATCTTGGCGACCAGCGGCGAGTGATACAGCACACCCTCGGAGAGGGAAAAACCCCCACCCCAGAACACCAACAGGTTGTAAGTCCCCGCATCGACGAGAAACCCGATAGCCCCGACAACAAGGAACGCCGCACCCTGCCGCAACCCCGCCACAACCCTGGACACGAAGGGCACAGCAGGCGGTTCAACTGATTGCGACACGCCCTGACGGTAGCCAACCACCACCCCGACCCCTAGGGAGGGTCGGCCACGAAGTGGCCGGTTCGCGGCCGGGTCGCCGGTCAGGCGCCGTTGCGTAGGCGACGAAGGAGCAAGCAACGGTGCCTGACCGGCGGCCCCTCAGGGCCGCGAACACGCGGCGCCCGCGCCGCCGATAATCCTGTAGCCTCCCGGTGTCCCACTGCTGCCTAACTCCGAGGATTGACCCGGGTGGACTCCACCGAGCTTCGCATTGCCGCCGTGGTTCCCTGCCACAATGAAGAGGCCGCGGTCGCCAAGGTCGTCGCCGACCTCAAAGCCGCCGTGCCGGGGATCGTCGTCTACGTCTACGACAATCTGAGCACCGACCGCACCGCCGAATGTGCCCGCGAGGCCGGGGCGATCGTGCGCTACGAGAACACCAAGGGCAAGGGCAATGTGGTGCGCCGCGCCTTCGCCGATATCGATGCCGACGTCTATCTGATGATCGACGGCGACGACACCTACGAGGCGTCGGCCGCTCCGCTGATGATCAAGACGCTGCTCGAGGGCCCCTACGACCACATTCTCGGCGTGCGAAAGCAGGACGCCGCCGATGCCAGCGCCTACCGCAGCGGCCACGAGACCGGCAACAAGGTGCTCAACGGCGTAGTCGGCAAGGTCTTCGGCGAGAACGTCGAAGACATGCTGAGCGGTTTCCGGGTGTTCTCGCGCCGGTTCGTGAAGAGCTTCCCCGCGGTGTCGCGGGAATTCGAGATCGAGACCGAGCTGACCGTGCATTCGCTGCACCTGCGCGTTCCGCAGACCTCGGTGGCGGTCGGTTTCCGTGACCGCCCCGCGGGCAGCGAGTCCAAGCTGCGCACCTACCGCGACGGCACCAAGATCCTCGCGCTGATCCTCGGCCTGGCCCGCCACGAACGCCCGGTGGCGTTCTACGGCCTGTTCGGCACCGTAGCCTGGCTGATCTCGGTCATCCTGACCGTGCCGATCGTGATCGATTACTACAACACCCACCTGGTGGCACGGTTCCCGACGCTGTTCCTGGCCTTCACGCTGCTGCTGCTCGGCAGCCTCGCCTGGACAGCGGGCCTGATCCTCGACGGCATCCGTCGCTCGCGCCATGAGACGGCGCGCCTGGTCTACCTGCGTTATTCGGCCGCCGGGGTGAGCGAGGACGTCGCGGCCGGAGAGCCTCGGTGACCACCTCTACCGAGCCCGAGACGACGGCTGTCGAACCCAGCGAGACCCCCGCGCGTAAGGATCGAGCGTTGGCGCCGGTGCGCGCGCTGACCCAGCGATTCGGCGCCGCCACGGTGGCGTTCGCGATGGTCGCGACCGTGTTCGGCGCCGTGTTCGCTGTGCTCACGCCCGCCTTCTGGGGCCACGACGAGATCACCCAGTTCGGCCGCGCCTACCAGGTCGCGCACGGCGGGGTGTTCCCCCAGCGCATCGTCGACGATCGCGGTGTGGCCTACGGCGGCCAGATTCCGGTCTCCGTCGACGAGCTGATGGGCTACGCGTTCATCGACTACAACGACAACCCCGAAGAGCCCGACGCGATGGTGGCCGACCCTGCCGCCTACGACCGGCTCGGCGCGGCCGAGATCTCCTCGACGACGCGGCAGATGTGGTTCACCAACACCGCCGCCTACTCGCCGGTGCCGTATATGCCTGCGGCCGTTGGCATTCGGCTGGGTGAGGCGCTCGGCCTCAACGTGGGTGGCCTGTATTTGCTGGCACGGTTCGCCGGACTGGTGGCCTATCTGGCGGTGGTCGGATTCGGGCTCTACGCGCTGCGTGAGCGGCGTAGCCAGTGGTTGGTATTCACCGTCGCGGTGCTGCCGATCGCACTGTTCCAGGCGGGCACCGTCACCGCGGACACGCTCACCAACGCACTCGCCATCATGGTGTCGGCGTTGCTGCTGAAAGCGCTTTTCGTCGGTGATCGATTGCACCGAGCCGAAACCGCCGCGTTGCTCGCCGCGACGATCGCGCTGCCGCTGAGTAAACCGACCTACGTGCTGCTGGCGATGCTCGTCGTGGTGGTCCCCGCCGACCGGCTCGGTTTCGCCGGAAAGCTGAAATTCCTGCCGTGGGCATTCGCGGTGACGGGCGGGGTTCTTTTCCTCGCCTGGACGAAGATCGCGGCGCCCACCGGCGACGGCATGGGCTTGATGCGCCCGCCCCATCAGTGGGGTCAGGTGCGACCGGGCGATCAGCTGAAGGGAATCCTCAGCGACCCGGTGCAATTCGTGCATACCTTCGGCGAGAGCATCGCGCTGCGCGATCATCGCTGGTTCAACCAGTTCTTCGGTGAACTCGGTTTCGCGTATGTGGACGCACCGGCTATCTCGATGCTGGCGTGCCTGCTCGCTTTCGCGGTGAGTTTCGGCATCGTCGACCGAATGAGTACTGCCAGCGCCACTTTCCGTCGCACGCTGATCGTGGCGCTGACAGTGTCGGCGAGTGTGGCGATGATCTACGTGACGCTGTACATGTCGTTCACGCCGGTCGATTTCTATATCATCGACGGCGTACAGGGCCGGTATTTCGTGCCGCTGGCGATCATGGCGCTTGCGGTGCTAGCCCGCGTGGTACCGCTGCGGCTCTCGAATGCCGACGGGGTGATTCCGACCCGCGGAACCGCCATCACCGTGGCCTGTGCGTCGACTTTCGCGCTTATCGCTACCGCCGCAACGTATTACACCGTCGTCTGGGGATAATTCCCCAGACGACGGTGGGGGTTTACAGCGTCTTTTCGCCCGCGGCCGCGTAGGCGCGTTCGGTATCGGCCTTTTTCGATCGCCACCAGTTCTCGTTGTCGCGGTACCAGGCGACGGTGTCGGCCAGCCCGGCCCGGAAGTCCGCGTAGCGCGGTGACCAGCCCAGTTCCTCGCGCAGCAGGCTCGCGTCGATGGCGTAGCGCTGGTCGTGGCCTGGACGATCCGTCACATGATCGAAATCGGTGGGCTCACGATCGAAAGCCTGCAGGATGAGCTGGACGACAGTGAGGTTATCGAGTTCGCCCTGCGCCCCGATCAGATATGTCCGACCCGTGCGGCCGCGCTCGAGAATGTCCCAGACCGCGCGGTTGTGGTCCTCGACGTGAATCCAGTCGCGGACCTGATGACCTGCGCCGTAGAGGCGCGGGCGCACCCCGTCGATCAGATTGGTGATCTGGCGGGGGATGAATTTCTCCACATGCTGGTACGGGCCGTAGTTGTTCGAGCAGTTCGACAGGGTGGCGCGGATACCGAAAGACCTGGTCCAGGCGCGTACCAGCATGTCGCTACCCGCCTTGGTGGCCGAATACGGGCTCGACGGGTTGTAGGCGGTGGATTCGGTGAAACCCGGCTCGTCGGGGGTGAGATCGCCGTACACCTCGTCGGTGGAGATGTGGTGGTAGCGCACATCGTGGCGCCGCACGGCTTGCAGCAGCGAGTAGGTGCCGACGATATTGGTCTGCACGAACGGCCACGGCTCGGCCAGGGAGTTGTCGTTGTGGGATTCGGCGGCGAAATGCACGACCGCGTCCACCCCGCTGACCAGATTGTCGACCAGATCGAGGTCGGCGATATCGCCGTGCACGAATTCGATCCGATCCGCTACCGGATCCAGCGACGCCCGGTTGCCCGCGTAAGTGAGCGCGTCGAGCACGGTCACTTGGACATCCGGGCGCGTGGCCACGGTCTGCTGGACGAAATTCGCACCGATGAACCCGGCCCCGCCGGTTACGAGCACTCGCACTCGGACAACGATACGGGCATTCCGAGAGCCCTCGTGACGAAAGGGCCGCCGTTATGCGTTGCTGGAACGTCTCTGACCTGTGACTCGGCCTTTATTTGCACTGTGATCTATGTCATACTACCTGCAGGTAGGTTAAGACCAGGAGTTGGTTTTACTGAGAAAAACCCCGGTCAACGCTCAGGTTTCTATCAGCGCACCGGCATCGGGGTATCAATGGTGAACAAAACTTGAACTAACAGTCACAGCGGGTTCACCTCTGGTTAGCTGCGGGAGCTTTTGATCTACACGTCCCCTCCGCACGCTCCAAACTTGAGGTTCAACAAAAATGCTGATGAGGAAATTCGCCGCCACGTCGGCGCTGCTGATCGCTGCCATGGGCGTCACCGCCGGCACTGTCAACGCTGCGCCGGTCGAAGAGGCCGCCGCAATCAACTACACCGCGGAGTTTGTCAACGACTCCCAGGCCGTCATCACCACCGACGCCGGCTCGATGGTCGTCGAAGATGGCGCCTTCAAGATCAAGGCTGCCAACGGCACCACCGTCGCGGGCCTCCCGCTGTCCTTCAAGATCGACGAGTTCGAGTTCCCGATCGCCGCGCAGATCTCGGGCAACGCCGCCACTCTGACCCCCGAGCTGGACATGGCCAAGGCCGTGTACAAGCCGGTTGCGCTGCCCTACGAGAACCAGGCGCCGTGGAAGACCGAGTACGAGCGTGAGCAGGCTGCCTGGTCGCGTATGACCTCCACCATCTCCATGGGCGCCACCATCGGCACCCTGGTCGGTGGCCTCGGCGGCGCGGCCGTCGGTTGCGCGCTCGGCGCGATCACCCTCGCGGCCCCCTCGGCCATCCTGCTGCCGATCCTGGGCGCGCTGCCCGGTGCGGTCGCGGGGTGCGTCATGGGCGCCACCGCTATCGGCGCTCTCGGCGTTCTGGCTGGCCAGATCTTCGTGACCGCTCCGTTCGCGATCGGTGCCGCGATCCAGTACTTCACCACCATCAGCCAGCCCTTCACCCCCCCGGCCAAGTAATTTCGCCGTAGGACAGAAGGAAAGCGGCCCCGGCCCGGAGAAATCCGAGCGGGGGCCGCTTCTTTGTCTACCGAGGGTGGCTCGGTCGGCCGACCGTGATCAGAACCGCCCGAGCCGTTCTCAGGCCGTGCGGGCCCGCTGGGCCGGTTCCACCGCGCCGCGGACGAACTTCGCCACCCGCCCCAGCGCCGAACGACTCTCCGGCATGCTCGGCAGGATGCTCATGAACGCGTGCACCTGCCCACGCCACAGCTCCAGCGTGTTCGGCACGCCCGCGGCGGTGAGCCGCTGGGCCATCAGTTCACAGTCGTAGCGCAGCAGTTCGTCCTCGGCCGCGATGAGCAGGACCGGCGGCATTCCCGCCAGGTCGGCGTTGACCGGCGACAGCGCTGGATCGAGCGGACCTTCGTGCTCGGCGCCGAGGTGGACAACCGCCTCGAGCCCTTTCAGCGGAAGGTAGGCATCCCGGTTGACATTGACGTACCCCTCTTTGGCCCGGTAATCCAGATCGAGCAGCGGACTGAGGCCGACGAGGGCGGCGGGCAGCGGCAGGCCGATCTCGCGGGAGCGGATCGCGGTGGCGAAGGTCAGGAACCCACCCGCCGAATCACCGGCGAACACGATGCGCGCCGGATCGGCGCCGTGGCGAAGCAGCCAGCGGTATGCGAGCACGCAGTCGTCGATCGCCGCGTCGATCGAGCCGGGCAGCTGCCGGTATTCGACATTGAGTACGGGCAGTCCGGTGCGCCTGGCCAGTCCAGCCGCGATCGCGCGATGCGTCTGCAACCCGCAGACCGCGAATCCGCCGCCGTGCATGTACAGCACCGCGCCGTGGCGCAGCGCGCGCGAGCCGCCCGCGGGCCGCACCATCTCCATCTTGAAATCGCTGAGCTGGATCTGCTCGCGTTCGATGCCGTGGGGTTCGGGCCGCAACCGCGACAACAGGTCGACCGCGACGGCGCCGACCGGAATGGTGGCCCGGTTGATCGGCACGGTGCGCAGCAGCGGTCCGATCAGGCCGAGGCAGGCGCCCATCAGGACCCGCGAGGAGGTGCTGATCCGGCCGGAGTTGACGATGATGCCCGGCTCCGGCCTACTCGTGGTGCCGATCGGGGCCACGGGCGCGAGCCCACCCATCACGCCGGTGATCTTCGTGGTTACCATCGCGCACCTACCTCACAGCTGGCGCGTCGACCCCTGATCAAGGCGTAACCCCCCGGATCGGATGTCGGCGCTGACATCTAACACAGTGATGTTTCACACATCGGAGCTCACATAATCAGATGAGCGCCATGTCTGTCTCAGTTATCGCCCGACACACCCGGCCATCAAACGTTCGTGACCAATTCGACGACGTGTCGGAACCTCCCCGTCTCCGGGGAGGAGGGAACTGGCAGACTTGCCACCTATGCGCGGAATCATCTTGGCGGGCGGCACCGGCTCACGGTTGCACCCGATCACGCGCGGGGTGAGCAAGCAGCTCGTCCCGGTCTACGACAAACCCATGGTCTACTACCCGCTGTCCACCCTCATGCTGGCAGGGATCGACGACATTCTGGTGATCACCACGCCGGAGGACGCCGACGCGTTTTCCCGATTACTGGGCGACGGTAGTCAGTTCGGCGTCGCGATCAGCTATGTGGTGCAGCCCGAACCCGACGGCCTCGCACGGGCCTTCGTACTCGGGGCCGACCACATCGGCACCGAACCCGCGGCGCTGGTCCTCGGCGACAACATCTTCCACGGACCCGGTCTCGGCGCCAGCCTGGAACGCTTCCACGACATCGACGGCGGCGCGGTGTTCGCCTACTGGGTGAAGGATCCCACCGCCTACGGCGTGGTGGAGTTCGATCACGGCCGCGCGGTCTCCATCGAGGAGAAGCCGAAGGTCCCGCGCTCGAACTACGCCATCCCCGGCCTCTACTTCTACGACAACGACGTGGTCGAGATCGCCCGCGAGCTACGCCCGTCGGCGCGCGGGGAGTACGAGATCACCGACATCAACCGCGCCTACCTCGAGCAGAACCGGCTCAGCGTCGACGTGCTGGCGCGCGGCACCGCCTGGCTCGACACCGGCACCTTCGACTCCCTGCTCGATGCCGCCAATTACGTGCGCACCATCGAGGAACGTCAGGGCCTCAAGATCGGCGTGCCGGAAGAAGTGGCGTGGCGGCGCGGCCTGATCTCCGACGAACAGCTGTGCAAGCTCGCCGAACCGATGGTTCGCTCGGGCTACGGCCGCTACCTGCTGGATCTGATCGACCGCGGAAAAGACTGGTAACGCATGGAGTTTCGTGAACTGGCGATCCCCGGTGCCTGGGTGGTGACCCCGCGTCTGCTCGGCGACGACCGCGGCATGTTCTGTGAGTCGTTCAAGGCCTCGGAGTTCGAGAAGGCCACCGGGCGCCCGTTCGAACTGCACCAGGTGAACACCTCCGTCTCGGCGGCCGGCGTGCTGCGCGGGATCCATTACACCGACGATCCCCCGGGTCAGGCCAAGTATGTGACCTGCGTACGCGGTGCGTTCCTGGACGTGGTGGTCGACCTGCGACCCGGCTCGCCGACCTACGGCCGGTGGGACAGTGTGTTGCTCGATGACGTGTCGCGCCGCTCGGTGTTCCTGTCCGAGGGCCTCGGCCATGCCATCCTCTCGCTGGAGAACCGCTCGACGGTGACCTACCTCTGCTCGCTCGAGTACTCCCCCGAATTCGACAGGGACATGGACGCTTTCGATCCGCGCCTCGCTATCGCCTGGCCGACCGAGGGCCGCGACGGCCGCCCGCTGACCTACGTTCGCTCGGCGAAAGACGAAGCAGCGCCGAAGTTTTCCGACTGATTCACGTGAAACGCTGAACGGCACCACCCGCGCGAGGGTGGTGCCGTTCAGCGTTATCCGATCAGGCGACCGGTTCGAGAACCTTCGCCTCGACGACCGGTGCGTCCTGGGCGGGCTTGCGGAACCTGGGCAGGAACACCGTCAGTGCGACCAGCGCGCCGACGATGGTGACGCCCGCCGCGAACTCGAGGCCCGGCCGGTAGGTGTCGAGCATCTGTTGCGGAGTGGCACTCGTTCCGTGCCCGCCGGAGGTGACGATGGCGGTGGTCACCGCGAGCACGATGGCCGCGCCGACCTGCATGGAGGTCTGCAGCACGCCTGCCGCGAGACCCTGTTCGTCGTCGTCGATACCGCTGGTGGCCTGCACATTGATCGCCGGGAAACCGACCCAGCCGATGCCGATCAACAGGATCGCGGGCAGCAGCACGGTGAAGTAGCCGGGTGCCGTGTCGATCCGCAGGAACAGCAGGTAGCCGATCGCCATCACGCTCATGGTGACCGCGATGACCGGCCCGGTGCCGAAACGGTCGATCAGCTTCTCGGAGAAGAACGCCGACCCGACGACCAGGATGCCCACCGGCAGCAGGGCCATCGCCAGCTTCAGCGCCGACCATTCCAGGGTGTCCTGCATGTACAGGGTCACGATGAACTGCCAGGAGAAGTACGAACCGGCGACCGCGATGATGGCCAGGCTGGCTCGCACGAGCGAGGCCTTGCGCAGGATGCCGAGGCGAACCAGCGGGTGCTTCACGCGCTGCTCGGTGACGACGAACGCGGCGAACAGGGCGATCACGGCGAGGAACGAACCGATGGTGCGGCCCGAGGCCCATCCGACTTCCGGCGCGGTGACCACGGTGTAGACCAGCAACAACATGCCCGCCGTCGACAGGAGCGCACCGAGTAGATCGTGTCCGCCCTCTTCGGCCTTACCGTCCTTGGGCACTAGCGCGAACGCGGCGATCAGCGCGGCGACGGCGATCGGGACGGGCAGCAGGAAGGTCCAGCGCCAGCCGACGCCGGTCATCAGGCCACCGAACAGCAGACCCATGGAGTAGCCGCCCGCACCGAAGACGGTGTAGATCGACAGCGCCTTGTTGCGCGCTTTTCCTTCGGCGAAGGTGGTGGTGATGATCGACAGACCGGTCGGCGCGGTGAACGCGGCGGCCAGGCCCTTGACGAAACGGGTGGCGATCAGCAGAGCGGGGTCGCTCACCAGGCCGCCGACCAGTGATGCGACGGCGAACACCGCGAGTGCGATGAGGAAGACCTTGCGGCGTCCGAGCAGGTCGGCGGTGCGTCCGCCCAGCAGCAGCAGGCCGCCGTAGCCGAGGATGTAGCCGCTGACGAGCCATTGCAGGGTGGAGGTGGACAGATCGAGTTCGGCGCCGATGGACGGCAGCGCGACGCCGATCATCGAGACGTCGAGCCCGTCGAGGAAGAGAACGATGCACAGAGTGATCAGCATGCCCCAGAGCCGGAGGGGCCACCTGGTGGGATCGGTCGCCTGATCTGCGGCCGAAAGCGTTGCTGGCGAAGTCATGCGGAGGACATTACATGCGTGTGCATTAATTTCCAACACATAAAATGCCGTTGCATGAACAGGCACGCACCACTAAGATGGGGCCATGAACCCGGCCGCAACGTCAGCTCGGCGCACTGAAGCGCCCACCGAGCTGGTCGGTCAGTGGCGCGAACTACTCGGCAGGCATGCCGCCGTGAGTTGCGCCCTGGAGAAGGCGCTCCAAAGGGACCACGAGATCGGCCTCAGCGAATTCGAAACGCTGGACCGACTGGTCGACGCGGCGTGTCAGAAGTACCGCATGACGGAACTGGCCCAGGACATCTACCTGAGCCAGAGCGCGCTGTCGCGCGCGGTGGCCAGACTGGAACGCGACGGACTGGTCGAGCGGAGCATGTGCGATCTCGACCGTCGCGCCATCTTCGTCCAACTCACCGACAAGGGCAGGGCGGTCTACGACCGCGCCCTGCCCACCCACCGTTCGGTGCTCGCCGGTTCGTGGGACAGCCCTACAGCGTGCCCGTAGCCGCCACGGTGATGTCGGTGAACGCCCGCCGGTAGCGGTCGCATTCGGCCGGTTTGTCCAGATAGCTGCTGCCCGCGAAGGTTTCCACGTAGACCACCGGCGGCTCCGGTCGATCCACCGAATCGTCGACCCCGAAATCCAGGATCACGAACCGGCCGGATTCGAGACCGGCGTGATAGCCAGAATCGCCGGGAACCACCTGGATGCCCACCGTGTCGCGCTCGGCCAGCTCCCGCAATCGCGCGAGCTGGCCCGCGCGCACGCGCTCGTCACCGATGAAGCGGGTGAGCACCGACTCGGCCAGCACCACGTCCAGCCGCAACGGGGCATCGGCCCTGGTGACCAGGGCCTGCCTGGCGGCGAGCACCCGCAGCCTGCGCTCGAGCTCTGCCTCGGTCAGGTCCGGAATCGTCTGCTCGAACAGCGCTTTCGCGTAGTCCTGGGTCTGCAGCAGTGCCGGGATCAGGCCGTCCTCGTAGAGTGCCAGCCCCGACGCGGCTTCCTCGAGGCCGATGTAGACCTCGAAGCCCTCCGCGATCACATCGCCGTAGCTCGTCCACCAACCCCGTGCCTTGGTTTCGCGAGCCAGGGCGGCCAGTGGTTCGACCAGATCGGCCGGCGCGCCGTACACCTTGCACATGGCCTCGACGTCGAGGCTGCGCAACGACGTCTGCCCCGTTTCGATCCGCCAGATCTTCGCTTCCGACCACTCCAGTTGCGCCGCCGCGGTTCTCGTTGTCATCCGCGCACGATTGCGCAGGTCACGTAAGTGCCTGCCCAACTGCCTGCGCGGCATCGTGGAACCCGTGACGCCCTGTGGTGAAGCCATACTTCCCCCCTGTATCCGAACTCCGGTCTCCGGACAGAACTTTCGGAGACCGCCCTACGCGGCCGACATATCGTCGGATCTGCGTACGGATTGTTTCACAATGAATCGGACACTGCGCAAGACCTACTTTTTCTTGCGGAACCGCCAGAACTGCACTGCTCGAACATCTTCGGAGAGCTGGTTCACCGGCTCGGCGACATCGGACAGGGCCTGGAACAGGCCATCGGCCAGTTCGCTGATGTGCTCGACGCGGCCTGCCAGCCGGGCCGCGTTGTCGGCGAATTCGAGCATCAGGCGCACCGAGGCCGCGATGGTGAGCCCCAGCGGCACGGCGACGAGCGCGGCGAGCACCCCCAGCAGCGCCGAGGCCCTCCACATCAGCACCGTGAGCGCGATCGGCACGCCGATGCCGAAGGAAACGACGCCGAGAACGTAGGCGAGCGGCAGCAATGTCCTGGTCGCGGGCCTGCGGAACTGCACGTCGAGCAGGGAACGGCCCGCTTCGGCAGCCCACTGTTTGGCCGAACCGGTAGTGCGGAAGGGCTCTTCGAACCCCGCGTCGCGTGCCAGGTCTGCCTCATACGTACCCTCGGCGGGACGAGCCGGACGCTTTCCGTCGCTCTCTTTCCAAGAGAGCCAACGCGATTCGGCTTCGAACTCCTCGGCATCCTCGTCGTTCGACTCGGGGGTGCCAGGCGCTTCGGTCATAGTCCGAATCCTGCCCGCTTTCGGCCCCTACGCCAACCCGGGCGGCGCCATACCTGCGATAGCGAAGGTTACCGAACTGAGACGAAGCAGACACTCTCGAATATTTTTCGGTAACGGCGTAACAAGTGGACTACCCCGCGCCGATACGCCCATGAACGCAGGAACAGAGCTCTTCGGGGAATGGAGAACACACAGTGCGCACGACGTTTCCGACCACCACTACGGCCGCCGACAAAGGTGCCGCCGCGCAGGAGTACACCGCGCGTGGATGGACGGTCGCTGAAACCACCAATGGTCTGTGCTTGATCACCGATGACGAGGTCTCGGCCATCGAGATCACCGGTGAGATCGCGGGCGATGTCCGCCGCTTCCTGCGCGCCAACAACCTGTCCGGCCCCGTGATCGAGATCCCGGGCCAGGAGCGTCGTGAGATCCACCTGGTCACCGGAGTCCGCAAGGCCGCCATGGCGATCGAGGCCATGCGTGAGGCCGGCGTCATCGTGCACACCGACGGTGCGAGCATCCCGCTGCCGCCGACCCAGCTGGCCGCTGGCAGCGCCTCCTGGAGTGTCGCTCCCACCGAGGCTCGCTGGATCCCGCCGGTCGTCGCCCTCGGTGCGGCCGTGCGCTCGGCGATGGCGCGCAAGCAGTCCGGCACCAAGCAGACAGGCAAGCGCACCGCGCTGACTCTGGCCAGCTGACCTGAACCAGCCCGAACCCGCGATCCGCGACGCCTCCCCGACGTCGCAGCTCGCGGGTTTTCGGCGTTTCCGGCCATCGCCCACCCCGGTGGGCGTAAGCATGAGATATGGCTTCTCGTTCGCTGTCTTCTCGGACCGCTCTGCGTACCTGTCCGCTGTGTGAGGCCGTCTGCGGTCTCACGCTCACTCTCGACGACGCCGACCGGGTGTTGTCGGTACGCGGTGATCGCGACGACCCGTTCAGCAAGGGCTTCCTGTGCCCCAAGGGCGCCAGCTTCGGCCAACTCGACAACGATCCCGACCTGGTCACCACCCCGCTGATCCGCGACGGTGACGGATTCCGCGCCGCGGGCTGGGACGAGGCGTTCGACCTGATCGCGGCCGCCTTTGCCGAGATCCCCCGCGGCTCGTCCGCCATGTACCTGGGCAATCCCAACGCGCACACCGTCGCGGGCGCCCTCTATCTGCCCGCGCTCATCCGCGCGTTGAGCACCCGCCACGTCTACACCGCGAGTTCGGCCGATCAGATGCCGAAACAGGTCGCGGCCGGGCTCATGTTCGGCGACCCGCTCAAGGTCCCGGTCCCCGATCTCGACCGCACCGATTTCCTGCTGATGCTCGGCGCCAACCCGCTCGAGTCCAACGGGTCACTGTGCACCGCGCCCGATTTTCCCGGCCGGCTCAAGGCGTTGCGGGCTCGCGGGGGCAAGCTGGTCGTGGTCGATCCGCGCGAGACCAGAACCGCCGCGCTCGCCGACCAGCACCTGTTCATCCGGCCGGGCGCCGATGCCTATCTGCTGTTCGGGGTGGTGCACACGCTGTTCGAGGAAGGTCTCACGGACGTGCGCGTCGACGTCGCCGGGCTCGACGAACTGCGCGCTGCCGCGCTCGAGTTCCCGCCCGAAGCGGTGGCCGAGCGCACCGGCATCTCCGCCGACACGATCCGCGTACTGACCCGCGAACTCGCCGCCGCGCCCACGTCAGCTGTGTACGCGCGGATCGGCACCTGCACCGCGGAGTTCGGCACGCTCACCCAGTGGCTGGTCGACGCCGTCAACACCCTCACCGGCAACCTCGACTCCCCCGGCGGCGCCATGTTCGCCGACGCGGCGGCGGGCGGAGTGCAGCGATCCAAGCCGTTCCGGCTGGGCCGCTGGACCAGCCGCGTTCGCGAGCTGCCGGAGTCGATGGGCGAACTGCCCGTCGCCACACTGGCCGACGAGATCGAAACCCCGGGCGAGGGGCAGATCAAGGCGCTGGTGACGGTCGCGGGCAACCCCGTGCTCTCCGCGCCGAGCGGTGCGCGACTGGACAAGGGTCTGGCCGGGCTGGAGTTCATGGTCAGCGTCGATCGCTACGTCAACGAAACCACCAGACACGCGAATGTGATCCTGCCGCCGCCACGCTCGGTGCAGTCGCCGCACTTCGATTTCGCGCTGCTGCAGTTCGCGGTGCGCAACTACGCGCGCTACTCACCGCCGGTGGTTCCCCTGGGCGACAGGCCGTCGGAATCGGCGGTGGTGGCCCGCCTCGCGGCCGCGGTGAGCGGTCAGCCCCATACCGGAACGGGAGCGGCGAGCCCGATCGCGATGATCGACGAACTCGTCATCGCGGGCACGCTGCACAAGGCCGACATGAACGAACGCCGCGAGGAGCTGACCGGCGCGAACACCACCGAGCAGCGCCTCGATCTGATGCTCAAGCTCGGCCCGTACGGTGCCTGGAACGGTGGTGAACTGAGCCTGAAAACCCTGCTCGACAACCCGCACGGCATCGACCTCGGCCCGCTGCGGCCGCGGCTGCCCGGCATCCTGCGCACCGCGTCGAAGAGGGTCGAGCTGGCCCCGCCACAACTGCTGGCGGACGTGACGCGCCTGCGGGCCGGACTGGCGAGCACCGCGCCCGCGATGGTGCTGATCGGACGACGCCAGCTGCGCTCCAACAACAGCTGGATGCACAACATCTCGGGCCTGGTCGGCGGCTCCAACCGCTGCACGCTGCAGGTACACCCCGACGACGCGACCCGTCTCGGTCTCGGCGAACAGGCCGAGATCACCTCGGCGGCCGGCTCGTTGACGGTGCAAGTGGAGCTGACGCCGACGATCATGCCCGGCGTGGTGAGCCTGCCGCACGGCTGGGGCCACGGCGCGAGCACCACCCAGTCGGTCGCGCTGGCGCACGCCGGGGTGAATGCCAATGTGCTGACCGATGATTCGGTGGTCGATGCGGTTTCCGGCACCGCTGTGTTCAACGGAGTGCCGGTGACGGTAGGTCCGGCCTGATCGGTCCCGGCCTGGAAACTGTTGCGCAAACTCGGCTTTCATCCCATTCGCAACAATGGAGACGCCCCACCGACAGTGAGAGTCCCCTAGACTGGGTGAGATTGCGGTCACAGCGGGGGTTTCGTCTAGAGGCCCGCATCAACCGGTACGGCTAGCAGAGGGGGCCCGATGCCCGAAAAATTCGTCGGCAGCGACGGAGAACACGAGCTACAGGACACGTTGGGAACCTCGGACAGGGCCGAGCGTTTCTACGACGACCAGGTGATCGACTACCTGAACCCCACAATGGTGGATTTCGTCGCCCGCATGGACATGGCCTTCATCGCCACCGCCGATTCACACGGGGAATGTGACTCCAGCTTCCGGGCGGGGCCGCCCGGATTTCTGCACGTGATCGACGATCGCACGATTGCGTACCCCGAGTATCGAGGTAACGGGGTGATGGCCAGCCTGGGCAATATCCTCGAGAACCCGCACGTCGGGATCCTGATGATCGACTTCGTTCGCGATCTCATCGGCCTGCACATCAACGGGAAAGCCCGCATGGTCGCCGACAGCGAGCTGCGCGGCACCGTCACCGACCTGCCACCTGCCGAGCGGGGGAAAACCTCGCAGGTGTGGGTCGTCGTCGATGTCGAGGAGGCCTACATCCACTGCCGCAAACACATTCCGCAGATGGTGCCGGTCGCGCGGGATCAGCGCGAATGGGGTACCGACAACGTGCGCGCCAAGGGTGGCGACTACTTCGGCGTCAAGGCGGGCCGACAGCATGTCGAGGCCAAAGCGGGCTGACTTATTTGATCTTGAAGATCACCGCACGCTGCACCACGAAGTTGATGACCGTTGCGGTGCCCTGCGCGACGACGAACGCGAGCGGCTGACGCCACCACTCGTCGGCCAGCGCGAAGTACATCGCCGCGTAGATCCCCACCTGCACGGCGAAGGTCACCGCGTACAGCGCGACCACCGCGAGGAACCGCGCCCTGCTCGGCTCGGCGTTGAACGTCCAGCGCCGATTGATCAGGTACGCGGTGGTCGTGCCCGCGATGAAGCTGATCGCCTTGGCGAGAACCTCCGGCAAACCGAGCACGTTCGACAGCAGGGCGAGCAGGCCGAAGTCGACGACAGCCGACAAACCACCGGTCAGCGTGAACCGCACGATCTGCGTCTTGAGGTCTACATCGGTCCCGCCTGGCTCGTCGACCAGGGGAATTTCGGCGGGCAGCGGCAGATGCGGTTGGGCTTGCACGTGAGGAAGACTACGAGACCGGTCGCTCCTCGCGCCATGCATGTAGCCTCTTAGCCGATGTCTGAGAACATTTCGACCACCAACGATGACGCGTTCGCGCTACCCACGCGCACCCGCAAGCTCACCGGTTGGGGTCGCACCGCACCCACCTCCGCCGAAGTGCTCTCGACCAGCGATCCGGAACTGATCGCCAAGGCCGTGAGCATGGTGGCGCAGGACAACGACTCGAAGCCGGCGCATCTGCGACGCGGCGTGATCGCGCGTGGCCTAGGCCGCTCTTACGGCGATCACGCCCAGAACGCGGGCGGGCTCGTCATCGACATGCCCGCGCTCAACCGCATCCACCGCATCGACCGCGATTCGCGCATGGTCGAGGTGGACGGCGGTGTGAGCCTGGACCAGCTGATGAAGGCCGCGCTGCCGTTCGGCCTGTGGGTGCCCGTGCTACCCGGTACTCGCCAGGTGACCATCGGCGGCGCCATCGCCTCCGATATCCACGGCAAGAACCACCACAGCGAGGGCAGCTTCGGCAACCACGTCCGCTCGATCGACCTGCTCACCGCCGACGGCGCGGTGCGCACGATCTCGCCGACCGAGGACGCCGAGCTGTTCTGGGCGACTGTCGGCGGCAACGGCCTGACCGGCATCATCCTGCGCGCCACCATCGAGATGGCGCCCACCGAGACCGCGTACTTCCTCAACGACGGCGTCAAGACCTCGACGCTGGACGAGACGATCGCGGCACACAGCGACGGCAGCGAAGCGGACTACACCTACTCGAGCGCGTGGTTCGACGTGATCAGTCCGCTGCCCAAGCTCGGTCGCAGCACGATCACCCGAGGCCGCCTCGCCAAGCTCGACGAGCTGCCCAAGAAGCTGCAGAAGAAGCCGCTCGCGTTCGACGCGCCCCACTTGATGACGGTGCCGGATATCTTCCCGAACTTCACCATGAACAAGCTGACGCTGTCGGCCGTCGGTGAGGCGTACTACGCCATGGGCGGGAACTACACCGGCAAGGTGCAGAATCTGACGCAGTTCTACCACCCGCTCGACATGATCTCGGAGTGGAACCGCGGCTACGGCTCCAACGGCTTTCTGCAGTACCAGTTCGTGGTGCCGACCGAGGCCGTCGAGGAATTCAAGCGGATCATCATCGACATCCAGGCGTCCGGGCACTACTCGGCGCTGAATGTGTTCAAGCTGTTCGGTCCGGGCAACCAGGCTCCCTTGAGCTTCCCGATGCCGGGCTGGAACATCTGCGTCGACTTCCCGATCAAGAAGGGCCTCAACGAGCTGGTCACCGATCTGGACCGGCGCGTGATGGAGTTCGGCGGGCGGCTGTACACCGCGAAGGACTCGCGCACTTCCGCCGAGGCGTTCCACAAGATGTACCCGCGGATCGACGAGTGGATCAAGGTCCGCCGCAGCGTCGACCCGAATGGCGTGTTCATGTCCGATATGGCCAGGAGGCTGGAGCTCCAGTGATCAACGCAGTTGGCAACCCGCAGACCATCCTGCTCTTCGGTGGCACCTCCGAGATCGGTCTCGCGATCTGCGCCGAGTACCTGCGCAAGAGCCCGGCCCGGGTCATCCTGGCGAACCTGCCCGGCGATCCGCTGCTCGAGAACGCCGTCACCACGCTGAAGGCCGCCGGCGCGACGCAGGTCGACGTCATCGACTTCGACGCGCTCGACACCGACTCGCACCCGAAGGTCGTCGATTCGGCGTTCGCCGCGGGTGACGTCGATGTCGCGATCGTGGCGTTCGGTGTGCTCGGCGATGCCGAGGAGCTGTGGCAGAACCAGCGCAAGGCGGTCATGACCGTCGGCATCAACTACACCGCCGGTGTCTCGGTGGGCGTGCTGGTCGGCGACAAGTTCAAGGCACAGGGCCACGGCCGGATCATCGTGATGTCCTCGGTGGCCGGTGAGCGCGTTCGCCGCTCCAACTTCGTCTACGGCTCCACCAAGGCGGGCCTGGACGGCTTCTACCTCGGCCTCGGCGAAGCGTTGCGCCCCTTCGGCCCTCGCGTCACCGTCATCCGCCCGATGCAGGTACGCACCTCGGCGACCAAGGCCCACTGGGAAGCCACCGGCTCCAAGGAAGCCCCGCTCACCGTCGACCCGGAAGACGTCGCCAAGCTCGCCGTCGCGGCCTCGGAGAAGGGCACCGAGATCGTCTGGGCCCCCGGCGAGGCCCGCTTCCTGATGTCGGCCCTGCGCCACGTGCCGCGCCCGATCTTCCGCAAGCTCCCGATCTGATCGACCGCGTTTCGGACTGCCGCATCATCCCCGGATGGTGCGGCAGTTCTGCGTTGGGGCTCCACTAGGCTGGCCCGGACCGTGGAGCACAGTGGAGCCGGAGGATTGCGCGCCGATGACGACCAATGACGAGGTGCGGGCGGGGCGCAGGATCTGGACCGGGGTCGGTGAAGGGGTCGCCGCCGCAGTGGTGGCACTCGTTGTCGCCGCGGTGGGACTGTTCGCGTTCTCGGCGGTGCAGTGGCCCGCGTTCAACTCCTCCCATGTGACTCGCGCCCTGACCACGGTGGGCCAGGTCGTTTCGATCGCGCTGCTGGTGGTCTCGGTGCTGTTGATCCGCCTGCGCAAGTGGCCGGTGGCGGCGAAACTGCTGTCCTGGGTGGGCATTTCGAGCTTCGTCACCATCACGCTGGGGATGCCGCTGGCCGCGACGAAGTTGTACCTGTTCGGTGTCTCGGTCGATCAGGAATTCCGGACCGAATATCTGACGCGGCTCACCGACAGCGCCGCTCTGCGCGATATGACCTATGTGGATCTGCCGCCGTTCTATCCGGCCGGGTGGTTCTGGATCGGCGGGCGCGTGGGCAACGTGCTCGGCCTGGACGGCTGGGAAGTGTTCAAGCCGTACGCGATCGGGCTGCTCGCCATTGCCGCCGCGGTGGCGCTGGTGTTGTGGATGCAATTGGTGCGGGCCGATATGGCGGTGGGGGCGGCTGCCGCTGTCACGGCGATGACGTTGGCTTACGCCTCGCCGGAGGCGTATGGCGCGGTGCTCGTGGTGTTCATTCCGCCGGTGCTGGTACTGGCATGGGGTGCGTTGCATCGTCGTTCCGGCGGGTGGGGCGCGGTGCTCGGAACCGGGGTGTTCCTCGGGGTGGCCGCGTGTTTCTACACGTTGTATCTGGCGATCGCGGCGTTCACCGTGGTGATCATGGGGGTGGTCGCGGCCGGGTTCGCGGTCTACTCGCAGCGGGCAGCCGGACGGCGGGCACACCGGGTCGGCGGAGCACGGGCCGGGTCGGCGGCCACTGACGGCGGAGCTGCTTCGATCAGTGCGTCGTCCGCGTGGCGTGCCGCGATCGCGCCACTGACCCGGCTGGCGTCCATCGGCGGTATCGCCGTCGTGCTGGCCCTCGTCGTGTGGACGCCGTATCTGCTGAAGATGCTGTCCGGTGCGAAGATGCCGTCCGGCAACGCATTCCACTACCTGCCCGAATCCGGCGCCCAGCTCGCGTTCCCGATGCTCGAGTTCTCCCTGCGCGGAGCGTTCTGCCTGCTCGGCGTGCTGTGGCTGGTGATTCGGGCCGGATCATCCAGGCGCGCACAGGCACTGGGCATCGGCGTCGTATCGATCTACCTGTGGACGCTGCTCTCGATGGCGGCGACCGCGGCGGGCACGACTCTGCTGTCCTTCCGACTCGAGCCGGTCCTGCTCGCACTGCTCGCCGCCGCCGGCGTTTTCGGCTTCGTCGAAGGCGCGACCGCCGTCTACCAGGCGTTGAACGAACCCGCCCCCTTGCGAACCGCCGCGGCGGCGATCGCCGTCCTCGGCGCTCTCGCCTTCGCCCAGATGATCCCCACCGTCCTCACCCACGAGATCGACACCGCCTACACCGACACCGTGCCCACCGATGTCCCGAATGCCGACGGCACCTACGGAGAACGCGCCGACAAGCGCAAGCCCTCCGCCGTCGCGTACTACCACGCCGTCGACGAGGCCATCCTGGCCCGAACCGGCAGGCCCCGCGACGAATCCGTCGTCCTCACCGCCGACACCACCTTCCTGGCCTTCTACCCCTACTGGGGCTTCCAGGCCCTCACCTCCCACTACGCGAACCCCTTGTCCGACTTCAAGGCTCGCGCCGCCACCATCGCCGACTGGAGCAAGCTCCCCGACTCCCCCGCTCTGATCGAAGCACTGTCGAAGTCCCCGTGGCGGGCCCCCGACGCCTTCCTCTTCCGTAGCGACGGCGACAACTACACCCTGCGCCTGGCCGAAGACGTCTACCCGAACGACCCGAACGTCAAGCGCTACACGGTGTCGTTCCCCAAGTCCCTGTTCACCGATCCCGCCTTCACCGCCACCGAGATCGGTCCCTTCACCCTGATTACCGTGCGCTGATCCGAGGCCACGTTCGGCCGATCCCCGTTCACGCAGCGGTGCGGCCGAGATAGTGGAGGAGTTCGGCGGTGGGCGTGGTTGCCGGTCCTTCGACGATCGGGGCGTAGGCGCCCCACTGCCGGAGGGGTTCGATGATCTCGGCGTCGGCGCCCGAACCGGGGGCCGGGTGGATCGTGCGGGCGGCCGCGAGAAGGTGGGCCGACAGTTCGTCGGTGAGGGGCGACGGCTGACCGGTGGCGATCGCGATGTCCCAGGCGTGGACCGCCGCGTCGAGAGCGGCGAGGGTGGCCGCGACGGGGGTGGGGAGATCGCCGTGCGGGAGAGGCGTGGGCACGGTGGCGGTGTCGGCGGAGACCGTGGCCCAGGCCGCGGCGGTCTGGTCGATGGCTTCGCGGACCAGCGCGGCGGCGGTGCCGTCGATGGCGCCGGAGGGGTCGAAGGGGTTGTAGGACGGGCCGGGGCCGACTCCGAGGGCCGCGGCGTAGGCGAGTTGATCGCCCGCGGCGTGCTGGATGACCTGGGTGACGGTCCAGTCCGAGCAGGGCGTGGGCAGGTCCCACTGGTCGTCGGCGATACCGGCGACAGCGTCGCTGAGGGCCTGGTAGGAGGTGGCGACCACGTCGCGCCAGACGGTTTCGAGGGCTGCGGTGCTGTTCATGATGGTGCCTTTCGTTTCGGTGATGACTCCAGCCTAGAAACCTATTAGGCTCGTTTCTTTCCTATATTCTTTTCCGAGGTGAAAAATGGCTGCGACCACCCCGCGCGTCCTGCGTCTGCTCGCCCTGCTCCAGAACCGCGACTACACCGGCCGCGAACTCGCCGAGCGCCTCGACATCACCGAACGCACCGTGCGCAACGACATTTCGCGACTCCGCGAACTCGGCTATCCCGTGCACGCGGAACGCGGTGCGATCGGCGGCTATCGCCTCGGCCGAGGCGCGACCATGCCGCCGCTACTGCTCGACGACGAGGAAGCCGTCGCGGTCGCGCTGTCCATCGCCGTCGCCCACGACGGCTCACTCGCCGTCTCCGACATCGGCGACCAGCTCACCCGAGCACTGCGCAAGATCGAACAGATCCTCCCGAAACGCCTGCAGCGCAAGGTCTCCGCGCTGCGCGATGCCACCGAGATCGGCCCGGCCACCACTGGCTCACGCGAACCGGACGCACCGGTCGCCACGGGCATCCTCACCACCCTCGCCGACGCCGTCCGCCGCACCACCGCCGTCACCGTCGAAACATCCGACGGCGCAACAGAGCTCGAGCCCTACCGGCTGATCAACTGGCAACGCCGCTGGTACCTCGTCGCCTACAGCATGAGCACCCATGACTGGACGGCCCTCCCAGCTGCCGGGATCACCCGGGCCGAGGCCGGCGCTCGCGTGTTCGCCCCGCGCGCACTTCCGGACGACGACCTCGTCGCCTTCGTCATGCGCCACATCGCGTCCACCGGCTGGCGCGTGCACGCCCGCGTCACCGTCCTCGAACCGGCCGAGACCGTCATCGCCAGGATCAACCCGGCGGTCGGTGTGGTCGAGCCCATCGACGAGCACAGTTGTGTGCTGCTCACCGGCGCCGACGCGATGGAGACGATCGCGATCTACCTCAGCATGTTGATGATGGATTTCCGCGTCGACGGCCCGCCGGAACTGGTCGCGCACCTGCGCACCCTGGCCCGCCGCTACACCGAATCGGTCGCACCGTGACGCGGTGCCGATCGTGTCCGATCCGTGCCGGAACCAGGTGTTCATCCGGCCCTACGGCACTACACTGACGGGTGCGGCACGGTCGTCGCCGACGGAGCGCACAACCCCATCGGCGGCTGTTGGAATCAGATCCTGCACGTCACGGGTCCCGGCGACCCGCTACCGGAGGAGGACGTATGTCCGATCCGTTGCACACGAGGGTGTGCCTCACCGGCCTGAACTGCTCCTGCCCGAGCATCAGTGTTTTCCTGGTGCCCGAACCGCTGGTTCTGGGCGGGCAGATGATGCACCTGCTCGAACAGGCCCCGGTCGCCGGGCGAATACTCGAACCCACCCCCGACACCGAACTGATCGACCTGATCCAGGCCGTGCGCACGCCGCTGGACACCCGTGGGCTCGCTCGCGCGCAGCAGGTCGCGTTCTCCGGTCCGCGCCACGATCCGCCGGTCGCGCGGGAGGTTCTGCACGACCATCTCATCGAAGAACCCGCGCCGTGGGGGCTCGATGTGGACGATCCGGCCGAGCTCACCCGGCTGGCGATGCTGCCCGAACGGCGCATCGGCGTGCGCCGCATCGATGATTTCCAGGCGCATTCGGTCCGCCAGGCGATGGAGGCCGTCTATCGGTATTTCGCGATCGACCAGCGCATTCCCCTGGTCTATCACGGCTTCGCCGACCCGCGCGATGGCTGGTTCGCGCTGCGCGCATCGGCGGCGTGAGCCGATCGCCGTGGTGTGACGGCGTCGACCCTGTGTCTATCGACACCCGATAGCTACTGGTGTGCGGGAGCTCGATAGACCACAATATGTCCGGTCAGTGTCAACAAACCGCGCGGTCGGTGTCGCGGGGCGAGTACGCTGCGAAATGTTGGAAGTTCGGCCGACCGAAATCAGGTTTTGGTAGCGCTGATCGGTACGGATGCAGAGGTATAGCTATGACGCTCAACCGACCGGAGCGGATCGATCTTTTGTTGACACGGACGCAACGTCTCGGCCGTGAACCCGAACCGCGCGAGCAGCTCGACTCACTCGCCGCGATCGAACGGGTCGTCATCGACGCCACCATCGCCCTGCTCGCACCCGGCCAGAAATTCGCACTGCTGTGGTCGCTGCAGGTCGGCGAGCAGACCGTCGCCGGGGTACAGATCAAAGAGCGCAATGGAACGGTCACCAACCTGATGCCGCCCACCGAGGTGCTCGAATACCTGACCGATCACAAGCGCATGTCCTACGACCCCGAGACCGGGGCCTGGCTCAGCGCCGAGATCTTCATCGCGGGCCCCACGCGATACAAGACCAACTACTCCACCGTCGCCGTCGCGGACTGGATGCCGGAGGTCTCGGCCGACGACCTCCGCGCCGAATTCGCCGCCTTCCCGCGCCCCGACACCGAGATCCCCGACTGGGCCCGAACCCAGCTCGACTGGGCCGACCGCCGTACCGGTTAGGCCCTGCGCGGCTGAAAAACGCTGTCGCGCCCGGGCTCATCAGGAGCGGCGCCGACCCGCGCACAGGTTCGATGGCTAGCATCAGTCCCCGTGCGACCGGACCGATCTGAACGAGCGTTCACCCGATACCGCCTGATCGCCCTTGTCTGTGGGCTGCTCGGGTTCGTGCTTGCCCTGCTCACACCGCTGTTGCCGGTGCGCCAGGACCGCGCGAGCCTGGACTGGCCGCAGGCGGGCGCGACCAGCGTCGAGGCACCGCTGGTGTCGTATGTGCCGCAGCGGCTCGACGCGCAGCTGCCGTGCACCATGCTGAGTGGGCTGCCCGGCCCCGGCGCGGAGAACCCGAGCACGACCACCCTGTTGACGACGATTCCGGTCGCCTCCGGCAAAGCCGACCGCGGGCTGAGCGTCACCGTGCGCGACGGCGTGGTGGGCGTGCAGGCGCGCGATGTGCCGATGCTGTCGGCGCCGATCGCCGAGATCGGTGGGTGTGAGCGGATCAGCATCGTCTCGACCATCGAGGCGACGACCGTCGAGTTCGTCGGCGCCGCGCGCCAGGACGGCACCCCGTTCCGCAACACCGTCACCGTCGACAAGCGCCCGCAGATCGTCGGCGTCTACACCGACCTCGACGCGGCGGCCCTCACCGGCGCCCGGCTGCACGCCGATATCGACTCCCGCTTCACCTCGACGCCGACCACGCTGAAACTCGTGGCGATGATCGGCGCCGGGGTCTTCACCCTGCTCGCGTTGATCGCGCTGCACCTGCTCGACACCGCCGACGGCCGCCGCGCGCGACGCTTCCTGCCCCGGCACTGGTGGCGGATCACCCCCACCGACGTGGTGGTGGTCGTGACGCTGCTCGGCTGGCATGTGATCGGCGCCAACACCTCCGACGACGGCTACATCCTCAATATGGCGCGCGCGTCGGGCCCGTCGGGGTACATGGCGAACTACTACCGCTGGTTCGGCGTGCCGGAGGCCCCGTTCGGCTGGTCCTACGAACTGCTCGCCTGGATGACGAAGGTCTCCGACGCCAGCCCGTGGATGCGCCTGCCCGCCCTCGCCGCCGGACTGGTCTGCTGGGCGGTGATCAGCCGAGAAGTGCTGCCCCGCCTCGGTGCGCGCGTGCGCCGCGACAAGGTGGCGCTGTGGACGGCGGGCCTGGTGTTCCTCGCCTTCTGGCTCCCCTACGACAACGGCCTTCGCCCCGAACCGCTGATCGCGGCGGGCGCCCTGCTCACCTGGTGCCTCATCGAACGCGCCATCGCCACCGCGCGACTGCTGCCCGCCGCCCTGGCCGTCCTCGTGGCTGCGTTCTCGCTGGCGGCAGGCCCGACCGGCCTGATCTGCATCGCCGCGCTGCTCGCGGGCACCCGCCCGGTCATGCAGATCATCATCAAACGCGCGCAAGGTCTGCGACCACGCCGAATCGCCGCCGACAATGCGGTCGACGCCGCCGACCAGAGTTCCGCGCCTGCCGGCCGTAAGCCCGAGCGATTCTCACTGGGCACCAAGATCTTCCGTTATGCCGCGCTCCTGGCCCCCGGCGTCGCGGCGGGCACACTGGTGCTCATCATCGTCTTCGCCGACCAGACGCTGGCCACCGTCATGGAAGCCACCCGAGTCCGCACCCTCGTCGGCCCGAACGTCGCCTGGTTCGACGAACGCACCCGCTGGGACTCGCTGTTCATGCTCTCCCCCGACGGCTCGCTGGCCCGTCGTTTCGGCGTCCTGGTGATGCTGCTGTGCCTGCTCGTCTGCATCCTGCAGGTCCTGCGCAAGGGCCGCATTCGCGGCACCTCACGCGGCCCCTCGGTGCGCATCCTCGGCATCGTCTTCGCGGCACTCCTGCTGATGATGTGGACGCCGACCAAGTGGACCCACCACTTCGGCGTCTACGCGGGCCTCGCGGGCTCGCTGGCGGCCTTGGCGGCGGTGGCTGTGGGTACCAACGGAATTCGCGCCCCCCGCAATCGCTCGCTGTTCGCGGCGGCCGTTCTGTTCCTGCTCGCGATGACCTTCACCGGGTCCAACGGTTGGTGGTACGTGTCCAGCTACGGCGTGCCGTTCTGGGACAAGGCGCCGATGGTGGCGGGCAAGGGCGTGTCGACCCTGTTCCTCGGACTCAGCATCCTCGCCCTCCTCGTCGCGCTGTATTTCCACCTGCGCGACCCCTACCGAACCCCTTCCGATACCGGCCGTTTCGATCGCTTCGCGACCATGCCGCTGACCATCGCCGCGGCCCTGCTCGTGCTGTTCGAGGTGGCGTCGATGGCCAAGGGGGCCATCACCCAGTACCCCGCCTATTCCATCGCGAAGTCGAATATCAATTCGCTGCAGGGCAATACGTGCGGCCTCGCCAATGACGTTCTGGTGGAAACGAATACCGCCGATTCACTGCTCACCCCCTACACCGGCGCCCCCGCCGACGGGCTGAACGCCGAATCCACCGGCTTCACCCCGGACGGCGTAGCCGACGACCTCACCGCCGATGCCGACGAAACCGTGGTCGGCGGCGCCAACTCGGTCGACAACGATTCCGCCAACAAGACCACCAAGACCACCGGCGCGGGCACCGGCGGCGGCACCAGCGCCGAACCCGGCATCAACGGCAGCACCGTCGCCCTGCCCTTCGGCCTCGACCCCGCCCGCACCCCGGTCCTCGGCTCCTTCCAGGACGGCGTGCAGCAGCAGGCGAAGCTGACCTCACAGTGGTATCGCGTCGACCTCGGCGACAGCATGCGCGACGATCCCGCCTATCAGGCCCTCGTGGTCACCGCGGCCGGGCGGATCCGCTACGTCGATACCGACGGCGTGGTTCACTACGGCCAGGATCTGCGCCTGGAATACGGCACCCGCGCCGCCGACGGTTCCGTCGAGGTCACCGGCTCGGTCGCGCCGATGGATATCGGGCCCGCCCCGTCGTGGCGCAACCTGCGCGTGCCGATCGATCAGCTGCCCGTCGGCGTGAACGCGGTGCGCCTGGTCGCCGCCGACAACGACATCACCGGCAAGCAGTGGCTCGCGGTCACACCGCCGCGCCTGCCGAAACTGGCCACCCTGGACTCGGTGGTCGGCCGGACGGACCCGGTGCTGCTCGACTGGCACGTCGGCCTCGCGTTCCCCTGCCAGCGTCCGTTCGAGCACCACGACGGCGTCGCGGAGGCCCCACAGTGGCGGATCATGCCCGACAGGGTCGGTTCGGACGCGTCCAACGCGTGGCAGGACGACATCGGCGGCGGCCCGCTCGGGTGGACAAATCTGCTGTTGAAGGCCGAGACTGTGCCCACCTATCTCGACCACGATCTCGGCCGTGACTGGGGCTCGCTGGAGCGGTTCACGCCGTATCAGCCCGCACCGCCCGCGAAGATCGGCGTGACTGTGATCGATCAGACAGGACGAGCCAAAGAACCGGCAATTCGGGCACAGTAGGACTACGTAGTGACACTGGCAGCGTAAGGGCAGTGACCGGGCACTGGCGCAGGTCTCTCATGAAACCTTCAGTGCCCGTTAGGGTTTCGATTTGATGAAACACCTGTAAATGACATGGTAAAGGTCCTGTGCCTGCACGTTTGAGCACGTACCCTTGTGGGTATGACAGGAGCCTTCGATGACATGGATCTACGAGATCTCGTCGAGTTGCTCAGCAACGACGAGAAGCAAGAACTACGACCGGCCGTAATGCGGGTACTGGAAAGACTGCCTTCACAAGAGGTATTACGCCGCGACCTGAACCGTCGCATGCTCAACGTCTGACTCCTGTCCCTCATACGACCACAAAGGCGCGGACCACATCATGTGATCCGCGCCTTTAACTTTGGCGGCTGGCGCCGCGAATTCTCGGCCCTGTGGGCCTCGATCTTCCCTCCCTACGGGTACTCCTTCGTCGCACCCTTCGGTCAGTCCAGATCGAGGCGGCCGAGAACTACAAGACCTCCATGGCTAGAAGACCCGCAGGGGGCCCGGGCTCCACAGCCCGTTGCGCGGCGCGGTGCCGGTCTCCAGCTCGGCGGGCGTGGCCTGCGCGTACTGGTCGTAGCGTTCCAGCGAGCCCCAGTCGCGGGCCCAGTCGTCCTTCAGATAGGTCGGGATGGTGACCCGGCTCGCCAACATCTGCGTCATGCCGAGCGGACCACCGAACTCCTGCGCCTGCCAGGTGTCGGTCGACGAGATCGCCAGCGGACGGTCCGGCAGGATCCGGTAGTTCGCCACCTCGGCCACGCCGTTCTTGTGCGCGAACGGACGCTGGCACGGGAACTGCAGACCGACGGCCCAGTCCAGCAGGACCGGCTGGTCACGGCCGATGAACGTGTCCAGAGTCTGCAGCTTCGGCACCCGAGGCGGGGTGAACGCCAGCCACTGATCGCCGATCAGGATCGGGTCGTTGACCATCACGCGCACCGCGTTCACCTCGGCCGGGAGGTCGGCCAGCGGCACCCGCAGGTTGCGCCACGACGGGGCGGGGCCGATATCGCGCGGCTGGTAGGCGCCGAGCGTGGTGACACTGCCGTCGGGGTTGCGGGTGCCGTATTCGACGAACAGCGCCTGGCCGTACTTGTCGGAGCCCGAGTCGTCCTTGGAAGCGATGCGACCGGCCGCGCTGATCACGACCAGCGGCGAGTCGTCCGAGCGGGCGGGCAGACCGTACCAGGCCGATTCCAGGTGGGCCGGCTGCTGCATGCCCTCCTGGTAGGAGCCCAGAAGCGGGGTCTGGGCCGGGTCGAGGCCGAACGGCAGCGCCACGGTCGAACCGTTGATGCCGCGTGCGCCCTCGCCGCCGCCGGTGCCCGCGCTCTCGCCTTCGGCGAAGGCCGCGCCCACCGACTGGTTGCTGGTGTTACCGGTGCCCGGCTTCACCTCGACCGCGTCGGCCGACAGGTCGCTGGGCACGCCGTTGGGGGTGAACCCGACCGCGCCGGTGCCGGCGAGCGGGTCGTTGGGGTCGGTGAACGGACGGGCCGGGTCGACGATCGGGTCGAGCCTGCCGCCGTTCGGGTCGGGTTCGACCAGCACGTCGTTGGCCAGGCCACACGAGTTGTTGCTCAGCGCGTCGATGTTGGAGCGGCCGAGCGAGTAGCCGGGGTACTGCTGCGTCGCGCCCTTGACCAGCGAGAGGACCTCGAACAGCACCATCAGACCGACCACGATGGTCAGCGGGATAGCGGCGAACTTGCGAATCCTTCTGCCGCGCGCGGTCTTCGCCGAAGGCACCGGCTTCACGTAATCCTCGCGCAGCGCGTACCAGCCGACCAGCGCCAAGGCCACGCCGAACAGGATCAGCATCACGGTGTTGGAGTTGATGCCGCTCACCGAGATGGTCCTGTCGAACCACGGCACCCCGTAACTGGACACGTACCAGTAGCCATTGATGCCCGAGAACGACAGCGCGAGCACGAACAGCAATCCGGCCAGGAAGATCGCCCGATTCTTGCGTGACCGCAGCGCGCTCTGCGACACCGCCACCGCGGTCACCGCCGCGAGCCCACCCGCGATGCCCGCGTAGGCGCCGAAGTGGTGGGTCCACTTGGTGGGGTTGAACATCATGAAGAAGATCGTGCCGAAGACGATTCCCATCAGACGCCAGGTCGGACCCGACGCGATCCCCGGTACCTGACGGCGGCGCAGCAGCACCAGCAGCGTCGTGAACAGGCACAGCAGCATCACCAGGAAGGCGAAACGGCGAGCCAGCGAGCCGTCGACGGTCTCGACGAACATGTAGTAGTAGCGCAGGTAGTCCTCGTACCAGGCCAGGTTCGGGCCGGTGGCCTGACGCACCCGGTTGGCTTCCTGGATGCCCGCGAAGGTCTGGTCGCCGTAGACGACCGTGAGCACGAGCACGCCCGCCGACGCGATCGGAGCCAGCAGCGCGAGCGTGCCGAACTCGCGATGCCGGCGCACGATGATCCGCACCAGCGGCCGGATACCGGCCAGCAGCGCGGCGATACACATCAGGCCGGTGGGCGCGGCGGCGAGAGTGAACGCCGCGATCAGCACCGCGATGCCGGCGGGCAGCAGTCGGCCGGTGGCGATGGCGCGTTCGATGGAAACCCAGGTGAGCAGCGCGCCCAGGGCCACGATCGGCTCCGAACGCAGGCCGTTGTCGAACGGCAGCCAGAACGCCAGGAACACCAGTCCACCGGTCCACAGCGCCACCTGAGAGCGCTTCACGGCGTTGCCGAGGCGGGGCACCACCTCGCGGCTGATCACCATCCAGCACAGGATCGCGCAGATCAGCGCGGGCACGCGCACCCACGGGCTGGCCGTGGAGATCTCCGCGAACACCTGGATGACGTAGTAGTACCAGCCGAACGGTGCCTCGGGGACGCCGTACCAGCGGAAGTAGTTGGCCATATAACCCGCGTCGGGGGCCACGCGCACCATCGACAGGATGTAGCCGTCGTCGGAGGTGTTGGCGCCGACGAAATGCCAGACCAGCAGCGTGCCGACCACCGCGCCGTCAGCCCAGGTCGGCTTCAGCCAGTTGCGCGGCAGGAAGCGGCGGTGCCCACGCCCGTCACTGCCGTCGAGACGACCGAGCGCGCCGAGCGCCAGCAGGGTGCACAGCACGGCCGCGATGATCGCCACCAGCTTGATCAGCGACGGGCTCGACGAGAAGCGGGTGTCGATCGTCGAGGTCAGCGAGAGACCCGGCGGCACCGCGCCTTCGAGATCGGTGAACACGCCGACGATCTGGGGCCGCAGGTCACCGGCGAGCTGCCCCTGCACGGGCACCTGCACGGTTTCCACCACGCCCGGCTGACCGGCGACCGGCCGCTCGACCTGCTTGCTCAGCCCCACGAACTCCGCACTCGTGCGGTTCTGATCGGAACTGATCCGGATCGCCGAGCACCCGTCCATCGCCGACCGGTCCGCCGAGGCGACCACCGCGTTGCGATCCACCACGTCGACGGCCGTATCGGAGACGCGCACGAACAGCGCCTCCAGAGCCGCGCGATCGCCCTGCGGCGGCGCGGTCGCCAGCAGCATGCCGCCCTGTTCCGGCAGCGTCGCCACGGCCGAACACGGGATCGACACATTCAGGTCGATCGGCACCTGCGACATCAGCGGTGCGGCCACGTTCGCGAGCGTGCCGTTCTGCGGCCAGTTCAGTTGCGCGGTCGTCTGGGTGACCGGAAGAAACGGCGTGGCCACCGCGAACAGGGCACCGAGAATCCCGGCGACCATCGCGATCCATCGCGCGATCCGGAAGTCCTTCGCGGAGGCCACCGGTTCGGCAGGAGGCTTGGTAAGAACGGCTGTAGCGGCGTCTGGCACGGTTCGACATGCTATCTGTCCCTCGGTACTTGTGAGGGGTCGCACGCCTTAGTAGTGGACTTCCCTAGACTCGACTCCATGACCAAGGTGAATCTCGAAACCAATTACGGACCGATCGTGCTCGAGTTGGACGACCAGGCCGCGCCGAACACGGTCGCCAACTTCGTGAACTACGTGAACTCGGGCCATTACGCCGGCACCGTGTTCCATCGCGTCATCCCCGGTTTCATGGTGCAGGGCGGCGGCTTCGAGCCCGGCCTGAAGCAGAAGCCGACTCAGGCGCCGATCCAGAACGAGGCCACCAACGGCCTGAAGAACGACAAGTACACCGTCGCGATGGCTCGTACCAACGACCCCCACTCGGCCACCGCGCAGTTCTTCATCAACATCTCCGACAACGCCTTCCTCAACCACTCCGCCCCCCAGGGTCAGGGCTGGGGCTACGCCGTCTTCGGCAAGGTCACCGACGGCTTCGAGGTAGTCGACAAGATCGCCGCCGTCACCACCGGCAGCGCCGGCCCCCACCAGGACGTCCCCGTCGACGACGTCATCATCGAATCCGCCTCTGTCGCTTAATCTCTCGACATAGTGCGCCGGGCCGTCACCGCATATCCGGTGGCGGCCCGCGCTATAGCCGCCTCGATACCCCATCATGCCGATGACCTGCGAAATTATTCGATCTTGCGCCGGTCAGTCACCACTGAACCATAGATACCCATTACACCGAATTGCTTCCTCGGCAGCCCTGCTCAACGTATCGAAGACCTCTTGCTCGGAGTCGTCCTCGGCGGTCATATTCGACAGTTCCGCTAGAAACAAATTCAACTGGAAAGAGTTGAACATCGTGTCGGCGTAAGCGTGTATCTCCCCGAGCATGGATCCCTTCGGCGCAGCGAGCGCCATCTCCGATAACTTGGACGCCACCTGGCCGGAGTAGATGTCGACTCGGTGATGCATCTGGTTCTGGACAATAATCGAAATCCCCACTACTCATCCTCCTATGGGATGGGAATCCTCCGTCGAGCTCGGGCCGAAGCGAGTCGCCACGACAAGTCAGCGAGGAAGTCGCCATGACGACTGGTCTTGTGGAATCCCCTGGCCAGAGCGGGAACTCGACAGTTGCTAGTGCGCGCCGGAGTGTGTAGCGTCACACGAACAAGAACGGCCGCCCGGCGAGCGCCAACTCACCGAACGGCCTAGGTACGAAACAGTCAGTAGCTGTTCGCACCGTGGGATGAAATCCTACATGCAACGGCTCGGCGCCTCTTGATGCCGGGCTTTCGTCGTTCCAGGGGTCTGTCCGCGCCCTGACGGCGGGCTACCTGTGTCGTGCCCTGGGCTGCGGCCGCTCCTGTCGGTCGTTATCGGAGAGCCCGACCGAGGGACAGAAAACCCTGACACCCAGCCTCCTGCGAGCACCTTCGTCGTACGCCTCGCACGTACGCACCTGGCCGGTTCGGGAGTGCACACCTTCGCCCAGGTCCAACATCGCCACACGCCGAAACAGGCGTGGGGCCAATGGTGTTGGCCGACGACGCAAATCGGGGTTCGGTGCGGGGAAGCGGGCAGGGATGGTTACGACACCGGCACCCCTGGGTGCTCCGATCGGGGAGGCGAACCCGAACCGTCCCCGGACATTTCGCTCCGGGGTTCCGTCGACTACTCGCCACGGGCACGCGGTACCGTGTCTCGACTGACCAAAGTTCTTGGGGGAATACGTGAAGTAGCTCGCAAGCCACGGAACATGCCAGATCCTGCCGATATCACCGCACCAGAGATCGCCGCGAAGTACGGCCGCACGCTGTCGACCGTGCAGCGTCAATGGATGGTCCGCGACGAATGGCCCACCCCGATCGGCAAGCGCGGCCGCTGGAACGCCTACGACCCCACCGCCGTCGACGAGGCGGTGTACGGGCGCGACGCGCGTCAGCTGATCGTCAGCACCCTCGACGACATCCGAGAGTAGGTGTGCCCCAGCCCGCCCGGGGGGAGTCGAGCCGGGGCACTGCCCTGGCCTCCGGGGCGAACCGGAGCGGACGCGAACCACGCTTCCCGTGACGCGGGGCCTGAGTCAGGGGACGAACGTGCCCCGGTCCAATGGGGACGGACCGGGGCACGGTGGTCAGCCTAGATCTACGGCCGCTTCCGCTCCTCGATCTCGGACTGAATGGCCTCCAGCTCGGCGAGATCGTCAGCGTGTTCCTGGAGCTGGCGGCGCGCACTGTCGAACTTCGCGTACCGCTCGGCCGAGATGCGCAGCGTTTCGTCGTGGGAGATCCGCCCAGCGTGGCGGAGGACCTCGCGTTCGTTGAAGTCGATGAACTTGTCCGCCATGATCACCCAGTCCGCCATGCGGATCTGCTCACGGCGCAGCGAACGGTCCTCGGCGTAGTCAAGGAACATCACCGTCAGGCGTTCGAGTTCGTCGAGTTCGTCCTTGGACAGGTAGTTCTTCGCAACCGACACATCGGCCTTGCGAACAGCCGAACCCTTGTAGCTCGTCAGCCCCATGTCGGGCTTCTCGGCATTGCAGCGCGCAACCACTACCTCGCCTGCGGTCATCCCCGTCACCGCGAACAGCAACTTGTTCTGGATCGTGGCGAAGAAGTTGCGGGCCACGGCTGAGTTGGCGTCGTAGTCCACGCTGGAGACCTTGAACAACTCACGTACCTTGGCGTAGAACCGCTGCTCCGAGGCGCGGATCTCGCGAATCCGCTTGAGCAGCTCGTCGAAGTAGTCCACACCCTGCGGGTCCTTGAGTCGGGCGTCGTTCATCGCGAAGCCCTTGATCAAGTACTCGTGAAGGACCGTAGACGCCCACTGCCGAAACTGAACAGCGCGGGGTGTGGTGACGCGGTAGCCAACGGCCAGGACCATGTCGAGGTTGTAGTGCTTGACCTCGCGGCGCACCTGCCGCCCGCCCTCCTGTCGAACCATTAACTCAGAGTTAATAGTTGCCTCGGTGACTTCGCCGTCGTCAAGGATCCGCCTGATCACCTGATTGACGTTCGGGATCGATGTGTCGTAAAGCTCGGCCATCTGGGCTTGGGTGAGCCACACCGTGCCCTCTACCGGGCGTAGCTGCACCTCGGTGTGGCCATCCTCGGTCCGGTAGACAATCATCTCGCCAGCATGGGAGTGGTCGATATTGCT
This sequence comes from Nocardia sp. Root136, assembly GCF_001427185.1. NCBI lineage: Bacteria > Bacillati > Actinomycetota > Actinomycetes > Mycobacteriales > Nocardiaceae > Nocardia > Nocardia sp. Root136. The sequence continues at coordinate 193,451 of NZ_LMFE01000011.1, forward strand.
TTCGTCGGGACTGGTCATTCAGACCTCCTGCTAATCGGAGGATCGACGAAGTCTGCCAGCGGGCAGCCGACATACGCCCGAGGTCGCACGCGATCGGGCGTATGTAGCTAGACTGCGGGAGTCCTACCAAGACGTCACGCGAGCCCTGCTGGAGCCACCTCTGGCAGGGCCTCGGCGTATCCAGGCCCGGAATGGTCCGGGCCTCTAATAAGGATACGGTGCCAATCCGACAACTGGACCAAACGCGCCGTTGCCAACTTGTTATCGGCGTTGTCTGCCGCACATCGAGCAGGTGTTTCGTTCAACTAGCTCGCATTTCCCCTGTTGGTCCAGAGCAGAGTGTGACCAACGCATCAGAACCAGATGTGGTCTGGATCACCGGCTAATCGGTGTGTTGCCATTCTTTGAAAGAAATACCGCCCAGTAACAATTGCGTTCAGGTCGCGCGTGGATCGTCAGTGAGCATTAGACCTTCTTTACTCGGTGCTGGGCGTAGCGTTCGGTGCCGTTCTCGTCTTCGGCGGAATCGTCACGCTCAACAGTGGTGCCGACTGCGACGGCAAGGCCATGTCGGCGGGCCAGACCTGCGTGACGACCAGTAAGGGCTCGTCGGTGGAGCGTGATGCCGCCGAGCAAGAAGCCCAGAACAAGCGCACCGGGTGGATGCTGATCGGCGGCGGCGCCGTGATGAGCATCGGCTCCGCGTTCTGGCTGCGGAGCAATCTCCGGTCGCGGCGGGCTCGCCGCGCCGCGACCGCGCCGCAGGGTTTCCCGCCCGCCGGTGCGCCGATGCCCGCCCCGCAGGGGCTGCCACAGGCGCAGGGCCAATGGCAGCAGGTTGCACCCGCTCCGTACGGGTCGCCGCAAGCCCATCGCCAGTGGCCGCAGGGAGCTCCCGGATACGGCGCACCCGCTTATGCGCCACACGCCCAGAATCAACCGCACGCACCGCACCCGGGCGCCGGGTACAACGCACACCCGACCTGTCGGCGGTAACGGGTCAACTAGACACCCGCTGAACTCGCGTACTCCTTCGAGCTTTCAAGTCACACGATTAGTCTTTGTCCAGCGGGTTCGTCGACCGCTCGAAGATGTCCGGAAGGAGCGCCATGACTGCCATCGCCCCCGCGTGGATGCACGAGCAGATCACGGCTGCGGAGTACGACACCTAGTCCGAGGAGCAGTGCGCGGGCATCGAGATCGTGGACGGGATGGTCGTTGTGAGCCCCAGTGCGTCCAAGCGGCGCAACCGGTTGGCTCGGATCCTGGCCAACGCGCTGGACGCAGCGGTCGGACCGGACTGGAATGCCGACACCGACTTCGACGTCCGACTCCAAGATGTTCCGCTCACCAATCGGCGACCCGATGTCGTTGTCTATCGCGCTGACACGATCGACCTCACGCCGACCCGGCCAGAACACGTGCTGTTGGTCGTCGAGGTCGTCTCGCCCGGTTCGGAGACCACCGACCGCATCGTCAAGGTGGACCAATACGCGAAGGCGGGCATCGCCTTCAACTGGCGGATCGAGCAGGCGGCCAACGGTGTCCCGCTGATCTATACCTACATTCTCGACCCGGCAACCGGGTCATACCGGACCGGCGACATGTTGACAGGAGCGGTCGATGTCTCGGCTCCCTTTCCCGTGGAGATCGACCTCGGGAAATCTGATCCAGACTGAACGAACGCGCCGCCTCGGAGAGTTTCCGTGGCGGCCCGTTCGGGTGCGATCTACAGCGGCAGGACGTGGTGCTTGCGCGGGTTGCGCTGGATCTTCTTGTCCTGGAGCAGTTTCAGGGCTCGGCGCAGTTCGAGGCGGGTGGAGGCCGGTTCGATGATGGCGTCGATGAAGCCGCGTTCGGCGGCCACCCACGGGGTGGCGACGTTGGCGTTGTAGAAATCGATCAGGTTCTGGCGGATGGCGGCGCGCTGCTCTTCGGGGGCGGCGGCGATCTGGGCCGCGCCGAGGAGGCTGACGGCGCCCTCGGCGCCCATGACCGCGATGCGGGCCGTCGGCCAGGCGAGGTTGATGTCGGCGCCGAGCTGCTTGGAGCCCATCACCGCGTAGCCGCCGCCGTAGGACTTGCGGACCACCAGGGTGATCTTGGGGACCGAGGCCTCGACGTAGGAGAACAGGAAGCGGCCGCCGCGCTTGATGACGCCGACCTTTTCCTGCTCCACGCCGGGGAGGAAGCCGGGGGTGTCGACGACGAAGACCAGCGGGATCTCGAAGGCGTCGCACAGGCGCACGAAGTGCGAGGCTTTGTCGGAGGCGCGGGCGTCGAGCGCGCCGGCCGCCGACATCGGCTGGTTGGCGACGACGCCGACGGTGCGGCCGTCGATGCGGGCGTAACCGGTGATGATGTTCTGGCCGGTGTCGGCGCTGATCTCCTTGAACTCACCGTCGTCGAAGATGCGCAGCAGGATGTCGTACATGTCGTAGCCCGCGTTGTCGGAGTCGGGCATGAACGTATTCAGCTCGCGGTCGGAGTCGGTGATCTCCGGCTCGAGACCAGGGTTCACCACCGGCGGCAGTTCCTGGCAGCTGCTCGGCATATAACCCAGGTACTCGCGCACCCAGGTGAAGGCCGCCTCCTCGTCCTTGGCGACGTGGTGGATGTTGCCGTACTGGGCCTGCGTGCGCGCGCCGCCGAGCTCCTCGAGGCTCACGTCCTCGCCGGTGACCTCCTTGATGATCTTCGGGCCGGTGACGAACATGTGCGCGGACTCGGTCGCGACCACCACATCGGTGCAGATCGGCTCGTACACCGCGCCACCGGCGCAGTTGCCGAGGATCACCGAGACCAGCGGCACCATGCCGGACAGCGGCTCGAGGTTGGTCGCCATCCAGGCGTACCAGGCCAGCGAGCTGATCGCCTCCTGCACGCGCGCGCCACCGGAATCGTTGATGCCGACCAGCGGAATGCCGACCTTGGAGGCGTACTGCATCAAGCCGCACAGCTTGCGACCGAACGCCTCACCGACCGAACCGCCGTAGACGGTCTGATCATGGGAGAACACCGCCACCGGGCGGCCCTCGACCTTGCCGTGGCCCACGACGACACCGTCACCGTAGAGAGCGGTCGCGTCGCCGGGCTTACGCACCAGCGCGCCGATCTCGACGAAGGTGCCGGGATCGAGCAGCTGGTTGATCCGGTCGCGGGCGCTGGGAATGCCCTTGTGCGCCCGCTTCGCGATGCCCTTCGCGCCCGCGGGCTCTTTGGCGAGCTCGAGCCGCTCGTGCAGATCGGCAAGCTTTTCGGCGGTCGTGCTCACTTACTTACTCTCCCTTTGCGGAAATCGCGGCCAGCTTGGCGGCGAGGTCGGCACCGATCTGGCCGATCCGCGGTTCGTCGACAATCTGTAGGTGGTCGCCCGGAATGTGGATGACCTCCAGGTTCGGGATGTACTCATCCCAGCCACCGTTGGGCTTGCGGTCCGCGAAGCGCGGCTCGAGCTGGATCATGCCATCGTGGTAGCGATCGGCCAGGTAGAGCACGGCGTCACCGTCGTACTGGGTCGGCTTCGCCTTGGCGAGATGGCGGCTCTCGATCCACGAGGTGCGCTGGTGTTCGAGCACACCGCCGGGGATCTTCGCGCCGGTCAGCTTCACCAGGCTGGCGACGATGTCGTACTGCTCCTCGTCGTTGGCCTGGGCGAGTTCCTGCAGCTGCTCGTCGGGCAATTCGCCCTCGACGCCGTAGGTGGTCTTGGCGAACTGCTGGTAGCGCTGGATGCGGCGAACCCGCTCCTCGGGGCTGTTGTCCTCACCCTTGACCGGGAGCGCCAGGTCGATCAGACCGACGACGCGCACATCTGCACCTTCTTCGCGAAGGAGCTGAGCGACCTGCAGCGACAGCACCGCACCGAGCGACCAGCCGTACAGCACGTACGGGCCGTTGCCCTGCAGCTTGCGCAGTTCCGGCAGGTACTGGCGGGCGCGTTCTTCGATATCGCCCTCGACCCGCTCGAATCCGTACATCGGGGTGTCCGAGGCGAGACGCTTCAACAGCGGCTCGTAGACGAGGGTATTGCCACCCGACGGATGGAACACGAAGACCGGCACGGCGTCCGAGCCCTCGGTACGCGCACGCAGCGGGCGCACGAAGCCGTCGACATCGGCGCCACTGTCCTGCAGATTGCGCACGATCTCGGCGAGCTGCTCGATCGACTCGCAATCGAGCACATCGTCGACGGTGACCTCTGCCTTGACCCGCTCGGTGAGACGGGCCGCCATCTTCTCGGCGACCTCTTCTTCGAGGATCGGCAGGGTGTTGTAGACGCCACCGGGCGAGGTGCCGGTGACAACTGCCCACGTGGCGTAGGCGAGCCGCTCGGCGGCGTCACGTGGAGGAACGTTGTCCTCGTCTGCGCTCGCGTCGGCGAAGTAGTCGATGTCGACGATGGCCGATTCGGCGGGAGCCTGCTCCGCGACCGCTTCAGCGACACCACCTGCCTCAGCGGTGACGTCAGCGGCGGCTTCCGAAACCGGTTCGATAGCAGCGGCTTCCGAGGCACCGGCCTTCTTCGCCACCGCCAGCGGATCCTCACCCGCGGCGATCGCGGCCCGAGCAGCCTCGACGAAGTTGGCGTCGACACCCAGCTCGACATCTTCACCGGCGGCCTTGGCGGCAGCCTGCTTCTCCGCCATCGCCGCGACCTCGTCGCGATGCTCGATCGCGTAGCGCAGCACCTTCGACACCTCGTTGAGGCTGGCGTCGCGCACGGCCGAGATCTGCAGCTGCGGGATGTCGAATTCGTATTCGACGCGGTTCTTGATGCGCATCGCCATCAGCGAATCGAGGCCGAGTTCCATCAGCGGGATCTCCATCGGGAGATCCTCGACGGCGTAGCCCATGGATTCGGCGACGATGACGCACAGCCGCTGCTCGATGGTCTCGCCACTGTCGGGGCTCCAGCGGTCGCCGGTGGCGATGGCGATCTCGGCAGCGGTCGGTGCGGCTTCCTCGGCCGGAACCGCCACAGCGGCAACGGGTTCGGGGAGAGCGGCGCCGGAGGTGACGACCGCGTCGAACAGCAGGGTGAACCCGGCCGCCGACTTGGCGTGCACCTGGACCGACGCGCCACCGAGGTGCGGAGTCAACGTGGTGGTCAGCGTGCCCGCGGTGGGCAGTGCGGCGTGCGGATGTGAGACCGAGACCGCGGCATCGGAAAGTACCTGTGCGGCAGCCGCTTGCACCAGCGCGGCCAGGTCGCTCACCGAGGATGCCTGGATCTCCCAGGCGTGACGGCCGTCCGGCATGGCGACGTGCGCACCGGGCACCCGGGTGTTGCCGCCGCCCGAGGACATCGAGACCTTGGGCCAGTACGGCTTGCGCACGAACGCGGTTCGCGGCACGTCGGCGTAATCACCTTCGGGCAGCAGCGAACTCAGGTTCACGGCGTGGCCGTGGACGTAGAGCTGCGCGAGCGCGCCGATCACACCGGCGGACTCGTCTTCCTTGCGCTTGAGCGTCGGGATGAGCTGCGCGTCGTGCACGCCCGCCGCGAAGGTGGTGCCCAGAACCTGCATCAGCGCAACGGAATTGGGCGCCAGCTCGAGGAACGTGGTGTGCCCGGAGTCGACGGCGGCCTTCACCGCGTTGGTGAACCACACGCTGTGGCGCAGGTTCTTCACCCAGTAGGGCTCGTCGTGGATCGGGTCGGAACCGGGCTTGAAGTACAGGCCCTCGTGCACGGTGGAGTACAGGCCGGTCTTCAGCGAGGTCGGCTCGATGCCTGCCAGTTCGGCGGCGAGTTCGCCGAGCAGCGGGTCCATCTGGGAGGTGTGTCCGGCGCCGCGGGTCGGCAGGATGCGGGCGAACTTGCCCATCGCCTCGACCTCGGCGACGATCTGCTCCACCTGCTCGCGGGGCCCACCGATGACGGTGTTGGTCGGCGCGGCGTACACCGCGCACTCCACGTCGGGGTACTTCGGCAGCAGCAGCGCCACATCGTGGGCGCTGAGTTCGACCAGCGCCATATTGCGCACTTCGTCGTCGGTGAGCATCTGCTCGCCCTCACCCATCAGGCGCGAACGGGCGCAGATCACGCGCACCGCGTCTTCGATCGACAGACCACCGGCGATGTAGGAGCCTGCCACCTCACCCATCGAATGACCGACCACCGCGGCCGGTTCCGCGCCGTGGGCACGCAACAACGCGGCGAGGCCGAGCTGGATGGTGAAGATGCCGACCTGGCAGGTGCCGACGTCGTAGTCCTGCTCGTCGTCGAGGAACATCTCGCGGATCGAGTAACCGGCCTCGTCCTGCACCAGCTCGTCGACCTCGTCGACCGTCTTGCGGAAGATCGAGTTCTCGCCGTAGAGCTGCTTGGCCATCTTGCGGTGCTGCGAGCCGAAACCGGAGAACACCCAGATCGGCCCGTTGGACGCGGGCGAATCGGCGGTGAACACCCCGGCGCCCGGCTTGCCCTCGGCGATGGCGCGCAGGCCGGCGACGGCCTCTTCGCGGGTCTTGGCCACCACCACACCGCGCGAACGCTGGTGGCTGCGCTTGGCCAGCGCGCGGGCGACGTCGGCCAGCGGCACATCCTTGCCCGCGCCTTCGAGCCAGTCGGCCAGCTCGGTGGCGGCGCGCTTGCGACGCGAGGGCAGGTAGGCCGAGACGGCAAGGACCACGGGCAACGGCTCGTCGCGCTCGCCGTCCCATTCGACGACCGGCTCCACCGGCTCGACAGCGGCCTCGGTGATCGCGATGGCCTCGGCGACCACATCGGTGGTCTCCTCGCCCACGACCTCCTCGGCGGCGACCTGCTCAGCGGTCACGTCCTCGACGACCGGGGCCGTTGGCACGTACTCCTGCAGCACCACGTGCGCGTTGGTGCCACCGAAACCGAAGCCGGAGATGCCGACGGTCGCGACGCCGCTGTAGCGCGGGTACTCGGTGGCCTCGTCGACGACCTTGAGGTTGGCCTGCTCGAACGGGATGTACGGGCTCGGGCCCGCGTAGTTGATGTTCGGCGGAATCACATTGTGCTGGAACGACATCAGCACCTTGGCGAGAGCCGGCACGCCCGCGCCGGACTCGAGGTGGCCGAAGTTGGTCTTGACCGAGCCGAGCAGGGCGGGCTTGTCGCTGTCACGGCCGCGACCGATCACGCGAGCGAGCGCTTCGGCCTCGATCGGGTCGCCGATGGGGGTACCGGTGCCGTGAGCCTCGATGTAGTCGACCGTCGACGGGACGATGCCGGCGTCACGGTAGGCGCGACGCAACACATCGGCCTGTGCGTCCGGGTTCGGCGCGAGCAAGCCGTTGGAGCGGCCGTCGCTGTTGACCGCCGTGCCCTTGATGACGCCGTAGATGTGGTCGCCGTCGCGCTCGGCATCGGCGAGACGCTTGAGGACGACGAGACCGCCGCCCTCAGAACGGACCATGCCGTCGGCGTCCTTGGAGAACGCCTTGATGCGCCCGTCCTCGGACGTGCCCGGTGCGAAACCGAGCGTCGTCATCGGCATCAGGAGCGCGTTCACACCACCGGCCAACGCCACATCGGCATCGCCGTCGCGCAACGCGCGTACCGCCTGATGCACCGCGACCAGCGTGGACGAGCACGCGGTATCCACCGTGACCGACGGGCCACGGAAATCGTAGAAGTAGGAAACGCGGTTGGCGATGATGCCGTTGGAGCTGCCCATGATCGCGTAGGCCTCAGCCGTCGCGGGCACGTTCGAATCGGTATTGCCCAACGCGAGCGACGCGATGAACTGGAAATCGCTGCTCGACGAACCGATGAACATGCCGACCGGCGCGCCCTTCAGGTCGCTCGCCGGAATCCGCGCGTGTTCCAGCGCCTCCCAGGTGAGCTCCATCATCAGGCGCTGCTGGGGATCGACGCGCTCTACCTCGATGGGCGACATCGCGAAGAAATCGGCATCGAACTGCTTGAGAACGTCCTGATCGAGATAGCCACCGCGAGTCTTGCCCGCGGCAACGGCAGCAGCGACAGCGGGGTCGGTGAGGAACTCTTCCCAGCGACCTTCGGGCAGCTCACGGATCGCGTCACCGCGCCCGATGATGAACTCCCAGGTCGACTCGGGCGTGGTACCCGCACCCGGCAGACGCGTGGACAGGCCGACCACCGCGACATCATGCGCCTCGGAAGGCGCGAACGCGGCCGTGTACTCCGAGGAGTCCTCGGCAGGCGGCTCCGGCTCACCGTTGACGATGACCTCGGCCAGCGAGGCGATCGTCGGGTGCTGGTAGACCACCGTCGGGGTCAGCACCACACCGGTGAGGTCCTCGATGTCACCACCGAGGGCGAGAGCGTCGCGCGAGGCGAGCCCGAACTCCTCCATCGGCCGGTCGACGGTGATCGCGTCGACAGACTGCCCGGTCGCATCGGCGACCCAGCGGCGCAGCCATTCACGCAGCTCGGCCACCGAGAGATCGTTCGTCTCGGCAGGGACGTCAGGGTTCGGGGTGGGCGTGCCCTCGTTGTTAGCCATCAATTCCTCAAGCTACCTGTCTGCGTACAGGGCGCGCCGTGGAATGACGCCCGGCCTGCATCGCACACCGGGCGTCACCTCCTTTTCGGACGTGCCGAATTACTCTTCCGGTGCATCGGGGAAAGCCTGCTGGGTGTAACCACCGCGCAGCGTTCCCTCGAGGTAGGCGGCCTTGCAGGCGCGCCGGGCGATCTTGCCGCTGGAGGTACGCGGGATGGAACCCGCGGGCACCAGCAGGATGTCACGAGCGGTCACGCCGTGGCGCAGCGACACCGCGGCGCGCACCGCGTCGGCGATCGGGCCGGGGTCGGCCTTACCTGCGCCGGGACCACGTTCGGCCACGACCACCAGCTGCTCGGACGCGTCGTCCACGTCGAACTTCAGGCCGGAATGGCTGTCGGCGGCGAAGACCTCGGCGGGCAGCTGATTGGCAGGCACCGCGAAGGCCGCGACGAAACCGGGACGCAGCGACTTGGACGCCTCCTGCGCGGAGAACTCCAGGTCCTGCGGGTAGTGGTTGCGCCCGTCGACGATCACCAGGTCCTTGACGCGACCGGTGATGTAGAGCTCACCTTCGAAGTAGACGCCGAAGTCGCCGGTGCGCATCCAGTCGGCATCGGGACCGGTGCCCTCGGCGTGCCCGCCTTCGACCGGCTCGGTGACCTTGTTGCGGAACGCCTTGGTGGACTCGGCGGGGCGACCCCAGTAACCGATGCCCATGTTGTTGCCGTGCAGCCAGATCTCGCCGACCTGCCCGTCGGGCAGCTCGCGACCCTGCGCGGTGTCCGCCGATTCCGGATCGACGATCACGGCCCACTGCGACAGCCCGACGTAACCACACGACACCTGCGCGATGGCGGTCTCGTCGGACTGGTCCACGCGCACCATGCGGCCCGCGTTGAGCTCGTTGCGATCGACGTAGACGTACTTGGCCTCGTCCTCGGCGCGGGTAGCCGAGACGAACAGCGTCGCCTCCGCCATGCCGTAGCAGGGCTTGATCGCGGTCTTGGGCAGACCGTACGGCGCGAACGCCTCGTTGAACTTCTTCATCGAGGAGACCGTCACCGGCTCGGACCCGTTGATCAAGCCGATCACATTCGACAGGTCGAGCGACTCGCCCGCCTTGGGCACACCGCGCGCGGCGGCGTGCTCGAAGGCGAAGTTCGGCGCGGCCGCGAAGGTGCCCGCACCGTCGGAAACGGCGGCCAGCTCGTTGATCCAGCGCGAGGGACGACGCACGAACGCACTCGGCGACATGATGGTGATGAACTTGCCGCCGACCGCGGGCAGGATCACCGTGAGCAGGCCCATGTCGTGGAACAGCGGGAGCCAGGTGACGCCACGCGAGTTCTCGTTCATGTTCAGCGAGTTGATCATCTGCAGCAGGTTGGTGCCGACCGCGCGGTGGGTGATCTCCACACCGGCGGGTACCCGGGTGGAACCCGAGGTGTACTGCAGGTAGGCGATGTCGTCGATCGCGGTGTCGGGGCGCACCCAGGAGTCACCGAGGGTGTCCGGGATGGCATCGACGGCGATGATGCGCGGACGCTGCGCGGCGGGCAGCGAGCGGAAGAACTGGCGCACACCGGCGGCCGAAGAGGTCGCGGTGAGGATCGCCGACGGCTCGCAGTCACCGAGGACGGCGTGCAGGCGGTCGGTGTGACCCGGCTCGTCGGGATCGAACAGCGGCACCGAGATGGTGCCGGCGTAGATCGCCGCGAAGAAGGAGATCACGTAATCCAGGCCTTGCGGCGCGAGGATCGCGACCCGGTCGCCCGGGTTGGTCACCTGTTGCAGGCGAGCGGCCACCGCGCGCAGCCGTACTCCGAACTCCTGCCAGGTCAGCTCGTGCACCTCGCCGTCGCGTTCCCGCGAATAGTCGATGTAGCGGTACGCGAGCGTATTCGCATCGTTACGGGTGTGCTTCTCGACGTGATCGACCAGGGTCCGACCCTCGGGAATGTTGATATTCCCGGTTGCGTCCAGGTAGTCGTCGAAAGTCTCTTCCATTCCTTCTTCTCCTTGCGAGGACGCGATGACAAGCTCTGCGGCCTCGACTCGCTATATCGCCACCGGCCGTCGAACTCACACGAACGTGCGTCGACAGCCTGCGGATTTTCGAGCGGTCTGCGCGGTGACCGCTATCGGCTAGATGTTCTCAAACCAGAGTCATGTTACAGAGAGCCCCCGCTCAGTCCTCCCGCAGCAGCGGAATGACAGGCGCGAATGCGTCCATCTGGGTGGGAAAGATGCCCACATACGACATCGAAGTGAGTTGCCGCACACGCTTGACCTGTTCGGCGATTTCCTCGAACGTGCCGATCGCGATGTAGGGCGAGCTCAGGATTTCCTCGACGGTCAGTTCGACGTCGACTTCGAGGTCGGGATGCAGGCCGCGTTCGATCGCGCGCAGCGCCATCTCGGCGGTCTTCTCCCGGTCGTCGGTGATGACGATAGCGGTGATGGCCCAGTTCAGCTCGATGTCGGCGAACCGGTCACCGGCAGCGGCCTTGACGATGTTGACCTTCTCGATCGTCTTCTCGAGCGTGATGCCCGAGAGCAGACCCTTGCCGTTCTTGGTGGTCTGCGGCACGACCGAGACGATGTCGGCGTGCTTGGCCGCCAGTGCCAGCATCTTCGGACCGCCGCCACCGGTACACAACGGCGGGCGCGGGCCCTGCCGTGGGCGCGGAGTGCCCTTGATGCCACGCACCTGGTAGTGCTTGCCCTCGAAATTGCACTCCTGACCGCGCAGCAGCGTGTCCAGGATGGTCAGCGACTCGTCGAGCTTCTCCAGCCGGATGCCGGGACGCTCGAACGGGATGCCCGCGTTGTCGAACTCTTCCTTGATCCAGCCCGCGCCGACGCCGACCTCGAGCCGTCCCTTGGACAGGACGTCGAGGGTGGCCAATTCCTTGGCGACCACGACCGGATGGCGTAAACCGTTCGCCAGCACCGAAGTGCCGAGGCGGATCTTGGAGGTGGCTTGGGTGAGTGCGCCCAGCGCGGCGATCGGGCCGATCTGATCGCCCAGGTGATCAGGAACGAAGAAGGTGTCGTAACCCATCTCTTCGGCTTCCTGCGCCGTCTGAACGAACTTGCGCGCGCCACCCTCCTGCTTGTTGCCCTCTCCGGCCGCTCCGAAGCGGAACGGACGCAGCGGCGTACCCAGCGCGGTCAATTCACCGACGGGTGCGGCAGCTTCGGTCATGAACTCTTCGCTCCTGGCTGGTGTGTACTCGGGCGCAATTCCCAGCGCACTTTACAGCGTGCGAGCGATCCGGCGTGCGGATGTCACAGCGAGGCATGATCCATGGCAATCACGCCCCCACTGTGACTGTGACAACTCCGTCAAGAATGGGGCGGATGCGGTGCGTTCTCGATGAGCCCCGCAGCCCAGTTGACCGTCCATTGGGTCGCCGTTGTGCCGTCGCCGTCTACCGGATTCGAGGCGTACAGCGCGTGCACCGGGTTACCCGCGGAGCGGATCAGCGCCGCGAGGCTGCCCAGCGCGTTGGCCGGATTGAGTGCCTGGCGTGGTGCGTCACAGATCATGTCGCCGGGTGCGCAGACGGAGTTCACCTTGGGCGCCAGCGTGCCGAAACCGCCGGGGCGGGGACCGGTCATGCTGATGCCGGGGACATTGACGCCCTTGAGCGCCACCTCGGCGCCCTCGCCCGCCGGCGGCGGGTCGCCGATCTCGGTGGGCTGACCGGGACCGGTCGCGGTGCGACGGCCGTCGGCGATCACCGTCACGCCGAGCACATTGGCTTCCGGGATCGGGCCGTTGCCCGCGCCGATCTGCGCGGCGACGTCACCGGCGATCACCGCGCCCTGGGAGAAGCCCGCGATGACGAAGTTCGTCAACGGGCATTCCTTGTGGCGCTGAGCCAGCACGTCGGTGGCGCGCGCGGTGCCCTCGGTGCGGCTGTTGTTGTAGGAAGCCTGGCCGTCGGGCGGGAACGCGATCGGGTTCGAGAACTGCGCCACGTACGGAACCGTGTACACCTCGAGCCGGTTGTCCGGGAACTGCGCGCGCAGGGGTCCGGAAACGCTGAGCATCAACGAGATCGGGTTCGCCTGCGGGTTGTACGGATCGTCGGCGCTCGACGACTCCCAGGTACCCGGGATCGAGAGCAGCATCACATCGGGGCAATCCGCCGACTGCGAGGTCGGCGGCGGCGGGCCGGGCGGCGTCGGCCCCGGCTCCTTCAACCGGCCCGCAAGCAGGTACCAGAGCAGCACGATGACGATGATCGCCAGCACGAGCAGCGCCAGCACGGTGAAGCACCCCGCAGGCCAGAACCCGCGGGAGCGTCGCGTCGATCGGGGCGTCACTAGCAGTAGGTGGAGTTCGCGGCAGCGATGTAGATCTGTGCTGCCTTGTTGACATCCATCTTCGACGCGTCGAATGCCGGGTCGGTGCCCGCCATCGCGGCGACGAAGGTGGCGACATCGGCGTCACTGGCGCCGGTGCCCTTGGTCGAGCAGATGTAGGTCGCGGTGGTCACCGCGGTCGTCTGGTCGCCCGGGGTGATGCCGTTCTTGGCCAGTTCGTCCAGGAACGCCTTGTCCTTGCCGGTCGCGGGCGCGGCGGCGCTGGTCTGCGGGAGCGGTGTCGGCTCCTCGGCGGACGCACTGGTCTCCGGCGCGGTGCTCGACGGGGCCTCGGCCGGCGGCTCGATGACCACGGGCGGCGTCGTCGTCGTCGACTTCGCGGCCACGCTGGTGGACAGGGTGGGCGTCTGCGACGCGGTCGAGTCGTTGCCGCCACAGGCGGACAACAGGGCGACGGCAGCCAGGGCCGCGACCGATCCGGCTACCTTGCCAGAGATCCGATGCATGAAGATGTCTTTCCTCGATCGTTCGTCAGGGAAGCGGTCGCAGACCAGGCTAGCCGGACAATCGGCGGTGCCGGGCACCGAGCGGCGAAGCTCAGAGAGTTCTCAGCCCGAGATCACACCCCGTGTACTTCGGATTTGCCATCTCGCACCACGATGAACCCGGTCTGAAAGTTCTGCTGGATTCCGCCGGGAACGGCGAACTCGTCACTCACCGGATACCCGAGTCTGCCGTTTTCGAACCCCTGCGCCCCCCAGGTTTCGGCGAGCGCGCCGTTGCGCACCGACCACGCGCCCGACAGCGGGCTCCAATAGATATTGCCGCCCTCGAACCGGCTGTAGCGCCCGAGATCCTTCAGCGGCGCCTCCCCTGCGACCGGGAAACCGAGCGGGCTGTTCTCGAAACCGAGCTGGCTGTACTTGTCCAGGACGAAGCCCTGCACCCGGTGTGCGCCGGTGGCCGGGCTGTAGAACATCGGACCGTTCTCGAAGGCCTGCACCGAGCCCGCACGGCTGGGTGTCGGCGCCTCGGCGGCCACCGGATAGCCGGCGGGACCGCCCTCGTAGCCCTGCTTGCCCCACTCCTCGAGGAACGCGCCGCGCATCACCTGCGCGCCGGTCTGCGGGGTCCAGTAGATCGAGCCGCCTTCGAAGGTCTGCATGCGGCCGCGCCCGTCGGGCAGGCCGCGCTCGTCACCGTTGGGCAGGCCGAGCGGCGAGGACGCGCCGCCGATACCGGCGTAGGTGCCACCGATGCGCCCCGCCACCGCGTGCGTGCCCGCCGCGGCGGAGTGGAACACTCGACCGTTCGGGAAGTCCTGCACCATTCCGGCACCCGCCGGGTACTCGGCGGTCAGGCAGTTGCCCAGCCAGTTCGCCGCTTGCGCGACCCCGCCGATCGCCCCGCCCAGCGCGCAGGTCGAGCCGCCGGGATCGGTACCGAGCGCCGTCGCGGCCTGTGACCACGACTGCCGCATCTCGAAATCCCAGTACGGCCACGTGTGGGTGCCCGCTGGCCGGTAATTCGCCTGCACCGGAATCGCCAGCTTCTCGAGCTTGGCGACGAAATTCTGGGTCGACAGCCGCGAGAGGATCTCCAGGCCGGTGCCCGCCCAGTTCTCGCTCATCAACGGCACTTCACCGAGCTGATCGTGCGAGCCCGCAAGTCCGCTGCCGCTGGAGACGTACATGCTGACGCCTTTGAGCTTGTCGGCCAGCTGATAGGGGTCGTGCGCGTCCCACTCGGGGCTGCCGGGCGGGCCCCACATCGCGCCCGCATCGAAGCCGCCCGCGTCCTTGTTGGCGAAGGTGATCGCCTGCGGCATGCCGAGCGTCGTCGTGGTGAGCAGGCCCGAGTACGAGGCCACGTACCTCATCAGCCCGGGGTTGCGCCCCGCCAGGTTCATCGCCGCCGTGCCGCCCATCGAAAGTCCTTGCACACCACGAACATCCGTGGTTCGCCAATCACGTTCGAGGATCGGCGGGAGTTCCTTGGTCAGGAAGGTCTCCCACTTGTAGGTGAAGCCGTTGTCGGGCGCGAGCCAGTCCGAATACCAGCTCGACTGGCCGCCGACCGGCAGCACGACATTGACGTTCTTGTCGGCGTAGAAGCCCTCGGCGTCGGCATCCTTGGTCCAGCCGTTCTCGTCGTCCTGCGCGCGCAGACCGTCGAGCATGAGCATCATCGGGAATTTGGCGTCGGGACGCGCATTCCAGTCCCGCGCCAACAGCATCTGCACCTGGATCGGGGTCTTCATGGCGGCCGAGTACACCCACAGCGCCACTCGCCGATCCGAGAGCCAGTCCACCCGCTGCACCCCGGACACCACCGGCTGGGCCTGCGCGGGAACGGCCACAGCAGGCGCGAACAACGCCGCCGACATGGCCGCGATGCCGAGGATCCGCCGCATCGGCGCTGAGACACTATGTACCGAGACACGATGTTTCATCACACGCGACCTTCCTCATCCCGGAATTGGGACACAGCCTCACCGTCGGTTGTACCGCAGTCAGCGGCGATAACTGGGGAGGACACGCGAGGGATAGATACAGCAAAAAGACCGGCCCACCCTGGGGGTGAGCCGGTCTTCAGGATGTTGCTGGGCGGAAACTGCTAGGCGCCCAGTGCATTCAGGATGTGCGGACGGGCCTTCCACAGCTCGTCTTCCCAGTACTTCCACGAGTGGGTACCGGAGGCACCGACGTCGTAGACGGCGTTGATGCCGAGGGTGTTGAGGCGACGCTGGAACGCCAGGGTGCTCACGAACGAGATAGCCTCGATGCCCATCGCGTTGGCGGTGTTGTAGGCACCGCCGAGACCGGCGGGCTTGTCGTGCTGGGCGGGCAGGCCGTTGGCCGAGGAGATGAACATCGGCAGGCCGCGCAGCTCGGGCGCGAACACCATCGGGTCCATCCGCAGCCACGCCGAGCTCCACGGAGCGGCCATGGCGTCGACGTTGAAACGGCCCGCGTCGAGCATCATCACGCGGATGGCCTCACGCATGCCGGGGGCACTCCAGTTCAGCGGGCCCGAGAGCGAGGACGCGTGCTTGAACTGATCGCGGTTCAGCGCGGCCAGGCGCAGCGCGGCCGGACCCGACATCGACAGGCCGAGCACCGCGTTGTTCTTGCGGGACACGCCGTAACCCTCGAGGAAGGTGGGGAGCTCTTCGGTCAGGAAGGTCTCCCACTTGTAGGTGGTCTTCTGGCCGTTGGTGTTGCTGGCGGCGGTCCAGTCGGCGTACCAGCTGGACTGGCCACCGACCGGCATCACCAGGGTGACGTTGTCGTTGCTGAACTGCTGCATCGCGTTGGTCTCGAACGACCAGGCGTTGCGGTCGTCACGGGCGCGAAGGCCGTCGAGCAGGTAGAGCGCGGCGTTGCCGCCGTTGCGCGCCCACTGCACCTGGACCTTCACGGGGCCCATCTTCGAGGGCACCATCAGTTCTTCGTAGCCACCGGCCGGTGCGCGCAGCGCGGGTGCCGACACCGGTGCGGCGAGCGCGGTCGGGGCCGCTCCCGCGGCGATCGGCAGCACAAGGGCTGCAGCGCCGACAGCTAGAATTCGATTACGCCAACTACGAGATGCCGGCGCGACGGCCTTGCCGAAACGCATGTGAATTCCGCTCTCTTTCTGCTGTTATGGCATGCCAGACACGCTGGCCGCCGCCGACACGGCCCCGACAGCCCGGTCGATCAGACGGATGAAACAACGATCTGGTCACACTTACGCTCGCTGGAGGATATTCCACGCGCGAATTAACTGCAAGGGCAGGGATATTGGCGGCTGGCGCCGCGGGGTTTTCGGCCCTGATGGCCTCGAATCCGAAGGGCGATACTGCGCCTTCGGCGTTCCGTCTCGCCCTTCGGATCCGAGGCGGCCGAAAACCCGTGGTTGTCGAGTTATTTGCGTGGCGTGGTGGTCATATGAACGTATTGTTCAGTCGCTGTAGTGGTCCGGACAGACAGAACCGGCACCGCCGATGTCGCGGTGCCGGTTCCGTGATGTTCACCCGATGTTGGCGGACAAATCCGGGATCATCCGCAGAGCTTCGTCATTCCAGTTGTTCCAGGCGTGGATGCCGAAGGCCGGGAAAGAGTAGGTGACGTTACGGGCGCCGAGCGTCGCCATCCTGACTTCGAAAGCCCGAGTGTTGGCCAGCGCCAAGGCTTCCAGCGCCATCCCGTTGACGGTGCCCATGCTCGGGCCGTCGGTACTGGTCGGCAAGCCTGAGCCCGCCGCTATCCACAGCCGGGTGTTGTTGCCCACCAGGTTGGGGGCGAACACGAACGGATCCATCCGCAGCCACTGTGGACCCCACGGCGGTGCCATGGCATCCACGTTGTAACCGCCCGCGTCGAGCATCGCGATGCGAATCGCCTCGCGCATGCCGGGGGCCGAGATGTTCAGGTAACCGGAATACGCACCGGCGAAGGAGAATTGGTCCGGGTGGTAGGCGGCCAACGTCAGCGCGGCCGAGCCACCCATCGACAGACCGAACACACCGTTGCGGTACCGGTTGAAGCCGAGGCGGTCGGCGAGGGCGTTGCGCAGGTCGCCGGTGAGGAACGATTCCCACTGGTAGCGGTAGCTCTTGCCGGGTCCGCCGGCCAGCGCGTTGCCCGCGCCCGAACCCGAGGCAGGCGCGCCGTTGGCGGGAATGCCGAAGAAATCACTCGGCGCGTTCCAGTCGGCGTAGAAGCTGGACATACCGCCGACGGGCATCACGACATTGATATTCGCCGCGGCCAGCGCATTCGGGATATCGGTTTCGATCTCCCAGCCGTTGAGATTCTCCGGTGCGCGCATGCCGTCGAGGACGTAGACGACGCGGTTGGTGTTGCCGTCGGCCGCGCGCAGCACGCGCGATTTGATCGGACCCATTCCGGAATCGACCCAGAAATCGAAGGCATTGCCGTTGAATCCGGCCGAGGCGGGGGCGATTCCCCCGGTAACGGCCGTCGCGATCGGAACGAGCAGAGCCATGGATACGCCCGCGGCCCAGCGCCGAGCCCACGAACCAGGGGCTGCGGCCTTCACGGGCCCACGCTTGCGGCGCAGTGTTCGCATTCGACTAGACCTTTCTCGCAGACCGAACGCGCAAATCCCGAGCTACGCAGTCGGATCCCTCATCGGACGTCGATGGGAATCGATCCAGGGCAAAACGGACGATTCGACCTCGACGCATGCTCTCTGTGTATTAATCGGTGACGAATGGTCTACATGTTGCTGGAAAGTGACCCGGAGCACAACTCCCGGTGATCTGTCGAACATGATTCGTCACCGCGTGTCGCTCGGATCGTGACGAAAACGAGGAAACCGCCCGGTGCGACGAGGCACCGGGCGGCTTCGGGTCTTGCGGGTTCGACTAGCCGATGTTCGCGGAAAGGTCCGGGATCATGCGGTTGACTTCGGTCTCCCAGTTGCGCCAGTTGTGCACGCCGGTGATCGGGAAGTCGAAGTGGGCGTTGCCGCCGCCGAGGGTGGCCATGCGGACCTGGAACGCGCGGCTGTTCACCATCGCGAGCAGCTCGAGCGGAACGCCCTGGACGATCTCCATCGGGTTGGACACATCGCCCGCGCCGGGGATACCGCTGGCCGCGGAGACCCAGATGCGGGTGCCGTTGCCGACCAGGCGCGGGGCGAAGACGAACGGGTCCATGTGGAACCACTGCTGGCCCCACGGCGGCGCCATCGCGTCGATGTTGAAGGCACCGGCCGAGATCATCGCGACACGCATGGCTTCACGCATACCGGGCGCCGAGATGTTCAGGTACCCGGAGAACGAGCCCGCGAAGCTGAACTGGTCGGGGTGGTAGGCGGCCAGCGTCAGGGCGGCGGAGCCACCCATCGACAGACCGAACACGCCGTTGTTGTTGGGATTGAAGCCCAGTCGCGCCGACAGCGCGTTGCGCAGGTGGCTCGTGAGGAAGGTTTCCCACTTGTAGGTGTTCTTCTTGCCTGCCACCTGGGTGGGCGCTACCGATGAACCGGTCATCGACGATCCGGTCGCGGCCGAACCGGTGGAGCTACCACCCGAACCGGCATCGAGACCGAAGTAGCTGCTCGGTGCGTTCCAGTCGGCATAGAAGCTGGACTGGCCACCGACCGGCATCACGACGTTGATGTTGGCGTTCATCAGGGCGCGGGCGACATTGGTGTCTTTCTCCCAGCCGCTGAGGTCGTCGCCCGCACGCATACCGTCGAGCGCGTACACGACCCGATTGGTGTTGCCATCGGCCGCGCGGAAGATCCGCGACTTGATCGGGCCCATCTCCGAGTCGACCCAGAAGTCGAAACCTGTGGGATCGAAGGCCGCCGTCGCGGTGCCGGCGGGACCGGCCACCGCCGCACCGATCGGCAGCACTACAGCCAGGGAGAGAAGCACCGATCGTTTGAGCCAGCCGGCTCCCCGGGCTCTGAGACGTCCGCCACGCATTCTGTTATGGGCCTTTCCTCATGCGGTTCGCGCGGAACCGCGGTTGCAATGACCGCCGACTGATTACCGGCACACCAGTGCGCCGACGGGCCGTTCCTCCAGTGACCATATCGCTACATCGATAGCTTGGCGTTACCGAAAAGTGATTTAGCGGCGAACGCCACTAAATAAGCGCTGGCCAGCCGGTGTAAGTCATAGGTCTAGGGGTACTTATACCGACCGACCGGGCCGATTCAGCGCGGGGGTTCGGGGAACGGGTCGATGAGACCACAACGCTGGATCTCGTACTTGGGGATCCGATCGATTCGGTACTTCGAGAACGCCAGGGCGTTGCGGAAGTTGTGCTTGAACCGGGCGAAGGTCAGCGGGTCGCGGACGGAGACCATCAGCGCCTGGGTCTGCGGGCACGACATCGCCGTGCGCGCCTGGGTGACCCATTGTTCATCCATGTACCAAGGCATCCACGGGTGGATGTCGACCATTCCCGAGTCGGCCACCACCCAGTCGGGCAGCAGGCTCTTGTCGTGGCCGATGCGGCCGTCCGCCAGCCGGTCCGAGTGTGCGGCAAGCGGGTAGGCCAGGCCCATCGGGTCGATCACGCGCACGTCGAGCGGCACGTTCATGCTCGTCATGCCCAGGTTCAGGAAGTAGACCGTGTGCCCGGAGCCCCCATCGGGGATCGGCTCCGGCGGCGGGTCGAGGTACCAGAACGTGAACGCGGGCGAGTTCAGCAGCAGGCCGCCCTTGGGGTTGGCGGCGATGTCGTTGACCATGGCCCGCATCCGCGGATAGTCGAGATAGTCCTCGGCCCGGATCGGGTGGTCTTTGCCGGTGTTGAGCACGTAGTAGATGCGCTCGTCGACGATGCCCGACGAGCGGATCTTGGTGCCGGTCGTGATCGCGGTCGTGTTCGACGCGTACAGCGACCAGCCCGCGGTGCCGAGCAGTGCGATCAGCAGCGCCACGACCGACCAATCGGCCTTCCCGAGGCGCGTCGGAATCGGCAGCACTGCCACCGGCAACAGCAGCAGGAACAGTTGGGTGAGCAGCATTCGCCCATGCATGAAGTCGCCGCCGACGCGCACCGCGTACACGGTGAGCAGCAGACCGCTGCCCAGCACCATCACGACCACCGCACTCGGCGAACGCAGCCACGCCCGCACACCCGCCACCGACAACCTCGGCAGCGCGAAGCCACGCGCGATCCCCGCGACCACGCCGGCGATCAGCAGCACGAGCAGCGGAATCCACAGGTAGTACGGACCGACCAGGTCCCACAGGTAGGTGGCCCCCTGGCCCCACTTGGCTCCGCCCGCGTCCTTGGCGACCGCGGTGTTCGGATAGGGCAGGCCGTAGTAGCCCATTCGCCAGATCTGGTAGCCCACCGGCACGATCCCGGCGACGAGCACGATCAGCGCGCGCAGCACGACCGGCCCGAACCGGAACTGCGGCATCGGCGTCAGGAAGATCATGCCGAGCGCGAGCACGCCGATCAGCGTGGCCTCGGGGCGAACCAGCGGCGCAAGCCCGGCCAGGAAGACCAGGCCCAACAGGCTGGGCACGCGAACGACAGCGGCCTGGCTCCAGCGGATCATCAGCCACCACAGCAGCCCGACCCAGCAGATCACCAGACCGCTCTCCAGCCCGGAGGTGGCGTAATCACGCGCGGGCGGCAGTGCGATGTAGACCAGCACACCGGCCGGAATCAGCAGCTGACCACTGGTTCCACCCCACAGCCGTGCGGTGCCGAGCATCGCGAACACCACCGCGAGCACCGAGACCCCCAGCGCCACCCCGAGCACCACGTACTCGAGACGGGCTTGGGTGAGCCAGGAGAAGAACCAGATCAGGTAGGTCCACGCGGTACTGGTATTGGCCTCGACCCGCTCGTCGACATTGAAGACCGGGCCGTTGCCCGCGAGCAGGTTGCGAACCGTGCGCAGCACGATCAGGCCGTCATCGGCGATCCAGCGCCGCTGCCACGCACCGACCGTGAACAGCACGGCGGTAATGACCACCCCACCGACGAAGATGGCGCGGGACAGCACCGAGGAACGCGCGTCGGTACGCGGCGACTCGTCGTCGCGTAGCTGCTCGTCTTCGGTTGAATCCTGCTCCGCTACCAACATCTCGTCAGGTGAGATAGACAGCGACACCTACCGCTCCGATCCAGGCAATAGCGAGGAACTGCAGGATGCGGTCCCCCAACGCGATCTCTTCGGGTTCACCGGCCTCGCCACCATCGACGTCGACCGCGTAACGCAGGATTGCGATGGTAAACGGGATCATCGAGATCGAGTACCACTGGGTGTCTCGAGCCGAGTCCTGCTGGAATGCCCAGAGGCCGTAGAAGACCACGACGGCGGTGGCCGCGAGCGTCCAGATGAAGCGCAGGTAGGTCGGGGTGTAGTACTCCAGCGACTTGCGGATCTTGGCGCCGGTGTCCAGCGCGATCTGCAGTTCGGCGTAGCGCTTGCCCGCGGCCATGAACAGCGATCCGAACGCCATGATCAGCAGGAACCACTGCGACAGGGCGATGCCCGCCGCCGCGCCACCGGCGACAGCGCGCAGGAGGAAGCCAGAGGACACGATGCAGATATCGAGCACGGCCTGGTGCTTGAGCCCGAGGCAGTACGCCAGCTGGATGCCGATGTAGATCGCCATCACCACGGCCAGATGCCACGAGGCCAGGAACGAACCGGCGATCGAGCCGATCAGCAGTACGGCCGAGAGAGCGTAAGCCAGGTTGACAGGAACGACGCCCGCGGCGATCGGCCGGAACCGCTTGGTCGGGTGGGCCCGGTCGGCGTCGACATCGAGCGAGTCGTTGACCAGGTAGATGCCGGAGGCCGCCATGCAGAACACGACGAAGGCGATCGCGACATGCACGAGCACGCTCGCGTCGCCGACCGCTTCCGGTCCGACGGCGAGCGGTGCGGCGAGCACCAGGACGTTCTTCACCCACTGACGTGGGCGCATGGCCTTGATGACACCACCGAGCAGCGTCTTCGGCGGGCCCTTCACAGCACCCTCGTCAAGGACGGCAGCGGACGGTTCTTCGCTCATCTCAGCCAAGGTTCTTTCAGTTGCGGTCACTGTCGGAGTCTCTTTTCGGCGGCTAGCACGGCAGCAGCCGACGCGGCCCCCAAAGCGGAACCGGCGATCACGTCGGAAGGGTAATGCACCCCGAGCACAACTCGGGACAGCAGCATCGGTGGGACGATCACCGCAGGCAAGGGTAGCCCGGTCAGGCGACCGAGCAACACCGCCGCCGCGGTGGTGGACGTGGCGTGCGAGGACGGGAAGCTCAACTTGCTCGGCGTCGACACGTTGACCTGCACCGACGGATCATTGGGGCGCGGACGCCGCACGATCCGCTTGATCACGATGGACGCGGCGTGCGCGCCCACAGCGCCGACAGCGACACCGGCCCACTGCCGACGACGCGGCTTGTCGACCAGCCAGCCCGCGGCGGCGATGCCGACCCAGCCCAGCGCGTGCTCGCCGAAATGCGACATGCCGCGCGCGGCGGAGACGACGGCCGGGTTGTTGCCGATGGTGCCCTGGACGGCATTGAGGATCGCGACCTCGACCGGGACCTCGACGTAGTCGCCGCTGCAGTCGCAGCCGCCGCAGCAACCTTCGTCGGCCAGTTCGAGCTCGGGCAGTTCGGTGTCGGTCACTTCTCGGTTCCGTTCAGGCCGAAGGTCTTCTCCCACGCCGCCGTGCTGGTGAGCTCGGCGTGCGCGGCCCGGTAACGCTGCTGCATCTCCGGGAAGCGGGCGGTGAGTTCCTTGCGCAGGCGCATCGCTTCCTTGAGCAGGTCGCGGGCCTGGCGCGGGTCACGCTTGCGGTAGACGACGCCGCGACCGTCGGCAGTGGTCACGGTGACACCGTCGACCTGCGAGAGCAGGTACCAGCGCGCGTCCAGCGTCGGCACGTTGAGCTGGGGCGTCTCGTAGGCGGCCGGATCGGCCTTGCGGAAGTTGTGCACCACGCCCTTGGCCAGGCGCGCGACCTTGGCGAGCGGGTTGCCCGGTTCGCCGACCGCGCCGACACCGTGGCGGTTGGCCAGCGGCAGTTCGGTGGACGAGGGCACCACGACCGCGTCCGGGAACTCCTTGCGCATGCCGTGGATCTTGCCCAGCGCGGTGGGGAGCAGGTCGAACAGACCCTCCGGGCCTGCCAGGAAGTCGCGGATCGCCTCGTTCTGGATGGCGACCGTGGAGTATTCCAGGCACAGCAGGTGCTTGAGGGTGGCCTTGATCGTGTTCACGATCATCGGCTTGCCGTCACCGGGCAGGTGCAGGGAGGCGACCACGAGGCGGTTGCGCAGGTGGAAGTACGCCTGCCAGTCGATGGCGTCGTCCTTGTCGGACCAGGCCATGTGCCAGACGGCCGCACCGGGAAGGGTGATGGTCGGGTAGCCGGCGTCGCGCGCGCGCAGGCCGTACTCGACGTCGTCCCACTTGAGGAACAGCGGCAGCGGCTGACCGATCTGCTCGGCGACCTGACGCGGGATCACGCAGGTCCACCAGCCGTTGAAGTCGACGTCGATGCGCCGGTGCAGCAGCTTGGAGTTGTCGCGGTCCTTGAGCGGGTACTTCGAGAAGTCGTGGTCGTATTCGACATTCGGCGCCGAGGACCACATGAAGATCGAGCGATCGACGACCTCGCCCATGCTGTGCAGGTGCGAACGCTCCTGCAGGTTCAGCATCTGCCCGCCGACCAGCAGCGGCGACTTCGCGAACCGGGAGAACGCGAGGGCGCGCAGGATGGAGTCGGGCTCGATCTCGATGTCGTCGTCCATGTAGACGATGAACTCGGCGTCGGTCTTGAGCGCCTCGTACATGACCCGGCTGTATCCGCCGGAGCCGCCGAGGTTGGGCTGGTCGCGGATGGCGAGCCGGTCGCCGAGGGTCGCGGCGGCTTCGGTGAAACCGGGCTCGTCGACGACCTTGCGGTTGCCCTGGTCCGCGACGATCACCGCGGCGATGTTGTTGAGCACCAACGGATCCGAGCCGAGCGCGGCGAGCGTCTTGACCAGGTCGGTGGGGCGGTTGAACGTGGGCATGCCGACCGCGATGGAACCCGTGCCCGGCGCTTGCTGGGGTGCGTACCAACCGCCGGACAGCAGCGTGACGGCCGTGTCGGTGGTGATGTCGAACCAGATCCAGCCGCCGTCCTCGAACGGGCCGAGATCGGTTTCGAACTCCACGTCCACCGAGTCCGCGCCTTGCACGACGGCGAACTCCTTGCCCTGCACGTGAATTCGCGAGCCGTCGGCCTTGGAACGGTAGACGTCCACCCGGCCGTGCCCGGCCAGTTCCAGGCGAAGGACCACCGACTTCAGCACACTCCAGCGACGCCAGTAGCTGGCGGGCAGCGCGTTGAAGTAGGTGCAGAACGACACCTCCGACTCCGCGCCGATCGAGAGCGCGGTGCGGCTGGTGGCGTGCGCGCGACGGGCGTTGGTGGTGGATTCCTCCAGGTAGAGGGTCCGCACGTCGAGGGGCTCACCCGGTCGCGGCAGGATCACCCGCTGCAGCAGCGAGATGGCGCGAGTTTCGGTGGTCACGTCTTCGAGCATCGCTGTGGTCATGCCTCGTCCACCAGCGCCGCGCCCGATTCCAGGTGCGGACGGAGCACGTTCTCGAACATGCTCAGCGCCGAACCGATCGCCATGTGCATGTCGAGGTACTGGTAGGTGCCGAGACGGCCGCCGAACAGCACCTTCTTCTCGGCGGTCTCCTGCTTGGCCCGCTCGCGGTAGGCGAGGAGCTTGGCGCGGTCCTCCGGGGTGTTGATCGGGTAGTACGGCTCGTCGCCGGTCTGCGCGAAGCGGGAGAACTCGCGCATGATGACCGTCTTGTCGGTCGGGTAGTCGCGCTCGGGGTGGAAGTGGCGCGGCTCGATGATGCGAGTGAAGGGGACATCGGCGTCGTTGTAGTTCATCACCGAGGTGCCCTGGTAGTCGCCGGTCTCGAGGACTTCGGTCTCGAAGTCGATGGTGCGCCAGCCCAATTCGCCCTCGGCATAGTCGAAGTAGTGGTCGAGGGGGCCGGTGTAGACGATGGGGGCGTCCGGGTTGGCCGCGACGATCTCGTCACGCACGTCGAACCAGTCGGTGTTCACCCTGACCTCGATGAGGTCGGAGGCGGCCATGTTCTCCAGCCACTTGGTGTAGCCGTTCTTGGGCAGGCCCTCATAGGTGTCGTTGAAGTAGCGGTTGTCGAAGGTGTAGCGCACGGGCAGGCGCGTGATGTTGCCCGCGGGCAGTTCCTTCGGGTCGGTCTGCCACTGCTTGGCGGTGTAGTCGCGGATGAACGCCTCGTAGAGCGGGCGCCCGATCAGCGAGATCGCCTTCTCCTCGAGGTTCTGCGCGTCGGCGGACTCGACCTCGGCGGCCTGCTCGGCGATGAGCTTGCGGGCCTCTTCCGGGGTGAAGTAGCGGCCGAAGAACTGCGAGATCATGCCGAGACCCATCGGCAGCGGGTACGCCTGGCCCTTGTGCAGCCCGAACACCCGGTGCTGGTATCCGGTGAACTCGGTGAACTGGGTGACGTAGTCCCAGACCTTCTTGTTCGACGTGTGGAACAGGTGCGCGCCGTACTTGTGGATCTCGATACCGGTTTCCGGTTCGGGTTCCGAGTAGGCGTTGCCACCCAGGTGGTAGCGGCGGTCGATCACCAACACCCGCTTGCCCAGCACGTTCGCTGCACGCTCGGCGACGGTCAGCCCGAAGAAACCGGAGCCGACCACGATCAGGTCGTACTGGTTTGCCGGGGCGTTGGAATCTGCGTTGACGGAGTTACCCGAGGACGATGCGGCGGTCACGGGTGCCCAGCGTATCGGAAGACCACCGTTTGTCCCGGCGGAGTCTCCGACCACGCCTTGACCAGGGCCGATTCATCCCAGATGAAAGTGCCCTGCCCCGAGTCCACCGTCAGTACCCCTGATGCGGGTATCCGCCGGGCCGCCCGGCGCGAATCCCGCCGACTCCGGGTCGAGGGTGCCCGGCGTACGGGTCGCAGCCGTGCGTCGCTACTACGAGCCGAAAGTGGGGCTGACCGTCAGTACTGCGGGTATTGCTGATAACCGCCCGAGCGCCCGGCGCGAATCCAGCGGCCCGTGGACGGTGCGACGGCGAGCAGGAGGATCAGCAGCGGCGCCGCGGCACTCACGGCACCGCCGATCAGCACGTACGTCGCCTCTTCTCCCGCTACGCCGTTGCCGCTGATCAGGGGGAGAACGGTCGAGAGCACGCTGAACACCAGGGCGAGCCCGGACAAGAGGAGGAGAATCACCCGACCCGCGGTCTTGCGCCGGAACAGCAGAATCGAGCCGAGCAGCAACAACAGGCACGGCACGACCCCGATCAACATGCCGACCGTCAATGCTCCGCGGAATTCGTTCTCGGACGTGGTGGCGGCATCGCTGCCGAAGATGACGGCCGTGGCGATCCCCATGACGAGCAGCCCGAGAATCGACAGCAGCAGCGCGATCACCGCGGCGGTGATCGCCGTACCGCCGCCCGCTCGCGGCTCGCCGTAACCCGGCGCGTACGGATAGGGTGCGCCGTAAGCCGGTGCGCCATAACCATTTTGGACGGGTGCGCCATAGGGCTGCGGGTAACCCGGCTGACCCCCGTACGGGTCGGGCCCGTAGCCGGGTTGCGCGTACCCCTGTCCCGCATATGGGTCGTGGCCCTGCTGTGGACCGTACGGATACCCCATGGTGTCCCCCTCCTGACAAGCTGTACCTGTAGCCGCTATCTCGCCTCGCAGCACCCGCCGCGACGATGCTGACCTGCTGAAACTATACGTTCGGTCCGACAACACTTTCCGGGCGAGCGAGGGTGTGCGCCGCGGTCTGCGGCAACGCCGCGGCCGACAGCACGAGCCCACCGAACACCGCACTCGAAAGTGCCGCCGCCCAACTGTGATTCACGATCGCCGTTACGGCACCGGGTACCCCACCGAGGCCGATCAGAAGCGAACGAACGACGGATTCGTCGGCGAACCAGTGGATCCCGTACCCGGAGTCGTAGTTCACGAGCGTGGCGAGCAGGCCGAGGACACCGAGGGCGAGTTGCGTGCCCGCGGCGACCATGATCACCCATCGCCCGGCCTCGTCCCGGCGCGCCACAAGCACGCCACCGTAGACGAACGCGAACACCGACACCAGAGCGCCGAGCGTGGCGAACAGCGTCAGCGAGTCGTCGAGCTCGCCCGGATCGCTCAGGAACGACCGCACGAGAACCACGGCCCCCACCAGATTCGCCACCGCGGCGCACCCCGCGAGGCACACGGCCACGATCGCCGCCGCCTCACCGCTCTTCGACTTCGTCTCCAGCACGACCATCCCCCGACCGTATCCCGTACCGCCCTAGTAAGCGCGGCCGCGCAGCGTTCCTCAGCTGCGCATGGCCGGAGCGCAGGCGCAGGTACGCCTTAACGCGTAGTGGTCCAACGCCGCGTCGGCTCGCTCAGACTGAGCGCGAGGATCACCACATTGACGATCAACCAGAAATCCAGCGGCCCGACCCCCCATCCATGGCTGGCCCCGTTGAGGACGATGACCAGCAAGGTCGCCCCCGCCATCACCGCCGCCATGCTGAGCAGTAACCGCCTGCCGACCATCCGTCGCCGCAACAGCAGCATCGCCCCGACCAGATAGACCACCCCGAGCCCACCCACGATCCCCGCGCCCACGTAATCGAGGTCGATCTCGCGCCCTGTCGCCCGCAGTACGGCGGTCGCCGTGCCGACGAAGATTCCCGCCGCGCCGACCAGCACCCCGAGCCAGCCCGCGATCAGCGCGGTCACCGCGCGCGAAGGCCGCTCCGGCCGCACATGTTCCACCACTGCCCCCGCAAATCTGTCGATGTCGCCGTCAGTTATACGGCGGAACCGGCGAGTGCGGGGTGTTCGACTGTGCGAGCTGGGCGTTCGGCCCGGAATCAATCCATCGCTGACTCGATGGGAGCAGCGCGGCGAGCAGAGTCCCGCACGGGAGCAGCGAGTACAAGACGAAGAACACCAGCTCGTCGGACCTGGCAGACATCGACGCTGCGCCCCAGAGCGCGAATATCGCGAGCCCGCTACCGATGATCACCATGTTCAGTCCGCGCGCACGCCGACCGAGCACCAGGACTCCGCCCAACCCGAGCAACACCGCGAGCACCGCGCCGACCGCGAGGTCGATTTGATGCTCGAGCATCTGGAGATTCCAATCGACGGGCAGTTGCGACTGTTTCCATCGGGTGGAAGTAGCGTGCAGAGCCGAGAGGGCCGCCGCAGCTCGGCTCAGCCCGAACAGCCCGACCACGACGGACCCGATGCCGCCGAGCAAGACAGCGACGGGCGGACTCGACAACGATCCGCTCTTCTGCGGCACATGACCCTGCGGTCTTTGCTGGTCATCCATCGCTCCCCCTCGCGACCTCGTGCAGCACATCATTCGGTCTTCGGCAGCCTAGTGTCCTCGACGACAACCGCACCCGGACACCGACTGCCCGGGTGCGGATGCCCGCTCGGCGTACGACCGCCCGCCCCCAGCTCGTCAGGCGGGATGCGCTGCGACGTAAGCCCGGAAGGCTTCCAGGATGTACTCGGCAGCGCCTTCGCCGTGCACGTCGTAGTTGCCTCGAAAGCGCGGGTCGGCGACGTACATTTCGCCGAGTCCGAGCAGGTATTCGTTCGACACCGGCTTGCCCTGCGTGCCGTCACCGAGCCAGGCACGATGCCGGGTGACGATCGCCTGGACGACGTCGCCTTCCACGGGAAGCCCTGCGGTGAAGGCCTTTCCGAAGTCGGCGGCGATGTCGAGCTGGGTCTGCTGGAAACGCTTTTTCTCGGCATCGGTCAGCGAGCGCCACCAGCGATCACCGCTCTCGTAGGCCTCCTTGCCCCAGCGCTCGGTGACCTCGTCCTTGTACTGCGTGTGGTCGAAACCGTCGAAAACCTCTGCGGCCATGAGCGGTTCACCTCTTTCCGTCTTGTGCAAAGTGGTCGACACCGACTCGATCTGCCGCGCCACCCGATCCTGCTGCTGCCGAAGCAGTTCCAGGTGGGTCCGCAGCGCACCGGCGGTGTCCTGTTCTCCGGCGAGGACTTCGGCGATCACGGGAAGGCCGAGGCCGAGTTCGCGCAGCAGCAGAATTCGCTGCAGCCGAACGAGAGAGGTCTGGTCGTAATAGCGATAGCCGTTGGCCCCGATCCGGCTCGGCTCCAACAGCCCGAGCTGCCCGTAGTGGCGCAACGTACGACTGGTGGTTCCCGCGGCCTTCGCGAGGTCCTGAATGGACCATTCACCCACCATGACCTGCTCCCTTTCTCGTCGGTTCCTCCACTCTGCAAGTTGACGCTACGTCAAGGTCAAGCCGCGAAGCCGACTTCGACCTCTACCGTGTCGCGCTCGGTGTACATGCGCCACAACCGCGCGCCCAGCTCGGCATTACCGATCCGCGGCAACACCAGCCCGGCGGGCACGAGGTCGGGATTCGCGTCGATGACCGACTGGACCGCACTGTTCTCGATCAGCGAGCCGATGGCGAACAGCCCGACGTAGACACCGGTGCCTTCCACTTCGCGCGCCAACTGCCGCACGTAGGCGCGCTGCGCCCCCAGCGCGACCCCGACATTCGCCAGGTAGGGCTGCAAAAACTCCTCCGAGGCACCGGAGGTGAACAGCAGCGTGCCACTGCCGCGGGCGATCATCGCGGGCAGCAGGGCGCGGGTGAGAAGGATCGGCGAGTACACCTTGAGCGCGATCGGCAGCTCGAGTGATGGCAGGTCGACGTCGATGGTGGTGGCGCTGCGTACCGACATATCGGCGGCCGCCGAATGCAGCGCGATATCGATCGGCCCCAGCTTCTCCTCGACCCGACCGACCACGTCGAGCACTTGCGCGGGATCGGTGACGTCGGCGACGAACGGTTCTGCATCGATGCCCTCCGCGCGCAGGGCCGCGGCGCGCTCTACCGGTTCGCGGCCGATCACCGCGATCCGAAAACCGTTGCGGCCGAAGTGCTGTGCCGTCCCGGCGCCGAGTCCCGGTCCGTAGCCGAAGATCGCGAGCGTACTCATCAGATGCTCCTAAGTTGAGTGTTGGTTCAAGTTATGCCGAACGTAGCACTAAGTTGAACCTATGCTCAAGATATTTCGACCGCCAGATTTGTAGGATCAGCGGATGCCCGAGGACAAGCCGTTGCGCAGCGACGCCGAACGCAACCGCGCCGCGCTCGTGACGGCAGCCCGCGAGGTCTTCGAAGAACGGGGCCTCGACGCCCCGCTCAAAGACATCGCCGCCCGCGCGGGCGTCGCGATCGGCACCCTCTACAACCGTTTCCCCACCCGCGACGCACTGATCGCCGCCGCCGCCGCGGACCGCCTGGAAGCGGGCGGCCGGGTCGCCGAACAGGCACTCGCGCTCACCGACCCGTGGGAGTCGTTCGTCTTTCTGGTCGAGAAGATCTGCGAACTCCAGGCGTCGGACCGCATTCTCGGCGATCTCGCCCTGCGAAATCCCCCCAGCGCCGCCGTCGAGCGCGCACGCGAATACGGCCACGGCCTCATGCGCCGCATCATCGCGCGCGCCCAGGAGGCTGGCGCACTGCGGCCGGACTGGACCCTCGAAGACATCGCCTTCATCACCTGGTCCCACATCAGCGTTCTCGCCGCCACCAGCACCGTCGCCCCCGACCTCTGGCGGCGCAATCTCGCCCTCATCTTCGACGGCCTACGCGCGAAAGCCGCGCACCCCCTGCCGGTTCCGGCCCTCACCGAGGACCAGTTGATGCAGGCGATGCGCGGCTGACCCAATCGGCACGCTCAGACCCGATTAGTCGCCGAAACCAATTCCGGCGCAACCGAGTTCACTGTCGGCTCGGCATCTTCGCGGCGTTCGACCGGATCACCCACAGGCGGCACCTGTTCTCCCACAACACCTCCGGCGGAACGGTCGACCGACTTGGACGGCATCTGCCCGAAGACCGTAGCCGCGAGAGCGACGCCGAGGCCGAGGATCTGCAGGGCGGTCAGCGCCTGACCCAGTGCGATCCAACCGATCACCGCGGCCGACACGGGACTGAGCAGCCCGAGGAATGACACCGAAGTCGCCGGCACCCGCGAGATTCCGCGCACCCACAGCCAGTAGGCCAGCGCGGTGCCGATGACGCCGAGGTACAGGTACCCGCCGATGGCCTGTCCGTCGAGCGCGGGCGGTGCGCCTTCGATCAGCAGGGCGAGCGGCGCGATGAACAGCCCGCCCGCGGTGAGCTGCCAGCCGGTCATCGCCAGCGGGCCGACGCCATCGGGTCGTCCCCACTTCTTGGTGAGCACGGTGCCCGCCGCCATCGAGGCCGCACCGGCGAGCCCGGCGAGCACGCCGATCAGATCGAGTTCGACACTGCCGCGAAGCACCACCAGCGAGACTCCCAGCACGCCGACGACACCCG
The DNA here is from genome assembly GCF_001427185.1 of Nocardia sp. Root136. Lineage (NCBI taxonomy): Bacteria > Bacillati > Actinomycetota > Actinomycetes > Mycobacteriales > Nocardiaceae > Nocardia > Nocardia sp. Root136. Next base: position 225,156 of record NZ_LMFE01000011.1, read on the forward strand.
CGATCACCTTCCGCCTCGACGGCGCTTCGGCCAGCAGCACCGCGGCGAATCCGAGCGCGAACATCGGCGCGACCGCGCCGAGCACCCCCGCGACCCCACCCGGCAGCCGATACGCGGCCAGGAACAGCAGCGGGAAGAACGCGCCGATATTGAGCACGCCGAGCACCGCGGCGCGACCGAGCCACTGACCGTGCGGCAGCACCCTGGTCAGTGCGAGCAGCACCAGCCCGGCGGGCAGCGCGCGCATCAGGGCCGTGAACAGCGGCCGGTCGGGCGGCAGGAATTCAGTGGTCACCGCGTAGGTGGAGCCCCACACGATCGGGGTGAGGGCGGTGAGCGCGAGGGTGCCCGCGTAGCCGGTGGAGCGGGTTGCGGTCGTCATGTTCACTCCTGATTGATAATCTCAACATTGAAATATCTACTCGCTGAGATATCTCTGCGTCAAGTAGATGAACGTTAAGAGTTTCAACCGAGAGGGAAAAGAGATGCGCGACGCGGTCGACCTGATCACCGAGCACTGGAACATCGAACGCCCGGATGTCGACGTGTCACCGATGGCGATCATCGGCCGGATCACCCGACTCTCGCGCGTCCTCGAGCAGGATCTGAAGCGCTTCTTCGCAGGTCACGGCCTGGAATTCTGGGAGTTCGACGTGCTGGCCACGCTGCGTCGCTCCGGTGGCGAGACCGGCCTGACCGCAGGCGCGCTCAACCGAGCCGCCATGGTCACCTCGGGCGCCATCACCAACCGCATCGACCGCCTGGCGGCGAAGAACCTGGTCCGACGCGTCCCGTCCCCCGACGATCGCCGCTGCGTCTTCGTGCAACTCACCGCCGAGGGCCGCCAACTCGTAGACCGGCTGCTGCCGCTGCACGTGGCCAACGAGCAGCGCCTGCTCGCCACCCTCGGTGCCACGGATCGCGAGCAACTCGCCGGCCTGCTGCGCACCCTGGCCGTCGCACTGGACGACACGAAGCTCGACTGACCAGAACAGCGCTGAGCGCGGTTACTCCCCGTCGTGGATGCCGGGAGCAGCGGCCGGGCCGTATCCGCCGTCGTGCACGCCGGGGTTCACCGGGCCGTGGACGGGTTCGCCCCTGACGTCGGCAACCGAGGGAATCTGCACGCCTCCCGCACCGCCGGGCGAACCCAACTGGGACAAATCACCTTCCGGCATCTTCAGCCTCGGCCTGCCCGAAGCCGTCGCGGGCAACTGATCACCCACGTCGGGGACGAGCTGAAGCAGCGTGGAGAAGTCGACGACCTGCGCGCCGAGCGTCTGTGTCGCGACGATGACACCGTTGGTGTACAGCCGATACGTGCCCGCCCGTTGCGGCAGCAGCATTTCCGGGCCGATCGGCTCGCCCACCGCGCTGTTGGCGCCGCCGATCCGCCGGTACTCGGTGTCGATCACCGACTCACCCGCCAGCGCCTCGATGGTCAGATCAGGCTCGGCCGGTGCGGCGGGAACCGCAGGGGGCGGGGCGGATTCGACGAGTTCACTGGGCGCCGGTCCGACCGCGAAGGTTTCGATATCGGCGGGCCGACCGCCGTCGGGAGCCGCGGAATATTCCGAGCGCAGGATCTGCCCGTCACGTAACAACACCGTGCCCGTGGTCGCGGCGACCGCCTCGGTACTGCGCGAATCCTCTTTCACCGTACCGGGATAGGCCTGGCAGTCGGTGGTGTCGCAGGTCTGCGCGTAGTCGTAACGACTCTCGGCCAGCGCGTAGGAGCGGGCCGCGATCGCTTGCGCGCGTAAGGCTTCAAAGGCGCCCTGGTCGGCCCAGTTGGCCTGCATCTCCGCGGGCAGTACGCCTGCGAGGTAGTCGTCGAGGTCCACCTGGTTGACGGTGCGGAAGGACTCGCCTTCGAGCGCCACACCGAGCGCGCCACGATAGGCCGTGCCACCACACAGGGTCAGGTGTTCCTCGGCAGGTCGGCCCGCACCGGCGCCGATCGGATAGACGAACGGATCGTCGGTCGCGGCCTGCCACAGCACTTCGCCGTCGCAGCCCGCGGTCACCACCACGCTCGCCCCGCCGTCGGGCAGCGGAGTGAGATGGGCCGCGTCGCCGGGGCCGATCGTGCGACCGGCCACCTGCGCACCGGCGGCGGCGAAGGTGTCGAGAGTGGCGTCGTCCTGCGCCTGGAGGCGGACACGGATCTCTGTCGGCCAGATTTGCCCGAGATCAGCCCCGGGGTAGTAGTGGCCGAGAATCTCCTCGGCCGACCAGCCCGCCCGCGCGTTGTCGAACGCGCCCACCTGGCTCATCCCGCGACCGTGTCCCGCGCCGACGGTCGGTGTGACCTGACCCGGCAGGATCTGCCACAGTCCGATCGCCCCGGTCAACGCCAGCACAGTGCCACTGACCAGCACTGGAAGCGACACGGTTCGAATGACCGGCACAGCCCGGCGACGGGTGCCACGGCCGGTACTGCGGGTGATCTTGGTGTCCGCTCTCATACTGTGCTCCCACGGTTTCATGGTTCGACCGGCGGAGCTCGCGTCGGCATGTCGTCGTCGCCGGGCGGGATCCGAGGGCTACATTCGAGCAATCACATAAGTCTCGAGTTGAGGTTGAGATGTGTGACGTATGTTAACTAGTGTGATGCGTGAGGTTAGAGGAAGCAAGCATCACATGAGCGAAAAAACACGAGCTCGACCCTGATAGGAGTCGCACGTGAGATACCGAAAGCCGAAACGTTCCTACGTGCTCCCGGTGGTCACCACCCTCGTTGTCGCCGCACCGATCGGCGCGTTCGCTCTCAGCGACTCGACCGACTACCGCAGCGCCAACGATTCCCAGGTCGCGGCCGTGCCGACGCAGCTGGCCGAGGTCGCGCTGACCTCGATCCCCGACATCACGGTCCCGCTGCGCGACCTGACCGGCCTCGACCTGCCCGACCTGCACCTGTCGGACCTGCGCATGTTGCAGATACCGAGCTCGATTCCGATCCCGCCGGGATTGCCGGTCCCCCCGGGCGTGGCGCTGCCCACCGAGATCCCGCTGCCGCAGCTGCCGACCAAGCCGCAGCCGACCCCGACGCAGCAGGCAACGCCGGGCGCCGCGACACCCGCCCCCGCCGCACCGCCGGCGCGCCCACCGGTCCCGAGCACATCGGTCCCCACCGCGCCACCGGCTCCGCCGGCCGCGGTCCCCCAGGCCCAACCCCCGGGCGCTCCTGCTCCGGCGGCTCCCGCGCCTGGCGCGCCAGCGGCTCCGGCCGCACCGGCCCCCGAGCCTCCAGCCGCCCCTGCGGCTCCCGCCCAACCAGCACCGACGTCAGCGCCCGCCGCGGTGGCTCCGCCCGCCGGCGCGCCGGTAGCTCAAAGCCGTTCCGCCGGAGCCGCATTCATCGCTGACCCGGAGAATCTCGAACCCGGCACCACTCCCGACACCCCCGCCCTCTCCCCCGGCGCGGTCGGCTCCGACGTCATCGACCAGGTGGGCGCGCAGGTCAAGGAGATCACCCAGGACACGCCGTTCAGCATGGTCGCCGTCACCGCCCGCGACCTGGCGAACACCACAACCAAGCTCCGGGCTCGCCAGCTGGACGGCAACTGGGGCCCCTGGTACAACGCCGATCCGGTCGACACCAGGGCCACCGATCAGACTCCCGCCGACGCATCGACCGGCACCGAACCGATCTACGTCGGCGAGACCACCGCGGTGCAGATGCTGGTCACCCGCAAGCCCGCCGCGGGCCCCGACCACGACCCGGCCCACCTCACCGAGGCCGCGCTCAAGGCCGTCCTGATCAATCCGGGCCGGGCCGCGATCGATGCCGCGCTCAACGACGTCGCGGCGGCGCTGCCCGGTGGCGGACCGAAGGTCATCACCCGCGCGCAATGGGGTGCCGACGAGTCGATCCGCTGCCAGGAACCCACCTACGACGACGGCGTCGGCGGCATCACCGTGCACCACACGGCAGGTCGCAACGAATACAGCCGCTCCGAATCGGCGGGCATCGTCCGCGCGATCTACGCCTATCACGCCGAAACGCTCGGCTGGTGCGACATCGGCTACAACGCCTTGGTCGACCAGTACGGCCAGATCTTCGAGGGCCGCTACGGTGGCCTCGACCGCGCGGTGCAGGGCGCGCACGCGGGTGGTTTCAACGAGAACACCGCCGGTGTGGCGCTGATGGGCAACTACGAGAACGAGGACCCGAGCAACGAGTCGCTCAACGCGATCGGCAAGTTCATCGGCTGGCGGGCCAAGCTCGCCGGGATCAACCCCAAGGGCACGACCACGATGTACTCCGAGGGCACCGAGTTCACGCCGTACGAGTACGACGAAGCGGTCGACCTGCCAGTGGTGTTCGCACACCGCGATGTCGGCAACACCGACTGCCCCGGCGACGCCGCCTATGCGCTGATGGATCGCATCCGCGGGATCGCGGCGGGCAATTCCGGCACCTATACCTCGCCCCCGACGGCTAATCGCCCGCCGAGTCAGCAGGCCCGTGCCCCGCAGGGGAACATGGCCGAGCTGGGCGCGATGGTCGACAAGTTCCTCGGCCTGTCCGGCGACAACGCGATCGCCAAGCACTGGGTGGCCAAGGGCGGGGTCGACGGGCCGCTCGGCGCGCCGCAGTCGGACCTGCTCGCGGGCGCGCAGGGCCGTCAGTACGCGAAATTCGCCAACGGTTTCGTCTATGCGGACGAGGGCGGTGCGGTGTTCGAGGTGGTCGGCGCGATTCTCGACCGCTACCTGAGCCTCGGCGCCGACTCGGGCGTGCTCGGCCTGCCGACCGCCAGTTCCTACCTGGTCCCGAATGGTCTCCGCACCGATTTCCAGCACGGTTCACTGGTGCTCAACGAGCTCACAGGGATCGTCACCACGTTCTGGAAGACCTACGACGAGACCTACAAGCAGGAAATGAACGGCCGGCCGAAGCCGGGACAGGCGCCGACCAACCCCATGCTCGGATTGGCCGTGCCCGCCCCGACCGAAGCTCCACCGGTACCCGCCGAACAGCAGGCTCCCCCGGTCGAACCGGCACCTGTCGAACAAGCCCCGGCTGACCCGCCTGCCCCCGAGCCCGCCCCGACCGGCTGAACCCGGTCACGGCGAAGAACGGCCGGTGCACCCTCCGAGCGAGGGGCACCGGCCGTTTTACTGTGTCGTCGGAGCTATCGCCACCAGCGCTCGAGCACCATCGCCACACCGTCGTCGATATTGCTGCCGGTCACCTCGTCCGCCGCCGCCCGAGCCTCCGGGTGCGCGTTGCCCATCGCGACGCCGTGCCCGGCCATCGCCAGCATCGGCACATCGTTGGGCATGTCGCCGAACGCCACGATCGACGAATTCTCGACGCCGATCCGTCGGGCCACCTCGGCCAGCCCGGACGCCTTCGTCACCTTCGGCACCGCCAACTCGATCAGCCCGCTCTCGGTGGAGTAGGTGATCTCGGCGCGGTCGCCGATGAGCGGGGCGAGGGCGGCGCGCATCTCGGAACTGCGGGCCGAGCTGAGCCGGATGAGCATCTTGATCGCGGGGGAGTCGATGACCTCGGCGTGCGAGACGACGGTGTCGTCGGGATTGAGCCAGGCGTGTTCGTAGGTCGGCGAGCTGACGAACTGCTGGGTCACGGCGTCGTGGGCGCTGGCCCCGACCCGTTCGGTCGCCAGCCCACAACCGGGCAGCGCGTGTTCGGCGACTTCGGCCAGCCAGCTCAACGTGTCGACGTCGAGGGTGTGACTGGACAGCACCCGATCGGTCGCGCTGTCGTAGATGACCGCGCCGTTTCCGCAGATCGCGAGCGGTGCGTACCCGAGTTCGCTGACGACCGGGTCGATCCAGCGGGGCGGGCGGCCGGTGGCGAGCACGAAGGTGGCGCCGTCGGCGACGAGCGCTCCGACGGCGGCCTTGGTGCGCGCCGAGACCTTGTCGGAGTCGTCGATCAATGTGCCGTCGACGTCGCTGGCCACCAGCTGCGGTTTCGGGTGCAGGTTCGTCATCCCGTCTATCCTGCCGCACGTCGCCACGCGAGGACGACGGACTGTCCCTATGATCAGGGCCTGATTACCCGATCCAGAGGGGACTGATGACCGGCTTCTTGGTGCGGCGCACACTCAACTACGTTGTGCTCCTTCTGCTGGCATCATTTCTGACTTTCAGCCTCGCCTCACTCACATTCAACCCGCTCGAGAGCCTCGAGCAGCGCAACCCGCGCCCGCCGCAGTCGGTGATCGACGCGAAGGCCGACCAGTTGCATCTCGACGAGCCGATCCCACAGCGCTATCTCACCTGGCTGGGCGGCGTCGTGCACGGCGATTTCGGGACCACCCTGGCCGGGCAGCCGGTGAGCGAGGAACTGGGCAGACGGGTGGCGGTGAGTCTGCGGCTGCTGATACTCGGTTCGGTCATCGGCACCGTGCTCGGCGTGCTGATCGGTGCGGCGGGGGCGATCCGGCAGTACAAGTTCAGCGACTATTTCTCGACCGTGCTGTCGCTGCTGATCATCTCGACACCGATCTTCTTGCTGGCGACGCTGTTGAAATACGGCGCACTGCAGGTGAATACGATGACCGGGACGCAGATCTTCCTCTACACCGGCGAAACGTCTGCCACGCAGGTCAACGGGTTCTGGAACCAAATGGTCGACCGCGCACAGCATTTGGTGTTGCCTACCTTGGCGCTGGCGCTCGGCGCCATGGCCGGCTACAGCCGTTACCAGCGCAACGCCATGCTCGATGTGCTCGGCAGCGATTTCATCCGAACAGCGAGAGCCAAAGGCCTGACCCGCAATCACGCGCTCTACAAACACGGCCTGCGCACCGCGCTGATCCCGATGGCGACGCTGTTCGCCTACAGTCTCGGAGCCCTGATCACCGGCGCCACCTTCGTCGAGAAGATCTTCGGCTGGCACGGTGTCGGCGAATGGCTGATCGATTCGATCAACTCCCAGGACCTCTATGTGGTGGTGACGGTGACAGCGTTCGCCGGCCTGGTGGTGCTGGTGTCGGGGTTGCTCTCCGATGTCGTCCTTGCCCTGCTCGACCCGAGGGTGCGTGTCTCATGACCGAAACCGAACTCATCGCCGTCGGCGCACCCGAGATCGCCGCGGCCGGTCGCCGCAAACTGGTGTGGCGACGCTTCCTGCGCAACAAGCCCGCCGTGGTCGGTGCGGTGATCCTGGTGCTGATGTTCGTGGCCAGTTTCGTGCTGCCGCCGCTGCTGCCGTGGGACTACCAGCAGATGGACTACAAGGCGCTGCTGAAGCCGCCGAGCCTCGAGCACCCGTTCGGCACCACCCAGATCGGTCAGGATGTGCTCGCCCAGACCATGCGCGGACTGCAGAAGTCCCTGATCATCGGTTTCTGCGTGGCGATCTGCTCCAGCGTCATCGCCGCGACGGCGGGCGCGGTGGCCGGACTGCTCGGCGGCTGGCCCGACCGCGCGATCATGTGGTTCGTCGATCTGTTGCTGGTGGTCCCCAGTTTCATCATCATCGCGCTGTTCGCGCCGCGCACCAAGGGTTCGGGGTCGATCGCGATCCTGATCGTGCTGCTGAGCGTGTTCGGCTGGATGATCGCCGCGCGCATCATCCGCGGCCTCACCCTGAGCCTGCGTGATCGCGAATTCGTCCGCGCCGCACGGTATATGGGCGCACCGACCCGCACTGTGATCCTCAGTCACATCATCCCGAACATCGCCTCGATTCTGATCATCGACACCACCCTGGCGGTCGGTGCGGCGATCAGCGCCGAAACCGGTTTGAGCTTCCTCGGTTTCGGCGTACAGCCGCCGGATGTGTCGTTGGGTTCACTGATCGCGTCCGGCACCAAATCGGCGCTCACCTACCCGTGGTTGTTCCTGTTCGCCGGTGGCCTGCTGATCACGATCGTGTTGAGCGCCAACCTGGTCGGCGACGGTCTTCGTGACGCCTTCGACCCCGGCGCCCGTGGCGCGCGCAAGGCTCGCAAGGAGGTCGCCGAGCACAAGACCGAGGCGCAGGTGGAGTTGCAGAAAGCCGAGAAGCGATGACCGCGTCGACCGCACCCCTGCTCGAGGTTACCGACCTGCGGGTCTCGTTCCCCGGCGAGGAAGGCCGCGTCGAGGCCGTGCGCGGGGTGAACTACACCGTCGCCGACGGCGAGGTGCTCGCCATCGTCGGCGAGTCCGGTTCGGGCAAGTCGGTGTCCTCGCTCGCGGTGATCGGCCTGCTGCCCGACCAGGCACGGGTGCAGGGATCGGTGCGCCTGCGCGGCCGCGAACTGCTCGGCCTCGGCGACAAGCAGATGTCGAAGCTGCGCGGTTCCTCGATCAGCATGGTCTTCCAAGATCCGCTCTCCGCGCTGACCCCGGTGTACCGCGTCGGTGATCAGATCGCGGAAGCCCTTCTCGCGCACAGGAAGATGGGTCGCAAGGAAGCGGTTGAGCGGGCGGTCGAGCTGCTCGAACTCGTCGGCATCACCGATGCCAGGGCTCGTTCCAGGGCGTTCCCGCACGAGTTCTCCGGCGGTATGCGCCAGCGCGTGGTGATCGCCATGGCCATCGCCAACGATCCCGCCCTGATCATCTGCGACGAACCGACCACCGCGCTCGACGTGACGGTGCAGGCGCAAATCCTCACCCTGCTGCGCGAGGCGCGCGATATCACCGGCGCGGGCGTCATCATGATCACCCACGACATGGGCATCGCGGCTACCGTCGCCGACCGGGTCGCGGTGATGTACGCGGGCAAGGTCGTCGAAACTGCGCCGGTCGCAGAGCTTTTCGCGGCACCGCGCATGCCGTACACCGTCGGCCTGCTCGGCTCCATCCCGCGCATGGACGGCCCGCCGCGCACCCCGCTGATCCCCATCCTCGGCGCCCCGCCCGCCATGCACGCCCTGCCGCCCGGCTGCTCGTTCGCGCCGCGCTGCCCGGTCGCGATCAGCGACTGCGTCGCCGCCGAGCCCCCGCTGGAGAAGGTGAGCCCCGGCCACTCGGTGGCCTGCATCCGCACGGCCGAGGTCGGCAGCCACCAGCTCTTCGAGGCCTACCGCGAGGAGATCCCGACCCCGGCCCACCCCGACCGCACCGACGACGAGGTGGTCCTGCGCGTCACCGACCTGGTGAAGACCTTCCCTCTCACCTCCGGCGTGCTGCTGCGCCGCCGCACCGGCGAGGTCCGCGCGGTGGACGGCATCAGTTTCTCGGTCCGCGCGGGCCGCACCCTCGCACTGGTCGGTGAATCCGGTTCGGGCAAGTCGACGACCCTGTCGCAGATCATGGACCTGGCGCGACCGCAGTCGGGCAGCATCGAGGTGCTCGGCAACGACGTCGCCACCCTCACCAAGGCGCGCACCCGCGAGATCCGCCGCAAGATGCAGATCGTCTTCCAGGACCCCAGCTCCTCCCTCGACCCGCGCCTGCCGATCTTCGACGTCCTCGCCGAACCGCTGCGCATCGACGGCCGGTCGCGCGAAGAAGTCAATCGCCGGGTGCCGGAGTTGTTGCGGCAGGTGGGATTACGTCCCGAACACGCCGATCGCTACCCGTCCGACTTCTCCGGCGGCCAGAAACAGCGCGTCAGCATCGCCCGCGCGCTGGCCCTGGACACCCAGTTGCTGATACTCGACGAACCCGTCTCATCTCTGGACGTCTCGATCCAGGCGGGCGTGCTCAACCTGCTGCGCGACCTACAGGCCGAGCACGGCCTGTCCTACCTGTTCGTCTCCCACGACCTGTCGGTGGTGCGCAATCTCGCCCACGACATCGCGGTGATGTTGCAGGGCAAGATCGTCGAATCCGGCCCGGCCGAGCAGATTTTCGCCGATCCTCAGCACGAATACACGCGATCGCTCATCGCGGCCGTACCGGAACCCGTCGTCAGCGGGTAGGACCCGAGCAGGAGGTGCCATGAGAACCCGACGCATGCACGCACGTGGAGCCCGATTGCGCTGTGCCGCAGTGGTAGTGGCGGCCGGGATGATCGTGGCGGGGTGTGGCGGCGCCGACGAATCGGCCACCGGTCTCAGCGATGCGATCGGCACCACCAGCGACGTGAACCCCACCCCACGCGACCAACTCCGCGAGGGCGGCAACCTGCGCCTGGCCACCACCGACTACCCCGCCAACTGGAACATCCTGTCCAATGACGGCAACAACGGCGAGATCGGCTACATCGTGCGCGCGATGCTGCCGCGGTCCTACGAGATCGACGCGGCGGGCCAGCTCAGCGTCGACACCGACTTCTTCACCGATATCCAGCTGACCGGCTCCGATCCGATGCAGGTGACGTATTCGATCAATCCGAAAGCCGTCTGGTCGGACGGTTCGTCGATCACCTGGGAAGACCTCGCCTCGCAAGCGCACGCGCTGAGCGGTCGTGACAAGAACTATCTGATCGCGATCACCAACGGTTTCGAATTCGTCGACAAGGTGGAGCGAGGTGCCGACGACCAACAGGCCGTCCTCACCTTCAGCAAGCCCTACGCCGACTGGCGCGGTCAGTTCTCCGGCAACTCCGCCCTCTACCCGAAGTCGGTGACCAGCACGCCGGAGGCCTTCAACACCAGCCTCACCGACGCGATCACGCTCACCGCCGGGCCGTTCGTCGTCAGCGCCACCGACCGCGCTCAGGGTCGAATCACCCTGGGTCGCAACCCGAAGTGGTGGGGCGACAAGCCTGTTCTCGACACCATCACCTACAGCGTGCTCGACGCCACGTCGTGGGTCCAGGCGTTGCAGAACAACGAACTCGACCTCATCCGCCTGACCACCCTCGACGATGTGAAGACGGTGCGTGGCACCGAGGGACTGGTGGTACGTCGTGCTCCCGGTAATCGCTGGCGCCACATCACTTTCAACGGCGCACCCGGCTCGATCCTGGCCGAAGAAGGCGTCCGCGTGGCCATCTCGAAGGCCATCGACCGTCAGGGGATCGTCAACGCGATGCAGAACGGGCTGGTCGAGAACCCGAAGCCGTTGAACAACCATGTCTTCCTGCAAGGCCAAAAGGGGTACCAGGACAACAGTCTCGGCTTCGACCCCGCCGCCGCGGCACAGCAACTCGACGACCTCGGCTGGAAACTCAATGGTGAAGTACGCGAGAAGGACGGCCGCAAACTGGTCATCCGCGACGTCATGTACAACGACCCCACCTGGGTCCAGATCGCCCAGATCATCCAGCAGAACCTGGCCGCCATCGGCGTGCAGCTGAACATCGACACCAAGCCCGCCGCCGGTCTTTTCACCGATGTCATCCAGCCCGGCGACTTCGACGCCGCCCAGTACGTCTACGAGGGCGACCCCTTCCCGCTGAGCAGCATCCGCCAGATCTACTACTACGACCCCACCGACCTCCAGTCCAACTACGGCCGCATCGGCTCCCCCGAACTCAACGCTCTCATCGAACAAACCCTCACCGAACTGGACCCACAGAAGTCCATCGACCTCGCGAACCAGGTCGACCGCAAGGTATTCGAAGAAGGCCACTCCCTGCCCCTGATGCAGTCCGACGGCAGCTTCGGCGCCCGCACGACCCTCGCCAACATCGGCTCCCCCGGTTTGGCAACGTACGACTATACGAAGATCGGATTCACGAAATGACCACAGCTACTTACGCCAGGCGCCTACGCCGGGCCGGTTTCCGTATCGCGGTGCCCGTTTTCGTTATGACGTTGGCACTTGGTGGTTGTGCGTCCCAGACCGAGGTGGAGTCGGGGTCAAGCACGATCGGTTCGATCAATGACATCAACCCGCAGGATCGCGACGCGTTGCGCGATGGCGGCAATCTCCGGTTGGCGCTGACCAGCTTTCCCGCGACTTTCAATAACCTCCACGTCGACTCCGACGGCGAGATCAGCGACCTCACCGGCTGGGCGCTGCCAGGCACGATCAATTCCGATGCTGCGGGAAATCTTACGATCGACCACAACTACTACACCGATGTCGAGCTCACCAATACCGATCCGCAGCAGATCAAGTACACGATCAACCCGAAGGCGGTCTGGTCTGATGGTTCCCCGATCACCTGGGAGGATCTGCGTTCTCAAGCCAACGTGTTGAGCGGCCGCGATACCGCCTTCAAGATCGCAGCGAGCCAGGGTTACAGCAGCGTCGAGAAGGTCGAACGCGGTGTTGACGACCGCGAGGCGATCGTCACTTTCGCCGAGCACTACGCGGAGTGGAAGGGGCTGTTCAATCCGCTGTACCCACGACAGCTCACCGAATCCCCACAGGCATTCGACGACCTGTACCGCAACGACATGCCACTGTCGTCCGGGCCGTTCATCATCACTTCGATCGACCGTGCTCAGCAGCGGGTCGTGCTGAGCCGCAATCCGAAATGGTGGGGTGACACCCCGAAGCTCGACACCGTCACCTACAGCGTCCTCGACAATGCGGCGCGGCTGAATGCGTTGCAGAACAACGAACTCGACGTGTCTACTTTGTCCGGCGTCGAGGAGGTCAAAACTGCGACGAACACCCTGGGCATAACGGTACGACGCGCGCCAGCGAACAGGTTCTCGCACTTCACCTTCAACGGTGCGCCCGGCGCATTGCTGTCTGATCCGAAGCTGCGGATCGCGATCTCGAAGGGTATCAACCGACAGGCGATCGCCACTGCTACTCAGAACGGCGTGGTCACCGACCCGAAGCCGCTGAACAACCATCTTTTCCTCGTCGGCCAGAAGGGCTATCAGGACAATGCCGAGTCGGTGTCCTACGACCCCGCCGCCGCCGCTCGGATGCTCGACGACCTCGGCTGGAAGCTCAACGGCGACATCCGTGAGAAGGATGGTCGCAAACTAGAGATCCGCGACGTCATGTATCAGGCCGATACCTGGACCCAAATTGCACAGATTGCCCAGCAGAACCTCGCTGAGATCGGCGTGAAACTGATCATCGAGACCTACCCAGGCAACGGATTGTTCACAACCGTCATCGACCCCGGCAATTTCGATATCGCCCAATTCGTCTGGTCGAAGAGCATATTCCCGCTCGGTGCGTTGCCCCAGATCTACGCCTACGATCCCGCGAACCCGTTGAGCAACAAGGGCCGTATCGGTTCGCCCGAACTCAACGCGCTGATCGAGGAAGTCATCGGCGAACTCGACCCGGAGAAGGCGATCGAACTAGCGAACAAGGCTGACCGGATGATCTTCGAGGAGGGCTTCTCTCTCCCCATCGTGCAATCCGCGGGTACGGTCGCGACGCGCGACGGCCTCGCAAATTACGGTGCGGAGGGGCTGGCTTCCTACGACTACACCAAGATCGGCTTCGTCAAATAGTCGACCTTTGTGTCGCACTCGTGCAGCGAACCTGAGAAAAGGAGCGGTCCATGCGAATTCGTTCGATTACCACCCGCCTGGCAGTCCCCCTCGTGCTCGTCAGTTTGATCGCAGCCGGGTGCAGCCAAGGCGAAGAAAGTGCCGGCGAGGGCGAGGCCGCGCTCGGCGCAACCAGTGACATCAATCCGAAGGATGTCAGCGAACTGCGTGACGGCGGCAATCTGAGGTTGGCGGCCGGCGCCCTCCCACAGAATTGGAACAACCTGCACAGCGATGGAGGCGACGCAGGCACGGGATCATTGCTTCGGCCAGTGATGCCGCGGGCGTTCACCACCGACGCCTCAGCGAACCTATCGGTCAACACCGACTATTTCACCGACATCCAGCTGACCGGTACCGATCCACAACAAGTCACGTACACGATCAACCCGAAGGCCGTATGGTCCGACGGCACGCCTATCACCTGGGAAGACCTTCAGTCCCAAGCCAACGCGCTCAGCGGACGAGACAAAGCTTTCCTCCTCTCGAACAACAGTGGCTTCGACCGCGTGGAGAAGGTCGAGCGCGGTGTCGATGACAAGCAAGCCATCCTCACTTTCAGCAAGCACTACGCCGACTGGCGCGGCCAATTCGCGGGAAACTCTTTCCTCTACCCCAAGACAGCGACCGCGACCCCCGAGGCTTTCAACAAGAGCCAGGTCGACGCGTTGGGATTGTCAGCGGGTCCGTTTATCGTCCAATCCGTTGATCGGGCACAGGGACGTGTCGTCCTCGGACGCAACCCGAAATGGTGGGGCGCGACCCCGAAGCTCGACACCATTACCTTCAGCGTGCTGGACAACGCAGCCATGCTGCCCGCCTTGCAGAACAACGAGATCGATGCGATCGGCCTCGCCAATCGCGACGAGCTGAAGACCGCGAGCAGCACGCCCGGCATCGCGATCCGTCGCGCTCCGGGTAACCAGTGGTCGCACTTCACCTTCAACGGTGCACCCGGTTCCATCGTCGCCGAACCAGGTGTACGTGTAGCGATCTCGAAAGCAATCGACCGGCAAGGTATCGCGAACGCGATTCAGAACGGCATGGTCGCGGACCCGAAGCCGCTGAACAATCACGTCTACCTGGCCGGCCAAAAGGGCTACCAGGACAATAGCCTTGGCTTTGATCCGTCGGCCGCCGCCCAGGAACTCGATGCGCTCGGCTGGAAGCTCAACGGCGATGTGCGCGAAAAGGACGGCCGCAAGCTCGAGATCCGTGACGTGATGTACAACCAGGATGTCTGGGTACAGATCGCGCAGATCATCCAGCAGAACCTGGCCCAGATCGGTGTCGAACTGACCATCGAAACCAAGGCAGGCCAAGGGTTCTTCACCGACAACATCCAGCCGGGCAACTTCGATGTCGGGCAGTGGTCGTGGGTTGGTGACCCGTTCCCGCTCAGCAGCCTGAACCAGATCTACGGCTACAACCCGGACGATATCCAGGGCAACTACGGTCGGATCGGTTCGCCGGAGCTCAACGCCCTGATCGAGCAGACCGTCTCCGAACTGGATCCGGCCAAAGCGGTCGAGCTGGCGAACCAGGTCGACCGGAAGGTCTTCGAGGAAGGCCATTCCCTTCCGCTTCTGCAATCACCCGGTAATCTCGCGGCCCGCGACACCCTCGCCAACTTCGGTGCCCCCGGCCTCGCCTCCTACGACTACACCAAGATCGGCTTCGTGAAGTGAGCACGAAAGCGTTCCTGAAGTGAGCACCGGCCCGGCGCGCGCACTCACCTATCCGCTGCTCGTCACGTGCGGCACCCTCGCGGTCGTCGCCGCGTGGGTGCCGTTCGCGGATGTCGATCAGCTGAGTGCGCTCGCCGTGGTCGCTCTCGCCGTACTCGCCTACACCGCTTATCAATTGGGGCTTGCCTTCGGTGTGTTTCCCACGGGGTTGGTTGCGATAGGAACGGTGCGTGGTAAACGGGTTCGGCAGCAATATCGACTGGTCAGCCGGTCGTGGCTGGAGATCGGCAGTGGTGATCGTCTGGTGTGGCAGCCGGTCTTCTATGAGCCGGCACTGTCGGTGCTCACTCCGACCGAACTGGAACTGCTCGGCCGATCCATCCGCCAGGGGAACACTCGCTTCTACCCGTCGGGCCGCGTTCGCACCACCGAGCCGACGGGCAAGCTCGTCGACAACCCCACTCGCCCCACCGATCCACCCGCTTTCGGGGTCGCCCGCCGTTTGATCCTCGATCTCCAGCCCGCGATCGGCGCTCCCCTGGTCGGCCTGCTCTGGGTCTATGTCATGAGCGGCGGGCTCGGAGCTTTCGTCGCCACCACCACGGTCGCCGCCGCTGCCTTCACCTGGCTCTCCGCCATCCGAGGCTCCGACCCCAGCTGACCTGGGGGTTCTACTCGGCCGATACTCACCTCCGTGGCTGCAACTGGTCTGACCACTTGACCTCTTACCATCGAAGGCGCATTATCGGGGTATGGCATGGACTCCCGTGGTGAAGCGCTCGGTTTCCGGTGATGTGTTCGAGCAGATCGCCGCCGAAGTGCTGGGCGGGGAGTTGGCGGCGGGGAGCACGTTGCCGAGCGAGCGGCAGTTGGCCGAGGCGTTGGGGGTTTCGCGGCCTGCTGTGCGGGAGGCGTTGCAGCGATTGGCTGCGGCTGGGCTGGTTGCCGTCCGGCAAGGTGAGGCGACGACTGTGCTCGACTATCGGCGCAGCGCTGGACTGGAAGTGCTGCCGCGCCTGCTCCTTCGGGGGAATTCCATCGATCCCGCGGTCGCACGCAGCATTCTCGAGGCGCGGCTGCACAACGGGCCGAAGATCGCCGAGCTCGCCGCCGCGCGGGTTCGATCGCGAGGTACTACCGATCCGCGGGTCGACAGCGAATTGGCGGTGCTGCGCGAATCCGTCGATTCCCTTGTCGCCGAATCCGATCCCCTTACCCAGCAGCTGATCGCCCTCGAATTCTGGGACCACATCCTCGATCTGGCCGATTCGATCGCCTTCCGGCTGATGTATTCCATGCTGCGCGCCGCCTACGAACCCGCCTTGGCCGCGCTGGCGCCGATCATGTCCGCCGAGGTGGGCAATGCCGACGCCTATCGAGACCTGGCCGCCGCGATCGCCGCGGGCGAGCCGGAACGGGCCGCCGATTCCGCCCGAGCACTGCTCGAGCCGGCGACCACCGCCCTGATCCACGCCCTCGACGTGGCGTGAATTACCCGAGGAATGATATGACCGAGCACCGTCCGACAACGACGTCGCACGACATCGCCGACGAAACCCATGCGACCGAACGCCGCCGAACCCCCGACCGCGGCTCGCCGCGTGCGATCCGGCGCAGCATGCCCCTGAGCGAGGCTGCCCGCGAATTCCTCCGGCATCCGTCACCCTGGATGATCGCCGCGGTCTTCGTGGTCGCGGTGACCACCCGCGTCGCCATCGGTGACTGGCAGCTCACCGACGCTCTTGTCCCCGTGCTGATCCTGGCCGCGTTCCCGGTGATCGAATGGGTTATCCATGTCACCGTGTTGCACTGGCGCCCAAGACATCTCGGCCCGCTGACCATCGACAGCGAACTGGCCCGCAAACACCGCGAGCACCACGTCGATCCGCGCGACATCCCGCTGATCTTCATCCCGCCGAAGTCGCTGCTGATCACGATCGTCGCCTTGGTCGCGATCGCCCTCCTCGCCTTCCCCCGCACCGGCCTCGGCCTCACCTTCCTGCTCACCATCACCACCCTCGGCCTGCTCTACGAGTGGACGCACTACCTGATCCACACCGACTACAAGCCGAAACATGCCCTCTACCGGGCAATTTGGCGCAATCACCGCCACCACCACTACAAGAACGAGCACTACTGGTTCACCGTGACCACCTCCGGCACCGCCGACCGCCTCCTCGGCACAGCCCCCGACCCGGCCACGACACCGACTTCCCCCACGGCGCGCAACCTCCACGCCGACTAGGTCCGAGGCACCACCTCGGGGCAGCACTCAGACCCGGCTCGCACGAATACGCGAGCCGGGTTTCTGCTTGACAGGTTAATACCCTAGGGGGGTATGGTACCGGGCACGAGAAGCACTCACGCTCGAAAGGACGAAAGTCGTGACTACGCAATCGCAATCCACCCGGAAGTGGTGGGCGCTGGCGGTGATCGCCGCCGCGCAGTTCATGGTCATCATGGACACCTCGATCATCGGGATCGCACTGCCGAAGATGCAGGCCGAACTCGGATTCACGCCGGGCAATCTGACGTGGGTGTTCAACGCCTACGTGGTCGCCTTCGGCGGTCTACTGCTGCTCGGCGGCAGGCTCTCCGACCTGCTCGGCGCTCGCCGGGTGTTCGCCGCGGGGTGGGTGGTGCTCGGTGTCGGGTCCGTAATCGCCGGTGCGGCAAGCAATGTCGGCGTCGAGTTGGCGGGTCGGGCGATTCAAGGTGGTGGCGCGGCACTGATCGCACCGTCGGCGCTCACGCTGCTGATGATGCTGTTCGGCGGCTCGCCGCAGGAGCTCACCAAGGCGCTCGCGGTGTATGGCGCGGCCGCGCCCGCCGGTGGTACCGCGGGGGTGTTTCTCGGTGGCGTGATCACCGAATACATCAGCTGGCCGTGGGTTTTCTACATCAATATTCCGATCGCGGTGCTCGCGTTGATCGCTGTGCCGCTGCTGATGCCCGCTGCCCCGGCGCGTAAGGGATCTCTCGATATCGCTGGATCCGTCACTGTGACAGCCGGTTTGACTGCCGCTGTATATGCGATCGTGCAGGCACCGGAGGTCGGTTGGGCTTCGGGTGAGACCTGGGGCGTGCTGGTGCTGGCCGCCGCGCTGCTGGCCGGCTTCGTCGTGATCCAGTCCCGGCGCGGTGAACCGCTCATGCGGCTGAGCATCTTCCGCGCACCGAACCTGGCCGCCGCCAACTTCGCCCAGTTCGCGCTGGCCGCCGCGTGGGTACCGATGTGGTTCTTCCTCAACCTGTACCTACAGCAGGTACTCGGTTACAGCGCGTTCCCGTCGGGTGCGGCACTGCTGCCGATGACCACGCTGATCATGCTCGGCATGGTGGTTCTCGCGCCGAAGGCGATGCAGCGTTTCGGCGCGAAGCCGATGATCGTCACCGGCCTGATCGTGCTCGGCCTCGGCCTCGCGGTGATGTCGCTGGTGCGGCCGACCGGCAATTTCTGGGTCGACGTGCTGCCCGCCTCACTGATAGCCGCGGGGGGTATGTCGCTGGCCTTCATCCCCTCGCTCGGCACCGCCATCTCGGCGGCGCGTCCCGAGGAAGGCGGACTGGCCTCGGGCATCGTCAACGTCAGCTACCAGGTGGGTTCGGCACTCGGCCTGGCCGCCATGACGGCGGTGGCCGCCGCGTTCGGCGCGAGCGAACTCGGCGACACCTCGGCGCTGACCGACGGCTATTCCGCGGCCTTCCTCGGAGCCGGCGTGCTCGCCCTGGCAGGCGCGGGCATCACCGCGGCGACCATGCGGACCCCGGCCGCGGACGAGGTCGACGCGACCGTTTGACAAAATACCCTAGGGGGGTATGGTAAAAACTAACCGACTCGCAGACTGAACGGATACGGAGCATCCCGATGAACGCAACAGGCAAGTTCGCCGGATTCGCCCTCGGCCTCGGGGCGGTCTTCGGGATCGCTCTGGCCGTCGGCGCCCTGGTCGGTCCGGAACCTTCCGAACCGGCCGGGCACGGCGAGCACGCGAGCGCGGCGGCGCCGTCTGCCGATCTGCCGGGCGGACTGCTCGCCACCGATCAGGGCTACACGCTCGCCTTGGACAAGCCCGACACCACCACCGCACCGCAGTCGCCGACGAGTTTTCGCATCCTCGACGCGAACGGCGTACCGGTCACGAAGTACGTGAACAGCCACGACAAGGACCTGCACCTCATCGTGGTCCGGCGCGACATGGCGGGCTTCCAGCACGTACACCCCGTCCTCGATCCGGCCGGGACCTGGACTGTTCCACTGAACCTCAGCCGGGGCGGTGACTACCGGGTCTACGCCGATTTCACCCCGGAAGGCGGGTCGAACCTGACGCTCGGCGCCGATCTGCGCGTGGCAGGCAACTACGACGTGCAGGCACTCCCAGCCCCGGCCGCCACCGCGCAGGTCGGCGAGTACACGGTCGCGCTGAACGGCGCGGTCACGCCGGGTACGGCGTCGGAGGTGACGCTCTCGGTCAGCCGTAACGGCACCCCGGTCACCGACCTCCAGCCCTATCTCGGCGCCTACGGCCACCTGGTCGCGCTCCGGGCCGCCGACCTCGCCTACCTGCACGTTCACCCCGAAGGCTCACCCGGCGACGGAGTCACCCCCGCCGGGCCCGGCATCGATTTCGTGGTGAACGCGCCGAGCGCTGGCGATTACCGCCTGTTCCTCGACTTCCAGCACCAAGGCGTGGTGCGCACGGCCGAGTTCACGGTGCGGGTCGCCACGCCGAACGCCACCGGCGCGAGCAACCCCGCCCCGACCAGCGCACCCGCCGACCACGGCGCACCCGGCCACGGCCACTGACCCCACCTGTTTCACCCGCGACCTCTCAGCAAGAATTGCTATCAGGAACGAAGGAGCACCCCATGACCACCGTGACGCACCCACCGGGCACCGGCCAGGTAGAACTGGTGATCGGTGGCATGACCTGCGCTTCCTGCGCGAACCGGATCGAGAAGAAGCTCAACAAGCTCGACGGGGTCACCGCCACGGTCAACTACGCGACCGAGAAGGCGCGCGTCGACTTCACCGGTGACGTTTCCCCCGAGGAGCTGATCGCCACCGTCGAGCAGGCCGGCTACACCGCGGCGCTCCCCGCGCCGAAGAAGCCCGAGACCGACGCGACGCCCGTTGCCGAAGCGGACCCGACGGCCTCCCTGCGCACCCGGCTGATCGTGTCGGCGCTGCTCACCGTCCCGGTGATCGCGATGGCGATGATCCCGGCGTTGCAGTTCACCAACTGGCAGTGGCTGTCGCTGACGCTGGCCGCGCCGGTCGTGATCTGGGGCGCGCTGCCCTTCCACAAGGCCGCGTGGACCAACCTGAAGCACGGCACCGCCACCATGGACACGCTGGTGTCGATGGGTACGCTCGCCGCGTTCGGCTGGTCGCTGTACGCGCTGTTCTGGGGCACGGCGGGCACGCCGGGGATGAAGCACCCGTTCGAACTCACCATCGCGCGGATGGACGGCACCGGCAGCATCTACCTCGAAGCAGCGGCGGGCGTGACCACGTTCATCCTGGCCGGGCGGTATTTCGAGGCGCGGTCGAAGCGACGGGCGGGCGCGGCGCTGCGGGCCTTGCTCGAGCTCGGAGCGAAGGACGTCGCGGTTCTCCGCGGCGGAGTAGAGACGCGAATTCCGGTGGAGCAGCTGGCCGTCGGCGACGAGTTCATCGTGCGACCGGGCGAGAAGATCGCCACCGACGGTGTGATCACCGAGGGCACGTCGGCGGTCGACGCGTCCATGCTGACCGGTGAGTCGGTGCCGGTGGAGGTCGGCGTCGACGACGGCGTCACCGGCGCCACCGTGAACGTCGGCGGCCGACTCGTAGTGCGCGCCACCAGGATCGGCGCGGACACCCAGCTCGCCCAGATGGCACAGCTCGTCGAGGACGCGCAGACCGGCAAGGCGCAGGCACAGCGGCTGGCCGACAAGATCTCCGGCATCTTCGTTCCGATCGTCATCGCGCTCGCCGTCGCCACCCTCGGATTCTGGCTCGGCACAGGCGGTTCCATCGCCGCAGCTTTCACCGCGGGCGTGGCGGTACTGATCATCGCCTGCCCCTGCGCCCTCGGCTTGGCCACGCCGACCGCGCTGATGGTGGGCACCGGACGCGGCGCGCAGCTCGGCATCCTGATCAAGGGACCCGAGGTGCTGGAATCGACCCGCAAGGTCGACACCATCGTGCTGGACAAGACCGGCACCGTCACCACCGGCAAGATGACCCTGCTCGACGTGATCCCCGCCGACGGCGAACTGGGCAGCAAGGTACTCGAACTCGCTGGTGCGCTGGAGGATTCGTCGGAGCACCCGATCGCCCAGGCGATCGCCAAGGGTGCTCGGGAAGAGTTCGGCACGTTGCCGCCGGTGGAGGGCTTCGCCAATGCCGAAGGGCTCGGCGTGCAGGGCGTGGTCGACGGGCACGCGGTGGTTGTCGGCCGGGCGCGACTGCTGGCCGACTGGTCGCAGCCGCTCGACGAGAAGCTGGAAACCGCGCTGGCGCAAGCGGAATCGGCGGGCAGGACCGCGGTGGCCATCGGCTGGGACGGCAAGGCGCGCGGCGTGCTCGTTGTCGCCGACGCGGTGAAACCGACCTCGGCGCAGGCCATCGCCCAGTTCCGCGAGCTCGGTCTGACGCCGATCCTGCTCACCGGCGACAATGCCCGCGCGGCCCGCTCCATCGGCGACGAAGTCGGCATCGACGAGGTCATCGCCGAGGTGCTGCCGCAGGACAAGGTGAACACCGTCAAGCGGCTGCAGGCTGAAGGCAAGGTCGTCGCCATGGTCGGTGACGGCGTCAACGACGCGGCCGCCCTGGCCCAGGCCGACCTCGGCCTGTCGATGGGCACCGGCGCCGATGTCGCCATCGAGGCCAGCGACCTCACCCTCGTCCGCGGCGACCTGCGCGCCGCCGCCGACGCGATCCGCCTGTCGCGGCGCACCCTCGCCACGATCAAGGGCAACCTGTTCTGGGCCTTCGCCTACAACGTGGCCGCCATCCCGCTGGCCATGGCCGGCCTGCTCAACCCGATGCTGGCCGGCGCCGCCATGGCGTTCAGCTCGGTCTTCGTGGTGAGCAACAGCCTGCGTCTGCGCCGGTTCAAGTCGACCGCACAGTAGGGCGACGACCAGCGGCGATCTCCGTGGATCACGGAGATCGCCGCTGACTGTTCACCTAGCTCAGAACAGGTATTGCCGGTCGGCCGAGATGAAGAAGCCGTGGCCGCCGACGTCGCAGCGGACGCCCTGTTCGGTGGAAGTGCAGGCGGCGCCGCGGACGATGATGGTGTCGCCGTAGTTCAGGGTTCTGCCGCCACCCTTGTTGGTGCCGTCCACCGGTTCGCCGACGAAGACGCCCTGACTGGTGCACAGGAATTCCGCTGTGCCGCCGTACATATGGGCGGCGACCTTGCGGGCCGGGGAATTGTCGCAGGTGGGGAGTTCGGGCGGGATCACGCGCGTATCGGCCAGCTGGCAGCCGACGCCGAGCGTGCCCTCCTCGACGAAGCCGCACAGGATATTGCCGGTGGGCGACTGGAAGTAGAAGTTGTCGCGCTGCTGGTAGTCGCGGGCGTCGACGGTGGCGGCGTCGCGGGAGGGCAGGTCGGTCGGGGCGGCATTGCCGGGCGCGACGGTCGGTTCTGTGCCGGTCGCGCCGGTCTGGGATGTGGACGAGTCGGTGGGCAGCGCGGCGGAATCCTGGTTGTCGCAGGCGGTGAGTCCCCCCGCCAGTGCCACCAGCGCGGCCACCACGATGACTGATCTCATGAACTCTCCCCCTCGATGTCCTCGGTGACCTTTCGAAGGAAGAATCGAGAGTGGGAGCGAATTCGTTTCCTTCGCTCATGGAACCGTGACCCACTAGGTGAGCCCGTGACCACAGCTCAGCACGTCTGGTACGCCGCGTACGGCTCCAATATGCATGCCGCGCGCTTCGACTTCTACCGCTGCGGCGGCACGCCACCGGAGACCACGCATACCTATCCGGGGTTCCGCGATCCCACTCCACCCGCGGCCGTCGCCGCCCTCACGCTGCGCGGCAGCCTGTACTTCGCCTGGCAGAGCCCGGTCTGGACCGGGGGCGTCGCCTTCTACGCCGACCGGCCCACCGAGAAGCGGCCGACCGCTGCCCTGGGATACCTGCTCACGGTCGATCAGTTCGCCGATCTCCAAGCTCAGGAGATGTACCGCGAGCCCGGCGCCGACTTCGACCTGGCGCGGGTACTCGCCGATGGCACGGTGCGTCTCGGGCCGGGCCGCTATGAAACCGTGCTGCACGCGGGCACAAAGGACGGTGTGCCCATTCTTACCTTCACCGCGCCGTGGGATCCGGAAACTGTTGCACCGCAAAGACCATCGGCCCGATACCTCGCCATGATCGGCGCGGGCCTGCGCGAGTCACACGGTTGGGGAACCGATCGCATCGTCGAGTATCTGCGGGTGTGCCCGGGGGTCGTCGGGCGGTGGCGCGATGACGATGTGCGGGTCCTGCTCAGCGACTGACGAGGGCATTCCGCCGAGCGGGCATCAAGAGGACAATCGAACCGGGGAGGCCGACCGTGCGGGAGCTAGTGCATGGAGTGGTTCACGGCGCCCGAGTACTGGCAGGGCAGGCTGATCTTCCAGCGTGGCCTGGCGGTGGTCTACGCGCTCGCGTTCCTCGGCGCCGCGCTGCAATTCCGCGCGCTGCTCGGCGAGCGGGGGATGCTGCCCGTGCCTCGCTACCTGGCTCGGACCCCGTTCCGCCGGTCACCGAGCCTGTTCTACCTGCACTACTCCGATCGATTCTTTGCCGTCCTGGCCTGGACGGGAGCGGCGCTGGCGGTGGCCATCGCGGCAGGAGTCGCGGATCTGGTGCCGCTGTGGGCGTCGATGACGCTGTGGTTCGCGCTGTGGGCGCTGTATCTGTCGATCGTCAATGTCGGGCAGGCCTGGTACTCGTTCGGCTGGGAAACGCTGCTGCTCGAGGCGGGTTTTCTGGCGATCTTCCTCGGCAACGACACCGTAGCGCCTCCGCTGCTGGTGCTGTTGGCCGCGCGCTGGCTGCTGTTCCGGGTGGAGTTCGGGGCCGGACTGATCAAGATGCGCGGCGATCGGTGCTGGCGTGACCTGACCTGCCTGTACTACCACCACGAGACCCAGCCGATGCCCGGCCCGCTGAGCTGGTTCTTCCACCATCTGCCCCGGCCGCTGCACCGGGTGGAGGTCGCGGCCAATCATGTCGCCCAGCTGATCGTGCCCTTCGGGCTGTTCGCGCCGCAGCCGGTGGCGAGCGTCGCGGCGGGCATCATCATCGTCACGCAGTCGTGGCTGGTGATCTCGGGCAATTTCGCCTGGCTGAACTGGGTGACCCTGCTCCTGGCGACGACCGCTGTCAGCGCGTACCCGATGCTGCCGGACGCGCCGGCGGTGGCCGAGCCGCCCCGATGGTTCCTCGGCGCTGTCCTCGCTTTCGTCGCGATGGTCGTCGTGCTGAGTTTCTGGCCGGTGCGCAATCTGTTGTCCGCGCGGCAGGCGATGAATGCCTCTTTCGAACCGTTGCACCTGGTCAACACCTATGGCGCGTTCGGCAGCATCACCCGGGTGCGTCAGGAGATCGTGCTGGAGGGCACCGACGCCACCCATCTGGAGCCGGACACGGTGTGGCGCGAATACGAGTTCAAGGGCAAACCGGGTGCCCTGCGGTCTCGCCCGCGCCAGTGGGCGCCGTATCACCTGCGACTGGACTGGCTGATGTGGTTCGCCGCGCTGTCCCCCTCCTATGCGCGCTCGTGGGCGCTGCCGCTGGTCATCCGGCTGCTCGACAACGACCCCGACACCCTGCGCCTGCTGCGGCACTGCCCCTTCCCCGACGCACCGCCGCGCTACCTGCGCGCCCGGCTGTACGAGTACCACTTCAGTACGCCCGCCGAACTGTTCCGCGAGCGGATCTGGTGGCGCCGAACACTGATCGGCGACTTCCTGCCGCCACTGAATCGCGAGCGCCTCGAACACCACCGACAATGAGAAAAGCCCGACACGATGGCCGGGCTTTTCGTTGAGCGGATGACGAGATTCGAACTCGCGACCCTCACCTTGGCAAGGTGATGCGCTACCACTGCGCCACATCCGCGTGCCTTCCGAAGCCGATCCGGCGGTCGCCGGTGACTTCGTCGTGCGAAAAGGAACTCTAGCGCGAAACTCCCGAACTACGAAATCCGGGCTCACACACCCGGCTCGGGTAGCTGTGAGATCGGGTGCCGACGAGGCTCGTTAAGCGCGCGCCAAGCAATCGAAAGACATTGTGCGGGAGAGTTTTCACAACAACGGGAGGATCACCATGAAAGTCTCCGCACTACTCGCCACGCCCCTCGTGGCTGTGGCGCTATCAGTCGTCGGCGCGGGCTCGGCACAGGCTGATGACTTCGTCGGCACCGACAACTACGCGGCAACCGACTACCCGCAGTCGTGCCTGATCGTGCAGAACCACATCGGCGACACCCTCACCGTCCGGATGGACTACCCCACCGGGTACAGCCACTGGGAGATCGATCCCGAACAGCTCACTTGGCTCGACTGGGGCGACTCCCCGGTGACCTCGCCGAGCGGCCACTGGCAGCTGCGTGTGTACCCACCTGTGCAGGCCTCCTGGGTCTTCGACACCGGTGCCACGCGCGGCGGGAGCTGCAACGGGTCGTGGATCTTCACCGCGAGTTGACCGATGCCCGTTCTGCGCAGGATATCGGTGCGGGGAAAGGCTTTTCGACAGCAGCAATCGCTGCGGGAATCGTGGGAGGAACAGCATGAAGGCTCTGGGGATGATCGCGGCGGGCGTTGCGGTGACGGCGGTGGCCGTGTTGGGGGCCGGGCCCGCGCAGGCCGACTTCACCGATCCGGTGGAGTACACCGACAGTGGGGAGAATGTGGACGACGATGGTTTCGGGGAGTACGCGGTCAGCCGTGCCGAACCGGGGTCGTGTCTGGTGGTGCAGAACCACACGGGCGGGCGGGTGACGGTGCGGTTGAACTACCCGACCAGCGGGGGAAAATGGCAGTTCAACCACGACCAGGTCGGCGTGCTGACCCGCAACGGCAAGTTGGTGACCTCGCCGTCCGGGAATTGGAATGTGCGCACGAACCCGCCGATCAGGTTCAACTGGGTCTACGACGGCAACATGAACTCCCGCAGGGGTTGCAACGGGTCGTGGGTGCTGACGATGAACTGAGCCGACGGGTCCGGTGCGGCCACGCGCCGGACCCGTCTGCCTGGTCAGCGGGGTGCTGCCACGGCGCCGTTGACGAAGGCGGCGCGGTGGTCGGCGGCCCAGGTGGCGTAGCTGCGGGGTGGGCGGCCGAGGACGCGTTCGACGTCGTCGGTGATCAGTTCGTTGTGGCCGCCGCGGATGAAGGCTTGGCCGGTCAGTGCGCCGTCGACGAAGGCGGGCGGAAGGCCCGCGTCGACCATGAAGGCGCGGGCGTCGGCTTCGGCGATATCGATGACGGCGATCGGGCGGTCGATGATCTCGGCGAGGACGGCGGCCTGGTCGCGGCCGGTGTGCAGGGTGGGGCCGGTCAGTGTGTAGGTGCGGCCGTGGTGGTCTTTGGAGCGCAGCGCCGCTACGGCGACTGCCGAGACATCGCGCGGGTCGACTACGGCCTGTCTGCCCTCGCCGGTGAGGTTCGGGACTGGGTGACCGTTGCTGAGCGGTTCGATCCAGCTGCACGTATTCGAGGCGAAAGTGTTGGGGCGCAGGATCGTCCACTCCAGACCCGAGTCGCGCACGGCCTGCTCCCCCGGCACATGCCAGGAGCCCGGCACGCCCAACCGTGGATCGCCGGTGCCGACGGCGGACAGCTTCACCACGCGCCGCACACCGGCCTCGCGCGCGGCAGCCACCAACGCGGCATCGGTGCCGGTGTCGTCCGGGCCGGGGATCCCGACGAGAAACGCGGCCTCGATACCCCGCATGGCGGGCCCGAACGTTGTCGGGTCGCGGTAATCGACCCGAACCACCTCGACCCCGGCGGGGAACTCGGTCCGCTTCGGGTCGCGGGTCGCCGCCCGGACGGCGACGCCCTCGGCTACCAACTGTCGAACGATGTCGCTTCCGATGGTGCCTGTCGCACCGGTGATCAGGATCATGGAATGAGCATGGTCGCCGGGCTACCTGCGAATATAGGAGAAATCGGCACGGACATCGCGGCTCGCGCCGCCTACAGTCGATCAGGTGGAGTATCTGACCTCGGCGCACATCGAGACCCCCGTGACGACACCGGAATCGTTGCGCCCCTGGCTCACCGAACTCACCAGCACGCCGGTGTTCGACGATCTCGCTCAGCCGTTCACGCATCCTCCCGCGGCGACGACCACGGTGGTGCTGCGCACCGAACAATCCGGCCGCAGTAGGGTATTCGTCGTCGGCGCGCAGACGAAGGCGTCCTACTCGCGACCCGATGAGCCAGCCGGTTGCGTGCGGCTGCGGCTGGAACCGGGTGTGACACGTCAGCTCCTCGGCGTCGCAGCCACCGAACTCACCGACCGCGTCCTTCGCCTCGACGAATTGCCCGGTCCGCTGGGTGGTTTCGCGCCGGAGCTGACAGAGCTGCCGACCGAACAGGCGATCAGCTACCTGGAAGACCAACTGCCGCAGCATGTCTCGGAATCACCCACCGAACGCGCGCACCGGATCGTGCTACGCGAGGCGATCTCCGCGCTCACCGCCGACAATGCCCCCGCACTTGCCGAACTCACCGCCCAGCTGGCCGTCAGCGAACGCCAGCTGCGCAACCTGTTCACGGCGGGAATCGGCCTGTCCCCCAAGCATTTCGCCCGCATCCAACGCCTGCGCCGCGTGCTCGCCTTCGCGGGCAACACCCCGTGGTCGCACCTGGCCGCCGACACCGGCTACTACGACCAATCCCACCTCACCGCCGACTTCCGCACCCTGATGGGCGTCCCGCCCGCCGCCTACCTGCGCGGCAAGCTCCCCACACCGACCCGCTGCCAGATGCCACGCTGAGTGGTTCGCGATCACGGCGCGGGAGTGCGCACCACGCGGATCGTCGGTGGATGCCGCAGGCTCCGGCCGACCACGCAGTAGCGCTCGGTGAGTTCGGCGAGCTTGGCCAGAGCAGTGTCGTCGACCGCCTCCGAGGTGGCGACGGTGATCGTCACGGCGATCGGCGAAACCCCGACTTCAGCGGTGCGATCGATGCCGAGGGTACCGGTGGCGTCGAACGAGCCTGTCGCCTCGACATCGGCCCCGGTGAGCGGCAGGCCCATCGCGGTGGCGACGCTGCGGCACGTCACCCCGGCGCAGGCCGCCACCGCTTCGAGCAGCATGTCGCCCGAGCAGGCATCGGTGCCGTCACCGCCGGTGGCGCGGTGCAGGCCCGCGCGGACCGGGCCCGCGAAGGTCCGCACCGTGCAGGTGATGCCGTGGTCGGTGAACGAGCCCGCACCGCGCAGCGCGGTGACCGCGGCGGCCGGGTCTTCCCGGTAGCGCTGTTTCACCGGAGCTTGCAGGGCCCTCAACTCCGCCGCGGTGGTCATCTATCGAGCGTATGCCCGCGCAAGGGCGAACGTCAGCCTTCGGTCTCCTGCGTTTTCTCGGCCTTACGGGCCAAACGTTCGGCCGCTTCGGCGTCGTCGAGCGCGGTTGCCTCTTCGAGGGTCGGGGCACTGCCGCCGAGCCGTTTCGGGACCCAGTAGGCGCCGGGCTCGTGTTCGTAGGATTCCTGCAGGTCGGCGAGCATTTCTTGCATGGTGGAGCGGAGTTGTGCGGTGAGGTCGGCGACGGGTTCGTAAGGCTGGATGGGGGCGCCGACCGCGATCGAGATGGGGGTGTTGGTGCGGCCGAGTCGCTTCGGGAAGCCCTTGGTCCACACGCGTTGGGCGCCCCAGATGGTGATCGGGATGATCGGCACCTCGGCTTCCAGCGCCATGCGGGCCGCGCCGGATTTGAATTCCTTGATCTCGAAGCTACGACTGATCGTGGCCTCGGGGTAGACGCCGACGAGCTCGCCGTCGCGCAGGTACTGCACCGCCGACTGGTAGGAGTCGGCGCCCGCGGTGCGGTCGACCGGAATGTGCTTGAGGGTGCGCATGATCGGGCCGGAGATGCTGTTGTCGAACACCTCTTGCTTGGCCATGAACCTGATGTAGCGACGCGGAGTGCGCACGGGCAGACCCGCGTAGGTGAAGTCCATGTAGCCGGTGTGGTTGACCGCAAGCACGGCGCCGCCGGTAGCGGGGATGTTCTCCGCTCCCTTGACGGTGAACTTCAGACCTTCGAGGAAGAACAGTGTTCGGGCCACGCCGATGATCGAGAAGTAGAGGGGTTCCACAATTGCCCAAGCGTAGTCGTAGATCTCCCCGTCGGCAGGGGTGCGTTCGGTGGGCCCGATCACCGTAGAATCGCGGCGTTCGCCCGCGCAGCCAATCCGCTTCGCGCACACCGGTCTACACCCGGCGAGTCCGCTCGCCCCGACAGTCACCGCCCGCATCGCACCGGGTGCCACGGCCTAGGAATTGAGGAACGTCGAAGTGGAACGCGCTCAATCGACCCCGATCGCTACGACTCGCCGCGCCTACGCGCTGGTCGCCGGACTCGCCGTGGCGGCCCTGGTCACCGGATGCGACTCGGTGTCGGGTATCCCGGGCGATCCGGTCGAGGCGACCACTACCGCGTCTACCACGTCAGCCGCGCCGACGACCACGGCGACCCAGGCCATCGCACCCGGCGAACCGGCGCCGAACAGCCCGCTCCCTGCCGATGCACCGCAGGTGGGCACCGTCGCGGGCCATGCCGATGCCGTCACCGCCGTGCGCCGCTGGGCGGCCGACCTACAAAACGGCACGGTGAAGGAGCTCCAGGACAACTGCTGGACCATTCCCCCGGCCACCGTCGCCGAGATGTACGCCGACCCGCAGTCGGTGCTGGCCGCGCTCGCCGCACCGGGCACCGCGACCGCCGACACCGTGACCTGGCGTAACCGAACCACCACCGTCACCGTCGACCGCGAGTCCGTCGCGTCCGGCTACGCCTGCGGCAGGGTGTCCGCGGCGGGCGTCGAGCCCGGTTACGACGACGCGGACGCGCGCCACACCGTTCGCCGTTACCTCGCTCGCGCCACCGGCAAACCACTCGACGCGGCCGACATCGAAGCAGACCATCCACTGACCTGCAAGACCTCTCCCGTCAATTGGGATCCCGAGGGCACCGGCAACCCCACAGCAGCCCCCTTGGCAGGCGACTCGGGCAAAGTAGGCAATGTCACCTCCTTCACCGGCGAGGAGCTACGATCCGACCAGGTTCGTGGCGACTACCTGGCAGTTCACGTCCCTGTGACCACCTCTCCCGGAGGCACGCGGACGCGCACTTTCACCGTTGTCGCGACCGCTGAGGGCTATTGCATCGGTGACGTAACGATTTAGCCACTACCCTGGTTGGCTGGTACGCCGAAGCAATCAGGGGGCCTGAGGCGGTAGCTCGCCATTGATCCGGCGAATCAGATCCTGGTAGGAGGAAACAGCTCGTGCAGATCACCAGCGTCGGACATGCCGGCTTCCATATCCGAACCGAGGCCGGGACGATCCTGTGCGATCCCTGGGTCAACCCCGCGTACTTCGCGTCGTGGTTCCCGTTCCCGGACAACTCTCAGCTCGACTGGGAGTCCCTCGGCGATGTCGACTATCTGTACGTCTCGCACCTGCACCGCGACCACTTCGACGCCGCGCACCTGGCGAAGTACGTGAACAAGGACGCGACGATCCTGCTGCCCGACTACCCGGTGCTCGACCTGCGCCGTGAGCTCGAGGCGCTCGGGTTCACCAAGTTCTTCGAGACCGAGGACTCGGTCAAGCACACGATCACCGGGCCGAAGGGCTCCGTCGACATCATGGTCGTGGCGTTGCGCGCGCCCGCCGACGGCCCGATCGGTGACTCCGGCATTCTCATCTCCGACGGTGAGACCACCTGTTTCAACATGAACGACGCCCGTCCGGTGGATATGGACGTCATCCACGACGCGTTCGGCGACATCGACATCCACCTGCTGCAGTACTCGGGCGCGATCTGGTACCCGGCGGTGTACGACATCCCGGCTCGGACCAAGGCCAACTTCGGCAAGCAGAAGCGTCAGCGCGGGATGGATCGCGCGCGCTCCTACATCGAGCAGGTCGGCGCGACCTGGGTGGTGCCGTCGGCCGGTCCGCCGGTGTTCCTCGACTCCGAGCTGCGCTATCTCAACGACGATCGCGGCGACGAAGGCAACATCTTCCCCGATCAGATCGTGTTCCTCGATCAGATGAGCATCCACGGCAACCCCGGCGGGATCCTGATGATCCCCGGTTCGGTCGCCGATGTGCGTGGCAAGGAACTCGACCTCGCGCACCCGTTCGACCCGGATCGGATCTACGGCGACAAGGCCGCCTACATCGAGGAGATGGCGCAGCGTTTCGCGCCGGTGCTGGCCGCGGAGAAGGCGACGTGGGAGACCGGCGAGGGTTCGCTGCTCGAGCCGCTGCGTGAGCTGTTCGAACCGATCATGAAGCAGAGCGCGCTGATCAGCGACGGCATCGGCTATCCCGTCGGCCTGGTGATCGGCGAGGAGACCATCGTTCTGGACTTCCCGCACCGCACCGTGCGCGCGCCGCTGGAGGGCGAGGGCCGCTACCGCTACGGCTTCCGTATCGCCCCGGAACTGGTGCGCACCGTGCTGCGCGACAACGAGCCGGACTGGGTGAACACGATCTTCCTGTCCACCCGCTTCCAGGCGTGGCGCATCGGCGGCTACAACGAATTCCTCTACACCTTCTTCAAGTGCCTCACCGACGAGCGGATCGCCTACGCCGACGGCTGGTTCTCCGAGGCGCACGACGACTCCGCCGTCACCGAACTCGACGGCTGGGAAGTCCAGCGCCGCTGCCCCCACCTCAAGGCCGACCTCTCCAAATTCGGTGTGGTGGAAGGCAACAACCTCACCTGCAACCTGCACGGCTGGCAGTGGGACCTGGAGTCGGGACGCTGCAAGACCTCGAAGGGCCACGAACTGCGCTCGCGCAAGCTCTGAACCTTGTACCGGGCACGGCCACCGAGGTAGCTTGAGTTCGGGGACCGAGCACGATGAAGGGCACAGTCGATGCCGATATTCATGGTGGAGCGGCACTTCGCCGAACAGCTGGAGGTCGCCCCGGAGACGGCCGCGGAGATCAACCGGATCAATGACGAGGCCGGGGTGCGCTGGCTCAGCTCCTTCCTGTCCTCGGACAAACGCAAGACGTTCTGTCTCTACGAGGCGGACAACGTCGACGCGATCCGCGCCGCGGCGGTCCGCGCGGGAATCCCCGCCGACGCGATCATGGAACTGTCCGGCACGATCACACCGGACGGCACTTTCGCGTCGATGTAGCTAGAGCAGCCCGTGCTCGGTGGCGAAGATCGCGGCCCTGGTGCGATTGGGTGCCGCGGTCTTGATCAGAATGCTGCGCACGTGGTTGGCGGCGGTATTGGCGCTGATGAACAGCCGTTCGCCGATCTCCCGGTTGGACAGGCCATCGGCGACGAGGCGGAGTACGTCGACCTCGCGATCGGTCAGTCCGTTCGGCAACGGCATGTGGTCGGTATGCGGCGCCGGGTCGGCGTCGAGATCTCGCAGGATGCGGCGGTGACCGATCCGCCGTGCCAACGCGCGTGCCTCGGTGGCGAGGTCGGCCGCGGAAGGGCCTGCCACGGCGTCGGGGGTACGGAGCCGGTGTCTACTCCAGGCCGCCAGCGTTTCGGTCTGGTGGGTCACCGCGCCCATCCGCCGGTCCATCGCCAGGGCGCGCTCGAAGTTCTGGTCCGCGGTCTGCGCGCCGAGCACGGAGTCGAGCTCGGCGAGATAGCGATCCGCGCTGCCGAACACCGCGACGCTCGCGCCTGCCATCAGGTTGGTCCCGGCGTATTCGGCCAGCAACGGTCGCAACGTCACCGCCGCCACGGTGTCGTCGAGCCGGACCGCCGCCTCGGTCGCGAAAGCCAGTACCCCGGCCCATTGCGCGCCCGAACGGTAATCGTCGAGCCTGGCGCACAGGTGGGTCAGCAGGCGGGCGGCGGACGGCCACATCTCCAGCTCGGTGTACAGGGCGAGCAGGCCCGGCAACCAGTGGTCGTCGAAGCTCTCTGCGCCGGTGATGAGCGGGCGGACCTGTTCCAGACCGCCGGTGACCCGCCGGAGCATGAATTGCTGTACGCCCCACGAGCCTTCGGTGGCGCCGCCGAACTCGTGGGTGAACTGGTCGTCGAGCCACTCGATGATGCGCTCGGTGCCCGCGAAGTCGCCGACCGCGTACCGGTGCGCGCAGCGGGAGCACCCGGCGACATAGCGGAAGAACGGCTGCCCGCGAGCGAGCGCCAGCTCGGTCAGATCACGCTGGGCGCTGCTCCAGGCGGGCTCGTCGCCGAGCAGGTAGGCGAACAGCGCCCGGTGGAAGGCGGCGGGACCGCGGTGGTCGTCGTCGCCGAGGTGCGCGCCGATCTCGTTGAGCTCGACCGCTCTGGCCAGCAGCTCCGGTGCCAGGTCCGGGCGCAAGCCCTGCCACAATGTCGTACTCAACGCGTGCGCGAGCAGTTCCTCGTCGCCCAGAGCCCTGGCGCGCGTCAGCGCGTCCTCGCCGATCTGTCGAGCCTGCTGGGAATCGCCGGTGAACGCGGCGGCCCGCCCCATACTCGCGCCGGCGCGCACCGACAGCGGATCGTCACGGTCCAGGTCGGCGGCGGCGAGCGCCTCGCGCAGCAGTGCCAGCGAACGCTGACCATTCGCGGAGGGACGCCACGACGCGTCCTCGTGCCCGATCGCGGCCGTCAGCCGGACGCGGGGGTCCTCGTCGGCGGACAGATCTTCGTAAAGCCTCCTAGCCGTGTCGAAGTCACCACCATGCATGTGGCAGCGCGCCGCCGCCGAAAGAAGCTCGACCCGCGTCGGGCCCTGCGTGACCCGCACCTGCGCGGCGCGCTCGTACAGCACCGCGGCCTCGCGGTGGGCGATACCTCGCTCGGCCTGGTGGGCGGCGAGCACGAGATAGTGCACCGCTTTGTCCGCGTATCCGCCGGCGCGAGCACGGAAATAATGGTGAGCGAGTGCGACGACGAGAGCTGGATCCCGCGCTTCGATCGCCCGCGCGACCCCGGCGTGCGCCGCCGTTAGATCGCTCGAGGACATTCGGTCGAGCACGGCCTGGCGAGCCAGGGCGTGCGCGAAGCGGTACTCACCGTCGGTGGTGTCCGCGATGAGAAGTCCGGCGCGCACACCGAAGTCGATCCCCGCGAGGACTTCGGCCGAACCGAGCACGTCGGCCAGGAGCGCGGGGTCCACGGCGTCGCCCGCCACCGCGGCCAGCTCGATCACTCGCGCGTGGTCGACATCGACCACCGCGAGCCTGCGGGCGAGCGCATCCTGGACCGAACGCGGCGCGGCGACGCCGGAACGAACCGCGGCGAGGCCGCCGCGATTCGCCAGGTCGTGCCAGTATTCCTGGAGGAAGAACGGATTCCCGCCGGTGTGATCGCGCAGCACCGGCGCGGCCGATCTCGCCGAGCCGGGCGAGACCCCGGCCGCCCGGACGAGGTATTCGGCCACGTCCTCGATACTCAGGCCGACCAGGTCCATCCGGGCGACGCCGTCGAGGCGGTGCAGATCGGCGAGGGCGAAGCTGACCGCGTCGGTGAGATCAGGGGCGGTGGTCCGGCGGGTGGCCAAGACCAGCAGTCGCTCACCTGCCGTCGACTCGACCAGATGGGTGAGCATCGCCAGGGTCGGTTCCTGGGCCCAGTGCAGATCCTCGAGGACCAGCACCAGCGGGCGGCGTTCGGCGGTCGCCAGCAATACCCGCAACACGGCGTCGAACAGGGCGGGCCGCGAGTCCGGCCCGCCGGGAATCGGTTCCGCGGTCGGCCAGTACCGCGACACGCTCGCGGTGAGGCGTCGCAGCGGGGCCGCCGCCGTGGGCGCGATGTCGGTCAACACCTCCGGCGGCAACTGCTCGAGTGCTTGTTCGAGGATCGCGACGAAGGGCCGGTAGGCGATGTCGAGATCTTCGCGACACGCACCCCACAGCACCGTGGCGTGGGGACGCAACGCGGCGGCGGCCTCGGCGACCAATCTCGTCTTGCCGACGCCGGGTTCCCCACCCACGAAGACGACCTGGCGCCGGTCGCTCTCGACGGCCGCCCAGACGGCTTCGAGCCGCTCGACTTCCGCATGCCGACCGACGAAGTCGGTGCCGCTGCTCGGCGAGGCCGATTCCGTCACCTGTCGACCATAGCCGGATTCTATGACCAGCGAATAGTCCGATCTGACCCCCTCACCATCACGCCGATTCGGTCAGATCAGGTCAGGTGCGCGCAACCGGTTCTTCGTACCGTCAGAAGAACCACAGCGCCCGCCGCGAAGGAGCACACCATGGCAACGCCGATCGAGGATCTGCCCATCGAAGTCGCCCAGGGCGAGATGGAGACCCGGTATATCGAGTTGGGTGACATGGCTGTCCGGCACGCCCGGGTGCCTGCCGGGACCGACTTCGGTCCGGTGCTGCAGGGCCTGCCCGATGACCGTTGTCCCTCTCCGCACTGGGGAATCGTGCTCGAGGGGTCGCTGCGGCTGGAGCACGCCGACGGCACAGTGGAGACCGCGAGCGCGGGCGAGGTCTACTACTGGCCCGCTGGGCACACCGCGACCTCGGCCGACGGAGCCGTTTTCCTCGAGGTCGGCCCCGTGGCGCCGATGCGCCAGTTCCACGAACACGCACTGCGTTTGTTCAGCTGACCCGATCCGACCCGTCCAGGGAGCGAAAATGAACGGCACACCCGTACTGACCATGCTCGAAGCGGTCCGCGGCGAGGTGATCACCGCACAGTCGCCTGTCTACGACGAGGCTCGCTCGGTGTACAACGCGATGATCGACCGCCGACCCCTCGCGGTCGTCCGCGCGGTCGACGTCACCGACGTGCGCGTCACCGTCGATGCCGCCCGCGAGGGCGGACTCGACCTCGCCATCCGCGCGGGCGCCCACAGCGTGCCGGGGTTCGGCACCGTCGACGACGGCATCGTCTTGGACCTCAGCGCGATGAAGGGCATCCGCATCGACCCGGAGCAGCGGACGGCCCGCGTACAGGGCGGCTGCGACTGGGGCGACTTCGACCATGCCGCGCACTCCTTCGGGCTCGCCACCACCGGCGGCATCATCTCGACCACCGGCGTCACCGGCCTGACCCTCGGCGGCGGCATCGGCTACCTCGCCCGCGCCTACGGTCTGTCCATCGACAACCTCCGGTCCGCCGATGTGGTGCTGGCCGACGGATCCTTCGTGACCGCGAATGCGACCGAGCACCCCGATCTGTACTGGGCGCTGCGGGGCGGCGGCGGCAACTTCGGCGTGGTCACCGAAATGGAGTTCGACCTGCACCCGGTGGACACGATCTACGGCGGACCCATGTTCTTCGAGCTCGACGTCGCCGAAGAACTGCTGCGGACCTACCGCGACTGGATCGCCGCGGCACCACGCGCGATGGGCGCCTTTCCCGGCTTCCAGATCGCGCCGCCGCTGCCGTTCATCCCCCCGGAACGCGTCGGCGAGCCGTTCGTACTCCTGGTGTCCTGCTTCAACGGCGCCGACGAAGAGGCCGAAGCACTGCTCGCGGACTTGCGGGCGGTCGCGACACCGGTGGCCGAGCATGTCGGCAGAATGCCCTACCCGGCCCTCAACAGTGCCTTCGACGGTCTGTTGCCCCCTGGCCTGCAGCACTACTGGAAAGCGGCGTTCCAACCCGAGCTCACCGACGGCGCCCTCGCCACCCACCTCGAGTTCGGCCCCCGCGTGCCAGCGGTGCAGTCCACCATGCACCTCTACTCGATCGACGGCGCCGTGCAGGATGTCGCGGTGGACGACACCGCGTTCGCGTACCGCACCGCGAATTTCGCCCCGGTGATCGCTGGTATGTGGCCCGATCCGGCCGACAACGAGGCCAACATCAAGTGGGTGCGCGACTACCACTCCGCGCTCGAGCCCCACACCGCCGACGGCGGCTACATCAACTTCATGGCCTCCGACGACCAGGGCCGCATCCGCGCCAACTACGGCCCCAACTTCGACCGTCTGGCCGGCGTCAAGAAGACCTACGACCCGACCAATCTGTTCCACCTGAACCAGAACATCGCACCGGCGCAGTAGTCGCCGGATACCTTCACGAAGTGAGATCGGCGGGTTCCGCTACGTGGCGGGCGTATTCGAGGATGCGCAGGGTTTCCACGGCGTCGCGGGGGTCGACCGGGACCGGAGCTCCGTCGAGCAGGGCGGCGGCCATGCCCGCGTAGAAGGCGGGGTAGTCGCCGGGGAGGGTGGGGATCGGGCGAAGATCCTCGCCCGCGCCGAAGGTGCCCCACTTTTCGGGTGCGACTGTGCCCCATGGCTTTCCGGCGTCCGGGCGACGGCCTGCGCGCAGTTCGTCTTCCTGGGGGTCGAGGCCGGACACGGTGTAGCCGTTGGCGGATCCGAGCACGCGCAGACGCGGACCCAGTTGCGGCGCAACGGCACTCATCCACAATTGCGACCGGGTGCCATTGGCGTGGGTGAGGGCGATGAAGGCGTCGTCGTCGGCTTTGACGTCAGGGCGGCGGCGGTCGAGTTCGGCGTAGACCTCGACGACCGGGCCGAACAGCGTCAGCGCCTGGTCGACCAGGTGACTGCCCAGATCGAACAGGATGCCCGCGCCGTCCTCGGCATCGCCGACTTCGCGCCAACCACCCTTGGGAACCGGCCGCCACCGTTCGAACCTGGACTCGAACCGCCGGACCTCACCCAGTTCACCGGCATCCATCAGCGCGCGCACAGTCAAAAAGTCGTTGTCCCAGCGGCGATTCTGGAAAACACTCAGCGGCAGATCGGCCCGCGCCGCAGCCTCGACCACTTCCTCGGCTTCGGCCGCCGTCACCGCGAACGGCTTGTCCACCACCACCGGCAACCCCGCGGCCAGCGCCTGCAACGCGAGCGGCGCGTGCGAGCGATTCGGCGTGGCGATCACCGCGAGATCGACATCCTCGTCCTCGACGAACATCTCCTGCGCCGACTTCCACACCCGCACTCCCGGATGCTCGGCCCGCGCCTGCGCGGCCCGCTCCTCCGAGGAGGTCACTACGGCAGCTACCCGCATTCGCGGATCGGCGGCGATGAGCGGCGCGTGGAACACCGACCCGGCCAGGCCGTATCCGACTACCGCTACTCCGAGCTTGTCCATGGCTGCCCTTTCGTGGTGGTCTGCGGAATCGCAGTATTCACCGTAGCCGGGCCCGACTCAGCGCTCGGGCAGTTTCCCGACCGCCTGTCGTAGGAGGGACGAGGCGATCGCGCAATAGTCGTCGCGGAATCCCTCGGTTCCGTGTACCGAGACCTCGATGGTCTCCTGCCCGGCATCCGGCATCAGGAAGGCGCGGGAGCAGATGGCCTTCGAACCGCCCTTGCCGAGATACACCTGGACCCCGTCGACCGTGACGAGCTCCAGGTCCTTGCCCGTAGTGCTCGTGCTTGTGCTGACCAGCTCCAGGGTGACTCGCACGCGCGCGTCCCACCGGCAGGTGTGCGCGTCGGCGATCGTGGGCTCGGGTGGCAGGACGCCGATCTTCTCGGCGACGGCGTCGCGGTCGAGCAGCGTGCACGGTTCCAGCAGAGCCAGCGAGGACTCCCTGCCCTCGGCGCGCGGCGCGGACGTCAGTGAACGGGCGAGGTTGGCCGCGATGTAGTCGAGACCCGCGCATTCCTTCACCCCTGACGGATTGCTGAGCACGATGACGATGCCGGACTCGCTCTCGGCGCCTGGGCTCGCGATGGCCCGCGTGCAGGTTGCCGCGCTGCCGTCGATGATCGGAACCCCTTCTACCACCGTCTTGTTCGGCGTCAGGTATTCGTCCTCCCGCCCCAGATACAGGTAGAAGGCGTAGCGGTTGGAACTGGCGGTACACCCCCAACTCGGGGACGGACTCAGCTCCCAGGTATCCGCGGCCAGTGGTGTCGGCGCGACCGGCACCGAGTCGCCGAGGGCCGAGGTCAGCCAGGGGCAGGCATCGATCTGCCGCAACTGCGCCAGGGTCAGACCGGTCACCGGTCCCGGCTCACTCTCTTCGCGTGTCGCGAAGTAAGAGATCCCGACGAGCGCCACGAGCAGTGCTGCCAGTGCACCTGCCAGGCTGGTTCGAGCTCTCGGACTCGCCGCGCTCCAACGAAGACGCCCGGATTCCAGTGCACGCCTGCCGTATTCCATGCTCGCACGACCGGACTCGGCCATGACCACCGAAAAGGGGCGTCCAGGTGCAGGTTCCGGTGCGGCAATCGCGGGCATGGCGGCGAGCAGCGCCGAGATCTCGTGCTGCTGGCGCCCGATGTCGTCGAGCACGGGGGCGGGCCACGGTGGCGGACCGCTCGGCTGGGCACCGAGATAGTCGAGGATCTGCCCCGGAGTAGGGCGGGCTGCCGGATCCTTGCGCAGGCACGCGGCCAGCATCTCGAACAGCGGCTCCGGCACCCGGCTCAGATCGGGTTCGCGCTGGGCGATGTTGAACAGCGTGTACGGCACCGATGGTGCGGCGAACGGTGCGACGCCGGAGGCTGCGAAAGCGAGAACCGATCCGAGGGAGAACACGTCCGACGCCGGCGTCAGCTCATACCCGAGCGATTGTTCCGGCGACAGGAAGTCCGGGGTGCCCATGGCCGTCGCGGTGGCGGTCCCGGCGGCCGGGGTGATTCCGACTTCACCGAGACGACCGCTGTCACTTGCCAACAGCACCGTGTCGGCACGGATGCGCTGATGCACGAGGCCTGCGGCATGGACGGTTCGCAGCGCCGAGGCGAGGGCGGCGGCCAAGGCGCGAACGGCAGCCACAGGCAGTGGCCCGTGTTCGGCTACGGCGATGTCGAGGCGCATGCCTGGAACGAATGCTGATGCCAACCAAGGCTTCTCAGCATCAGCATCGACGTCGATCACCGTGGTATTGGCGGATCCCGAGACTCGCATGGCAGCAATAGCACTGTGCCGCAATCTGATCCGGAACTCCGGCTCGTCGAGAAGTTCCGGTAGCGCCTGTCGCACGACGACCAACGAGTCATCGGGGCCGGTGGCGAGCACGGACCGGAATCCGGCCGCGGACTCGAGTGTGCCGAGTACTCGGTAGCGCCCGATGGTGGGTGGATCGCCGGGGCCGAGGGGAATGATCGTCATGATGGGGGCAACTTCTCGAGTACGGGTTCGAGCAGATCGCCGGCAGTCTCACAGTTCCCACCGGCCCGCGCGGTGTTCGAGAAGTACTGGGCCCGCACTTGCTCGGCCTGATCGTCTTTGGTCGGCATCACCATCACGACGAAGGTGCAGTATTCGGGACCGCTGCCGTCGAGATAGACCGTGTGATCGCCGATAGTGCTTGTTTGCCGGACCCTTCCGCCCGTAACACTGTCCGGCCGGGTGCGCTCGTTGACATCGAGCGAAAAGGAGCCATCAGCGCCGGTCAACGCGCAGCTGTGGGGAGTCGACGAGCGCACGGGATCACCGACCAACGAACGAGTGGCCGCGATGTCGATCAGCGAGCACGGGTCGAGTGGCAGCAGCGAGCCCTGCGGGAAGGTCCGCAGCGGCGGATTGACCGACAGACGACGGACCACCGCCGCGAGCGCGCGCTCGGACGCCGGACAGAGGTCGCCTGCGGGCGGATAGGTACTCGCGCCCATAGTCAGCGCCATCGGCAAACCGCTCTGGGTCACCACTATGCGGTCACAGGAGGCGGACTCTTTGTGAAGTCCGAGTACCGGCATCCAATTGATGGAGCTGCCCATCGGCTGTTTGTCATCACGTACCTCGGCGACATTGTCGCTGTTACGCAGGCTGAAAGACACCGTGCGACCGGCCTGATCGCGATACCCGACGGTGCAACCGCCGAGGGCGTTCGAGACGACTTCACTTGTCGCCGTGCCTAGTTCACCGAGCACTGACGGATCGAGCAACGCGCAGATGTCAAGGCGGCGGGATTCGTCGTGGGTCAGCGCCAGTGGTGGATCGTCCATCGCCACCGCGTTGCCCTCGACGCCGACGCCCCAAAAAGCGATGGAAGCCAGCACCAGTGCCGACACCGCCGCGGCGGCGGGAACCAGTCGCACCCACTTCGGCTTCGGCTGTTCGGGTGCGATCGACGCTGCGGCAGAAGCGGTTCCGTCAGCCCAGCGACCCGCCTCGGCCTGGCAGTCGGCGATGCGTCTGCGGATCCGGACCGGCCAGACAGGTTCGCCGTCGATCCCGCTCGCCGCGTCGAGCAACTGCTCGGGGGTCGGTCGCGCCGACGGGTCCTTGGCGAGGCAGGCATCGACCAGCGCGCGGATCTGCTCCGGAATTCCGGTGGTATCCGGGGAGTTGTAGAGCACGTTGTAGAGGACCTGCGGGGTGGAGGCCGCGTCGAACGGGCTCGCGCCGGTGGCCGCCATCGCGAGAACCGCACCGACGGCGAAAACATCGGAAGCTGTTGTCAGCGGGCGGCATTCGGCCTGTTCGGGTGACATATACGCGGGCGATCCGATCACCGCTCCGGTGGCGGTGAGGTTGACGTCGTCCTCGAGCGCCCTGGCGATGCCGAAGTCGATCACGCGTGGACCGTCGTTGGTGAGCAGGATGTTGCTCGGCTTGAGGTCGCGATGCACCAGGCCGGTGCGGTGAATCTCGAGCAGCGCCATGGCCAAACCGGTGGCCAGGAGTTTCAGCCCGTTCAGGTTGAGGCGGCCGAACTCGCCGATCATGTCCTGCAAGCCGGGACCCGCGATGTATTCCGAAGCCAGCCATGGTGTTTCGGACTCCGCGTCGTGGTCGACCACGCCCGCGGTGTAAGCGCCGGTGACCTGTTGTGAGGCCAACACCTCCCGCCGGAACCTGGCACGGAACTCCGGATTGCCGGTGAACTGGCGGTGGATCTGCTTCACCGCGACCAACCGGCCATCCTGGCCCTGGCCGAGCAGCACCTGTCCCATGCCACCCCGGCCGATCACTGCCAGCAGGCGATAGCGGCCCAGCTGTTCGGGATCCTGCGAATTCAGCGGTTTCATCGCCGCGCCTCCCGTGTTCACCACGACCCGCTCAGTAGCGCGTGCTGCGCGACCGCCTGCTGTCGAATATCGGTCTCCTGGTTGCTGTAGAGGCGGACCACGAACTCGTTGTATCGCACCAGGCAGGAGAACCGCCGGGCGGGAACCGACCTGTTGTCCGGCCTCGCTGCGCGGTAGCAGGAAACACCCGAGAGTCCCGGCGGACCTGTCAGCGGGGTGTAATCGGCAGCCAGCGAATGCTTTTCCTCGAGGTCGGCGTAAGTCTTCGCGGCTTCGCTGTCCCGCGCGCGATACAGAAACTTGTTGTACGACACCGCGATCGCGTCGATCGAGCTCTGTTCGAAATCACGCAGGTTGACCGACGGATCGTCGCGTAGCAGGGCATAGGAACGAGGCCCGTAGACCATGAATTCCCACTTGTCGGGCCAGTAGTCGCCGGTCTTCACCATATGGGTGAGCAACTTGTCGCTGTCGAGTTTCAGCTTCGGTATGTCGGCGGCGGGCGTCGGAACGAAGGTGCCGAGCTCGGCCAGCTGAGCGCGGTAGGTCCGTGTGAGCAGATCGGTCAACAGTTCGGGGCTGGGCTCGATGATCTTGGCGTACAACCTGATCACCAGGTTCTTCCACACCAACCAGCTTCCGACCGTCGGCACACCGGGTCGCCAATGTGACAGTGCGGCAGGATATTCCGGCAGAGGCAGCGGTGCGTTCTCGGTGTTCGCGGTGAAATCCGCGGCAGCCATCGCCTGCGCGGCCGCCGTCGCCTGGGTCTCATCGGGTAGGGACAGGATCGCGATCGACAGCAGCTTGTACTTCGATTCGTTGTCCGACTGGCCGTTGCTCGCGATCGCGCCGTAACCGGCCAACACGTCGAACGGCCCGAGTGCGGTCCGCTGGACGCCCGAGAGCAGATCGTCTACGCCGCGTATCCCGACGATCAGCCCGCCGCCGTTGCCGTCGGTCAATTCCGGGTCGATGCGGTTGGCGAGCAGTAACCGCTCGCCGATGCGCACGGATTCCACCAGCGTTCCGCGCACCGCATTCGGCGCGTCGTCGTAGTCGCCCGCCACCGGTTCGAGGGCATAGTCACCGTGATCGGGTGCGGCGTTGTCACCGCATGCCGCGGTGAGCAGGGTGAGCGATAACAACGGCGCCAGCCAACGCAACCGATTACGCACGAACATTCCCCTCCGACCGCAGCGTCGAACGCCAGGCCCCTCCCGAACTCTGCCGTGAAACTATCACCCGCGAGTTCGGCGCCGCTACCGCGCGGGTAACCGGCCGACCGCCTGCTTCACGAGCGGATCGGCGATCGCGCAGAGTTGCCCTTCGCGCTGGTTCGGATTGCTGACGGACACTTCGACATCCTCGCGAAAGGTCTCGCCGACCTTGCGGAACTGATACACCCGACGGCATTCGTTCGGCCCCAGCATCACGCTGTCGAGATTGTCGACCAGCACACCGTCGCCGATATCGATCACTTTCTCCTCCATGGAGGTCGCTCGTCGCCGTGGCTGCGACAAGGTGATCCGGACGGTGGAGTCACCCGACCACTCGCAGGAGTGCGCGGATTTCGCCACGACGGGGCCGAGAGCGGCGAAGGCCGAATTGTCCACCAGGGCACAGGGGTCTACCGACGACAGCGATTTCTGCGCGGCGGCGTCGGGACGCAGTTCGCCGAGCGAGGCGGTAAGCCGCTCGAGGACGTGGGCGGCGAGGCGGCATTCGCCGCGCGAGAAGGTGTCGACGATGATGCCCCAGCGCGCGGCTTGCT
This sequence comes from Nocardia sp. Root136, assembly GCF_001427185.1. Classification (NCBI taxonomy): domain Bacteria; kingdom Bacillati; phylum Actinomycetota; class Actinomycetes; order Mycobacteriales; family Nocardiaceae; genus Nocardia; species Nocardia sp. Root136. The sequence continues at coordinate 268,986 of NZ_LMFE01000011.1, forward strand.
CGCCGCCCTCGATCGCGAACGCGCAGTCGTCGCCGCGGCGGGCAATCGCGTAACCGTTGACCACCTGCTTGCCGGATTCGAATCCGTTCAGCGCGGCACCGATCTCGACGGCCATGCGCGCGCCACCTGAGCTGCCGTCACATCCCCAACTCGACGTCGCCTGCCAGCGCCAGGCCGAGACATCCGGCGATGCCTTCTCGGCGACCTCAGTGGGCAGTCTCCCTCCGAGAGCCTGTGGCAGCCAGGTGCACGCATCGGTGCCACGCAGCTTCTCGAGGCCGGGAAGCGTCGCGGTCGGTATCGCCTGTGGCGTGTCCTGAGGTGTTGTCGCAGTCCCGTTGCCGCGCAGGACAACCGCTGTGATCGCTCCTGCGATCACGACTGCGGTCGCCGCGACGATTCCCAGCCGGAGTGCGGTTCGGCGCTTCTCGGCAGGAACCTCGACGGGCGGCGGTGCGATCGGCGTGTGTGCCGAAATGATCTGCGTCGCCTCGGGGTCCGAGGTCAGCGCGACCAGTTTCCGTGTCTGGTCCGCGATTTCGGCATGGACAGGCGCGGGCCACGGCTGCGATTGAACGGGCAGGACCCCCAGGTAGTCCAGAATCTGAGCGGGTGTCGGTCTGGCCCTCGGGTCCTTGCGTAGACATCCCGCGATCAGGTCGCGCAGCGGCGCGGGGACCTGGTCGAGTTGCGGCTCGCTGTGGACGATGTTGAACAAGGTGTAGGGAGCGGAGGACGAGGCGAACGGTGCCGTTCCGGTCGCGGCCATGCACAGCAGCGAGCCGAGCGAGAAGACATCGCTCGCGGAGGTGATCGGCTCGCTGTTCGCCTGTTCCGGTGACATGTACGCGGGCGAGCCGACCACGGCGCCCACTTCGGTGAGCTGCGCCCCGGTGCCGACCGCCTGCGCGATGCCGAAGTCGATCACGCGCGGTCCGTCAGCGGCCAGAATTACGTTGGCGGGCTTGAGATCTCGATGCACCAGGCCCGCGCTGTGGATCGAGTGGAGGGCGGAGGCCATTCCGGAGGCCAGCGTGCGTAGCGCCGGAACCGGCAGTGGGCCGAGCTCTCGTACCGCTTTGTCCAGAGGCACACCTGCGATGAACACCGAAGCGAGCCACGGTGTTTCGCCTGCAGTGTCGAAGTCGACCACCGCGGCGGTGAACGCTCCCGACACCCGGGCGGAGATGGCGACCTCACGCTCGAACCTGGCCCGGAATTCACGATCGTCGAGTAGATGCGAATGAATCTGTTTGATGGCGACGAATCGGCCGTCGGGCCCCGTCGCCAGCACCACCCGACCCATCCCGCCGGCACCGAGCACACCGTGCACCCGGTAGCGCCCGATCATCGGCGATTCACTCGTCGACAGCGGATCGATCAATTCGGTACTCCCCCAACTCCCTGTCCGCCGCATCGGCAGACCGGCCGAATCACCCGGCCGCATTTCGCCTGAAACCTAGCATTTCGGCGTCTGGGTCAGCGACTGCTCCGGCTCGCCACTACCACCGCGCCCAGCACGATCACACAGCTCACGACGGTGGTTGGCGACAGTCTTCCGTCAGCCGCGTCGAGAACCATCGCGGCGACGAGCTGGCCTGCCACCGAGGTGAGACCGAGCAGCAGGACACCGATCATGCCCACCGTGACCGCGGCCAGAGCGATGAACGCGACGCCGATCAGGCCGCCGGTGTAGAGCCAGAGGTCGGTGGGGAATTCGGTGGGCAGGCCGGTGGTGGACAGGATGTAGAGGTCGAGCAGGAGTAGGGCGGTCAGGCCGACTGCGAAGTTGATCAGGGCGGCGGTGAAGGGGCCGCCGGTGGCGCCTACTCGGCCGTTGACCGCTTGTTGCCAGGCCAGGCCGATACCCGCGAGGGCGGGAAGGACGATGAGCAGGGCGGGGAGGTCGGGGACACCGGTGACGACGGTGGTCGGGGCCGAACCGCCGCCGGCCGAGAGCACGACCCCGGTGATGCCGAGGGCGGCCGCGAATACACGCCATGGGGTGATCGGGGTTCGACCGTTAGGGGCGAGGCCGAGTCGGTCGACGACGAGGCTGCTCAGGAGTTGACCCGCCACCACCGCGACGGTGAAGGCGGTGACGCCGATCGCGGCGATGGTAAGGCCTTGAGCAGCCACGAAGAACGCGCCACACAATCCGCCGAGCAACTGCCACAGCGGCAATCCGCCCTCCGATACCGCGGTACGCACCTTGGTGACACCCGCCCGCAACGCCGGGCTGAACGCGAAAGCGATCAGCAGAGCGATGAGACCGGTGCCGAAGCTGATGGTGGCCGCAGCGATCCCATCGGCCAGCCGCGCGCCCAGCGCCCCGTTGATCCGCCCCTGCACCGCGACACCCGCCCCGATACCGAACCCGAATATCAGCCCGAGGCTCATCCGCCTACTCCCGACTCCTGCGGGTCGTCCGGGGTCATGACGGCTAGCGGTCGGCCTCACGTTCTCCCTCTTGATCCGGGGTTGCGTTCTCAGTCCTATCACGCGCGGCGACGGGACGCGGCGGCAGCCAGGTAGGCGTCAACGCGGCGGCGACCAAGATGACCAATCCGAGCAGCGCGATAGTCGTCGACATCGCGAGCCACTGGGTCGCGAGCGCGACGAACGCGAATACACCGAGCGCGACGATCTCGGAGAGCAGCCCGGAGACCGAGGTGACGGTAGCCCTGGCCGGGCCTTCGATCGCATCCTGGAGCCGAGCACCCGCGATGACCTCGGCATTGAAGTCGATGCCGTAGGCGATGCCGATACCGACGAATCCCACCCAGACCAGCGCGGGGCCCTGCGCCGCTCCGACCGCCAACGCGCCGGCGACGAACAGGATTCCGGCGACGAACAGCGCGACGGCCAACGTTCGATTCGATACGACCTCGGTGCGACCGGCCAACAGCGAACCTATCAGCGAACCCGCGACGGTGACGCCGACCAGTAAAGCCGAGGTGCTGGTCGAAGCGCCGCCGGAGACCGCGAGTAGGCCGAAGTATTCGTCGAAGGCGGTGACGCCGTACAGGAGTGCGCCGAGCAGCACACCTCGGCGGACCCTGCGAACGTGAAGTGCTTCGGAGAGGCCGGTTTTGAGCATGGCCAGATAGCGCGACGAAGTGGACCCGTGCGAATTCGACGGTGGTGCACCAGCCGACGCCGCTCCCGGTTTGACGTGCGGGCCGACCGGTCCTGGTGCTGGCTCGTCGTCGAGATCATCGACGGCGGTCGCGGAGATGGCGACGGGCGCGCTGGGCAGAGCCAGTGCGGTCAGCGTGTGCAGCAGACCGACACCGACGCTGACCCAGCCGACCAGTTCATAGCCGCCGAGCGCGAACAGCGGTGCGGCGGCGAGGATCGCCACGAGCACGGTGCTCTCCTGCGCACCACGCGCCCAACCCATGATTCGCGCGTAGGCGGACGGTTCGCCGCGTGCGACCAGATCGTCGTAGATCAACGCCTCGAACGTCCCCGATTCCAGTGCGCCCGCGATACCCCAGACGAGGAAGCCGAGCGCGAAGCCGACGAACGACGGCGCCAGCATCCAGAGGGCGAAACACGCGGCCTGCAACACACAGCTCAGGACGAGCAGCCGGCGGCGCGACACCGTGTCGGCCCACGCACCCGAGGGCACCTCGAGCAGGAACGCGGTCACCGACCAGATCGCCAGCAACAGCGAGATCTGTGCGGTACTCAGTCCGTGATCGGCGAAGAGAACGCCGTAGAGGGCATAGATCGGTAGCAGGTCACGCGTGCCCTTGAACAGGACCGCGCGCACCGTGAGGTCGCGGACACCGGTCGGATCACGCCTCAACCAGGCCACCGCGTGCCGGAGCGGGGAAGGTCAACAGCCGTAGAAGAGCATCCGCATGGGTTCTATCGTTCGCGTCGCGACCGGCCGGGTCAAGCGATTATCCGAGCGGGATCCAGCCGTTGGCGGCGAGGGAATCATCGTCGTCGGTGGTGCCGACCAAGGGGCGGCCGTCGTTGAGGTCGTTGATGAGTTCGGAGACCGGATGCGAGTCGCTGTAGTGGTAGCCCTGGGCGAGAGCGAAGCCGAGTTCGGTGAGAACGGCGGCCTGGTACTCGGTTTCCACGCCCTCGGCGATGACCTGCAGGTCGAGGGATTTACTCAGGGCGGCGATCACGCTCAGCAGCGGCGGGGCGGGGGAATCGGAGCGGATGGCGGCGACGAAGGACTGGTCGACCTTGAGGATGTCGCTGGGGATGGTGGCAAGGCGGCTCAGCGAGGAGTACCCGGTGCCGAAATCGTCGATGGCGATGCGCACGCCACGGTCGCGCAGGGTGTGCAGGTTGGTGATCGCGGTCTGGGATTCGGCGGCCAGTTCGCTCTCGGTGACCTCGAGGACGAGTTGGTCGGCGGGCCAGCCGGTATCGGACAGGATGGTCGCGACCCGCTCGGCGTATTCGGTTTCGGCCAGCTCGAGGCCGGAGACATTCACGTTGAGGGTGAGGTTCAGCGAGGCGAAGCTCTCCTGGAGGCGGGCGGCGTCGGCGCAGGCGCGGCGAAGGACCAGCTCGTCGAGATCGGAGATGAGGTCGTATTCCTCGGCCACGCGGATCAGGCCCTCGGTGGTGACCTCGGGTTGCGCGCTCGACGACCAGCGCAGCAGCGCCTCGACGCCGACCGCCTGGCCGCCGTCCTCGGTCAGGCTGACGATCGGCTGGTAGTGCACGTCGAGCGCACCGCGATCGATGGCTTCGCGCAGTTCCACCGCCAGTGGAAGCTGACGCGACGATTCGAGCACCGTGCGGTTGCGGCCCGCCTGCTTGGCCCGATACAGGCCGACATCGGCGCGGCTGACCAGCAGCGAACCGGACTCGCCCGGCTGCCAGGAGGTGACACCGGCCGAACAGCCCATGGTGACCGCGGCACGCAGTTGTTCGGTGAGCAGGATCGCGGCCTGCTCGGTGGTCCCCGGCAACAGCAGCGCGAACACGTCGCCGCCGAAACGGGCCAGCACCTGACCGGGCGCGAGCAGGTCGAGCCAGGTGTCGGCGACCCGCTGCAGGACGGCGTCGCCCGCGCGATGGCCGAGGTGGTCGTTGATCTTCTGGAATCGGTCGAGGTCGACCAGCACGAGGGCCATGCCCTGACCGCCGCGGCTGGCCGCATCGATCGCCGGGTTGAGCTGCTTCTCGAAGCCGCGCCGGTTGAGCAGACCGGTGAGCACGTCGATGTCGGCTTCCGACGCCATCCTGGTGAGAATGCCGACCACCACGCCCGCGCCGAAGGTGACACCGGCGGGGATCAGCCCGGACCACCACGGCAACCCGCGCGCGGGCAACACCAGCAGGCACAGCACCATCGCGAAACCGATGTGCGCGGCGGCTTGGGTCCAGGCGAAGAACAGCGCCGCGTCACAGGCCACGAACACGAAGAACGAGGCCAGGGTGATGGCGCCGACCAGATTGGGGAAGTCGTAGACCGCGATCGCGACGAGCACGGTCGCGGTGGCGAGGTAGACGTGATGCAGACCGTGCGGCATCCGGGGGCCCCACGCGAGCATCGTGAGCCCGAGCAGGACCGAGATGGCCGCCGCGGTACCGACAACAGCGCGATTACCGTCGTCGCCCGGTGCGACGGCAGTGATCATCAGGCCGAGGACACCACCGAGAACGTAGAACGCCCCCGTTGTCCTGGCCATGACCTTTGCCGTCGCCAACGCCGATGCCGCCCGCACCCGGGTTCGGGTATCGCCGCGCGCCCCGATTCCTCGCACGAGCACCAGCCTAGATGTTGATGGGTCAGGGTGTTTGCCACATCCGCCAAATGCACGTCAGCAAACAATGAGCATCTTACGGCTTCAGTACCTCGGTGCCTACGAACGGGACCAATGCCGCCGGCACGCGCACCGAACCGTCGGCCTGCTGGTGGTTCTCCAGGATCGCCACGATCCAGCGTGTGGTGGCCAGCGTGCCGTTCAACGTGGCCGCCACCTGTGGCTTGCCGTTCTCGTCGCGGTAGCGCACCGAGAGCCTGCGCGCCTGGAAGGTGGTGCAGTTCGAGGTGGAGGTGAGTTCGCGGTAGGTCTGCTGAGTGGGCACCCAGGCCTCGCAGTCGAACTTGCGCGCCGCGGAGCTACCCAGATCGCCACCTGCCACGTCGATCACCCGGTAGGGCACCTCGATGGCGGCCAGCATCTCGCGCTCCCAGGCCAGCAGCCGCTGATGCTCGGCATCGGCCTGATCAGGGGTGGTGTAGACGAACATCTCGACCTTGTCGAACTGGTGCACGCGGATGATGCCGCGGGTGTCCTTGCCGTAGCTACCGGCCTCGCGGCGGAAGCACGACGACCAGCCCGCGTACCGCTTGGGGCCCGCGCTGAGGTCGAGGATCTCCCCCGAGTGGTAACCGGCCAGCGGCACCTCAGAGGTACCGACGAGGTAGAGGTCGTCTTCTTCGAGGTGGTAGACCTCGGCCGAATGCTGGCCGAGGAATCCGGTACCGGCCATGATCTCCGGGCGCACGAGCACCGGCGGGATCATCATGGTGAAGCCGTTGGCGACGGCCTTCTGCGCGGCCAGCTGCAACAGGCCCATCTGCAGCAAGGCGCCGTAGCCGGTGAGGAAATAGAACCGCGAGCCCGACACCTTCGCGCCGCGTTCCATGTCGATGATGTGCAGCGACTCGCCGAGCTCGAGGTGATCCTTGGGCTCGAAGTCGAAAACCGGTGGGGTGCCGACGGTTTCGAGCACGACATAGTCGTCCTCGCCGCCCGCGGGCGCACCGTCCTGGACGACATTGGAGATGGCGCGCTGCGCGGCGTCGAGTTCGGCGTCGGCGGCGCCCTCGGCGAGTTCGGCCTCTTTGACCTTGGCGGACATGTCGGTGGCGGCGGCCAGCAGCGCGGGGCGCTCCTCTTTGCTCGCCTTGCCGATCACCTTGCCCATGGCCTTGTGCTCGGCGCGCAGGTTGTCGGCGGTGGCCACGGCGGCCCGACGCGCGGCGTCGGCTTCGAGCAGGGCGTCGACGAGCGCGGGGTCCTCACCGCGGGTCCGCTGCGAGGCACGGACTGCTTCCGGGTTCTCGCGCAGGAATCGGAGGTCGATCATGAGGAAACAGCCTAGTTGAAGTGCTAATCGGGCAGCACAGGGGCATAGTTGCGGTGTGAGTACCTCTTTCGACACCGCCGTCATCGATACCGCGCTCGCCGATCTCACCCAAGGGGAAAAGACCTGGGCCGCGACGGACCTGCGTCGCCGCCGCGAACTGCTCGACGAACTGCACGCGCTCACCGCCCGCGACGCCGAGGCCTGGGTCGCCGCCGCCCGCACCATCAAGAAACTCGACGCCGACAGCCCGCTGCTCGGCGAGGAGTGGATGTCGGGCCCGATGACGATGCTCGCCGGTGCGCAGGCGCTGAGTGAGTCCGTGGCCGCTCTCGAAAAGGGCACGAGCCCGCTCGACGGTGTCGAACTCGTCACCGCCCCCGGCGGCCGGGTGGCGGTGCCCGCACTGCCCCACGGCATCTACGACAAGCTGCTGCTGAGCGGATTCAGCGCCGATGTGTGGCTCAAGCCCGGTGTCGACGCCACGACCGCGCGTCGCAAGGCGGGCCTTGCCCAGCGCGATCCCGCGAAGACCAACGGTGTCGGCGCGGTGCTCGGCGCGGGCAACATCATGTCGATCGCGCCGCTGGACACCCTCTACGAGCTCTACGCCAACAACCGCGTCGTCGCGCTCAAGCTCAACCCGATCACCGATCCGCTGCTGCCGGTGTTCCAGGCGATCTTCGCACCGTTCATCGAGCTCGGCGTGGTGCGCATCCTCACCGGCGGGGCCCCCGAAGGCGGCTACCTGGTGAACCATCCGCTGGTCGCGCACGTGCACATGACCGGCGGCGCGCCGACTCACGACGCGATCGTGTGGGGGCCGGGCGCCGACAAGACCGGCGAGCCCATCCTGGACAAGCCGATCACCAGCGAACTCGGCGGTGTCGCGCCGTGCATCGTGGTTCCCGGCGACTGGGCCGCCGCCGATCTGAAGTTCCAGGCCGAGCACGTGGCCACCCAGCGCCTGCACAACGGCGGCTACAACTGTGTCGCCGCGCAGACCGTGGTGCTCGCCGCGGACTGGCCGCTCAAGGAACAGTTCCTCACCGAACTGCGCGCCGCGATCGACAACGCTCCCGCGCGCACCGCCTACTACCCGGGCAGCGACAACCGCGTGGCGGGCGCACTCGAGTCCTACCCCGACGCCGCCCGCGCCAACGGCCGCCTGCTGGTCGAGAACCTGCCCGCCGGCGACACTCCCCTGCTGCGCACCGAGTACTTCTCACCCGTTCTCGGCGTGGTCGAACTGCCCGGCACCGGGGCCGAATTCCTCAGCAACGCGGTCGATTTCGCCAATGACGAGCTGATGGGCACCCTGGGCGCCAACATCATCGCCGACCCCGCGACGATCGCCACGCTCGGCGCGGAACTCGACACCGCGATCGAGAACCTGCGTTACGGCACCGTCGCCCTCAACGCCTGGACCGGTCTCGCGTTCCTGACTCCGCGCGCCAGCTGGGGCGCCTACCCCGGCCACACCCTCGACGACATCCAGAGCGGCATCGGCGTCGTACACAACGCCTTCCTCCTCGACGACGTCGAGCGCACCGTGGTCCGCGGCCCCTTCCGCCCCGCTCCCCGCTCGATTCTGCGCGGCGAATTCGCCCTCACCCCGAAGCCGCCGTGGTTCGTCTCGAACAAGACCGGCACCGCCACCGGACGCAAACTGACCGATTTCTACGGCGACGGCAAACTGCGCCGCATCCCGGGCATCTTCGTGTCAGCTCTGCGGGGCTGACCCGGCGGCCCGCCACGACAAATACACTCGTCGACGATGTCGAAGAAGCAGAGCAACCCAGCCGAGGGACCCGCCGCGCCCAGTCGCGGCGGCGCCCTGCACCTGTCCGCGACGAAACTGCGTTGGGGGCTGCTGATAGGCGCCCTCGGGGCGGTGATCGCGGCCATGGTCACCATGACCGTGACAGGCTTCGACACCGACAAGGTGGAAGCGCACCAGCCAGGTGCCGAACCGGTCGTACGCGACAAAGAGTTCAGCAACGCGGCGCAGGGCGACTGTCTGACCTGGTCGAGACCCGACCGGAGCGATCTGGTGAAGGTCGGCTGCGGCGACAAGCACCTGTTCGAAGTGGCGGGCGTCATCGACCTCAGCGCCTATCCCGGGCGTGAGTTCGCCGACGGCACCCGTCACCCCGATTCACTGCGCATGACCGAATTGCGGGACGAGCACTGCGTGACCGCTGTCCAGAAGTATCTGGGCGGACGATTCGATCCGCGCGGCAAGTTCATGGTGAATGTGATGTCGCCGAGCCCGGCCGGTTGGCAGCACGGCGACCGGACCCTGCGCTGTGGCGTCCAGGTCGCAGCCACCGCCACGAGCCCGGCCACCACCGGCAGCCTGGCCGACAGCGATCAGTCCAAGATCCATGCCACCGGTACCTGCCTCGGCATCAACCAGAACCTGCCGACCGACCCGATCGACTGCGCCCAACCGCACTCGGTGGAGATCGTCGGCACCGTCGACCTGTCCACCGCCTTCATCGGCGGGCCGCCGTCGGAAGCCGATCAGGACAAGTTCGTCGAAGCCGAATGCAATCGGCTCTCCGGCGACTACCTCGGCAGCCCCGACGCCATCCGCAACAAGACGCTGACCCTGTTCTTCGACTATCTGGAGCCCGCCAGTTGGCTCGCGGGCAGCCACAAACTGGACTGCTGGCTCGGAAAAGGCGCCGACCGTGAGGGTTTCGCGCCCATCGTCGGCTCGGCTCGCGGCGAGATCCTGATCGACGGGCAGGCCCCGGTGCCCCCGCCGAACACCGGACGCTCCACTCCGGCCCCGCTGCCGGGCGCCGCGCCACTGCCACCGCAGCCCCAGCCGAGGTGACGTTGTCCGAGCGGATGCCGGAGTGGCGTTTCGAGGAGTTGGTGAGTGATGCCCTCGACCAGATCCCGGCCGAGCTGTCCAGTGCCATAGACAATGTTGTGGTGCTGGTGGAGCCCCGAAACGACGAGGAACCGTCGCTGCTGGGGCTGTACCACGGGGTCGCCCTCACCGAGCGCGACAGCTATTACGCCGGATCGTTGCCGGATACCATCACGATCTATCGAGAAGCTATTCTCGACATCTGCAACACCGACGACGAGGTGGTCGAAGAAGTCACGATCACCGTGATCCATGAAATAGCACACCATTTCGGGATTGACGACGACCGGTTGCATGAGCTGGGATGGGGTTAGCGAAACTGGGTGGGGAATCGATGGAACCGAATGACCCGCTCTCGCGTCCTAGTACTCGTAGGGGGAATTCTCGTGGTTCCCGATAGCCGCCACCAGAAGGAGTCGGGTCATGGTTGGACACGTTCTCGTTGCACCTGAAATCGTCCTCGCCGCGTCCGCGGAGTTGGATCTGCTCGCCGAGCGCCTCGCCATCGCGGCCGGGCTCGCCGGCCCGACCACGCACGTGCTGCCCTCGGGCGCCGAAGAGGTGTCGCTGCTCGCGGCGAGCCACTTCAACACCGCGGCGGGCAAGCACGACGGTTCGGTCGCCCAGGCGATCCTCGAGCTGCATCACGCGGCCGCGACCTTGCGCTCGCAGCTGACCACTCATATCGGGGAAGACTTGGGCCGCGCGGCGACGATCAACGCCATCCAGGTGTAGTCGCACCGATCCTGTCGACGATCATTTACTCAGGGGAGAAACAAGCATGACCGCAGGGATCACCGGGGTGTTCTGGCTGCCTCGTATGGCCGAAGTGAACTCGACAACCCTCAATACGGGCGCACACGCGATCCCGATCAGCGCTGCGGCCACCTCGTGGGGCGGGCTGGCCGCCGCGTGGGGCGATGCCGCCTTCACGATCACGCGCGTGATCGCGGAGGTCGGTGTCGGCCTCCAGGGCGTCAACGGTATCGCCGTGCTCGCCCGTCTGGCCCCGTTCGCGGGCTGGGCCAGCCAGCAAGGCATCGCGGCCGCGGCGATCAGCGCCAAGTGCGCGGCCAACGCCACCGCCTACACCGTCGCGTCGATCGCGATGCCGAGCCTGCCCGAGATCATCGCCACCAACGGCGCGGTGGCCGCCTCGGCCAACCCGCCCGGTGTCGTCTCCGGCGCCTTCGAGGTCGCCGAGGTCGCGCGCAACGCCATGGACATCCGCGCCGCGTTGGTGATGGAGACCTACGAGGCCGCCACCTCGGCCACGGTCGCCGTACCCAGCGAGTTCACCATGCCGCCCGCCATCGCGAGCGGTGCGGGCTCCGCCGGTGAGGGCGACTTCGGTGGTGGCGATCCGCTGCAGACCGCGGTCGCCGCCGCGCAGGCCTTCGTTTCCAACCCCGGTGTGGTCAGTGCGGCCACCCAGGCAGCCAACACCGCGGGCGGCGTGCTCACCAGCGGCGTCAGCACGGCCGGCAATATCGGCGCTTCCGCGATCTCGGCGGCTACGGCCACCGCGCCCGCGAGCGCCGCCGTCGCTCCTGCCATGGCGGGTGTCGCTGCCGCCGGTGCCGCGGTCGGTGGGGGCATGGCCACCACGTCGGCCGGTCTCGGTGGCGTCAGCGCGGGCTCGCTGAAGCTGCCGGAGGGCTGGGGTGCACCCGCCGCGAGCGCGTCCGCGAGCGCGCCGGTGTCGGAATCGGTCGTCAACCGGGTCGAGAGCGCACCCGTGCGCAACACCGGCAGCGGCGGCAACCCGCTGATGGGCAACCGGCAGAAGGGCGAGGAGGACGACGAGCACGATGGCGTCGACTACGTGCGCTCCGACGAGTTCACCGATGGTCGCTACGCGGCCGAAGGTGTGATCGGCGCCGACCTCACCGGATCGGCCAAGTGACGGTTCTCGGCACGGGCAGCGGAGGTTCGCTGCTCGGCGCCGTCGTGCTCTCGCTCGACGACATGCAGTTCCTCCTGGAGAAACTGGAGTTCGACGAGATGCCCGTGGTGCTCGACGCCATGGGCCGCTATGACAACGTCACCGCGCACGACGCCGCCATGAACGTGGCACAGTCCGCCCTGGCCGAACGCGAGCTGCTGTTCGGCCAGGTGGTGGCACCCGAGCTCGCCGAACGGCTACGGGTGCTCTACCGGCCGCAGTGGATCATCGCGCTGCGGTGGGTGGTGGCGGGCCAGGTCAACCGATTCTGTCTGGCGCAGGGCGACGACCGTGCGGTCGTCGCCCTGCGCGGGCCGGAGTCCTACGTCATCGACGACGCCGGCCTCGATCTGCCCGGCGCGGTGCTGCAGGCGCTCGGACCGGTCGAAGCGCTCGAGCTGTACGGGATGAACGCTCCCACCGAACAATTGGCGCCGATCTTCGGCGACACCGGTGACGTTGCCGCCACCACGCGGCGCCTGCTCGCGGTGGGCAATCCGACCACCGATGCCCAGGTACTGGCTTCAGCGCTGGTGGAGATCCACTCCTACGCCGAGATCGTCGGCGTGGCTTACGGTGACGGCACCCGCGACATCCAGGACAACCACATCGCCGTCTTCAACACGCGCGCAGGCAGATTCATCATCACCGCCAGCGTCGCCGACGACGGCGTGAAGTGGTCGTCCATCGCCAGCGGCACCAACGCCCGCCTACGCACCGCGGTAGCCGACCTCATCGAGTCCCTCCCGGTCCGCACCGAATTCCCTACCGCGGCAGCCAGTAACCCGGCGTAAGCCCACCCCACCCGCACCCTGCCCACCAAACGCCCCCACAACTCAGCCGTGAACCGTAGGCGCAGCCGGAGCGTTCAACCCATGGGGTCGTCGGCTGATGGGTCGGCCTGAATGGTGAACGGTGGGGTGAACTTGCCCCACCGTAGGCATTCCCAGCCGCCGTCTTCGGTGGGGAACAGTTCGATGGTCTCGGTGTTGTCGAGGTGGTTGTTCGTCGTGAACGGCGGCGCCACCCCGGCCAGCGCCTTACCGATCAGGCGCATGGCGGCACCGTGGTTCACCACCACCACGTCACCGTCGGCGTCGTCGGTCAGGAACTCCGCGCGCAGACCTTCGAGGACGGGCAGGATGCGGGCCAGCACTTCGTGGCCGGATTCGCCGCCGGGGGCTCTGGCGTCGAGTTCGCCGAGGTGCCAGCCGCGATAGATCTGCTGGAAGATTTCGTGCGCTTCCCGGTCGGAGCGGCCGTGCAGTTCGCCCACCTGCACCTCGTACAGGCCGTCGAGGACGTATGCCGGTGTGCCGGTGGCCTCTTCGATGTGGCTTGCGGTCTGGCGGGCACGTAACGCGTCCGACGACACCAGCACCTGGGGCGCTCGCTCGAGCCCGGCGCCGAACGCTTTCGCTTGCGCCACACCACGTTCGGTCAGCGGCAGGCCAGGAACCGCGGTGTCGAGAATCTTCGCGACATTGCCCTCGGTCTCGCCGTGGCGCACCAGAATCAGTTTCGCGCGGGTAGTCATAGGTCCGCGACCCCCTTTCGCAATTGCGTCAACCATTCTGCGGCCGGTTCGTCCGACGGCGGCGGTGTGCCGACTGCCGCTGTCGCAGGCCAAGATCCGAGGAAGCGGACCTGGGTGGTGCGGTGCAGGGCTTTCAGTGTTTCCGCTACCGCCGGGTCATCGATGTGTCCGACACAGTCGAGATAGAACCGGTAGGTGCCCATGCCGGTGCGGGTCGGGCGCGATTCGATGCGGGTGAGATCGACTCCACGCGTAGCGAATTCGGCGAACGCGCGCATCAGCGAACCGGGCTCGTTGGGCAGTTCGAGCACCACGGACGTCCGGTCGGCGCCGGTGGCTCCCGGTGCGAGGCCCGGGTGAGTGACCAGGACGAAGCGGGTGATGGCCTGGTCGTGATCGGCCACGCCGCTCGCCAGGGTCACCAGGCCGAGTCGTTCACCCGCCAGTGCGGTCGAAATCGCGGCGTCGGCGGTTCCGGCCGCCACGTCTTCGGCGGCGGCCGCGTTGGATGCCGAGGTGAACGGGCGCGCATCGGGCATGTTCCGCGCCACCCATTCCCTGACCTGCGCCGCCGCCACCGGATAGGCGGCCAGGGTGCGCACGTCGGCCAGCGCGGTTCCGGGGCGCGCCAAGATCGTGAAGGTCACCTCGAGCTCGGTCTCCGCCATGATCTGCAAACGCGGTCCGATGGCGAGGGAATCCAGGGTCGCCGGGATCGAGCCCTCCACCGAACTCTCGATCGGCACCACCGCGCCGTCGACCTGTCCGGTCCGGATCAGGTCGAGCGCTGCCCCTTGGCTGGGCGCGGCGACTCGCTCGACCGGCCCGTCGAAGGCCCCCGAGTTCTCGAACTTCGCCAGAGCCATCTCGGTGAAGGTCCCGGACGGTCCGAAATACGCAATACGCGGCACACTGCAACTTTAGCGGCTGGCGCCGACTGGTTTTCGGACTCGAAGGTCGCGCATGTGGTGCGGCAGCTAACGCGTGGCGGTCGGCGGGGTCAGATGTCCAGTACTCGCAGCGCGTCGGTGATCGCCTCTTCGTCAGGGGTCTCGATGGCCAGCAGGACGGTGCGGGTGGCCTCGATCGCGGCGGGCTTCAGCGACTTCAGGAAGGCGAGGTCGGGGGTGGTGAGGGCGGTGGGGATGTCTTCGCCGCAGAGCGCCGCGACGGTGCCGGCGACCACGGCGAGGGCACGGGGGCCGCTGATGGTGCGGGCGGTGAAGCCGTGGTCGGCGTGGGCGATGCCGGCCAGGAAGGCGGTGAGGTCGGGGTCGGGGATGTCGACGTCGACCGGGGCGGGGGAACTGCCGTCGGGGCGGACCAGGTCGGCCACGAGGCTGCGGCGGGCGGGGGCCGACAGGCTCAGCAGGACGGGGGCGGCGGGGGCGGAATGGTCGTCGCCGTGGTCGTCGTGCGTCATCCGTCCACCGTATCGGCTCGATTCATCGGGGTGTCCTCTTGCGTGGCGGGCGTTTGTAACTTAGCTTAGGTTTACCTAATCAAACGTTCGCGGAGGTTGTCATGTCGAGCCCCACCACGATCCTCGCGCCGACCACCGCCGAGCGGGTGCGAAGTGCGTGCGCTCACGCCGAGACAGCGGTGCTCGCGCTCCCCGGAATCGACCCGGTCCCCACCACGCTGCACCACCTGCGCCGGTGCGGCGACGCGGTGATCGCGGTGCCAGGGTCCTCACTCGCGGCCGCGCTGGCCGCCACGGCCAACGAGACCTCCGCGGTCCTCGAACTCACCGATCACGCGCCCCTGCCGCTGCGTGAGCCGGTCAGGGCGCTGGTGTGGTTGCGCGGCTGGGTGCGACAGGTGCCCGAGCAGGCGCAGCGCGCGCTCGCCGTCGAAATCGCCAAGGACTTCCCGCATCCGGGCCTGCTCGACGTCGGCCACGGCGTCACACTGCTGCGGATCGTGGTGAACTCGGCGGTACTGGCCGACACCGCGGGCGCGGAATCCGTCGACCACGCCGACCTGCGCGCCGCCACCGCCGACCCGTTCTGCGAGCTGGAAAGCGCCTGGCTGCAACACATGTCCGAGGATCACGCCGACGTGGTGGCCCAGCTGGCCCGCCACCTGCCGACCCGGCTGCGTGGCGGCCTCGTGCACCCCCTCGCCATCGACCGCTACGGCCTGACCCTGCGAGTCGAGGGCAACGACGGCGACCACGACGTCCGGCTGCCCTTTCCCACCCCCGCCGACGACATCGAATCGCTGAGCCGCGCGGTCCGCGTCCTGGCGGGCTGCCCGTTCCTGAACGGCCTGCGCCGCATCTGAACTCACCCGCGAGCTGCGTCTCACTTCGTGCCGCGGCGCCCGCCGCGAGCCGATTCCGCCGCGTTCGCTGCTTACACTGCGCGGCATGCACGTCGATCCTCCGGATACCCAGCTGAGCGAGCGGGACAGGTTCGGGCTGCGAGCCGAGATCACGATCGTTCTGCTCGTGACCTTCGGGTTGAGTGGGATCAGTGCCGCTCTTTCCCTGCTGGATTCGGCGCTGTCGCCGGGTGGGGTCGGTGGGCGGACCGTGGCGTTGAACGCGTCGCGGTCGAACAATTCATTCCTCGATCTGCTGTTCCAGCTCGTCGGGGTGACCCGGCTGATCGCGTGGGCGGCGTTGGCGCTGTACCTGTTGTGGCGCAGCGGGATCGGGCCACGGATGATCGGGTTGGCCCGGATCCGGCGTGGCGACATCGTGGCAGGTCTCGTGCTCGCCGCGGTGATCGGGCTGCCGGGGCTCGCGCTGTATCTGGTCGCGCACACGATGGGGGTGAGCGTCACCATCGTGCCGAGTTCCCTGTCGGAACACTGGTGGCGGCTGCCGGTCCTGATCTTGTCGGCCTGTGCGAATTCCGTCGCCGAGGAAGTGGTGGTGGTGGGCTATCTGATCACCCGGCTGCGCAGGCTCGGCTGGTCGGAGAACTCGTCGCTGGCCGCGTCGGCGCTGCTGCGCGGCAGCTATCACCTGTACCAGGGGATCGGCGGCGGGCTGGGCAATATCGTGATGGGCCTGATCTTCGGCCGATACTGGCAGCGGACCAACCGCCTGTGGCCCTTGATCCTGGCCCACGCGACGATCGACGCTGTCGCCTATCTCGGCTACAACGTGCTGCGCGGGCGGGTCGGCTGGCTGCCATGATCACTGATGTGAACGGCGTGTCGCGGCGAGTTTCACCACATCACCGCGTTTCGCGCTAACAGTGGCCCTCGCGCGGGGTATCCCAGTAGTAACCGAGCGCGCGGAAACCGACTCGCGCTCCCCACGATCAGTAGAGTTTGACGGTGATGAACGGCGACGATCCCCGCGAGGACCCCCGTAGGCGCCGGGTGCCGCCGACGTCCGGCCGCCCCGGCGGTCCCGCGGTGCCCCCACAAGGTCGTCCCCTGCCGCCGCAGGGTCGCGCGATGCCTCCGGATCCGCGCTACGCCCGCCCGCCCGGCGACGACCGGCGCCCGCAGCCCGAGGACGGTCCGACGGTTCGCTACAACCCGGCGCCTCGACGCGGCGCGTCACACATCGAACCCACCCAGGTGATGCACCGCGGCAACTCCGGTGACCAACCGCTGGCCTATTCGCAGCTGCCCTACGAGCGCGAGAAGCCGCGTCAGCCACCACCGCCGCCCCCGCGACCGCCTCGTGAGCAGGTCAGACACGCACCGACCCAGCGGCCGGTGCCCCACCACGACGCCCTCCCGCCCCGGCGCACTCCCCCGCCGGTCGCCGGGGGCAGGCAGCCGCAGCCGCCCCGGCGCAGGCGCAAGCGTCATCCGTTCCGATGGCTGATGGTGATCGTCGTGCTGTTGATCGCCGGCCTGATCGCCGCGGTCGTGCACCTGGACAACTCACTCACCCGCATCACCGCGCTGCCCTCCTACAGCGACCGTGTGAGCAATACCCCCGGCACCAACTGGCTGCTGGTCGGCTCCGACGGCCGTGGTGACCTCTCCACCGAGCAGGAGCAGGAACTCGCGACCGGCGGCGACACCGGACCCGAACGCACCGACACGATCATGATGGTGCACATCGCGTCCTCCGGCCCGACCACCATGGTCAGCCTCCCGCGCGACTCCTACGTGAACATCCCCGGCCACGGCAAGGACAAGCTGAACGCGTCGTTCGCGATCGGCGGCGCGTCGCTGCTGGTCCAAACGGTGGAGGAAGCGACGGGCGTGCGGATCGACCACTACGCGCAGATCGGCTTCGGCGGTTTCGCCAGTGTCGTCGACGCGTTGGGTGGGCTCGAGATGTGCCTGGACGAACCGATCGTCGACCCGCTGGCCGGGCTCGACCTGCCTGCGGGCTGCCAGGAACTGTCGGGCCCGCAAGCACTCGGTTTCGTTCGCACCAGGGCCACCCCGAACGCCGATGTCGACCGGATGAATCATCAGCGCATGTTCATGGCGGCGCTGTTGAAGAAGGCCACGAGCATGGGCACCCTCGCGAATCCGTTCTCGTTGTGGCCCATGGCAACCGGGGTCGCCGGTTCACTGAAGGTCGACGACGGCGACCACATCTGGAACCTGGCGGCACTCGGCTGGGCGATGCGCGGCGACACCGTGACCACCAGCGTTCCGATCGGCGGATTCGACGACACCGACGTGGGCAACGTGTTGCTCTGGGACAAGACCAAGGCCTCTGAATTCTTCGAGGCGCTCGCCACCGATCAGCAGATCCCAGAGGAGCTGCTGACGCGGTAACGTCGAGGTATGCCCGAGAACCTGTCGTTCACCGAACTCCTCCGTGACCAGGTCAGAGCCGGTCTGACCGCGGCGCACCAGTATTTGGCCGCCGCCGTCTATTTCGACGCGCAGGATCTACCCGAGCTGGCCGGGCAAACCTACGCGCGTTCGACGTCGAATCACGGGCACGCGATGCGCATGGTGCAGTACCTGCTCGACCGCGATGTGCCGATCGCGATCGGCGGGCTCGACGAGGTCCGCTCGGAATTCGATTCCCCGCGCGCCACGATCGCCTTTCTGCTCGACCGCGAACGGGTCACCACCGCACAGGTCAGCGCTCTCGCCGCGGCCGCGCGCGACAACAACGATTTCCTGGGCGAACAATTCATGCAGTGGTTCCTGGGCGCGCAGGTCGACGATGTCGCCGCCATGACTACGCTGTTGACCGTGCTCGACCGGCAGGACAACCTGTTCGACGTCGAGGAATTCATCCGCCGTGAACTGCGCGGGACGGTGCGAATCGATACCACCGCACCCCGAATGGCAGGCGCGACTTAGGAAATACTTGGTTAGGGAATACTGCCCTCAATAAGGCTGCACTTGGATGACAACCCCTGATGACCAGCATTAATGTGGCGGCCATGTCGATTCATCCGGAAGCCCCGCGAAGCAAGTTCCACACTCTGCTCCAAGATCAAATCCGGCATGAGTTCAATGCCGAGCACCAGTACATCGCGATCGCGGTGTGGTTCGACAACCACGACCTGCCGCAGCTGGCCAAGCGCTTCTACGCCCAGTCCGTGGAAGAACGAAATCACGCGATGATGATCGTGCAGTACTTCGTGGACCGCGACATCTCCGTGGAGATCTCGGGCATCGACGCGGCGAAGTCGAAGTTCGAGTCCGCCCGTGAGCCGATCGAACTGGCGTTGACCCAGGAGAAGACGGTCACCGATCAGATCGTGCAGCTGGCGAGCACCGCCCGTGAAGAGGGCGACTACCTCGGCGAGCAGTTCATGCAGTGGTTCCTGAAGGAACAGGTCGAAGAAGTGGCGCACATGACCACGCTGCTCAATATCGCCGATCGCGCCGGGTCGAACCTGTTCGACCTGGAGGAGTTCATGTGGCGTGAGCTGAGCACCCCGAAGGATGCCGCCGGGGCACCGTCGGTCGCGGGCGGCAGCGTCTAGCTCTGACGCACAGGATTCGGCTCGCGGGCAGCGAGCCGAATCCTTTGTGCGCGTTTACCAGCCGGAGCCGGAGCCACCCGAGCCGGTGTTGGCCAGCACGGTGCCGATCAAGATCTGCGCGAGTCCAGCGATAGATCCGAGAAATTCCACGATGCCTCTTACTTTCCTCATCACCGATTGTCCGGTTCAGTCGTGAACCTAGCGGACCGAATCTGTGAAAGAGACATGTTTCATTAAGTTCAGCGCAGGGTGACCTGACGCGAACGCAGACCATCGCGCGAACGACGTTCTTCGCTGGTCATGGGCGCGTCGGACGCCAGCGCTTCGGCCAGGCGAGCACCGAATTCCCGCGCCGGAGTTTCCCATTCGGCCGGGTGCCGCTCGGGATCGAGGTCGAACACCGGCACCAGCAGGCCGTGCGTGCGGAACGAACCGGCGAAGCGCGAACCCTCACCGAGGTGCAAGCCACCGGTGGCGTGCACGCGAGCCAGGGCCAGCATCAGCGCGTCTTCGTCCTCGGGACGCACCCAGCGCACATGCGCCTTGTCGCCCGCGTCGACCCACCAGGCCGCGCCGACGGAATCCGGGCCGAGGTCGAGGCGCGCCGACGGCATGATGGCCTGCTTGGCCTGCTCGATCGTCGCCGCCACCTGTGGATCCGGGGTGACGCCCTCGGGCACCCACCAGTCGAAGTCCTGGTGCACGGTGAGCTCGAGGTCGGCGCCGGGATCGATGACATCGGCAAGGCGCGGACCACCGTCGACGGCGTCGGCGGAGTTCAGCGACTCACCGGGCTCGGCCGACTGGGTCCACAGGATCGCCGCCGCGATATCGGCCGACGGGTCTTCGCCGCGGAACTGCATCTGCGTGCCGACGAAGCCGACGGGCTCGTCACCGGCGCGCACCAGCGCGGCCACCGCGCCGGGCAGCACCGTCGCCAGGGTGACCTCACGCTGCGCGGCCACACCGGGCGCGAGCTTCAAGGTCGCGGTCGCCGACGGCACGAACTCCCGCAGCGCCACCAGATCACATTCGGCAGCAAGACCCTCGAACGGCCGTGTCACGGCCGCGGATGCCTGCTCCTGCGCCGCACGCCGCTGCGCGAGACGCTGAGCCCGATTACTGTCGGGCTTCGGACTGTTCCGCTTGCTTTTACCCACGCGTGGAGTTTATGGCCGAGCGGCGAGTTCGCTTACCGCGCCCCCTGCCCACGCCCGCCGGGTCCGGTGTGGGCGATCAGACTCCGGCCAGTAGCGCCTTCGTGCGGCCCGGGTGGTTGGTCGCGACCCAGCTGACGCCGAGGTCGGCGCACAACGTCACGTCTTCGGGCTCGTCCACGGTCCAGCAGTAGGTGGCCCGGCCCGCCGCGGCGGCCTTGTCGACGAGTTCGGGATGCTCGCGCAGCGTCTTCACCGAAGGGCCGACCGCGGTCGCGCCGACTGTGGTGGCCGCGCCCCCGCCGAGAAACCGCGACGATTCGCCGAGCAGCACCGTCGGCAACAGCGGTGCGGCACGGCGGATCCGCCAGACCGCGGTCGCCGCGAACGACATCACCACCGCGCGGGAGTGATCGGCCGACGCCGGCGTGGCGATGCCGAAACGCTGAAGTTCGGCGAGCACCTTGTTCTCCACCAGGGCGCCGTAGCGCACCGGGTGCTTGGTCTCGATGAACAGTTTTGTCGGACGGGTGCGCCAGTCGAGGACGAGGCCGATCAGATCGCTCAGCGCGAGCACGCCCTGCGGCTCTTCGCCGGTGCCGAAGTTCATGTCGCGCAACTCGTCCAGCGTCAGTTCACTGACCAGGCCGGTGGCATCGGCGGTGCGGTCGACGGTGCGGTCGTGCACGCAGACCAGGTGGCCGTCGCGGGTGAGCCGGACGTCGCATTCGACACCGTCGGCGCCCTCCTGCAGCGCTAGTTCGTACGCGGCGAGGGTGTGCTCGGGTCGTGCCGCCGACGCACCACGATGCGCCACCACGAAGGGTGGGCGATTGCTCTGGCTCACTTGGCCACGACCTCCTCCTGCGTATTCTCGCCTGTCCGGACGGAATCCGCGCGTTCGGCCTCATCGTGCCCGACGTCATCGCGCGCCGCGACGTCGCGCGCCGCGACAGCGCCCGGCTCGACCGGCGCGATGACGACCTCGGCGGGATCGGCCGCCATCACCCAGCGGTGCGCCGACCTGACCTCCCCACGCAGGTCACGGCCCTCCAGTGTGCGCACCATCCACAACGTCAGGACCGCGAACCCGGCCGCGCACAGGTCGGTGAAACCGGTGAAGGAGACACCGTCGGCCTCGGCCTGCAGGGTCGACGCGTCGCGCCACAGCGTCGCCGCGATCAACAGCAGCCCGCTGAATGCCCAAGCGGCCCACCAGATCCGCACCGCCCGCCACGAACGCGGATCGGGGTCGGCGCCGAGCAGTTCGGTGAGAAACACGCCGGGCCAGATCAGATTGACGCCCGGCACCAGACATCCCGCGATCAGCGACCATCGTTTGCGCGGGTCACGCTTGCCGTAGGCGGTGAACACGATCGTGCGTGCTTCGATCAGCCAGGCGACCAGCGACACGGCCGTCACCAACGCGCAGAGGGGCGCGATGACGCCGAACACCAGCACCGTCGCGTCGGAGATCGACAACAGCCAGCCGGGGATGAGCCGGGCACGGTTCTGCAACAGGATCAGGTAGCGGCCGTATTCGGCGAGGCCGGCGAGCAGGAACGCGAGCGCGGTCGTGACCAGCAGCCGATCGCGGTGGACGGCGAGGCCGCGCAGGGGGCGCTCGGACGGGCGGGCCGCGGACGGCGGCGGATCGAGCAGGCCCCAGCGCGGGGTCTCGGTGTAGCGCGGGGTCGGCCCGAGCGGGGCCGAGGTGGTCGCGCCCGCCTTGCGGGTGCGGTGATCGGGTCGGCGCGCGACCCAGCGGTAGTTGCGCTGAGTGGCCGGTGCGTCGACCCTGCCGGGCGAGAGCAGCACCCCTCGGCAGCGCGGGCACCAGTGCATCGGCGCGCCCTGCACGGCCCACCGCGCACCACAGCGTGCACATGGTTGCACCACCGAACTCACCCGCGCACCCCGCTTCCGGACTAGTAGATCTTGGCTTCGTGGTCGCCGTCGGCGACCACCGGGCGGCTGGTCTGCTGCCAGGCCACCATGCCCCCCGCGACATTGACCGCTTCGTACCCGATGTGGGCGAGATATCGGACGACCTCGATGGACCGGCCACCCTGTCTGCACACGACGTAGAGCTCGGCGTCGATATCGAGCTCGTCGAGGCGGGCAGGCACGTCGGCCATCGGGATGTGGACCGCGCCCGGCGCGTGGCCGAGGTTCCATTCGTCGGGTTCGCGCACGTCGAGCAGCTGCGCGCCCGGCGCCGGGTCCGCGTCATCGAACGCGGCGGGTACCGCACCCACCGGCACCGTGGGGACATCGGAGCTCGTCACGCCTCGATCCTGCCATGCCGCACGGATCGCCGGGCGAGGCTGTGCGAGGACGGTGCGATCCGCGAGCCCCAGCTATCGATCAGCACACATCCAACGGGAACCGGCTGCCGACGACGCCGACAGCCGGGTGAAACCAGCCGGGAACAACCGATCCGGGACTCCCCTCCATGTCATCCCGGAGCGGTCGTTCGCCGCTGACGTCGGGATTCGTGGACTGTGTCTTGTCCCGACATCTACTTGGACGCAAGCGGGACCGATTCGGTTCCATAAAAACGAGAACACTAGAGAAAATCTTAAATCCTGGGATCTGGGCGGCCGGATCGGTAGCCTGGGCGCATGAACGTGAGCAGGGGGCTACTCGACAGTTTCGACATCAACGGCTTGAATACCGCTTTGTCCGAATCCACGTGTCTAGGGGTAGAAGTGGATGCCGCGGCGGGCAGGCTGCAACTCGCTCTGGAGGTGCTGACGCTACCCACGGATGGACCCGCGCCGATCGACACGAAAGTCCTGCTCACCTTCACCGGAGTCACCCGCGTCGCGGCCTCCCTGCGCATCCAGCGCTGGGACGATGTCGACGCCCGTGTGCTTCCCCTGACCCTCGATCAGCTCGACGAGGCCATCGAGAGCTTCGGCGGCGGCGGGCTGCACGGGTGGGAGTTCATCGATCTCGACGACAGCGGGTGGACGCTGTGGAGCGAGTTGCTCAGCTTCGACACGGTGCTCGATCAGCGCATCGCCGCGCATGTCATCGAGTTCTCCCAGGAGGAGGGCATCGACCCGCGCGAACTCGACGTCCGCGTGTGGTTCGACAAGATCTCGGTCACCGACACCGCGGGCCGCGAGATTCCGATGAACGAGTTCATCGACGGCGGCCGGCGCTGGTGGGACGCGCACGCCACCGGCGATGCCAGGACGACGAAGGCCGACATCGCGCCGCCGCTGTAGTTTTGGAGCGCTGGCGCGCTCGGGCGGGGCCCTTCGGGCCCCTGATATTCCCTCCCTCCGGGCACTCCTTCGTCGCACCCTCCACTCAGTCCAGATCAGGGCGGGCCCCGCTGGTAGAGACATACGGGGAATCGGGGGCACGGTTCGCGGGTTGCACGGGGCGGGTGTACGAATGATGGTTGGTGTTGTCGTCCGAACTGGGCGCACACAGCCCGACACACGGAAAGGGACATCGTGGCCGTCTACACGCTGCCGGAACTGGATTACGACTTCGGCGCACTGGAGCCTCACATCTCCGGTGAGATCAACGAGATCCACTACACCAAGCACCACGCTGCCTACGTCGCAGGCGCCAACAAGGCGCTCGAGCAGCTCGAGGAAGCTCGCGAATCCGGCGACCTGGCTGCCATCCTGCTGCTGGAGAAGAACCTGGCCTTCCACCTGGGTGGCCACTACAACCACTCCGTTTGGTGGAAGAACCTTTCCCCCAACGGCGGCGACCAGCCGGAAGGCGACCTGGCCGCGGCCATCGCCGACCAGTTCGGTTCGTTCGACAAGTTCCGCGCGCAGTTCACCGCTGCCGCCAACGGCCTGCAGGGCTCCGGCTGGGCCGTCCTGGGTTACGACACCCTCGGCCAGAAGCTGCTGACCTTCCAGCTGTACGACCAGCAGGCCAACGTGCCCACCGGCATCATCCCGCTGCTGCAGGTCGACATGTGGGAGCACGCCTTCTACCTGCAGTACAAGAACGTCAAGGCCGACTACGTGACTGCGTTCTGGAACGTCGTCAACTGGGCTGACGTGCAGGACCGCTTCGCCCGGGCCGTCGGCCAGGGCAAGGGCCTCATCTTCGGCTGATCCGCCTCTCCGCGTATTTTGCCGGTCGTAGGTAACTCCACGGGTTCTTGACCGGACTCGCGGTCGTGTGCCCCAGGCTTCTGGGCGTGCCCGGCGAGTTACCCATGTTCTTGCGAAATCAGGCGTTGCGCGAAAGACCTCCCAGTTATTCACTGGGGGGTCTTTTGCGTAGATTGCCCGTTCTGGCACTCACTGGTACTTGTGTGCCAGATGGGTTAGGGGCTATTCCTGTCATATACGGGCACAGTCGCCCCCGTTAGTCGGGAGGCCATCATGAACACACAGGGTCCGATCGGGATCACGCCGTTTCAGGCGCGCGGTCGACTACGGGGATTCGTGGTTTCGGGGCGGTGGCCGGATACCACCAAGGAATGGGCGCAGGTACTGGTGCTGGCCGTGCGGGTCGCATCGATGCCGGGCCTGCTGGTGACCACCACGGTGTTCGGGGTCCGCGAGGAGCTGCCCGACGATCCAGAACCCGGCACGGTGGGACTGGTGATGGCGGAAGGGCCGGTGCTCGGCGACGAGGCGATCGAACCCGGCCGGTTCGCCGCGCACGTGCCGCCCGCGCTGCTGATGCTGCATCCGCCCTCGGAGACCCGTCCGTCGCTGCCCGAATGCGCGGGCGCGGCCTCGGGCTGCGTGCTGCTGCCCGGCGTGCCGCATCTCGGTTTGGAGCATCGCGCGGCGTGGGCGGAGGCCGAACTCGACGGCACGATCACCTCACTGGTGAGCCGGGTCGGCATGGATCTGATCAGCGATCCCGACACCGCCGTGCTCGCAATGCTGCTGGCGTCCTGAGTCTTTCGGCCGTGACGGTCGGGCGAATGCCTGGCAACGGGTCTGCGTTGTACTGAAATCAGGGAAACCGAACTATCGCCGCCGTACACCCAAACTTATTGTGCCCATTGAGATTTGGATTACCAGCGCTTGGCATACCGGGAGCAATCGGGCTAGAGTGATGAACAGCGAAGGGGAGTAGCCCGCAATCGCCCAGTCGACATACTGATCGCCGCCGAATTCGGCGCGGTCCGGCTGCGCGAACCGGTGACCACCGGTGGGCGAGACCTTCGGCCACGAACCGATCCGTCGACCGGTGTGGCTGAAGGCGCACCCGTCTTTCAGCCACAGGCCGGAGTATTTTCCTGGGAGCTGACTTCATGATCGCCACGATCCTGCTGAGCTTCGGCGTGCTCTTCCTCGCCGAACTCGGCGACAAATCGCAACTCATGGCGCTCACCTTCTCGCTGCGCTACCGCTGGTGGGTGGTGCTGGCGGGCATCAGCGTCGCCAGCGTGGCAGTGAACCTCATCGCCGCGGGCGTCGGCCATTTCCTCGGCACCGCGCTCCCCGCGGATGCCATCGCCGTCATCACCGCGCTCACCTTGCTCGCGGTCGGCCTCTGGACGCTGCGCGATGCGCTCACCGGCGACGACGACTCCGAAGAAGCCCCCGCGCCATCGAGCACCCGCAATGCCTTTCTCGTGGTGATCTCCGCCTTCACCCTCGCCGAACTCGGCGACCGCACCATGTTCGCCGCCGCCGCACTCGCCTCCAACAACAACTGGCTGGCCGTCTGGATCGGCTCGGTCGCAGGCATGGTCGCCGCGGGCGCGCTGGCGATCCTGGTCGGCAAGATCGCGGGCAAGCACCTGCCCGAGCGCGGCATCGCCATCGCATCGGGCCTGCTGTTCCTGTTCTTCGCCGCGAAGACCGTGCTCGACGCGTTCGTGCCCGGTCTCGGCGGTTGGGCGTCGGCCGGGCTGGCACTGCTCGCCCCCGCGCTGGCCGGTCTCGGCGTCGGGGTATGGCGCGCCGCGCGGCGGACGGCGCCCGACCCGACACAGATGGCGGCGCGCTGACTCAGTGGGCGAAGGCGTTGCCGTAGAGCGTGCCGGAGCGTTCGGCCAACGCGATCAGCTGGTCTTTGATGCCGCGCAGGCTTTCCGGGTCGTCGGCGGCGATCCGGCCGGTGACCATCGCGCCGATGGCGGCGGCCAGGGTCGCGCAGGCGAACTGCTGGTCTTCGGATTCGGCGCCGAGCATGGTGGCCACCACCTCGACGAAACGATGCTGCAAGTCCATGCGCGCCTCGATGGCCGACGGGCCGACCGCGTAGACCTCCACCAGGAACAGACGGGCCGAGGCCGGGTCGTCGATCATGTGGTCGAAGTAGGTGGTGAGGATGCGGTCCATCCTGGTGAGCGCGTCGGTGTCGACGCAGTCGGCGATCACCGCCTGCAGCTTCGCGGCCAGGGAGTTCGACACCCGATCGAAGGCCGCGTTGAAGCAGTCCTCTTTCGAGCGGAACAGCTCGTAGAACGTTTCCCGTGAAACCCCTGCCCGCTTGAGTACGGCCGCGACCGGCGTGCCGACATAGCCGCCCACGGTCATCGCCTCGCCCATCGCCACGAGAATGCGCTCACGCTGAGAGGCGACGACTTCTTCGCGCGAGAGGTGGTGGCGTCCACGCGGAAGTTGTTGCCGCAGGGTCGAATCGTTCATGATTGCCGTTCCATTCTGCGGGGTCGGGCTGGCTGTTCG
The DNA here is from genome assembly GCF_001427185.1 of Nocardia sp. Root136. Classification (NCBI taxonomy): domain Bacteria; kingdom Bacillati; phylum Actinomycetota; class Actinomycetes; order Mycobacteriales; family Nocardiaceae; genus Nocardia; species Nocardia sp. Root136. The sequence continues at coordinate 296,100 of NZ_LMFE01000011.1, forward strand.
GTGGTGAAGGGGACCTCTTCGGTGCGGGCGATGTCGATGGCGCGGGCCAGGCGATCGCCTTGCACCCGCTGCACGACCAGTTGGGCCAGCAGCCGAAACGGCCGGACCAACGCTACCCACCAGGGCGAGACAACGGTCTTCCTTCGTCGCGCGATGGCTCGTTCCATCGCTTCCACCGCGGGGCCGACCGGCGAGCTGCCGGTCAGGCTGGTCTCCCCCAGCACGGTGTGCGCGGCGACTGTCCCGAATCCGCGCACCGTCATGTCGGTGTCGATCCCGGCGAAATAGCTCACCCCCACCTTCGCCCCGGTGGACCGCAGTTCCGCGCGCAGCGTGGCGCCGAGCGAGGCCACCGCCGCTGCCGAGGCGCTGTAGGCCCCGCCGAGCGGCAACTGCACGGCGGTGGAGATCGACGACATCAACAGCACATACCCGCCCGGATGCGAAAGATGCGCACCCGCCGCCGACACCGTGTAGGCGACCCCGAGCACATTCACCGCGAGGGTCTCCTCGAGCACCGACGGATCCCCGCCGATCATCGCCATCTGCTTGGCGACCCCCGCGTTGGCCACCAGCACATCGAGCCCGCCGAGTTCGGCGACCAACGCCTCGACCACCCGCTCGACCTGTCCCCGATCGGCCACATCGCAATACCGCCACGGCACACCACCGCATTCGGCGGCCACTTCGGCCAGCAGTTCCGGTTCGAGCCCGAGCAGAGCCACATGGGCGCCGTGAGCGGCCAATCTTCGAGCCAGCGCGGCGCCGATCCCGCGTGCGGCCCCGGTGATCAGGACCTTGCGTCCGGCCACGGAAGGACCGGCGAACGATCTCATGACGGCACGCTACCACTGGTAAACACCGGTGTTCACGACGATTTCCCCACCGCCCGATATGGGTGTTCCAGACCACACCCGTCACGCGCTAAGGTGCCCTTATTGGCAACCGGCACAATAAGCCGTAGGCCATAGAGTTCCAGGCGCACCCCTCCTCGTAGGGGGTGCGACGAAGGAGCGCGTTCTCAGCGCGCGGAGTCAAGCGCCGAGAACAGCGGCACCAGCCGCAAATAAACACAGAGAGGACCATCAGTGGAGATTTCGGGTTCCGCCGCCATTGTCACCGGAGGCGCGTCCGGCCTCGGTGCCGCCACCGCCAAGCGTCTCGCCGACGCGGGCGCCACCGTCTTCGGCCTGGATGTCCCCCAGTCCATCGAGCGCGCGGGCGACAACGTCCCCGCGGGCGTCACCCTGATCGCGGCCGACGTGACCAGCGGTGACGAGGTCGCCGCCGCGATCGCCCAGATCACCGAGGGCCCGGCGCCGCTGCGCATCGTGGTCAACTGCGCCGGCGTCGGCTGGGCGGGTCGCATCCTGTCCAAGAACGGCCCGCACGACCTGGAGCTGTTCCGCACCGTCATCACCGTGAACCTGCTCGGCACGTTCAATGTGATGCGCTTGGCCGCCGACGCGATCGCCAAGACCGAACCGGTCGACGAGTACGGCCAGCGCGGCGTGGTCATCAACACCGCCTCGGTCGCGGCCTTCGAAGGCCAGGTCGGCCAGATCGCGTACTCCGCTTCCAAGGGCGGCGTCCACGGCATGACCGTCCCCGCAGCTCGCGACCTCGCCCAGTTCGGCATCCGCGTCAACACCATCGCCCCCGGCATCATCGACACCCCGATGCTCGCCGGCGTCACCCCTGAGTACCGCGCGGGCCTCGAAGCCGGCGTCCCGTTCCCCTCGCGCCTGGGCCGCCCGGACGAGTACGCCCAGCTCGTCGAGTACATCGCGAGCCACGACTACCTCAACGGCGAGACCATCCGCATGGATGGCGCGCTGCGCATGGCACCGCGCTAGAAATCTCCTGTTCGGCGGCGCCTAGCCTGTACCGGCCAGGCGCCGTTCGTTTTTCGGGTGAGTTCGCCCCGGTCAATTGTCGGGGCGGTCGTCGAGTTCGCGCTGAAGGTCGGTGTTGATCCGCTGTGCCTCGGCGAGCTGATCCTCGAGGATCACGATCCGGCACGACGACTCGAGCGCGTTGCCCGCATCGACGAGTTCGCGCACGCGCGCGGCGATGCGCAGTTGGTAGCGCGAGTAGCGGCGGTGCCCGCCGGCCGAGCGCTGCGGGGTCAGTAGCCGCGCGGCGTCGAGGCCGCGCAGGAACGCCTGGGTGACGCCGAGTATCTCCGCGGCGCGTCCCATGCTGTAGGCGGGGTAGGTGTCGTCATCGAGCTTGTCCGCCGCGCTGGGACCGTCGGCGGGATTGATGTTCGGGTGCTGCACGAGGCCTCTCGGGTTCAACGCCGGAAGGCCCCGGCGCTGTGCGCCGGGGCCATGATTTACGACTGGGGGAATGTTCTGAGACACCGCATCCGACAACTCCCGGGATGCGGGACATGTAAATGGCTTATCAGTGGCCACCACCTCCTGAATCGTCGGTTCTACCTGCGGTTTTCACTTACTACTTCACTTGCCTTGCTTCTTCGCCCACTCCGGCGGTCCGGCCTGCTGCACCGGATTCTCTTCTCCGCCGGAAGGGACGGTCGAACTTGTCGTTCCGGGCAGTTCACCTGCCCGGCCATCTGATTTCTTAACAGGAACGAGAGCGACTATATACCCCCGAACCCGAGAATGTCTACACCCGACACGACAGATTTACTCCACCTGCGGTGATGGAAGGATGACCTGCGGTTACACGGGGCGGGTGAAGGTGACCAGGGCGCGGCCAGGGCCGTTGTAGTCGGGGACGGGACCCGCGACGGTGAAGCCGAGGCTGCGGTGGAAGTCGATGCTGGTGTAGTTGGCGGGCGACGTTATCGCGGTGACGATGGTGCGATTGTCGGAGCGAGCGATGGTGAAGAAGGCTTCGTAGAGGGTTCTGCCCAGGCCGGCCTTGCGGGCGTCGGGACGGACCGCGACGAAGTGGATGTAGGCCGTGTACGGGTCGGACGGTGAGCCGAAACCCACCAGGAAGCCGGAGATTCCGTTGTCGTCGGAGGCGATGAGACTGGTGCGATGGAAGTGGTCGAGGAACATGCGAGGAAGGTTGTGGACCGCTGCTCTGCCCCACCAGTTGTCGACTACGCCGATGACGGTGTCGTAGTCATCAGGTCTCGCTCGACGAATTTCGTGCCCCACCATCACTCCATGGTGCCCCGACGTGACTTGTCAGCACCAGAATTGCGGTGAACAAGACTGCCCGCCACCGAAACCGGTAGCGGGCAGTCCACAGTGCGGGTGATCTCAGACCGTGCGGGTGAGCCGTTCGGTGAGCAACTGGGCGAAGCGGGCGGGGTCCTTGAGTTCGCCGCCCTCGGCGAGAACTGCTGTGCCGTAGAGGAGTTCGGCGGTCTCGGCGAGCTCGGGAACCTTGCCTTCGTCGGCGTCGGACTTGCGCGCGTCGTAGGCGTCGCGCAGGCCGGTGACCAGCGGATGGGTGGGGTTGAGCTCGAGAATCCGCTTGGACTCCGGCAGCGCCTGACCCGAGGCCCTGTACATGCGCTCGAGCATGGGGGTGAAGTCGTAGACGTCACCGACCAGGCAGGCGGGCGAGGTGGTGAGGCGGTTGGTGAGGCGGACCTCCTTGGCGACATCGGTCAAAGTGCCACCGAGCCAAGCGAGTAGGTCGCCGAAGTCCTTGTCCTGCTGTTCGCGCAGGGCTTCGGTTTCCTTCTTCTCGTCCTCGGTTTCCAGGTCTACCTCGCCCTTGGCGATGGACTGGAAACTCTTGCCCTGGAATTCGGGCACCGAGCCGACCCACATCTCGTCGACCGGATCGGTGAGGATCAGCACCTCGCGCCCCTTGGCCGTGAAGGCCTCCAGGTGTGGCGAATTCTCCACCTGCGCACGGCTTTCGCCGGTCATGTAGTAGATCGAGTCCTGGCCGTCCTTCATCCGCTCCACGTACTGCGCGAGCGTGGTGAGCTCGGACTCGGAGGCAGTGGAGGCGAAAGAGGAGACGGTGAGCAAGGTTTCGCGGTTGTCGGTATCGGAGAGCAAGCCCTCCTTGATGACGCGGCCGAACTGCGACCAGAACGTCTGGTACCTGGTCTGATCCTCGGCGCCCTGCAGGTCCTTGACCGTGGACAGCACCTTCTTCACCAGGCGCTTGCGGATCATCTGGATCTGGCGGTCCTGCTGCAGGATCTCACGAGAGACGTTGAGCGAGAGGTCCTGCGCGTCGACGACTCCCTTGACGAAGCGCAGGTACTCCGGCATCAGTTCTTCGCAGTTGTCCATGATGAACACGCGACGCACGTAGAGCTGCACACCGCGCTTGTGCTCACGGGTGAACAGGTCGAACGGCGCGATCGAGGGAATGAACAGCAGCGCTTGGTATTCGAAGGTGCCCTCGGCCTTCATCGGGATGATCTCGAGCGGCTCGTCCCAGGCGTGCGAGACGTGGTGGTAGAACTCCTTGTACTCCTCCTCGCTCACCTCGCTCCGGGGGCGCGTCCACAAAGCCTTCTGCGAGTTGAGGATCTGGTCCTCGACGATGGTCTTGTCGACCTTGTCCTCGCCCTCCCCCTCGGTCACCGTGCGCTCGACCTGCATGCGGATCGGCCAGGCGATGAAGTCGGAGTACTTGCGGACGATCTCGCGCAGCTTCCATTCCTGCGTGTAATCGAAGAGGTGATCGTCTTCGTCGGCGGGCTTGAGCTCGAGGGTCACCGAGGTGCCCTGCGGTACGTCGGCGACGGTGTCGATGGAGTAGGTGGAGCTGCCCGCGGCGGCTTCCCAGCGGGTGCCTTCGGTCTCGCCCGCCTTGCGGGTGGTGAGGACGACCTTGTCGGCGACCATGAAGGTGGAATAGAAGCCGATGCCGAACTGGCCGATCAGCTCCTCGGCGGCGGCGTCGGACTTGGCCTCGGTGAGCTTGCGGCGCAGGTCGGCGGTGCCGGATTTGGCGAGGGTGCCGATCAGGTCGATCACTTCGGCGCGGGACATGCCGATGCCGTTGTCGCGCACCGTCAGGACACGCTCGTCCTGGTCGACCTCCAGCTCGATGTGCAGGTCTGAGGTGTCGGCGCCCAGGTCTTTGTCCTGGTAGGCGGCAAGTTTGAGCTTGTCCAGTGCGTCGGAAGCGTTCGAGATCAGCTCCCGCAGGAAGGTGTCTTTGTTGGAGTAGACCGAGTGGATCATCAGCTCGAGGAGCTGGTGGGTTTCGGCCTGGAACTCGAGGGTTTCGACGTGCTGCTCAGTCACGCCCCCGATGGTATTACGGCGCCTGTCGCGGTTCTCCCGAGGACCCTGTGTGGTGACGCCGCGCTAGCTCACCGGTCGCACCGCGCCGAAATCGGCCAGTGAGGGAACCTCGGCGACCGCCCGCTTCGACATCCAATCGCGCAGTACCTGGGTGGCGCGCACATCGTCTTCGTTGTAGACGAACAGGCGGGTGCGCTGCGACATGTCGATGACGTCGTCGTACCCGACGGCACGGCGGTACCAGCCCATCGAGGCCTCCCCGCCTGCCTCCGGATCACGCCATCCGAACCCGGCGACGGGCGCGATCTTCTTGAGCCCCTTACCGTTCGGGCAGATGAACTGCTCGGTGACGGCCTGGAACATGTCGACCCATTCCTTCGAGTCGACGAACGCGCGCACTTCCTCGTGGGTCGGGATGCCGGGGCGCCCGGCGAATCGGCGGGCCGATTCGTAGAGCCACTTGTCCTCGGCGGTGCGCGAATAGCAGTAGGCGGCAAAGGTTTTGCCCGCGGCATGGGCTTCGGCGCGCCGCTCCATCAACCAGGTCCAGAATTCGCCGAACGAGCGGCCCTCGTCCTCGGTGGGCAGCGGATCCCAGGTGAAGAACGGGCGGTAGACATCGTCGAGCAGGGTGCCCCACAGATAGGCGCCGTCTTCCTGGTAGCTCTCCAGGTCGACGTCGATCTCCACATCGGCGCGACGCACGCTCACCTTCTCGAACCGGCGCACCAGCGGGGCGCCGTCGATCCAGGCGCGGGCGGTGACGACGGTTTCGGCGAACGGCCCGTGCTGCCAGTCGTCGGGTTCCTCACCCTCCCAGGCGGCGAGTTCGTCGACCGTCTCGATCCCGTGCAGGCGCAGAACATCCGCGCGCGACCCCGGTGCGACCAGGCTCACATCGCGCATCTGCGCCAGCGTCGCCTCACAGCTGGGTTGGCCCTCAGGACCGCGCACCCACCAGGGGCACTGCCTGCACTCGGGCACTTTCGACGGCTGGGTCGGCAGTTCTCCGCGCACCACGGCGATGCGGTCGGCGTAGCGTTGGTCGTAATCGGCCAGCACGTTCGTCAGGTCATGGACCAGGATCCGGTCGGCGACCAGGCCGATCGCACCGCCGATCAGGGCGGGACTGGCCATGCCGTAGCGCTGCAACATCCGGTACAGGTGGGCGAGGCGCTGCTGGTCGCGCGGCTGCGGGCGCAGTTTCACGTGTTTGTCGCGGCGGGGCTGCCACTGGAACAGATCCGAGGTCAGCGGGTGGAAATCGGCGGGGTCGGGCCTGCGCGGGTCGGTGACCTTGTGGTTGACCACGATGATCGGGATATAGCCGCCGCGATCGTCGTCGCGCAGCAGGATCTCGACACCGCCACGTCGACCGGTATCGGCTTCCTGCGGCAGCAGTCCGCCCCAGATGCGCGGGGCGCCTGCCTCGATGGCCGCCATAGTCGCGGCGGCTTTGGCGCCACCACGCAATTCCGGGTCGATCACCACCCAGTCGGCAGGGGCGGACGCGACCAGTTCGTCGCGGATCCTGGTGCGATGAGCGGTGGCGGCGTCGCGCCGCTGCTGCACTCCCGGATCCTCGCGGACCTCGGCGAGCACGCCCGGATTCTCGGCATCGAGGCGCAGCCGGTGCCTGCATCCGATCAGTGAACGCGCGTCAAGGAAGGCGGTGCGGAAATCCGCAGCGGAAGCGGGGACCGGGCTACGCACCGGCCCGCCGTCGAAGTCGTCCTCGGCTGCACGCACGCAAGCAGTATGGGCCTTACCCCCGACACAATGCCCAATCGCTACCCTGATCCCACTACGCTACGGAGAACGGCAGGCCGCTTGGAGGCGGTGCTGCCTCATGACTTGGCGAGCATGACGGAGGGCCTGATCCCATGGGGTTGTTCAGCAAGCGGAAGCGGCGGCCGAGCCGACGCGCTGAGGCGAAAGCACTCAAGCACAAAGCCGCGGTGGAGGCGAAGCTGAGCGCCAAGAACGAGCGCAAGGCGGCCAAGGCGGGCGAGCGCGTGAACCGTCGCGCGGCCAAGGCACAGGCACGCACGGCCGACAAGGTGGCCAAGGCACAGATCGCGACCCTGCATGCCGAGGAAAAGGCCGCGCAGAAGGCCGCCGCGAGGGCCGATCGTGAGCTGTTCAGCGCGAGTCAGGTCCGCAAGTACATCGGGGTGGCCCGAGTCCTCATCCCCGTGCTCGCCCCGCTGGCTTATCGCGGCGCCACGATGGTGCGCGGTCAGCTCGACGCCCGCAAGGCGCAGCAGCTCGGTATCGGCATGGACCAGCTCAGCGAGTTCAGCGGGCACGGTGCGCGCCTGCAGGCCCGCATCACCAACACCGAGGACGCCCTCGCGAAGATCGCCGCCGACAAGGCGGGCGATGCCGACACCGAGAAGTTCGTCGAAGCGGCGCGCTCGCGCCTGGCCGACCTGAACGTGGCGGTGCGCACGGCCGAGCAGATGCCCGCCGCGCGCCGCAAGGCTGTCCACGCGTCGATCTCGGCCGAGCTGGCCGTGTTGGAGAACGACGTGCTCGCCCGCCTCGGCGTTCGCTGAGCCTGCCGTGACCACGCCGCAGCTCACCTCCCGCTTGCGCGGTGGTGGCTGCGGCGTACTCGTGGGCGGGCTGGCTGTGGCCGCGCACGGGATCGGCGGCGGCGGGGTGCCGAAGTCGGCGGAACTCGCACTGCTGCTGCTGGTTTCACTGACGGCCGGGATTTTCGCCGCGGGTGTCACCGCCGAATGCGCTGGGCCGCGGACGCATTCGTACCGTCGGCCCGCGACGTTGCGCACGGCCGCCGCGTTGATCGGTGGTCAGTGGGCCGGGCACTTCGCGCTGTCGGCGACGCTCGACCATCACGGGCTGCTCCACCTGCCGAGTCTGCCGATGATCGCCGCGCACCTCGTCGCGGCGGGTGCTTGTGCCGCACTGATACTCGTCGCCGAGCGGCTGTATCTCGTTGCGTCGAGCGTGATTCGAGCCGTACTCAGCAGTCCCGCTGCGCTCGCGCACCGCGCTGTCCGCTGGTTCGCCGCTGTCGCCGTCGCGCGCGGTGCTCGTCCGAAGGGTGCGCGATGTCCGCGCGCACCGCCGTTGTTCGCCTGATTCACCACGACATCAGAATTCTTCGGACGACAAGGCATCCCATGCACAACTTCATCACCCGTAGCACCGGTACCGCCGCCCTCGCGGCGGGTTTGGTGCTCGCCGCCTGCGGTTCGGCGGCCGCTCACGTGACTGTCGACGCGCCGGGCGCCGCCCAGGGCAAGTACACCGTCGCCACCTTCAAGGTGCCGACCGAATCCGAGACCGCGTCCACCACCGCACTGCGCGTCACCGTGCCGAACCTGAAAAGTGTTCGCACCGAGCCGATGCCGGGTTGGACATCGAAGATCGAGCGCAACGACAAGGGCGAGAGCGTCGCCGTCGTGTGGTCGGCTGATCCGGGTAACCCCGGCGTCGGGCCCGGCCAGTTCCAGCGGTTCGTGCTCTCACTCGGCCCGCTGCCCACCCAGGACACCGTGAACTTCCCCGCGCAGCAGACCTACGGCGACGGCAAGGTCGTGGCCTGGGATCAGCCGAGCACCGGAGGCGCCGAGCCGGAACACCCCGCGCCCGCGCTCACCCTGTCCGCGAACGGCGGTGCCGAGGGCGGCGATCACCAGGTCGCCTCGGGCGAATCCACCGAGACACAGACCGATTCGGTCGCCCGCTGGATGGGCGGAATCGGTCTCGCCCTCGGCCTGTTCGCCGCGGCTCTCGGCCTCGGCCTCGTCTTCCGCTCGCGGCGGTCGTCGTGATGCGGAAGATGCTCGTCGGCTTACTCGCGGTCCTGTTCGCCTGCGCCTTCGCGGCGGCGGGCACGGCGAGTGCGCATTCCGGCGCGGTGAGCAGCGTTCCCGAGAACGGTTCGACCGTGGAGGTCGGACCGGCGCGGGCCAGCATCACCTTCAATGAGGAACTGCAGCAGAACTTTCCGTCACTGACCGTGGTCGGCCCGGACGGCAGGCTGTGGTCCAAGGGCAAGGCGCTGGTCGAAGGACGCAGCGTCAGCGTGGAACTGGGTGAGCTGGGGCCGGTCGGTGAGTACACGATCGCGTTCCGGGTCACCTCGGCCGACGGTCATCCCGTGAGCGGGACGAGGACTTTCACGCTGAGCAAGGCGGGCACCGGCACGCCGGGCGCCCGCCCGGGCGAGGACAAGGCCGACGACGGCGGCGACGGCGGTGTGCCCGTGTGGGTGTTCATCGCCGGCGGGGTGGTGCTGTTCGGCGCCGGCCTCGCGGTGGCGTTGCTCGGCGGCCGGTCCGGCCGCAAGAAGTAATCGACGATGACGACCGGTCGCCGGGAATCCGGTGCCGCGCTGCGGCAGTGGCGGGTCCTGGCGCCGGTCGTTGTCGCCGCGCTGGCCGGGGTGGTGCTGGCCTGGATCCTGCGCCGGTCCGGCGGCTTCGCGTGGGTGGCGTTCGCGCGTGTGCTCGCCGACTGCGCGGGCGCGGTCGTGCTCGGCCTCGCCGCGCTGCCCCGGCTCAACGACCGGCTGACGGTCGCGTGGCGACCGCTGGCCGCCCTCGCCGGTGTCTGGTTCGCCGCCGAGTTCACCGTGCTGGTGTGCGAGGCCGCCGAGATCGTCGGCGTCGCGGTGACCCAGCTCGGCGCGAGCGATTTCATCACGTTCCTCGGCAGGCTCAGCGGCGGCCAGATCGGCATCGCGATCCTGTTCTGCACCGGCGCGATCGCCTGCTACGCGGCGCTGGCCTTCCGTCGGCCCGACACCGCGTCGGCCGATCTGGTGCTCGTGTTCGCGGCGGTCGCGCTGTCGCTGCGTCCGATCACCGGGCACATGTCCCAGCAGATGTTCGGTTCGGTCCTCGCCGCGATCCACGCGCTGGCCGCCGCCTGCTGGCTCGGCCTGCTGCTGGCCATGGTCCTGGTCCTGCGCACGCGCGGCGAGTGGGCCGCGACCCTGCCCCGCTACTCCGCACTCGCCGCGCCCTTGGTCGGCGTCGTCGCGCTCACCGGCCTGGTCAACGGTGTGGTGCGACTCGGCGGCATCACTCCCCTGCTGACAACCGGCTACGGACGAATCCTGCTGGCGAAGCTCGCCATCCTGTGCGTCCTCGTCGCACTGGGCTGGTGGTGGCGGCGAACCTGGGTCCGCAAGGCCGCCGACCACCGCGTCACCGCCGAGACCTCCCTCCGCAACGCGGCCGCCGAGGTACTGATGATGGCGCTGGCATTCGGCCTCGCGGCGACGCTGGCGGTCACCGCGTAGTCGCCTCGGTCACGTTCGGCCTCGATGCCATTTGACGCCGATACGCACCAATTAGAGTGACCCGTATGACCGAAGTGAGGATTGCCGAAGATTGCGCCGCGCCCGCCGAAGCAGCGTTCGCGTTCATGAACGACTACCGCAATCTGCCGAAGTTCTGGTACGGCATCGAATCCTTCACACCCCTGACCGCGCAGACCGACGGCCTCGGCGCGACGTTCGACGGGAAGATGAAGCTCGGCCCCGCGTCGCTGACCTCGCGCGTCGAGGTCGTCGGCTGGGAAGAGGGCCGGTTGATCGCCACCAAGTCGATCAAGGGCATCGAGATCGTCGCGACCTTCAAATTCATCCCCAAGGGTGATATCGCGTGCACAGTGGACGCGGACATCGATTTCTCGGTCGGCGGCGGCATCACGGGCAAGGTGCTCGGCAAGACGATCGAGCCGTTTGTGAAGATCGCGGTTCAGCACACCACCGACGCACTCATCCGCGAGATCGAGAAATCACACAGCGAGCAGGTCTGAGAGCCTACGAATGGCGCGGCCCGGCGGGCCTGACACAATCTGACCTATGACCGAATCAGCGAATGTTGTGGCCACCGCCGATCTGGCCGATGAGATCGGCCCCGAGATCCGGAGCTGCGATACGCAGTTCATCCAGTTCGGCGGCCGCGCCGAATTCGCGGGCCGGATCACCACGATCCGCTGCTTCCAGGACAACCTGCTGGTCAAGCAGACCCTGAGCGAGCCGGGCGAGGGCAAGGTGCTCGTCGTCGACGGCGGCGCGAGCGTGCACACCGCGCTGGTGGGCGACATCATCGCCGGGCGTGGCGTGGACAACGGTTGGGCCGGCGTGATCGTCAACGGCGCCGTGCGCGACTCCGCGATCCTGCGCACCCTCGACATCGGGGTGAAGGCGCTGGGCACCAACCCGCGCAAGAGCACCCAGACCGGCAGCGGCGAGCAGGACGTGCCCGTCGAATTCGGCGGCATCACCTTCGTGCCCGGCGAGATGCTCTACAGCGACTCCGACGGCGTCGTGGTTCGCGCCGAAGACTGAGGGCGACGCGGGTGTTCGAGGGTCAGCCCTCGGACACCCGTACCTTGTTGCCCGCGAGGACGACGACATCGCCGATCTGCAGTTGCCTGCCGCGACGTAGCTCCACTTCGTCGTTGACGCGCACCAAACCCTGCGCGATCACCGTCTTGGCCTCGGAACCCGAATCGATCAGGTTGGCCAGTTTCAGGAATTGCCCGAGCCGGATGACAACGTCATCGATCGGCACATCAACTGGTTCCGACATGCGCTAATACTTACCCGGTCACGCGAAACCGGTCAGCACCGGCCCCGCGGTTGCCCGCGGTGTGGAACACGCCGCAGCCACCGCCACACCGATCCGGCCCGAATGGACGCACACTGGATCGGTGACTCCCACGCAGGCCGAGCAACACCCCATCGTCGAGGACCGCACGCCGGTGCCGCATCGCGCGCACGGCCGCCTTTCCGAGGTACCGCACATCGCCGGATTGACCCTCGGTGTGTTCGCGGTGCTGCTGACCCTGTGGAGCCTCTCGCCCAGCCTGCGGATCCTCACGCAGGTGCCACGCCACTATGTCGACACCTATTACTTCGACGCCCCCGACACCAGTCTGGTGTGGGCGTTGGTGGTCGGCTTACTCGCCGGGGCGACCGCGGCCCGCAAGCGGATCGCCTGGTGGCTGCTGGTGGTGTATCTGCTGCTGTACGCGGTGGCGAACATCCTGGACTTCTTCGCCGACGACGATGTGGACGCGCTGGTCGCCTTCATCGTGCACGTGGTGGTGATCGCGATCCTGCTGGCCGCGCGTAAGGAGTTCTACACCCGGGTTCGGCCGGGAGCGCTGTGGAAAGCGCTCGGCGTGCTGGTGGCCGGGTTGGCGCTCGGCTGCCTGCTCGGCTGGGGGCTGGTGGAGCTGTTCCCCGGTTCGCTGCCCGAGGGCGTGCAGCGTCCGCTGTGGGCGGTGTATCGGGTCACCGCCGCCGTGCTGGTGAACAACGAGCACTTCGACGGGCATCCGCACGCCTGGGTGAACTTCCTGCTCGGCCTGTTCGGCGCGATCGCGCTGCTGGCCGCGGTGATCGTGCTGTTGCGCTCACAACGTGCCGACAACGCGATGACCGGCCTGGACGAGTCGGCCATCCGCGGACTGCTGGCCGCCGGCGATGTCGAGGACTCGCTCGGCTACTTCGCGACCCGCCGCGACAAGGCCGTGGTGTTCGCGCCGAATGGCAAGGCCGCGATCACCTATCGCGTCGAGTTGGGTGTGTGCCTGGCCAGTGGCGATCCGATCGGCCCGAAACAGGGCTGGCCGCAGGCGATTCAGGCTTGGTTGGAGCAGGCCGACCGGTTCGGCTGGCAACCCGCAGTGATGGGCGCGAGCGAACTCGGCGCCACCGCGTACCGCAAGGCCGGACTGTCGGCGCTGCGTCTGGGCGACGAGGCGATCCTCGACACCCGCACGTTCTCGCTCGCGGGCCCGGAGATGAAACAGGTCAGGCAGGCCGCGAACCGGTTGCGCAAGAACGGCCTCGAAGTGCGGGTGCGCAGGCACCGCGACATTCCGGCCGAGGAGTTCGCCGAGATCGTCGCCCGCGCGGACGCCTGGCGCGACACCGAGACCGAGCGCGGCTTCTCGATGGCACTGGGTCGCCTCGGTGACCCACTCGACGGTGACTGTCTGCTGGTCGAAGCCGTCGATCACGACGACCACGTGCACGGCATGCTCTCGCTCGTCCCCTGGGGCCGCACCGGCGCATCACTGGAACTGATGCGCCGCGACCCGCAGAGCCCCAACGGCGTGATGGAGCTGATGATCTCCCAGCTCGCCCTGAACTCCGATCAGTACGGCATCACCAAGGTGTCGCTGAACTTCGCGGTGTTCCGTTCGGTGTTCGAGGAGGGCGGCCGGATCGGCGCCGGTCCGATCCTGCGGGCTTGGCGCGGTGTGCTGCTGTTCTTCTCGCGCTGGTGGCAGCTCGAGGCGCTGTACCGGTCGAATGTGAAGTATCACCCGCGCTGGGTGCCGCGGTTCTTTCTGTTCGAGGAACGCAGGCAGCTGCCGCGGGTGGCCACGGCGAGCGGGCTGGCCGAAGGTTTCCTGCCGCGCCTCGGCAAGGCGCCCGACGCGGGCGTGCACACCGGCACGAAGGCGGCGGTCCCCGCGACCGTCACCGGCCTCCACCCCGACGGCAGCGCGCCGGAGACACCGGAGAGCGCCGACGACGAGCAGGGTCCGCGCAGGCCGGAGCAGGTACGGGTGCGCCTGGACAAACTCGACCGGCTCACCGCGTCCGGCGTCGACGCCTACCCGCCCGCCTACCCGCCGACCCACGACATCGCCGCGGCGAGGCGCTGCCCCAAGGGCACCACGGTGCGCATCGCGGGCAGGCTCTTGCGGATTCGCGACTACGGCGGCGTGATCTTCGCGTTGGTGCGGGATTGGACCGGCGAGATCCAGCTGCTGATCGACCGCGAGCGGGTCGGCGCCGATCGCAGCAACGAGTTCACCGAATTCTTCGACCTGGGCGATCTCATCGAGGTGAGCGGGCAGATCGGCGCCAGCCGCAACGGTGAGCTCTCGCTGCTCGCGCAGGACTGGCGGATGAACGGCAAGTGCCTGCATCCGCTGCCCGACAAGTGGCGTGGGCTGGCGGATCAGGAGGCCAAGGTCCGGCAGCGGTATGTGGACATGGCGATCGACCCCGAGGCCCGCGAGGTGATGGCCAAGCGCAGCGCGGTGCTGCACTCACTGCGCGATTCCCTCTATGTCTGGGGCTTTCTCGAGGTGGAGACGCCGATCCTGCAACAGGTGCACGGCGGGGCCAACGCGACCCCGTTCCGCACCCACATCAACGCCTACGACCTCGATCTCTACCTGCGCATCGCCCCCGAGCTGTACCTCAAACGGCTGTGCGTCGGCGGCATGGAGAAGGTGTTCGAGATCGGCCGGACGTTCCGCAACGAAGGCGTGGACTTCAGCCACAACCCCGAGTTCACGATCCTGGAAGCCTATGAGGCGCACAGCGATTACCAGCAGATGATGCACCTGTGCCGTCGGCTGATCCAGCACGCGGCGATGGCCGCCAACGGGGCCGAGGTGGCGTTGCGCCCGAACGACGACGGCGGATTCGACACCGTCGATATCTCCGGCGAGTGGCGGGTCAAGACCGTGCACGGCGCGGTCTCCGAGGCGATCGGCACCGAGGTGACCCCGCGCACCGAGCTGGCCCGGCTGCGCGAACTGTGCGACGAGGCGGGCGTGGCCTACCAACACGGCTGGGACGCGGGCCAAGTGGTGCTGGAAATGTATGAGCACCTGGTGGAATCGCAGACCACCGACCCCACCTTCTATCTGGACTTCCCCACCTCGGTCTCCCCGCTCACCCGCTCGCACCGCAGCATCGACGGCGTGGCCGAGCGCTGGGACCTGGTGGCCTGGGGGGTCGAATTGGGTACCGCCTACAGCGAACTCACCGATCCGGTGGAGCAGCGGCGCAGACTCACCGAGCAGTCGATGCTGGCCGCGGGCGGCGATCCGGAGGCGATGGAACTCGACGAGGACTTCCTGGCCGCACTCGAACACGCGATGCCGCCCACCGGCGGGCTCGGCATGGGGGTGGACCGGGTGGTCATGTTGATCACCGGACGCAGCATCCGCGAGACGCTGCCGTTCCCCTTGGTGAAACCGCGGTGAGAACGGGCACAGGTGTATACGGATCGCGACGCGTTCGCGATCAACAACTGCTCCGTCCGGCCCGCGTGCGACTTTCGTAGTGAAAGTCGCAGCGAGGCGGCTAGTCTCGGAGTTCCGGCACCGGGAGGATGTCGGACCACCAACACATCGGGATGGGATCACATGTATCTGGACTTGCTGACCACGGCCGCACTCGTCGATCCGCACATGTTCACCAGCAGCTTCGACACCCTGGCCAGTTCGGACGCTGTCAACACCGCGATGGAACTCGCGGCGAAGAAGAAAAAGAAGAACAGCAGTTTCCTGATCATCGGCGGCATCTGCTGCCTGGTGATCGTGGTGCTCATCGTCGGTGGCATCTACCTGCTCAAGAACAAGAAGAAGGACGACCAGCCGCCGCACAACGGTGGTCAGCCGCCGTTCAACGGCCCGCAGGGTGGTCAGCCGCCGTACGGCCAGCCGCCCTACGGCCAGTCCTGACCCGGAGGACTCGCGGCGATCTCCTCGGTCGACGAGGCGACCCCGCGAGTCCTCGACGAGCATCCGTTCGCCGAGACCAAGAGCCGTAGTCCCCCGGGATACCTCGATACGGCAGAGTGTTTAGCGTGCAGCTGATACTCGTGCGTCATGCCCAACCCGAACGCGTGGTCGGCGACACCGCCGCCGCCGACCCCGGCCTCACCGACATCGGCAAACTCCAAGCCGACCGTGTCCCGCCGCGCTCGCCCCCCACGACATCGTTCGCGTAGTCAGCAGCCCGCAGCGCCGCGCCCGCGACACCGCGCTCCCCACCGCGACCGCCCGCGACCTCCCCGTCGAGGTCATCGACGACCTGGCCGAGTACGACCGCGACCTGCCCGCCTACATCCCCATCGAAGACGCGAAAACCGAATTCGCCGAGGCCTACGCCCGCATCAAAGCGGGCCACCTCCCCGACCAGATCGACGGCCCCGCCTTCACCGCGCGAGTACTGGCCGCCGTCGAAAACCTCGTCTCCACAGCAGCGCCCGAGGACACCGTCGTAGCCTTCGCTCACGGCGGCGTGATCAACGCCCTCCTGGCCGACATCCTGGCCCTCCCCCGCCCCCTGACCTTCCCGATCGACTACTGCTCGATCACCCGAATCCTCTACTCCCGCACCGGCACCCGCACAGCCGCCACGATCAACGAAAACGGCCACGTCTGGAACCTACTGCCGAGGGCCCTGTCCCGAACCACCCCTTGACTCCGCCACAACCACAGACCGCCATGCCCGAACTCCCCAGCCACACCGCCCACCCCAAGTCCGCCATGACCGCCCTCCTCAGCCACACCGCCCACCCCAAGTCCGCCATGACCGCCCTCCCAGCCCACCACCCGCGACCCCTAGGGAGCGGCGGCCACGCAGTGGCCGGTTCGCGGCCGGGTCGCCGGTTAGCCGCCGTTGCGTAGGCGACAAAGGAGCAAGCAACGGCGGCTAACCGGCGGCCCCTTGGGGCCGCGAACACGCGCGCGCCAGCGCGCCAACAAACACAGCGTCAAACCTGCCTGGGACTACTGAACCCCATGTCCCAACAGAAAGAGCCCGGCACCACCGAAGCGATACCGGGCCCTCACCGAACTACTCAGGCCTGCTGAGCGATCCAGTTGTGCATCCAGGTGATAGCGGTCTGCCCGCCACCCACCGAGTAACTGCCGTACAGAGTATGAGCCTGCGAGCGGTAGAACTGCTCGAGATCCTTGGCCCGCTTCTGGTTGGCCGCGTCCGTCAGCTGCGCCCCCAGCGTCGGGATGCCACCGAGCGACATCAGGTCGGTCACGATCGCCCCGGCCTCGAGCTGGTAGCGCCACAGGTTGGCCGGATTCGCATCCGAACTCTGCGCGAGGAACCCGGCGAACCGCGTCACGAAGTCGTCGCTGGCGGTCGCGCAGTACAGGTCGTCGACCGCGCAGATCGTGCGCGTGCGATCGCTCAGCCAACCGAACCCACCCGGCCGGGCGCCACCGGCACCGGCACCCTGGGCGAACGGGCCGACCTGCACATCGGTCGGCGAACGGCGCGGATCGGAGATGAGGCCGACAGCGGCGACCCGGTCCTGTGGGATCGGGCTGATGCCGGTGCCGATCTCGGCGGCCAGATCGCCTGCGGCGTCGGCACCCTGGCTGTAGCCGACGATCGCGGCCTTGGTGTTGCCGCAGGCGGCCAGCTTCTCGCTGATCAGCCCGCGGGCGGCGTCGACCGCCTGCTTCTTGGAGTTGCCGTAGACATCGCCCTCCCAGGGGAAGGCAGTGGCGGCGTAGGTGACGTAGTCGACGTCGGTGTTTCTCGGTAGGCCGTTGGTGACGCCGGCGAGCATGCCGGGGCCGGGGGTCTTCTCGTGGCCGGTTTCCCAGGTACCGGGAATGGCGACCACATACAGACTCGGGCAGGCGGGCGCCGCGCTCGCGCTCGTGCTGCCGACAACAATTCCGGACATCATCGCCGCGGATGCTCCCAGAGCCGCGACAACCTTCTTCACCTGCATACCGCTCCAGTTCACCCTTGCTCCATCGATGTGAGAGCAACCCCGATTAAGGACGTTTGGCCCCAGATCTCGCCGCGAATCAGAATAGGCGTACGAGCCATCCCGTGCCACACGACCTCTCGATCTTATGACAGTTTGCACCGACGGACCCACGGCTACGCAACCGCAGTGACGGGATGTCGGCGGCACGTCACCGCCGACTCACCCCCTGTTCGCGGAACTCACACCTCCAGGTCTTCTTCGATGCCCTTGAGCTTGTGCCGCGCCAGCGCCAGATTGGCCCGGCTACGATCGAGGGCGAGATAGAGAAAAAGCCCTTTGGACTTGCGCCCTGTCATCGGGCGGATCAGGTGGTACTGCGTGCCGAGGGTGATCAGGATGTCCTCGATGTCCTCGTTGAGACCGAGCTGCTCGATGGTGCGCATCTTCGCCCGCACCACCTCGGTATTGCCCGCCGCGGCGACCTGTAGGTCGAGCGACTTGGTGCTGCTGAGCATTCCGAGCGCCATCCCGCTGCTGTAGTCGACGATCGCGGCGCCGATCGCGCCTTCGATCACCATCATGTCCTTCAGAGCCAGATCCATGTTCGACATATCGTGCCTTTCATTCGTCGATCTTCGCCAGGTCGTTCCCGGGCGAGTGCGCCGCCGCCAGATGGCCGGCGATGGCGCGAGCTACTGGTCGCGACTCCAGGTGGAGCCGACCGACATTCACTTCTGGTCCGGCGAGCACGGTCAACGAGGTGTAGCCGGCGGCGTAGATCACCACCTGCCCCTCGGTGCCGTGCACGACGACTTCGCTGAACCCGCCGCCGTGCGCGACGTTCGCCAGCCGATACGACAGCGACAACTGCGCGGCCGACAGCGCGGCCATGCTCGCGGGTTCCAGATGGACGGGTAGGTCGTGTTCGATGAGCAGCCCGTCGCTCGAGGCCACCAGCGACCCGGTGAGCTGCGGTAGCCGCTCGCGCAACACCTTCAATTCGGCCAGCACGGCCGGATAGTGTTGGGGCGCTGTGTGTTCGGGCGCCCTGGGTTCAGGCGCGGTCATCGCCGGTTTGGTCAACCTACCCCTCCATTCACCGAGCAGCTTCTTCCGCACGGTCACGCAAGCTCCTCCAACGCCGCCCTGAGCCGGATGAGTGTTTCGCGGTCGACCTGTCGCCAGCGTTCGGGTTCCGCTCGGCCCTGGTCTCCGCGGTGTCGGGCGGTCGCGGTCGCTTCCTCGTCGATCGCGTGCCTGCCCGCTCGTGCACCCGTCTCCTGCTGGAAACGGGTCGGTCCCGCGCTGCCGGGAATACGTCTGGGCAGCGTGGGCACGGATGTTGTCGACGGTGTCGAGCTTCGGTGGTCGGCCGGTTCCGGGGCGAGGGCGAGATGACGTCCGCGCTGCGGTTGTTCGGTCTGGATGGGCTCCGGGGTCTCGATCAAGCCCGCTGTGGTGAGGTCGCGAACCGCGACGAGGCAGCCGTAGGTGGTGCGGCCGAGATCGCGCGCGATGTCGGCGATGCTGCGGCGGGTGTCGGCCGCGGCGAGGACTTCGGCCTGACTTCCGGTGATCACCACCTGGTTTCGCTTGACCCGGCGGGCCGGGACCACCGGAACCGTGGTGACCAGGTCGGGCGACCACGGACCGTAGTCGTTGTCGTTGCGGCGTTCGCATTCGTGAACAAGCGCGCGCGGGGCGATGTGGCAGACCGGGGCCAGCCAGTGTTCGGGTGTCGGGCGGAATTCCGGCTCGCCCGCCGAGGCCAGCAAAAAGTAGGCAGCGTCGAAGACCGACAGCAGCGCGAGGGTTTCCAGTTGCGGTTGTTCCAGCAGCGGGCCGGGATCGCCCGCGCCCGCGCGGCGCCAATCCTCCGCCGTTGCCACCCCGGCTTCGACCACCAATCGGTCGAGTCCGATGGTGCGCCCACAGCCCACCGAGGCGATAGCGCCACGGACCAAGTGGAATTCGCCGTCCCCGGCCCGCAATACTCCGGTAGACCCTTCTTCGCCGAGCCGATGCAATTCATCGGCGAGCGCGACACTCATCGGCTCCCGCCCGTCAAATCTTCCAGTGCCGATCTGAGTTGATAGCGCGCCATCCCGAGATTTCCTGTATCGCTGTCGAATACGACATGCATGAACAACC
Source organism: Nocardia sp. Root136 (assembly GCF_001427185.1). Classification (NCBI taxonomy): domain Bacteria; kingdom Bacillati; phylum Actinomycetota; class Actinomycetes; order Mycobacteriales; family Nocardiaceae; genus Nocardia; species Nocardia sp. Root136. The sequence goes on from NZ_LMFE01000011.1 coordinate 315,949, forward strand.
TGCCGTCGAAGTCACCGTCTACCAGGTGTAGGAGATGGAACCCCCTGGTCCGGCACACCACGATCTCGGTGAGGTCGTCATCGGAGCTCCCCAGTGCCGGACACCCGAGCGCGGCTCGTACCACATCGGTGGTCCCCGCCGCGTCCTCGTGCTCGTCGACGCCCTGGTGTTCGCCGGCGGCGGCGACAGCCAACCCGCTCGCCCCGTCCACCAGCGTCGCACTGCGCGCTCCGGGAATATCCATGATGCGTTTCAGACACCCATCAAGCGAATTCACCGAGCCCCCGACCGTCATCGACTATTGATCGAGACGAGACGTTATACCCCGCCGCTATTCTTCGCATCTTGTACGCCGGAAAATTGCTGCCGCACAATATGTTTGCTGATGGTTGCTGGAAAACCGCTCGGTATCAATACTTTTCAGTAACTTCGGCGATCATTCGCTGCCCATCGCCATAACCGGTGATCACTCGCCTTTTCCACCCTCCAGCGATCATCGGGCGAACTTACGAATCAGCGTCTTCGCAGACCTCGCCTGACTCGGCGCACACCACTGCCACACCGATGTGCTCGAGAATTGCGCGATCAGCCCGCCGCGCGGCGGTACCAGGTTTCCGCTTCGCGGTGGGCGCCTTGGGATTCCAGGAGCGCCGCGAGGTTGGCCATGGCACGGGGGTGGCCGAGGTCGGCCGCGCGCCGGAAGCAGCGGCGGGCCTCGGTGGTGGCGCCGCGGTGACGCAGCAGGATGCCGAGGTTGTTGACGGCGTCGATGTCGCCGTGGTCGGCGGCCTCGCCGTACCAGGCTTCGGCGTCGTCGAGGCGGTGCTGGTCCTCGAAGAGCCGGGCGAGGTTGTACATGGCGTCGACGTGTCCCGCCATGGCGGCGTGGTGGTACCAGGTCTCGGCATCGCGGCGGTCACCACACTGGTAGAGCATGGTGGCCAGATTGAACATCGCGTTGCAGTTGCCCGCGGCCGCCGCACGGCGGTACCAGGATTCGGCCTCGTCGAGTTCACCGAACTGATCGAGCAGGACGGCGAGGTTGTTCATCGAACGCGTGTGCCCCGCGGCGGCGGCGCGCCGGAACCAGTGCTCGGCAGCTTCGAAATCGCTGTGGTCGTGGTAGAAGTGGGCAAGATTGTGCATAGCGGTACCGTCACCACGCTCCGCGGCGCGACGCAGGTTCGCCAATGCTTCCGGCGGCAACGGCACAGCTCCCCCTCGGATCTTCCCGTACACCTCGACACGGAAAGTCTATGTGCTGCAGGGAAGATCAGCCATGTCGTTTGCGTAGCCATCGAAACCATTGAGTAACTTCATCGTTCAGCCCCCTACGCATCCCCTCGGCAACACGAAAGCGCCCGCGGACTCGGAAGTCCGCGGGCGCCTGGGTGGTTACGCGATCAGCGCTGGGCGACAGCTGTCGGGGGGATCGGCGCGGGCAGCGCGGTTTCGCCCTCGAGGAACTTGTCGACGGCCGACGCGGCGGCGCGGCCCTCGGCGATGGCCCAGACGATGAGCGACTGGCCACGGCCCATATCGCCGGCGACGAAGACGCCGGGGATGTTGGTGGCCCAGCTCTTGTCGCGCTGGACGTTGCCGCGACCGTCGTAGCCGACGCCGAGATCGGTGAGCAGACCCGGCTTCTGCGGGCCGACGAAGCCCATGGCCAGCAGGACCAGGTCGGCTTCGAGGGTGAAGTCGGTGCCTTCGACCTTTTCGAAGCGGCCGTTGGCCATCTTGACCTCGTGGGCGTCGAGGCCGGTGACCTTGCCGTCCTTGCCGACGAAGCGCTCGGTGTTCACCGAGAACAGACGTTCGCCGCCCTCTTCGTGTGCCGAGGCGACCCGGTACATGAGGGGGTAGGTCGGCCACGGGGTCGAGCCCGCGCGCTCCTCGGGAGGACGCGGCATGATCTCGAACTGGTGGACCGACTCGGCGCCGTGGCGGTGTGAGGTGCCGAGGCAGTCGGCGCCGGTGTCGCCACCGCCGATGATGATGACCTTCTTGCCCTTGGCGTGGATCGGCGGCAGGCCGTCCGCGTCGGCGATGTCGTCACCGAGCTGCACCCGGTTGGACAGCGGCAGGAACTCCATCGCCTGGTGGATACCGTCGAGCTCGCGGCCCGGGATCGGCAGGTCGCGGGCGATGGTGGCGCCACCGGCCAGCACGATCGCGTCGAAACGCTCACGCAACTGCTCGGCGGTGATGTCGACACCCACGTTGACGCCCGCCTTGAAGATGGTGCCTTCGGCTTCCATCTGGGCCAGACGACGGTCGATGACCGACTTCTCCATCTTGAATTCCGGGATGCCGTAGCGCATCAGGCCGCCGATGCGGTCGTCACGCTCGAACACGGTCACGGTGTGACCGGCGCGAGTGAGCTGCTGGGCGGCGGCCAGACCGGCCGGGCCGGAGCCGACGACGGCGATCTTCTTGCCGGTGAGACGGGTCGGGTACACCGGGGTGACCCAGCCCTCGTCGAAGGCGTTCTCGATGAGCTCGACCTCGACCTGCTTGATCGTGACCGGCTCCTGGTTGATGCCGAGCACACAGGACGCCTCACACGGAGCCGGGCACAGGCGGCCGGTGAACTCCGGGAAGTTGTTGGTGGCGTGCAGGCGGTCGATGCCTTCGCGCCACGCGCCCTTGTAGACCAGGTCGTTCCATTCGGGAATCAGGTTCCCGAGCGGACAGCCCTGGTGGCAGAAGGGAATTCCGCAATCCATGCAGCGGCTGGCCTGGTTCTTCAAGGTGTCCTGGGAGAACTTCTTCTCCTCGTAGACCTCTTTCCAGTCGAGCAGACGCAGCTCGACCGGACGACGGGCCGGGGTTTCCCTCGAGGTGTGCTTCAAAAATCCCTGTGGGTCAGCCACGAGCCGCCTCCATGATCGCGGTGTCGACATCCTTACCGGCCTTTTCGGCCTCGGAGATGGCGAGTAGAACCTTCTTGTATTCGCGGGGCATGACCTTCACGAAGTGGTTCACCTGCTGGGACCAGTCGCTCAGGATGCGTTCGGCCACAGCCGATCCCGTTTCGTCGCGGTGGGTCGCGATGATGTCGCGCAGCCAGGTGAAGTCGTCACCGGCGAGCTGCTCGATCGCGTCGACCTGATCCGGGTTGACCCGCCCGGGCAGCTTGCCCTCGGGGTCGTAGATGTAGGCCACGCCGCCGGACATACCGGCGCCGAGGTTGCGGCCGGTGTCACCGAGGATGACCACGCGGCCACCGGTCATGTACTCGAGCGCGTGGTCGCCCACACCCTCGACGACCGCGGTGGCGCCGGAGTTACGAACGCCGAAGCGCTCGCCCGCGACACCGTTGATCAGGATGCGACCACTGGTGGCGCCGAACATGATCACGTTGCCCGCGATGATGTTGTCCTCGGCGACAAAGGCTTCCGGTGCGGAAGCCGACGGACGGACCACGATGTGGCCACCCGACAGACCCTTGCCGACGTAGTCGTTGGCGTCACCGAACACCCGCAGCGTGATGCCGGCCGGGACGAACGCGCCGAAGCTGTTGCCCGCCGAACCGGTGAAGGTGATGTCGATGGTGTCGTCGGGCAGGCCCGCGCCACCGTAGAGCTTGGTCACCTCGTGGCCGAGCATGGTGCCGACCGTGCGGTTCACGTTGGTGATCTTGGTTTCGATCTTGACCGCCTGGCCACGCTCGAGCGCGGGGGCGCTCTGCGCGATCAGCTCGTTGTCGAGAGCCTTGTCCAGACCGTGGTCCTGGGTGGTGGTGCACCGGGTGTTCTGGTTCATGAACGCCGTTTCCGGCATGTCCAGGATCGGCGACAGGTCCAGCTTGGCGGCCTTGTAGTGCTGCTTGGCCTTGGCGGTGTCGAGCAGGTCGACCCGGCCGACGGCCTCGTCGAGGGTGCGGAAGCCCAGCTCGGCGAGCAGCTCACGCACCTCCTCGGCGATGAACATCATGAAGTTCTCGACGAATTCCGGCTTGCCGGTGAAGCGCTCGCGCAGCACCGGGTTCTGGGTGGCGATGCCGACCGGACAGGTGTCGAGGTGACACACGCGCATCATGACGCAACCCGAGACGACCAGGGGCGCGGTCGCGAAACCGAACTCCTCGGCGCCGAGCAGGGCGGCGATCATCACGTCGCGGCCGGTCTTCATCTGACCGTCGACCTGGACGACGATGCGGTCGCGCAGGCCGTTGAGCAGCAGGGTCTGCTGGGTCTCGGCCAGGCCGAGCTCCCAGGGACCACCGGCGTGCTTGAGCGAGGTGAGCGGCGAAGCGCCGGTGCCGCCGTCGTGGCCCGAGATGAGCACGACGTCGGCGTGCGCCTTGGACACACCGGTGGCGACGGTGCCGACGCCCGGCTCCGCGACAAGTTTCACGTGAATCCGCGCCTGCGGGTTCGCGTTCTTCAGGTCGTGGATCAGCTGGGCCAGATCCTCGATCGAGTAGATGTCGTGGTGCGGCGGCGGCGAGATCAGGCCGACGCCCGGCGTGGAGTGACGCACCTCGGCGACCCACGGGTACACCTTGTGCGCGGGCAGCTGGCCGCCCTCGCCCGGCTTGGCGCCCTGGGCCATCTTGATCTGGATGTCGGTGGCGTTGGTCAGGTAGTGCGCGGTGACGCCGAAGCGACCCGACGCGACCTGCTTGATCGCCGAACGACGCCAGTCGCCGCTCTCCTCGACCTCGAAGCGAGCGGGGCTCTCGCCGCCCTCACCGGAGTTCGAGCGGGCGCCGATGCGATTCATCGCGATGGCGAGGGTCTCGTGCGCCTCGGCGGAGATGGAGCCGTAGCTCATCGCACCGGTCGAGAAACGCTTCACGATCTCGCTCGCGGGCTCGACCTCGTCGATGGAGATCGACGCGCGCTGGTTCGACTTGAACTTGAACAGACCACGCAGCGCCGCCAAGCGCTCGGACTGATCGTCGACCAGCTTGGTGTACTCCTTGAAGATCGAGTACTGGCCGGTGCGGGTCGCGTGCTGCAGCTTGAACACCGTGTCCGGGTTGAACAGGTGGTACTCGCCCTCACGACGCCACTGGTACTCGCCGCCGACCTCGAGCTCGCGGTGCGCGCGCTCGTTGCGGTTCTCCAGGAACGCGACGCGGTGGCGGATGGCCACCTCTTCGGCGATCTCGTCGAGACCGATGCCGCCCAGCGGCGAGCGCAGGCCGGTGAAGTACTCGTCGACCAGGTCCTGGGCCAGGCCGATGACCTGGTACAGCTGGGCGCCGTTGTAGGAGGCGAGGGTGGAGATGCCCATCTTCGACATCACCTTGAGCACGCCGTTGCTGGCCGCGGTGCAGTAGTTCGCGACGGCCTTGCGGAAGTCGGCGGACAGATCGCCGGTGCTGCCCGGAATCTGCAGCGAACCGCGCTCGAGCATGTCCTCGATGGTCTCGAAGGCCATGTACGGGTTGATCGCGGCGGCGCCGAAACCGATCAGCAGGGCCATGTGGTGCACCTCGCGGGCGTCACCGGCCTCCACGACCAGGCCGACCATGGTGCGGGTCCGCTCGCGCACCAGGTGGTGGTGCACCGACGAGGTGAGCAGCAGCGACGGGATCGGCGCCAGCTTCTCGTTGGACTCACGGTCGGACAGCACGATGATGCGCGCGCCGCCGTCGATGGCGGCCGAGACCTGGGTGTTGATGGCCTCGAGCGACTTGCGCAGACCCTCGCCGCCCGCGGCGACCGGGTACAGACCGCGCACGACCACCGAGCGCAGGCCCGGCTGGCTGCCGTCGTCGTTGATGTGGACGAGCTTGGCCAGCTCGTCGTTGTCGAGAATGGGCTGTTCGAGCGCGATCATGCGACAGGAGTCGGGGCCCGGGTGCAGCAAGTCGGCCTCGGGGCCGAGGTTGCGCTTGAGGCTGGTGACGACCTTCTCGCGGATAGCGTCGAGCGGCGGGTTGGTGACCTGTGCGAACAGCTGCGAGAAGTAGTCGAACAGCAGACGCGAACGGTTCGACAGCACCGCGATCGGGGTGTCGGTACCCATCGAGCCGAGTGCCTCGCCGCCGGTCTTGGCCATCGGCGTGATCAGCAGGTTCAGGTCCTCGGTGGTGTAGCCGAAGATCTGCTGACGGATCAGCACGCGGTCGTGCGACATGTGCACGTGCGGGCGATCGGGCAGATCGGCCAGCCGGCTCACGCCGGCGTCGAGCCACTCCTGGTACGGCTGCGCCGCGGCCAGCTCGGACTTGACCTCCGAGTCGGTGACGATGCGCCCCTTCTCGGTGTCGACCAGGAACATCTTGCCCGGCTGCAGGCGGATCTTCTGGACCACGGTCGCGGGATCGATGTCGAGCACGCCGACCTCGGAGGCCAGCACGACGAGACCGTCTTCGGTGACCCAGATACGACCGGGGCGCAGACCGTTGCGGTCGAGCACGGCGCCGATCTTGGTGCCGTCGGAGAAGCACACCGCGGCCGGGCCGTCCCACGGCTCCATCAGCATCGAGTGGTACTCGTAGAACGCGCGCCGCTCGGGGTCGAGGTTCTCGTTACGCTCCCACGCCTCGGGGATCATCATCATGATGGCGTGGTGCAGCTCGCGACCGCCCAGGTGCAGCAGTTCGAGCACCTCGTCGAAGCGCGCGGTGTCGGAAGCGCCGGGAGTACAGACCGGGAAGATCTTCTGCAGGCGGTCCTTGCCCGCTTCGTCCTTGCCGAACACGTCGCTGCGCAGCAGCGCCTCGCGGGCGCGCATCCAGTTCTCGTTGCCGGTGACGGTGTTGATCTCACCGTTGTGGGCGACCCGGCGGAACGGGTGCGCCAGCGGCCACGAGGGGAAGGTGTTGGTGGAGAAGCGCGAGTGCACGATGCCGATGGCCGACTCGACGCGCTCGTCCTGCAGGTCCAGGTAGAACGCACGCAGCTGGGGCGTGGTGAACATGCCCTTGTAGATGAAGGTCTGGCCGGACAGGCTCGGGAAGTACACCGATTCCTTGCCGACGGTGCCCTCACCGGGGCCTGCCTTACCGAGCTCGTGCTCGATCCGCTTGCGGATCACATACGCGCGACGCTCCAGGTCCATGCCGGAGAGCTGCTCGGCGGAGTTCTTCGGCGAGCCGATGAAGATCTGCCGGAAGGTCGGCATGGCATCACGGGCCAGCGCGCCGAGCGAGGACTCGTCGATCGGCACCTCGCGCCAGCCGAGTACGGCGAGGCCCTCTTCGGTGACGATCTTCTCGACGCCGTAGGCGGCACGCGCGGCTTCGCGACGGGCCTGCGGCAGGAAGGCGATACCGGAGGCGTAGGAGCCCTCCGGCGGCAACTCGAAGGGGGCGGCACTTTCGGCGATGATCGCGCGGAAGAACTTATCCGGGAGCTGGATCAGGACGCCCGCGCCGTCGCCGGAGTTCGGCTCGGCACCCGCAGCACCGCGGTGCTCCAGGTTCAGGAGGGCCGTAATGGCCTTGTCGACGATGTCTCGACTGCGTCGTCCATGCATGTCGGCGACGAACGCGACGCCGCAGGCGTCGTGTTCGAATGCCGGATCGTAGAGCCCGGTGACTCCGGGTGACCTGTGGCCAGGAAGTTGCGTCATGCCTCTGCCTTCAAGAAAGTCGGCTGTCGATGTCGGCCACCCAGCAAGCTGAGCGTGGGCCCTTCGTCGTTTCGCCTCCGTCAAGACTGCGTCCGTACGATCCGAAACCAGCGACGGTGGTGGTTTGCGGCGTTGACGTAGTTGGGGTGCTCAGAGGTAACGGGATGCTTACTTCTCCCTTACCTCTGCGCGGGGTTTCACCCGCTACTCTTGGCCCGGTTTCACCGGGCCTCGAACAGGTGGTTGGCCGAACATGGGTGTGTTCGGCGTAAGAGCAAACGATAAGTCAGACCGCAGACCCAACCAACTAAGGTTGTGCTAAGTAACCCGTCTAGCTGGGGTTTGTAACGGCTGCTCGCATCGTCGCGCGCGTCGTCCAGTGTAAAGCAGACTGGGGACCGGATCGATCCCGGACAACCCGTTCCTACCTGCGTGAACACCGTGGACGAGCAGGCTCGAATCAGCCGCCGACCCGGGGCCGAAAGCTGAACTCACCTGCACCGCAGCAGATTTCCCTACAGATGCCCTGGTCAAACCTCCCACCTCCGCTAACCGGGGGTGGGGACTGTGAGATATTCCCGACACGGGCCCCCACAAGCGCGCCAGTCAGCCGACCGTACGGTCTGTATTGCGAAATGTGCGCCACAGCACACCCCTGGCTAACTTCTGGCAGTGTCGTTCGACACAAATCGGGCGCGGACGGCGGTAGAGCCCGGCTCGCCGCGTACGACACGCCGAGGTGGGCACGGAAATATCTCGGTCGACGCGATGGCTGGACTCGCTCGACTGTGAGGCTGACCACAAGCAGCACCTCGGCACTCGGTGTGTCGGTGTCCGGCCTGTCACGCTGACACAACGAATCCATGCCAGTTTTGCCATGCCTACCAGTTTCGCCATGCCCAGTGGAGCGCACGACCCGGGGAGAATTCATGACCGGCTTACTCACCTGGCTCGGCGGAGGCCTCGCCTCGCCTCGGCGCCGGGACCCTGAAACGGGTGCTGACCTGGCTTTCAGCCACGAACAAGGCCGTTATCTCGTCACCGGTGCCGCAGTGTCGTCGTTCGCGCTGATCGCCGGTCTCGTCGCGTTGTGCGCGCTGCTCGCCGCCGATGTCGGCGTGGTCGGCGCGGTGCTGTTCGCGCTGGTCGTCGCGGGCGCGGCGGGCGCGCTCGGGCGGGCGCTGGCGACCACGCGTCCAGGGGCCGACGATGACCGGTTCGGCGTCGCGGCCCGGATCGGGGTCGGGGTGCTGGCGGGGGTGTTCGTCGCCGAACTCGCCGCCACCGTGCTGCTCGGCGGGACCGTCGACCGGGAACTGGATGTGCGCGCCCAGGCCGGCGCCGAGAACGCGCCCGCCGTGGTCGCCGCCCGCACCACCTTCGACCTGGCCACCGCCGACCGCGCCGCGCTCGACCTGAGCATCGCCAAGTCGCAGGCCGATATCGACCGTGCGCTGGTGATCGCCCGATGCGAGTACAACCCCACTCCGGAATGCCCGCGGACCAGGATCACCGGGGTGCCCGGTCGCGGTCCGGAAACCCAGACCGCCAATGACATGCTCGACGACGCCCGCAAACAGCTCGCCACGGCGCAGGGCCGCGTCGAGAGCCTCGACCAGCGGGTTCGCACCGAGTCCGCCACCCTCGCCGCCGCGCGGACCAGCGCGATCGCCGAGGGCGACCGTGGTCTCGGCGCCCGCTGGCTGGCCATGAACAGCTACACCGCTTCGCACGCGGGGGCCGCTGCCCTGCGCCTTCTCATCCTGCTCGCGGGGATCGCGGTGGCTCTGCTGCCGCTGCTGTTGCGCTGGTGGCGCGGGGAAACCTCGCTGGACCGCCGGGTCGACGCCGCGGACGTGGCCGACCGGGCCCAGCGCGAAGCCGACGCCGCCATCGCGGTGAAACGCGCCGAGGTTCGCACCGAGACGGCCGCATTGCGCGCCGAACACGAGCTCACCGCCGCGCAACTGGCCATCGAAGCCGATACCGTGATCGATCGAGAACGTCACCGCACCAGGATCATCGCCGCGATCGGCGGTTTCGAGCTCGGGTTCTCCGAGCCGCATCGAAAGGACGACTCCGTGTCTCTGGAGCCGAACGTGCCATCGCAGCTGCCCGCCGGTTATGTCCAGCACGCGCTGCCCACCGGTCCCGCCGGGACGCTTGTCCCCGCGCACCAGGCCCCTACTCAGCAGGCCCCCACGCCCGCGCCGACCGGCGGTGGCGGCCTCGAACTGCCGATCATCGGTACAGTGCCGTTCACCGACACCGCGGCCCGCTGGATTCGCCCGCTGGTGCCTTCGTTCGTCGCCAACGCGTTCGACTCGGCCACCCACCCGATGCGGACCGCGAGACAGGCGTTCGAAGAGGTCGAAGAGGTGACGTTCACGCTGCGCCGCTCGCGCAAGGTCACCGTCGACACCCAGGATTCCTCGGCGCAGCAGCAGGTTCCCGCCGGATACCAGCTGCAGGGACAGCCCGCGCAGGGTTTCCTGCCGCCCGGCGCATACCCGCAGCAGCAGTACCAGCAGCCGTATCAGCCCTATGCCCAGCAGATCGCCTCGAACGTGGTCGACGCGCCGTCGAGCCGCTTCCACCCGGACCCGCGTCAGTACCAATCGGCGCCGACCTACACCGCCCTGCCCGCCGGACAGGGCAACGGTCTGCCCGAGGCGCAGGGCCACGACGAACTCCCCGGCGGCGGAGCGGGCGAACTCCCCGGTGGCCGTCGTCAGCTGCCGCCCGCACGCTGATCGCACGAGTCGGGACAGCAGGCCGTGCCCGCTGTCCCGAACTCCTGCTCAGCCGCGCGTGGTCTTCGTCCGGACCGCGCTGTAGGCCGCGAACAACAACACCGCGACGATGCCGACCACCGTCAGATGGATGCCGCTGACGAACGCCTGATTCGCCGAGGACAGGAACTCCTGCGCCACCGCGGCGGGCAGCTCGGCGGCCACCTCGACCGCGCCACTGAGCGAACCCGATGCGGTGGCCACCGCGTCGTCGGGCAGCAGGGACAGGTCGAGGCCACGGCGGAAGATCGCCATCACGGTGCTCCCGAGCAGGGCAACGCCGAGTGCGAGTCCGGTCTCGTAGGCGGTCTCCGAGATCGCCGCGGCCGCACCGGCACGTTCGGCCGGAGCCGATCCGACGACCAGGTCGGAGGCCACCGTCATGGCCACGCCGGCGCCCAGACCGATTCCGACGAAACCGAGCACGAACGCTTCGGCGCCGCTCACCACGTCGACCGCGAGAAAAGCCGCCGTGCCGAGCGCCGTGACAACCAGCGCACCGGCCAGCACGACCGTCGCACGCCAGCGCCGCACGAGTAGGGCAGCCGCCAGCGAGCCGAGCACGCTCGCCGCGAGTCCGGGCAGCATCAGCAGACCCGCTTGCAGGGGCGTGCGGCCGAGAACCAGCTGTAGATACTGCGAGCCGAAGAACAGCACGCCTGCCAGGGCGAACACCGCGAGCAGGTTGGTGAACACCGCGACCCGGAACCTCGGCAACTCGAACAGCCGCAGGTCGAGCATCGGATCGGTCAGGCGACGCTGCCTGCGCACGAACAGCACGGCCGAGATCACACCGACCAGGCCGACCAGCAGCGCACTCACCGTGGGACCGTGCGCGGCGGTTTCCTTCACCGCGTAGACCACCGGGACCAGCGCCAGCATGGACAGCAGCGCGCTGAGAGCGTCGAACCGGCCCGGATTCGGGTCACGTGATTCGGGGATGAGCAGCGGCGCGAGTGCCAGCAGCACCAGCATCACCGGCAGGTTCACCAGGAACACCGAGCCCCACCAGAAGTGTTCGAGCAGCCAGCCGCCGACCAGCGGACCCGCCGCGGCACCGCCACCGGCCATCGCGCTCCACACGCCGATCGCCATCGTGCGCTGACGCGCGTCCTGGAACATCGAGCGGATCAGCCCCAGGGTGGCGGGCATCAGCGTGGCACCGGCCACACCCTGCAACACCCGCGCCGCGATCAGCATTTCGGGCGAAACCGCCCATGCGGCCAGCGCCGAGGCGACGCCGAAGCCGACGGCGCCGATCAGCAGCAGTCTGCGCCTGCCGATCCGGTCGCCGAGGTTGCCCATCACGACCAGCAGGCCGGCGAGCACGAACGAGTACACGTCGATGATCCAGAGCAGCTGTGGGGTGCTCGGGGCCAGGTCGGCGCTGATCGCGGGCACGGCCAGGTCGAGCACGGTCGCGTCGACGGCGAGCAGCAGCAGGGCAAGGGCGAGTACGCCGAGGCCCGCCCACTCACGCGGGGTGGCGCGCGGCGGGGCGAGTGCGGTGGGGGTGTTCATCGGTCTCTCGACTTTCAGGTTGGTAAACCGTCCAGCCGGTACAGTAACAGGAAAACCGTCCAGACGGTACAGTGAGTGCTGTGAGCCCCGGCACCCGCGATCGCATCCTCGACGCCCTGGAAACCCTGCTGCTCGAACGCGGCACGGCCCAGATGACCCTCGACAACGTCGCCGCGGCGGCGGGGGTATCCAAGGGCGGACTGCTCTACCACTTCAAGAGCAAGGACGCGCTGCTCGTCGGGCTGGTGCATCGACTCGGCGAGCGTGCCCGCACCCAACTCGACGAAGCCAGAGCGAGCGGGAGCTCGATCGCCGAGTGGTACCTCCAGACCCCCGATCCCACCGCGCAGGCCGATGCCGTCGAACTCGCCCTGTACCGCTCGCTGCTGGCGACCATGCGCACCATCGACGCCTCGGCGGGCAGCGAACCCGACGAAGTGCAGCGCGCACTCGACGCGGTGATGGCGGCCTGGTCGGACAACCTCGAGACCGAGGTCGACGACCCCGTCCGCGCCGACACCATCCGCCTCGTCGGCGACGGGGTCTACCTGCGTGCCCTGCTCGGCCTGCCGCAGATCGAGCCCGCGCGCTACCGCGCCGTCGTCGACCGGCTGCTGCAACGCTGACAACCCACGAGCGCGCACACTGAGTGGACGCTTGTACACCGAATTCCGCTGTAAACAACGACACGACCGCTGGGCCGGTGGAGGCTCACAAAAGCCGTCGCCACCAGTTTGTATAGCAACCTGACCCGAACAGTGACCTACGCAACTCTGTGGTCACTGGTCGTTTCGCCGGTTTACAGTTCGAGTGTGATCAACCGCGATGGATCGACACGCGCGGCGGGATCGGCGCCGTGGGGCTCTCCGCTGCTCGGACCAGCCGACGAGAAGTCGACGGCCCGGCGCGTTCGAGTGCAGTTGTTGCTCACCATTCCGCTGCTCATCGCCAATCTGATCGGTATCACGATGGTGGTGGTGCTGGCGGGCTTCGTGCTGCCGGGACCGACCGTGTTCACCCAGGAACTGCTGTTGGTGAACAGCGTCTTCACGCCGGTGTGCGCCGCCCTCGCGCTGGCGGTCGGCACCGCGTGGGGCACCGTGGCCGGTGTGCGATCGATGGGCTGGGCCACCGATCCCGAGCATGTGCCGACGCCGGCCGAACAGCAGGTCACCGTGTCGGCGCCGCGCTGGATGGTGCTGCAGCAGGCCCTCCTGTGGACGCTGACCTTGACCGCACTCACCATTGTCTACGGAGTGCTCGAACCGGCGCTGATCCCCAAGGTCGTCCTCGCGATCGGCGCCGCGGCGATCGTGGTGTGCGCCAACAGCTATCTGATCATCGAATTCGCGCTGCGTCCGGTGACCGCGCGCGTGCTGGCCGCCGACCCGCACCGCCGCCGCGGCATCGGCGTGTTCGGCCGGACCATGCTGTCGTGGTTCGTCGGCGTCGGGGTACCGGTGACGCTGACGATGACGGTGGCGATCTGGGCCTTGGCCGATCCCGCGGTGAGCAAGGCCAGGCTCGCGGTGTGCATGCTCTGCTTCGGCGGCTCGGCACTGGTGTTCGGGTTGATCCTGATGGCCCAGGTCGTCGCGGCGACGGTTGCCCCGATCAAGGGTGTGCGCCAGGCGCTGCGCCGCGTGGAGAACGGTGACCTCGACGCCGAGATCGCCCTCTACGACGGCACCGAACTGGGCGAGTTGCAGAGCGGCTTCAACACGATGGTGCACGGCCTGCGCGAGCGGGCGATGATCGAGGACCTGTTCGGCAAGCACGTCGGCCACGATGTCGCGATGGCGGCGATCGCCTCCCAGCCGGTGCTCGGCGGCACAGAAACCGAGGCCGCTGCCCTGTTCATCGACATCATCGGCTCGACCACGATGGCGGCCACCCTGCCCGCGCCCGAGATCGTCGGCATCCTCAACCGGTTCTTCGACATCGTCGTCGACGAGGTGGAACGCCACGGTGGGCTGCTCAACAAGTTCGAGGGCGACGCCGCGCTGGCCGTGTTCGGCACTCCGGCTCCGCTCGACGACCTGGCTGGCTCGGCACTGTCTTGCGGACGGGCGATCCAGCGTCGATTGCATGGTGCGTCCGATCTCGACGCGGGGATCGGCGTCGCGGCGGGACGGGTGGTCGCGGGCAATGTCGGTACGCACAACCGGTACGAGTTCACGGTGATCGGCGATGCGGTCAACGAGGCCGCTCGGCTGTGTGAACTGTCCAAGCAGTACGACGAACGTCTACTCACGTCGGCGACCACGCTCGCCGCCGCCGCCGACTCCGAATCCGCGCAGTGGATTCTCGGTGAGACGGTCACCCTGCGTGGGCGTTTGAAGCCCACGCAGGTCGCGCTGCCGAGGCTGTCCGAGCGGGCCGACGAGGGCGCCTCTGCCGGGCGTGGATCCGCTGACGTTCGGTAGGGCGCAGTACGCATGACCGGGTGGTTCGGGTGGGATTGACTACACTCGGGCCCGTGCGTCCCGCCGTCGAAACGGTTGGCGCCGTCGGGGCGGGAGTCGATCCGGCACGGGCGCCTGCGCCGGGGCCGCCAACACCGCCGACGGTGCCGATCCGCCCCTTGCGTTTCCGCGAATTGCTCGATGAGCCGTTCGCCCTGATCCAGGCCCATCTGCGGACCTTCGCGGTGCTCGGCGGCAGTGCGCTGGTGCTGGCAGTGCTCGGCGTGCTCGGGCTCACCGGGCTGGTTTCCCACCTCACCGACGGTTCCGACGCGGGTACCGCGTGGGCCGCGATCCTGGCCACCGCGGCAGGTGTGTGGCTGGTGCGCCTGGTCCTGCGCGGCGCGACCGTCGCGATCGGGCTCGCCGATTTCCAGGGGGTGCGTTACGGCGTGCTCGACGGGTTGCGGGCCGCGGGCCGACGGGCGATGCCGCTGGTGGTGGCGCAGATCATGTTCACGCTCACCGGAATCGGGGTGCTGCTGCTCGGCAGCATTCTGGTGATCACCTTTCCGCTCGCGCTGATCTGGCTCTCGCATGTGCGGGCGCGGCGGTTCGTCGCCGAACCGGTGATCGTTGCCGAACACGCGGGTTTCGGTGGGGGTGTGGCCCGTTCGAAGGAGCTCATGCACGGTGGCGTCTGGTCGACGGCGGGTCTGTGGCTCACCCAGCGGTGCATCTTCGCCGTACTCGCGGTGCCCGCGTTCGGTATTCCGTTCTTCCTCTCCGACTTCTCCGGCACCCACCGCTGGGCCGTCATCACTCTGCTCGTCGGCGGATTCCTGCTGGTGGTGACGGTGAGCGAGATCGTCGAGGCAACCAGCCGCGTCCTTTGCTACATCAGCAGGCGCTGCGTCCGGGAAGGTCTGGACATTCGAATCCCCGGTGATCGCCGGTGACCGACTCCCCCGGTGGCGTCCCACCGCGGCCCCGCCTCGGCGCCGCCGCCGAACACCGCGCCGCCGCCGAGAATGCCGCGGGCCGACGCGATTACGACCGCGCCCTGCGCGAACGCTTCCGCGCCGTCCTGCGCGGACTCGAACAGGACGGCAGCCTGCCGGTGCGCCGCTCGCGCACAGCGCAGGAGACCGCCGACGACGCGACCACCGCACTCCCGCTGGAGCAATCCACCGAATTGCATCCGGCGGCACGCAGCTTCGACGAAGTCGTCTACGGCGGGCGCGCGGCCACCGAGGACGAGTACCGCCGCCTCGAATACGCCGACCGGTACTCCCAATCCGCGCCACCGCCGGTACTCGACCCGCTGGAGATCGAGGTCGTCGAACGAGAACCCAAGCAGCGCAGGAAACTTCCGCCGCTGCCCGGGATCTTGCGCAGCCCCCGCTTCTGGGCAACGCTGGCCGCCGGACTCGCCATCGCGCTGCTGATCTACGCCACCATGCAGTCGTGCGGCGCCCCCAACGCGCCCGACACACCGGACCTGCCCGACCCACCGGATCCGCCCGACACACCGCCCGACGACAGCGACCTCGATTTCGGCAGCGGCAAGGACTCGATCTTCACCCGGCTGCCCGGCTGGCTGGCGTTCGGCGGTGTGCAGTTCCTGCTCGCCTTCGTGGCGCTGATCTGGTGGCGGGCGCGCCGACGTGGCGCGCTGGTCGGCGAGCCGCGCCCGGTCGAGGTCGCCGCGAACGAGCTGCTCGCGGGGCAGGCGGGGCTGTACCGGCGCTCCGGCGACGTGGCCCATGTGGCGCACATCCTGCGCGCCGCGACGCTGCGCCGGATCAAGCCTCGGCTGGGCGGCGAGCTCACCGACGATCAACTCGTCGCAGGCGTGTCGAGTCGACTCGGCGTCCCCGCTCAACAGATCGGCACTGTCCTGTTCGGTGACGTGCCGGACGAGACGACTCTCAATTATGTTGCCGCACACCTCGAATGGATCGAGACGGAGCTCGGATGACAAATATTTCCAAGGACGCTGTCGCGCTGGAAGCGCCGAGCGCACAGGAAGCCGCGGCGGCGCTGGCCGCGCTGCGCACCGAGATCGGCAAGGCGGTGGTCGGCAACGACCAGGCCGTGCTGTACCTGGTGCTCGCCCTGTTGTGCCGCGGGCATGTGCTGCTGGAAGGTGTTCCTGGCGTAGCGAAGACGCTGCTGGTGCGCGCGTTGGCCACCTCGCTGGCGCTCGACCACGCGCGCGTGCAGTTCACTCCGGACCTGATGCCGGGCGACGTCACCGGATCCCAGATCTACGATCCGCATTCGGCCGAGTTCACCTTCCGCAAGGGCCCGGTCTTCACCAACCTGCTGCTGGCCGACGAAATCAACCGCACCCCACCGAAAACCCAGTCCTCGCTGCTGGAATCGATGGAGGAGCGCCAGGTTTCGGTGGACGGTCAGCCGCGTGCGCTGCCCGATCCGTTCGTGGTGGTCGCCACGCAGAACCCGATCGAGCAGGAGGGCACCTATCCGCTGCCGGAGGCGCAGCTCGACCGGTTCCTGTTCAAGGTCGACATCCGTCTGCCCGACCGCGACGACGAATTCCGCATCCTGCAACGCCACGCGAGCGGCTTCGATCCGCGTGATCTCGGCGCCGCCGGGCTGCGGCCGGTCGCCGGGCCCGCGCACATCGCGGCCGCGCGCGCCGCGGTGGGCGAGGTGGCGGTGAGCCCGGAGGTGCTGGCCTACATCGTGGATCTGTGCCGTGCCACCCGCTCCTCCCCCGCTGTCGCGCACGGTGCGTCCACCCGCGGCGCGACCGCGCTGCTGGCCGCCGCCCGTGCCTTCGCCTGGCTCAACGGGCGCACGTATGTGACGCCCGACGACGTGAAAACGGTGGCGATGGCGGTACTTCGGCATCGCCTGCAGTTGCGGCCGGAGGCCGAGCTGGACGGGGTGAGCACCGAGGGCGTGCTCTCGTCGTTGCTGGTCTCGGTGCCGGTTCCGGTCTAGCGACGTGGTGGTCACAGGCCGATTCGCGCTGCTCGCCACCGTCGCGGCGGCGGTGGTGATGTTCGTGGTGCCGACAGGGGTCGGGGTGCTCGGCGCGTGCGCGGTGCTGCTGGCGCTGCTGCTGACCGATGTCACGCTCACCGCGCGGGCGGATTCGCTGTCGCTGACCCGTGATCCGTTGACGGTGGTGCGGCTCGGTCGCGACACCGAGGTGGAACTGGTGGTCACCAATACCGGCCCGGCCACCGTGCGCGGCATGCTGTGGGACGCCTGGCCCGACAGTGCCCGCGCCGACATCGACGGCAGGCACCTGGATCTGACCCCGCACACCCGAATCCGATTGCGTACCAGCCTGACTCCGATCTATCGCGGTGATCGGGTCGCGGGTCCGGTGACGCTTCGACTGCTCGGACCACTGGGGCTGGCCGGACGGCAGAGCCGCGTCGAGGTGCCTGCCAGGGTGCGCGCGCTGCCCGCGTTTCGCAGTGAGCGGCTGCTGCGTTCGAAAGTGAAGCGGCTGCATCATCTCGAGGGGCGCAATGTCGCCAATACGCGCGGGCAGGGCACCGAGTTCGATTCGTTCCGCGAGTACGTGGCGGGCGACGACGTGCGCAGCATCGACTGGCGGGCCACCGCACGTGCCAACGACGTGCTGGTGCGGACCTGGCGGCCCGAACGCAACCGCCACATGCTGATGGTTCTGGATACCGGGCGGGCCAGTGCGGGTCGGGTCGGCGAGGGAACCCGACTCGACAGTGCGATCGAAGCGGCGTTGCTGCTCGGTGGGCTGGCCGCGGCCGCCGGCGACACCGTGGACCTGATGGCCTACGACCGGCGAGTGCGCGCGGAAGTGAGTGGAGTCGGCGGCAATCAGCTGCCTCTCAAACTTATGCACACCCTCGCGGGGGTTACTCCACAGCTGGTGGACACCGACACCGACGGGCTGGTCCGCACCGTGATCTCGCGGGTTCGCAGGCGGGCGTTGATCGTGTGGTTCACCAGTCTCGACGGGCCGACCGTCACCGAGCACCTGTTGCCCGCACTGCCGACGCTCACGCGACGTCATCGGGTGCTGATCGTGTCTGTCACCGATCCTGACATCGCCGCTGCTGCCCGTGATCGTTCGGCGGTCTACACGGCGGCCGCCGCCGAAACCGTGCTGGCCGAACGCGCTCTCGTGCAGGAATCACTGCGCCGGCGCGGGGTGGCCGTGGTGGCCGCGGCCCCCGATGAACTGCCAGAGGCGCTGGCCGACGAATACCTCGAACTGAAGCAGTCCGGCTCGCTGTGATCTGTGGACGTCGCGAATTGTGCACAACCGCACGTGGTTGTGGATAACCGCAGTTTCCACCGGTACTCACAGTTCATCCACCGACTCGCCAACAGATTCATCCACAGGCTGGTCTGTGCACAGGTGGGTTCGTGCACAGGCTGGTGATCTACACCCGTGAAAGCTGCTGTCGCCGAGCGAGAATCGCGCCGAGCACGTGATACGGCGGGTAGCCGACGGGCACCGGGCAGCGCAGCGCCGCGCACATGGCCTCGACGAGCTGAGTGCCCAGATAGTGCTGTGTGGGCGGCGTGAGCGTCGGCAGCCGGGTCAGATACCGTCGCGCCGCCCCGGCCAGTTCGTCGGAGATCCCGCTCGGGTCCAGCTGCGCCGACCAGCCGGTCAACCACGGCGGCGCGACGGCCAGCGACGGCATCGGCATGGTCTGGCGGGTGTGCACAACTACCGTTCCGGCGAGCACGTCGCCCACCCGCTTGCTATCGCGCGAACACAGCGACGCGACAACGGCCACCGCGCCGAACGCACCGAGCAGCCAGAAATCAACGATCGCGCCCGCGAGGCCACGGGTGAGCGCGTGCCGGAAGTCGATCGGCCCCGCGTCGGCCCGCACGACGCGCAACCCGAAAGCCAGTTTGCCCAGCGAACGCCCGCGCGAGACGGTTTCGCTGCACACCGGATAGGCGATCAGCACGGTCACCAACGTGATGACCGCCGTCACCGAGAACCAGGCCGAATCGGCGTCGGTGGCCAGCAGCACCAGCATCAAGACGTATTGCAGCGTCGCGGCGAGCGCGAGCTGGAGCATCAGGTCGAGCAGAAAGGCGCCCGCACGGCTGGGAATGCGCGCGATCGGGAGTTCGAGCGCCACCGCTTCGCCGGTGGTGAATTCAGCCATGTGGCTAGCATTCCCGATATGGACACCGATGCCTACAGCTGGGCGAATCAACGGTCGTGGTATCGGCTCGATCAGCTGGTCCGCCAGCGGAAGTTGTCCGGCGCTGAGGCCGACGAGTTGGTCCGGCTCTACCGGTCGACCTCACAGCAGTTGGCGAGATTGCAGGGGCACCATCCGGATCCGGAGCTCGTGGACCGGCTCAGTGCGCTGCTGGCGCGGGCCCGCGGGCGAGTACTCGCGGCACGGTCGCAGCCGTGGCGCGAGGTGGGCCGGTTCTTCACCCGGCACTTTCCCTCGGCTGTGTACAGAGCCTGGCCGTGGTGGCTGGGGACAACTGCGATCTTCCTGGCCGTCGCGGGTGTGATCGGCGTGCTTGTGAATCGTTCGGCCGCGGCCCGCGACGCGCTGGGGATACCCGACGGTGACCTGTCAGATGTCACCGGACCTGGGGGTTCGTTCGAGTCGTACTACTCCGAGCACCCCAACGAGGCCTTCGCCGCGAAGGTCTGGACCCACAATTCGCTGGTGTCGGCGATCGCGTTGTTCACAGGTGTACTGATCCTCCCCGCTGTGTACGCACTGTTCATGAATGCGCTGAATCTGGGGATAACCGGCGGATTGATGGCCGAGGCGGGGCGGCTGGATTCGTTCTTCGGCTTCATCCTGCCGCACGGCACGCTCGAGCTCACCGCGCTGTTCGTCGCGGGCGGGGTGGGATTGAAGCTCGGGTGGACGCTGGTCGATCCGGGACCGCGCAGCAGAGCGGCCGCGATGGCGAGGCAGGGGCGGGCGACCGCGACGGTGGCACTCGGGCTGGTGTGCGTGCTGCTGGTGTGTGGGCTGCTGGAGGGTTTCGTGACGCCGAGCCCGCTGCCCGTACCCGTGCGGATCGCGCTGGGGTTCACGGCCGAGGCGCTGTTCCTCTACTACGTCTTCGGGATCGGCAGGCGAGTGGCCGAGGAACAGGATGCCGAGGCAGCGGTACCGGTCGTGTCGACGGATCCGGCTGATCGGTGGCTGATGGCGCAGCCACAAGCTCTGGACCGGGCGTGAGCACGCATCTGCACGTACATCTGTGAGGCCGACAACTCCGAGCACACCGCCCGGAGACAGCACCGGACAATCGGCAGCTACAGAAGGTCAAGAGATGGTTTCGAACTCCCCCATTTGAGTTCCGCTGGCCGCAGCGAGTCGGGCTCGAACTGCGGCCAGCGTTACCGTCAACTGTACACAATCGTTATCCCCACGCAACCCCCAACGCGCAGGTCCGGGGTACGAACTGCGAACATGCAAAGCCCTGTGGACGCACCGATTTTCACACCCCCAGCAAACTCCTGGCACCGCATTCATCGAGCAGTCGACAGCACCGAGAATTCACCTCGGGCAAACCTTCGATAACGAGTCGCGCATCCTCGGCGAAGTCCGCGCGCGAATGTCGAGCAAGGTTGCCCCGGATCACACCGAGTCCTGGACATAGCTGTCACCTGGGGTTTCGGCAACGGAATTACGGTTGCCGCCTACTTGAAACGGTAAAAGAGACTTGAAGTTTGTTAACTGCGTTGCAAACGAGATGCGCGCTCAGCAATCACGCTGAAACACCGAATTCATCGCCTCAAACTGGACGGACGACTGGTTGCGAACGGGCCGCCGAACGGACAGATATCGGCAGAAGAACATCCGGAATACAAGGTTGCACGGGCAGTGTGACCTTCGCCTCACCTGCGGGAATCAGGAGTATCCGACCCGCCCGCGGGCAAAGGAACCCGACTTTCGGCTGGGCGGGCGTTTCGAGGTCGGCACGCGGCGCCAGTAGTCAGGGGCCCGCCGAAACAGGCGTGAGGTCGGATCCAGGGTGCGAGACGCACTCAACCGATTCGGACGACCCCGGTGACGGTTCCCTGCCAGAGCGCGCCGCCGCGGGTGATGAGCGCGGCCATCTGCAGCGGGTCCTCCGCGACCGTGCCCGGCAGCGGAGTCGAGGTGCGAACAGCGCCGGTTGCCGGGTCGATAACGACATAGTCGAATCCGTCGAGGGGGGTTGTCGCGTCTGGTCCGATGCGGCGCAGGGTGTGGATGCCGCCGTCGGCGAGAGACAGTCGCGGAACGGCAGCGCTGCGTACCCCGCTGTCCCACACCGGGACACATCCGTCGGCAGTGAGGTCGACCCGGCTCAGGCCGCCCCGGAACGGCGCGCTCACCGGAACGGCCGGGCCCGCGCCCTCGGGAACGGTGGGATACGGATAGCCGTAGGTACTCGCGACGAAGATCGACGAACCGACCCCGATCGGCGAATTCTCGCTGCCGCCGACGGGGACCGGGACCGAGCAGACCTGCTCACCCGAGCCGGAGCGCGCCACGATCAGCCGCACCCCGTTGTCGGCATTGTCGACGATGGCGAGATATTCGTCGCCGCGCACCGGTCCGAAGTACGTCGGCGTCGAGCCGGTACCCCAGCTGAGCTGACCCGGTTTCCGCGCGGTGCCACGGTCGTAGGCAGACCGCCAAAGAATCTCCGGTTCATCGTTTTTCGCGCGCAGCTCGTACAGCGCGTGTGTACTCGCCACGGCCACAACACCATTGGGCGCGGACGAAATGCTGTTGGCCACCAGTTCCCCGGACGGCAGCGCCATCGTCGCGACACGCCCCTCTCGTCCGACGAACCCGACGACCCCGTGGCCGGTCGCGAACCAGACATCGCCCGTCCAATCGGGAACCAGTCCGGTCACGTTGTCGCCCTGCGGAATCGAGCCACTCAGATCCGCCTGCACGGTGGCGACCAACCGCCACGCACCGTCCTCACCCCGAACATGCGCGACCCGCAACAGCCGTCGCCCACCGTCGACGACCACCAGTCGATCCTCGTTGTCGAGAAAGGCGTATACCCCGCCGAGCAAGCTCCCCTTGGCCAACGGCAACGAGGCAAGCGCCCCACCGACCGAGCCCGACGCACCCGCGTCGAACAGGAACACCGTCGGCGTCTGCCCCGCGATGGCGGTGCAGAGCCCCACCACCAGCCCATCCGCGCCTTCGAGCAGTGTCGGGCAAGCCGCGCCGAGCGGATACACCGTGACGTCGGCCCCGGGAGCAGGCCCGGCCAATGGCGTCACATCCGAGGACCCCGCGTCCCCGTGCATGGTCGCCGTCCCGAGCGGACCGAGGAAGGGGTTGGCCGCGAGCGGACCGGTGACCGGCGCCGGGTCCGCCGACGCAGGACCCGACCAGGCGCACGCCGAGGCGAGGACCAGGACAGCGGCGCGGGCAAGGAAGCGGCGGCGGGTTGCAGACGGCACGGTCTGTATCGAACCCGAATTCCGCGCTCAGGAGAAGTATTCCGCTCACCCTGCGGCACCGACGGCGAGAAAACGCCGCCTACGATGACGAAATGACCGGGGTCAAAGATCGCCTGCTCACGACAATCGCCGGGCAGCTAGGCAATCCGCACGGTGTGCTCGGTAAGGGCGTGGCGTTCGTACTCAATCGGGGGAACAAGCGCGCCATCGCGGCGGCTGTGGATGCCGCGTCGCCGACAGCCGGCGCGACGGTCGCCGATATCGGCTTCGGCGGTGGGGTGGGACTGGAGTTGTCGCTGGCCCGCGTCGGGGCCGAAGGCATGGTGCACGGCATCGAGCCGTCCGCCGATATGCTCGTCCGCGCCCGTGGCCGTTTCGCCATGGAGCTCGCGGAGGGCCGCCTCGCGCTCGCCGACGGCGCCCTCACCGCGCTCCCACTGCCCGACGCGAGCCTCGACGCGGCCATCACCGTCAACACCATCTACTTCCTCGACGACCTCCCGGCCGCCTGCGTCGAACTCGCCCGCGTCCTTCGCTCCGGCGGCACCGCGGTGATCGGCATCGGCGATCCCGACGCCATGGCCAAAATGCCGTTCACCCCTTATGGATTCACCTTGCGTCCGGTCGCCGATGTGGTGGCGGTGCTCAGCTCCGCCGGACTGACCGTGGAGCAGCGCACCTTGGCGAATCCGCCGATTCCGCACCATCTGCTGATCGCTCGCAAGGTGTGATCAGACTCTTGACCGACCGGTCGGTCATGGCTACCGTCGGGACATGAGCACACCGATCACCGTCGTCACGCCGTATGGCGACGTGGTCGTGCACCTGAGCGGGCGCTCGCCCGGCGATGCGCCGGGACTGCTCCTGCTGCACGCGAATCCGGGCGACCACCGCGACTTCGATCAGATCGTCCCCACGCTGGGCACGACGTGGGCTGTGGCGGCGATCGACTGGCCGGGCTACGGCGCGTCGACGGTCATCGATCCGGACGCGATCACCGTCGACGCGCTCGCTGACGTAGCCGTGCGAGTGTCGAAGTCGTTGGCGCAGCTCGGTTTCGGTTCGCTGACGGTGATCGGCAACAGCGTCGGCGGATACGCGGCAGTCCGCCTGGCCGAGCGCGCACCGGACCTGGTGCGCGGGCTGGTGCTGGTGCAGTCGGCCGGGTTCGCACCACTGAATGTGGTGACCAGAGCCATGTTCCGATTGATCGCGCGGCCCTCGGTGGCCCGGCGGTTCGTGGTCGTGAACGCACGGCTGTATCTGGGATCGCCGCGAAACGAGGGTGTTCGGCCCCTCTTCGAGCGGGCCCGCGAGATACCCGGCGATCCGATCCGGCTCGCTGTGTACCGCAGTCTCTGGCGGAGCCTGGACGACCCGCGCGTCGACCTGGCCGCCGCCCCGCTGCTCCCCGAGGTTCCCGTCCAGGTGGTCTGGGGCCGCAACGACCCGAGTAACCCCTGGCTGGTGAACCGGCGCGGCATCGCCCGCGCCCTGCCCGCGGCACCGGTCGCGCTGCTGCCCACCCGGCACGAACCGTTCGCCGAGGCCCCCGAGCTGTTCCTCGAAACCGTGCGCGAGTTTCTCGCGGGCCGTGCTGGAATGCGGCAATGAGATCCGCCGAGCCCGGCCGCAGGGCGCTGTTGAACGCGGGCAGGCAGCTGCTGGCCACCGAGAACCTGAGCAAGCTCTCGGTCAACGCCGTCACAGCCGCCGCCGAGATGGCCAAAGGCAGCTTCTACCAGCACTGGCCCAGCAGGGAGTCCTACATGCTCGCCCTGCACCGCGCCTTCCACGACGAGCTCGACGCCCGGGTCGGCACGGCGACCGCCGATCTACCCCCAGGCGAGGAACGCCTCGCGGCCGGCATCACCGCCTACCTCGACGGCTGCCTGGCCGCTCCCGCGACAAAGGGCCTATTAGTACAGGCGAGAACAGACGCGGGCCTTGCCACCGAAGTGAGCGCCCGCAATTCCGCCGCCGCCACCCTGCTCACCACCGACCTCACGGCGATGGGCTGGACCGACCCGGAGCCCGTCGCCGTGCTGTTGGTAGCGGCAACAGCCGAAACCGCCTTACTCGAGTTGGACGCACAGTCCCCGCGACCGGATCTTCGCGCCGCCCTGCTCCGCATCGCCCGCCCCTGACCCCGGAAACGACAGAAGGCCCGATCCAGAAGGATCGAGCCTTTAGTCTTGTGGGCGAAGGGGGACTTGAACCCCCACGTCCTTACGGACACTGGCACCTGAAGCCAGCGCGTCTGCCATTCCGCCACTCGCCCGAGCGACTGGAAAAATCTAACATGCCCCGCGGGCGAAAATAAAATCGATTCCCTGACCTGCGGCGATGCCGTGGAATCCAGCCGGGGAACCGGGGGGCGCCGCCGGGAGTTACCCAGGTAGAGGATCGTGGATATCATGCAAGGAACGTGGTCGGGTCCGGACACGCCGTAACCAGCGTGTCGAGGAGGGCGGACACGCGCACCGAAGGGAGGGCTGTGATGGGCATCGTGTCGAGATTCGAACGTCGCTTGCAGGGCGCTGTCGGTGACGTGTTCGCGAGGGTGTTCGGCGGCAGTGTGGTTCCCCAAGAGGTGGAGGCCGCGCTGCAGCGCGAAGCCGCAGATCAGATCCAGGATCTGGACGGCGGACATCGACTCGCGCCGAACAGTTACGTGATCACGATCAACGAAACCGATCACGGCAAGCTCGACGCCGATCACGACCTGACAACCAAAGCGTTCGCCAAACATCTGCAGGATTACATCCGGGAGCAGGGCTGGCAGACCTACGGCGAAGTACACGTGGCGTTCGAGGCATCACCTACGCTGCACACCGGAATGTTCAGAGCGAGCGGCCGCGTCGACCCCGACGCCGGTCGCGGGACGGCCCCACCTCGCACCGGACCGCCACAACGACCCGCACACCCGCAACCAGGAGCTGGCCCCATGACGCATAACTCAGGCTACGAGCCAAGCCGAGAGCCCGCGGAGTCCGATCCACGCAACCGCGGGTACGCACCGCCGCCCGCCGGCGCGCCAGGGGCTCCCTACCCGGCAGACGACTACGGCCGCGGTGGCGGCTACGGCGCGCCCGAGGCGCAGCCCGGATATGGCGACGCGTACGGCCAGCAGGGTGGCGACTACCAGAACGGCTACGACCCCGCCGCGCCCGCTCAGCAGGGCTACGGCCAGCAGGGTGGCTACGGCGCCGCGCCCGCGTACGGCGAGCCCGGTTACGACCAGCAGGGCGGCTACGGCCAGCAGGCGTACAGCCAGCAGGGTGGCTACGGCGCGCCGGGCGCCCAGCCCGGTTACGCCGAGCCCGGCTACGACCAGCAGGGTGGCTACGGCCAGCAGGGCTACGCCGAACCGCAGCAGCAGGGCTACGGCCAGCAGGCCGGTTACGGCCAGCAGGGCTATGCCGACCCGGGCTACGACCAGCAGGGTGGCTACGGCCAGCAGGGCTACGCCGAACCCCAGCAGCAGGGCTACGGCCAGCAGGGTTACGGCGCGCAGCCCGGCTATGCCGAGCCCGCCTACGGCCAGGAGGAGCAGGGCGGCTACGCCCAGCCCGCCGCCGGCTACGGCCAGCAGGGCTACGGCCAGCAGCAGGGCGCGGGCTACGCCGCCGCCCAGTCGAGCTACTCGGCCACGCTCCAGCTCGACGACGGCAGCGGCCGCACCTACGCGCTGCGCGAGGGTTCCAACATCATCGGCCGCGGCCAGGATGCCCACTTCCGGCTGCCCGACACGGGCGTGTCGCGTCGGCATATCGAGGTGCGCTGGGACGGCCAGACGGCCATGCTCTCGGACCTGGGTTCCACCAACGGAACGCTCGTCAACGGTTCCCCCGTGCAGGATTGGCAGCTCGCCGATGGCGACGTGATCCGGGCCGGACATTCCGAGATCCTGATCAGGATCGTCTGATCCCGTAAGCTGCGCGGTGCACGTCACGAGTCGACGCTGTCGGCTCTATGATGCTGCCATTACACGCACGGTCCCGACCTCGGGGCCCGCAAGCCAGCACGCTGGTGGGGGTGGTTCGGCCCGCACCTGCCGTACCGACGTACCCGGGCAAACAGGAGGTGGAACGCCGTGCAGGGATTGATCCTGCAATTGACCCGCGCGGGGTTCCTGCTGCTGCTCTGGTTGTTCGTCTGGGCCGTTCTGCGGACCTTGCGCAGCGATATCTACGCGGCATCCGGCATACGGATACAGCCGAGGGCAACCCGCGCTAATCGCGGATCCATCGGTCTGCCCTCCTTCAGCCGAAGCCAGAAGGGCGCCAAGTATCTAGTGGTGACTCATGGTTCACTCGCCGGCACTCGAATCACCCTCGGCACGCAACCGGTTCTCATCGGACGCGCCGACGATTCGACGCTGGTACTCACCGACGACTACGCCTCGACCAGGCACGCGCGACTGTCTCAGCGTGGTGACGACTGGTACGTGGAAGACCTCGGTTCCACCAACGGCACGTATCTCGACCGCGCGAAAGTCACCACCGCCGTCCGTGTTCCGCTCGGCACTCCGGTGCGAGTCGGCAAAACAGTGATCGAGCTGCGATCGTGACACTTGTTCTGCGCTACACCGCGCGAAGCGACCGCGGACTCGTCCGGGGCAACAACGAAGATTCGGTCTACGCTGGCGCACGCCTGTTAGCGCTGGCCGACGGCATGGGTGGGCACGCCGCCGGAGAAGTGGCCTCGCAGTTGATGATCGCCGCGCTGGCGCATCTCGACGACGACGAGCCGGGCGAGGACATCCTCGGCAAGCTCGACCACGCCACGCATTCCGGCAACGCCGCCATCGCCGACCACGTCGAGGCCGAACCCGAACTCGACGGCATGGGCACCACGCTCACCGCGATCCTGTTCGCGGGCCGCAAACTCGGCCTGGTCCATATCGGCGACTCGCGGGCCTACCTGCTGCGCGACGGCGAACTCGCCCAGATCACCCGCGACGACACGTTCGTGCAGTCACTGGTCGACGAGGGCCGGATCACCGCCGAGCAGGCGCACACCCACCCGCAGCGTTCGCTGATCATGCGCGCCCTCACCGGCAACGAGATCGAGCCGACGCTGATCATGCGCGAAGCCCGCGCCGGTGACCGCTATCTGCTGTGCTCCGACGGACTTTCGGACGTGGTGAGCGACGAGACCATCGGCAACACCATGCGCGAGGGCAACACCGACGAGTGCGCCGACCGGCTCATCGAGCTGGCGCTGCGCAGCGGTGGTCCGGACAATGTGACCGTCGTCGTCGCCGATGTGATCGACCTCGACTACGGCCAGAGCCACCCGATTCTCGCGGGCGCCGCCTCCACCGAGGAGGAGGAAGACTCCCCGCCGCCGAATACCGCGGCAGGGCGAGCCGCCGCCATGCGTCCGCCCCGCGCGCAACCGCGCCGGGCCGCCGCCGCGCCGCCGCCGGAAACGAAGTCGCACAAGCTGCGCTGGCTGCTGTTGTCGCTGGCGTTGATCGCCGCGGTGGCCATCGGACTCGTGGTGGGCTACAAGATGATTCGCAGCAACTACTACGTGGGCGCCGACAACGACAAGGTGGTCGTGATGCGCGGCCTGCCCGGTTCGATCCTCGGCTACTCGATCCACGACGTGGAGCTGACGGGCTGTGTGAACAGCAAGAGCGAGCTCACTCTCGTCGAGGTGGGCAAGCCTGCGCCGAGCGGTTGCAAGACGCTGACGGTCAGCGACCTGAAGCAGACCGGGCGCGACCAGGTGCAGAAGGGCCTGCCGCCGGATTCGCTGGACAAGGCGCGCGGCAGCATGAAGGTGCTGGCGCAGAACGAGCTCCTTCCGCCGTGCCCGAAGAAGGAAACGGTCCCCCAGCCCGGCGTGCTGCCGCCCGAGCAGACCCCGGTGATCCCCGGTGGCGCACCGACTCCCGGCCCTGACCAGCCCGCGACACCGACCACGACCACCCCGGCGCCGACCACCACAACTGTTCCTCCGACAACCCCGCAGATCTCAGGGGAGAACTGCCGGGTGACGGACTGATGTCCGCACCGCCACCGCCGTCGGCTGGGGCGTTCCCCAGTCCCCCTGGTGGATTCGCGCCGGCGCCGCCGCCGTCGACGCGACGCAACCAGGAGTTGCTGTTGCTGGCGGGCGCGGCGGGCATCACGACGGTGTCGTTGTTCATCGTCGAGGCGAGCCAGGAACAGTCGATCACCACCGACATCGCCAAGTACGGGGTGGCGTTCCTCGCGCTGTTCGGGATCGCGCATCTCGCGGTGCGCCGGTTCGCGCCGTTCGCGGACCCGCTCCTACTACCGATTGTGGCGCTGCTCAACGGATTGGGGCTGGTGCTGATCCACCGGCTCGATCTCGCCGAAGCGCAGAAGGCGGCGTACGACGCGACAGCGGTACCCTCCCCCGACGCCAACCAGCAGATCATGTGGACCGGCCTCGGCATCGTGGTGTTCATCAGCCTGCTCATCGTCTTGCGGGACTACCGCACGCTGGCGCGCTATACCTACACACTAGGCCTGGTCGGCCTGGTCGCGCTGGCGATTCCGGCACTGTTGCCGAGCCGGTTCTCCGAAGTCAACGGCGCCAAGATCTGGATCCGGCTGCCCGGATTCAGCATGCAGCCGGGCGAATTCGCGAAGATCCTGCTGATCATCTTCTTCGCTGGCGTTCTGGTGGCCAAGCGTGATCTGTTCACCGCGGCGGGCAAGCACTTCCTCGGCATGGAGTGGCCGCGGCCACGCGATATGGGCCCGATCCTGATCGTGTGGATCGTCTGCATCGGCGTGCTCGTGCTCGAAAAAGACCTCGGCACTTCGCTGCTCATCTTCGGCACGGTGCTGGTGATGATCTACATCGCCACCGAACGGGTGGGCTGGCTGATCATCGGCGGCGGGCTGCTCGCGCTCGGATTCGTGTTCGCCTACGAGCTGTTCGGGCATGTGCGCGTGCGCGTGGACACCTGGCTGCACCCGTTCGACGACTACCACAACACCGGCTACCAGATCTCGCAGTCGATGTTCGGCTTCGCCACCGGCGGCCTCGCGGGCACCGGCCTCGGCAGCGGGCGACCCCAGCAGGTGCCCTTCGCCAAGACCGACTTCATCGTCACCACCATCGGCGAGGAACTGGGCCTGATCGGGCTCACCGCGGTGCTGATGCTGTTCCTGATCTTCATCGTCCGCGGGCTGCGCACCGCGCTGGCCGTGCGTGACAGCTTCGGCAAGCTGCTCGCGGCGGGCCTGTCGTTCACCATCGCGATCCAGATCTTCGTGGTCGTCGGCGGTGTCACCAAACTGATTCCACTCACCGGTCTGACCACGCCGTTCATCTCCTACGGCGGTTCGTCGCTGCTGGCGAACTACGCGCTGCTCGGGCTGTTGATGAAGATCTCCGATGCGGCTCGCGCACCGGCTCCGGCCCGTAAGCGCGCGCCCGCACCGATCGCCGACGCGGCCACGGAACTGGTCCGCAGGCCGGAAAGCAGGGTGAGCGAATGAACACACCTCTGCGTCGTGTCGCCGTCGCCGTCATGGTGATGGTGGTGGCGTTGCTCGTGAACGCGACCTACCTGCAGGTGGTCAAGGCCGACGATCTGCGCAGCGATCCGCGCAACTCGCGGGTGCTGCTCGACGAGTACTCGCGCCAGCGCGGTCAGATCTCCGCGGGCGGCACCGTGCTCGCCGGCTCGGTCGCGACCGACGACCGGTACAAGTACCTGCGCGAATACCCCTCCGACCCCTCGGCGTACGCGCCGGTCACCGGCTTCTACTCGATGCAGTACGGCAAGACCGGGCTCGAGTTGGCCGCGGACCCGCTGCTCTCGGGCAACGACTCGAGCCTGTTCGGGCGTCGGCTCATCGACATGTTCTCCGGGCGCGATCCGCGCGGCGCGAACGTGCTCACCACGCTGAATCCGATGATGCAGCAGGTCGCCTACGAACAGATGACCTCGAAGGGCTACACCGGCGCGGTCGTGGCGATCGAGCCGAGCACCGGCAAGATCTTGACCATGGTCTCCACGCCCAGCTACGACCCCAACGAACTGTCGGGCCACGACGGCGCGGCGGGCCGGGCGGCCTGGGAGCGGTTGAGCACCGACCCGAGTCAGCCGATGCTCAATCGCGCTGTCTCGCAGACCTATCCGCCGGGGTCGACGTTCAAGACCGTCGTCACCGCGGCCGCGCTGTCCAACGGTGTCGCCGGTCCGAACGACCAGTTCACCGCGGCGCCCAACATCACCCTGCCCGGGACCAGCACCACGCTGGAGAACTACAACGGCACCACCTGCGGTGACATGCCGACGGCCAGCCTCTACGACGCGTTCCGGCGTTCGTGCAACACCGCGTTCGTCGAACTCGGCGTTAAGGTCGGCGCGGCCAAACTCAAGGACGAGGCCGCCGCGTTCGGCATCGGAGTCGAGGATCCGCCCAGTGTGCCGATCCCGGTCGCCGAATCGACCGTCGGCCCGATCCCGGACAACGCCGCGCTCGGCCAGTCCAGCATCGGTCAGCGCGATGTGTCGGTGACACCGCTCAATGTCGCGGTGATCGCCGCGACCATCGCCAACGGCGGCACCAGGATGCAGCCGTATCTGGTCGATCAGACCCAGGCACCCGATCTGTCCGAGCTCAGCAAGACCAAACCGGTCAGCGTCGGGCAGGCGGTGAGCCCCCAGGTAGCGTCGACCCTGACCGATCTGATGGTCGCCTCGGAGGCCAATACTGTGGGCGGTGGGCGGTCGCCTTACCAGATCGCGTCGAAGACCGGAACGGCCGAACACGGCAGTAATCCCCGTAACACCCCGCCACATGCTTGGTATATGGCCTTCGCGCCCGCGCAGAACCCGAAGATCGCCATCGCGGTGATCGTCGAGAACGGCGGCAACAGGCAGTTGGCTGCCACCGGAGGCTCGGTGGCGGCACCGATCGCCAGGTCTGTGCTCGATGCGGGCCTGGCAGGGGGCTGAACGAAATGAGTGTGCGAGTGACAACACGGGGGCCCCGATGCTGAACAACGGCGCCATGATCGCCGACCGCTACCGCCTGCAGCGGCTCATCGCCACGGGCGGTATGGGTCAGGTGTGGGAAGCGATGGACACCCGGCTCGATCGCCGGGTGGCGGTCAAGGTCCTCAAAACCGAGTTCTCCGCCGACCCGACCTTCCGTGCGCGGTTCCGGGTGGAAGCGCGCACCACCGCGCAGCTCAACGCACCCGGGATCGCGGGCATCTACGACTACGGCGAGACCACCGACCCGTCGGGCGGCGAGACCGCGTACCTGGTGATGGAGCTCGTGCAGGGCGAACCGCTCAACGCGGTGCTCAACCGCATGGGCAGGCTCTCGGTCATCCAGGGTCTGGACATGCTCGAGCAGACCGGGCGCGCGCTCGAGGTCGCGCACGCGGCAGGCGTGGTGCACCGCGACGTGAAGCCGGGCAACATCCTGGTGACGCCGACCGGTCAGGTGAAGATCACCGACTTCGGCATCGCCAAGGCGGTCGACGCCTCGCCGGTGACCAAGACCGGCATGGTGATGGGTACCGCCCAGTACATCGCGCCCGAACAGGCCGTCGGCGAGGACGCCACCGCGGCCTCCGACGTGTACTCCCTCGGCATCGTCGGCTACGAAGCACTGGCCGGAGTCCGTCCGTTCACCGGTGAGGGCGCGATCACCGTCGCGATGAAGCATGTGCGCGACGCGCCCCCGCCGATGCCCGACGACCTGCCCGCGAACGTGCACGAACTGATCGCCATCACGATGGCCAAGGATCCGTTGCAGCGCTACAGCAGCGGTGGCGAGTTCGCCGACGCCGTGGCCGCAGTGCGCGCCGGACACATGCCGCCGATCCCCGGCGGCGCCACCGGTCCGTCGATGACCGGTGCGACCAGGGTGCTGCCGCCCGGCCCGACCGTCGCGATTGCCGCGGCCGGTGCCGCCGCCGCGGCCGACTACGACGGCGCGACCATGCGCTTCGGCCATCAGCCGGGCGGCCCGGTCGGTCCGCCGACCGGCGGTTACAGCGGTCCGGCCACCCAAGCGGCCGCGCCAGCGCCGGTTCCCGCGAGCAACGCCAAGAACAACCAGAAGTGGCTGATCGCGCTCGGTGTCGGCGCGCTGCTGCTCGGCGGCGGCGTGCTGTGGTTGCTGTTCGGCGGTGAACCGAACCGGGATTCGGGCACCACGACCACCACCGTGCAGACCACCAAGCCGGTGCCGCCGCCGGTGACCACCACCAGGCCCGTGCCGCCGCCGGTCGTCACCGAGGAACCGCCGACCACGACGGAACCGCCGCGTCCGACGACCACTACCGAGCCGCCGACGACGACCCCCGAGCCGACCACCACCACGGCGCCGCCGACCACCACCAGCAAGACCAAGCCGACGACGACGCCGAAGACGACCAAACCGGAAGCGACCACCACGGCGCCCGCCGGGGGAACCACCACCGTGGGCCGCCCCCGGCTGCCCACCTTCGACCTGCCGTTCCCCGATAGCGACACTGCCGTAGGCCCGACCATAGGACAACCATGACGACCCCGAAGAATCTCTCCTCTCGGTATGAGCTGGGCGAGATCATCGGGTTCGGCGGCATGTCGGAGGTGCACCGCGCCCGCGACGTTCGCCTGTCCCGCGACGTGGCGATCAAGGTGCTGCGAGCCGATCTGGCCCGCGATCCCACGTTCTACCTGCGGTTCAAGCGCGAAGCGCAGAACGCGGCCGCGCTGAACCACCCGGCCATCGTGGCCGTGTACGACACCGGCGAGGCCACCGTCGACGGCGGGCCGCTGCCCTACATCGTCATGGAGTACGTCGAGGGCGACACCCTGCGCGACATCGTGCGCGGCAAGGGACCGCTGGCCCCGCGCAAGGCGATGGAAGTCGTGGCCGATGTGTGCGCCGCGCTCGATTTCAGCCACAAGGCCGGAATCGTGCACCGTGACATGAAGCCGGCCAACATCATGATCAACCGCGCGGGTGCGGTGAAGGTGATGGACTTCGGCATCGCGCGCGCGATCGCCGACAGCGCCAACCCGATGACCCAGACCGCCGCGGTGATCGGCACCGCCCAGTACCTCTCACCCGAGCAGGCGCGCGGCGAGACCGTCGACGCGCGCTCCGACGTGTACTCGGTCGGCTGTGTGCTGTTCGAGATCCTCACCGGGCAGCCGCCGTTCACCGGTGACTCGCCGGTCGCTGTCGCCTACCAGCACGTGAAGGAAGATCCCCCGCTGCCGTCGTCGGTCAACCCCGGCGTACCGCGCGAGCTCGATTCGGTGATCCTCAAGGCGATGGCCAAGAACCCGGCCAACCGGTACCAGACGGCCGCGGAGATGCGCGCCGACCTGATCCGGGTACTCGGCGGGCAGAAGCCGAGCGCGCCGATGGTGATGAACGACGAAGACCGCACCGATTACGACGACGAGCCGGGCCCGCGGACCTTCCACGACCGCCGCGACGACACCTCCGAGCACCCCGCGGTCGGGCCGCCCGGCGAGGAACGTAACCGCACCGGGCTGATCGCGCTCGGTGTCGCGGCCGCGCTCGCCGTGGCGTTCGGGTTGTTCTGGGTGCTGGTCGGGCCGGGCAGCCGAGCTGATCAGGTGGCCGTTCCCGACCTGTCGGGCAAGCCGGCTCAGCAGGCGCAGAACGAACTACAGCAGTCCGGTTTCTATGTGGCCGTGCAGGAGAAGCCGGACGGCAAGGTGGCGCCGGGCAATGTGATCGCGACCCAGCCGCTCGGCGGTTCGCGCATCGACGAGGGCAGCACAGTGACGTTGCAGGTCTCGACCGGCCCGACGCAGGTGCAGTTGCCGCGATTGTTCGGGATGAGTCAAACCGAGGCCGAGCAGAAGCTGAATTCGATCGGCCTGCAAATGGATCCGAACGTGGTGCGCAAGGCGTCGAGCACAGCCGAGAACGGCAAGGTGATCGCGCAGGATCCGAGCGAGGGCGTGCGGGTCGACATCGACCGGCCGATCATCGTCACCATCGGCAGCGGTCCGGAGCAGGTCCGGGTGCCGACCGTGGTCGGCCAGGACATCTCGATCGCCCAGCCGAATCTGGTCGACCCCGCCGGTTTCAAGGTCGAGATCCAGGAGGTGAAGTCCTCGCTGCCGAAGGGCCAGGTGCTCGCCACCAACCCGGCGGGCGGAAGCAACGCGGAGAAGGGCTCGACCATCACGGTCCAGGTCTCCGCCGGTGACCGCATCACCGTCCCCGATCTCACCGGGCTCACGCCGGTGCAGGCCCAGGAAAGACTGCGCAGCGAAGGGTGGACCGGTCAGCTCAGCCAGACCACGGTGATCACCCTCGACGGTAATGCCTCGGGCAAGGTCGTCGGGCAGAGTCCGGCGGCCGGTTCGGCAGTGACGATCAACGGCAATGTGGTGCTGCATGTAGGAGCTTCACCGATTCCGCGTTGAGGTCTCGATTGGATGGCGAACGCGTCTGTCGCGCCTGCACGGGCGCAGAATGAGGCTGCTTTCATCCCCATCCAGCGTTGCTGACGAGGAGGTACAGCCCCTTATGACGACAGCCAGGGACATCATGAAGCCCGGTGCGCAGTGGATCACCCGCGGTGACACCGTGGCGACCGCGGCGACGGCGATGGCCGATCTCGGGGTCGGGTCGCTCGTCGTCGCCGACGACGACGAGCGCATGTGCGGCATCATCACCGACCGCGACATCGTGGTGAAGTGCGTCGCGCTCGGTCTGTCTCCCGATCTGACCACGGCCGCGGAACTCTGCGAGTCGACACCGCGATGGGTTAGCGCGGACGCCGATGTGGAGGACGTGCTCGACCAGATGGAGTCGCACCGGGTGAAGCGGATGCCGGTGATCGAGAACAAGCGCTTGGTCGGCATGATCAGCGAGGCCGACCTGGCTCGCCACCTCGACGACAATCAGCTCGGCGAATTCGTGACCGCCATCTACGGGCGGCCGTGAGCTAGCTCAAATCCAGGTGGGTGTTCATCGACATGGCTTCGGTGGCCAGGTCGGTGAGCTCCACTACGCGCACGCCGTGGGTGCGGAGTTTGTCCACACCCTCGCAGGCGGCGACGAACAGGCTCGGCTCGCGCCAGGCGATAACCACCGTGGGAATGCCCGCGGCCAGAATGCGATCGGTGCACGGCGGCCGGGTCGCGGTGGCGCGGGTGGAGCACGGTTCCAGGGTGCTGTAGATCGTTGCCCTGGTCAGGCGGGGGTCGTCGGGGTCGAGCTTGTTCAGCGCGGCCTCTTCGGCGTGTACCTTCGCATCGGTTTCGCGGGAGAAACCGGTCGCGATCTCCACCCCGTCGGCGACGATCACCGCGCCGACCGAATAGGCCGTCTCGCTGGGGGGACAGTTCCTGGCGAGTTCTATCGCCCTGTGCATGAACCGGTGGTCGGTGTCGTCGTAGCTCATGTCTTTTCCCTGTGGTGGGCGAGTTATCCACAACCCTCGCGTGATGTGGAATCTGTCATGTTCAGGTGTGGAGAAAAGTTGTCCGCGAACTGTGGACAGTGCAATTTTCCCAGGTCAGTGCAGTGATTCCATTCGCGGTACCAGTTAGTTGCGGGGCCTGGAAGCAGGTCTGACCAGGTAGTTCAGCACAGCGACATCCCCAAGTTGTTCCACATCCGCCAGGTGCAGCCTGCGACCGGCGCCGCCGGGGAAATCGGCCGGTCCGACGAAGCGTGGGGCCGCCGGGTCGCCGACCAGGATCGGAGCGATCGCCAGGCGGATCTCGTCGACCAGGTCGGCGGCGAGGAAGCCGGTGTGCATGCCGGTGCCGCCTTCGACCATGAGGTTGTGGATGCCTCGGTCGCCGAGGTCGGTGACGAGAGCGGAGAGCGCGAGTCGCTCACCGAGGCTGACCACCTCGGCGAGTCCGTCGAGCCGGTCGCCGAGCTTCGCGGCGCCCGCGCTGGAGGTGTAGACGAGTTTGTCGCCCCCGGTGTGCCAGAAGCGCAGGTGTGGATCGAGATCACCGGAATCGGTGACGGTCACTTTCACCGGATACTCCGGTTTGCCCGCCGCCACCCGCGCGGCCCGGCGCTCGGCGCTGTTCACGAGCAACCGGGGATTGTCGGTGCGCAGTGTCTGCGCACCGATCAGGATCGCGTCGGATTCGGCGCGGATCTGGTCGACCCGATCGAAGTCGGCCGTGTTCGACAGCAGCAGTCGCTGCGCACTCGCGTCATCGATATAGCCGTCGAGACTGGCCGCCACCGAGAGCAAAACCTTCACTGTGTTCTCAGCGGCTGGCGCCGCCCTCCGCGGCCCCATGGGCCTCGATTCTTCCCTCCGGCGTTCAGTCGCTTCGCTCCTTCTCTCTGTCAGTCCAGAATCGAGGCGGGCCGCTACGGAGTCACCAGCGCGGCGACCTCCGCCTCGAGTGTGGCGACGAGTGCCTCCGACGGACGTTCGCCGCAGACCTCCAGCCAGTTGGCGAGCATCCGGTGCCCGCCCTGGGTGAGCACGGACTCGGGGTGGAATTGCACGCCGTGGATGGGCAGGGTGCGGTGACGCACCGCCATCACGATGCCGCTCTCGGTGTGGCCGACGACCACGAGTTCGTCGGGGATGGTGTCGGGGAGAACGGTCAGCGAGTGGTAGCGGGTGGCGGTGAAGGGGTCGGGCAGCCCGGCCAACACGCCGGACCCGAGATGGAACACGTCGCTGGTCTTGCCGTGCAGCAGTTCGGGCGCCCGGTCGACGGTGCCGCCGAACGCCTCGCCGATCGCCTGATGCCCGAGGCACACGCCGAGCAGCGGCATGTTGTGCTTCGCGGCCGCGTGCACGAGCGGGATGCTCGCGCCCGCCCGGTCGGGGCTGCCGGGGCCGGGGCTCACCAACACGCCGTCGAACGCGCCGCCCTCGTCGCCGGTGGTGAGCAGGGTGTCCAGATCGTCGAGGCGGGGATCGTCATTGCGCCAGACCACGACGTCGGCACCAAGCTGGCCTAGGTACTGGACCAGGTTGAACACGAAGCTGTCGTAGTTGTCGACGACCAATACACGCATGCGTCGAGGGTACGTGGCGACCCAGTAGGTCGTCGCATCCATTACCTGGTGGGATAGCCTAGGAGTTACCTGTACTCCGAATTCGAGGACGTCATGCCCAAGTCCAAGGTCCGCAAGAAGGCCGACTACACCCCGAGCCCCGCCAGCCGTACGCCGGTGAAGGTGAAAGCGGGGCCGTCGCCGGTCTGGTACGTCGCGATCATGCTGGGCTTCATGCTCGCCGGCCTGGTGTGGCTGATCGTTTACTACCTGGCACAGGACCACATCGCTTTCATGCTCGATCTGGGCGCCTGGAACTTCCTGATCGGGTTCGGCCTGATGGTCGTCGGCCTGATCATGACCATGCGATGGCGCTGATCGCAGCGGATTACACCCGTGTTATTCATGCACACCTGTGGATAACCCTGTGCACAACTCGAGGATAGAGGGGCGAACAACCGCGTGAACGACGCACAACCTGTCTCGTGGTCGACCCCTACCGCAGGCCTGCTCGTCGTCACCGGCGGCGGAATCCTGCTGGTCGTGGCCGCAATTCTCGCTCAGGACGGACCGAGCAGGCTACTCGTCGGCGTCGCCGCTGTGGCGGTGCTGGCAACGGCCGTGCTCGGTTTCCGGCAGCGCCCCCGGCTCACCATGATTCCCGGCGCCGCGCCGCGCCTGGTGGTCGGCACGCTCACCGGTCCGAAGGACTACCCGATCGACCGGATCGACCGGATTCGGATGGTGTCCTACCGTCGGATCGGCCGCAAAAGCGCGATGCTCGAGGTCGACGTCCACCACGAGGGCACCGAGCGCTTGCTGATCTTCGGCCGCTGGGACCTCGGCACCAACCCCCACGATGTGTACGACACGCTGGTCGTCAACGGCTTCGCCTCGGTGACCTCCGACTGACGTTGTTTCACGTGAAGCAAAGAACTCCCCGCCGTGATTCGTCACGGCGGGGAGTTTTTTTGTGGCTGTGATCAGTCGATACTCACGGCTGAGATGATGACCGGGTCGGTCGGGCGATCATTGCGATCGGTCTTCACCGAGGCGATCGCGTCGACCACCTTGCGCGAATCGGGGTCGACCACCTCGCCGAAGATCGAGTGCTTGCGATTGAGATGCGGCTGCGCGCCGACGGTGATGAAGAACTGTGAACCATTGGTCTCGGTGCCGGCGCCCGCATTGGCCATCGCGAGCAGATAGCCGCGGTCGAAGCGCAGATCCGGGTGGAACTCATCGGCGAACTCGAAGCCCGGCCCACCTCGGCCGGTACCTGTCGGATCGCCGCCCTGGATCATGAACCCCGGGATGATCCGGTGAAAGACGGCGCCGTCGTAGAACGGGCCACTTTCCGTACCGCCGGCGTTGACGGTGGAGTACGGCGCGGTGCCGTCGGCGAGACCGACGAAGTTGCGCA
This sequence comes from Nocardia sp. Root136, assembly GCF_001427185.1. Classification (NCBI taxonomy): domain Bacteria; kingdom Bacillati; phylum Actinomycetota; class Actinomycetes; order Mycobacteriales; family Nocardiaceae; genus Nocardia; species Nocardia sp. Root136. Next base: position 355,053 of record NZ_LMFE01000011.1, read on the forward strand.
CCGTCTTCGGGGCGTGGTTACCGAAAAGCGCGATCCTGATATCGCCGTGGTTGGTGTGCAGAGTCGCCACGGCCGTCTGGTTGGGTGAGGTCACGCAGTTATGGTGCCACGCGGCACGCCGAATCCGTTTGTGCCACAGTGGTCGAATGAAGCTTCGTAATCCACTGCTCGCGTCGCTCGCGCTCGCCGGGGCGGGCGCCTTGGCCTACCTGGCCCGCGCCAAGCGTCCGCAACTGCCGGAACCGGCCGCCGAGCCGCCGCGTCTGGGGTATTCCCGCAACGGCTCGACGCACTAGTTCCGGCTGTCGATCAGCGGCTGACCGACTTCTTGTACTGGATCTGAGCCAGCGGCACGAACACGACCAGGATCACCACAATCCAGACCAGCGATGTGGTGATCGGATGCTGCATCGTCCAAGCCTGCGAGGGTGGCGCCAGCGGGTTGACGTTGCCGAACAGGTTGCGCACCGCCTGGGTGACCGCGGACATCGGATTCCACTCGGCGAACACCCGCAGCGGTGTCGGCAGAGCGTCGATCGGCACGAACGCGTTGGACAGGAACGTCAGCGGGAAGATCACCATGAAGCTGGCGTTGTTGAACACCTCCGGTGCCCGTACGAGCAGGCCGACCACGGCCATCATCCACGACAACGCGTACGCGAAAAGCAACATCAACGCGTAGGCCAGCACCGCATCGAGGAACGACCCGCGGATACGCCAGCCGACGAGCAGGCCGGTCAGCGACATCACCACCAGGCTCACGATGTTGATCACCACATCGCTGACGGTGCGACCGACCAACACTGCCGATGACGCCATCGGCAGTGTCCGGAATCGGTCGATGATGCCCTTCTGCATGTCCTCGGCCAAGCTCGCGCCGGTGAACGAGGCGCCGAACACCACGGTCTGAACGAAGATGCCCGCGATCAGGAATTCTCGGTAACCGCCTTCCACACCCTCGACCTTGATCGCCGAGCCGAAGACGTAGGCGAACATGAGCACGAACATGATCGGCGACATCGTCGTGAAGATCAGCACGTCGGGCACGCGCTTGATCTTGATGACATTGCGTTTGGCGATAGTGATGCTGTCGCTAACCACCATCGACAGTCGTTCGCCGAGGCTGGGACGGTGCACCTCGGCCTTGTCGAGTGCGACGCTCATCGGTTCTTTCCTTCCACGGCGCCCACGGTCTCCGACTCGCGATCGCCGTTGACGAGTTCTTCGGCCTCGTGCCCGGTGAGCGTCAGGAAGACGTCGTCGAGCGAGGGTCTGCGTAGTGCGACATCGTTGATGTCCACCTTGTGCTCGGTGAGCCTGCCGATGGCGGTGACCAGGTCCTGCGATCCATCGGCCACCGGCACGATGAGCTTGCGCAGGCCTGGTTCGAGATGGATCTCGCCATCGGCGAGCCCACTGAGCACCTGCTGGGCGACGGCCAGTTGGTCGACGGCGCCGACGGTGAGTTCGATCCGGTCGCCACCGACGAGGGCCTTGAGTTCGTCGGCCGTGCCGCGCGCGATCACCTTGCCGCGGTCGATCACCGCGATCGAATCGGCGAGGCGGTCGGCCTCGTCCATGTACTGGGTGGTGAGCAGCAGCGTGGTGCCGCCGGCGACCAATTCCTCGATGACATCCCACAGATCGAGCCGGGCACGCGGGTCGAGACCGGTGGTCGGCTCGTCGAGGAACAGCACCGGCGGATTGGCCACCAGTGCGCCCGCCAGGTCCAGGCGCCTGCGCATACCGCCGGAGTAGCCCTTCACCGGCCGGTCGGCGGCGTCACTGAGCCGGAAGCGGTCGAGCAGTTCGCGGGCCCGTTCCTTACTTCGCTGGGTGCCCAGGTGGTAGAGCCTGCCGACCATTTCGAGATTCTCGAAGCCGGTGAGGTATTCGTCGACCGCGGAATACTGGCCGGAGGCGCCGATGCGCGAGCGCAGGGCCTGTGGATTGTTGAGCACGTCGATACCCGCGACGGTGGCGGTGCCCTCGTCGGGGATCAGCAGAGTGGTGAGAACGCGAACAGTCGTGGTCTTTCCCGCGCCGTTGGGGCCGAGAAGCGCGGTGACGGTACCTTCCGGAACGGACAGGTCGAGTCCGTCCAGGGCGACGAGCTGCCCGTACCGTTTGACCAGACCCTCGGCGACGATTGCGTCGGGCATGATTCTCCTGAAGTCGTGGTTGGCGATGTTTTGCCCAGTATTGCCCTACCCACCGACAAGTCGCATCCCAAATTTCAGCGGGCCCGCGCATCAGATGTACACAATTGTTCGACATGCCGACGCGATGCGACACGCGGCGAATCGGACTGATTTTCTGTCGCAGAGCACGAACGAGTACGTCGGTTCCCTGGGTGGTTGCCAGGCGCGGCACGAGAACATGTTCACCGGCAATTACCCGTAAAACCTTGCGTACCAGCCGATTCCGTTCTTCGTAAGACACCTGACAGGTATCGAGCGCCCACACCGGCCTCTCGCCGCACCCCGGACCACCACCGATACCCGCGCCGACATCCGGAAAATCTCGCCAACTCGCCAGGTGCGCGCACACTAATTCCGCGCGTATCGCGTAGGATCGTTCACGTCGGCCCCTCCCCCCCGGGCCGACCCTACGCGGGCCTCGGCTAACTCCCCCCCTTCGCCGAGGCCCGCTCCCCATTTTCCGGCAAGGTCGCAGCTCGGTACACCACCCGATGCGCACCGATACGCCGAGCGTCACAGTCCGGCCACGTTCCGGCGATCACCCGGCTACCAGGGTTATCGTCGCCCCATGGTGCCTGGTCGCGGTGCGATCGCCGGGGTCGTCTTATCGATGACGATCCTGGTCGGCTGCACCGGCTCCACCGACGACGAACACCCCACCGCGACGCCCTCCGCCGAGGTCCCCCCGAATCAAGTCGCCGGTGTCGCCCTGCCCGCCGACGCGGTCGACAAGGCCATCGGTCGCCTCGACGAACTGGCGGGCTCGCTGATGGACTCCAGCGGTATCCCAGGGATGGCTGTGGCCGTCGTCCACGGTGGAAAGACCGTGTATGCCAAGGGTTTCGGTGTTCGCGAAGCCGGCGCTCCGGACAAGATCGACGCCGATACCGTCTTCCAGCTCGCCTCGGTGTCGAAGTCGCTCGCCGCGACCGTCGTGGCCAACCAGGTCGGCGCGAACACGGTCGAGTGGACGACGCCGGTGGTCGCTCACCTCCCGTCGTTCGCGCTGGCCGATCCCGCCACCACCGCCCAACTCACCGTCGGCGACCTGTTCGCGCATCGCAGTGGCCTGCCCGACCACGCGGGCGATCGGCTCGAAGACCTCGGCTACGACCAGGCCGCGATCCTCGACAAACTTCGCCTCGAACCCCTCGACCCGTTCCGCGTCACCTACCACTACACCAACTTCGGGCTCACCGCCGCGGCCGAATCCGTAGCCGCGGCGGCCGGAAATGACTGGGCCCAGCTGTCGGCCGATGCCCTCTACACACCGCTCGGCATGCGCGACACCAGCTCTCGCTTCGACGACTTCCGTGCCCGTCCGAATCACGCGGTGGGGCACGTGAACATCGACGGCGAATGGGTCGCCCGCTACGTGCGCGACCCCGACCCCCAGTCCCCCGCGGGCGGCGCGAGCTCGTCGGTGAACGACATGGCCCGCTGGCTCACGATGCTGCTCGGCGACGGCACGACGGGCGCGACCACCATCGCCCCGCCCGAAGCCCTGCTACCCGCCGTCACACCCCAGATCGTCTCGGCGCCGCCCACGACCCCCACCGCGCGGGCAGGCAGCTACGGGTACGGCTTCAACGTGTCGGTCTCCTCGGCGGGTCGCACCGCCAACAGCCATTCCGGCGCCTTCGCCCTCGGCGCGGCGACCAACTTCCTGGTGATCCCGTCCGCCGACGTGGCCATCGTCGCGCTGACGAACGCGGCGCCGCTGGGCATTCCGGAGACCCTGACCGCCGAGTTCGGTGATCTGGTGCAGTTCGGCGAGGTGCGCGAGGACTGGCGCGGGCTGTACCGCGACGCGTTCGTCGCGGCCGACGCACCGGAAGGCGACCTGTCCGGTAAGACTGCCCCGTCCGATCCGGCTCCCGCACAGGCACTGTCGACCTACACGGGCACCTACGACAGCGACTACTGGGGCCCCGCGACGATCTCGGCGACACCGACCGGCCTGGTCCTCACCATCGGCCCCGCACGGCAGGAGTACCCACTGCGGCACTGGGAGGGCGACACCTTCGCCTTCGAGCCCAGCGGCGAGAACGCCCCGCCCGGCAGCGTCTCCTCGGCACGGTTCACCGACGGCAGGCTGACCATCGACTACTTCGACGAGAACGGCCTCGGCACCTTCGCCAAGAGCGGTTGATCAGGCGAGCGCGCGCCATGCGGTCGCCAGCCGCGCCGCCCTGACCTTGCCCGCCACCCCGAGCAGCGGAACGTCACGCTCCCAGCGCTTCCTGACCTCGGGGTCCACCGGCGCCCACAGCGGCTCCAGTTCGGCCCGCAAGCCGGTCAGCCGATCGAAGAGGCCGCCGAGCGCGATGTGCACACCCGGCGAGCTCGGATCCTCGGCGCCGACCCCACGTACCGCCGCAAACAGCGCCAGCAGCTGTTCTACGGGCTCAGCGGGCCACTGGGACAACCTGGCCACCCGAACCAGCTGACCGAGCACAGCGGCCACCACATGCAGGTCCTCGACCGTCCGGAACGGCTTCAGATAGTCCGTGTAGCCGTCACCGGGCAGCACTTCGCCCGGCGCGGCATCGAAGGTGACTCCCGCGTGCGGGATCTCGGGCGCGAACGGCAACGCGGGCAACGGCGACACCGCGGCGGCCGCACCAGCGGGCACCAGCACAGCTCGCAGGATCGGCCTGCCGTCGGGCTGGGTACCGGATCGGGCGATCACCAGGAACCGATCGGCGAACGTACCGAGCGTTGCGAAGGATTTCGTTCCGCTGACGGCGCCGTCCTCGCCCACCGTGGTGGTCATCGTCGACGGCCGCGCGCCGGCGCCTTCGGTCGCGCACATCGAGGACAGCTCGGTGGGATCGAGCGAGGGCACCAGCGCGTGCAGCGCTTCCTGATATCCCCCGAGAAACGCGGGACCTGTGCCGGCACTGTCGAATCCGGCGATCGCCGCGCGGTCGATGGAACTCGCGAAATCGCGGGACCGTGCGCGGTGACGTGCCCATTCCGCCGCGAAGTCAGTCGAAACCGAGTCGGCGGGGGTGGCGGTGAGGAGAAAATCGAATACCGAGGAATTCACAGATGTGGAGCCTAGGGGAATCGAACCCCTAACCCCTGCCTTGCAAAGGCAGTGCTCTGCCAATTGAGCTAAGGCCCCTTACTGGTCGCTGACCAGTTGGCAACCCGAAATCAGCGGGTGGTGACCTCGCGCCAGAGGTCTGCGTCGTCGCGCTTGCGGAATTTGTTGACACCGATGAGAACGGCGATCACAACACCGACCATGAGGACAATCTTCATGATTCCCACCCTACTGTGCTGTTCGGGAGTGGGCCTAGGAGGACTTGAACCTCCGACCTCTTCGTTATCAGCGAAGCGCTCTAACCGCCTGAGCTATAGGCCCGAACTCATTTCGATCCCCTGCCGGAGCAGTGAACCGCAACGAGAAACGAGGTTACCTTACCTGGCTGCCGATAACCAAAACGGCCGGTCAGGCCCAGTTTCCTGAGTCGACCGGCCGTTCGGGAAAACCCAGTTCTAGTCGGGATCAGCCAGGGTTACCTGGATGCCACCGACCAGATCGCAGCACTGGTTGTAGATGAACACGCCGACGGTGGCCAGCGCGGTGAACAGCACCACGTTGATGAGGCCGATCACACCCGCGTAGCCGAACACCGTGCCCGCGTCGATCAGGCTCGACGAGTTGCCCTCCGGGTTCAGCATCTCGCCCAGCGAGTTGTCCAGGTTGTCCCAGACGCCCATGCCGGCCAGGACGATGTAGAGCAGGCCGACGGCCAGCATCCACACGAAGAACAGTGCGACGCTGATCACCAGCGTGATCTTCAGGGTCGACCAGGGGTCGATCCGGCGGATCTGCACCGTCGCGCGTAGTGGCTCACCCGACGCGGCGGCCGCGATGGCCACCGGTACCGCGGGCGAGACCGTGCCCGCGGCGGCTGCCCGCGCACTCGGCCCCGGGTTGTACTGCTGGGGCTGGGGCGCCATCGGTAGCCCTGGCGGCGCCACCGGCGCCTCGGGTGCCGGGTGGCGTACGTCGGACAGGTCGGGCATGTCCTTGACCAGTTCCGGACGCGCGATGCTGCGAGTCGGCCCGTCGATACCGACGGACTTCACCATCGCCGCTTCCTTGCGAGCCGCCTTGGCCGCCAGGTCGGCGGTGGTGCGTGCGTTGGACGCGCCGCTGCCCTTGAGTCCGCCTGCCGAGGCCCCGGACGAGGGCCGGCCCTGGCTCGGCGCTTCACCGGGCCGATACAGGTTCGACTGCGGTTCACGCTGCGGAAGCTGAGCCCACCCGTCCTGGTAGGGCGAGGATTTGCTGCCCTTACCGTCGAGCGAATCGGCACCGGCCGCACCGGATTCCGGCGCCGCGCCCTCGGCCGGACCGCCCTGGCGTGGGATCGGTCGCGGCGGGATCGGAGACGTGGCGATTCGCTCGGTGACGCCGTTGGTCTGGTTCCGATCGTCGTTCGACTGATTCGGTGTGGTCAATGGAATCCTCAGATCCGTTCGTTGCCGCCGCTATTTGGTGTGTTACTCCGAAGCCACGTCGCCGAGGAGCTGATCGGGATCGGGCTCGTCGGCGTTGCGCGCGATCGCTAGCAAGGTATCGCCATCCGCGAGGTTCATCAATCGCACGCCCTTGGTCTGGCGTCCGGCTTTACGAACCTGCTTGGCTGCGGTGCGGATGACACCACCACTGGAAGTGATCGCGTACAACTCGTCCTCGTCGTCGACGATGAGCGCACCCACCAGGCTGCCACGTTTCGGGTCGTACTGGATTGTCAATACGCCTTTTCCGCCCCGGCCCTGGGCCGTGTACTCCTCGATCGCCGTGCGCTTGGCATACCCACCAGCCGTCGCGACAAGCAGATACGTCTCCAGACGCACCACGTTGAGCGAGAGCAATTCGTCGTCGGTGTTGAAGCGCATGCCCTGCACGCCGGAGGTGGCCCGACCCATCGGACGCAGGGCCTCGTCGGTGGCCGCGAAGCGGATCGACTGGCCGTGCGCCGAGACCAGGAGCAGGTCGTCGTCGGACGAGCACAGCACCGCGCCGACCAATTCGTCGTCGTCGCGCAGGTTCACCGCGACGATGCCGCCGGACCGGTTGGAGTCGAAGTCTGTGAGTTTGGACTTCTTCACCAGGCCCGCGCGTGTCGCGAGCACGAGGTACGGAGCGTCTTCGTAGGTCTTGAGCTGGATGATCTGGGCGATCTTCTCGTCCGGCTGGAAGGCCAGCAGGTTGGCCACGTGCTGACCACGCGCGGTCCGGTTGGCCTCGGGCAGCTCGTAGGCCTTGGCCCGGTAGACGCGCCCCTTGTTGGTGAAGAACAGCAGCCAGTCGTGCGTGGACGACACGAAGAAGTGCTTGACGATGTCGTCCTGCTTCAGACCCGCGCCCATCACGCCCTTGCCGCCGCGCTTCTGCGAGCGGTAGAGGTCGGTCTTGGTGCGCTTGGCGTAGCCGGTCTCGGTGATCGTGACCACCACGTCCTCGCGCGCGATCAGATCCTCGTCGGCGACGTCACCGTCGGCGGCGATGATCCTGGTCCGACGGTCGTCGCCGTACTTCTCGACGATCTCGGCCAGCTCGTCGCGCACGATCGCGCGCTGACGCTCGGGCTTGTCGAGAATGTCCTTGTAGTCGGCGATCTCGATCTCGATCTTGGCCAGATCGTCGATGATGCGCTGACGTTCCAGGGCCGACAGTCGACGCAGCTGCATGTCGAGGATGGCGGTCGACTGAATCTCGTCGATGTCGAGCAGCTGCATCAGGCCGGTGCGCGCGGTGTCGGTGTTGGCCGCGCCGCGGATCAACGCGATGACCTGGTCGAGCATGTCGAGGGCCTTGACCAGGCCGCGCAGGATGTGGGCCCGCTCCTCGGCCTTGCGCAGCAGGTAGCGGGTGCGCCGGACGATGACCTCGAGCTCGTGATTCACGTAGTAGCGAATCATCTGGTCCAGGCGCAGGGTACGCGGCACGCCATCGACGATCGAGAGCATGTTCGCGCCGAAGCTGGTCTGCAGCTGGGTGTGCTTGTAGAGGTTGTTCAGCACCACCTTCGCCACCGCGTCACGCTTGACCGTGACCACGATGCGCATGCCGACACGGTCGGAGGACTCGTCGTGGATATCGGAGATACCCGCGATCTTCGCGTCCTTCACCTGCTCGGCGATGGAGTTGACGAAGTTGTCGGTGTTGACCTGGTACGGCAGTTCGGTGATGACGATCGTGGTGCGACCACGCGCGTCTTCCTCGATCTCCACCACACCACGCATGCGGATGGAACCGCGACCGGTGGTGTAGGCGTCGTGGATGCCCTGCCCGCCGACGATCAGGCCGTGGGTCGGGAAGTCGGGGCCCTTGACCCGTTCCATGCAGGCGGCGAGGGTGGATTCCTCGTCGGCCTCGTAGTTCTCCAACGCCCAGTAGATGGCCTCGGCCAGCTCGTTGAGGTTGTGCGGCGGGATGTTGGTCGCCATGCCGACCGCGATGCCGTTGCTGCCGTTCATCAGCAGGGCGGGCACGCGCGCGGGCAGCACGGTCGGCTCTTGCGAGCGACCGTCGTAGTTCGGAACGAAATCGACCGTCTCCTGGTCGATATCGCGCAGCATCTCCATCGCGAGCGGCGTCAGACGGCACTCGGTGTACCGCATGGCGGCCGCGCCGTCGTTGCCGCGGGAACCGAAGTTGCCCTGGCCGTCGACCATCGGGTAGCGCAGCGACCACGGCTGGGCCATGCGCACGAGGGTGTCGTAGATCGACGAGTCGCCGTGCGGGTGGTAGTTACCCATGGTCTCGGCGACCGGACGCGCGGACTTCACATAGCCGCGATCGGGGCGGTAGCCGTTGTCGTACATCGCGTAGAGCACGCGACGGTGCACCGGCTTGAGGCCGTCGCGCACGTCGGGCAGCGCGCGGCCCACGATCACGCTCATCGCGTAGTCGATGTAGCTGTTCTGCATTTCGGTCTGGATATCGACCGGTTCGGTCCGGTCGCCCGCACCGCCGGACGGTGGCAGCGTGGTCTCAGTCATCAAATCTCCTTCGAGGGGCCGACATGCGAGCGGGCGCGCCCTTCAGGCGCTGCGCCGCTTACACATCGAGGAAACGGACGTCCTTGGCATTGCGGGTGATGAAGCTGCGACGTGCTTCCACGTCCTCGCCCATCAGCACGGAGAACAGCTCGTCGGCCGCGGCCGCGTCGTCGAGCGTCACCTGACGAAGTACCCGAACCGCGGGGTCCATCGTGGTTTCCCACAGCTCCTTGGCGTTCATCTCGCCCAGACCCTTGTAGCGCTGGATGCCGTCGTCCTTGTTGATCTTCTTGCCCGCGGCGAGACCGGCCTCGACCAGCGCGTCGCGCTCACGGTCGGAGTAGGCGAACTCCGGTTCCGAACGCATCCACTTGAGCTTGTACAGCGGCGGCTGGGCCAGGTACACGTGACCGTGCTCGACCAGCGGACGCATGAAGCGGAACAGCAGCGTGAGCAGCAGCGTCGCGATGTGCTGACCGTCCACGTCGGCGTCGGCCATCAGGATGATCTTGTTGTAGCGCAGCTTGGCGATATCGAACTCGTCGTGGATACCGGTGCCGAACGCGGTGATGATCGACTGGACCTCGTTGTTCTTGAGGACGCGGTCGATGCGGGCCTTCTCGACGTTGATGATCTTGCCGCGCAGCGGCAGGATCGCCTGGTACATCGAGTCGCGGCCCGACTTCGCCGAACCACCGGCGGAGTCGCCCTCGACGATGTAGATCTCGCACTTGCCCGGATCCTTCGACCGGCAGTCGGCCAGCTTGCCCGGCAGTCCGCCCAGGTCGGTCGCCGACTTGCGGCGCACCAGCTCACGCGCCTTACGGGCGGCCATCCGGGCCTGCGCCGAGGACACCGCCTTCTGCACGATGGTCTTCGCGTCGGCCGGGTTGGCCTCGAACCAGTGCTGCAGGTGCTCGTTGCAGGCGCGCTGCACGAACGACTTGACCTCGGTGTTGCCGAGCTTGGTCTTGGTCTGGCCCTCGAACTGCGGCTCGCCGACCTTGACGCTCACGATGGCGGCGAGGCCCTCGCGGATGTCGTCACCGGTGAGGTTGCCGTCCTTCTCCTTGAGGAGCTTCTTCTCCTTGGCGTACTTGTTGACCACCGTGGTGAGCGCCGCGCGGAAGCCCTCTTCGTGGGTGCCGCCCTCATGGGTGTTGATCGTGTTGGCGAAGGTGTGGACCGACTCGGAGTAACCCGAGTTCCACTGCATCGCGACCTCGAGCTCGTGGCCGGTGCCCTTGACCGTGTAGCCGACGACCGAGTTGTGGATGGCCGACTTGGTGCGGTTGATGTGGCGGACGAAGTCCACCAGGCCGCCGGGGTAGTGGTAGGTGCGGGTCTTCACCTTGTGCTCGGTCGCTTCCGCGGCGACCACCTCGGCGTCCTTGGGCGCCTCGGCGGTCTCACTGACCACCTCGTCGATGACGTCGCCCACGGCGACCCGCTCATCGGTGAGCTTGATGGTGAGGCCCTTGTTCAGGAAGGCCATCTCCTGCAGGCGCCGCGCCACGGTCTCGAAGTTGTAGGTGGTGGTCTCGAAGATGTCCGGGTCGGCCCAGAACCGCACCGTGGTGCCGGTGGCCTTGGTCGCCTCGCCCTGCGCGAGCTTGCCGGGCTTGGCGTCCTTGTAGGTCTGGGTCCAGTGGTAGCCGTCGACGTCGATCTCGACCTCGACCTTGGTCGAGAGCGCGTTCACCACCGAGATACCGACACCGTGCAGACCACCCGACACCGCGTAGGAGTCGGAGTCGAACTTGCCACCGGCGTGCAGCTGGGTCATGACGACCTCGATCGTCGGCACGCCCTGCGCGTGCATCCCGACCGGGATGCCACGACCGTCGTCGATCACCTCGACGCCGCCGTCGGCGAGCAGGGTCACCTCGACCTTGCTCGCGTAGCCGGCCATCGCCTCATCGACCGAGTTGTCCACAACCTCCCAGATGAGGTGGTGCAGACCGCGTTCACCGGTGGACCCGATGTACATGCCAGGGCGCTTGCGCACCGCCTCGAGGCCTTCGAGGACCGTGATGGAAGAGGCACCGTAGCCTGAATTGTTGCCCGATGCGTTGGAGTCGTTGGCAGCCACTTCTCGGTAGCTCTCCTTACTTGCTGATCCCTGGCGCAGCGATCCGGGCAGCACGCGCACGGCTCGGAAAGAGCCATCAGATATCACGGACTGCACAGCACGCGCCGAAGGTTCGCCGCTGGTTACGTCACCATCCTACTGGTAAGCCCAACTTACAGTGCACCTACGACACCCCTGGCGTCGCCGTGAATGCAAGAAATCGCCCAACCGCGGGACATTTCCGCCTCTACGGGAATTTTGACGGTCGTGGGAGCGAATAGGCGGGCGCGTCCGAGGCGGCGGGCGCGTGGTGCGAGATCCGGCATGTGCTCTGGGTTTAAGTTATCCACAGGCGTTGTGCACATGTCCACAACTCGAGGCGCGAGAGCGGCGCAGGCACAACGGATCTCGCCCCGGTCACCGCGCGGCTACCCGTAGGTATCGCGCGGGCCACGGCCCTTGATGTGTCGATCGCCCTTGCGCCAGCTCGGCGCGGCGGGGCCGGTGATGCGCAGTGAGGTGACCACGCCGTGACCGACCGCGGCGTTGATCTTGGCCAAGATCTGGCTCTGCAACATGCGCAGCTGGGTAGCCCACGCGGTGGACTCCGCGGCGATCTTGAGCACACCGCCTTCGAGGGTCACCGGGGTGGCGTGTGAGGCGATGTCCTCGCCGACCACCCGTGGCCAGCTGCCGAACACCGTGCCCTCGGCTACCTTGCCTGACCAGCCACGATTCTTCGCCAGCGAGCCGCTGAGCGCGCCTAGGAGCTGGGGATCGCGAGCGTCGGGGCCCGACCCCGACCAGCCGCTGCGGCGCCTGCCGCCTGCCCGCAACTTGCGTACCGGCGAGGCCCTGCCCTGCCCGATGGACTTGCCACTCGCCTTGGCCGCGGCACGCGCCTCTTCCAGCGCGCGGCGGGCCAGATCGATGCCGCGCAGCTCCGGTGCGGGTTCTTCCGGCACGGGTTTCCGCCTTCCGGTGTCGAGGGTGGCCGAGTGTGGATGGAGTCTACGCCGGGGCGCCGACTGGCTCGTCGAGCACCGATCCGGCATATGTCCAGCATGTTGCCGGTTTTCCACAGGGGCTGGGGATAACTATCGCGATCTGTGCATATCTTCGGCATGTTCGACGACTTCGGTGACGATATGTGAGGTACGCCGGTCGGCTTCGCCGGTCGTTTGCACACGCAACGGTTCGGCGGCCAGTTCCGACGGCACGTCCTCGGCCACCGCGGCCGTGATCAACACTTGCTCGGCACCCGCGGCCACCTCCGCGAGCGCGGCGCGGCGGCGGCGATCGAGTTCGGCGAACACGTCGTCGAGCAGCAGCACCGGTTCAGAACCCTCGCTGCGCAACAGCTCGAACGAGGCCAACCGTAGCGCGAGGGCGAACGACCAGGATTCACCATGACTGGCGAAGCCCTTCGCGGGGGCGCTGCCGAGCAGCAACTCCAGATCGTCGCGATGCGGGCCGACCAGACAGACCCCGCGATCGAGCTCCCGGTTCCGTGCGGCGGCCAGCTCGCGCAGCATGATCTCGTGCAGCAGCGGTGCGTCACCGGCCTCCGGCGCCCTGGCCGGATCGAGCAGTTCCGGTGGGAGATACCCCGAGCGGTAAGTGATTGCGGCAGGACGCGATTCGGGCGCGATCGACCGATATGCCTGGGACAGATGGGGATACAGGTCGTGCACCAGGCGCAGCCGTTCGGCGAGCAGCACCGCCGCGTGGTCGGCGAGATGCCCGTCCCACACGTCCAGAGTGCCCAGATCGGCGCGCGAACGCGATTGGCGCCCAGCGGTTTTCAACAGGGCCGAGCGTTGGCGCAGCACCTTGTCGTAGTCGGCTCGGACACCGGCGAGCCTGGGCAACCGGGCTGTGGACAACTCGTCGAGGAACCGACGCCGCTCCCCCGGATCCCCACGCACCAGCGCCAGATCCTCCGGCGCGAACAAGACGGTGTGCAGAATCCCCAGGATTTCGCGGGAGCGGCGCACCGGCGAGCGATTGATCTGCGCGCGATTGGCACTGCCCGCCTTGAGTTCCACGTCTACGCGCAGTTCGCGGCCGGTATTCACCACGGTGGCCCCGATCCTGGCCTGGGTAGCGCCCATCCGGATCAGTGGGGCGTCGGCGGAGACCCGGTGCGAGCCGAGCGTCGCCAGATAGCCGACCGCCTCGAGCAGATTGGTCTTGCCGTTGCCGTTTGCCCCCAGCAGCACTGTGCGCCCTGGGGACAACTCGAGGTCGGCGTGCTCCCACGAACGGAAATCACGGACCGACAGCTCACGAATGAACATGCGGGCCTTACCGGCGCCTGCCGGCTCAGCCGGGCAGCCGGACCGGCATCAACAGGTAGATGTACTGGCTCTCCAGCGCCGCGAACGCGCCCGACTCGAGCACCTTGGGCTCCTCGTCGGAGGCGGGCAGCAGCACGGCGGGACGGCTGGGGGTGGTGAACCCGAAGGTGACCCGGTCGGTGTGCAGCGCGGCGAGGCCCTCGGTCAGGTAGCCGGGGTTGAAGGCGATGGTGAGCGGTTCGCCACGGAAATCCGCCTCCAGCCATTCCTCGGCCCGGCCCGCGTCGTCCCCACCCGCTGACAACAGCACGCCGTCTGTGGAGAACTCGAGCCGCACCTGGGCACCGCGCTCGGCCACCAGGGCGACGCGCTTGATCGCCTCCGACAGCACGGCGACGGGCAGGGTGGCGATGGAGGTGTGCTCCTTGGGGAGCAACTGGCGGAACTTGGGGAATTCCGCGTCGAGCAGCCGGGTGGTGGTGCGCCTGCCGCCGTTGACGATGCCGAGCAGGCCGTCGGCGCCGCCACCGCTGCCCAGCGACAGCTGCACGGGCGCCTCGGCGGCACCGAGGGTCTTGGCGGCCTCGGAGAGCGTGCGCGCGGGGATGAGCACCGCGGTCTCGATATCGGAGCGGGTCGGCTGCCACTGCAGGTGGCGCACGGCGAGGCGGAAGCGGTCGGTGGCGGCGAGCACCACGTCGTTGCCCTCGATCTCGACCCGGATGCCGGTGAGCATCGGCAGGGTGTCGTCACGGCCGGCGGCGACGGCGACCTGGCCGACGGCCTCGGCGAACACGTCGACGGTGAGTTCACCGGTCTGCTGCGGTACCTCGGGCAGCTGGGGATAGTCCTCGACCGGCATGGTCGGCAGGGAGAACTTCGCGCTGCCACAGGCGATGAGCACGCGGGTGCCGTCGACCGAGACGTCGACCGGCTTGTTCGACAGCGACTTGGTGATGTCGGCGAGCAGGCGACCCGAGACCAGCACCTGACCGGGACCGGCGACCTCGGCCGCGACGCGCATCTGCGCGGAGACCTCATAGTCGAACCCGGAGACCGTCAGACCGTTCTCGTCGGCCACCAGCAGCACACCGCCCAGAACAGGCACCGGAGGCCGGGACGGGAGACTGCGCGCCACCCAGGCCACCGATTCGGCGAAGTCCTCTCGGGCGACCCGAAACTTCATGCTCGCAAGCTCCATCGCCCGATTTGTCCTCTCCGAGTTTCGAATCCGTGTGCGGGGGTGTGTCAGCGGAGTTGAACTGCTGTGTCGGCCGCGCATTGAGTCTCGCACAACCAACCGACAACCAAACGGTACCCGTGCAGTGCGCGAACTCCGCATCGACCCTCCCGGCCGATTCCTGTTCGTCGATCTACCCCTGTTCCTCCTTGCCTGCCTGTGAGTGGACAACCGACGAAGCCGAGCTTCCCCAACCGAGTTTCCACACACCCTGTTTTAAAAGAGTTCTCTCTAGAAGGAGAACTGAAGTAGTAGTAGGCACTGTGGAATCTGTGGATTTCGACCGAATCCGCAGGTCAGAGCGCTTGGTGGCATGGGGATGGCCTTGGGGTGACTCGAGGATGAATCGGCGGTGGCTGTGGAGGGGCGGAGTTGTCCCCATTCCATCCTCGAGTTGTCCTCGAGTTGTTCCACCGGATTCACCCAGTTGTTCACACGTCGGGCCAGCCTGGTGGCAAGGGTGGGGATTCCTCGAGGACTCCACAGGGACTCCTCGAGGAATCCACAGGCCGGATTCGGTGACATCGCAGGTCACCGCTAGTGCACAGGTGTTAGTGGAGCGTCTTGTGGATGATGTGGACAACTGCCTGTGCATGAACGCTGCACACCCGCGCCCAACACCCTGTGCACCGACCGGTGCACAAAGGTGTGGATTCCTCGAGGAGTCCACAGGAATTCCTCGAGGAATCCACAGGGCAAAAAAGAACACCGCCCCAGGTCAGGGCGGTGTTCGAGGTTGGGGATGAAATCAGCGGGAGCGCTGTTTAATTCGGGCTGTGAGTTCTTGGACCTGGTCGTAGACGCGACGGCGCTCGGTCATCTCCTTGCGCACCTTTTTCTCCGCGTACATCACCGTGGTGTGGTCGCGACCGAACGCCTGCCCGATCTTGGGCAGCGACAGATCGGTGAGTTCACGGCACAGGTACATCGCGATCTGACGAGCCTGCGCCAGCGGACGCGCCTTGCCGGGCCCGGTGAGCTCCTCGAGCGTGGTGTTGAAGTACTCGGCGGTGACGGCCATGATCGTCGCCGCGTTGATCTCCAGGGCCGCGGTGTCGGGCATCAGGTCGCGCAGCACCACCTCGGCCAGCGAGAGGTCGAGCGGCTGGCCGTTGAGCGAGGCGAAGGCCGTGACCCGGATCAGTGCGCCCTCGAGCTCGCGGATATTGCGCTCCACCCGGCTGGCGATCAGTTCGAGTACGTCGTGCGGCACATCGAGCCGGTCCATCCGCGCCTTCTTGCGCAGGATCGCGATGCGAGTCTCCAGCTCAGGGGGCTGCACGTCGGTGATCAGGCCCCACTCGAAGCGGGTCCGCAGCCGTTCCTCCAGGGTGGCCAGCTGCTTGGGCGGGCGATCCGAGGACACCACGATCTGCTTGTTCGCGTTGTGCAGGGTGTTGAAGGTGTGGAAGAACTCCTCCTGGATGCCTTCCTTGCCCTCGATGAACTGGATGTCGTCTACCAGCAGGATGTCGGTCTCGCGGTAGCGCCGCTTGAACGCGACCTTGCGGTCGTCGCGCAGGCTGTTGATGAAGTCGTTGGTGAATTCCTCGGTGGAGACGTACTTCACCCGCATGCCGGGGAACAGTCGCTGCGCGTAGTGACCCGCCGCGTGCAGCAGGTGGGTTTTGCCCAATCCCGAAGCGCCCCAGACGAACAACGGGTTGTAGGCGCGTGCGGGCGCCTCCGCGATGGCGACCGCGGCAGCGTGCGCGAACCGGTTGGACGCGCCGATGACGAAGGTCTCGAACGTGTATTTGGCATTGAGACTGGCCGACGAGGACGACTGCGGCGGCGCCTCGGGCGACTTGTTGAAGTAGGTCGGCCAGTTGTTGCGGTTGCTGACCACCGGTTCGTCGTCGACCGGCTGAGCGCCGGGCTGGCCGGGGAACGGCTTGTCCTGGCCGTCGGCGTTCGACTCCTCGGCGCGGGCCGGTGCGGGCTCTTCGGACGGCCTGCGGTTGGGTGCGCGCTGCGCGGACGGCTCGGGAGTGAACAACGACTCCTGCCCGGAGTGGTCGCGGCGCGGCGCGGCCGGCTGCTCACGGCGTGCCGGCGGTGCGGTCTCGGGAACACGCTGGTCCGGACGCGCACCGCGGAACTCACCGCGGCCGCCGAACTCGCCACCGGGGTAGTCGGGTGCCGGATACGCCACGGTCGGCTCGAAATCGCTGCCGGGGAACTCGTTGCGTTCCCCCTGGTACTCGGGTTGCTGGGGGTATTCGGAGGGTGGCTGCTTGTACTCCGGCTGCTGGCCGTATTCCGAGGGCGCCTGCTGATATTCGGACTGCTGGCCGTATTCCGATGGAGCCTGCTTGTACTCCGTCGGCTGGCTGAATTCCGCGGGTGCCTGCTGGTACTCGGGCTGTTTCTGCTGGTAGTCCGGTTCGATCGGGTACTCGCGGTGCCCGGCGTAGTCGTTGCGTTCGCCGTACTCGCCGGCCTGCCCGGGGTACTCACGGCCGCCGTAGCTGTTCGGGTACTCGCCATTGGCCGGATAGTCGGGCGACGACTGATAGTCGTTGCCGTACTCGCCGCCCTGGACGGGGTACTCGCCCGCGCCGTAGCGCGGCCTGCCGTACTCACCACGGGCGGCATAGTCGGGAACACTGAAATCGGGGCCGGGATATCCGGCGGGGGGACGGACCTGCTCGCGCGGACGCTCCGGCCTGCTCGTCATCCTGGCGTGCCGAGGCGAACTACCGGCCCGCTCCCCCGCGGCCGGGCTCGGCGCGGCGATGCGCACGCCGAGTCCTTCCACTTGGGGACCCAATCGGCGGGCGAGCGAGCGCAGGATCGGCTCGCGCAGATCACGCTCGATCGCCTCCTGTGCCAGCGACGACGGAACCGACAGCAACGCGAAACCCTGCGCGACGGTGAGCGGCTTCACCAGCTTCAACCAGGCCTGCTGTGCGCGACTCACCGCGGGGATGGCGCCGTCGGCCGAGCCGGTGGTGAGTTCGGCAACCACCTCCGGCCACACTGTGGCCAGCACGTTCTGCTCGTCGTCCATACAGCGTCCTCCCCGGACCGGTTTGTTGGGGCCCACGGCCTTCGCGCACGCCGGAAAGCACCCGTGAACAGGTGTATTCCAGTGATCCTGCGTACAACCGAAGCCGGTTCGAACGCTGTGGTCCGGTGATTCCGGACTGCGGCGCGGGCACCGACGGCCCTACGAATATGCCACTGCGGCCGTCTGTCCACATAATTATCCACAGATGTGGACAAACCTGGGGATAAAGGAATTCTGCCAGCGTGTGGCAGTGAATGGGGCTGGACCTGCGGTTCTTCAGCAATCCCCCGGCTACAGAGGTTAGCTGGCCGCGCCACGCAACGCCAGGGGTGTGGAAGAACTCACGAAAAGTGGCCGGATGCGTCACTGTAGCCCGGGCGTGTCGTGCCTGGTCGGGCCGATCCCCTGGTCCATTCGGGAGTCCGGTAGCCTTGACCCGTGCCGGTGACAGGTACGTGGGGGCCGAGTTTGACCCGTTCCTTCGGGGTAAGTACCCTCGTACAGTCACCCCTTGGCGCGGTTGGCGGCTGTCTGCTGCACATCGATCGCCAAGGCAATCTGTGCGTAGACCGCGGTCCGCAGCGCAGACAAATCATTTGTACAGACTTCGGGCGCCGAATGGTGCCCACCTACTACAGGAGTGTTGACCGTGGCCAAGGGCAAGCGGACGTTCCAGCCGAACAACCGTCGTCGGGCGCGCGTCCACGGCTTCCGTCTCCGGATGCGGACCCGTGCGGGCCGCGCCATCGTTGCGGCGCGTCGCCGTAAGGGCCGTACCGAACTGACTGCCTGATCGCGCGTAGTCGGACGCTCGGGTGTTGCCTGAGCCGTATCGGTTGCACCACCGTGCCGAATTCTCCCGCACGGTGCGCCGCGGTCAGCGAATCGGGAGGCGAGATCTCGTCGTACACGCGCTAACGCACGGGTACGACGATGTCGCCGACGGCGATTCCCTGGTCCGCGTAGGCGGTCCTCGGTTCGGGCTGATTGTCAGCAAGGCGGTGGGTAACGCGGTGGTTCGCCACCGGGTGGCCCGCCGCCTGCGTCATATGTGCGCCCAGGTGGTCGACGAACTACCGGTCGGCACCGACGTCGTGATCCGGGCCCTGCCCGGCGCCGCTACCGCTGATTCCGCCGAGTTGCTGCGCCAGCTGCGCACCGGCCTGCGCAAGCTCGGCTTGCGCGGGGAACCGGAGCTCGCGCTCGGTCGCACCTCGGCCGGTGAACGGCGATGAGGACCCTCACCCGCCTGCCCGCGAAAGCCCTGATCGCCCTGATCGAGCTCTACCGGACCTATGTCTCCCCCACCCGGATGCCGATCTGCCGGTTCACCCCCACCTGCAGTGAGTACGCGGTGACTGCCTTGCGTACCCGCGGGTTGCTCGTCGGATCGGCGCTCACGGTCGTGCGGCTCGCGAAATGCGCGCCCTGGCACCCTGGAGGGTGGGATCCCGTGCCTGAGCGCGGGTCGAAAGCCTGCACACAGTCATCGCCCGCGCTGATCGGCGATACGAACGACGGGAGTACCTAGAGCCGTGCTCGACATCATCTATTGGCCGGTATCCGCAATTCTGTGGTTCTGGCACAAGGCCTTCGGCTTTGTGTTCGGGCCTGACAGCGGTCTCACTTGGGCACTGGCGATCGTGTTCCTCGTGTTCACGCTGCGCCTGGTGCTGTACAAGCCGTTCGTCAAACAGGTACGCACAACCAAACAGATGCAAGAGCTGCAGCCCCAGATCAAGGAGCTGCAGAAGAAGTACAAGAACGACCGCGAGACCATGGCGAAGGAGATGCAGAAGCTCCAGAAGGAGCACGGCTTCAACCCGCTCATGGGCTGCCTGCCCGTCCTGGTGCAGGTGCCGGTCTTCCTCGGTCTGTTCCATGTGCTGCGCTCGTTCAACCGAACGGGCACCGGTTGGGGCCAGATCGGGATGTCGAACTACGACAACGCGCACACCGCGAACTACATCTTCAGTGCGACGGATGTCCAGTCCTTCCTCACCGCACGCATTTTCGGTGCGCCGATCGCGGCGTTCATCACCGCGCCTCCCGAGCAGCTCGAAGCCTTCGCGGACTGGGGCGGCACCCCGACGAAGATGAACATCGCGATCGTCGCCGTCCCGCTGATGATCATCGCCGGTCTGGCGACCCACTTCAATGCCCGTGCCTCGGTCCAGCGGCAGACGCCAGAAGCCGCCGCCAACCCGCAGGCCGCCATCATGAACAAGCTGTCGCTGTGGGTCTTCCCGCTCGGCGTGATGGTCGGTGGCCCCTTCCTGATGATCGGCATCCTGCTCTACTGGGTGGCCAACAACATCTGGACCTACGGACAGCAGCACCTGGTGTTCGGCCGGATGGAAAAGGAAGACGAAGAGCGCAAGCAGAAGAAGTTGGAGCTGCGGGCGCAGAACGCACCCAAGCCCGGTGTCAAGCCGGTCGACATCCGCAAGAAGCAGGACGCCCCGGCCGACGACGAGTCGTCGACCAACGGCACCGCGGCGACCAACGGCACCGCCCCCAAACAGTCGGCCAAGCAGGGCGGCGGCAAGCGTAGGCCCGGCGGGCAGCAGCGGCCGGGTAACCGTGGCCGTGCGAACCAGAAGCGTAAGCGCTGAGACGCGATCGGATAGAGGGAATCCAATGACTGTTGAGACCGAGACCGACGGAGGGGACGCCACTGTGGCGACGACTGCTGTTGACGTCGTGAACGACGCCGAAGAAGCGTTGATCGAAGAGGGCGAGATCGCGGGCGACTACCTCGAGCAGCTACTCGACGTGCTCGACTTCGACGGCGATATCGACCTCGATGTCGAGGGCGACCGCGCCATCGTGAGCATCGACGGGGGACGCGATCTGACCAAGCTCGTCGGGCGCAATGGTGAAGTGCTCGACGCGCTGCAGGAGCTGACCCGGCTCGCCGTGCAGCAGGCAACCGGCGTGCGTAGCCGGCTGATGCTCGATGTGGCCGGTTGGCGGGCGCAGCGCCGGACCGATCTCAGTGAGATCGGCGTCGCTGCCGCGAAGCGGGTACTGGAGTCGGGAGCGCCCGAGGCGCTGTCCGCGATGACTCCGTTCGAGCGCAAGATCGTGCACGACGCTGTCGCCGATATCGAGGGTGTGGCGAGCGAGAGCGAGGGCGTCGAGCCGAATCGTCACGTGGTGGTAGTGCCCGAGTAGGCTGACTTCCGCCGCAACCACGAACGATGTGATTAGGCCTCCGGTCTCGGACCGGGGGCTTTTTCATTTGCCCTCAACGGAGAAGGATGTTTCACGTGGAACGAGATTTGGGTGCGCCGTCCGACGAGCAGGAACCGCCCGCCGCCGCAGCCCGAGTGTTCGGCGACCGCTTGGACACCGCCCGCCGGTACTACGCGGCCCTGGCGACGGCCGGCGTGGAACGCGGTCTCATCGGTCCCCGTGAGGTTCCCCGGCTGTGGGAGCGCCACATCCTCAACTGTGCCGTCATCGGCGAGCTGATCGATGAGGGTGCTTCGGTTGTCGATATCGGCAGCGGCGCCGGGCTTCCCGGAATCCCCCTCGCGATCGCCCGGCCCGATCTTCGCATCACCCTCGTGGAGCCGTTGCTGCGTCGGACCATCTTCCTGAGCGAGTTCATCGAAGAAGCAGGGTTGGATGTCACGGTGGTTCGCGGTCGTGCGGAGCAGTCCGGCGTGATCAAGGAAGCGGGCGGAGCGGATGTTGTTACTTCGCGCGCGGTGGCTCCGCTCGCCAAACTTGCTCACTGGTCACTCCCCCTTCTCCGTGACCACGGACGCATGCTTGCTCTCAAAGGAACCAGTGCTGCCGAAGAGCTCGAGCGCGATGGTGCTGAGTTGATTCGCGACGGTGCTACTGATCTCCGTGTTGTCGGGTGCGGTGCGGGCATCGTGGAAATCCCTACGCTTGTCATCAGTGCCGAGCTACTCCCCCGTGCCGAGCGTCCGACTCGTCGTAGTGAACGGAAGGCTGCCGGGGTGGAGAAGAAGGCTCGAAAGCGTCGCGAAAGCTGATCGGGTTGAAATTTCTTTCGCCTTGCGGGTTTGTGCGTTTCGTAACGTGACGAATCGTGGCGAGGGTCGTTGCATGGGGCTCGGGCGGGGCTATTTTCGGTAGTTGCGGAGGGGTGGCGTGTTCGTGGAGCGGAAGTGTTTCACGTGGAACGCGACGGCCCTTTCCTCGCTTCGCCGCTGACCGAATTTCGTGATAGTCGCGGAGTCCGCTAGAGGATCGTTCTGGTGGTGGGTTCGCTTGCTCGCCTTGTTCGCATCGAGATGCTCTTTGTAGCTGAGTGAGTCGACGGCTCTGTCGGACGTGAGTGAGCTGAGCGGCATTGTCTCGGAAGCGATGTGTGGTGAGTTGGGTCGTGTCCTGCGGGATCGGATCTTCGGCTCGCTGGTAGGGGTGATCGCCGGGTGAGGTCTGTCGGGTGGGGTGAGCTTCGGCGGAGTCGAGGGCGGGAATGTGGTCGTTTGTCGTGTGGCAGTTCCGGGGATGGCAGTTGCCGTGGGTGAGTGTTCCAGGCGCACAAGGCTGTCGAACGTTTCGCGGGCCTGGACCCCAACCTGTTCTCCGGGCACTTCCTACGCGCCGGCTTCGCCCCCCGTTGTCAGCACTTAGAAGGGCTAGCCCAATTGCGGCGCGGCAGTTCGCGCTTTCAGTTCGGTATTGGGCGTTGGTGTTCCGATGGGAAGTTACGCGGCTTCGGTTCTTCTCGGCGGCAGTTGGTTCGCTTGTTGAGTGCGGCCATGGTGGTCGAGTGGAGTTCGGGGTGGGAGGAAGTCTGGCGGTTGTCTGGGCGTATCCGGTCCGGGTATGAGGTGGGTTCGGAAGCTTGGAGGTCGGATGTCAGCTGGGGATGTGAGCTGACGCCTTCGCTGACAACTGCGTGCGGCATATGGATCTGCGCGCGATAAGTGCGTGTGTGTGGTGAGCGGTGAATGTGGGAGCGGCATCGCCGCACTGACTCTGCGGGGTGGCGGTTCGGTGCTCACGCCGAGGACTGCGCCTGGGGCGAGTGGGTGACTGTGTTCGGTGGGCGGTGTTCCAAAGTCGGTGTTGTTGGGTGGTGGGTTGATGCTGAGGGGCGTCCTCGGCTGGACTCGGGGGTGGCTTGGTGGTGGGGAGTGCGGGGGTGATGGTGGGTGGGATTGGATGTTCGGTAGGCCCAGGCGGTTTGACGCTGTGTTTGTTGGCGCGCTGGCGCGCGCGTGTCCGCGGCCCTGAGGGGCCGCCGGTTAGCGCTCGAGACTCGCGCCTGCGGCGCATGCGCTTCGAGCGCTAACCGGCGACCCGGCCGCGGACCGGCCACTGCGTGTCCGCCGCTCCCTAGGGGTCGCGGGTGCGGGGTGGGGAGTGCGGTCATGGCGGATCTGGGGAGCGCCGCGTGGCTGGGAGTGCGGGAGGGTGTCGGACTTTGGTGTTGACCGGTGGGGCGCTGGGAGTGCGGGTGGGCTTGGGCTTTGGCCCGGCCTGGCTGGGAGTGCGGGAGGGTGTGGACTTGTGGCGGAGTGCGGAGGGTTTGGACTTGGGGCGCGGTGCGGCTGGGAGTGCGTGCGGGCGGTGGTCTTCGGTAGGTAAGGCGTGGCGCTGGAAGAGCGGTGCGCGTGTGGTTGGGCGTGTGGGAGGGATTGGTTCGGGAGGAGCGGGGGAAGCAGTTGGTTACCGGGGAAGCGGATCGGATCCAGTGCTAACTGGGCGGGCTAACTCTGCTGCGGAGCGAACGTGGTGATGCATCGAACCCTCCGGGCCGACCCCTTGTTTCACACGCCCAGCTGGTTGGGAGGCAGTCGGGGTGCGGGCTTCGTGAGGTGTAGGCCGGTGCGTGGGCCGGTGCGTGTAGGTGAAGTTGCGCGTGGTCCCGGACTCGCGGGCCGGGCCGGGGTAGGCCGGGGCGGGGCACGGCGGGACGGGGCACGGCGGGACGGGGCACGGCGGGACGGGGACGGGTTGGAGTGGGAGCTGTTTGGACGAGCTCGTTCTAGGTGCTGTGACGCTCAACGGTCGTCGGATTGTGGTGCCCCACTCCCCCGTTGTTTCCCGTGAAACATCGATCGCGGGATCAAATCCGTGAGTGTTGGGTGTGTCCTTGTCGGCGTGCCGCGATTCAGCTTTCCTAACTGTCTTGGGGCTGGCAAGCTGTCAGAGTCGGGCGGGAGTGAGCCACCCTCCTCGAGTCTTCGAGTTCTCCACCGACACAGTTTGTTTGTGACGACACGGCGCCGACGCTCGTCGGGGATACGTGATCTGAAGTTTCTCGGGTTAGGAGCAATCTATGTCGAGCGGTCCGGCGAATGTTTCACGGGAAACAGCGTCGCGGGTCCCGGGGATGCTGGATTCCAGCAGCTTCGACGCGGAGACGTTCGGGAATACTCCTTTCGGGCACATCTCCCCGGCCGAGACCCCGATCGCGGCGGAAGCGCAACGCGCCAGCCAGATTCTGCATCCAGGAAAGGTCAATGTGCCGAAACCTCGCGAGCAACGGATCATCACTATCGCCAACCAGAAGGGCGGCGTCGGTAAGACGACTACGACGGTCAATCTCGCTGCGGCGCTAGCGCACCAGGGAATGACGGTCCTTGTGGTCGATCTGGATCCGCAGGGCAACGCGAGTACGGCGCTGGGCGTCGCGCACAACTCGGGTGTGCCGTCCAGCTACGAGCTGTTGATCGGCGAGGTGACGGTCAAGGACGCGATCCAGGTGAGCCCGCACAGCGAACGCCTGTTGTGTGTTCCGGCCACGATCGACCTGGCAGGCGCCGAGATCGAATTGGTCTCGATGGTCGCCAGGGAAGGTCGGTTGAAGACCGCGATCCGCGAGGCGGGCATGGTCGGCTTCGACATCGATTACGTGCTGATCGACTGCCCGCCCTCGCTGGGTCTGCTCACGGTGAACGCGCTCGTGGCAGCCAAGGAGGTGCTGATCCCGATCCAGTGCGAGTACTACGCGCTCGAAGGCGTGGGTCAGTTGCTGCGCAATATCGGTTTGGTCCAGGCGCACCTCAACCCGGAACTGCACGTGTCGACCGTCCTGCTGACGATGTACGACGGCCGCACCAAGCTGGCGGACCAGGTGGCCGAGGAGGTGCGCAACCACTTCGGTGACGTGGTCCTGAAGTCGATGATCCCGCGCAGCGTGAAGGTCTCGGAGGCGCCGGGCTACGGGATGACCGTGCTGGATTACGATCCAGGCTCGCGCGGTGCGATGAGCTATATGGACGCGGGGCGCGAGCTCGCCGCTCGTGCGCAGCTGAAGCAAGACGCGTCTTAAGCGTGAGTTGGAACGAGAAAGGGATCGGTAGCCGATGAGTCAGGCGAAAAAGGGCGGTCTCGGTCGCGGGTTGGCCGCATTGATCCCGACGGGTCCGGCCGTGGCGCCGGGCTTGAGTAGTGCCGCGGCGAGCGTGATCGGGATCAATCCGATCGGCCCGCAACCGGCCGAGGCATTCCTGCATCGGGTCCCGGACGCAGAGCCGGAGCCCGAGCCCGAGCCTGAATCCGATCTGGTCTCCCCCGGCGGCGCGGTGTATCGCGAGGTCCCCGCGGAGCTGATCGAGCCGAACCCGAAGCAGCCGCGTCAGGTCTTCGAGGAAGACGCACTCGCCGAGCTGGTGCACTCGATTCGCGAGTTCGGTCTCATGCAGCCGATCGTCGTGCGCCGCGTCGAACCGGGCGTCGACAAGTTCCAGTTGGTCATGGGCGAGCGCCGCTGGCGCGCGTGCCAAGAGGCCGGACTCGCCACGATCCCGGCGATCATCCGCGACACCGACGATGGCTCGATGCTGCGCGACGCACTCCTGGAGAACATCCACCGGGTGCAGCTGAACCCCCTCGAGGAGGCGGCGGCCTATCAGCAGCTGCTCGAGGAATTCGATGTCACCCACGAGGAATTGGCTACGCGAATCGGTCGCTCGCGACCGGTCGTGACGAATATGATTCGTCTGCTGAAGCTGCCGATTCCCGTGCAGCGTCGGGTGGCCGCCGGGGTGCTCTCGGCTGGACACGCCAGGGCGCTGCTCGGCTTGGATGCCGGCGCGGACGCACAGGAAGTATTGGCGGCGCGGATCGTCGCCGAGGGTTTGTCGGTTCGGGCCACCGAGGAAGCGGTGACTCTCGCCAACCGCAATCCCACGGAGACCGCTCCCCCGGCGCCGAAGCGCAAGCCGATCCACATGCCGGGTCTACAAGAAGTGGCCGAGCGGCTGTCGGGTTCCTACGACACTCGGGTCACCGTGAGCCTGGGCAAACGTAAGGGCAAAATCGTTGTCGAGTTCGGGTCCGTCGAAGATCTCGAGCGCATCGTGGCGCTGATGGAGCAAGTCGGCCCCGAAACGTCACTGTGACTGAAAGAGGCGGCACGTACTGTGGATAGTGATGTGGCGTGAGCGTGGATGAATCCGACAGCTGGAGGCTGAACAGGGCGGTGCCGACCAGCGTCACGGCTTTGACTCTCGACGGGTTGGGTCAGCTCCCGGCGCACACCCGGCGGTGTGTGTTCTGGGAGCTCGATCCGGCCGTCGCCGAGGACTCGCACGCATTCAGTGATCCGGTCTTCGAGAAGGAGGCCTGGCTCTCGACGGTGATGCTCGAGTGGGGCTCGTGCGGGCAGGTGGCGCACGTGGAGAACAACCTCGCGGGCTGCGCGCTGTACTCCCCTCCGAGCGCCGTGCCGCGCTCCGCACTGTTCCCCACCTCCCCCGTAAGCCCGGACGCGGTCCTGCTGACCACGCTGCAGGCCGAATTCCCCTACGACGAGGCCGATGTAGCCCACCGCCTGGTTCAGGCCGTGGTGGCCGATCTGGTGCGTCGTGGCGTGCGAGCGCTCGAGGCGTTCGGCATTCGCAACGGCCCACCGTCCAGTTCGGTGGCCGATCGAGGCTTCGGATCGTCGATGCGGCTGATGGAACGGATCGCGGCGCCACTGCGCGACCCGTCGTCGGCGACGAGGTGTACCCCCGAAACCTGCATGATCGACGCGGACTTCCTCGCCGAGGTCGGTTTCGAAGTGGTGGCCCCGCATCATCGCTTCCCGCGCCTGCGGCTGGAGCTCGACTCCGACCACGGCTGGAAGGAAGACGTCGAGCGCGCGCTGGACCAACTCCTCGCCGCCGCGTCGATGGAACCACCGTCGCGCGTCGGCGCGCACTGACCCGAGACGACAACAATGGCCCCGCGGAAAACCGCGGGGCCATTGTTGTCTGAAGAACTACACGCGCGGGGCCGCGTCGGCGGCAGCCAGTTCTTCGGCCAATAGTTCGGCGAAGGTGTAGGTGCCGGTGGGCTGGTCGTCCTGGCCGAGCAGATAGAGCCGCTTCACCGAGATGAGAATCGCTTCGGCGATCACGTCGCGCATGCGCGGGTTGGTGAGCACCGAGGCGTCGTAGTCGTTGGTGAGATAGCCGAGGTCGACCTGGACGGTCGGCATCTTGGTCAGGCGCAACAGGTCCCAGGTGCGCTGATGAGTCCGGCAGTCCTGCACCGAGGTTCGGGCCACCACTTCGCGCTGGATGAAGCCGGCGAGTACCTGACCGATCATCGACACCGAACCGTGCGAGTTGCCCCAGTAGAAACCGGCCACTCCCTTGGCGGACGGGTTGTCACTGGTGGCGCAGCGCAGCGAGATCATCAGATCGGCATCGAAGGCGTTGGAGGTGTCGGCGCGTTCGACATCGGTGGGGTTGGCGCCCCACGGCCGGGACAGGAAGGTTTCCATGCCGGTCGCGGCCATCCGGCCCTCGAGCCGGGATGCCAGATCCCACAGGATCTCCGACTCGAAGACATCGCCGAATTCGGTGGGCACCGCGAAACCCTTGTCGGCGCCGCCGAATCCGGGATCGATGACGATGCGCTTGCCGGTGAGCTGCGGGCCCGCCCGATGCACCACTTCTTCCTCGGCGATGCGATGCGGGTTGCCGCCGGTGACGCGCGCGCCGAGCAGATCCAGCGAGCGCAAGGTGTCGGGTCCGCAGATACCGTCGGCGGACAGGCCGATCTCGCGCTGGAACGCGCTGAGGCCCTCGTGGGTGTGCGGGCCGAAGTGCCCGTCCACCCGGTACACGTAGAAGCCGAGGTCCTGCAGCTTGCGCTGCAGGGTGGCTACGTCGTCACCGTAGAGCGGCGCCGACAATTGGTAGATCAATGTGCGAGCACCCAGCCGGTAGGAGGCTTCCTTCAGCGCGCGGTAGGTGGCCGGACCGACCACCCCGTCGACGAGAAGACCGCGCTGCTGCTGGAACGCGCGGATCGCCGAATCGAGCGGCCGGTCGAACACCGCCTCGGTGTCCTTCCAATACTCCGGTCCGTCAGTGGATTCGACGTGTGGGAGATGCAGGAAGCCGAGGCTTGCGAGGGTGCTCCGAACCTCTGCGACGGCTGGTCCTGAATCGCCGTGACGAAGTCGGTGCATGCGTAAGAGCCCTTTCCTTCGGCCGGAGCGTCCGTCGATTGTCTCAGACCCGGGCCGCTTTGCGGGAATCCCGGGTCCAGGCATCCTACGGCGCGTCGGCCGGTAGGAGACGCTTTTATCGGATGCTCTGTGTTAGATGAGGCCGTCGAGCTCGCGCAGTAGTGCGGCCTTGCCTTTGGCGCCGACGATCTGCTTCACCGGCTTGCCACCCTGGAACAAGATCATCGTGGGCAGCGACAGGATCTGGTAGTCGCGGGCGATACCGGGGTTGGCCTCGGTATCGAGCTTGGCGATGGTCAACTTGTCGGCGTGGGTGCCCGCGATCTCCTCGAGTACGGGGGCGACCATCTTGCACGGGCCGCACCAGTCGGCCCAGAAGTCGACGAGCACCGGCTTTTCGCTGAGCAGGACGTCATCGGCGAAGGACTGGTCGGTGACGGTGATGGTGTTGGCACTCTCGGCCATGGGTGTCTCCTCGACAGGGGTGGAACTCGAAATCAGTTGGTGCGCACGGCGGCCGGGCCGTCGGCGTGGTCGAGCGTGTTGGCGGTGATGTCGCCCTGCTCGGCGAGCCAGCGTTCGGCGTCGATCGCGGCGCGGCAGCCGGTGCCGGCGGCGGTGATCGCCTGCCGGTAGGTGTGGTCGACGAGGTCGCCCACAGCGAACACGCCTGCCACATCGGTGGCGGTGCCCGGATCGGTCACCTGCACATAGCCTTCGCCGTCGAGCGCGATCTGGCCCTTGACGAGTTCGCTGCGCGGGTCGTGGCCGATGGCCACGAACAGCCCGGTCGCGTCGAGCTCGGACTCCTCGCCGGTGCGGGTGTCGCGCAGGGTGAGACTGGTGACGCTCTTCTCCCCGTTGACCTTCACGACCTCGGAGTTGAGCCGGAACTTGATCTTCTCGTTGGCCTTGGCGCGCTCGAGCATGATCCGTGAGGCACGGAACTCCTCACGGCGGTGCACGATTGTGACGCTCGCGGCGAACTTGGTGAGGAAGGTCGCTTCCTCCATGGCGGAGTCGCCGCCGCCGACCACCACGATGTCCTGGCCCTTGAAGAAGAAGCCGTCGCAGGTGGCGCAGGCGCTCACACCGCGGCCGAGCAGGTCCTGCTCCCCCGGCACGTTCAGGTAGCGCGCGGCCGAGCCCATCGCGAGGATGACGGCGTAGGCCTCGAAGGTCTCGTCACCGACGGTGACCTTCTTCACGGGGCCGGACAGGTCGATCGCGTCGACGTCCTCGGTGCGCAGCTCGGCGCCGAAACGCTTGGCCTGGTCGCGCATCTGCTCCATGAGGTCGGGACCCATGATGCCGTCGCGGAAGCCGGGGAAGTTCTCCACCTCGGTGGTGGTCATCAGGGCGCCGCCGAACTGGGTGCCTTCGAAGACCAGCGGCGAAAGCTCCGCGCGGGCGGCGTAGACGGCTGCCGTATAGCCGGCGGGTCCTGAGCCGACGATGATCAGGTCGCGAACTGGCGTGCTCATGGGGCCCTTCCGAAAAAACAATCTGGGGACGTGTCGGTCAACAACACCCTAATCGGTGTTGTTCCCGGTGATGGCTTCGCGGCTGGCACCGCTGCTTCTCGGTGCCGGTTCGCCGGCGGCTCTCAGCCGATGTCGCGCAGGGTCAGCTGCTCGGGGGTGCCGGTGGTGCAACCGGTTCCGACGACGAGTGCGGTGATGGTGGGAGCTTCGGCGCCCTGTACGAGGACGAGGACGGCGTCGGAGCCACGGAAGGTGATATTCGACGCTCCGAGCACCGCTCGGTCTATGCCGTTGGCTTGCACACATCGGGTGAGGGCGGCGTCGTCGGCCAGCGGGCCGATCACGTCGCGTTTGCCCAGTGTGCGCAGTGCGGCGGCGGTGGTGAGCTCGTCGGCGGCCGCCGGTTCGGTGAACGGTGCGGCCGTGGGGGTGCCCTCGGTGGTGTCGAACGTGCTGAACACGGCACCGGCGCCCGCCAGGACGGCCACCGTGGCCGCGGCGGCGGCGAGTAGCCCCAGTCGGCGCCGGGAACGGTAGCGGTCGAGCGAGACGGGAGCTTCGTCGGCGGTGGGTACCGGCTCGGCAGGGGGCGCCTGGGCGGCCGAGAGCGGCGTGATGCGGTCGGTCGGCCCGTCGCCCGCGTCGAGTTGGGCGACGAAACGGAACATGCGGTCGGCCACGTCGTCGGGCATGCGGTGGGCGACCCGCTCGTCGGTGGCCAGCGTGCGGAGGTGGGTGTTCACCTCGTCGAGCTTGTTCAGGTAGTGCAGCGCGTCTACGTCGGTGCGGACCACGGGCCACAGTTGCTCGCGCACTTCGGGCGCGAGATTGTCGGCATGCAGATCGGCCAGCAGTTCCGACGGGAACGGAGGCTGCGGCACGGATCGAGACATCCTCGCACCTCCCCTGTTCTGTCGATATCGGATCGCAGGATTTACATCGCTGACTTACTCGTCACTGTTAATGACGCATCCCGGCTACATCCGGTTCCCTGGATCCCGGAAAAATTCCAAACGTTCTTGCAAACGTACGCGCGCTCGGGCGCATCGGCTCTTGATCGTGCCAGGCGCCACGCCGAGCGCAGCGGCGGTTTCGGCGACGCTGCGGCCTTCCATCTCGGTCATGACCAGGGCCAACCGCTGTTCGTCAGGGAGGGTGAACAGCGCCTCGCTCACGACGGTGGACAGCTCGTAGTCGGCGAACGCGTCGTGCGGGTCGACCGACTCGGGCATGGTGTCGGGCAGGATCGAGACGGCACGGCGGGTCTTGTTGCGCCGGATCCGGTCGAGGCAGGCATTGACCACGATGGCGTGCAGCCAGCTGCGCACCTCGGACTCGGCGCGGAACGAGGCGGCGGTGCGATGGGCCGAGAACAGGGCGTCCTGCAGGCAGTCGGCGGCGTCCTCGCGGTTGTAGGAGGTGCGCAGCGCGGTCTGCCAGAGATGGTCGGAGTGCCTGCGTAGTAGTTCGGCGAAGACGTGCGGTTCCCCGCGCACGTGGGCAGCCAGCAATTGCTTGTCGCTGCCGTTCTCGAGGAACGAGCGGACGCTGGACGCGACCTGCCGCGGTGGCACACCGCGGACTTGCTCGTTGACTTCCGGCGACAAAACTGACCCCTTGGACAGCGCTCGTTACGGCGACTTCGAGTCGGCGAAACAAGGCCGATCCATCACCTGACCACAACGCGGCGTCCAGGATCGACGTCGACAAATCCTGGGTAACTCTCAACCGAGAGCGCGCAGGGATCATATCGTTGATAACAATTACGCACCAACCGGACCGCAGTTCGACAAAGCTCGGCGATGGACCCGGAAATGATCGACCACCTGCGGCGATGCGGAGGCGGGAGAGTTTTACGGCGCAGTGAGACTAAGGGGCCGCGTCGAAGCGGACGTCGGCGATCGCGGTCTGGAACTGACCGCCGGAGTTGGCGAGCCCGGTGATCCAGACCAGCACGAAACGAGCGGCCTGATCGGTCTGCACGGCGATATCGGTGACCCCGTCACCGAGCTTGGCCGAACCGATCAGCTGGGTCTGGTCGAGGGTGGGCGCCTCGGTGGGCGAGGTGCGGATCTCGACGGTGCTCCCCGCGGAGGGCGAGGTGATCGACACATTGGTCAGCTTCGCCGGTGTGGGCAGCGTGGCCAGCAGCCCCACGCCCTTCTTGAGGGCGGGGAACTGCTGGAAGTACTGATCGGTGCGCCACACCGTCGCCGCGTTCTGGTCGAGCACCGCACCCGCCGCCGCGGCGCCGTCGGGAGTGCCCTCCGGGGAGAACACCGCGGCACCGGTGACCGGCAGCGGCACACTCGTCGGCGGTGCCGCGGGGTCGTCGGCGGGCGGTGCGGACGCCGCGGGCGGCGCCACACTCGAGGTGAGCCCGATATTGATCTGCTGGTCGAGTGGCTTGTCCGACGCGCCGGGCGCGAAGATGCTGACCATCCACCAGATCAGCACGCCGACCACCAGCGCCGCGAGCACGCCGAGGGCGACCATGATCCACATCATCCGCTTGGAGCGTTCCCGCTCGGCGGCGAGCAGTTCCGGGTCGGCGAGCGAATCGGCGCCGGGGGCAACCGCCCGCTGACCCAGTCGTAAGACCGGAATGAAGTCGGTCTTCTGGTCGACGACCGAGGCCTGCTCGAGCACGTGCTGCACGGTGGCAGCGGTGCGCACGCCCTTGTTGGATTCCAGCGAGCGAACCGCGACGGCCGAGATCTCGAACGGCACCTCCGGCCGGATCTGCCGCGGTTCCACCGGCGTGCCGTCGGGCCCGAAATCGGCCAGTCGCAGACCGCCGATGGTGGCCGCCGAGCCGGTGACGCCGCCGACGCGAATCGGCCAGCGCGCGGTGATCAGGGCGTAGAGCATCGCGCCGAGACCACGGACATCGCCTTGCGCGTCGGAATCGCCGAGGGTGCCGGGGAACGCGAGGACGGCGTCGCCGGAGGCACTGATCCGGATCCGATCGGGATGATCGATCGACAGCGAGCCGCCGCCACGGTGGGCGAGTTCGGCCGCCGAGGCGAGCGCCCTGATGGCCCTGGCCGCGCCGACCGGGGACGGCACGGTCTCAGCCATCTCGCGCAGCGAACGGCCGGGGGTCCACTCGGCCACGACGATGCCGCCGGAGCTGCCACGGACCACGTCGAGGACCCTGGCCAGGCCGGGCGCATTGATCCGGCCCAGTCGCAGCGTGCGCGACAGCACCGCCTGCGGGCCGTCGTGACCGGAGTTCTCGCCGGAGGTCTGATCGGCGTCAACGAAGGTCAGCGCGACCTCGCGATCGAGCTTGATATCGAGTGCCTGCCAGAACTTCAGCCCACGCGCACCGCCGTGACCGGCCAGCAATCGGTATCGGCCACCGGCGACGGACGCGCCGGGGATGAGTTTGGGGCCACGTTGCCCACGGTTGGCCGCGGCGCTCGGGGGCACCTGCGGCGGAATCGGCAACATGCCGGTGTCGTATGTCGGATCGTGCGGCGGCATGGCCGAACGCGCGCCGTCTTCGTGCGTATCGCCTTCGTCTGGCGCGTCGGTATGCTCGGAATCCGTCGAGTTCGGCGCATCGGGCCCGACCTCGGTGGACATTCCTGCTGCCGCGCGCGCCGCAGAATCAGCGGCCGGGACGCCGCCCACCGCGTCATCGCTCACCCTCGGTCCTCCTTCGGCCTGAAAACCCGTGTCGGTCTGCGGAACAGCGTACGGGAACTGTGCTTTACCGGTGCTGTCAACAGCGCCCGGTCGAATGACGGGGAGCACCATGGTCTGGGTATCCAAAGACTGCCCGTATGCGGGGAATCCATAGGTGTCGGGACGGCGGAGCACGGTGGTCGCGTAGATGTCGTCTGCCGGGGTGTCGTCGAGTCCCAGATCCGGCGCGGGCGGGGTGATGCCGAGCTTGCGCGAGATCGCGACGGTGATGGCGACGACCTCGGGAATACCGGCCAGACGCATCAGACCGAAGGCCACCGAGAACATCACCACCGAATCGATGACGACGCGCAGCAACGACCCCGCGCCGCCGGAGACCCGGTCGAGTCCGGTCACCGTGTCGACGATCAGCATCACCGCGCCGCCCGCGATCGAGGCGAGCAACACTCTGGTCACAGTTCGGCCGACATTGACCATCCGCAAGTCGCCGAGACTGCGGTGCAGCAGCACGCCGCCGATCACCGCGCCCGCGGTGAATCCGAGGCCGGTGGCGACACCGAGCACGATCACCACGTCGTCGCTGTCGCGGGCGATGACCGGTGCCAGGGCCGAGATCAAGATCTTGATCGTCGTGATGCCGAGGATGATCCAGGTCGGTGTCCACGCCTGCTCACGCGCGTAGAACACCCGCAGATGGATGAGCACGAGCGAATACGGGATGAGCGAGAACGCCGACCAGCTCACGGCGCTGCCCAGCCGTTCGGCGTCCCCGGAGAATCGCGCGTAGCCGTAGAGCGCCTGGCCGATCTCCGGGCCCGCGAGGGTCATGAAGGTGACGATCGGGATCATCGCGATCATCGTGAGGCGGGTGGCTACGGACAGGTCGTCGACCACCGCGGGGGTGTCGTCGTCGGCGGCGCTGCGGCTCAGCCTCGGCATGATGGCGGTGAGCAGGGTTACCCCGATCACGCCGTAGGGCAGCTGCAACAGTGCCCATGCGTTCGCGAAGATCGCGGGACCCGCCACGTCGGCCTGGGAGGCGACGTTGTTCGCGACCACCAGTCCGACCTGGCTGATCAGCACGTACAGGATGATCGCGATGCCCATCTTGCCGAACTGCTTGAGGCGCGCGTCGACTCCCCACAGCGGCCGCAAGTTGATCCCGTGCCTGCGGATCGCGGGCAGCAGGCACAGTGCCTGTGTCGCCACGCCCGCGGTGATACCGAGGCCGAGGACCAGCAGTTTCGGATCGCTCATCCGCACCGGATCGAGGGTGATCTCGCCGGGTGTCAGCGCGTAGACCGCCAGCACCGTCAACGCGACCACATTGTTCATCACGGGGGCCCACGCACCCGGCTTGAACGCCTGCCTGGTGTTGAGGATCGCGGTGAACAACGCCGACATGCCATAGAAGAGCAGCGCGGGCGCCAGTAGGTAGGTGAGCGCGACGGTGAGGTTCGTGTTCACCTTGCCGTCGGAGGAGACGAGCACGTGACCGGCCAGGATCGGCGCGGCCGCCAAGGTCAGCACGGTGGCGACGAACAGCACAGTGAAGGCCGCCGTCACCAGTCTGCGCACGAACGTGGCGCCGTTGTCGGCGTCCTCCTGCTCGGCACGGATCAAGGTCGGCACGACGATGGCGGTGAGAACGGCGCCGAGGACGAGCTCGGCGACCATGTTCGGGATCAGGTTCGCCGAGATGAACGCACTCGCGATGGCCGGACCGAGCACGGTCAGCAACAACAGCTGCTTGGCGAACCCGGTGATCCGGCTGATCAGCGTCGCGACCGCGATCGAACCCGAGTCCTTGAGCAGCTTCGCGTTGGCGCTCATCGGGGCGGCGCCCGCTTTGTGGGCAGGTTCGGCCGCCACCTTCTTCGGCCTGGCGATGACCTGAGTCCGCTCCGCCGACCGATCAGCAGCAGGCGGACCGCCCACGGCTCGTCCACGGTCGTCGAATCCTGCCTGACGCCCGTCCCGCGCGGGATCCGCGGCAGGCATCCCGGGGAAACTTCCACGCGGCGGCGGCGCAGGCCGCCCCTGCTCCGGCGCAACCGGCCGGCGTCCACCGGCTTGATCGGGCCGATCCTGTCTCGGAATGGCGCCGGAAGGCGCACCACGCGGCGGGAGCGGTCGTTGCTGGGGGAACTCGCCCGAGGGGTTCGGGCCGGGCCGCCGTGGGGCGAACCCCTCGGGCCCGGGGCGCTGCTGTTGTGGGAACTCGCCCGAGCGCGCGGCGGAACCCGGTGCGCGGCGTTGCGGTGGAGGTACAGGCCGACCGTCGGGGCCGTAAGCAGCAGGACGTGGTGGTTCGCCGGAGCGTCCGGGAGGACCGCCGGGGCGCTGAGGCGGCACGCCGCCGGGACGTTGCTGCTGGGGGAACTCACCCGAGCGATTCGCCGGACCGGGTGGCTGTTGACGCGGGTTCGGGACCGGCCCTGGCCGTTCGCCCTGCGGCGGACGCTGCGGATCCGGGGAGCGGTAGCCGGCGGGTGGTTGGGGCGGACCCGGTCGGGGTCCTGGGCGCTGTCCAGCGGGCACGTCCGGTCCAGGGCGGTACCCGGGCGGCGGCGGTTCAGGGCGATAGCCCGGCTGACCCGGCGGCATGGCAGGGCGGGGGCCGCGATGTGCCGAGGGCGGCGCCGGTGCGCCGGGGTCGGCGGATCCCGGCCGGTAGCCGGTCTGTTCGACGGGTCGGTAGCCGCCACGACCCGGATTCTCGGGCGGAAGTTCGGCGCCGGGGACACCAGGATGACGAGGTGCGCCGGGCTGGCCGGCAGCGGGATGACGCGGCATCGGATGCGGATCGACGGCCGGATCACCGGGTCGGACCGGCGGACGGCCGTCTCGGGGCGCGACGAACTCCGGTCGATGACCAGCCGCGCCAGGGCGCCGATCCACGTGCGGCACGGCCTCGTCGCGATCGGCGTCTTGCCCGGCCGTCATCCCACGTTCCCACGGAGCGCTGGGGGCCCGGCGCAGGGTCGGGTCGTCGTCGTGGTCGCGCCGATGAGCGGAATCATCGTCGCCCATCATGCCTCCTGTACCCGGCGTAACCCGCGAATCCCGCCGGTCCGATGAGCGTTTCGCTCACCAGTGCCACTCTCGTCCTTGTCTGTCATGGTCCCCTGACCGCGCGTCAGGCGCGGGGGTTCACTGCCGTTGCAGCCGCTGACGTGCGCGTCGCAGCCGACCCGCCCGTTCGACCGTCTCCGGGGCGAACCCTTCGTCGGCGGGATCGGGTTGCCCGCGGAACCGCCGCAGCAGTCGGCGCCCGGCGAGCAGCAACAGCAGTATCGCGGCACATGCGGTAATTATGGCCAGCGCCTGACCGTAGGCGTTCGAGCGCACCGAGACCGAGGTGGCCTCTCCTAGCGCTATCCCGTCCGGGGTGGTAAGGGCGATCGGAATCACCAGCTTACGGCTGTCGCTCACCTCGGTCGGGATCTGAAACGACCGGGTCCCGGACGGCGGAAGCAGCTGTTCGCCGATATCGGTGATGTTCGTCTCGGCCGGTGCCTCGATCCGGAACATCACCCGGATGGCGACCGGCAGTTCATTGCGCGCCACCAGCAACAACGGGCTCTGCTCGGAGGCCAGCGTATACACCCCGCCCGGCGGCAGCACCGACACCGAGGAGAACATCGTGTCCAGTTCTCGGGTGGCCTGATCGATGCGTCGCTGGGCGTGCAGGTCGGCGAGCGTGTCGTTGTCGGCCCTGCGGTCGGACAGGCTCAGCGCGCGCAGCAGATCCTCGCGCGCGGGGGTCAGGAACGCGTGCGGCGTGAGCTCGGATTCGGGCAGTTCGACCAGTGCGCGCATCAGTTCGGTCACCCGGGCGCCCTGGGCGTGCACCGGTCCGATGAACTGTTCCGGCGCGGCGTCCTGGGCGGCGCGCGGCAGATACTCCAGCGCGAACGGGCGCGGATCGGGCGCCTGGGCGACGAGCTCGGTGAAGCTGCGCGGACTCGCGAGGTTGTTGCGGGTGAGCAGTTCGACCTGCTTGAGCAGCGCCACGCCCTCCTCCCGGCTGGCGCCCCACTGCTGCGGCGGCATCAGCAGCTGCGAACGCGGCCGGTCCGGCGCCGGATTGAGCGCGCTCCAGGCCATCGCGCCGAGCGCGTCCTGCAATCGGGCCGCGCGCGAGTCGTTGGTGACGTCGAAACGCACCTTCGACGGCGTGAACGACGGCGTCGGCGGATTCGAACCCACCGCGGCCAGCGCGGTCGCCGACCAGATATCGAAGGTGGTCACGCGCAGCGCGGGATCGGTTCCCGCGGCGGCGCCGACGGGCGGGGCGACGCTCACATCCGGCACCCGGACGACATCGGGCGCGGGCTGTTCCCCTCCGACGACGACATCGGGCGTGAGCGTGGTCGGGGCGGTGGTGAGCGCGTTGTCGGTATCGGCAGGCGACCCGTCACCCGAGACCGCCGAACCGGCCAGCACCGCCGTTCCGTATCCGTGCTCGCGCAACAACCGTCCGGCGGGATCGTCGATGCTGCCCGAATCGGGCAGGCTCACCCCGCGCAACGACTGCGTGCCGAGGATCGAGTCCACCACATCGGCGGGCGCGAGCAGGGCCCGCGCGGACAGTCCCGGATCGTTCACCGCGGCCAGCGCCGACACGTCGACCTGCGCGAACGGCAACGCGACCGTGCACATCGAGCCGGCCAGCGAGCGCAACCGGTCGAGCCAGGCCAGCGCACTCGCCGCCCCGGTCCCCTCCCTGGTCGCCCCGCTCGGATCCGACGGACTCGCCAGCACCCGATAGCCGCGCGTCATGGTCTGCACGGTCGAGACCAGGTCCGGATCGATGCCGATGCACACCGATCCGGCCACACCTTTGTCTTTGCCCGGCGCGGGCACCACCGATTCCAGCGCCGCGACCAGCTGTTCGAGACGCCCACCTTTGCTGACCGAGGCCGCCAGTTCGTCATCGAGCAGTTCGGCCTGGCCGTTCACTGCCCCCGGCTTGCCCGCGACCATGCGCGGCCGGTCGGCCAGCGGCCAGATCATCGTGGTCGCGACGGGCGTGGCCTCCGGCGGCGTCGACACCGGTGGGTTGGCGTCGTCGGTGCCGGGCAACCCGAGCACGGGCAGCAGGAAGCGCGCGTCGTCGAGCCTGGCCTGGGTGCCGTAGGCGGGTTCGCCGTTGACATTGAGCAGCAGCGGATACACCCCGGGATCGGTCAGTCCGAGCGAGGCCTCCGAGCCCGCGCGCAACGCGATGCTCACGGAGAACTGTTTGCGCTGACCGGGACTCAACTGCGGCGCCACATCCTGGAACGGGCCGGTCACCTCGTAGTTCACCTGGTCGAGGCGCAACGAACTGCGCAGCCCGCTCGGCGAATCCACCGCGGCCGCGCGCTGGATTCGCACGCTCACATCGTCGACGACCCGATCGCCGATATTGGTGACCGTGCCCGACACGGTCAGCTTCGGATCGCTGCCGGTGGTCACCGTGCCCGGCGCCACCGCGTCCAGGGTGAGCTTGAGAAACTTCGGCGTTCCCGACCCGTCCGTTTGAGCGTGCGCGTGCGCGGGCAGCAGCGTCATCGAACCCAAGATGGTCAGGACCGCCGTGATCAGCCGGATCAGTCCACCCGTCATCGCTTGCCGGTCTCCATCCGGTCGATCAATCGATTCGCCACTTCGGCCAGCCGCCGCTCGTCGGCGTAGGCCAATCGGGAATCCAACTCGCTCAACGGAACCCACGCAACCTGGGTGACTTCGACGTCGGCGTCGGACAGCTCACCGCCGAGACATCGCAGCAGGAAATGGTGCACGGTCTTGTGTACCCGTCTGCCCTCGGTCACGAACCAGTAATCGATACTGCCGAGTTCGGCGACCACTTCGCCGTCGATCCCGGTTTCCTCGGCGACTTCGCGGATCGCGGTCTGCTCGGAGGTCTCGCCCGCTTCGATATGGCCTTTGGGTAGCGACCACAGGAGACGGCCTCTTCTGTCGGTCCGCCCGATCAACGCGGCGGTGCGCTGCTCTTTCGGACCGTCGAGACCTTCTACGACCAGCCCGCCCGCTGAGGTTTCCCGGACGGTGCGCATGCGCGGTTTACCGGCAGTGTTCGCCGAACCGCGCCGCCGCGGCTGGCGGCGTCGACTGTTCGCGCGATCGGCCGGAGGAGACACTCGCCCAGCTTAGCTGTGCAGATTGAGTGCGGGCGCGAGTGAGGGGGCGGGGGCGGGATTTGGTGTTCGGTAGTCCCAGGGGGGTTGAGGCTGTGTTTGTTGGAGCGCTGGCGCGCTCGAGTCGCGGCCCTGAGGGGCCGCCGGTTAGGCGCCGTTGCTTGCTCCTTCGTCGCCTACGCAACGGC
>NZ_LMFE01000011.1:394853-430625 GCF_001427185.1 Nocardia sp. Root136
TGGCTGGGTGTGTGGTTGTGGGGGCTTCGGGGTGRGTGGTGTGGCTGGGTGTGTGGTTGTGGGGGCTTCGGGGTGGGTGGTGTGGCTGGGGCTGGGTGTGTGGTTGTGGGACTTCGGGGTTGGTCGTGAGGTTGTGGCGGGCTCGGGTGGGGGGTTGGAGGGCGGTGGTGGACTGGGGGGAAACGATTCGACGGGGTCGGTAAAGTGCCTATGTGGTTTCTCCCGATGTTGTCCCTGATGCTGTGGCGGATCGTCGTGCTCGCCTGCTGGCGGGGGCGGCGGTGACGTTGGGGCAGCTCAATGATGTTTTGGCGCCGTTGGGGGGGATGTTCGCCGAGCGGGGGCATACCCTCTATCTCGTCGGTGGCAGTGTGCGTGACGCGGTGCTCGGTCGGCTCGGCAACGACCTGGACTTCACCACCGATGCGCGGCCGGAGGTTGTGCAGGAGCTGATGCGGGGGTGGGCCGACCATCTGTGGGATACGGGCGGCCTCGCGTTCGGCACGGTCAGTGCGGCCAAGGACGATCAGCAGCTCGAGATCACCACTTTCCGCGCCGATACCTACGACCGGGTCTCGCGCAATCCGGAGGTCACGTTCGGTGACACCCTCGAGGGCGACCTGGTGCGCCGCGACTTCACGGTGAACGCGATGGCGGTCAAGATCGCCGCCGACGGGTCGCTGGAATTCGTCGATCCGCTCGACGGCATCGACGCGCTGCTCGAGGGCGTGCTCGACACTCCTGCGGCGCCGCAGGATTCGTTCGACGACGATCCGCTGCGCATGCTGCGGGCCGCGCGCTTCGTCGCCCAACTGGGATTCCAGGTGGCGCCGCGGGTGCGGGCGGCGATCGTCGAGATGGCCGATCAGATCGACCGGATCACCGCAGAGCGGGTGCGCGCCGAACTCGACAAGCTGATCGGCGCCGACCACCCGATCGACGGCATCAACCTCATGTGCGACACCGGTCTGGCGCAGCGGGTGCTGCCGGAGGTGCCCGCGATGAAGCTCGAGATCGACGAGCACCACCAGCACAAGGACGTGTATCAGCATTCGCTGACCGTGCTGCAGCAGGCGATCGACCAGGAGGAAGGCGACCCCGACCTGGTGTTGCGCTGGGCCGCGCTGCTGCACGACATCGGCAAGCCCGACACCAAGCGCAACGAGCCGGCGGGCGGCGTCAGCTTCCACCATCACGAGGTGGTCGGCGCGAAGATGGTGCGCAAGCGGATGCGGGCGCTGAAGTACCCGAAGGCGTTCACCGAAGAGGTTGCGCGCCTGGTGTTCCTGCACCTGCGTTTCCACGGCTACGGCAAGGGCCAGTGGACGGATTCGGCGGTGCGCCGGTATGTCACCGACGCCGACGACCTGCTCGATCGGCTGCACAAGCTCGTGCGCGCCGACTGCACCACGCGCAACAAGCGCCGCGCCGCCGCGCTGAGCTCGACCTATGACGAGCTGGAAGAGCGGATCGCGACCCTGCGCGAGCAGGAGGATCTGGCCCGGGTGCGACCCGACCTGGACGGCAACGCGATCATGGAATTGCTCGGGCTGCCGCCGGGTCCGCAGGTGGGTAAAGCGTGGAAGTACCTGAAAGACCTGCGCCTCGACCGCGGTCCGATGACGCGGGAAGAGGCCGAAGCGGCCCTCCAAGCGTGGTGGGCCCAGCAGAACTGAGCCCAGCAGAACTGATCAGAAGACGATCAGTGTCGTGCCCGCGATGATGGCGTCGCGGATCTGGGTCAGGTCGAACGAGCCGGTAATCTCCGGCAATTCGAGCCGGAATTTCACCACGTCGCCGCGACGGTGCGCGTAGGAAATGCTCGCCCGGTTGGGTAGGTCGTCGAGCAGCAGCGCGGGCGCGGGGATGACCCGTTTGGGGAGCCGGATGCCGTACCAACTGGCCCTGCGGATGTCGAGGGTGAGCAGGTTGTCGTAGACCTGCCCGTCGACGACCGCCCGCATCTTGCGCGTGCGATGCGTCGCGACGATGTGTCCGCGTTCGTCGAGCCGCACCCGCCAGTCCAGGTTCTGGGCGTCCACCCATTCGGCCATCGCGCCGATCCCGATGGTGCCCTCGATGTCGAGTTGCTGAACCCGGACCTTGGTCGGCACACCGGGAATCAGCCGCACGCCGTGCGCGACCACGGTGACCGTGTCGAAGGGGTGCGAGTCCCACACCAGGTTCGACAGCACCGTCTTGCTCTGGAAGTGAGCGCCGCGTCTGCGCAGCTTGAACGAGTCGAGGGTGGCGGTGAGGTCGTGCTCGAGCAGCGTGGCGCTGATCTCCTGACCGCCGAAACGGCTGAGGATGCCCTCGCTGAGCACGGTCATCAGCACATCGGGCATGAGCGCGGTGACGGTGCCGGAGCCCAGGTCGGCGACGGGATCGGCCCAGGACGTGGTGAAGCCGAGCCACTGGTCGATCCAAGACGGGTCGAGCAGGCGTTTGCCCATATCGACAGCGCCCGCCAGTGACCAGGACTTCGGATCGAAATACGTGGCCATGATGGCTATGAGCGTACTTGGCCGAATCGTCGGTGGCCATGAAGTGTGACCCGATTATGGGATATCACGACCTGTTCTTTCCGAAGGTGCGGAGTTGTTTTCTTGTTATGTCCGAATCTGCGGAACTATCCTGATCGCGTGGCGAAACTGCGAATCAAGGAAGCGGCCGATCTGCTCGGCGTCAGCGACGACACGGTGCGTCGCTGGATCGATACGGGCGCGCTGACGGCGACCAAGGATGCCGCGGGCCGCCTGGTGCTGGACGGCAGGGAGCTCGCCGAACACGCCGTCGACCAGGCGCGCACGCCACATACCCAGGTGGGTAGTGCCAGCTCGGCACGCAATCGGTTCCCCGGTCTGGTCACCCGCGTCGTGTCGGACACGG
This sequence comes from Nocardia sp. Root136, assembly GCF_001427185.1. NCBI lineage: Bacteria > Bacillati > Actinomycetota > Actinomycetes > Mycobacteriales > Nocardiaceae > Nocardia > Nocardia sp. Root136. The sequence continues at coordinate 397,746 of NZ_LMFE01000011.1, forward strand.
TGATGGCACAGGTGGAGATGCAATGCGGTCCTTTCACGGTGGTCTCGCTGATGAGCAGCGAATCGGTACGCGAGCTGGGGCTCGAGCCGGGCAGCGTCGCGCTGGCGAGCGTGAAGGCCACGACCGTGGTGGTCGAAAAGGCCGCCGAATGATCCGCCGGGTCGCGGTCGGTGCCGCGCTGGTGGTGCTCGCGGCCAGCGGCTGTGGGGGTGAGAACAGTGGCGACACAGAGAAATCCACGCTGACGGTGTTCGCCGCGGCCTCGTTGAAGAGCGTCTTCACCGATCTGGAGAAGGACTTCGAGTCAGCCAATCCTGATGTGGACGTGCAGTTCTCGTTCGCGGGATCGTCCGACCTGGCCGCGCAACTCCAAGCCGGTGCTCCCGCCGATGTTTTCGCGTCGGCCGACCAGCCGACCATGGACAAGGCGGTCCACAGTGGTCGGATCACCGCTACGCCCACCACTTTCGCCACCAATGTCCTCACACTGGTCACCGCTGCGGGAAACCCCAAGGGCATCAACGGGATCAACGACCTCGCTGACGCCACCCTGGTCGTCTGCGCCCCCCAGGTCCCGTGTGGCCGGGCAACGAAGAAGGTCGCCGATGCCGCGGGTACCACGCTGCGTCCCGTGAGCGAGGAATCCTCGGTGGCCGACGTCCTCACCAAGGTGACCTCCGGACAAGCCGACGCCGGGTTGGTCTACGTCACCGACGCGTCGGGGGCGGGCGCGAAGGTGAGCACCGTCGCGGTACCCGAGGCGGCGGCTGCGGTGAACACGTATCCGATTGCGGTGGTGGCGGATTCGAAGCAGGCCGCGAACGCGCGGAAGTTCTCCGATTTGGTCACCGGGCCCACCGGCCGAGCAGCCCTTGCCGCCGCGGGGTTCGGTGCGCCGTGATCGGTGACGGTCGGCGCCGCGTGACCACCGGGCTGCCCCGGTGGTTGCTGGTGCCCGCCGTAGTCGGGTTCGCGCTGGTGGTGCTTCCGCTGGCGGCGTTGGCCTGGGGGGTCGAGTGGGGGCGATTCGTCGAACTCGTGACTACCGAAGCATCAAGGGAAGCATTGTGGTTGAGCCTACGAACGGCGACGACGAGCACCGCGTTGTGTGTGGTGTTCGGGGTGCCGATGGCCGCGGTGCTGGCACGGGCTCGATGGCGTGGGCTGCCGGTACTTCGGGCACTGGTGTTGCTGCCCTTGGTATTACCGCCGGTGGTCGGTGGTATCGCGCTGCTCTACGTGTTCGGTCGGCGTGGGCTGTTGGGCGAACATCTGGAGGCGGCCGGAATTCATATCGCGTTCAGCACGACCGCGGTGGTCCTGGCGCAAACCTTTGTGGCACTGCCTTTTCTGGTGCTCACGATCGAGGGGGCGTTGCGGACGGCGGGTAGTCGCTACGAGCAGATCGCCGCGACGCTCGGTGCGAGCCCGAGCACGGTCTGGTGGCGGATCACCCTGCCCCTGCTTCGCCCCGCCCTGATCTCCGGCGCGGTCCTCGCCTTCGCCCGCGCGCTCGGCGAGTTCGGCGCCACGCTCACCTTCGCAGGCAGCCTGCAGGGGCGTACCCGCACCCTGCCATTGGAGATCTACCTCCAGCGCGAAGCCGATCCCGATGCGGCCGTCGCGCTCTCGGTGGTGCTGATCATCGTCGCCGTCCTGATAGTCCTGCTCGCCTACCGTCGCACCAGTCCGATCCCCGGCACACAACTCCGCAGCGCCGGCACCCGGACGACCGGTGACGCGCCGATGATCGGCGGTGCGAAGTGACCAGGGATTCGACCGGGCTCTCGGTCTCAGCGCGGATCGCCGCCCGCGATCTCGACCTGCGGATCGACGTCGCCCCCGGCGAAGTCCTGGCCGTGCTCGGTCCGAACGGCGCGGGTAAGTCCAGTCTCTTACAGGTGATCGCCGGGCTGATCGTTCCCGACGAAGGACATGTACGACTCGGCGACCGCACGCTCACCGACTCGGCGAAAGGCATCGCGCTCCCCCCACATCGACGCGCGGTCTCCCTCCTCGCCCAGGATCCACTGCTGTTCCCCCATCTCAGCGTGCTCGACAACGTCGCCTTCGGCCCACGCAGCCGCGGCGCGAAGAACTCCGCCGCGCGAAGAATCGCCACCGACTGGCTGACAGCGGTCGACGCCACCGACCTCGCCGACCGCCACCCCGGCGCACTCTCCGGCGGCCAAGCCCAGCGCGTCGCCCTGGCCCGCGCCCTCGCCGTCGACCCCGACCTGCTGCTCCTCGACGAACCCATGTCAGCCCTCGACGTAGACGTAGCCCCGGCTATGCGCACCCTGCTGCGCCGCGTCCTGCGCGACGAACCGGGCCGCGACCACCCACGCTGCGCCGTCCTGGTCACCCACGACATCATCGACGCCATCACCCTCGCCGACCGCCTCGTCGTCCTTCAGGCAGGCCGCGTCGTCGAATCCGGTCCGGTCGCCGAGGTGATGTCGCACCCTCGCAACCCCTTCGCCGCCCGCATCGCCGGCCTCAACCTCCTGCGCGGCACCGGCGTCGAGTCAGCGCTGCCGGCCGAGGATCGGTCCTGGGATCAGCCGAGTTCAGGCGCAGGCGAACCGCCGATGCCGCGGACGCACCTCGGCGATCCGGCCCCGACCTTCGGGACCGTGCTCGTCGAAGACCTCGGCGTCGACGGCTGCGTCGTCGGCGATTTCGTCCCCGGCGCCCGGGCTGCCGCGGTGTTCTCCCCGGCCGCGGTGTCGGTGTTCCGCACCCGGCCGGGCGGCAGCCCACGCAACGTCTTCACCGTCGACATCGCGGAGATCACCGACCGCGGCGGCATCGTCCGAGTCCGCGGTGACGCACCGCGGGCGCCCGGCCTGTGTGCCGACCTGACCCCGGCCGCCGTCGCCCAACTCCAGCTCACCGTCGGTGCGCGGGTGCACTTCGCGGTGAAGGCCACCGAGGTCCGCGTGTACGCCTGCTGAACCACGCCCTCGGTGATAACGGTATGAATCTGTGCGTTCATGCTCGAATTACCGGGGTACATACCCGGCGAGTGACCCGCGAAGACCGGAGGGCAGCACATGCCGCTGGACCTGAACAGTGATCTGGGCGAAGGCTTCGGCCCGTGGCGGATGGGTGACGACGCCGCCATGCTCGACATCGTGACCAGCGCGAATATCGCGTGTGGATTCCACGCCGGCGACCCGACCATCATGCGCCGCACCTGCGAACTGGCGGTGGCCAAGGGTGTGCGGATCGGCGCGCATGTCGGCTATCGCGATCTGGTGGGTTTCGGCCGCCGCGATGTCGCCATCGCCCCGGCCGATCTGCGCGATGAGGTGCTCTATCAGATCGGCGCCCTCGCCGCCTTCGCGCGGGCCGCGGGCGATCGGGTGCGCTATGTGAAACCGCACGGCGCCCTCTATCACGCGGCCGCGCGCGATCGTCTGCTCGCCGAGGCCCTTGTCGCCGCGGTGGCCGAGGCAGAACCGGGCCTCACGCTGCTCGGTCCGGCGGGCACCGAACTGGAACGTGCCGCGCAGCGCGTGCGTTTCGTCGGTGAGGGATTCGCCGACCGGGCCTACACTGCAACAGGTTCGCTGGCCCCGCGCGGAGTTGCCGGGGCGGTGCTGTCGGCCGACGACGCCGTGGCGCAGGCGACAACTCTTGCGCTGTCGGGGACCGCGCGTACCGTAGACGGTCCCGGTACGGTCGCCGTGTCCGTGGCCAGCGTGTGCGTCCACGGCGACTCTCCGGCGGCCGTCGAGATGGCTCGCCGGATTCGGGGAGCGCTCGACGAAGCCGGAATACCGGTGGAGCCGTTCAGCTGAGGGGTGGGAGGCACGATGGACATCGATTGGAACGCGCGGATCCGACCCGCGGGTGACCGCGCCGTGCTCATCACCCTCGACGATCCGCGCCCGGTGCAGCGCCTTGCCTCGGCGCTGCGCGTGCACGCGATCGCCGGCGTCGAGGATGTGCTGCCCGCGGCGGAAACCGTGCTGGTCACCATGCATTCGGTGAGCTACGGCGTGCAGGTCCGCCGGGAACTCGTCGCGCTGCTCGACCGGCTCGATCACGAGCCACCGCAAGCGGATTCGCCGGATGTTTCCCGTGGAACAGTGCCCGATACGGAGTCGGTCGTGGAGATTCCCGTTCGCTACGACGGCGCGGATCTGCCCGAGGTGGCCCGGCTGCTCGACCTGTCGATCCCGGCGGTGATCGCGGCGCACACCGGCACCGTCTGGCGGTGCGCGTTCGTGGGCTTCGCACCCGGTTTCGGCTACCTCACCTCGCCTGACGGCAGGCTCGCGGTGCCGCGTCGTACCAACGCCCGCACGGCCATCCCGGCGGGCGCGGTGGCACTCGCGGGCGGATATTCGGCGGTGTATCCGCGCGGCACACCGGGCGGATGGCAAGTGATCGGCACCACCGATCTGCGAATGTGGGCGGTGGACCGAGATCCACCCGCGCTGGTGCGGGCGGGTTCGGCGGTCAGATTCGTCGCTTCCGAGGAATAGCCGCTTCGGCGGAAAACAATGGCTGCTCAATGGTGTGCCGCCTCGACAGCGAATCGGGGAGAGATCGCATGCTGATCTTTATCGAGCGGGTGGGGCCGCTCGCGACGGTGCAGGACCTGGGTAGACAGGGCTGGTTCGATTCCGGCGTCGGTCAGGCGGGCGCGGCCGACCGCGGGTCACTGCGGCTGGCGAACCGGCTGGTCGGCAATCCGGAGAATTTCGCCGCCATCGAAGTACTGCTGGGCGGCCTCGCCCTGCGCGCCGACGGTCACCTCACTGTCGCGGTCACCGGTTCGCCCGCCCCCGCCACCGTCGACGGCACTCCGGTCGGACATGCCAGCGTGCTCGAACTCGACGAGGGCCAGGTGCTGCGATTGGGCTCGGCGAGCACCGGTCTGCGCAGTTATGTGGCGGTGCGCGGCGGCATCGATGTGGCCAAGGTGCTCGGCTCGCGCAGTCGCGACACGTTGTCCGGCATCGGCCCCGACCCGCTGGCAATCGGCACGCAGTTACCGGTCGGGCCCCCGCCGCGCACCCTTCCGACCGTAGAGTTCGCGCCGGTTCCGCGGCAACCGGAACTACTCACGATCCGGGCGTGTCCGGGCCCGCGCGCCGATTGGTTCACCGATCCCGACCAGCTGTTCCGTGGTTCCTGGATCGTTTCTTCCGATACCGACCGGGTCGGCGCGCGCCTGGATCGCCTCGTCGGACCGCCGCTGGTGCGTTCGGTCACGCGCGAATTGCCCTCGGAGGGCGTCGCGTTGGGATCGGTGCAGGTGCCGCCGAGTGGTCAGCCGGTGGTGTTCCTGGCCGACCACCCGATCACGGGCGGCTACCCGGTGATCGCCGTCGTCCTCGATACCGATGTCGACCGTGTCGCGCAGGCTCGCCCGGGAGAAAAACTGGTGTTCGTGGCGGCACCGGCGATCAGCGTGGCGGATTCAACCGTGCGTGCATGAGATACACGTTGTAGCTGTCCCACGCCGACATCGTGAAGTACAGATCCTGCGCGGTCGACCACGGATGGATGAAACCGCCGTACGCCTTCGGATACATCTCGGTGGATACCAGCGGCACCGTCGATGTCCACGCGCCCTGCGGCCGGCCCGCGGTCCGCAGCACGATCTGGCCCGCGGCCGAGTCGAGATAGACCATCTGCCACTGCCGGCTCTCCTCGTCGTACCGCACCGACAGCTCACTGGCGGTGCCTTGCACGAGCGGTGTCGCCGAATTCTGGGCCGCCGGAGCCCAATTACCGTCCACCCAGTACTGATAGGCCGTCTTGTTGAGCACGTCGGCCTTGCGCACCCTGGCCAGGCCGATCATCCCGATCCGGCCGTTGGGCGTGCCGAACATGTAGACGTAGTCGCCGTGCGGCACCATCGCCGCCACCTGGAATTGTCCGAGCCCGAACATGTTCTCCCAGCGGGCATGCTGATCTTTGGTCCAGGTCGAGCCGCCGTCGTCGGAGTAGGCCAGTCCGCCGTAGTTCGTCATCCACATGCCGGGGATCTTCGACCAGTGGTTCACCGACATGTAGCTCATGAACTGCCGTTTGCCGAGCGCGAATCCCGAGGTCGGGATCGTGGTGGTCTCCCAGTTCCTGATCTTGCGGCTGCCGAGGAGCTCGGCGGCGTGACAGGCGCTGTCCTGCACCATCGAGTCGATGGTGATCCCGTCGCTCAGATCCTTGTCGGTGCTGTAGGCGAGCACATTCGATCGCCAGTCGGCGGAATCGGAGCCCGCGCCGCCGTAAGCCCAGCCCTCGCCGAAGGTGTCGCCGAAAACCATGGCCACCTTGCCCGGTTCGGTTTCCCAGAACAGCCCGAGGTCGGTGCCGTCGACCTGCCAGCGCATATCGGTCCGGTTGGCCGAGCCGTGCCCGGTGACCTGGTCGACGAGCCGCACGGACTCCACCTTCGCCGGCATGACCGGCGCGCCCAGCGGGCCCCGCTCGATCGGCCGGACCACCGGCTCGGGTGCTTCCTGGGCCGGCTCGCCCGCGCCGCCGGGTACCGGGATCGGGATGGGCTCGATCTCCGGATTGATTCTGATCCGCGGCAACGCGACCGCCGAACCGGTCGACGTTGTCTCGTCGGTACTTTCCGGTTCCGGTTCCGGCGTGTCCCGTACCTCCGGGCACGGATTGCGGCACGGATCCGAGGGCAGCGGAACCTGTGCCACGCGCGTGTTGTCGTGCGGCGGGTCGGGAATCGGGACCGGCGTCAGCTGCGGCACCCAGATCGGGATATCGATGCTCGGCGGCAGGATCGGCGCGGGCGGCGCGGCCGGGTCGGGCAGCCGGTTGACCGGGTCGAATCCCGTTTCCCCGCAGATATTCACCGGCGGCGGCAGCCAGGGCAACGGTCCCGCCTGCGCGGGAACAGCGAGGATCGCGGACAGTGCCACACCCACGGCGGCAGTTCCGTGCGATACCGGTCTTGCGCGCATCTGGCTCCCTGGAATCGGTGTCGGCGAGGAACACCTGTGATCTTGTGAGAACTTACCGGAACCGATCGCTGTTGCCGTGCGTCCAAGCAGATGTGAGCGAAATCGAGTACGTCTTCGGAACCGGCGACGCGGTCGTGCACCACTGGTCGAGCCACGACGAACTGGCCGACACGAGCGTCGTCGACACCCTCTGGGTCGACTACGACTCCGGCATCGACTACGACGCTTTCCTCCCCGACATCCCGCTGTCGACCGTCGACCACCGCACGGTCCTCGCGCAGGAACCCGCGGGCGCCCTCAGCAACGGCGACGATGGCGTACTGCCATAGGCGTGTTCGGCTATCCCCGGAGTTCAGCTGGGCCCACCCCGGCTCGACGGGAATTGAGCGCGATGGCCGCGATGCCGAGCACATAGACCCCGGCGCCGGCCAGCACGACCCCGATGGAGCGTCCGTCGGCCGGAATCACCAGCGCGGTCACCGCGATCGCCAAGACGAAGCAGACGTTGAAAACCGTGTCCTGCAGGGCGAATACCTGCCCGCGCTGATCGTCGACGATGTCGATCTGCATGCTCGCGTCGCCGGTCAGCTTGATCGTCTGACCGGCGAGGCCGAGCCCGAACGCGCCGATCAGCAGCAGCCGGTGCGCATCGTCGACGGCCGGGCCGGTCGCCAGCGCGATCGGTGTCACCAGCGTGAGCTGCACGATCACCGCCGTCATGAGTCCGAGCAGCACGGTGCGCGGTCTGCCGAGACGCGGGATCAGGATCGGCGCGCCGATCGCGGCTACCAGCATCCCCGCCGCCGCGAACCCGATCGCGACCCCGAAGCCGACCAACCCGCCGCTCATCTCGTCGCTGCCGGTCGGCTGACGCAGCACCAGGACCATGATCAGTGTGTTCATCCCGAACACGATGCGATGCGCGCCGATTCCGATCATCGCCGTCGTCACCTGCGCCGAATGCCAGACCGCCCGCGCGCCGGTGCGCAGACCGGTCGCGATGGCGTGCACGGCGGTCTCGGTCTCGGCCGAACCGCGATCCGGCCCGAGCACATGCGGGCGGAATCCGTAGGCCAGCACCACGCCGACCAAGGAGCCGATGCCACTGAGTGCCACCGCCGCCGACGAGGCCGCGTCACCCGCGCCGATCAGCGCGATCACCGACACCGATGTCGCCGCGCCGATGCCGGCACACACCGAGGCCACCGTCGCCAGCACCGAGTTCATCGGAACCAGACAGCGCTGTTCGAGCACTCGCGGCAGCGCCGCCGACACACCGGCCAGCACGAACCTGCTGATCCCCACCGTCGCCAAGGCCAGCACCAGCAGCGGCGTCTCCCCCACCCCGACGAACAAGGTGATCGCGGCCGTGGCGATCAACATCGCCCGCGCCGCACTCGCGACCAGCAGCACATTGCGCCGATCCCATCGATCCAGCAGCGCGCCCGCGTACGGCCCGAGCACCGAATACGGCAGCAGCAGTACCGCGAAACCCGCGGCGATGGCCAGCGGATCGGTCTCGCGTTCCGGATTGAACAGGATCGCTCCCGACAGGGCAGCCTGGAACATCCCGTCACCGAACTGCGCGGCCAGGCGCAGCAGGGCGAGGCGCGGCATCCGCGGGTTTCGACGGATCACCTCGCGGGTGTCGCGAAGCAGATGTCTCATCGAGATCGGCTGCTCATCCGCCGTATTCGAGCCGTCAGAGGGATGAGTCGACACGCCATGACCCTAGTGCCACGGCGAACCGGCCCGAGGACCACGCACACCGTGAGCGGTACATCGCCGCGATTGGTGCCAGAATTGAACTGTGACGCCCCCATCGACGACACCCCCGCGGTTAGAACTACACCGCGGTGGCGACCGGATGAAGACGCGGATCCCGTGGCTCGACTCCAAGCATTCGTTCTCGTTCGGCGAGCACTACGACCCGGACAACACCCATCACGGGCTGTTGCTGGTGAACAACGAGGACGTGGTGCTGCCCGGCGAGGGCTTCGACACGCATCCGCATCGAGACATGGAAATCGTCACCTGGGTGCTCGGCGGCAGCCTCGTGCACCAGGATTCGCTCGGACACAACGGCGTCATCTACCCGGGTCTGGCCCAGCGGATGAGCGCGGGCACCGGCATCCAGCACTCCGAGAAGAACGATTCGTGGCGCCTGGACGGCAGATCCCACGACGAGCCCGTGCATTTCGTGCAGATGTGGGTGGTCCCCGACGAGCCCGGCGTCGACCCCGGCTACCAGCAACTCGAGATCGATGACGAACTCGCACGCGGCGACCTGGTGACGGTCGCGTCGGGCCTACCTCGCTATCGCGACCGCACCGCCATCGCGATCAACTCCTCACACGCCGCCATGCACGTCGCCAGGATGACCTCCGACAGCCCCGGTGTGACTCTTCCCGATGCGCCTTACCTGCATGTCTTCGTCGCGCGCGGCGAGATCGACGTCGAGGGACTCGGCACCCTGTCCCAGGGCGACGCGATCCGGCTGACCCGATCCGGCGGCCAGTTGATCCGTCCGCACGGCGATGCCGAGGTGCTGGTCTGGGAGATGCACGCGCGCCTCGGCGGCGGGTGAACTCAGGCCGAACCCGGCTGGCGCGCCAAGGTCGCCGACTTGGCGTTGGTCCGGGTCACGGCGACGATCGCCGCGAAATCCGGCCGGAAATCACCGTCGGGCGCCTGCATCCAGGTGCGGTATCCACTGCGCTCGTCGGCCGGCGACGGCAGCACGATGTCGCTGCCCGGTAAGGCGACCGAGGCGCACACCCGGAACAGCTCGGCGAACAGCACGGTGTCGAGGTAGGAGTTGTCGACCGGCCCGGTGAGGAAGGTCCAGCGACCGGACCGTGGATGGGCGATGATCGGCCCGCAGCGCAGGCCGCGCGTGACGAGCAGCCCGCGGACCCGTTCGCCCAGCGTGGACGGCATCACCACCGCGCCGACCGCGCCGATCTCGAGCACGATCCGCCCCAGTGCGGCGTCGACGACGCCGTAGAGGCCATGGTGCTTGCGGTAGTGGCGACAGCGCGCCAAAGCGTCCTGGGTGGCCGAGTACTCCTCGGCCGCCGTATACCCGCCCTTGTCCTCATCAGTGTGCAACGTGCTCATCACGACCTCGTCTCTGTCGACGGTGGCTCGATGTAGCTGGGAGTTCGCTCGCTCTGGGCGAATCTCGGTAAGGGGTGGACCATCAAGGCCCGGTGGCGCGGGAAACTTTTTCATAACGGCAGGACATGAGAGAAAAAGACCGTTCCGGACAGCCTATAGCCGCACAACCGCGCTGACAATAGTCAGTAGCTAGCGTGTCGATCAGCGTACGATATTCGCCCATGGCTCCCGTTTCGCCGACTGTCGCACGGTGGGAACTCGTCCTGCGCCTTCGTGAACTGCGCGAGCAGCGCGGGTTCGATTCGGCCGGGTTCGCCCGCCGCGTCGGGTTCACTCCCGCCAATTGGTCCCATGTCGAGAAGGGCAGGCGGGTGCTCACCCGCACCACGATCGAGCCGGTCCTCGACGTTCTCGACGTCACGCCCGACGAACGCCGCGAACTGCTCGCCCTGCTCGAGGCGAGCAAGCAACGCGGCTGGTGGACGACGGCCTCCTCGGCTCTGATCGGTCCCGAATTGCAGCGGTTGTACGGGATGGAGGCGGGTGCGGAGAGTATCCGCAGCTACGACAGCATGATCGTGCCGGGGCTGTTGCAAACCGAGGCGTACGCGCGGGCGCTGATCAGCGCCGATGTGATGATCCGCCCGGTGCAGGTGGACCAATTAGTCTCTATACGACTACGCCGTCAGCGGCGGCTGCGCGAACCCGATCCGCTCGAACTCACCGCCGTACTCGGCGAGGCCACTCTTCGTCAGCAGACCGGCGGTAGTGCGGTGTTGCGTGAGCAGTTGCGTCACCTGGTCACGCTGGTGCGTGAGCTCGACACCGTCGACGTGCGCGTCATCCCGTTCAGTGCGCCCGAAGGAGCCGTGCTCGGCGGTTCCAGCTTCCATCTGCTCGACTTCGCAAGCGATCAGCTACCGACCTTCGCCTGGGCAGAGAGCGCGGTGTTCGGCGGTCATGTCGACGATGCCGAACAGGTCCGCGATCTCGGCTTCGCCTACGTGCGTGCCCGCGAGCAATCTCTTTCTCGCACCGAATCTCTCGCCCTGATCAGGGAGTATGCAAGCGTGTAAGATTCGAGGTATGTCCACCACCGCTCGTCGCCGCCCGGCCGAACACGGCTGGTTCAGCTCGTCGCACTCCAATAACGGCAACCAATGTGTCGAGGTTCGTTTCGATGGAAACACTGTCCAGGTACGAGACAGCAAATTCCGCCGCAACACGATGAACACCGGCTTGGACGAGCCCATCATCACCGTCGACGCCCCCCTGTGGACAGCCTTCCTGCACTACCTCCAGACCGCGCGCCGCCACCCCGACCTCGTCGCCCACACCTCCCCCGACGGTTCGACCACCCTCCGCCACGAAGACGTTCTCCTCCACTTCACCGCGCCCGAATGGGAAGCCTTCGTAGCCGGCGTCCGAGACGACGAGTTCGCCTGCGTGTAAGACCACGTCGCCGACCACCGGTGTTTCGGCATACTGGGGAGCGTGACTTCTGATCTGAGTGCTCCCTCCGGTATTGATCTGTCCTTCCGCGATCAGGATGTGCGGGTGCAGGACGATCTGTTCGCGCATGTCAACGGGCAGTGGTTGGCCGGGTACGAGATTCCGGCCGACCGGGCCGTCGACGGTGCGTTCCGCACGCTCTACGACCAGGCCGAGCTCGATGTGCAGGCGATCATCACCGACAGTGCCTCCGGTGCGGCCGACGATGCCGATGCCCGCAAGATCGGGGATCTGTTCTCGAGCTTCATGGCCACCGATGTGGTCGCGGCGGCCGGGTTCTCCCCGATCGCCGACGAGCTGCGCGCGATCGCCGAGGTCGCCGACCCGAGCGCGTTCGCCGCGCTGCTCGGACGCTTGCAGCGCACGGGAGTTCGTGGTGCGCTCGCCTACTACGTCGACACCGACGACAAGAACTCCACCCGGTACCTGGTGCACGCGACCCAGTCGGGCATCGGGCTGCCCGACGAGTCCTACTACCGCGCCGAGGAGTTCGCGCCGATCCGCGACGCCTACCTCGCGCACATCACCAAGATGTTCACCATCGCCGCCGCCGACGCGTCCTTGGACGGCCTGCTCCCCGTGGACCCGGCCGACGCCGCCCGCCGCGTGTTCGAGCTGGAACGCACACTCGCCGCGGGCCATTGGGATGTGGTGCGGCGCCGCGATGCCGAAAAGAGCTACAACCTCACGACCTTCGCCGACCTGGTCGCCGAGCACCCGGAATTCGACTGGGCCGCATGGGTATCAGGCGTCGCCACCGGTCTCGACCGTGACGGCGAGGATCTGTTCGCCGAGCTCGTCGTCCGACAGCCCGACTACCTGCGCGCCTTCGCCACCGCGTGGGCCGAGGTGCCGCGAGCGGATTGGCAGGCGTGGGCGGCGTGGCAGGTGCTGCACGCGCGCGCCGGATTCCTCACCGACGAGATCGTCGAGGAGTACTTCGACTTCTACGGCCGCACCCTCACCGGTGCCGAGGAGAACCGCGAGCGCTGGAAGCGCGGGGTGTCGCTGGTGCAGGAACTGCTCGGCGAAGCGGTCGGCAAACTGTATGTGGCCCGGCACTTTCCGCCGCAGGCCAAGGCCCGCATGGTCGAGTTGGTGGCAAACCTGCAGGAGGCCTACCGGCGCAATATCGCCGACCTCGAGTGGATGGGCCCCGACACCCGCGCCGCCGCGCTCACCAAGCTGGAGAAGTTCACCCCCAAGATCGGCTACCCCGACACCTGGCGTGACTACTCGGCGGTCGAGATCGACGCAGGAGACCTGGTCGGCAACTACCGCCGTGGCCACGCCGCCGACCACGATCGCGACCTGGGCAAACTGGGTGGTGAGGTAGATCGCGGCGAATGGTTCATGACCCCGCAGACGGTGAACGCCTACTACAACCCCGGCATGAACGAGATCGTGTTCCCCGCGGCGATCCTGCAGCCGCCGTTCTTCGACATGAACGCCGACGACGCCGCCAACTACGGCGGGATCGGAGCGGTGATCGGCCACGAGATCGGTCACGGTTTCGACGACCAGGGCGCCAAGTACGACGGCGACGGCAACATGCAGGACTGGTGGACCGACGAGGACCGCGCCGAGTTCGGCAAGCGCACCAAGGCCCTGATCGACCAGTACAACGTGCTCTCCCCCGCCGAACTCGACGACGAGCACACCGTGAACGGCGAGTTCACCATCGGCGAGAACATCGGCGATCTGGGCGGGCTGTCCATCGCCCTCGCCGCCTACAGGATTTCGCTCGACGGCAAGGAACCCCCGGTCATCGACGGCCTCACCGGGCTGCAGCGCGTCTTCTACGGCTGGGCGCAGGTCTGGCGCACCAAGGCTCGCACCGAGGAGGCCATCCGCCGTCTCGCCGTCGACCCGCACTCCCCGCCGGAGTTTCGCTGCAACGCGGTGATCCGCAATATCGACAGCTTCTACGAAGCCTTCGACGTGACCCCCGACGACAAGCTGTTCCTGAAGCCCGAGGAGCGCGTGACAATCTGGTGATGCGACTCGACCCTGCCGGTGGCCTGCCCGCCGGTAGGGTCGAAATCCATTGCTCCGGAGAGGGACCCATGCGTCACCAGCAGGTAGCCGACAATATCTTCACCATCGCGGGCACCCATGTGAACATGGTCCTGCTCCGCGACGGCCGCGATCTGACGCTCATCGACGCAGGCTGGCACGGCGACGCCGCCACCATCGAGAAGTCGATCCGAGCCCTGGGCCACCGCCCCGAAGACATCAAGGCGATTCTGCTGACCCATGCCCACCTGGACCACGTCGGCGCACTGAACCACCTGCACCGTCACTACGCGATCCCGGTCTACACCAGCGAAATCGAAGTCGCCCACGCCCGTGGCGAGGTCCACGAATCCGCCACCCCGCTCGATGTGATCAAACGCCTCACCGACCTCGACACGATCGGCTGGGCAGCCCGCATCACCGCCGCCGGCGGTCTTCGCAAGAACCCGGTCCCTCATATCCGGCCCTTCCCCACCGAAGGCGCACTGGACTTCCCCGGCAATCCGATCCCGATCCCCTCCCCCGGCCACACCTCCGGGCACAGCGCCTTCTACCTGCCGAACGCGGGAGCGGTAGCCACCGGCGACACACTGGTTACCGCCCATCCCACGTCGAAAATCCAAGGCCCCCAACTACTCCCCGACTTCTTCAACCACTCGACCCCGGAAACCTTGGCAGCCCTCGAAGCCCTCGAATCACTTGCCGCCGACCTGGTCCTCCCCGGCCACGGTGACGCCTTCACCGAGGGCATCGGGCAAGCCGTCGACCGAGCTCGGGCCAACGCGGCCGCCGATCTCACCTGATTCTCACCGCGCGAGTAGTGAACTAGTTACTCTCGTTCCAGCCGGAAAACGCGAGTAATTCGCAAGCTGGTGGCGTTTCGATAGCAGAAAGTATTGCAAGAACCGATGAATTGGCCAGCGCACCAGGTCGAACAGCGACAGTGGACGGCGCGCGGCGCGCGGGTGGGCCCTCTGCCCGAACAGGTCGGGGTGTCGATCCCACCGCGCATCGCCGACCTCGATTTCGCCACCAGGCGAACGACATCGGCCAGCGAGGCAGCGGCGATCGCGGTGACCCATCTCGAAGCTGGCCACGGTGACCTGGCTCCCCTGCGTGAGTTCCTGCTGCGCAGCGAGGCGGTCGCATCATCGAGAATCGAGCACATCGACGCGGGCTGGCGAGCATTCAGCAAAGCCTTCGGTGGCGCAACGGCTCGCCCCGAGGCGGCGTCGCAAGTGGCCGCGGTGCGGGCGCTGACCGGCCTGGTCGACACGGCGGAGAACGGCCGGATCACCGAGGCGAGTCTGCTCAGTGCGCATCGGGTGCTGATCGCCCCGGAGTGGGAGAAGGCCGGGCGCTTCCGCACCATCCAGACCTGGATCGGGGGCAGTGACTACACGCCACTCAACGCGCTCTACGTGCCGCCCCCACCGGAACTCTTGCCCGAACTGATGGCAGACCTGCTGGCCTTCGTCGCCCGTGGCGACCTGCCGATCCTCGTGCAGGCCGCGCTCGCGCACGCGCAGTTCGTGTCGATCCACCCGTTCGTCAGTGGCAACGGTCGGATCGGCCGCGCCCTGGTGGCCGCCATTCTGCGCCGACGCGGCCTGACCGACCGGGTGACCGTCCCCTTCTCCTCGGTCATGCTCGCCGACACCTCGCGCTACTTCGCCCAATTGGCCGCCTACCGAACCGGCGCCGCCGAGGAATTCGTCGTGTACCTGGCACTCGCGGCGGTATACGCGAGCGAGGCCTCGATCGACTCGGCCCGCGCGCTCACCGCGCTCCCCCAGGGGTGGCGCGACCGGGCCCGCCCCCGCGCCGGCTCCGCCGACGAGGCACTCCTGGCGAATCTGCTCGAGCACCCGATCCTCACGATCGCCGAAGCGAAGGCCAGCACCACCACATCGGACTCGGCCACCTACCGAGCTCTGGATCGCCTCACCGCCGCCGGCATCCTCGAAGTCGTCTCCGACTCCAAACGAAACCGCATCTGGGCCGCCACAGACATCCTCGCCGAACTCGGCGCCCTCAACGCGGCCATCGGTCGACGCACCGCGGCGGGCCTGTCCTGATCCCCGGGTCTCAGCGCAGGCGGAGTTCGGTGTCCGCGTCGAAGAAGAACACCTCTTCGGGCTTCGGCCGTAGGTGCAGCGTTTCGCCGAGGGTGGTCTGAAACCGTCGGTCCACGCGGACGACGATCTTGCCGGAGCGGGTGGACCAGTCGGTGCCCGCGCCGTGGGTGTAGACGAACGATTCGGCGCCCAGTTCCTCGAGCAGTTCGGCGACGACGGTGATGCCGGCGGGATCGGTGGTGACCTCCCAGGACTCGGGACGGATGCCGAGCACCACGCGAGCGCTGGAAACGCCGCGCGGCAGCGGGATTCGCAGTCCGTCGAGCACGGCTTGGCCATCGAGCACGGGCGCTTCGAGCAGGTTCATGCCGGGCGAACCGATGAATCCGGCGACGAAGGTGTTCAACGGATTGTCGTAGAGCTCGCGGGGAGACGCGATCTGCTGCAACGTGCCCTCGCGTAGCACCGCCACCCGGTGGCCCATCGTCATCGCCTCGACCTGGTCGTGCGTGACATAGACCGTGGTCGTGCCGAGACGCTGCTGCAACGCCGCGATCTGGGAACGGGTACTCACCCGCAACTTCGCGTCCAGGTTGGACAGCGGCTCGTCCATGCAGAACACCTGCGGGCGGCGCACGATGGCGCGGCCCATGGCGACGCGCTGCCGCTGGCCGCCGGAGAGCTTGGCCGGTTTGCGGTCGAGCAGCGGCTCGAGTTCGAGCATCGCCGCGGCTTCCTTGACCCGAACCAAGGTGTCGGACTTCGACATTCCCGCATTGCGCAGTGCGAAGCCCATGTTCTCGGCGACGGTCATATTCGGGTAGAGCGCGTAGCTCTGGAACACCATCGCCACGTCGCGGGCGCGCGGCGGCAGGTCGGTGACATCGCGTTCACCGATCCGAATCGTGCCCGCCTCCACGGATTCCAGTCCGGCCAGCATGCGCAGGCTCGTCGACTTGCCGCAGCCGGAAGGGCCGACCAGCACGAGGAATTCACCATCGGCGATGTCGATGTCGAGTGCGTCGACGGCGGGAGCGTCGGCGCCGGGATAGCGATGGGTCACACCGTCGAACTGCACTGTCGCCATGGGGAATTCTCCTAGCAGGGAATGCGAAACGGGCCGGTGGTCCAACGAACCACCGGCCCGTGGGGGAACTACTTGGGCAGCTTGGGCGTGATCTGCCGGTCGATGATCGCCTGCACGTCGGCGGCCACCTTCGCGAGAACCGTTGCCGGATCGGCGTTCTGGAGGCCGATCTGCTCGTAACCGGTGCCGATGATCTGATCGGCGCCGGGCACGAACACCCGGGCGTAGTCCTGCGACTTCGCTACCGAGAGCTGGTCGATGGCGACCTTGGAGTTCGGGTTCTTCGCCAGGAAGTCGATCTCGCTAGGGTCGGTCACCGCCGACTTGCGCACCGGCATGTAGCCCGTGTTCTGCGTGAAGTACGCGGTGTTGGCCGCGTTGGTGATGAACTCGATGAACTTGAGCGCATTCACCTTTCGCGCCTCGGAGATCCGCGAAGGCACGGCCAGACCCGCGCCTCCGGTGGTGACGCCGGGACCGTTCGGATGCGGCAGGAACGCGGTGCCCACCTCGAACTTGCCGTCGGCGTTCTTCTTGATGCCCTTCAAATCGCCGGTGGACGCGATGGTCGAGGCGGCGACGCCGGTGCCGAAGTCGACCGCGATCTGCGGGCGGATCGCGGCGTACTTCTTGACGTTGATCGAGTCGCGCAGGTAGGTGGCCGCGGCGATCGAGCCCGGATCGGTGAACTTCAGCTTCCACTGATCGGAGTAGGCGCCGCCGAAGGTCCAGTTCGGGCCCTGGAAGGTCCAGCCCAGGTAGTTCTTGGCGTCACCCCAGGCGTGCGCGAACTTGTCGGCGCCGACGAGCGACTGCAGCTTCGGGCCCCACTCGTCGAATTCCTGCCAGGAGTTCGGGCCGCGGTCGGGCAGTCCGGCCTTCGCCCAGACGTCCTTGTTGTAGTAGAACAGCGGCGTCGAACGGGCGTAGGGCAGCGCGTAGTGCTTGCCGTCGAACAGATAGTCCGCGGCGAGCGAGTCGACGTAGTCGCCCAGCTGCACCCCCGCGGCGCCGAAGTGCCCGTCGAGCGGCTCGATGGCCTTGCTCAGCGCGTAGTTGAACCACCAGACATCGGACAGCACAACAACATCGGGCAGTTCACCGCCGGTGAGCGCGGCGTTGAACTTCTGCGCCACCTCCTCGTAGTTCTTGCCGGCGTCGACCAGGTTCACCTTCAGGTCGGGGTACTTTGCCTGGAAGCGATTGATCAGCTCCAGCTCCAGCTCCTTGGAGGTGCCGGGGTGGTTGGACCAGAAGGTGATGGTGCCGGCGTCACCGGCATCGCCGGATCCGCCGCCGGTGCCCGCGCACGCGGACAGCGCGGCGGCAGCGGCGACGCCGCCGGTCAGGCCGAGGAAGCCACGGCGACTCAACGCCGGGAATCGTGAGTTGGACACTGGCGAACTCCTGTTCGAGATTTAACCCTTGACCGCACCGGAGGTGAGGCCCTTGATCATGTGACGTTGCAGGGCAAGGAAAACGATGAGGATCGGCAACATGGTGAGCACGGTGCCCGCCATCACCGGCCCCCAGTTGGTGACGCTGGGGTTCTCGGTGTTCTGCAGCAGGGTCAGGCCCACCGGCAACGTCGCGACGTCGGCGGAATCGGCCATCAGGAACGGCCAGAGGTACTCGTTCCACTCGTTGACCAGCGTCACCACCGCGAACGCCACCATCGTCGGCCCCGACATGGGCAGCACCACGCGGGTGAGCAGCCGCCACCAGTTCGCCCCGTCCATCCGCGCCGCCTCGATCACCTCGGCGGGCAGTGACAGGAAGTGGTTGCGCATCAGGAAGGTGCCGAAGGCGACGCCGCAGAGCGGAACGATGATGCCTTGGAAGGTGTTTCGCCAGCCGAGCTGCGCGATGAACGCGTAGTTGGAGATGACGGTGATCTGATTGGGCACCATCAGCGCCGCGATGATCACCAGGAACACGATGTTCTTGCCGGGGAAGCGCAGAAACACCAGGCCGTAGGCGCTGAACACGCCGAGCGCGAACTTCACCACCGACACCACGCCGGTGACGATCAGCGAGTTCCGCAGGAACGTCCAGAACGGCACCGTGGTGGTGGCGTGGCTGTAGTTCTCCGGGTGCCAGCTGTGCGGCCAGTAGACCGCGGGCTGGGTGTAGATATCGGAGCGGTCCTTGAGCGAGGTGATCAGGATCCAGAACAGCGGGACCCCGACGATGATCAACACGCACACCATGGCCGCGTAGCCGAGGAGGGTGACGGCGCGTTCGCGACGCTGGTACGAAAGCGTCTGCGGGCCCACATGTTTCATCGTTCGCCTCGGTCCATCACGCGCACCTGGATCAACGTGACCACCAGCAGCACCACGAACATGATCGTGGCCACGGTGGCGCCGTACCCGGCCCGGAAATTGCGGAACGACTCCTCGTACACCTGGAACACCATCGTGGTCGTGCCGTTGCCGAGCGGTCCGCCGCGCGTCATCACATTGATGATGTCGAAGACTTGGAGCGAGTTCAGCAATACGGTGATCGACAGGAAGAAGGTTGTCGGGCGTAGTTGTGGCAGAAGGACTTTCGTGAATCGAGTCCAGCTGTTCGCACCGTCCATTTCGGCGGCTTCGAGTAATTCGGCGCGCACGCCTTGCAGCGCGGCCAGATAGATCACGAAGGCGTAGCCGAGGTTCTTCCAGATGTAGGTGAGCGTCACCATGAACAGGGCCCATTCCGGGTCCTGATAGAAATCCGGCACATTGTCTACGCCGAGCCGGTGCAGGACGTCTTGTACCAGACCGAAACTCGGATCGAAGATGAATTGAAAAGCTACCCCGATCGCCGCGCCCGAAATCACGAACGGCGCGAAAATGGCGGAGCGGACTACATTGCGCCCGAACAGTTTTCGATCGAGCAGCATCGCGAGTGCGAGGCCGAGCGCCATACTCACTACGACGGCCGCCACGGTGAAGATCACCGTATTGCTGACGACCTTCCATGAGTCGTCTCGCTGCCACCATTCGATGTAGTTGTCGAACCCGACCGAATTCGCCACTGGATCAGCGATATTCCAGTCGGTGAACGACAACCGGATGTTGTCGGCAAGCGGTCGGTAAACGAACAGGGTGAGCAGCGCCAGGTTCGGCACCACGAGTACCACGAACAGCGCGTAGTCCTGCCACGGACGGTTTCTCCCGGGGAGCACCCGCTCCGGACTCTGTCGCACCGCGGCAGCTTTACGGCGCATGGCGAACCGTTGGTTAACCCTGCCCGCCGATTTTCTGAACATCGGGCACACAGTGCCGATTACAGCAAAACCCGAACAACGCGACCGGGATTGATCGTATTGTTCGGGTTTTGTTCAGCGAATTTTGTTCAGTACATCAGTTCCAGTCGCCGAGACCGTCACCCGCACTGAGGGTTCCGCCCTGGGTACCGGTGATGACCACGGCGTCACCGCGGCGCGAGTTCTCCAGGAACCACTTCGCGTCCTCGGTGCTCACATTGAGGCAGCCGTGGCTGGCGTTGGAATAGCCCTGCTGCGCGACCGACCACGGTGCGGCGTGGACGAAGATGCCGCTGTTGGAGATGCGGGTGGCGTATTCGACCTCGAGCTTGTAGCCCTCGGGGTCGGTGACCGGCACGCCGTAGGTGGACGAGTCCATCGTCATCTTCTCGAGCCGCTCACCCACGATGTAGGTGCCGTTGGGGGTCTCGTGACCGGTCTTGCCGAGCGAGGTCGGCATCTCGCGCACGACCTCACCGTTGATCGTCACGACGATCATCTTGGTGGCGTCGTCGACGGTGGCGACGAACGCGTCACCGATGTGGAACGCGCTGGTGGTGCCACCCGCGGCCACGGTCACGTTGGTGTTGGCGGGCCAGAACTCGGCGGGCTTCCAGCGGACCTGCTTGCTGGAGGTCCAGTAGAAGTAGCCCGGCGCGTTTGTGCTCGAGGTGACCTTGATGGCCCGCTCGGCGGCCGCGCGGTCCTCGACCGGCTCCTGGAAGGTGATGATGATCGGCTGCGCGACGCCGACGGTCTCGCCGTCGGCGATGTTGATGTTCGGCGGCGCGAACGGCGCGGGCTGCGCGGGCTCGTTCACCGCGGGCTGGCTCGAACCGGCGCCGAAGCCCGGCAGAGTCGGCTGAGCCTGCGCGGGCACGGCGATCAGTGCGCCGGTCGCCGCGATCGCCGCCGACAGCAGCAGACCCCGGCGGAGCCAGTGCGATTGCCGCATATTTGCCTCGTAGTGCATAGGTTTCTCGTCCATTCCATCTCTCGTTCCGCGTGCGGCGGCCCGAGATCTACTCATTGACGCTTTTTCTCATTGACGCAGAGGCCGCAACGGGTCTCTACGGGGTAACGACGTCCCCGACCCAGACCCTCCATTACTACCCGCACCAGGTGACCGGGTGCCAGCCGTGTTGCGCGGTGATAACAGGGTGGCAACTATGTGCCGTGGGTCACATAACGTGCTGTTATTCATCGGCTTTCGTCAAACGCCGCGCTCACAGCGGCGAGTCGATGGCAGTGCGTGCGAACAGCCGGGAAGCACAGGGGTGTGAGTCTCAAACGTCACGTGAGGCAGATCACCCGATGCGTGTGAAGTGGATCGCTCGATCCGGCGCGGTCGCGAGATTGCGCGGCACCGTGCGTGGTCGCCCACCGAGCGCCAGCGACGGCTCGAGGGCCAACCTGACCTCGGTCAGCAGTGTCGCCAGCACGATCCGCAGCTCGTAGTCGGCCAGCGTCGCGCCGATGCAACGACGGTGGCCGCCGCCGAACGGCGCGAACTCGAACGGGGTGACCGCGCGGCCGAGGAATCGGTCGGGGTGGAACAGGTGCGGCGCCGGCCAGGTGGACGGCTGGCTGTGCAGGACGCCGACGGCAAGGCCGATGGTGGCGCCCGCGGCCACGTCGACTCCGCGCCAGCGCAACGGCTCCTTCACCGTGCGCAGCACGATCGGCACCGGCGGGTGCAGGCGCAGGGTTTCCTGGCAGACGGCGTCGAGCAGCGGTAGTCGGGCCTGTTCGGCGGGGTCGTCGCCCGCGGTGGGCAGCTCGGCGAGCACGCGATCGAGCAGGCCGGGTTCGCGGTGCAGGTGATAGAGAGCCCAGGTGAGCGTGGTCGCGGTGGTTTCGTGGCCCGCGACGAGCAGGGTGCGTAGCTGGTCGCACAGTTCGGGGTCGGTGGGCGCGGTGCCGTCGTCGTAGCGCAGGGCGAGGAGTAGATCGAGCAGGTCGCCGTCGGACGGGCCGGTGCGGCGGCGCCGGGTGATGTCGGCCGTGATCAGCTCGTCCAGTCGCTCCCGATTCGCGGTGAACCGCTCCCACGGACCGAAACCGCCCATGCCGTGGCGCAATACGGGCGCCACCATCAGCGGGGTGGTGAACGCGGCGAGGAAATCGGTGACCGGAGGGCCGTATTCGGCCGCGCGATCGGAATCGGAACCGAACACCGCGGCGAGGATGACGCGCAGGGTGATGGCGCGCGCGGCCGTGAGCGCATCGATCCGAGTGCCGAGTTGCCAGGGACCACCTGCGCCACACCGGATTTCGTGCAGTGCGGCATCCCGGATCACCTTCCCCAACAACCGCATCCGAGCGCCGTGCAACGCCGGCGCCAGCAGCGCGCGATCCGTGCGATGCCGCGTCCCGGAACTGAGAATCAGCGACGCGGCCCCGACCATCGGCTCGATCGGATTGGGTCGAGGCGGCTCGAGCAGCGCGACGGGCGCCCGGAACAATTCGCGCGCGCCCTCGGCCGTTCCGGTGAACAGCACGGGCGGAAACCCGGGGAACCCGACCGCGAACGGATCACTGCGCGCCCCGCGTCGTCGCAGGTAGCCCTCGAAATCCCGCCCCGCGGCGACGCCGTGCAGCAGCGAAAGGCGCGGCGCGGCGGGCGCGGGGCTCAGCGAACTCATGTCCTTTACTACGGCGGACTCCTCCCGGCGGTTCGATCAGCGACGCGCCGCGCGTACGGTCCCCTGCGCGATCGCCGCCAGCTTGGCCAGCCGCGCGTCACCGAGCGCCGTGACGGCCCCACCCAGCCGGTTGGTGACGAACGCGATCGACATCCCCAGATCAGGATCGGCGTAGGCGCCCGACCCGCCGACGCCGTAGTGGCCGAAGGCATTTCGCGGCTGCTGCTTGGTCATCAGCACCGGCCGGTGGTAGCCGAGAGTGAACCGCAGCGGTAGTCCGAGGACATAGTCGCGGCTGCTGGTCTGCTGGGTCCGGTTGATCGTCTCGATCGTCTCCGGCCGCAGGAACCGCACCTCACCCACCTGGCCGCCATTGGCGAGCGCCCCGTACATCCTGGCCAGCGCCCGTGCCGAGAACACGCCATTCCAGCCGGGCATCACCGCATCGTGCACCCGCGGATCGCGGACGAGTTCGTCGAAACTCTCCGGCATGCCCGCCTCGGCGAGCCCGCGCGCGGGCCGAACCCACGACAACACCGACGACGCGGTGTTCCAGCGGATCCCCGGCGGCGCCAGGTGCGGAAAGATCTTCGCGATCCGGTGTCGCTGGCCCGGCGGTACCTGGAACCAGAACTCGTCGATACCCAACGGCTGGGCCACTTCTCGGCGCAGTACCTCGGTGAAGGGCTCACCGGTCACCCGCTGCACGATCTCGGCGACCAACCAGCCGAAGGTGATCGCGTGATAGCCCGAGGTGCGGATGCGGCGCGGGTCGGCGGGGCTCTCGGCGAGGGCGGTCACCACCGCGTCGTAGTCGAGAATGCCCTCGCGGCCGGGGACAAGGCCGCGTACCCGATGCAGGCCCGCGCGATGGGACAGCACGTCACGCACGGTGATGTCGTCTTTGCCGTGTGCCCCGAACTCCGGCCAGTAGGTGGTCACCGGCTCCTCGTAGTCGATGAGCCCGCGCTCGGCCACCCGGTGCAGCACGGTGGCGGCGACGCCCTTGCCGGTGGAGAAGGTGAGCGCGATGTTCTCGCCGGTCCAGCGCAGATCCTTGGCCGCCCAGCCCGCCCAGATATCGACCACCGGGCGCCCGTCCAGATAGATGGCCAGCGCACCGCCACCACGACTGGGCTGGGAGAACATCCCGAAGAAATGATCGGCGAGGCGGATGAAGCGCGGATCGACCACCATCTGCCGTGGGGCCGCGAAATCGCCGACCGGCGCCGGGTTACTACTCACGATGTGCGTGGACTACTCGGACGGCCTCGCCTCGGAAACACCATGGCTACCTCCTGATACGCGATCGGGGGCCCCGCTCCGCACTCGGCGACCGGAATCCCAAGGGTATCGCAGGCAAGACCCGCCGGGTTGGAGTCGACGGGGGTAGCTCCGGTGGTGTATTCACAGTAGGTGTTTGCAGATTTGCCAATCGGCCGGCTCGTCGGCGCGATCGCCATCACCGTGACCGCGTTCGTCTCGACCGGTTGCGGAGGCACCATCGACGGCCACGCGCAGCCGGCGATCGATGTCGTCCCCGCGACGAGCAGTGCGACTCCGACCACCAAGCCGGGCAAGACCACCGGCAAACCCACCGCGAGCAAGCCGGCGCCCACGTCGAGCAAGGGCGGCAAGACCGACTTCCAGGCCAATATCGGCGATTGCGTGTCGCTCGGCGGCACCGTCGACGACGCGACCATCGAGAAGGCCGCGTGCGGTAGCCGCTCGTCGAACTACAAGGTGATCGGCAAGGCCAAGAACAGCAACGGCTGTGTCGGCGACCGCGACAACTTCTACGCCGAGACGCTCAACGGCATCGAGACCGGCGCGCTGTGCCTCGACATCGACTGGGTCATCGGCGGCTGCATCGACGTGGGCGGCGACGAACCCAAGCGCATCGACTGCAACGCGGGCGGGACCGAACCGGTCAAGGTGATCACGATCAACAAGAACTCCGACAGTGTCGACGACTGCCCCGACGCCGCCGATTCGGGCTTCAAGTACGCCGAGCGACGCGTCGTCGTCTGCGTGGAGAGCCTGTAGTCCGACGAACGACGTGCGTGGCGGCTAGTTTGGAGTCGTGCCACAGACGGTTCGGCTGAACTCGGCATCGGGTCGGTGGATTCTGCTCGCCACCATCCTCGGCTCGTCGATGGCGTCGCTGGACGCCACCGTGGTCTCCGTGGCGCTGCCACGCATCGGTGAATCGCTGCACACCGATGTCGCCGGGTTGCAGTGGACCGTCAACGGATACACCCTCACCCTCGCCTCGTTCATCCTGCTCGGCGGTTCGCTCGGTGACCGGCTCGGTCGCCGTCGCGTCTTCGTCTGGGGGATCGTCGGATTCGCGATCACCTCGCTGCTGTGCGCGGCCGCGGTGAATATCGAGATGCTGGTCGGCGCGCGGTTGCTGCAGGGCGTGGCGGGCGCGCTGCTCACACCGGGGAGTCTGGCGCTGATCTCGGCATCGATCGATCGGCGCGATCAGGGCAGCGCGATCGGACTGTGGTCCGGGCTCGGCGGGGTGGCCGGCGCGTTCGGGCCGTTGCTCGGCGGTGGATTGATCGATCTGGTCGGCTGGCGGGCGATCTTCCTGCTCAATGTGCCGCTCGCGCTGGTGGTCGCCGTCGTCACGCTCAGATACGTGCCGGAGAGTCGTGATCCGCAGGCGCCCGCGCGGATCGACATACCGGGAGCGGTGATCGTCGCGCTCGCGCTCGGCGCCCTCACCCTGGGACTCATCGATTCGCGGGTCGTGCTGACGACGGTCGGCGTGGTCGCGCTGGTGTGTTTCGTGCTGGTGGAACTGCGCAGCCCGAATCCGCTGGTACCGCCCTCGCTGTTCCGTTCGCGGATGTTCACGGCGGCGAATCTGGTGACGTTGCTCGTGTACGCCGCGCTCGGCGGCGTCTTCTTCCTGCTGGTTCTGCAATTGCAGCTGGTCGCCGGCTACTCGCCGATGGCGTCGGGCGCCGCGGGCTTGCCTGTCACGCTGCTGATGCTGGTGCTCTCGGCGCCCGCGGGACGGTGGGCGCAGCGCCACGGGCCGCGGATTCCGATGACGATCGGTCCGCTGCTGGCCGCGGGCGGGGTGTTCGCGCTGCAACGGATCGGACCCGGCGCGGACTATGTCACCGATGTGCTGCCCGGCGTGTTCGTCTTCGGGCTGGGGCTTTCGGTGCTGGTGGCGCCGTTGACGGGCGCGGTGCTCGCGGCGGTGCGCGAGGGCGAGGCGGGTATCGCGTCGGGCGTGAACAACGCCGTCGCGCGCACGGCGCAGCTACTCGCCGTGGCGGCGTTGCCCGGTCTGGCCGGGTTGTCCGGTGCGTTCGACGACCCCGTCGCCTTCGCCGCGGGGTTCGACACCGCGATGCGCTGGTGCGCACTGCTGTTGCTGATCGGCGCGGGCATCGCAGCGGTGCTGCTCCGGGTGCCGCGTCAGGCGCCGCAGCTCGAACGCGTCGACTGCCTGCCGCACTGCGCGGGCGCCGACGGCCCCGCGCTCGCACCGAAATCGGCTGCCGTACAAGACGTATAGAAAAGGAGCGGGTCGCGTGGACAACCACGCGACCCGCTCGACATCCGGGGAGTACAGGCGAGGGACTAGATCGGGCGGTAACCCGAACCCACGCCGCCGCGGCCGTTCATGTCGTCCATGATCGAGTTCATATTGGTGCCGACCTCGGGTCCGACGCAGGCCAGGGCCAGATAGGCGTTGACCATGCCGACCAGGGTCGAGCCGACGACGACCGGCGCGCCGGAATCGCCTTCGACCACGCACATCTGCGACCAGGTCTCGGTATTGGTCGCGAAGACGTCACCCCAGGTGATGCCGCAGGTATTGCCGGTGGTCCGGCCTTCCTTACAGACGATCGTGGGGAACTGAGCGGGTCCGCCGACGCCGGTGATGGTGACGTTGCCGATCCGGTTGACCGGGGTGATCCGGCCCGGCGTGAACTGGATGACCGCGTAGTCGAGTTCGGAGTTGCTGTACACGAAACGGCCGATCTCGCCGTAGCCTCGATCCGCCTCGGCGCTGACCGTCGCGCCCGCGTCGCCGCAATGGCCCGCGGTCAGGCCGACCAGCCTGCCCGCGCCGTCGTAGCCGACCGTGGTGACTGTGCACTCGAACGCGTTGTCGATCACGATGCCGGAGCCGCCGCCGATCACCGGGGGGCCTGCTTGCGCGTTGGCCGCGCCGGTGCCGAGCAGTGCTGCACCGAGGGCGAGGGCGAAGGCGGTGTTGGCCACCTTGGCGAGTTTGCTGAACATGTCCCTCCAGATGTCGGAAGCTCGCACGATATCAATACGGTCTGTCTATCGTGCCTGTATTCGATCCCGGGCGCGCCCTCGGACCGGTGTGTTTGCCGCCGAGTCGTACAACCCTTCCCGAGTGGTTGTCATAGCGATTCCCTATTGGAATCGTGTCGCAGCGCGTCGTTCGTGTTTCTCGCGTGATGTGTTCGGATAATTCGGCGTGGAGTTCGTTATTAATGACAAACTTCCGCAATATTTCTTTACCGCGACCGCCGGTACTGGGAAACCATGTAGGAAAAGGCCTCCGAGCGTAATCTCCGGAACCCTGGAATTATGGGCTGTAGGGTCCGGCATGGCAGGTCTCATAGCCGTTTCGGACAGTGACCTCTATCTATGACAGCGCTCACATGTCGGTGATGTGTTCTGCGCTACTCCGTAGTAAGGTGCGTCAAGCAAACAAGTCGCCGGAGCGTTGAGGGTCCGGCGTCGAGAGGGGTTATGGCAGTGCAGTCGACCGAGAGTCCGCCCACACGTTCACGAGTCAGCGAGGCTGTCGACTGGACGAAGGGCCTTTGGGACGACCACCCGAAGAAGTCGCTGGAAACCTTCGGTCGACAGATCACGATGGGTATCGAAGCGATCACGGAGTTGTTCGTCGCGATCTTCCGTCGGCGTTTTCCTTTCGATGAGTTCGTCCGGCAGTCCGCCTTCATGGCCAGCGTCGCCGCGGCGCCGACGCTGCTGGTGGCCATCCCCATCGCGGTGATCGTCTCGATCCAGGTCGGCGCGGTCGCGGGTCAGGTCGGTGCCACCTCGTTCATCGGTGCGGCCAACGGCCTCGGCATCATCCAGCAGGGCGCCCCACTGGTCACCGCGCTGATGATCGCGGGCGCCGTCGGTTCGGCCATCTGCGCCGACCTCGGCTCACGCACCATCCGTGAAGAGATCGACGCGATGAAGGTCATGGGCGTCGACCCGCTTCGCCGCCTGGTGGCTCCCCGCCTCGGCAGTGCGATGCTGGTCAGCTTCCTGCTCTGCGGCTTCGTCGTCTTCGTCGGCTTCCTCACCGGCTACATGTTCAACATCTTCGCCCAGGGTGGTACGCCCGGCTCCTACATGAGCACCTTCGCCTCGTTCGCGGTGACCCGCGACCTCGCGGTGGCGCTGTTGAAGTCGGTCCTGTTCGGTCTGATCGCCTCGATCATCGCCTGCGACTGCGGCCTCAATGCGCGCGGCGGCCCCGGCGGTGTCGCCAACGCGGTGAACTCCGCGGTGGTCAGCTCCACCGTCATGCTGCTCGGTGTCAACGTGGCGATCACCCAGATCTACGCCGCCGTCTTCCCCCCACAGGTGGTCTGAGCCATGTCATCTACTTACGTACCTCCGCTACTGCGGCCGATCCGGTCGCTGCAGAAGGCCAGCAAGGCGCCCGGCGACCTGCTCGCCCGCCTCGGCCATCAGGTCTTCTTCTTCCTGCGTTCGGTCGGCTCCATCCCACTGGCCTTCAAGCAGTACCCGAAGGAGGTCTGGCGTCTGCTCACCGACGTCACCTGGGGTAACGGCAATATCGTCGTCGGTGGCGGCACCATCGGCGTCATCCTGATCATCAGCGCCTTCGGCGGCATGACGGTGGCCATTCAGGGCCACACCTCGCTGAACCTGCTCGGGTTGAGCCCCATCACCGGCGCGATCTCGGCCTTCGCCACCACCCGCGAGCTCGGCCCGCTGCTGGCGGCATTGGCCTTCGCCGCTCAGGCGGGGTGTCGATTCACCGCACAGCTGGGCGCGATGCGCATCTCCGAAGAGATCGACGCACTCGAGTCGATCGCCATCCGCCCGCTGCCCTACCTGGTCAGTACCAGGATGATGGCCGCGGTGATGGCGATCGTGCCGCTGTACGCCGTCGGTCTGACAACCGCGTACCTGGCCTGCTCGGTCACCGTGCAGTTGATCGGAGGTACCGCGGCAGGCACCTACTCGCACTACTTCTTCCAATTCCTGGTGCCGACGGACGTGCTCTACTCGCTGCTCAAGGTGATCATCTTCGTCATGATCACGACGTTCATCCAGTGCTACTACGGCTTCTTCGCCTCGGGCGGTCCCGAAGGCGTCGGCGTGGCGGCCGGCCGCGCGATCAAGATGTGCATCATCCTGGTCGTGTTCGCCGACCTCGTCATGACATTGGCGATCTGGGGCATCAACCCCGGCATCAGGATCTCGGGGTAAGGGCGCGATGATCATCGATCCGAGTGGGCGCGGTCCCACCATGAAGCAGTTGTACGTGGCAGGTGCCGCCGGTTTGATCGTCTTCGCGATCATTCTGGGTTTCCTGACAGCCAGGTACCAGGGCTACTTCGTACCCAAGGTCAACGTGGTCGCGAACCTGTCGACCACCGGCGACGGTCTGCCGTCGGACGCCGATGTGAAGTTCCGCGGCGTGCTCGTCGGCGTTGTGAAGAACGTCGACATCGGCGAGAGCGCCGAGCAGAAGGTGAACATCGAGCTCAAGCCCGAGTTCGCCGACGGCATTCCGAACACCGTCACCGCGCGCGTCGTGCCCTCCAACCTGTTCGCGGTCACCTCCGTGGAGCTGGTCTACAACGGTGCGAACAGCCAGCACCTGAAGGAGGGTTCGCAGATTCCCGAGGACCGCAGCCAGGGCACGATCGCGCTGCAGGACACGCTCACCACGGTGCGCGACATCCTCGACGAGGTCGACCCGGTGCAGTTCGGTCGCGTGCTCGGCACGCTCACCCAGGCCCTCGACGGCAGCGGCCGGGTTCCCGGCTCGACCATCCAGCGCCTCGACCACTGGCTGACCACGGTCGCCGACGCGGGCCCGAACCTGGGCGGCATGCTGGACAACTTCTCCGACTCCGCGCACGCGCTGAACCAGTCGGCGCCGGAACTGCTCGATGTGCTCGGCTCCTCGGTGCAGACCGCGAACACCATCGCCACCAAACGCGAACAGCTGATCGCGCTGCTGGCCGGTGCGAGCGCCACCACCGATCGGGTGAACGACCTGTTCGCGTCGAACCCCGACGTGGGCAAGGAAGTCACGGTCGGCATGAACGCCACCCTGGGTGCGCTGGCCGCCGACCCCGCGTCGATCACCAAGACCTTCCAGGTCTTCGGTCCCTCGCTGGCCCAGCTCAACACCACCTTCCACGGTGGCCCGAGCGGCAAGCAGATGGTCTGGAACGCCGGCATCACGTTGACGCCGTACCAGCCCAACACCGTCGCCGATTGCCCGCGCTACGGCGATCTGCTCGGACCGAGCTGCTTCACCGCACCGGCCGAGGTCTCCCTGCCGCCGATTCCGGAGAACCTGCGTCCGCGCAGGCTCGACTCGGCCGCCGGCCTCCCGCCGTTGGTGTCGATCCCGGGCATGCCCGACATCCCGGGTCTGACCAGTCCCGGCGTCTCGCCGATGCACACGGCCAACGGCACCGAGATCAAGCCGTTCCAGGGCACGCCGCTCGAGGGACTCGTCCCGTCGATCCAGGTTCCGGGTCTGCCCGGTCTGCTCGGTGGTACGCCCGCTCCCCCGGCCGCACCGGCCTCGGCGCCCGCTCCGGCGACGGTGCCTGCCGCCACACCGATCTCCTACTCCGGTGACGCGGCGATGACTCAGCTGCTCGGTCGCAAGCCGAACGCGTCCGAATATCTGCTGCTCGGTCCGATTTTGAAGGGCGGAACCCTGCAAGTGTCCGAAAACGGGGGTGGCGCATGAGTATCCGTAAGCCACTGATCGGGTTCAGTATCTTCGCGCTCGTCTCACTGCTCGTCACCGTGGTCGTGTGGAACACACTGGCTCGCACGGTCGACGGTGACACCCGCAAGTACACCGCGATCTTCACCGATGTTCTCGGGCTGCGGCCCGGCGACGATGTCCGGATGGCCGGCGTGCGCGTCGGCAAGGTCGAGAAAATCGAGCTCGACGGCAAGAACGACGCCAAGGTGTCGTTCATCGTGCAGAGCGACCAGACCCTGTTCAACGACACCAAGGCGCTGGTCAGGTACCAGAACCTGATCGGTCAGCGCTACGTGGCGCTGACTCCGGGCGCGACGCCGAGCCCGGAGGCGCTCAAGAGCGGGTCCACCATTCCGCTCGACCGCACCGAGCCCTCGTTCGATATCTCGGCCCTGCTCAACGGTTTCCAGCCGCTGTTCCAGGCGCTCGAGCCCGCCGAGGTCAACGCGATGTCGGAGACCCTGATCCAGGCGCTGCAGGGCGACGGGGTTTCGCTGTCGGCGTTCATCATCCAGGCTGCCCAGCTCGCCACTGATTTCCAGCGTCGCGACGCGATCCTGTCGGACGTGATCACCAACCTGTCCGGTGTGATGGCCGGGTTGGCAAAGCGAGGGGACGAATTGGAGACCCTGATTACTCAGACCAGGGCGCTGATCGGCGGGCTCTACGACCAGGGACAGTCGCTGCAGGCTTCCACGGTCACCCTCGCCGATTCGACGACCGCGCTGGTCGGGATGATGACCAAGATCCAGCCGAAGCTGGCGGCGACCCAGAACTCGACCACCGCGGCGCTGAATCTGTTGCTCGCCAACGGCGCCAAGCTCGACCAGGTCGCGATCGACATGCCTTCGATGCTCGCCGACCTCGGCCGGATGACGTCGGAAGGCACTCACGCCAACGCCTACCTGTGTGGCCTGGACGTCTCGCTGTACGGGGTGCTCTTCCCGCGCGGTCTGTTCAGCCAGATCGGTGGCAACAGCCATTCCGAGGTGTGCAGATGAGCAAGATCAAGTCGGCTTTCGCCGGCAACCGCAACTTCTGGCTGGGTGTGATCGGTGCGCTGTGCATCGTGTTGCTGCTGGTCGGTTCGAGCATCTTCCAGTTCATCGGGCTCGGAAAACAGTCCATCGACGCGGAGTTCGTGCAGGCCGCCGGCATCAAGACCGGCGACAAGGTCGCGGTCTCCGGTGTGCAGGTCGGCACGGTCTCCGGCGCCAAGATCGAGGGCGATCACGTGGTGGTCACCCTCGACGTGGACAGCTCGCTCAAGCTCGGTCCCGACGCGCACGCCGCGATCAAGATGGCGACCCTGCTCGGCGCGCGCTACGTCGACCTTCAGCCCGGCGACGGATCGGGCCTGAAGGACAAGACGATCCCGCGCAACAACACCGACGTGCCGTACAACATCGCCGATGTGGTGCAGGTCGGTACGCCGAAGTTCGAGGCGCTCGACACCAAGAAGCTCGCCGCCTCGCTCAACACCATCAACTCCCAGCTCGGCGATTCGCCGGAGCTGGTGGCGCAGGCGCTCGACAGCGTCGGCGCGGTCGCGAAGGTGGTCGATCAGCGCAAGGGTGAGGTCGACAGCCTGCTCAAGGACCTCAACCGGGTCACGCAGCTGCTCGCCGACAACCGCAACTCGATCCTGCTCGTCATCACCCAGGGCGAGGCCATCGCCAACCGGGTGATGGAGCGGCAGAGTCTGCTGCGCCAGCTGCTCGACAATGTCGCCACGCTGACCCGTCAGCTGGAGGAGATCGGCGCTCAGAACGGTGACCAGTTCGGCGGCACCATCAGCCAGCTCAACACCATGGCCGAGGGCCTGCAGAAGAACAAGGACAATCTCGACAAGCTGCTGCAGATCGGACAGCCGACGGCGCGTTACTTCAACAACGCCCTCGGCAACGGCAACTACGGCTCGGTCGCGCTGCCGTGGTTGTTCCCCGACAACTGGCTGTGCTTCGTTCAGGTGATCCAGGGGTGCCAAGGATGAAACTGACCAACAAACTCCGCATCGCGCGGACGATGATGATCGCCACCACCGCGCTGGCCCTCGGTAGCTGCTCGCTGCTGCCGAGCCAGTTCGACGACGCGCTCGGCCGCTCGACCAAGATCACCGCCGACTTCGAGAACATCGCGGGCATGTACGAGGGCAACGAGATCATGGTCCTCGGCCTCGCGGTGGGCAAGGTCGACAAGATCGTGCCC
>NZ_LMFE01000012.1:0-244230 GCF_001427185.1 Nocardia sp. Root136
AGTTTCATAGAGTTACGGTAGTTATAGCGGTGGGGAAACGCCCGGTCCCATTCCGAACCCGGAAGCTAAGGCCACCTGCGCCGATGGTACTGCACTCGACAGGGTGTGGGAGAGTAGGACACTGCCGGAACATCCTTCGCGATAGGGGACCCTTATTTGGGTCCCCTATCGGCGTTTGTGGGCTCGATGCGAGTCCGGTACGCCAGGCGGACGATGCCCCGTCCTTCGTCCGTGGTTGAATTCTTAGTGGCGGGGCCATGACAACACTCCCCGGAGGCCGGGGAACCTAGAGAGGGATCGCCGTGTCGGAACACAACGACGGACGGAAGCCTTTCCGCCGGGACGGAGACGCCCCCGGTTTCGGCCGGCGAGGCGAACCGACCGATCGCCCCCGCGGCGGACACGGTGACAATCGCGGCTCGGGCCGTGGCGAAGGCGGCGGATTCCGCCGTGACGACGCGGGCAGCCGGGGAAGTAGCGCCGGTCGTGGTGATTCCGATCGTGGCAGCTCCGATCGGGGTGGATTCCGTCGCAATGACGACAATCGCGGCTCCGGTCGTCCCGAGGGTCAGCGTGGCGGATACAACCGTGACGATCGCGGTGGCAGCAGCGACCGTGGTGGATTCAAGCGCAGTGACAGTGGCGACCGTGGCGGCTATCCGCGTCGCGATGACGCCGGTCGTAGCGGCTCCACTGATCGCGGTGGATACCGCGGCAACAACGACGACCGTCCCCGTGGTGGCTCGGATCGTGGCGGCTCCTCAGATCGCGGTGGCTACCAGCGTCGCGACGACAGCAACAAGGGCGGCTACCCCAAGCGCGACGACGCCGGTCGCAGCGGTGGTTACCAGCGCCGCGATGACAACGATCGTGGCGGATACAACCGTGACGATCGCGGTGGCAGCAGCGACCGTGGTGGATTCAAGCGCAGCGACAGTGGCGACCGCGGCGGCTACCAGCGCCGTGACGATGCCGGTCGTGGCGGCT
This sequence comes from Nocardia sp. Root136, assembly GCF_001427185.1. Lineage (NCBI taxonomy): Bacteria > Bacillati > Actinomycetota > Actinomycetes > Mycobacteriales > Nocardiaceae > Nocardia > Nocardia sp. Root136. The sequence continues at coordinate 988 of NZ_LMFE01000012.1, forward strand.
CGAGTGATCGTGGTGGATTCAAGCGAAATGAAGGCGGCAGCGACCGTCCCTCCGGTGGTTACGATCGCGGCGGTGACCGTGGCGGCTACCGCGGCAACGACGACCGCCCCCGTGGTGGCTCGGATCGTGGTGCCACCTCGGATCGCGGTGGCTACCAGCGTCGCGACGACAGCAACAAGGGTGGCTACCCCAAGCGCGATGACGCCGGGCGCGGCGGCTACCCCAAGCGTGACGATAATGATCGCGGTGGCTACCCCAAGCGTGACGACAACGATCGCGGCGGATTCAAGCGCAGTGACAGTGGCGACCGCGGCGGCTACCAGCGCCGTGACGATGCCGGTCGTGGTGGCTCGAGTGATCGTGGTGGATTCAAGCGGAACGAAGGCGGCAGCGACCGTCCGTCCGGTGGTTACGATCGCGGCGGTGACCGTGGCGGCTACCGGGGCAACAACGACGACCGTCCCCGTGGCGGTGCAGGCGGGTTCCGTCGCGGCGAAGGCGACGACCGTTCGCGCGGCAGCTCCGATCGTGGAAGCGACCGTAGCGGCAGTTCGGATCGCGGTGGCTTCCGTCGCAATGACAGTGACGACCGTTCGCGCGGTGGTTCGGATCGTGGCGGCTACCAGAAGCGCGACGACAAGGGTGGTTACCCGCGGCGCGACGACAGCAACAAGGGCGGATACCCCAAGCGCGACGACAACGATCGCGGTCCCCGCCGGGACGACGATCGTGGTCGCGGCGGCTTCAAGCGTGATGCCCGCGCCGGTGGCGGTCAGGGACGGTTCGTCGGCGAGGACGGCAAGCCGCTCAACGGCACCTACCGCGAGAAGCGCACGGAGCGCGAAAGCGATGTACTCGGCGTCGTGTCGGCAGCGGCCGCTTCCGATATCGACGAGTCGACCATCGACGACAGCGCGGCCTCGGTCCGCGAGTCGGACAACATCTCTGCGGCAGCGACCGACAAGTCGGCTGCGTCCACTGAGCAGTCCGAGGACGCCTCATCCGAGCGCCCCGAGTCGAATGAGGCTCGCGTAGCCGATGTCGAGAAGGCCACTAGAAGCACATCGGCTGACACCGACGCGGATGCGGGCGATCGTCTTCGCGGAGTGTCGGATAGTGACGACCGGGCCGGCTCCGGGGATCGCGACGACAACAAATCGCGTGGCGCGGTGACCCCTGATGATCAGTCGCAAACTTCGGCCGTCAGCGATCGCGCTTCGGACCACGGCGATGATCCCCGTGACGCTTCAGATCACGGCGAAACCGTGCGTGCCGGTAACGAGTCGGATCGTGATGACAGCCCGCGCGGTGCCGGTCGTGACGACCGTTCCGGCGGTTCGGTTCGTGACGATCGGGTTCGCAGTGACTCCGACCGCGGCGAGCGCCGTGGATTCGCTGATCGCGGTGCCCGTACAGATCGTGACGACCGTTCGCGCAGCGGTTCGGAGTCCGGTGGCGAGGACCGTCGTCGTGGCGGCGAAGGTGCTCGCACGGCAGGTGGGCGGCCGGACGATCGCCGTGCGGCTCGTCCCGAGGAGCCCGATCTGCCCGAGGACGTGCAGGCCTCCGATCTGGATCCGGCCGTGCGCCGCGATCTGCTGAGCCTGGACAAGAACAACGCCGATTCGGTGGCCCGGCACATGGTGATGGCCGTCGAGCTGCTCGAAGACGACCCGCGCCTGGCGCTGGCACACGCACGGGCCGCGCGGCAGCGTGCGGGCCGGATCGCGGTGGTGCGTGAGACCGCCGGTGTGGTGGCCTATCACGCCGAGGAGTGGGCCGAGGCCCTGTCGGAGCTGCGGACCGCGCGACGGATGTCGGGTGGCGCCGGACTGCTCGCGGTGATGGCGGACTGCGAGCGTGGTCTCGGCAGGCCGGAACGGGCCATCGAGCTCGGTCGCAGCGAGGAAGCGCAGACGCTCACCGGTGACGAAGCCGCTGAGCTGCGCATGGTGGTGGCCGGCGCCCGGATGGATCTGGGTCAGTTCGACCAGGCCGTGGTGACGCTGCAGGCTTCGGATCTGGATCCCTCGCGCACCGGTTCCGCCGCAGCGCGCCTGTTCTACGCCTACGCCGATGCGCTGGTGGCGGCAGGCCGGACCGACGACGGACTGCAGTGGTTCCTCAACGCCGCTGCCGCCGACCTCGACGACGAAACCGACGCCGAGGAACGGGCAACCGAACTCACCGGCGACGCGCAGTAGATCAGCACCAGGCCGCGGGCCGAGAACTCCTCACGGGTTCCCGGACTGCGGCCTTTTGCATGTCAGAAGGGTGCCGAACCGCGGCGGCCGGGTCGGGAGAAGGCGACGGTCTCGCCCGCGACGCGCTGGTCGCCGAAGTGGGAACCGGCACACCGTGCACGAATACTCGGCACATGCTCGATCATGAAGGGTGCGAATGCTATTCGACAGCGCAGCAGAACCGAAGCTGTCGGTGCCTTCGCCTAGGGTCGCGGATGTGCTCGACCCGGCAGTGACGACGGAGTGAGGGTGGATGAACCGGCTGCGCGATCAATATGACGCTTTGCTGCTCGACCTGGACGGAACGCTGTACCGCGGACCCGAGGTCATCGAGGGTGCTCCCAAAGCGCTGGTACCGGACGGTGATTCGGCCCAACGGTTGGTCTACGTCACCAACAACGCCGCACGCGGTCCCGGTGCCGTGGCACACCACCTGGACGAGCTCGGCTACCCGGCCACCGCGGACGACGTGGTGACCAGCGCGCAAGCCGCCGCGCGCATGCTGGCCGAACGTCTGAGCCCCGGCGACAGGGTGCTCGTGGTCGGCACCGACGATCTGGTCGCCGAGGTGAAAGCCGTCGGCCTCGAGCCCATCCGCCGGTTCGGCGACACCCCGCCGTCGGCAGTCGTGCAAGGTCATTCGCCGACGACCGCGTGGCCGGACCTAGCCGAAGCCGCCTACGCCCTGCGCGCCGACGCGCTGTGGATCGCCGCCAATGCCGACCGCACCCTGCCCAACGAGCGAGGCCTCGCGCCGGGCAACGGTTCGATGGTCGCCGCGCTGGCCACCGCCTCCGATCGCGAGCCGTTGGTCGCGGGTAAGCCCTACGCGCCGCTGATGGAAGACGCGATCGAGCGAGCGGGCACCCGTCGGGCCCTGGTGGTCGGCGACCGTCTCGATACCGATATCGAGGGCGCCAACGGCCTCGGCCTCGACTCGCTGCTGGTGCTGACCGGAGTCAGCACCCTCGACGAGGTGATCAGCGCACCCGCGGCCCGGATCCCCACCTACATCGCCGCCACCCTCGACGCCCTCAACGACACCGCCCTGGCCGAGCCCGCCGCGCCCGCGGACATCGCGGAACTGTTGCGACAGCATCCCGGCCGGGCGGTACGGGTGCGCGCAGCCGATTCGGAAATCCGATAGCGTTGACGCCACGATGAGTACTGCGAGTTCACCGCCGAACGGCGCGTCACAGCCACCCCGGCCCGGGATTCCCGTGCCGGGCGCTCACCTGCCCGGTGTCCCGGCGCATCAGGAACCGGCTGATCCGAGCAGGATCAAGGCCGATGTCGACGCACTGCTCGCCGAACTCGGTCCGCCGCCTGCCATAAGCCCGGCGGAGAACACCGAGACCGGCGCCGACATCACCCGCCGTGCGCGCATCCTCGAGCAGGCGCACGACGTACTGGTGGACGCGCTGGCGACAGTGGACAAGATCTGAGGTGGCCAGGCGAGCGCGCGTGGACGCCGAACTGGTTCGCCGCGGATTGGCGCGATCGCGAGAACACGCGGTCGAACTGATCGGCGCGGGCCGCGTCCTGATTGCCGGAACCGTCGCCGTGAAACCCGCGACGGCCGTGGAGACGGGAACCCCGCTGATCGTGCGGGAGGAACCCGACGAGGTGTCGTGGGCCTCGCGTGGTGCGCACAAACTGCTCGGCGCACTCGAGGCCTTCGAACCCGAGGGGCTCAGCATCGCGGATAAGCGGTGTCTGGACGCGGGTGCGTCGACCGGCGGTTTCACCGACGTGCTGCTCAACAAGGGCGCGCGTGAAGTGGTCGCGGTCGACGTCGGCTACGGCCAACTCATCTGGCGACTGCAGAACGACGACCGGGTCAGGGTGTTCGACCGCACCAACGTGCGCAACATCACCCCCGAATCCATCAGTGGCACAGTCGACATCGTCGTCGGCGACCTGTCCTTCATTTCGCTCGGGCTCGTACTTCCCGCGCTGGCGGCCTGCGCGGCCGACGGTGCCGATCTGCTGCCGATGGTGAAACCACAGTTCGAGGTCGGCAAGGACCGGGTCGGATCGGGTGGGGTGGTGCGTGACCCGGCGTTGCGTACCGAGGTGGTGTGCGATGTGGCGAACGCCGCAGCCGCGCTCGGACTGCGCACCCTGGGTGTGGTCGCCAGTCCGCTGCCGGGCCCGTCGGGCAACGTCGAGTATTTCCTGTGGCTGCGCAAGGTCGGCCCGTTCGACTACGACGCCGAACAGGTGCGGGCGCTGGTCGCGCACGCTGTCGAGGAGGGTCCGCAGTGAGTACGCATCCCGGCGGCAGGGAGATCCTGCTCGTCGCCCATCCCGGCCGCGCGGAGATCATCGAGACCGCGCATCGGGTGGCGAAGATCTTCGCCGAAGCGGGCATCTGCCTGCGGGTGCTGGCCGACGAGGCCGACAGCACCCGGTTCGAAGACGAAGCCGGATATCCGGTGCGGGTGGTGCCGCACAGCCCGTCCGCGGCGCAGGGCTGCGAGATGGTGCTCGCCCTCGGCGGCGACGGCACCTTCCTGCGCGCGGCCGAACTCGGCAGGCCAACCGGTGTGCCCGTGCTCGGAATCAACCTGGGCCGCATCGGTTTTCTCACCGAAGCCGAGGCGGAGAACCTCGACGAGGCGCTCTCACAGGTGGTCGATCGCGACTACCAGGTGGAAAACCGGATGACCATCGATGTCACCGTGCGCGTCGACGACACGATCGTCGAACACGGCTGGGCGCTCAACGAGGCCAGCCTCGAGAACGCGCAGCGTATGGGTGTGCTGGAAGTGGTGCTCGAAGTGGACGGGCGGCCGGTCTCGGCGTTCGGCTGCGACGGCATCCTCATCTCCACTCCCACCGGGTCGACCGCCTACGCGTTCTCGGCGGGTGGGCCGGTGGTCTGGCCCGAAGTCGAGGCGATGCTGGTGATTCCGAGCAATGCGCACGCGTTGTTCGCGCGGCCACTGGTGACCAGTCCGGATTCGCGGATCGCGGTGGAGACCGTGGCGACCGGGCACGATGCGATCGTGTTCCTCGACGGCAGGCGAACCCTCGCGCTGCCGCGTGGTGGCCGTGCCGAAGTGGTGCGCGGCGAACAGCCGGTACGTTGGGTGCGGCTCGATTCGGCGCCCTTCGCCGACCGGATGGTGCGCAAGTTCCAGCTGCCGGTCACCGGCTGGCGGGGCAGACAGCGAACGGAAGAGCACTGATGCTGACAGAGATCAGGATTGACGGACTCGGTGTCATCTCGACGGCCACCGCGCAGTTCCATGCCGGTCTGACCGTGCTCACCGGCGAGACCGGTGCGGGCAAGACCATGGTTGTCACCAGCCTGCACCTGCTCAGCGGTGCGCGCGCCGACGCGGGACGGGTACGCCTCGGCGCGACGAAAGCCGTGGTGGAGGGCCGTTTCGTCGTCGATGACGTGAACGAGGCGGCGCGCGCGGCGGTCGGGGAAGTGCTGGAATCGGCGGGCGCCGAGGCCGACGAGGACGGCAGCGTGATCGCGGTCCGCACCGTCAACAGCGACGGACGTTCGCGCGCGCACCTCGGTGGGCGCGGGGTGCCCGCCTCGGTGCTCGGCGAGTTCACCTCGCGGCTGCTGACCGTGCACGGCCAGAACGACCAGTTGCGGTTGCAGCGGCCCGAACAGCAACTGTCGGCACTCGATCAGTTCGCCGGCGACGGGGTCGCCGGACTGCTGCGCAAGTACCAGGTGCATCGCCGGTCCTGGTTGGACGCGCGCGCCGAACTGCTCGAACGCACCGCGCGCAGTAGGGAATTGGCGCTCGAGGCCGACCGGCTCAAGTACTCGCTCACCGAAATCGACGGCATCGCGCCCGAACCCGGTGAGGACACCCGCTTGGTCGCCGAGATCCGCAGGCTCAGCGATCTCGATTCGTTGCGCGAGGCGGCCGTCGCCGCGCACGAGTCGATGTCGGGTCCCAGCGACGCGCCGGCCGACGGCGGTGGCGTGCTCGATCTGCTCGGCGGTGCCCGCGCCCGTCTGGACTCCGCCGACGACCCGGCGCTGGCCGCGCTGGCTCCGCGGCTGGGCGAGGCGATCGCGGTGGTCGTCGACGTGGCCACCGAACTCAGCAGCTACCTGTCGGAATTGCCGTCCGATCCCAGCGCGCTGGACACGATGCTCAATCGACAGGCCGAGCTCAAATCCCTGACCCGCAAATACGCCCCCGATATCGACGGCGTGATCGCCTGGGCCGACGAGTCGCGCGCGCGCCTCGACTCGCTCGATGTATCCGAGGACGCGCTGGCCAAGCTGGCCGGTGAGGTCGAGACCGCCGCGGGCAAGGTGCGGGAGGCGGCACGCAAACTCAGTGCCGCGCGCGCCAAGTCGGCGGGCAAGCTGGCGAGCGCGGTGAGCACCGAGCTCGGTGGGCTGGCGATGGGCAAGGCGCGCTTGGAAGTCCACGTCCGTCCGCTCCCGGCCAGTGCCCAGGATTCGGCGCCGCTCGAGATCGGCGGGGTGCAGCTGCACGCTGGGTCGAACGGGTGCGACGAAGTGGAATTTCGGCTCTCGGCGCACTCCGGCGCGCAGTCGCTGCCCTTGAGCAAGAGTGCTTCCGGCGGTGAACTCTCGCGGGTGATGCTCGCGCTCGAGGTGGTGCTCGCCGGTTCAGATCACGGCGCGACCATGGTGTTCGACGAGGTCGACGCGGGTGTCGGTGGCCGGGCCGCGGTGGAGATCGGCAAGCGCCTTGCCCGCCTGGCCCGCACCCACCAGGTCATCGTTGTGACCCACCTGCCCCAGGTGGCGGCCTTCGCCGACACCCACCTGGTGGTGAACAAGTCCGACGATGGAAAAGGCAAGGTGGACAGCGGAGTTCGCACGCTGACCGACGAGGAACGAGTGGTGGAGCTGGCACGCATGCTCGCGGGTCTGGACGACACCGAGACCGGCCGCGCGCACGCGGAAGAACTACTCGAAACCGCCCGAGCCGAGAGGTTGCCTGCCTGAGAAAGCGACGTCGCCTACCGCAACGGCAGGCGACGTCGACTTCGATCAGCGCAGGGCTTTGCGCACGCCCCCGATGAGCTGGTTGGTCAGCTGACGCAGGCCGAACTCGAGCACCTTCGCGGGCACGGGCAGCGACGGCTCGGACTCCATCGTGTACACCACGCGGGTGCCGCCCTCTGTGGTGTCGGCGAAGGTGATGGCGCCGACGTGGCGCTTGACCGGCGCGCCCTTGACGATCTTGTATTCCATCCGCTCGCCGGGAACCAGCGCGGTGATCTCCTCGGTGACGCCGAGCTTGCCGAAGCCGAGCACGTGCTGGGCGCCGACGCCGGTGGTCGGGTCGCCCGCTTTGACGAGCTTGACCTGGATCGGCAGGTACGGGCTGACGGCCTCACGCTCGGTGAAGAGGCGGTAGACGATGTCGCGAGGTGCGTCGAAAACCGTCTCGACGGTGCTGCGTGGCATGAATATGTCTCCTGTCCGAAATGTCTGTGACCCGGAGCATACGGGTAGTCGTCACCTGTGCGCCGACCGGCGCGCCTCCACCAAAGGTTGAGGGTTTGGCTTCATCATCGGCCTTATGAGGATGCCGGCGTTGTTGTCACGGAACACGGAAACGTTGCCCGGTGTCGCCGGGATCGCCCGGGTGGATCGCGATACCGGACGATTGCTGCGGCGGGTCGGCCCAGGGGACGTGGTCGTCCTCGACGAGACCGATCTGGACCGCCACACCGCCGACCGGTTGGTCGAGGCGGGGGTGCTCGCGGTGATCAACACCTCCCCATCGATTTCCGGTCGGTATCCCAATCTGGGACCAGAAGTATTGGTGGCCAACGGGATCGTGTTGATGGACACGGTGTCCTCCGACGCGTTCGGCAGAATCAAGGACGGGTCGAAGGTCCGCATCGACAGCGGCATCGTCTATGCCGACAAGCTCACCAAGAAGGAACCCGAGGTCCTGGTCGAGGGCATCGAATTCGACGAGTCGGCCATCGCCGATCGAATGATCGAGGCGCGCAACGGCCTCGCCGACCACCTCGACGCGTTCGCGGGCAACACCACCGAATTCGTCCGCACCGAGAGCGCGCTGCTGATCGACGGTGTCGGCGTGCCCGATATCGAGCTGGATATGCGCGACCGGCACGTGGTCGTGATCGCCGACGGCTCGGGCCATCTCGCGGAACTGCAGCGTCTCAAGCCGTTCATCAAGGAGTACGCGCCGATTCTGATCGGGGTCGGCAGCGGCGCGGATACCTTGCGCAAACTCAAGTACACGCCCGACCTGATCGTCGGCGATCCCGACGAGATCAGCACCGAGACCTTGAAATCGGGCGCCGAGATGATCCTGCCCGCCGACACCGACGGGCACGCCAAGGGGCTGGAGCGCATCCAGGATCTCGGTATCGGCGCCACCACGTTCCCGTCCTCTGGTTCGCCCACCGACCTCGCGTTGATGCTGGCCGACCACCACGGCGCGTCCCTGATCGTGCTGGCGGGCGCTCCTGCCTCGCTCGAGGACTTCTTCGACCGTGGGCGTCGCGACAGCAATCCGGCCACTTTCCTGACCAGGTTGAAGGTCGGTGCGAAGCTGGTCGACGCGAACGCGGTGTCGACGCTGTACCGGCATCGTTCCGCGGGTGCCGCGGTGGCGTTGGTGGTGCTGGCCGCGCTGGTGGCGATCGTGGTGGTGATCTTGGCCTCGCACAACGGCTCCGAGATGCTGGACTGGGCCATCGAGTACTGGAACAGCTTCGTCCTGTGGGTGCGTGGTCTGCTGTGATCTCGCTGCGTCAACACGCCATCTCGATCGCGGCGATCTTCCTCGCACTCGCGGTCGGGGTGGTGCTCGGTTCACACACCCTCGCGGGCGGCATGATCTCGGGCTTACGGTCGGACAAGACCGACCTGAACACCCAGGTGGACGAACTGGCTGCCCAGAACGCGCAACTCACCGCCCGCCTCGACTCCGCCGACCAGTTCATCGCGGGCTCGGCAGCCCGAATTCTGAGCGGCACACTGGCCGACCGCACGGTCGTCGTCCTCACCACCCCCGACGCCGACCCCGCCGACATCGACGGTGTGAGCAAGTCCCTGCAAACAGCAGGCGCCACACTGACCGGCCGCGTAGCCCTCACCGAGTCCTTCGTGGACGCGGGGGAGGGCGACCGCATGCGCTCCACCCTGACCAACATCGTCCCCGCGGGCGCCCAACTGAACACCGGCGCCGTGGACCAGGGCAGCCTCGCAGGCGATCTGCTCGGCCTCGCGCTGCTCCAGGACCCCACGACGAACCAGCCACGCAGCACTCCCCAGGAACTCGCCCTGATCCTCGAGACCCTTCGAGGCGGCGGCTTCCTCACCTATGGCGACACCCCGACCGGCCCCGCCCAACTCGCTGTCGTCGTCACCGGCAACGGTGTCGAATCCGACACCGGCCAGGGTGCGACTATCGCCCGCTTCACCGGCGCCCTCCGAGCCCGAGCCGCGGGCACCGTCCTCGCGGGCCGCGCGGGCGCCGCCGAAGGCAACGCTCCGATAGCCACCGTCCGATCCCAAGCCCCCCTGGCCACAACGGTCACCACAGTCGACAACCTCGACCGCGAAACAGGCCGGGTAACAACAGCACTCGCCCTCACCGAACAACTCACCGGCGGCGCGGGCCGCTACGGAACAGGCACGTCAGCGACCTCCCTGACTCTGGTAGCCATGCCCCGCTGAGTGAGAACCTCACCACCTTCCCGAGTCGAGTTCCTGCGCCTGGCGTCCCGACGAAACTCCTGATCTCGGGAGAACATGGGTAACTCCATGTACTCACATCGGTGTAGCTTACGGTTGGTGTCGTTGCACCGGTCGCTATCGCGTGGGCGGTGATCAGCCGGTAGTCGATGGTGAGGGCCGCAGCCGGATCTCGTTCGCCGACGCGGCGGTGGCACTGCTCGATGAGATCGAGAATCCACGATTCATACAGCGCCGCTTCACTATTGGCTACTGACGAGATCAGTAGGTGACGAGCGGCCGGATTCGATTCTCGAATCCGGCCGCTCGTCGCTCAGTTGATCTGATGGTTCTCTGCCCGGTAGTCGCATGCTAGATCCACACGGTCTCTGCACAGCTGGGTAACCAGATCGGACACAACTGATCGATACTGTGGCCGCATGGTCGCCCGTGGAAACCGTGGAACCGTCTCACGTACACGCTGCATGTTGTCGCCGTCGGCGCGTTGGCTACGGCGTGGATGGCGATCGGCCTCGGACTGTACTCGGAGCCGGGAGCAGATCCAGGGCTCGAGCTCGAAGCGGGCGGCCGCGTCGCGGCCAACCTCATGGTCTATTGGCCGTTCCTGCTTGTGATTAGCCCGGTACTGATCCTCACTGGCATGTTCGGGCTGCTGCCCTACCGGTTCGCGCCCGGCGGCACCATCGTGGGCGGGGTAGTTGCCAGTCTGTTCGCTCAGTGGAACCGAGCTGTACGTGTCCGATTACAAGCCCGCAGGTCCGGACACCTCGACATCAGCGTCGGCGCGGCATGCTTCGCTGTTGCCGCGGCGCTCGCAGCAGCTTTCGTGCATTGTTGTGCTAACCGCTCCAGTCGGACGCATGCGGCCACGATGCGAGGCGGAGCAGTGGTCAGGCTGGTTGGTAGGTCAGGTCCATCGCGCCGGAGGCGTAGGTAGATGAGCGGACCAGGGCCAGCGGAGTCTGGACGGTGCCCTCGGGGAACAGCCGCTGACCGGTGCCCAGCACGATCGGGTGCACCAGCAGCCGCAACTCGTCCAGCAGCCCCGCCTGCAGCAAGGCGCGGGTCAGGCTGATGCTGCCCGACAGGTTGACGTTCTTGCCCGGCTGCAGCTTGAGGTCTTTTACCGCGGTTAGGACATCACCGTCGATCACGGCGGTGTTGTTCCATGCGGTCTCGCGCAGGGTGGTGGAGGCGACCAGCTTGCGGATGCCGTTGATCGCATCGGCCATCGGTCCGGTCCGGTGCGGCCAGGCCGAGGCGAACGTCTCATAGGTCACCCGCCCCATCAGCAGCGTGTCGGCCTCGGCATGCATCTGCCCGACCGCGGCACCCATCTGCTCGTCCATGTACGGGAAGTGCCAGGTCTCCGGTGCCTCCACCACGCCGTCCAGCGACACGAACAGCCCGGCCACGATCTTTCGCTCAGCGGTCATCGAATATCTCCTCACAATCAGGGGTCGAAATTCCCTGTCCCCAGTGCTTCTGCTGTCTACCGGGGCGGGTGAGATAAACAATGCCGTCCGGCGCGGCACCCATCAACGCCCGATCACGCTACGATCGGTTAGCTGAACTACATGATCGGAGAGTGTGGTGCTGCAGCGGCACAAAATCGAGGTGCTGCTGACGCTCGGCAGGTGTCGGTCGAAGCGCTGTCTGATCACCCCGTAATCGGAGTGCCGGCCGATATGCCCGGGGCGTTCCAACATGATCGCAATCCGGCCTCAACGCCTTCGGGGCCCTGACATCGCCTATCTCCCCTTTACCGACGCCCTGCCGATAAGCTGGCGGCCCGCAGGTCGAGAGCGGGCTCGCCGAGAACGACATTGCTGATGATCAGCTCGATCAGCACCCGGTTGAAGTCGTCGCTCGTGCGTCGGTAGCGTTGGGGGCCCGCCTCGACAGCGGCCGAGGCGATCCTCCGCACGTTGGAGGTAAAGGGGAGAACGACATCTCGCGAACGGTAGTGCGTCCGGTCGCCGGGCTTGGGCGTCTCCTTCGGTTCGGCGGGCTCGGTGCGAATGGATCCCGGGGTGGATCGGCGGTACGCCGAGGCAGCGTGGTTCAGATCGTGCGGCGCAGATGGACCGCGACGGCGGTGAGGCCGCCGAGGCCCAGTGCAGCGCCCGCGCTGAAGGCGAGGACGGAGACGGACGAGGCGGCGAAGCCGGCCAGCACGCCGACCGGGACAATCCGGCAGGCCAGGGCCCAGCCGCGCCGACCGGTGGCGGCGAAGTGGCGAGCAAGGATCACGAAGGCGACGCACAAGGCGAGGAATCCCGCGCCCGCGGCGAGCAGGTGGACCGCGCCGTGCGCGCTCATCGTGGGCGGCGGGCCGACCGGAGTGCCGGCAGGGTAGCCAGCGCCGGGATCGGCGCGGAAGACAGAGTTGAGCGCGAACGAGACGCCGAGCGCCGCGACCAGGCGGGGCACCCAGGTGCCGGCGGTGGTGCCGCGCAGAACCTGCCGAATGCCGACCGCGCCCGCGCACATCAGGGCACCGGTTACGAGGAACACCCCGCAGTGGATCCAACCGTTGTCGCCCAGGCTGAGCTGGCTCAGCGCGTTGCGGCCGAAGGAGAAGCTGTCGTCAGCCAGACCGAGGACGAGTCCGACGGCGAGGAAGAGCGGGCCCGCGGCGGCACCGCAGGCGAGCAGGGTGCGTGGGTCGCGCGGGAACCGGGCCACGCTGGGGGCGGTGGAGGTGGTGAGTGTGGGGGTCATGAGTGGTGCCTTCCTGGTGTAAGTGCCACTCATGTAGACCGGCGGGAGAAAGCGAACTGAGCGGCCCCGGGGATGTGATGTAGGCCATGCATCGACGTAGATGCCGATGGCCTTCTAGCGCTTGCTGCCAGCTCAGGGCAAAATCGGCTGCTATGACCAGCCGGCCAAGAAGAAGATGCTGGTCAGTGCAGTTCCCCTTCATATGGTGCCCCGCCGAGGGCACAGTCGGGAAACCATTCCCGCCGGTCAGGCGTGGTTTTTGAGTCAATCGAAATCGGCAGGAATGCAAAACCCCAGATCGGGTGTCACAGGTTCGAACCTTAGGGGGTTGCTGTCAGCTATCACCCCAGCTCGGAGAGTCTATAGAGCAGCATGGCCGGCCTGGCTCCCGATCGAATGCCATCTTCCAGGCCACGCTTATCAGCGGAACGCGCCGCTGACGCAATTCGCCCACTCGGCGTAGCTGGTGGCGGGACGGCCGAGGACGTGTTCGACGTCGGGGCTGACCGAACGCTCTTCGGGGGTGGGTTCGCCGAGGATCGAAAGGGTGTGAACCGCAACGGATTCCGGCATGAAGTCGAGCATATTGGCCCGTGCTTGTTCGCGTGTGAGCTCGACGAACCGCAATGGTTCGCCCAACGCTGCGGCGATCGCCGCTGCCTGTTCGCGCGGGGTGATGGCAGCGGGTCCGGTCACCGTGTACGCCTGAGCGTGATGCCCGTCCTCGCGGAGCGCCGCCACCACTACCGCCGCGATATCGAACAGAGCCACCACCGGTAGCCCGATATCACCGAAGGGTGCGGGAACCATTCGCTGGGTGCGCACCGGCTCGATCCAGGCGAAGGTATTGCTGGCGAAACCAGCGGGCCGCACCGCCGTCCACTCCAGATCAGAAGCCGCCAAGGCCTTTTCGAAGGCGACCGTCCGGGCGTACCCGGGGTTGTCCGCCCGGGGCGCCGCACCCTGTGAGGATAGAAAGACCACTCGCTGAACACCCTGCGTGGCAACGGTTCGAGTAGCTCGGCCGGTTCGGGACCGACCATCAGCTGATCGCCGGAAATCAAAAGGAACATCGTCTCCGCCCCCGTTACCGTTAGTTGGCTCCTACCTCAGTGGCTGCCAACGCAGCGGCGTACGTGACTGCGCGGGCGAGTACGGGGCAAGCCCAAAACGGCCGTTGCGTGCGCTGTGGGTGGTCTTCTCCGGCGCCTGTTGCCGTCGTCGACCGGTGCGTCCACGTCCAGCTCCGACCTCGCGATCAATTCAGCGCGCCTCGGCGGCGAGCCCGATCCCGAGCCCGATGAGCACCGCTGCCAGTGCCCGCTCCATCCGCTGTCGAATACTGCTGCGCCGCAACCAATTACCTGATCGATCAGCGGCCAGCACAATGCCCACGCACCAGGCCGTATCGATCACCAACTGAATAGCCGCGAGAATCGCCACCGTCGGTAGAACAGGCCCCTCCGAGGAGAGGAACTGCGGCAGAATCGTCATCCCGAAAACAGCCGCCTTCGGATCCCGGCAGGTCCTCATAGCACCAACGAGGTTCGTGATCTCAATGTGGCACTGGGTGCCGTTCGATCACAGGCTAGCCATCCCCTGCAGTTCGGATTGCAACCCTACTGCTCGGCCTTCCGAGTGGCCAGGCGCTGCCGCCAGTGGTCCATGGCCTGCTGGAAGGCCTCGCTCACGAGGAGGAGGAGTTCGGCAGAAGTTTCGAAGCGGGCACCCGCCGGGGTGGTGGTACCGAGGATCTCGGCCGCGCGCTGTGACTCAGTCGCCAGGTCTTTGCTCATCTGCAGACCTGCCAGAAGGTTCCGGACCCAAAGTTCATCGTCGATGACATAGCGTTCGCGCCGCCCGCCGGGCACCCGTTCTCGCCGAAGCATCGCCTGCCCTTCGAGGAAGGTGATGGCATGCGAGATCGACGCGGGGCTGACGCAGAGCCGCTGGACCAGCTCCGCGGAGGTGAGCGCGCCGGAGTCGGTGATATGCAGGCAAGCCAGCACACGGGCCTCCATCCGGGGCATCCCCTGCTGAATCAGCAGCGCGGTAAAGGATTCGGTGAGGTCCTGGACCGCTTGGGGGTCGCGCCCGTGTCCGCTGTCGGGGATCGGCACCCGAGGTCGCGAGTGTTTCTGTCGGCGCGCACGCTGGCGTGTGTCCTGGTGTGCCCGGTCTGCCCGGTAATCCTCGGGTCCGCCATTGCGGGTGACCTCTCGCATGATGGTCGAGGCCGGACGCTCGAGCTGTCGGCCGATATCCGCGTATCCGAGTCCTTCGGCCAGTCCCGCGGCGATCTGCTGACGGTCCTCATTGGTGAGCCTGCCTCCGGGCATCGGGGCTGGTCCTTTCTCTGCGTCAGGCGCGGAACTAGTGCCCGCGCTCACCGCCCAGTATGCGTTCAACGTCATCTCATTGCAAAGACAAGCAAATTTTCCCATTGCGTTTATCGTCATTATCATTGCAACTTCGTCGATTGAAGCTGTCTCACCTGGTGATGTGAACGTCGATTGATGTTGACGAAAATGTGAACGCAACGTACTGTTCTGATCGTTCAGAGATTCTCGAATTTCTACGGATTTCGCAGAGTCAACACCGCGTGCAAGGAGATTCATCATGGGCAAGTCGACTGCTTCGAACCCGGCCCCCTCGTCCTGGGTCGGCATGGTGTCGGTGGACGACACCGAGTTGGCGGTGACCGACACCGGCGGCATCGGCCGTCCGGTCATCTACCTCAACGGTTCCTACGGCGTGCAGAAGCACTGGCAGCACGTCATCGCCGAACTCGGTAGCGACTACCGTCACATCACCTTCGACGAGCGCGCTCGCGGGAAGTCGCGGCGGTCCGCGGATTACTCCTTCGAGGCGTGTCTGCGCGATATCGATGCGGTCATCGAAGCGACTGGCGTTCAGCGGCCACTGATCGTGGGCTGGTCCTACGGCGCGCTGCTCGCGGCGCACTATGCCGACCGGAATCCGGATCGCATCCTGGGGGTGGTGTGTGTGGACGGTGCGATGCCGTACGGGCTGACCGGCCCAGAAGGCCGTGAGCAGATCCGGAAACTGTTCCGCCGCATGCGATTCCTGATGCCGGTGGCACGCCCGCTGGGCCTGGCCGCGCGGATGTCCGCCGATCAGCACGCCGATATCAATATCGAAGCCAATGAACTTCACGCCGCCCTCGCGCCGGTCCTCGAGCGCGTCACCATCCCGATGCGCTACGTCCTGGCGACCGGCGCGAACCTCGGCGGCAGCACGGAGGTCATGGAGGCGGTGCGCGCGTCACTGAATCCGGTGCTCGTCAGCAACTCGAACCTGAAAATCAGCGAGCAGGTCGCGAGCAATCACTCCCACATCTTGCGCAAGGACTTCCACGCCGTGGCCGACGCGGTGCGTGAGACGGCGACGGCTCGGGGTCAGTAGGACCACGTTCCCTCTCATCCATTGAACCGACCTTCATCGCACTCGTCTCGAGTCGAGCATGTCGAATCACCAGCAAGCCGGGGCCGGACGGTAGTCGAGGACGACAGTGCCGGAATCGAAGTTCTGGGTTCCTGCCAGCCGCCACGTAGTGCGGGATGCGTGCTCGGTGGTATCGCCGTCCAGTAGCACCGCATTGCCGCTGACCCGCTGAAGTGTCTTCGGCGCAATATATTTCGGGATTCGTCGCAGGCCGGCCGCGAAGGCGTCGGATTCGCCGCTGGCGAACTGTCCTCGGCACAGTAGCTCGTAGGTGATACGACCGAGCAGCAGTGCTCGGCTGTCCATGAGCTGTCCGCGCCGGTATTTCAGGTAATCCCTGTCGGTGAACCGCCTAGTCCATGACGGGTCTCCGGCGATTCCGTCCACAGACATATCGGCCGGCACAACGACTTTGCTCACCTTGACGAACACCCTACCGTCGAGAGCCGCCTCCTCGGACACGGATGCGCGGCGTGATGGTTCCAGCCTCGAAGGCAATCC
Organism: Nocardia sp. Root136; assembly: GCF_001427185.1. Classification (NCBI taxonomy): domain Bacteria; kingdom Bacillati; phylum Actinomycetota; class Actinomycetes; order Mycobacteriales; family Nocardiaceae; genus Nocardia; species Nocardia sp. Root136. The sequence goes on from NZ_LMFE01000012.1 coordinate 17,620, forward strand.
GCCGGACAGCAAGTACGGAATCGAGCGTGCTGCGTTGAGCGCCACTTCACGATAGAAGGAAGACACATGCTCGAACGCCTGGAGCTGGAGGCTTTTCTCACGCTCGCCGAGGAGCTGCATTTCGGTAGGACCGCCGAACGCTTGCATGTGACAACGAGCCGCATCAGCCAGACGATACGCAAGCTCGAACGCCGCATCAGCGCACCGCTTTTCGACCGCAACAGCCGCACGGTGACACTGACGCCGCTCGGCAAGCAGCTACGTGACGAACTGCGCCCCGCCTACGACCAGATTTCCGCGAGCATCGCCGCGGCGAGCCAGGGCAACAGCGTCAAACGAACTATCGCAGTGGGTTTCTCGGCTGCCTGGTGTGGAAACCTGATGGTGAAGGCGACCGATCTGTTCCGTATCCGATATCCGGATACCGTCGTCGATGTCGAAGAGATTCAGCTGGTCGATCCGCTCGGCCGAATGCGTTCGGGTGCTGTCGATCTCCAGCTCACCGAATTTCCCATTGCCGAGCCCGACATCACGACGGGAGCGATCATGTTCGCCGAACCGCGCGCACTGATGGTTCCCGCCGGGCATCCGTTCGCGGCGCGAGAGTCGCTATCCATGGAGGATCTCGCGGACGCGACGCTGATCACCCTCGCCGACGAGCTGATTCCGCGCTACTGGAAGGATTACCACTTTCCCCGCCGGACCCCGTCCGGGCGGCCGATACCGCAGGGACCGGCCACGAATTTCTGGCCCGAGGTCCTCGTACACGTCAGCCAAGGCGTCGGTGTCAGCACCGCCGCTCTGCGCGCCGAACAGTTCCACGCCCGCCCCGGCATCGTATTCGTACCCTTCCGCGACGCACCGACAATAGATTACGGCCTGATGTGGCCGAGCGCGGGACAGAACCCGCTCGTCCAAAGATTCGTCGAAACCATTGCCGAGGTCGCTCTTTCGGATCATTGAGGCTGGCTACACCCAGCGTTACCGACTAACCGCTTGTCGGGTCACTGCGCAATCGCGAGGATCATGGAGCGGCCAGAAAGGCCCGCGCGGCACGACTCCATGCCCGATACACGGGGAAATTCCCTCACCGACGCAAACGGATTCGTGGCCTGAACTCGAAAGGTAGACCATGCGATTGCGCATCATGTCGCTGACCACCCTGGCAAGCGTGGCGATGTCCGCCCTGCTGGTCAGCGGCTGCGCCAACGACGACACCACCGGCGGTGTCGTATCCACCTCGGAAGCCCGTTCCGCCGCGGCCGATCAGGCCTCTGCCGACGCCAAAGGCCGCTACGCCGAAATCAACGGCGGTCGGCTCTATTACGAGACGCGTGGCAGCGGGCAGCCGTTGATTCTGCTGCACGGCGGACTCGTCACCGCCGAAAACTCCTTCGGCGGCCTCATTCCCGAACTGTCCAAGACCCGCCAGGTCATTTCGGTGGAACTGCAGGCTCACGGCCACACGCCCGATCGGGACCGGCCGCTGACCTACGAGTCGCTGGCCGATGACATCGCGGCGCTCATCAACCACCTCGAGCTCGGCAAGGCCGATCTACTCGGTTATTCACTCGGCGGTGGCGTGGCCATGCAGGTGGCCGCCCGCACACCGAATCTGGTCAACCGCCTGGCAATCGTTTCGGCGCCTTACCGTTCCGACGGCTGGCTGCCCGAGACCCGCGCAGGCATGGCCGCCATGGACCCTGTTGCCCTGCGTGAATCTCCCATGTACCCGCTCTACACCAGCATCGCGCCGGATCCAGGTGGTTGGACTTCCCTGGTCACCAAGACCAGGCAGCTGCTCACCCAGAATTACGACTGGACCGCACAGCTGGCCAAGATTCAGGCACCTGCCCTCATCCTGACCGCCGAATCCGATGCCCTGTATCGAGACCACGCCACCGATATGGTGGCCCGGCTCAACACGGCGAAGCCTAATGCCGGGCGACTCGAAATAATCCCGGGCACAACACATTACGACATCATGTACCGGCCCGACCTGCTCCTTCCGGTGCTCGGTACGTTCCTCTAGCCGACGCCCGTCCGACAGCGCCCACGCAGCGGCCTGGCACGGCGCGATCAGAGGCAACGCCGTGCCAGGTGGCGCCGGGTCGGGCGCTGAGAGCTGCCCTATATCGAATTCCCCCGTTCCCGAACAGCAAGAGGAACTCCTGTCATGCGCACCTGTGCTCCGCACATCACCATCGCCACCACCTTGATCACCGCCGGTGTCTGCTTGGGCGCCCCTGCCCAGGCAGACACCGGCGCCGCTCCCGCAGCCGTCGGCTTCACCGCTACCGTCGACGACTCCTCGGCCATCCTCACCATCGACTCCGGCGCACTCGTCGTCGAGAAAGACATACTCGAGATTCACGGCACCGCGGGTTCGTTGCTCGGCGGAGCCGAACTATCGTTCCGCATAGACGATTTCGTCTTTCCCATCGATGCCGAAATCCGTGACCGCACCGCCACCCTGACTCCGCGCCTGGACCTGGCCCACGCGGTATATCAGCCGGTTGCCCTGCCCTTCGAGGACACGGCACCGTTCAAGACGCCCTACGAGCGCGAGCAGGCCGCCTGGGCGCGGATGACGAGCACCATCGGCGTGGGTGTCAGCATCGGCGCTCTGGTCGGCGGAATCGGCGGCGCGACCGTTGGCTGTGTACTCGGCGGAATCGCCGGAGCGACCGTCGCCGCCGCGACCATCGTGGGCATGTTCGGACCATTCATCCCCGCCGCCGCCGTCGGCTGCCTCGGCGGCGTCGCCGCCATCGGTGCGATCGGCGCCGTAGCCGGACAACTGCTTGTCGCCGCGCCAATCGCGGTCGCTGCCGCCGCACAGTACTTCGCCACGATCAACGCCCCGATGCCGCCTTACACCACCCGGTAATTAAGCTCAACCCAGAAGATCAGGGCCTGCTCCAGCATCTATTTACCCACGCGGACACCCTTCCGGCATCGCCAACCACTTACAAACCACGGCCCGATTCTCGGAATGCCCGTGGTGGCTCGGGTGCCTTGGGACACGCCTTGGGGCACGGGTGTGCTCACCGATGGTTTGCGGGGGTCATGGACTCGGGTCTCGTACCGGGTCGGGTTGCAGGTCGTGGTGGCCGAACTGGTCGGCGGTGAGCAGGAATTTCAGCGGAATGTCTTGGGGGAATAGTTATATCCGCTGTTCCTGGAAGCAGTCGAGGGTCCGGCATCCCCGGGTGAGCAGGCGGAGCAGGATGTGCGCGGCGTCGATGTTCACGCGGGCGGCGGCGTAGCGGCCCGCGACGTATGCGCCGAGGCCGTGTTGTCAGTTGCGTGGTGGCCTCACCGGTATCGGTCGGGTCGGCCACCATCGGGGCGGATACAGCAGCGCACCACGCTCGCGCGGCGGAGAGGGGGTAAGCAGGTCGCGGGCGTGGCGGACCTGTTCGGGCGTCATCGCCGGCGGCCGCCCCAGCCGCTGCCCGCGTGCCCGCGCGGCGGCCAATCCTTCGTTGGTGCCTTGGACGACCAGCTCGCGAATGCCGAATTGAAAGCTGCTGTCGTGCAACAATTCACTGGTGCTGCGCGGCAAAGGTGTCGGGTGCATTTCATGCGGAATCTGCAAGGTGCGGTCGGTGCCAAGCATGTGCCGACGGTGATGGCGGCAGTCAAGACGATCTTCGTCCATGCCGACCCCGATGATGTTGCCGCCCAGTGGGACCAGGTCACCGACACCCTCGCGGCATCGGTTCCGAAGGTCACCGCGATGATGACGGCCGCGAAACACGATGTCCTCGCGTTCACCGCGATCCCGCGCGCTCATTGGTCCAAGATCTGGTCGAACAACCCGATCGAACGGTTGAACAAGGAGATCAAACGCCGCGCTGATGTCGTGGAGATCTTCCCAACCCGGCGGCATTCCTACGGTTGGCGACCGCGGTCGTGATCGAGTTCCGCGACGAGTGGCAGGTCACCCGCCGCTACGTCTCCGATGTCAGCATGGACGAGCTGCGAGCGGTGATCGCCGCGAAGGAACACGCCGCCCGGGCTCTGGCTCCGACAACCGAAATCGGTCAGAATTCAACCTGACTCGTTGATCACTACGCTATACCTCAGCTGTTCTCGGCACTGTTGACACCGACCGCTGAATCCACCGTCGTAGTTGATCTCGCCCTGGCATTGCGTACACACAGACGGTTCCCCTGCCGCTCGCCGCGTGGCCTGTCGGGCTAGCCGTTCGGTCTCGCGGACCAGGCACGGAACGTGATGATCCGCGCCGGTTTTCGTGCGGACGGGGTTGCCGCAGAACACGCAGATCTTCTTGACGTACTCCACGGACAGGCTGTTCTACCGCGAGTAGCCGCGGTCGGGCCCTCGACCATGGCTGAGGGGGCGCGAACTGCGTGCCGCGCACCGTACTTCGTCTTCGAGCGAGCCGCGGCGTCCACGGCGTCGGGAAGATGAGTGCCCGGACCTGGCCGCCTGTGCTGCCTGATCGGCGACTCTCGTTAACTGAAACCGGTCCGGCGAAGCCCGTCCACGCCCAGCTGGGCGGGCTTCGCCGTTGACGCGAGGCATTCGATCAGGCGGCGACGGCGTGCCGGATAATGATGTTGCCGAGCGCGTTTCGCGCGCAGACGTGCACCGATTCGCCGGTGGGCGCCATCGGGGCGATCGTGTTGTGCACGGCGCCGACGGTGGCATCGGTTTCCAGTCGTACCGCACTGCCGGGGTGGATGCCCACCTCGAGCTCGCCGACGGAGGTCTCCAGCCGGATCTCACCGCGGGCTGCTTCGCCGATGCGGATATCACCCTTGGCGGTCTTGGCGACCACCGAGCCCTGCGGACGTTCGATCACGATGTCGCCCAGGGAAACCGACAGGTCGCAGTGGCCGAGCGCACCGGCACCGAGCAGCTGACCGACCCCGGCGGTGGCCGTCAGGCGCGAGCCGGTGGGGACCTGGACCGTCACCTCGATCGTGGGGTTGCCGCCGAACGGGCTGTGGGTGCGCCAGCTCTTCGGTGTCACCACGGTCAGCGCGCCGTTCGCGAACTCGACCGTGGTCTGCTCGGCGGCCCGGACATCGGCCTTCTTGCTCGCGTCGGCCGGCTTGACCTCGACGACGACATCGGAGCGATCGCAGGCGATCACGGTGACGTCGGCAGCTAGAACGTCGATGGTGACGGCGATCGGGGCGGTGGTGGGGAAGGTGTACATCTGGTGCTCCTCGGAAGGTGTTGGCGTTTCGTTGATGTGACTACTGTCGCGGGCGCCGCTGATACGGGCCTGACACCGAACTGACGCCCCCTCTGACACCGATTTCGCCCACCGGACGGCCGACCAGTACCGCGCGCGACCGGTGGACGACCGGTGCACAATGGGCAACGTGCAAATCGGAATGCTCGGACCGCTGGAGATCAAGACCGAAGAAGGCGGCTCGATAGCGGTGCCCGGCGCCCGCCTGCGAGCGTTGCTGGTCGCCCTGGCGCTCGAGCCCGGTCGTGCGGTCCCGAAGACGAAACTGATCGACTGCATCTGGGCCGAGCAACCACCAGCCGACGCGGCGAATGCCTTGCAGGCGTTGGTCTCTCGGCTGCGCCGACTGTTGCCCGACGGCGCGCTCGGGGTGGCGGCAGGCGGATATCGGCTGGCCGTCGACCCCGACGCGGTCGACGCCGTACGGTTCGAGCGACTGCTCGATCAGGCCCGCAGCGACGACGTGCGCCATACCGACCTGCTGCGCGCGGCGCTGGAGCTGTGGCGCGGCGACCCGATGCAAGATATCGGCGACATCGCCCCCTTCGACCCAGTCATCACCCGCCTGCACGGTCTGCGCCTGACCGCCATGGAGCAATGCTACGAAGCCGAGGTGCAGCGTGGTCGCGGCCCCGACGTGGTCGCCGAACTCACCGAAGTGGTCGCGCAGCACCCGGTGCGGGAACGGCTCGTCGGGGCACTGATGCGGGCATTGGCTTCGGCGGGTCGTGGCGCCGAGGCGCTGGTCGTCTATCAGCGGGCCAGGGAGGCACTGGCCGACGAATTGGGCGTCGACCCGTCACCGGAGCTGTCCGAATTGCATGTCGCGTTGCTGCGAGGCGAAGTGGGCGCACGCCCGACGCAACGCTCGACGAACCTGCGCGCGGAGTTGACCAGCTATGTCGGCAAACAAGCCGACATAGCCGCTGTCCGCGAACTCCTTGCCGCACACCGGCTTACGACCATCACCGGCCCCGGCGGTGCCGGCAAGACCCGGCTCGCCGTCGAGACCGCCCGCACTGTGCTCGCCGACCTGCCCCAGGGCGCGTGGCTGGTGGAGTTGGCTGCCACCGACGCCGCCGCCGACCTCGCGCAAACCGCGTTCGCGGCGCTGGGACGCCGAGACTCGCTGCTCGGCGATGCCCCGAACGCCGACCCGATGGACCGGCTCGTCGCCGCGATCGGCGACCGCGAAACGCTGCTGATCCTGGACAACTGCGAGCATGTGATCGAGGCGGCGGCGGCCTTCTCTCACCGGCTGCTCGGCGAGTGCACGCGCCTGCGGATCCTCGCGACGAGCCGGGAAGCGCTCGGCATCACCGGCGAGGCCCTGTGGCAGGTCGCGCCCTTGGCCCTGCCCGCCGACGACGCGGACGCCGCCACGATCGAGGCTTCGCCCGCTGTCGCATTGCTGCGAGACCGAGCGAGCGCGGTACGCAACGACCTCACCGCCGACCCGGACACCCTCGCGACGATGGCCAGGGTCTGCCGCGCACTGGACGGAATTCCGCTGGCGATCGAACTCGCCGCCGCCCGGCTGCGCACCATGACCCTCGATCAGCTCGCTCACCGACTCGATGACCGCTTCCGCCTGCTGACCGGTGGTAGCCGCACCGCGATCGCACAGCACCGGACCTTGCGCGCGGTGGTCGACTGGAGCTGGGAACTGCTCGCCGACGCCGAACGCAGGGTGCTGAGCAGGCTCGCCGTCTTCGCCGGGGGCGCGACTCTCGAAGCGGCCGAGCAGGTCTGCGCCGACGGCACCGTGGTCGAACAGTGGGAGGTGCTCGACCTGCTGACGGCGCTGACCGAGAAGTCGCTGCTACTGGTCACCGAGGATGCGAGCCCCCGCTACCGCATGCTCGAGACGATCAAGCAATACGCGGCTACCCGCTTGGTCGAGGCAGGCGACGAGGACTCCGCGCGGACGGCGCATCGCACCTACTTCACCGACCTCGCCGCCACTGCCGAACCGCACCTGCGTCGCGCCGCGCAACTGGACTGGCTGATTATCCTCGAGGCCGACCACGACAACATCGCGGCAGCCATGCGCGGCGCCCTCACGACGGCCGACGCTCCCGCGGCGATGCGGCTCGCGGCCGCCGCGGGCTGGTACTGGTGGCTGGCCGGGCGCAAAGTCGAGGGCACTGAATTAGTCCTCGCCGCCGCCGAACTCCCCGGCGAGGTGGACAACGAGATCAAGGGCACGGTGTACGGCCTGGTCGTGCACTTCCTGACCTCCGGTCACAACGGCGAGCAGCAGGTGCAGGACTGGATCCACAAGGCGTACCAGGCAGGCCGTGAGGTGCAGGGCGGCCATCCGGCACTGCGTTTCACCGGGGCACTGGAACGCATGCTGCGCGGACCGGACGAGATTCTGCCCGCCTTCGAATCGATGCTCCCCGACGAGGATCCGTGGGTGCGGGCACTGGCGCGATTGCAGCTCGGCAAGCTGCGCACGGTGCTCGGCCACGCAGGGTCCGACGCCGACGCCTATCTCGAGCAGGCGCTCGCGGAGTTCCGTGCCATCGGTGAACGCTGGGGAATCTCCTTCGCCCTGACGGAATTGGCGGTCCGCACCGCCACTCGTGGCGAATTCGCCGCTGCGCTGGCACTTTTCGAGGAGGCCGTCGCGGTGGTCACCGAGGCGGGCACGCTCGAGGACGTGGTGCGGATGCGATCACGGCAGGCCCAGCTGTACTGGCTGCTCGATGACGGCAATGCGAGCGCAGCCGCCTTGGCGCAAGCGCAGTCCTGCGCGGACAAGACCGGCTGGCCCCCGGCACAGGCCCAAGTTGCCTTGACTCGTGCCGAACTGGCGAGATGGACCGGCGACGCGGCGCTGGCACTCGAGCAGCTCGACCTCGCGTGCACGCTGCTCGGCGCCGAAGCCGAACAGCCGGTGATCATCGCTTTCGTCCAGGATCTGCTCGGCTACCTCGCCGACGACCTCGACCAGGCACGTACCCACCATGCCGCGGCCTACCGGGCGGCGTCGGCGGGTGGGCACGCGCTGCTGCAGGCCCAGGTACTCGTCGGCATCGCGGATCTGGCACTGCGCACCGGCTGGTACGACCAGGCCGCCCGCCTGCTCGCGGCCGCCGACGCCACGCGCGGACTGCCCGACCTGTCCCAGCCCGACACGGCTCGCATCGAACGAGAAACACGACATCACCTCGGCGAAGTGAAATTCACCGAGGCGATGCGGGAAGGTGCGGGGGCGGACCCGGCGAAGCTCGCCGAACTCACGCTCGCTTGGTGAACGTGGCCCGCGACCACAGGTAGCCGACGACGGCGAACCCGGCGCACCAGGCCAGTGCGGCGGCGGTAGTGCCCCCGGCCGGGTTGCCAGCCAGGAATCCGCGCACGGATTCGATGATCGGGGTGAAGGGCTGGTACTCGGCGAACTGCCGGACACCGGGGCCCATCTTGTCGGCGGGCACGATCGCGCTGCTCACGAAGGGCAGCATGATCAGCGGCACCACCGACATACCCGCGGCCTCCGGGGTTTTCGCGGCCATGCCGAGCGCGACCGTGAGCCAAGCCGCCGCGAACGCCGTCGCGAGCAGGACACCCAGCGCACCGAGCCATTGCACCGCGGTCGCGGGCGAATGGAATCCCAGCACGAAGCCGATGCCGAGCACCGACGCGATGGCAACCACGTTGGTCAGCATGCTCGCCGCGACGTGACCGGTGAGCACGGCGCCGCGGGAGACGTCCATGACCTTGAACCGATTGATGACGCCCTTGGTCATGTCCGAGCTGACCGAGACCGCGGTACCGGACAGGCCGTAGCTGATGGCCAGCATGAGCATGCCGGGCACCGCGTAGTCGATGTAGTCCTCGCCGACATCGAACGCGTCACCGAAGACGTACACGAAGATCAGCATCATCATCACCGGCATCAGCGCGGCGTTGAAGACCGTGATGGGGCTGCGGGTGATGTGGGTGAAGTTGCGGCGCAACATGACCGATGAATCGAACAGTGCGTCGGACAGGCTGCTGGGTGCGGTGGTGGTGCTCATCGTGCGTCGGCCTCCGTGGTAGCGCGCCCGGTCAGGGCGAGAAAGACATCATCGAGATCGGGGGTGTGGATCGAGACCTCATCGGCCTCGATGGCGTGTGCGGCGAGCTGATCCAGCAGGGCCCGCAGGTTTTTCGTGCCACCGTCGCCGGGCACGCTGAGCGTGAGCGCCTCGTCGTCGGGGGTCGAGCCCGACAGGATCGCCGCGGCGGCGGCCAGCTGGTCGGGCTGAGTGAACCGAAACTCGAGGTGGCTGCCGGGAATTCGGCGCTTGAGTTCGGCCGCGGTGCCCTCGGCGACGATGCGGCCCTGGTCGAGTACCGCTATCTTGTCGGCGAGCTGGTCGGCTTCTTCGAGGTATTGGGTGGTGAGGAAGATCGTCACGCCCTCGTCGGTGAGTTCACGCACTATCTCCCACATGGTGCGGCGGCTGCGCGGATCGAGACCGGTGGTCGGCTCGTCGAGGAAGATGATCGCGGGCTTGGTCACCAGGGTCATCGCCAGATCGAGCTTGCGGCGCATGCCGCCGGAGTAGCTCGTGGCCTGCTTGTCCGCCGAGGCCGCCAGATCGAAGCGCTCGAGCAGATCAGCGACCACTTGCTTGCCCGCCTTGCCGCGCACACGGTGCAGGTCGGCCATCAGGCGCAGATTCTCCGCGCCGGTGAGCAGGTCGTCGACAGCGGCGAACTGGCCGGTGACGCCGATCGCCTTGCGGACTGCCTTGGTGTCGCTCATCAAGTCGTGGCCTGCCACCGTGGCGGTGCCGCCGTCGGCCCGCAACAGGGTGGTGAGCACATTGACCGTGGTGGTCTTGCCCGCGCCGTTCGGGCCGAGCAGCGCGAAGATGGTGCCTGCTTCGACGGTGAGGTCGATGCCGTCGAGAACTGTCTTGTCCCCGTAGGACTTCCGCAGCCCGGAGGCCGCGATTGCTGTGTTGTTCATGCCGACAACATTCGCCCGGTCGGCTGATACCGGGCTGACACCGCCCTGATACGCGCGCTGGCAGCGCGGGCGCCGGGTCGTGCAAGGCGTCTGTCAGCCCGGCGTCAGCCCGGCGTCAGCGCACCATCCGACGGTGGACGAGTGAACAGCACAGCATTCGCCGAACCGGCCATCAGCTCCAGCCTCGTCGCGTCCTCGGGCGCCGGCCGCGTGCGTGCGTCACTGCGGTCCGATCACCCACTCGCCCAGCTGATCCGCTTCGCCCTGGTCGGCGGCGCGAGCAATGTCGCCTACGTGCTGGTATTCCTGGCCTTCGACGGCTTCGATCCCCTGGCCACCAACGTACTCGGCTCCATCGTCAGCACGATGATCGCGAACGAACTCCACCGTCGCCTCACCTTCCGCGCGTCGGGCACCATCGGCTGGTTCACCGCTCAATGCCAGGGCGGCACGCTGGCGCTGCTCGGACTCCTGTTCACCACCGCGACGCTGGCCGCCCTCGAGTTCACTGCCCCCGGCCTCGGCCACCTCCCGCAAGCGGCCGCGGTCCTTGTCACGATGGCAACCGTCGGCGGCATGCGTTTCCTCGCCCTGCGCAGCATGGTCTTCTGACGAGACCAACGAACCCCGGCTGCCCCGCGATCGTGGGTTCGTTCGGGGCTGTCAGCGGGTGGGGCGGGTGGTGGCCTGGTGGTCTCGCCAGAGGCCGAGATCGAAGTACAGGATGTCCGGCAGCGCCCCTGTCAGACGCCGGTACCGGTCACGGTCACCCGGTCCACCCACACGGTTGAGCGCGGGGACGTGACGCTGCAGCTCGTGGATGGTCGGGCGAGAATCTTGCGCCTGGCGAGTTCGGGCAGGACGGACTCGAATGCCAGCCCATCGCACACCGGTCACACCGATAGACGCTGCCATACATGGCCACCACCTTCTACAGCTATATGTTGCGCGACACCGTCTTTGGCAGTGTGAGCCTCGAGCTCCGACATAGCACGCTCTACGGCAACGAACTCGAGCCTTCGCCGAAACATTCAGTCGGCCGAGCTGGGAGTCAGTCCTGCTCGCTGACCAGGTTCACTGAGCTCGGGATCTACCGCAGATACACCGGTGAGTCTATGCAGTATGCGAAGCGGCGGCTGAGTATCGATCGGGGGGCGCCGGTTCCAGTCGCGCACGGCGCTCAGGCCCGACTGGAATCGTGGGCTGTTCACAGCACTGTCTCACGGCCAGTTATGGGTGTTTCGTGGCGGCGTGCGCTGGAACCTGCATTTCGGCACCAGCGCTTACATGCTCTCGGGGTGGACGTCTGGTCCGATGCTGAAAATGGAGCTCACCTCGGCTCAGGTGACCGGCTCCCACCACGACAGCTTCATCACCGCTCTGACCGACTCGACGTGGGGACTGCCGCTGGTGGTCCGAAAAATCGAGTGTCACTGCACTGAAGAAGGCCAACCGTCAGGCTCGTGCTGGATCGAGCTGGGACGGGCGGGCAATGGTGCCGACAAGCAGAACATCCTGCAACTGCGTTTCGGCTACGACGCGGGAGATGATCTGAAGCAGCTGATTCCCGAGTTTCTTGATATCGGAGCCGATCCCGGCTGGCTGCAGCGGGTGCTACCTCGGTCAGAGTGAAGCAGCTAGATCGACCAACGCGCTGGGTTCATCACCAAGCCTATCCAGCTTCGCGAGCGTCGTCGGCCGGATGCTGACACAACCGTTGCCGGTGGGCGGGCAAGCGGGGCTGTGCGCTGAAGGAGGTTGCATGTCGCCGCTGGGTTACTGCTGACGGTACGGAGGCAGGATGAAGGGGTGGCACCGCGCGTTGTGTCACCCCTTGGTTGCGTCCAGCCCGGGTGTGGAGCTCCACACACTTCACCCGTTCGGCCGCCGGACCTTCCACCTCTCTTCACGCCCATCCCGTCAGGTGCCCAGTTGATCGGGTGGAACAGACAACTGTTGTCGCCAGTACCGCGAAATGTGCACGTCAGCCACATTTTTGACAATTAGATGGCAATCGGCCACAGGTCACGCGGTACTGTCGGCACCGGGACCAGCGGTGATCCTTCTGGTGAGGACATTGGTAACTCGCCGGGCACGTCCAGCAGTCTCGAACCCCGCTCCGCAGGCCCGGCAGCCCAACACGCGGCCCGCAAACGACCGGCAAAATACGCGGAGAGGCGGACTAGCGGTACAGTGGTGGTCCGTGGGTCATCAACGGAATCAGGCTAAAAGTGCCACCAAGCACATCTTCGTGAGCGGTGGCGTCGCCTCCTCATTGGGTAAGGGTCTCACCGCCTCCAGCCTCGGTCAGCTTCTGACCGCGCGCGGCATGCGGGTGACGATGCAGAAGCTCGACCCGTATCTCAATGTCGATCCGGGCACCATGAACCCGTTCCAGCACGGCGAGGTGTTCGTCACCGAGGACGGCGCGGAGACCGACCTGGACGTCGGTCACTACGAGCGCTTCCTCGATCGCGATCTGACGATGGACGCGAACGTGACCACCGGTCAGATCTATTCGACGGTGATCGCCAAGGAACGTCGCGGTGAGTATCTGGGCGATACGGTGCAGGTCATTCCGCACATCACCGACGAGATCAAGAGCCGCATCCTGGCGATGCAGGGTCCTGATCTCGAGGGACATGTGCCGGATGTGGTGATCACCGAGATCGGTGGCACCGTCGGTGACATCGAGTCGCAGCCGTTCCTCGAGGCGGCCCGCCAGATCCGTCACGATGTGGGTCGCGACAATGTGTTCTTCCTGCACGTGTCGCTGGTGCCGTACCTGGCGCCCTCGGGTGAGCTCAAGACCAAGCCGACGCAGCACTCGGTGGCCGCGTTGCGCAATATCGGTATCCAGCCCGACGCGCTGATCCTGCGTTGCGACCGTGAGGTGCCGCAGGGTCTCAAGAACAAGATCGCGCTGATGTGCGACGTCGATGTGGAGGCGTGCATCTCCACGCCGGACGCGCCGTCGATCTATGACATCCCGAAGGTGCTGCACAGCGAGGGCCTCGATGCCTATGTGGTGCGCAAGCTCGGGCTGCCGTTCCGCGATGTGGACTGGAAGGTGTGGGGCGATCTGCTCGATCGCGTGCACAGCCCGCGCGAGACCGTCGAGGTCGCGCTGGTCGGCAAGTACGTCGATCTGCCGGACGCGTACCTGTCGGTGACCGAGGCGCTGCGCGCGGGTGGCTTCGCCCATCGCGCCAAGGTGAACATCCGTTGGGTGCCCTCGGACGAGTGCGAGACCGAGGTCGGCGCCCAGGCGGCGCTGCGTGATGTCGACGCTGTGCTGATCCCCGGTGGGTTCGGCATCCGTGGCATCGAGGGCAAGGTCGGGGCGATCGGCTACGCCCGCCACCGCGGCATCCCGCTGCTCGGGCTGTGCCTCGGTCTGCAGTGCGTGGTCATCGAGGCGGCGCGGTCGGTCGGCATCGCCGACGCCAACTCCGCGGAATTCGAGCCCGACACCAAGAACCCGGTCATCTCGACCATGGCCGATCAGGAAGACGTCGTCGCCGGTGAAGCCGATCTGGGCGGCACCATGCGCTTGGGCGCCTACCCCGCCACCCTGAAGAAGGGCTCGGTCGTCGCGCAGGCGTACGGCACCGAGAACGTGTCCGAGCGGCACCGGCACCGGTTCGAGGTGAACAACTCCTACCGCGATGCCATCGCCAAGAGCGGGCTGGTCTTCTCCGGTACCTCGCCGGACGGGCACCTGGTCGAGTTCGTCGAATACCCGGCTTCGGTGCATCCGTTCTTCGTCGCCACCCAGGCGCATCCGGAGCTCAAGAGCCGCCCGACCCGCCCGCATCCGCTGTTCGCGGCGCTGATCAGCGCCGCGTTGAAATACAAACTGGCCGAACGCCTTCCCGTAGACTTTCCGGAGGAAGAGCTCGCGGAGCAGCCCGCGCAAGCCTAGGAACAACGGCGATAGGAACGCATGAGCGAGCCCGGTAGTCACGACTTCGAGACGGTGTCGAGCCGGGTGCTCTACAGCGGCGCGATCCTGGCCCTGCGCCAGGATCAGGTCAGGATGCCGGACGGGCGGGTCGCCGAGCGCGAGGTCATCGAGCACCACGGTGCTGTCGCGGTGCTCGCGCTCGACGACGACGGCAATGTCGTGCTGATCCGTCAGTATCGGCATCCGATCGGTACCCGGTTGCTGGAACTGCCTGCCGGGCTGCTCGATATCGAGGGTGAGGACCCGCTCACCGCGGCCAAGCGTGAGCTGGCCGAGGAGACGGGCCTCGCCGCCGCGCAGTGGTCGGTGCTGGTGGATGTGGCGTTGTCGCCGGGCTTCACCGACGAGGCGCTTCGCGTGTTCTTCGCGACCGGTCTCAGCGTCACCGACCGGCCCGATCCCGAACACGAGGAAGCGGATCTGGAACTGGTGCGGATGCCGCTCGACGAGGCGGTGCGCGCCGCGCTGGCGGGCGAGATCGTGAACGCGACCGCGGTCGCGGGCGTGCTCGCCTACGCGGCGGCTCAGGCGAGCACGGCGCCGCTGCGCGCTCCCGACGCGCCGTGGCCCGGCCAACCGACGAAGTTCCTGCGACGCAAAGCCGCTGAGGCGCAGTCGGCGTCGGCTCACGGTAACCACGCGTGACCACAGCAGCGGCGCGCGCCTCGGCAGCCGAACCCGCGTACTAGACGGGCAGGGGCGTGCTCGAGCGGGAGATCGACGCCTACCTCGACCACCTCGCGGTCGAGCGCGGAGCCGCGCGCAACACCCTCGGCGCCTACCGTCGTGATCTGGCCCGCTACCGCAATTTCCTCACCGGACGCGGCGTCGAGAGCTTGAGCGCGGTGGCCCGAGGCGACGTCGCCGAATTCACCATGGCCTTGCGTTCCGGTGGCGCCGATCATCCTGCCCTGGCAGCCGGTTCGGTGGCCAGGGCATTGATCGCGGTCCGCGGACTACACCGCTTCGCCGCCGCCGAAGGAATCACCGACACCGATGTGGCGCATGCGGTGAAACCACCCGCGCCCGGGCGCCGGTTGCCCAAAGCGTTGCCCTACGACCAGGTTCTGCGACTTCTCGAGTCGGCGGGCGGTGAATCCGAGGGCTCCGACGGGGGACCGCGCGGACTGCGCGACCGGGCCCTGCTGGAATTGCTCTACTCCACGGGTGCGCGGATCTCGGAAATGGTCGGGCTCGACGTCGACGACATCGACGCCGAGCAACGCTGTGTGGTGCTGCACGGCAAGGGCGGAAAACAGCGCCTCGTGCCGGTCGGCCGTCCGGCACTGGCCGCAGTCGACGCGTATCTGGTGCGTGGTCGTCCCACCCTCGCCGCGAGCGGAAAAGGTTCCGGCGGAGCGCTTTTCCTCAACGCTCGCGGCGGCAGACTGTCACGGCAGAGCGCATGGCAGGTATTGCAGACCGCCGCCGAACGGGCCGGGATCGGGGCGACGGTCTCACCGCACACCCTGCGTCATTCTTTCGCCACCCACCTGCTCGACGGTGGCGCCGATGTGCGGGTGGTGCAGGAACTGCTCGGCCACGCTTCGGTGACCACGACCCAGATCTACACCCTCGTCACGGTGAGCACCCTGCGTGAAGTGTGGGCCACCGCCCATCCCCGTGCCACGTGAACCATCACCTCCGATACGCGCTGAGCAGGTATCGTGCGAACACGCCCGGCGTTGCCATGCTGTACCTCACCGGTCCGAGCGGTAGCGTCTACCCCAGAGTCAGACCGTACGAAAGCGAGCCGGTCCCGTATCGGCCTCGCTACCCTCGACAGGGGTTACCGGCAAGGAAAACGTATAAGGAGCAGCGGATCGTGACGACAGCGGAAACACCGTGGGACGGTGGACCGGAAGAGGTCGCCGAGGCCGTCGAGATGGGCCCGACAGGCCGCCCGCTGCGACTGGTACCCGATCCACCCCAGGTCCAGCGACATGGCGACGCACTCGTCGTCGCCATGTGCAATCAGAAGGGCGGGGTCGGAAAAACCACCTCGACCATCAATCTCGGTGCGGCACTGGCCGAATACGGCCGCCGGGTGCTGCTCGTCGACCTCGACCCGCAGGGCGCGCTCTCGGCCGGGCTCGGTGTCGCGCACCACGATCTCGATCTCACCGTGCACGACCTGCTGATCGGCGGTAAGGCGAAGGTCGATGACGTCCTGCAGACCACCAAGGTCGACGGCATGGATCTGTTGCCGAGCAACATCGACCTCTCGGCCGCGGAGATCCAGTTGGTCAACGAGGTCGGCCGCGAACAGTCGCTCGGTCGTGCCCTGCACAGCGTGCGCGATCGCTACGACTACATCCTCATCGACTGCCAGCCCTCGCTCGGCCTGCTCACGGTCAACGCGCTGGCCTGCTCCGACGGCGTGATCATTCCGATGGAATGCGAGTACTTCTCGCTGCGCGGCCTCGCCCTGCTCAACGACACCGTCGAGAAGGTGCGCGACCGCCTCAACCCGCGGCTGAGTCTCTACGGCATCGTGGTCACCATGTTCGATGCGCGCCTGCTGCATTCGCGTCAGGTGATGTCGCGCGTGGTCGAGGTGTTCGGCGATCTGGTCTACGACACCGCCATCTCGCGCACCGTGCGTTTCCCCGATGCCAGCGTCGCCGGGGAGCCGATCACCACCTGGTCGCCGAAATCGGGCGGCGCCGAGTCGTATCGAGCGATGGCCCGTGAAGTCATCCACCGGTCTGGCCGGTGATCGGAGCTACACCTGCGGTGCAAGCAGTACCCGAAGACGCGGTGCCGGCCGAGGAGAAAACCGGTTTTCATCTGCGGCTCACTAATTTCGAGGGGCCGTTCGATCTACTGCTGACGCTGATCAGCTCGCGCAAACTCGATGTCACCGAAGTCGCGCTTCATCAGGTCACCGACGAATTCATCGCCTACACCAAGGCATTGACCGCCGAACTGGCCGGCAACACCAAGCTGCGCGCGGACAAGATTCTCGATCAGACCACCGAATTCCTCGTCGTCGCCGCCACTTTGCTCGACCTCAAGGCGGCGCGGCTGCTGCCCTCGGGCGAGATGACTGACGCCGACGACCTGGAACTGCTCGATGCTCGCGACCTGCTGTTCGCGCGACTGCTGCAATACCGCGCGTTCAAGCAGGTGGCCGAGCTGCTCGCCGAGCTGGAAGCCGCGGCGCTGCGCCGGTATCCGCGCTCGGTGGCGCTCGAGGAACAGTTCGAAGGACTGTTGCCCGAGGTCACCCTCGGCGTGGATATCGCCGCGTTCGCCGAGATCGCCGCAGCGGCCTTTCGGCCACGCCCGATCGCCGAAGTCGGGCTCGGGCATCTGCACATGCACACCATCTCGGTCGCCGAACAGGCCGAGCTGGTGCTGGCCATCTTGAAACAACGCGGTCCGGGCGGCTGGACGACCTTCGCCGAATTGGTGGTCGACTGCACAGTCCCGGTGGAAATCGTGGCGAGATTTCTGGCGTTGCTCGAGCTGTACCGGGGCAAAACCATCGCTTTCGACCAACCGGATCCGCTCGGGCCCCTCGCGGTGAGCTGGCTCGGTGAGCTGGATCCCGACGCCGAGGCCGCGGCGTTGACTTTCGAGGAGGACTACGGATGACAGAGGCAGTGGTGGAATTCACCTCTGAGCCACTTGACGACCTCGAAGTGCGCTCGGCGCTCGAGGCGATGTTGCTCGTCGTCGACGCCCCCGCGCCGACAGAACAGCTGGCAGCGGCCCTGGACGACACCACCGAGCGCATCGAAACCGTGCTCCGCGCGATGGCGGCCGAACTGACCGAACGGGGCAGCGGCATCGACCTGCGTTTCGTCGGTGACGGATGGCGCTTCTATACTCGACAGGAGTACGCGCCCTATGTCGAGCGTGTACTGCTCGATGGGGCCCGGACGAAACTGACCCGGGCCGCCTTGGAAACCTTGGCGGTGGTCGCCTACCGCCAGCCGGTGACTCGCATGCGGGTCAGCGCGGTCCGAGGAGTGAACGTCGACGGAGTGATGCGCACGCTGCTGGCCAGAGGCCTGATCGCGGAAGCAGGTCAGGACCCCGAAACCAACGGCACGTTGTACCGCACCACCGAGTTGTTCCTCGAACGGATCGGGCTCGCCTCTCTCGGCGACCTGCCACTGCTGGCGCCGCTGCTTCCCGGCGTCGATCTGATCGACGAGATCAGCGAGAGCCTGGAAACCGATCCGCGGTTCACCAGGCTGAAGAAACCCGCCGAGTCCGACATGGATCTCGGCACCGACGATTGACAGTCACCAAGCTGAACAAACCCGCCGAGTCCGACAGGGATCCCGGCACTGACGATTGACAGGACAGATGAATAATTCCGCTCGCCGAGATGGCACACCGGATCGAAGAAATCGCAGCGACCAGCCCCGAAGTGGCGCGAATCGAACCGCGGGTAACCGTGGCGACAGTGCGCGCACCGGGCAGGGTGGCTCCCGCGCAGCGGCTCCCAGCCGGCGCGGCACCGGCGCGGGTGGCTTCCAGCGCGGTAATCAGACAGCCGCCCGGTCCGCGGGCAGCTTCCAGCGTGACGCGGAGTCCGGCGGCCGCCGTGGCACCTCGACCGGTGGTGGCTACCAGCGTGACGACCGTCGTGGCGGCCCCGCCGGCGGTGACCGTCGCGGCAGTTCGCCCGGTGGATACCAGCGTGATGATCGACGCGGCGCCCCGGCCGGTGGTGACCGTCGTGGCCCGTCTGCCGGTGGTTACCAGCGTGACGACCGTCGTGGCGCCCCCGCGGGCGGAGGTCAGCGTGACGACCGTCGCGGCACCGGTGCTTCCAGCGGTGGCGGTTACCCGCGTGGTGACGCCGACCGTGGACAGCGTGGCGGCACGGCTGGTCAGCGCAGCGGCGCTTCGGCCGGCTCCCAAGCCTTCGCGGCGCGCAAGAAGACCTCCTCGAAGCCGCAGAAGAAGGTCGTCGCTCCGACGATCCTGAACAACGCCAAGCCTGCGCGTCACCAGCACGCCGAGGTCACCGAGGGCCCCAAGAAGCTTCCGTGGGGCGAAGGCGAACGCCTGCAGAAGGTCCTCGCCAAGGCTGGTGTGGCTTCGCGTCGCGCCGCCGAGGAGATGATCGCCGCCGGTCGCGTCGAGGTCGACGGCAAGATCGTGCGTGAGCAGGGTCTGCGCATCGACGCCGAGAACGCGGTGGTGCGCGTCGACGGCACCCGTGTCGTGGTGCGCGACGAACTGGTGCACCTGGTGCTGAACAAGCCCAAGGGCTGGCAGTCCACCATGTCCGACGATCTGGGGCGCCCCTGCGTCGGCGATATCATCGCCGAGCGGATCGCCGCTGGTCAGCGCCTGTTCCACGTCGGCCGTCTCGATGCCGACACCGAGGGCCTGCTGCTGGTCACCAATGACGGCGAGATGGCGCATCGACTGATGCACCCCTCGTTCGAGGTGCCCAAGACCTACCTGGCCACCGTCGACGGTGAGGTGAACTACCGCCTGGTCGGCAAGCGCCTGCGCGAAGGCGTCGAGCTCGAGGACGGGCCGGCCAAGGTCGACAAGTTCATGGTGCTCGAGGCCTACCAGGGCCGGTCGCTGGTGAAGCTCGTGTTGCACGAGGGCCGCAAACACATCGTGCGTAGGCTGCTCGACGAGGTCGGCCACCCGGTGATCCGGCTGGTGCGCACCCACCTCGGCCCGGTGGCACTGGGTGACCAGCGCCCCGGCACGCTGCGGGTGCTCGGCCGCGACGAGATCGGCAAACTCTACGAGGCGGTGCAGCTGTGAACGGTGTGGACTTTCCCTTGGAGTTCGAGAGCGACCGGATGACCGGTGACGCGACGCTCATCGTCGCGATGGACGGCCCCTCCGGTACCGGCAAGTCCAGCGTGTCGCGTCGTCTGGCGGCGCGCCTCGGCGCCCGCTACCTCGACACCGGTGCCATGTACCGGGTCGCGACCCTGCGCGTGCTGCGTGCGGGCGTCGAGCTGACCGATGCGGCCGCGATCGCGGAAACCGTTGCGGCACTGCCGCTTTCGATCGGTACCGATCCCAGTCACGAGGTCATCGAACTCGATGGCGAGGACGTCTCGCAGGAGATCCGCGGCGACGCCGTCACCAAGGCCGTCTCGGCGGTTTCCGCGGTGGCGCCGGTGCGCGAGCAGCTCGTGGCCCTGCAGCGCGAGATCGCCGCGATGGCAGGGCGCATCGTGGTCGAAGGCCGCGATATCGGCACCGTCGTGCTCACCGGCGCCGATGCCAAGATCTACCTCACCGCCTCCGCGGAGGCACGCGCCGAGCGGCGCAATGCTCAGAACATCCGCGAGGGCCGCGGCGACGATTACGCGGCCGTGCTGGCCGACGTGCAGCGCCGCGACACCCTCGATTCCACCCGCACAGTGTCGCCGTTGCGCCCCGCCGCCGACGCGGTGCTCGTCGACACCAGCGACCTGACGATGGCACAGACCATCGAGGAGCTGTATCGCGTGGTGGCTCAGCAGCTTTCGGCCACGACAGGAGGTCCGCGATGATCGAAGAGATTCTCGTAGGCGACGGAACCTGGACCGACGAGTCCGAATGGGACGTTCTCGATATCGATGCGGACGGCGAAGGCGAACAGCACATCGCGATGCCGACGCTCGCCGTGGTCGGGCGCCCCAATGTGGGCAAGTCGACCCTGGTCAACCGCATTCTCGGCCGACGCGAAGCGGTCGTCGAAGACGTTCCCGGCGTCACCCGTGACCGCATTTCGTATGAGGCCAACTGGGCCGGGCGCCGCTTCATGGTGCAGGACACCGGCGGGTGGGAACCCGACGCCAAGGGTCTGCAGCAGCACGTCGCTCGCCAGGCCGAGGTGGCGATGGAGACCGCCGACGCGATCCTGCTCGTCGTCGACGCCACCGTCGGCGCGACCACGACCGACGAGGCCGCGGTGCGCAAGCTGCGCCGCTCCAAGATCCCGGTGATCCTGGTGGCCAACAAGGTCGACGACCAGAAGGTCGAGCTCGAGGCGGCCACGCTCTGGTCGCTGGGTCTCGGTGAGCCGCGCATGGTCTCGGCCGCGCACGGCCGAGGCACCGGCGACCTGCTCGACGACGTGCTCGGCGCGTTGCCCGAGACCCCGCGCGAAGGCACCGCTGTGGCGGGACCGCGTCGCGTGGCGCTGGTCGGCAAGCCGAACGTCGGCAAGTCCAGCCTGCTCAACAAGCTGGCGGGCGACGAGCGTTCGGTGGTCCACGATGTCGCGGGCACCACCGTCGACCCGGTCGACTCGCTGGTCGAGTTGGGTGGCAAGACCTGGAAGTTCGTCGACACCGCCGGCCTGCGTCGCAAGGTCTCCAATGCCACCGGCACCGAGTTCTACGCGTCGCTGCGCACGAAGTCGGCGCTGGAGGCTTCCGAGGTCGCGATCATGCTGATCGACGCCTCGGTGCCGATCACCGAACAGGATCTGCGCGTGATCAGCCTGGTCGCCGAGTCCGGTCGCGCGCTGGTGCTGGCGTTCAACAAGTGGGACCTGGTCGACGAGGACCGCCGCTACATGCTCGAGCGCGAGATCGATCGCGATCTGGTGCGCGTGCCGTGGGCCCAGCGGGTCAACATCTCCGCCCACACCGGCCGCGCCGTGGCCAAACTGGTGCCGCAGATGGAAACCGCGCTCGAGTCCTGGGACAAGCGCATCTCCACCGGTCGCCTCAACACCTGGCTCAAGGAAGTCATCGCGGCCACCCCGCCGCCGATGCGTGGCGGCCGTCAGCCCCGCGTCATGTTCGCCACCCAGGCGAGCACTCGCCCGCCGACGTTCGTGCTGTTCACCACCGGGTTCCTCGAGGCAGGCTACCGCCGCTTCCTGGAGCGCCGTCTGCGTGAGGAGTTCGGTTTCGACGGTTCGCCGGTGCGCATCTCGGTACGCGTGCGCGAGAAGAAGGAACGTAAGAAGTAATTCGTGTGTCAGACGAGTGAGCCCCGGCGAATTTCGCCGGGGCTCTTCGTTTTTCAGTTGCCGAGCACTCGGTCCAACAGGTGGTCGACCAATTGTGTCGCGCGCGAAGCGTAGTCGTCGTTGGTGAGCATTCCCTGTGCCAGCCCGCCGACCGCGAGCAGGGCCACCTCGGCATCGGCGATGAGCGTCTCCTCGTCGGCGTCGGGACCGCGCAGTTGCCGTAGTTGTCCCGCGACCGCGTCGTCTACATGCCCGAAATGATCGGCGCTCCCGGTCTCAGTGTGCAGACCGCGCCGATCGACGAATCGGGCTTCGGTACCTGGTTCGGTGAGGTACTCGACGGTCTCGGCGTCGACCGGGTTCACTTGGTCGGCTACTCGCAGGGCGCGTGGCAGGTGATGGTCATCGCGTCCGCTCAGCAGAAACGACTGGCCAGCGTGAACGTGGTGGAGCCGAGCGGCACCCTGACGAAGATCAAATGGAGCCTGTTGTGGATGATGCTCCGCGTCGGGGCCCGGCCCACGGATAAGAACCTCCGCACGATGAACGCGCGGCTCAATCCCGGCGTCACCCTGACCGATGCGGAATTCGCCGGCGTGAAAGCGGCACTCGGGTACATCCCCACGATCGGCTACCCGAAGTTGTTCACCGACGAGCGGCTGGCCACGATCACCACGCCGACCCTGGTACTGATCGGGTCGGAGTCGTTGGTGGTCGATCCGCAACTCGCCGAACAGCGCCTGCGCGACAACCTGCCCACCTGCGAGATCGAGATCTTTCCCAGGGCGGGACACGGCCTCTTCCACCAGTTCCCGAAACTGGTCACTGCCCGCATTCTCGACTTCACCCGCCGCTACGAGTCGACGGACGCCCGCCACGGCGAGTAGTCGACGCCGCTCGCCCTTGCCGTTCAGATGCCACCACGCCGCGCCCGCGATCACCGCGAAGAACGTGACCGCGGGCCTGATAATCGTCTGAGAACAACCAATTGGTGGACACCTTGGCAATGTCGGGCACGTTGATAGCGGTAAGAGGTCCTCTGTGGCCTCCGCGAGGGAGTGCGTCATGAGTCTTGTCGGAACCCTGGTCGGCTACGCGCTGACCGTGTTCTTGGTGCTGTTGATCGCCCGGATGGTGGTGGACTGGATCGATGCCCTCGGCAACGGTCCACAGTGGGCGCGCAAGGCGAGGGAGGTGACCCACGCCGCCACCGAGCCGGTCATCGCCCCGGTGCGGAAAGTATTGAAGCCGATACGCATCGGCGACTTCTCCCTCGACCTGGCCTTCACCGCGGTTTTCATCGCCGTCCTGATCCTGCGCGCCGTGGCGTTCAGCCTGTAGTCACCGATGAGTGCCTGGGCGCGCGGTCTACGGACAGGCCGGCGAGCAGGACCAGAGACTGCTCGGCATCGGAGCCCGGCTCGGCGTGATAGACGACGAGCGTCTGCCCCGGCGCCCCGTTGACCGTGAACGTCTCGTAGGACAGCGCGAGCTCGCCCACCAGCGGATGGGTGAATCGCTTCTGCCCGGCGGTTTTCGCGCGGACTTCGTGCTTGGCCCACAGGCGGCGGAAGTCCTCGCTCTTCAATGACAGCTCGCCGACCAGTTCCGTCAGGCGCAGGTCGTCGAGGTCGGTGCCCGTGCTGACCCGCAGCCCGGCCGCGGTCTCCGCGGCGATCTTCGGCCAGTCCGGAAAAATATTGCGCGACGGCCAGCGGCGTCGCGGCCAAGACTTCCATATGCCGCCCGAGCACCAGCGCCGGCGTGTCCGACCAGGTGCGCATCAGACGCAACAGGCTCGGCGTGACGCGTTCCGGTCGTCTCGCCGCGCGGGTGCGTCGCGGTGCCGGACGCGCCAACTCCCGCAGATGGGCGGCGCCGTCGTCGTCGAGAGAGAACACCCGGGCCAACGCCGCCACGATCTGATCGGACGGATGCCTGTCGCGGCCTTGCTCGAGCCGGATGTAGTAATCGGCGCTCATCCCGATCAGTGAAGTAGAAGCCGCGAATCAAGTGGAGGGGGCCCCGTTGGCCTGCGCTCGGCACTCCGCCTCTCGGGTGGTCCGGGCTACGGGCGTACCCAGTCCACTGGCGTCGAGTATGCGTCCGATCGCTGTTCTGCTCCGGCTCTGAGCTTTTAGAGGGGACTTTCTACTCTATTTGCTTCCTGTTAACTGTGTTGGGATTGTGGCTCCGTCAAATGCTCCACAGCGCAGGATGTGAGGTGGTCAGATGATCAATACCACGCAGGATCCCGATGTTTGCAATACAGACGAATCCGCAGTGGATGGCCAGTCCGTTCGGATGAGGTCGAGGATTCCGAGCCGATCTTGCGCGCAGCGCAATCTCGGGAGCAAGTGTCTGCATTCCTGCCGTCCAGACGATCCCAGGGCAGCGTGCTCGGTAATAAGTAGTCGGTCCGGGGCTGTAGCTACTGCCCCTTCTTCCGACGGGTCCCGCAGTGAATTCCATGTCATCGCCCGTCTCGATGCCGGTGACGCTGTCGCCGATGTATTCAGCAGCGATATCGCCGATGCGGCGAGCGGTGTTCGCCACATCGCTGATTGGCCGCAGTCGTTGCCGTTGCGGCCGAGCAAGGCGGTCGGTCTGGACGAGCTCGATCACGCGCTGGCCGACGCCGGGTATCAGCGCTCCAGTAGCTGGCGCAAGCGGGTTACCAACAGCGGTGCCGTGCGCTACTTCGCCCATGCGACCACTCCGTCCTGTGCTCGTGGGCGGACTCGATAGCCCCGCGCAAGGCACCGCCTTGCGCGATTTATCGGTCGCCCTCCCATACTTGCTATGCGCGCGCATGGCACCAGACCAAAGGCAAGAGACCTAATGGACTTGCAGATCTCGGATTCGGCAGGTGCGCAGTGGTTCACTCGTGCCGCAGCATGCGCCGGGTTCGCCCGTCGGCCTCGACACGCGGCCGCCAGCACGGCCATCGGCTATGTTCGTACCGACTTGCCCGGTCCTGGCCAGTCGCAGTACGAATCGCTGATCCGCGCCGCCGCTACCGATCTTGGCTATGACCTGCTCGGGACCCTGGTACTCACGGCGACACCGCTGAACCGGCTGCAAGTCATGGTTACGGAGTTCGCCGTCGATGCGGTGTTGTGTCCCTCATTCGCCCACCTTGATGGGCAGGTGCCCACCGAACTGCTGACGGTCACCGACGTGATCGTTGTCGACCCGCCCATCACCTACTGCCGCTGGGATCCCCAGTTCCTGGACTGAGTATCTTCGAGGGTTGCTCACCCTGTGATGAGCGACCCTGGGCCTTTCGGGGCTGCGAGGTTTCGGCGCTCGTTCAGGGTGCAACCCACCTCCATGGTCGCAAGCCCCGGTGCTCACGCAGGCATGCCAGCCGGTAGTCGGCCTGGTGGCGTGCGTGGTCGGAAACAGCGGCGTGTCGTAGCGCGAACAGACACAGCTCGAAGGATCGGACATCGCGGATCACCGGGTACCCCTCCCACTCGGTGACATCGGAGCCGTAGGCGTCGGCGAACTGCTCCCACCTCGCTGGCGGGTCCGAGAGAGTGTCGGACTGGACCGCGACGGTTGCTTGGTCCCACTGCGGGGTCCGATGGAGCAGCGTTCCAGGTCCACGACGTGTCCCCCGGAAGAGCTTTCGTCGAACCCGGATTCGTGAGCACCGAACTCGGTGCCGGAATGCGCGACGACAACCGGCGCGCTGAGCTCGATGCATGGCGGAACGACTTGGAAGTCCTTCTCCCCGAGGACATCGCCGACGCTGTCGCTTTCGCCGTCTCGGCGCCACGACGGGTGAATGTGGCCGAACTCGTCGTCGTCCCCACCGAGCAGGGATGACCCTGGACTCCGCTGGTGGAGGTTCACGGCTGATCGGGAGCCCCCTCCACCCGCCACCGCGTCAGCACCGCGCGCACGCAGGATGCGTCGGTGAGCGCGTCGACCGTGTCGGTGAGGGCGGATTCCCTGGCGCGGTGGGTGAGCACGATCAGGTGGGCGGCGTCGTTGTGGTGCTCCTGACGGACTCGCTCGATGCTCACTCCGTGGTCGGCGAAGACCGAGGCGACCTGGGCCAAGGCGCCGGCATGGTCGGTGACGCGCAGGTTCAGGTAGTAGCGGGTCGGGGTGTCGCCGAGGGGACTCACGGGGAGTTCGGCGTAGTAGGAGGCGCGGGGTGCGCGGCCGCCGTTGACGCGATTGCGCGCGGCGGTGACCAGGTCGCCGAGCAGAGCTGACGCGGTGGCGGTCGGGGAGTCGCGGCCGGTGAACATCAGCCGTCCGGCGCTGTCGGCTTCGACGGTCACCGCGCTGAACGGTGCGTCCACCTGGGCGAGCGGGTGGGCCTCCGGGAGCAGCGCGGGGTGCACGCGTACCGAAATGCTTTCCTTGCCACCGGCTTCGGGGCCGGGTCGCTCACTGATCCTGGTGCAGACGGTGAGTGGCCGCAGCCGCAGGGACAGCGCGGCCGCGGCGGCGAGGTCGTGCGGGTCGGCCGTGCCGAACTCCTCGAAATGCACGTCGGTGACGTCCACTCGGGTGTGGAAGGCGAGCGTCGCCAGGATCGCCGCCTGCGCCACCGCGTTGGTCCCGTCGGTGGGGAAGACCGCGAGCACCTGCCGCACCCGATCACCCGACAGCGATTGAGTCAGCGGCCGGACCACGGGGACGCCGCCGGTCACCGCCGCCTCGAAGAACAGATCGGCCCTGAATTCCTCAGCGGCCGAGGCCAACCGGGGCCCGTGCTCGGCGACCAGCGCCGTGTTCGCGGTGATCACCGACCGTCCCGCCCGCAGCGCGTCGAGCACGGCAGGCGCCGAGGCGACAGTCTCGGTCGCGTCGATGACGAGCTCGGCATCGGACATCGCACCGAGCACCAGTCGCGTTCCGGCCCGCTCGCTCAGATCGTCGACGGTGTCGCGAATGATCCGCACCGCCTCCGTGGCGAGTGGGCCGGTGCCGAGAACAGCGATGTGCTGATGGGTCATAGGAATTCGCCTAACGCCGAGACTGCCGAACCGGGAGCCGACACAGCGCGCGCCACCCCCTGCCCGCCAGTATCGCGGCCGAAACCATTCGGCCGCAGCCATTTTCGTTTCCGAATTGGTACGGCCGTGCCCGGATTGCCTGGATACTCGAAGGGTCACCCGCGGATCGCACGCGGGCGAGCAGGGGAGAGGACTTCGTAGATGGCCCTGGTTGTGCAGAAATTCGGCGGTTCGTCGGTAGCCACCGCGGAGCGGATCCGGCGGGTTGCCGAACGGATCGTGGAGACGAAGAAGCAGGGGCACGATGTCGTGGTGGTCTGTTCGGCGATGGGCGACACCACCGATGAGCTCCTCGAATTGGCGGGGCAGATCGCCTCGGCGCCGGAACCACGTGAGCTGGACATGCTGCTCACCGCCGGGGAGCGGATCTCGAATGCCTTGGTAGCCATGGCTATTCATGCACTCGGTGCGGACGCCAGATCGTTGACCGGCTCCCAAGCCGGCGTGATCACCACCGGCGCGCACGGTCGCGCCAAGATCATCGATGTCGATCCGGGGCGGGTGCGCCGCGCCCTCGACGACGGTGAAGTGGTGTTGGTCGCCGGGTTCCAGGGCGTGAGCCAGGACAACCACGATGTGACCACCCTCGGCCGCGGTGGCTCCGACACCACCGCTGTCGCGCTGGCCGCGGCGTTGCATGCCGATGTGTGCGAGATCTACACCGATGTCGACGGGGTCTTCACCGCCGACCCGCGCATCGTGGCCGACGCCCAGAAACTCGACCAGATCTCCTACGAAGAGATGCTGGAAATGGCGGCCTGCGGTTCGAAGGTTCTCATGCTGCGTTGCGTCGAATACGCGCGCCGCTACCAGGTGCCCGTGCATGTGCGCTCGTCCTACACCGACACGATCGGCACCACCGTCTTCGGTTCGATGGCCGACATCCCCGCCGACCAGGCCGTGCTCACCGGCGTCGCGCACGACCGCAACGAGGCCAAGGTCACCGTCGTCGGCCTGCCCGACGAACCCGGCTACGCCGCGAAGGTGTTCCGCGCGGTCGCCGACGCCGAGATCGGCATCGACATGGTCGTGCAGAACACCGGCACCGGTCGCACCGACATCACCTTCACCCTGCCCGCCGCCGACGGTGCGCGTGCGGTCGCCCTGCTGCGCGAGCGCCGCGCCGAGATCGGCTTCGCCGATGTCCGCTACGACGACCGCGTCGGCAAGGTCTCGCTGATCGGCGCGGGCATGCGCAACAATCCGGGCGTCACCGCCTCCTTCTGCGAGGCGCTGGCCGAGGCGAACATCAACCTCGACCTGATCGCCACCTCGGAGATCCGCATCTCCGTGCTGGTCCGCGACACCGACCTCGACGACGCCGTGCGCATCCTGCACCGGGCCTTCGACCTCGGCGGTGCGGAAGTCGCCGTGGTGCACGGTGGAACGGGCAGATGAGCCTGGTTGACGTCACGCCCGAGCCGGTAGTAATTTACCAATGAGTAAATTACCGAATCGGAGGGTTCGTTGAGTACCCAAATGACCACCTTCACCAGGGCGGGACTCGAGTTCGACGTCGTCGACTCCGGCCCACCCGACGGCCCCGTCATCGTTGCGCTGCACGGCTTTCCGCAAACCGCCACCTCCCTGCGGCCGCTCACCGACTTGCTCAACGCCCGCGGCTACCGCACCATCGCCCCGAACCAGCGCGGCTATTCGCCGGGCGCCCGTCCGGCGGGCCGCATGGCCTACCGTGTGCACGAACTCGTCGACGACGTGGTCGCGTTGATCGACGACATCGACCGTGGTCCGGTGCATCTGGTCGGACACGACTGGGGCGCGATGGTCGCCTGGTCGGTGGCCGCGGCCCGCCCCGAACTCGTCCGCACGTTGGTGACCGTGTCGGTGCCGCATCCTGGCGCCTTCACCCGCTCGATGATCAGCAGCGATCAGCTGCTTCGCTCGTACTACATGGCGTTGTTCCAGCTGCCGGTGCTCCCGGAGCGCTTCATCCGCGCGCGGCCTGCCGTCTTCGACCAGATCTTGGCCAAATCCGGCATGTCCGCCGACGCGATCGCCCGCGTGCATACCGAGATCATCGATTCGGGCGCGCTCACCACCGCGTTGAACTGGTATCGGGCCCTGGCGATCACCACACCGCGCGCCGTGACGGCGCGCGTCAGCGTGCCGGTGACGCATGTGTGGAGCACCGGCGACGTGGGGCTGACCCGCCGCGGCGCCGAGTTGACCGGCGGATTCGTCACCGGTGACTACCGCCTTGCCGTGCTCGACGGCTCGCACTGGCTGCCGGAGGAGCGCCCGGACGAACTCGCCGCGCTGGTCATCGACCGGATCGAGTCGCTGCGGGGCTGAGGTCTCAACCGATCGGCGAAGAAGCCAACGGCCGCAACGCTTCCACGGTCGCCGGGATCAACGGCGCGCGCCGCAAGGCCGCGCGGGCGGCCAGTTGCTCGATGATCCGCCCGCGCACCCCCGGCCATTCGTCGTGCAGGATCGAATAGAACGCGGTGTCTCGCACTTCGCCGTCGAGCCCACGCGAATGTGCCCGTCGCACACCGTCACTCACCGCACCCAGGCGTTCGATCGCCGCCCGGGAGCGCAGGTTGCGGGCGTCGGCGCGCAGGGTCACCCGCCGCACGCCCCAGCTGTCGAAGGCGTGGGCCAACAGCATCAGCTTGGAGTCGAGATTGACCTGACCGCCCCGCACCGCCGGGGTGAGCCAGGTATTGCCGATCTCCACCGCGTCGGGGATCGCCCCGCCCGGCAACGCGGTGACCGGTTCGGCCGACAGCGGCCAGGTCAGCGGTCCCTGCCAGTAGTCGATCCGGGTGAATCGGGTCGCTCCGACTACACACTCGTCGGCGACGGTGACGATCGCGAAGGCCAGCGCCGTGCCTGCCAGCTGCGCCGCCTCGGCCTGGAAGACATAGGTGCGTGCCTCCTGTTCGCCGTGCGGGACGACAGTGAACCCGGCCGGTCCGTCGAGCGCGGCGGCCGCGGCGATCAGTCCGGGTACGTGGTGGGGTGCGAGAGGTTCCAGCCGTGCGATGCGGCCGTGGAGGATAACGGGTGCGGGCATGGTGACCGGCGTCCCTTCGTCTGAGAGGGTCGCCGACAGCGCGAGGCGTGGATCTCACGCGGCACGCGATTTCGGCGAAGCGACACGAACGATCCAGCAGCATCGAAAAAACTAGATGCAAGATAGCCGACGCGACGCGTTCGCCAGTTCGAACCCACGCGGATGTCGCGGCCGGAAAGTTTCGGGTCGCGATGATCGGTCCTACCGCGGGTCGATGCCCCCTTCCGCGGTGCTGAGGGCGCGCCGTGGCCCAGGGGGGAGACGTCCCGTGTCACGGCCCGGTTTCTGCGCGACATAGCGACCGAAGCGGTTCGGGGCGTGCGGGTTCGGGGTGCGTGTCGCACTCGTTGATCGGTCTTCGTCACGGTGCCGTGTCGAAGGGCTCGTGGACGTACCAACTGGATCGCGGTGCGAGTCGGGGCTCGTTTTCCCACGTCAGGGCCGTAACGGTTCGATAAATGACACGCATGTCGGCTTCTTGAGCGAATGTCCAGTTCAACGGGGGTTTCGCCAGTTCCAACCCGTGTTCTTCGGATATGTAACGCGCGTTATCCCCTTGTGTCGCACAATTGTTCGATGTGATGCAGATCACACCTCCTATTCTCTGACCTGCCCAGCTGGCAAGCTCGTAATTGCTGAACGTTAACCGTTCGTGATCACCAACCGGATCGACGCCGATTCCCGGTCACGAACGGCCCGCAGTCCGCCGCGGCGCGACGGTCATCGAAAGATCCGATACGGATCGTCTACCGGCCGTATCGGGACGGCTGTCCGGAAGGGGCCTAGTTGA
Organism: Nocardia sp. Root136; assembly: GCF_001427185.1. NCBI lineage: Bacteria > Bacillati > Actinomycetota > Actinomycetes > Mycobacteriales > Nocardiaceae > Nocardia > Nocardia sp. Root136. The sequence continues at coordinate 48,561 of NZ_LMFE01000012.1, forward strand.
TATGAGCAGCTTCTACTTCGACTCGAACAGCAATCTTCCAGTTACTGAACGAAGTCGCCGCCTCGCCGCGACCTCGGCCGTCGAATCGTCCATCGCCCCGCTGGCGACGCCCGGGTTGATCCTCGGTCTGATCCTGCTCGGTCTCGGCGTGGCCGGCCTGCTGCGCCTCGGTGATTGGGTGGGCAATTACGGGTCCGTCCTGGTCGTGTTGGCCTATCTCCTCTATATGACCGCGGCGGTGAGCCTGGCTCTCTGGGGTGCGGTCAGCGTCTGGTCGCTGCATCGGCGATAGCCCAGCGGTCGGCCGTGCGCGAGAGCCGGGCAAAAGCGACACTCGCTGGTTACGGTTCGGCCGATGGATGGTGTCGGATGGCTACGCGGTGCGTATTGTGGAATCTGGCAAATGTCGAGCATTTCGGTCGCCGGCGATTCCGATAAAAGCGTGTTGATCGGGGAATGTTATCCACCGCAGGGGGTGGGATAACATTCCCCGATCGTCACTTACCTCTCGTCGCCGACGAAATGTGCGTGGATTTCGAGCTGTTGCCGAGCTTCCGAGCTCGATTAAGGTGCAGGAATCGACCTACTCCATCCGGCGGAGGTGTGGACATGCCCGATTCCCCTCGTGGATCCACCGATAAGGAGCCGGAGCGGCTCGGCGCCATCATGAATCGGTCCGAGAAGGTGGTCGTTTCCCCGGTCACCGAACCGCCGGTCGATTCCACGCCCGACTCGCCCGAACGGGTCGCGATGCGGGCCGAGATCAAGAAGTTCGTGCTCACCGTCGTCGTCATCGCCGCGCTCGGCGGCGCGCTGTTCGGCTACGACACCGGCGTCATCTCCGGCGTGCTGGTCTACCTCACGCCCGACTTCGCGCTCAGTCAGACCCAGGTCGGCGTCATCACGAGTTCGCTGCTCATCGGCGCCGCGATCGGCTCGATCACCGGCGGCTGGATGGCCGACCGGTGGGGCAGACGGATGACGCTGCTGTTCGCGGGCGCCCTGTTCTTCGTCGGTGCGCTCGCCCAGGCGCTCGCACCCGATGCCACGGTCATGATCATCACCCGCCTGGTCCTCGGCGTCGCCGTCGGTACCGCCTCGCTGGTGGTGCCCATGTACGTCTCCGAGATCTCCCCGCCGACCTATCGCGGGCGCCTGGTCTCGATGAACTCGCTGATGATCGCCAGCGGACAGTTGCTGGCCTACATCGTCAACGCACTGCTCGCCCCGACCGGGAACTGGCGGCTCATGCTCGCGATGGCGGCCATTCCCGCCGCGGCGCTCGTGATCGGCATGTATTTCATGCCGGATTCGCCGCGGTGGTACTTGAAGCAGGGCCGCACCGCTGATGCGAAGAAGGTGCTCGAGCAGTCCTACTACCCCGAGAACGTCGAGCCGACGATCGCCGAGATCGAACAGTCCGAAGCCGCTGACGAGGCGGTCAGGGACAGTTTGAGCGACCAGTTGCGCAAACCGAAGGTGCGCGCGCTGTTCTACACCGGCGTCGGATTGGCCTTGATTCAGCAATTCGTCGGCGTCAATACCGTCATCTACTACGCGCCGTCCACTCTCGCCCAAGCGGGCATGGGTGACAATGCGGCGATCACCTCCTCGATCGGCATCGGTGTCGGCGCGGTGATCGGCGTGATGCTCGGCATGAGCCTGGTCGACAAGATCGGCAGGCGCCCGCCGATGTTCATCGGGCTGGGAATCATGGTCGTCGCGTTGGTCGGTATGGGTCTGATGGAAGGACTCACGCAGAGCACCGCCACCGGGTACGTGTTGGTGACATTGATGGTTGTCTACGTCTGTGCGTTCCAGCTCGGCGTCGGTGTGCCCACCTGGTTGCTGATCTCGGAGATCTTCCCCGCCCCGATCCGCGCCACCGCGATGAGTATCTGCACCTTCCTCATCTGGATGGGAAATTTCACCGTCTCGCTGATATTCCCGCCGCTGGGCGAACTGTGGGGCGCCTCGACGATGTTCTTCCTCTTCGCGGTCGTCTCCGCGATCTCGCTGGTGTTCTGCTATCGCCGGGTGCCCGAGACCATGGGCCAGTCGCTCGACGACATCACCAACGAAGCGGAGAGCTGAAAGGGCCTACGGGTAGGCTGACCAGGTGAAGCAACTGTGAAAAACCTGACGGTCGGCGTCGTCGCGACCTCTCGCAAGGAAAACGAACACCGGCTGGCCATCCACCCGGCTCACTTCGACCGCATCAGTCCCGAACTGCGCGGTCAGATCTACCTGGAACACGGTTACGGCAATCGATTCGGTTACCCCGACGATGTCCTCGCCCCACTGGTAGCGGGCCATCGCACGCGAGAAGAGCTCTTCGCCGAATGTGATGTGCTGCTCCTGGCCAAGCCGTTGGCCGAAGACCTCGCGCAGATGCGCCCCGGCACGATCGTGTGGGGCTGGCCGCACTGTGTGCAGGACGCGAGCATGACCCAATTGGCTGTCGACCGTGACCTGACCCTGATCGCCTGGGAGGCGATGAACCACTGGACCAAGTCGGGTGCTTTCAGCGTCCACGTGTTCCACAAGAACAACGAACTGGCCGGTTACTGCTCGGTCATGCACGCTCTCCAATTGCGCGGCGTGAGTGGAGATTACGGTCGCCGGATGCGCGCGGCGGTGATCAGCTTCGGCGCCACCGCACGTGGCGCGGTGCGGGCGCTGTCGGCGCTGGGGATCAGTGATGTGACGGTATTGACCCAGCGCAGTGTGTCGGCGGTGGCCTCGCCGTTCGCCTCGGTGCGGATGCAGCATTTCAAGCGTGATCCAGCACTGCCGGGCCGGACACTCGCCCTGAAGGCGCCGGAGCCGGGGCCGCTGGCGGAGATGCTGGCCAACTACGACGTGATCGTGAACTGCATGTTCCAGGACACCGAGGACCCGTTGACGTTCGTCATGAACGACGACCTCGAACTGTTCACGCGCGGAACACTTTTCGTCGACGTCTCGTGCGACGAGGGGATGGGCTTCGAGTTCTCGCGCCCGACCTCGTTCGCCGATCCGATGTTCACCGTCGGTGACGATTTGCACTACTACGGTGTCGACCACAGTCCCTCGTTCCTCTGGGACTCGGCGACGTGGGAGAACTCCGAAGCCCTGCTCGAGTACCTGCCCGTCGTGCTCGGCGGCCCCGAAGCGTGGGATGGCAGCGAAACGATTCGCCGGGCGATCGAGATTCGCGGCGGTCGGGTGCAGAACCCGCGGATCCTGTCGTTCCAGGGTCGCTCCGACACCTATCCGTACGCGGTGAACTGACCTTCGACCATCAGCGGCGCACGGGGTATTTCCCGTGCGCCGCTGGTCTGTCTGCTCGAAATCGGTCGGCCGGTTCCTGGCATATGCGCAGTAAGATGGCAGGAAATCGAGAGTTATTCGCAATGGCGAGGAGCGGCGATGGATGGGCACGACGCCGCGTGGAACGAGCGAGTGCGCGGTGAGAACACCACCCAGCGCCTCGATCGGAACTGGTCCTCGCTCCTGCAGGAATTGCGCGTCCTGCAGACCGGCGTCCAGGTGCTGACCGGCTTCCTGCTGACCTTGCCGTTCCAATCCAGGTTCGACACCCTGAACACCCCGTTGCGCGTTGTCTACCTCGTGGTGGTTTCCGCCGCCGTCGCCGCGACCGCGCTGCTGGTCGCCCCGGTGGCCATGCATCGGGTGCTGTTCCGCCGACATCGTCTCGATGTGCTCGTGATCGGCGCCCACCGCCTGGCACTCGTCGGAATCGCGCTGCTCGGCGTCGCGTTGACCGGCATCGCGGTGCTGATCTTCGATATGGTCATCGGCACCGCCGCGGGCGTCATCGCGGGAATTGTCGCGGCTGTGCTGTTTCTCGGTCTCTGGGTGATCCAGCCGTTCCTCTATCGGCACTAGCCAAGCCGAGCAGGCCGAGGGCGAAATCCGCGTAGGCGGTGGCGATCTGTTCGGGTGAGGACGGGCCGTCGAGCCGGAACCATTGGGGGAGCGCGGTGCACATCGTCGCGATGGCACGCCCCGCGTCGCGGGCATGGTCGGTCGATCTGTCCGCTTCGGCGAGCGCGGTGTCGATGTCGGCATCAAGGATGTACTGGATCTCGTTGCGGGAGGCCGTGATTCGATTGCGATCGACCGGGTTCAGGCTGCGCATCTCGCTGGCGCCGATGAAGGCGAGTTCGCGGCGGTGGGTGTGGAACAGTGCGAGTGCCTCGACGACACGGATCACTCGTTCGCGGCCGTTCGCGCCATCGAGACGTGCCGCGCGCACCCGCCGGTGCAATTCGTCCATGGTGAGGTCGAGAGCGCGGACCAGCAGGTCCTGCTTGTCGCGGTAGTGGTGGTAGACGCCGGGCACGCTCATGCCGGCGCGCGCCGCGATCGAGCGCATCGTGGCGCCGTGGTAGCCGGTCTCGACGAAGGAGTCGATAGCGGCGGCGAGCACCGGGTCGATATCCAGCGGCGGGAACTCGCGCCAGGAATCCGGTGTGGCGTAGGTGCCCGGGCCGGATTCGTCGGGCGCGCGGCGGCGAGGAGAGCGCGAAGGGGGCTCGGCGGAGGGCGCCGCGCGGCGTTCGGAGGCCGGCACATCATCAGCTCCAATGATGGCCTGGTCGTCGATCAGCCAGGCCACTGTCGTGCCCAACTCGATCGCCAGGGATCGTAGGCGCGCGACCGATGCGCCGGTCTTGCCGGTCTCGATGGCGCTCAGCGTGGCCGGGCTGACGTCGATCCGCTGGGCGACCGCCCGCAACGACAGTCCCGCCGTGGTCCTCGCCTGGCGCACCCGCGCGCCCACCGCATGTTCGGCTGCCATCGACTCCATGTTGTTCAGAATACCTGAACAACATGGCTCAGTGACCGCGCCTGTTGACAGCAGTAATAAGCACATGTCACTGTCATGGCAGTCTATTGCCGAGCGATCGTTCGGCAACCGAGCCGAGGAGCGGACCCGTGCCGATCGACCTGTCCCAGCCGTCCGAGGTGCAGAGCCTGGCCGAGCGCACTCGCGCCTTCATCCGCGACCATGTGCTCTCGGTCGAAGACGCGCACGACGGCGACATCGCCGCGGCAGGCGGCGAGAAGCTGCGCATCGAACTCCAGCAGGCCGCCCGCGACGCGGGTGTCTTCGCCCCGCACGCGCCGATCGAATACGGTGGCCACGGTCTCGACATGTCGAGTCGCGCTCCGGTGTTCGAGGAGGCGGGCTACTCGCTGTTCGGCCCGACGGCCCTCAATATCGCCGCCCCCGACGAGGGCAACGTCCACATGCTCGCCCACATCGCCGACCCGGAGCAGAAGCAGCAGTTCCTCGCCCCGCTCGCTCGCGGCGAGGTGCGCTCGGCCTTCGCCATGACCGAACCGGCCCCCGGCGCGGGCTCTGACCCGTCCGCGCTGAGCACCCGCGCGGTCCGCGCCGACGGCGGCTGGCGCATCACCGGCCACAAATGGTTCATCACCGGCGCCGACGGCGCGGGATTCTTCATCATCATGGCCCGCACCTCGGGCGAGCCGGGCCAACGCGGCGGCGCCACCATGTTCCTCGCCCCCGCCGACAGCCCCGGCATCCGCGTCGGCCGTCACCTCGACACCCTCGACAAGTCGATGATCGGTGGCCACTGCGAGGTCTTCTTCGACGACCTGCTCGTTCCGGAATCGGCCGTACTCGGCGAGGTCGACCGCGGCTTCGAATACGCCCAGGTGCGCCTCGGCCCCGCCCGCATGACCCACGTGATGCGCTGGCTCGGCGCCGCCCGCCGCGGTCATGACGTCGCCCTCGCGCATGTGGCGCAGCGTGAGGGCTTCGGCTCCCGGCTCGGCGACCTCGGCATGGTCCAGAAGATGATCGCCGACAACGAGATCGACATCGCCGCCACGCGCGCGCTGCTGACCCGCGCCTGCTGGGAACTCGACCGTGGTGAACCCGCCGCGAACGCGACCTCCATCGCGAAAACCTATGCCGCCGAAGCGATCTTCCGCATCGTCGATCGCAGCATGCAGATGTGTGGCGGTCTCGGTGTCTCCGCTGACCTCCCGCTGGCGCGGCTCTCGCGCGAAGTGCGTCCGTTCCGTATCTACGACGGCCCCTCCGAGGTGCACCGCTGGGCCATCGCCAAACGTGCGGTGAGCGCGGCCAAGCGCGCGAAGCGAGAATCCGAATGACACTGCCGGGCATGGACATCGCCGCGCTGGAGCAGTTCCTGCGCGGGCAGGGCGTCGAGGTGCGCGGCGATCTGCGCGTCGAACTGATCAGTGGCGGCCGGTCCAATCTGACGTTCGCCGCCGCCGATGACGTCTCGCGCTGGGTGGTGCGCCGCCCGCCGGTGGCCGGACTCACCCCGTCCGCACACGACATGGCCCGCGAATACACCGTCACCAGCGCGCTGCAGAAATCCGCGGTGCCCGTGGCGAAGACGATCGCCTTCGACGCGACCGGATCCGCGCTCGGCGCGCCGATGACCGTCGTCGAGTTCGTGGACGGGACGGTGTTCCGCGATCAGGACGAGCTGGCGACGCTCACCGACGAGCAGGTGAATTCCAGTGCGCGCGAACTGGTCCGCGTTCTGGCCGAGCTGCACGCGGTCGACCCGGCCGCGGTCGGGCTCGAATCATTCGGTCGGCCGAACGGTTTCGTCACCCGGCAGGTCAAGCTCTGGGCATCCCAGTGGGAGCGCGTCAAAACCCGAGAGCTCCCCGACGTGGCAACTCTGCACGCGGCGTTGTCCGCCGCGATCCCGCGGGAGTCGGCGTCCTCGATCGTGCACGGGGATTTCCGGATCGACAACACGATCCTCGACAGCACGGACCCGAATATCGTGCGTGCCGTGGTCGATTGGGAGCTCTCCACCCTGGGCGACCCGCTCACCGACGTCGCCCTGATGTGCGTGTACCGGGCCCCGATATTCGACCTGATCCTCGGCACCCGCGCCGCGTGGACCAGCTCTCGCCTGCCGTCTCCCGACGAGCTCGCCCAGACCTACGCCGACGCGTCCGGGCGCGAGCTGGACAACTGGGGCTTCTATCTCGCCCTGGCCAACTTCAAACTCGGCATCATCGGCGAAGGCATCACCCACCGCGCCCACCAGGGCTCCGATACCGGTTCTGCCGCCGACCGGGCCGCCGATGCCACGCCGGAATTCATGGCCGCCGGTCTGCGCGCGCTGAAGGGGTCCGCGCAGTAATCAGTGGAGCGCTGCGGGTCAACCCCTCACTGCCGTCAGGAATCCTGGTCGCCGATGATCTCCGTCGGCAGGAACGTCGCGCCGAGTTGCATCGCGATCGCACTGCTGTGTTCGACGATTCGCTCGGCGTCCACGTCGAGCACGCCCGTGCGCCAAGCGGACACCAGTTCCATGAATCCGCCGATACCGGCCAGTGTGCTCATGCGCATGGCGGTTTCGTCGATATCGGGGCGTAGATAGGGCCAGGCGATAGCGATCAGCCCATCGGTCGCGTCGGTGAGCATGGCTTTGCGTCGCTGTTCGAGCACGGCACTGCCGGCGTGATCGGCCAGCAGGATTCTGGCCCGCCCGCGTAGATCGGTCTGTAGCGCGACGGCGCGGGCGATGGTCGCGCGGGTGATCTCGAGTGGCGTCCGGTCGGCCTGTTCGACCACGACGTTGACCAGTTCGGCGAACACCTCGGTGCGCACCTCGTCCCAGACCGCGGCGAGCAGTTCGTCGCGATCGGCGAAGTGCTCGTAGAAGTAGCGGTCGTTGAGCGAGGCCCGTTGACAGACCCCGCGCATGGTGACCGCGGCCCATCCGTTGTCGAGCCAGATATCGAGGGCGGCCTCGACCAGGCCGACCCGTCGCTGCGCCCTGCGCTCCTCGGCGGTCCGCCCGCCCCACGTCCGTGCCGGTGCGCGCACATCCATGGTTGACAAAGTACACCTCCGCGCGCCTAATTGGTGTCAGGTGCGGCCAATGGTGGCAGATGCCACCAATTAGAGCCTCGCCGGTAGAACCGGGAGTTGCCATGCGATTGTTCCCCTTCGGCGGTCAGCGCCGGACCACGAACGCTGATGCGGTGGTGACCGGCGCGGGCAGTGGGATCGGCCGCGCGTTCGCCGTCGAATTGGGTCGCCGCGGCGGTCGTGTCCTGTGTTCCGACATCGATCGAGACCGCGCGGACGAGACCGCCGAACTCGTCGAAGCGGCGGGCGGCAAAGCGATCGGAACCCGCTGCGATGTCACCGTGATCGATGAGGTCACGCAATTGGCCGCGACCGCGCAGGACTGGTTCGGCGGCCCACCCACCGTGGTGGTCAACAACGCGGGCATCGGTGCGGGCGGGCCGGTGGTCGGCGAGTTCGCCCTCGACGATTGGCAGCGCACGCTCGGCGTCAATCTCTGGGGCGTCATCCACGGTTGCCACGTCTTCGCGCCGATCCTGCGCGCGGCCGGGCGCGGATCGCTGGTGAACGTCGCCTCGGCGGCCGCGTTCGGCGCGGCACCGAGAATGGCCGCCTACAACGTCAGCAAGGCCGGCGTGCTCGCGCTGTCGGAGACGATGTCGGCCGAGCTGGCAGGCACCGGCGTCGGCGTCACGGTGCTGTGCCCGACCGGCGTGAAAACCAATATCATGCAGGCGGATTCACCCATGGACGACACCGCCGAGCGGCTGGGCGGACTGCTCCTGCGCTGGACCGGACGCGCACCGGCGGCCATCGTCCGCACCACCCTCGACGCAGTCGACCACGGCGACCTCTATGTGGTGCCGCAGCTCGAGGCCAAGATGCTCTGGCAGGCCAAACGATGGCTGCCCACCACCTACACCCGTTCGGCGGGCCTGCTGGAGCGGGTCGTGCGCTGATCCACCCCACCGAAGGAGATCGAACAATGACGTTCGCCTATCCCGAGATGCTCGCCACCATTCGCGCCAAGCAGTGGGCGCTGGCCGATATCGATTGGGATGCACCGGGTGCCGACACCATCACCGACGAACAGCGCCCACGGCTTGCCACCTTCATGGCCGATCTGGTGTGGATCGAACACGTCGGCGCCCGTGGCTTCGCCGCGCTGACCCACCAGGCGCCACCCGGCCCGCTGCGCGAGATCTACCGGTACTTCCACGCCGAGGAGCAGAAGCACGCCAACGCCGAACTCGCGCTGATGCGCCGCTGGGGAATGCTTCCCGACGGTGACGCGATGCCGTTGCCCAACAAGAACATTCGCCTGGTCATCAGCTGGCTCGACCGCTACGCCGACCAGCTGACCCTGCCCGTGCTCGGCACCGTGATCCCCTCGCTGGAGACCGCACTCGACGGCGCGCTGGTGAAGTTCCTGCTCGACGAGGTCGAGGACCCGGTGTGCCACGAGGTGTTCCGGCACATCAACAGCGACGAGTCCCGGCACCTGGCAGTCGGATTCCAGGTTCTCGAACAGCTCGGCGCGGGCCCGCTGCGCCGGATCGCCATCGAGACAGCCGGTTTCGCGGTGCGTCCGTCGTTCGTGCTCGGCGCGCTGCTGTACGCGCCACTGTTGTCGCGGATGTCGACCAACATCATCGCGCTCGGCCTCGACGAGGAGAAGCTGTGGCAGGCGGTACGCCGCTACGAGAACGTGGGGGAGCGCAGCCCGGCCATCCGCCGGGTCCCGCTCTACCACGTGGTGAAGATGCACGGAAAAGCCACCATTCACCGTCGCCAGCCGTTCCAGCTGCTGGCCGATGTGTCCAATGCCTGCATCGACCGCTTCCCGATTCGTGTCCTCGGACGTCGGCCGTCCTGGTCGGACGAGCTCACCTACGAACCGGTGGCGAAATGACGATGCCGCGTTTCGCCGATACCTTCACCGGTCCGCAGGTGCACCGTACGGCCTTCGCGCCCCGGCACGAATTCACCGGTCAGCGCGTCGCGATCATCGGCAGCGGGGCGGCGGCCGCGCGACTGCTGCCCGGCATCGCCGCCGAGGCCGCGCGGGTGACGGTGTTCCAGACCGAGGCGGTCTGGGTCCTCCCGCGCCTCCCGCTGCCCACGGCGACGACGCTGCGCCGCGCACCGCAAGGACTGCTTCGGCTCGCCGCCCGCGTCAATCTCCGAGTCCAGGTGCGCGATTCGTGGCTGCGCCACCGCCTGACCCCGGACGACACCGCGGGAGTGGCGGTGCACAACAGCTACTACCGTGCCCTGCGGCAACCGCACTGCACCCTGGTGACCTGGCCGATCGCACGACTGGTGCCGCTGGGCGTGCGTACCGTCGACGGCATCGAGCACCGGGTGGACACCATTGTCTACGCCGACGACGCGGGCCATGTAGTGCGCACGGTCGCACGGCCCGGCCGCCTGCATCCGTCGGCGGAACTGATGAAGGAGATCGCATGACCACCACCGGAATCGAGCACGAGATCGTCATCGTGGGAGCCGGGTTCTCCGGGATCGGCGTGGCGATCGAGTTGCGCAAGGCCGGGTTCGACGACTTCGTGATCATCGACGAGGCCGACGGTGTCGGTGGCACCTGGCACTGGAACACCTATCCCGGTGTCGCCGTGGATATTCCGTCGTTCAGCTATCAGTTCTCCTTCGAGCAGCGCACCGACTGGTCGCGGGTCTACGCGCCCGGCCGCGAGCTCAAGGCCTACGCGGAGTCGTGCGTGGACAAATACGAACTGCGCGAGCGCATTCGCTTCGGCACCACCGTGACCGGCGCGGACTTCGACGAGGAGGCCGACCGGTGGGTGTTGCACACCGCCGACGGCAGCGATTTGACCGCGCGTTTCGTGATCAGCGCGACCGGCGTGCTCACCAGACCCAAACTCCCCGATATCCCCGGCATCGAGTCCTTCGCGGGGACTGTCATGCACACCTCACGCTGGGATCACCGCCAGGACCTGCGGGGAAAGCGCGTGGCGATCATCGGCACCGGCGCCTCCGCGGTCCAGGTGATCCCGGAGATCGCCTCGCAGGTCGAGCACCTGACGGTGTTCCAGCGCACGCCGATCTGGTGCCTGCCCCGCCCGGACCTGCCGTTGCCCCTCGCCGCCCGGCTGGCGCTGAAGGTCCCCGGCGGACGGACGCTGACCCGACTGGTGAGCCAGACCTACGTCGAGTTCACCTTCCCGCTGGCCGCGCACTATCACAGCTCGCTGCCCACCGCCGCGATCGGCGAACGCGCGGGCCTGGCCCATCTGCGGCGCCAAGTGAAGGACCCCGCCGTGCGGGCCGCGCTGACCCCGAAATACGCCCTCGGGTGCAAACGGCCCAGCTTCTCCAACGACTATCTGTCGACGTTCAATCGTTCGAACGTGACCCTGGAAACCGACCCGATCAGCGAGATCACCGCCACCGGCGTCCGCACCGCCGAAGGCACCGAACACCCCGCCGACGTGCTGGTCCTCGCCACCGGCTTCAAGGTCATGGAATCGGGCAATATGCCGACCTATGACCTGCGCGGCGTCGACGGCCGCGATCTGGAGACCTGGTGGGACAAGAACCGGCTGCAAGCCTACGAGGGCGTCAGCGTCCCCGGCTTCCCGAACTTCTTCTCCATCATCGGCCCCTACGGCTACAACGGCGCGTCCTACTTCACCCTGATCGAGAACCAGACCCGCCACATCCTGCGCTGCCTGCACCACGCCCGCACGCACGACGCGGACCGCATCGAGGTCAGCGAGGAAGCCAACGATCGCTTCTTCCGTGAGATGCTCGCCCGCCGCGGCGGCCAGGTGTTCTGGGACGAAAGCTGCGCCACCGCCAACAGCTACTACTTCGACAAACACGGTGACGTGCCCCTGCGCCCCAGCTCCACCGTCGAAGCTGCTTGGCGCAGTACACATTTCCCGCTCACCGACTATGTCTTCACGTAGCCGTGTGCCTCGGGGTTACTCGGTGTCGGTACCCGAGGCCACGGCTTCGGTGACGCGAGCCGCCAGTGCGCGCAGGTGATCGATGAGTTCCGGTGGTTCGTGGACCCGGAAGCCGAAGCCGAAAAGGCCGACGTAGACGGCGATCTCGTCGAGTGAGTTCGACCCTGTGTGTAGCAGGCAGGAGCCGGTGTCGATGGCTTCGATGACACCGACTGTCGCCGGGATACGGTCGGCGGCTTCGACAGCCGACACCAGCAGTGTGATGCGAGCCTGGTACCGATAGGGGGCAGTGCTCACGCTGCGTGAGACGAATCCGGCGAGATCGATGTCGGGCGCTGGACGTGGGTTGTAGCGCGGTCCGGTCGGGATGCGGGGTTGCAATCGGTCGACACGGTAGGTGCGCCAATCGGCGCGGTCGACGTCCCAGCCGACCAGATACCAGCGTCGTCCGGTGTGGACGAGCCGATGTGGTTCGGCGGTGCGGCGGGTGGTGCCGCCGTCATGGGTGCGGTAGTCGAATCGGAGTAGGTGTCGATCGCGAATCGCACCGGCGATGGCGGTGAGAGTCTCGGGGTCGACCGGTGTGGTGCCGCTGGGCACGGTCACCGTCGCGGCCTGCAACGCGGCGATGCGATGGCGCAGCCGCGACGGGAGCACCTGTTCGAGTTTGGCGAGCGCACGCAGCGACGATTCTTCGATGCCCGCAACGGTGCCTGCGACGGCCGTCCCCAGTCCCACCGCGACCGCGATCGCCTCCTCGTCGTCCAGCAGCAGGGGAGGCAGCGCGGCCCCGGCCCGCAGCCGGTACCCGGCCGAGCCCGCGACGGCGTGTACGGGGTAGCCCAGCGTGCGCAGCTTGTCGACGTCGCGACGCACTGTCCGGATATCGACATCGAGGCGTTCGGCGAGGTCACGACCGGTCCAATCGCGGGGGGTCTGCAGCAGGGAGAGCAAGCGGAGCAGTCGCGCTGAGGATTCGAGCATGAATTCATTCTTCCGGAAAGCTAGGGCCGAAGCTGTCCTAGGTGCTGCTTAGCGTAGTTCTCATGAGCACCGAGATCACCCCCTTCCGAATCGACATCCCCCAGGCGAACCTCGACGATTTGCACCGCCGACTGGACGACACCCGCTGGCCCGACGGGGTTACCGGCGTCGGCTGGTCACAGGGCATCCCGCTCGACTACACCAGGGAACTGGCCGGCCACTGGCGCAACACCTACGACTGGCGAGCGCAGGAGGCCCGGCTCAACTCCTTTCCACAGTTCCGCACCGAAATCGACGGACACGACGTGCATTTCGTCCACGTGCGATCGGCGGAACCCGAGGCATTGCCGTTGGTGCTCACCCATGGCTGGCCCGGCTCGATCGTGGAGTTCCTCGATGTGATCGGACCGCTGACCGATCCGGTGGCGCACGGCGGCAGCGCCGACGACGCTTTTCATGTCGTGGTGCCGACCATCCCCGGTTACGGGTTCTCCGGCCCCGCGGTCGGCTGGTCGACCACCCGAGCCGCGCACGCCTGGGCTCAGTTGATGGCCCGGCTCGGCTACGACCGCTACGTCGCGCACGGCGAAGACACCGGTGCGGCCATCTCCCGCGAGCTGGCGGTGATCGACGCCGAACATCTGCTGGCACTCCACGTGACGATGATCGCCTCGGCCACGGTCACTCCCGAGACCGCCGACCTCGACGACCCCGCCGAGAAGCGCGCGCTGGAGCTTGCCCAACGCGCCGACTACGAACTCGGCGCATACGCGTTGCTGCAAGCCAGTCGCCCGCAAACTCTGTCCTACGCACTCGCCGACTCACCGGTGGGCCAAATGGCGTGGATCGTCGAACGATTCAAGGACTGGACGGATTCCACCGACGCGCCGGAGGACGCCGTCGACCGCGACGCGATGCTCACGAACGTGATGATCTACTGGCTCAACGGCACCGCGGGCTCGTCGGCGCGCTACTACTACGAGGGCGCCGCGACCTGGGGCCGACCCGAACCTGCCACCGATGTTCCGGTCGCCGTGGCCGTCATGCCTTTCGACCTGGGTGTCCCCATGCGCCGCATGGCCGAACGCAATCACAACATCGTGCGCTGGACCGAGTTCGAGCGCGGCGGCCACTTCGCCGCCATGGAGGAACCCGACCTGATCATCGACGACCTGCGCGCCGCCTTCGGCGACTACCGCTAGTCGCGCCTGCGGTGTGACGACAGCGCCGATTCGATGTCGTCGAGGTATGTCCGAACCGGACCCACGCTGAGGAGTCCGCTCTGCGCGGTGGTTTCGGCCGCGGCGGGGGTCAGCTGGGTCCGGGCTCGGCGCATGACCTCGACATCGTCGACGGTGACGGCCGCGTGTGCCACGATCGCCCACAGCGCTTCGAACAACAGGTCGCGCGGTGGTGAGGTGATGTCGCGCAGGGCATTTCGCGCGTCGTCGAGCTGTCCTCGGGCGACGAGCAGGGTGGGCTCGACCCAGGATCTGTAGGGTCCCCAGTCGGTATCGGGGGCGATCGCCGCGATCCGTGCGGTCTGCTGGTGTCGCAGATACAGGCTCAGCTCGGCCAGCGGTAATAGTCCGTGCTCGAGCCCTGGCATACCGGCACCGGTGAGTGCGGTAGCGGCTGCCTTATACGCCGCCTCTCCGGTCGCGAGATCTGTTGTCGTACTGGTGCGTAGAGCTCGGAACCAGGTGGTGAACACCTCGACCAGTGGCAGTTCGTAGCGCTGCGCGAGCGCGTCGGCGGCATCGGCGTGCCGGTCGGCGCCGGTGTGATCGGCCAGGGCGCAGCGCGTTTGCACGAGGAGCAAGTGGCCCAGCACCTCGTAGGTGGCGAGCTTGCTCTTCGCCGCGACCGCGACGATCTCGGCGCCGATGGCTTCGCGCCGCTGCGCGAGTCCGGCCCGCTGGAAGCTCTGCATGAACACTCCGTTGAGCGCGAATGTCAGGAGTGCGGGGTCGTGCAGTCGGCGCGCGATGTCCTCGGCCTGGCGGGCGGCCCGCAACGGGCGCAGACCGGCTTCCGTCGGATCGTTCACCGGCAGGCCGCCGCGCGATTCGACGGCGATGGTCGCGAGCAGCCTGGTCCGGTCGGCGTCGTCGTCGGCGGGCAGTTGTAGCAGGGTCTTCTCGGCGATGTCGACGAGTCGTCGGTCCTGCGCCGGGTCGTCCGAGCGGGTCCAGATCGCGGGCACGTCGTAGATGCCGATCACCCGTGCGGTCAATTCGGGGTCGCCGAGTTCGTCGGCCGCGAGGACTGCGGAAATCCGGTGTGCACGTGCCGCTGCCAATCCGCCGCCGCCCGTCACCGCGAGGTCGCGCATCAGTCCGGCGGTCGATTCCAGGCGCGTCCTCGTGCGTGGCGGGACGGCGCTGTCGTAGGCGGCGCGCGCCTGTTCCCAGACCTGTGCGGTGGGGTCGGTCGCGACTGGGTCTAGGTGTGCCGCCTGGCGCAGCAGGTCGTGTTCGAGGCGGCGTAGTGCTGGTCCCGGGTCGATGCCCAGATCCTCGGCCAGCATCCGCCGAGCCCTGGCGAGGACGGCGAGCGCGTCGGCTTGACGGCCCGAGCGATACAGGGCGGTGGCCAGCAGCCCCCACGCGTCTTCGCGCCACGGATGCTCGGTGACGTGCGCGTCGAGGTCGGGGACCGCTGCCGCGGCGGCGCCGAGCGCCACTTGGGCTTCGGCACGGCGTTCGACCGCCAACAGTCGCTGCTCGGTGAGCCGCGATCGTTCGGCCTTGGCCCACCCCGCATCGGCGAAGTCGGTGTAGGCAGGTCCGAGCCACCAGCCCAGTGCCTCCGTGAGTACCGAGAAGGCTTGTCCCGCAGGCAGAGTCGATGCCATCCGGACCGCATCGTCGAATCGCCACGCATCGACGGCATCGGGTTCGACCCGCAGCGCGTACCCGAGCCCTTCGGTGACCAGCAGGCGCGCCGGTGTGCGAGGCGGGCGGTCGGGCTCGAGCGCGCGCCGCAGTCCGGCCACGAAGGTGCGCACCGCGCCCACCGCGTCCGCGGGCGGCTCGTCCCACAGATCATCGACCAATCGACTGACCGGAACCACGCGCCGGTCGGCGAGGATCAGCCGCGCGAGCACCTCGCGATAGCGCGGTCCGCGCAGCGCGACCGGTCTGCCCAGGTCGTCATGCGCGGTGACGGGACCGAGCACCTGAAACCGCATCAGGCCAATGTAGTGCGCGTTCATCGGGTGCTCATCGCGACACCGCACGCTCGAACTCGATCCGCTCGGACCCTGCGGACCAGCCTTCGAACGAAGAGAGCCAACGCGATGACCCACACCATTCCCGGATTCGACTACCACCGCGTCCGCGTCACCGACGAGGTCGCGCTCAATGTCGCCGTTTCCGGTTCGGGTGCTCCGATCGTGCTGCTGCACGGCTTCCCGCAGACCCACCTGATGTGGCGTCACGTCGCCGCTGATCTGGCCGTCGACCACACGGTGATAGTGCCGGACCTACGCGGCTACGGAGACAGCGACAAACCCGCCGCCGCACCCGACACCTACTCCAAGCGCCGCATGGCAGCCGACATCGTTTCCGTGGCAGCGGCTTTCGGTCATGAACGCTTCGCGCTCGCCGGGCACGACCGCGGCGCACTCGTCGCCTTCCGCGCCGGACTCGACCACCCCGCGACGATCACCCACCTCGCCTGCCTGGACGTGCTACCCACCCTCGACATGTGGGAAGTGCTGCACGGTGTCGACGCCGCCGTCGGGTTCCACCTGTACCTGATGGCCCAGCCGCCGGGCCTGCCCGAACAGATGATCTCGGCCGGCGCCGACGCGTTCTTCGCCTACTTCCTCGACCTGTGGACCAAGGATCCCGCCGCGATCCCCGCGCCCGTGCGCGCCGCGTATCTGGAGGCCAGTCGCGAAGCCGTCCCCTCGATCGTGGCCGACTATCGCGCCTCGGCGACCATCGATATCGACCACGACCGCGCGGTAGGCGCGCGGCTGTCCATGCCCGTGACGGTCATGCAGCAGGACTGGGGCGCGGCGCTCGGATTCGAAGCGGCGGCGCTGTGGTCGAGTTGGGCACCGGATCTCGACCACCGCACCGTCGACACGGGTCACTTCATGGCCGAAGAGGACCCTGAATCCGTGGCCGCGGCCCTTCGTGAGCTGGTCCTGCGCTGAGCCAAGCGTGCGCGGGGCTCAGTACGAGACGGTGAAGCGTTGGCCGACGAACGAGCCGTCCTGTAGTGCGTCGACGATGGCGCTGGCGTAATCGCCGACGCTGATGCGACTTTCACCGTCGGCGTCCGTGATCGGGGTATCGCGAGCCTCGGCCCGGTAGGAGCCGGTCGCCTCGCCGGGGACCAGGTGCACGGGCGGCGGGCTGACGTAGGACCACCGGACCGGCGAGTCGGACGCCCGCAAGATCTCCAGCGCTTCGGTCTGGTCGCGAGCTGTTTCCAGGTACTGGGCGGGGAAGTTCGGCGCATCGACGAAACGCTGTCCCGGCGCGTACTCGAGGCTGCCGCCCCCACCGAGGAACACCAGGCGATCGACCCCGGCGAGAGGAAGGGCTTCGAGCAGGGTCGCGGCGCCGCGCGGCACCAGTCGGTCCTCGCCCTTGATGGCCGCGACGACGGCGTCGTGACCCGCGACGGCATTCTTGACCGAGGCCGCGTCGGTGACATCCATCGTGTCCCGGCCGAGCGCGGTGACCTGCCAGCCGCGCGCGACGGCCTCCCTGGCCACCGCACCGCCGAGGTTGCCGCCGGCGCCGATGACCGCGATCTTCATGGGCCTGCGGTGATACAGGCGATCGACGAAATCATCGATGAGCGGCGCGATGTCGGGCAGATTCTCTTCGAGCGCGAAATGTCCGGTGTCGAAAAGGTGGACCGCGGCGTCGGGGAGGTCACGGAGGTAGGCGGTGGCGCCCGTCTCGGGGAAGAAGGCGTCGTTGCGACCCCACAGCACCAGCGTCGGCGGCTGGTGCTCGCGCAACCACTGCTGCCACACCGGGTAGAGCGCCACATTGGTGTGGTAGTCGAGGGCCAAATGCACCTGCGCGTCCTTGCGGCCCGGGAGGTCGAGGAAATGCTGATCCAGGGTCCAGCCGTCGGGCGCGATGAGCTCCGGATCGGTGGTGCCGCCCTCGTATTGGCCGCGGGTGACGGGCAGTTCGAGGATCTGTCGAACATTGTCCTCGGCGCCCGGCAGACCTGGCTTGTTCGCGGTCATCGCGCGCGCCATCTCGGACAGGCCCTCGTCGTAGGCGTTGGAGTTCTGGACGATCAGACCCGCGATCTGTGCCGGACGGCGGGTCGCGAGCCGCAACCCGACCGGACCGCCGAAGTCGAAGGCGTACAACACGAATCGTCGCAGTCCGACCGCGTCGACGAACCCTTCGACGATATCGGCGAGACGCTCGAAGGAGTAGACGAAATCGTCGGGGACTTCGGTATGCCCGAAGCCGGGGTAGTCCGGGGCGATCATCCGGTATCGCCCGCCCAGTGCGTCCATGAGCCGACGGAACTGGTGCGATGCCGAGGGAAAGCCGTGCAGGAGAAGCAGTGCCGGCGCGCCGGTCGGCCCGGTTTCCCGGTAGAAGACCCGGACGCCGTCGATCTCGACGACCCGATGCCTGATGTGCGGAACGGTCACTGCCGCCATGTCGAAACCGACCTCTCTGAACGCTTTTCGTAGACGGATCTATGATCAACCGTTCGCCGGGCGTGATCAACGACAAATCACCCAAGGGTCGTTAACCGGTGGGCAATGATCGAAGGCGGGGCGTGGAGCGAAACGAGATCGAGGCGTTCCTGACGCTGTCGGAGGAACTGCATTTCGGCAGAACCGCGGAGCGGCTGCGGGTCTCCACGGCGCACGTCAGCAAGACGATCAAGGCGTTGGAGCGGCAGGTCGGGGTGCCGCTGTTCGAACGGACCAGTCGCAAGGTCGTCCTGACGCCGGTCGGATGTCAGCTGCGCGACGAACTTCGGCCGGCCTACGAACAGGTTCAGCGCAGCGTACGCAATGCCACACTGGCCGGACGTGGCATCCACGGCACCCTGCGGGTCGGCTATTTCGGGTCGGCCGGTGGACGGTACCTCCTCGAGGTGGGCGAGATCTTCGAGGCCAGGCACCCGGAATGCACCGTGCGGATCACCGAGTTGCAGCTGAGCGACGGTGCGAATCGGTTGCGCGAGGGTGATGTCGAAGCCATGCTGTGCTGCTTCCCGATGAGCGAGCCTGACATGACCATCGGCCCACCCCTGCTCCGTGAAGCCAAGATGCTCGCCGTCCCCTCCGGCCACCCTTTCGCCCGCAGACCCTCGCTGTCCCTGGAAGACCTCGCCGAGGTCGCCATGATCCAGAACCCGCCACAGCTTCCCGCCTACTTCGACGAATTCCACCACCCCAAGAAGACCCCATCCGGCCGCCCCATCGAACCCGGCCCGACCGCCGCCACCTTCCAGGAGATCCTCGCCCTCGTCGGCGCAGGCAAAGGCGTCTACCTGACCACCGAACAAGCCCCCCAGTTCTACGTCCGCCCCGACGTCACCTTCATCCCCGTCACCGACGCCCCACCCCTTCGATTCGGCCTCGGCTGGCTCAACACCGGACTCACCGCACGAGTACAGGCCTTCGTCCAAGCCGCGTGCGACACCGTCGCCCAGCAGCGCTCCTGAGGGAAGTCACCGGTCGTGCTCGGTGGCTCGCTGTTGGGCTCGGTGGGTGAGGGCGTTGACGATGCGTTGCCAGGCGGGGGAGGACTCCGCGATTCGGGAGGCTACGAGTTCGGTGGATCGGGTGGTGGGGCGTTGGTGTCGGATGTGCCAGGTGTCCAGGTCGTCGATGAGTTGGTCGAGGCGTGGATCGTGGGGGTTCCAGTCGACCGATTCGTCGACTGCGAGGTAGAGGCGGGTGGTTTCGGGGTCGTCGAATTCGGCGTTCTTCTCGCGGATTCGCTGGGGGAGGGCGTCGGCGTCCAACGCTTGCAGCAGGATCCAGGAGTCGCGCTCCAGTCGCACTCGTTGTTCGCTGATGCCGAGACCGCGCATCCGGTTCAGGATGGCGACCACTTCGGTGGGGAGGAAGAGGCTTTCGCCGCCGGCCAGTTCGGCGATCCGGTGGCGATACTCGGCGAGCTGATCGATCTTGCGCTGCAACGCCGCGTCGATATCGCTGATGGCGGAGGCGAATTCGGTCGGTTGCGCGTGCAGCAGCGCGTCGATCCTGGACAGGGGGACGCCGGCGTCGGCGAGGGTTCTGATCCGGATGAGATCCACCGCCGCCTGGGCGGGATAGCGGCGGTAGCCGGAGGCGTCGCGCTCTGGCTCGGGCAACAGCCCGACCTGGTGGTAATGGCGCACGGTGCGCACGGTCACGTCGGCAGTCGCCGCGAGTTGGCCGATGGTGAGCACCGCGCCGATTCTAGGGGCCTGCCACCTGGTCGACGACATCGCGGATCGCCTCGACCACGGCATCGGGACGGTCGAAACAGAGTCGGTGGTGCACGGTGTCGGTGATGATGCGCTGCTCTCCTCGCGAAACTCCGCTCACCAAGGCCGCGTCCATTCGTCGCCTGCCGTCGTGGATCTCGGCCAGCGCATCAGCGGTCTGGCTGGGGTCGGCGCCCATCACGCTGAGCGCTACCAGGGGGATATCAGGAAGGTTCGGCCCGGCGTGCAGTTCGGTCGCCACCTCGGTCAATCCGCTGCGCTCGGCGAAGCCCGCACGAATCCATTCGGTACTCGACTTGGCGTCGATCAGCGGCTGCCGCACGTGCTCGGGGTAGTTCGCGAGCAACTCGCCGCGCAGCTCGCGCAGGGTGGTGCGCATCTGTTCGACCTGTTCGAGATCGGGCGCGGGCGCCGCGGCTGCCGCCAGTCGCATCGCCTGCGGCATGAACTCGTCCCAGTCGCGATGCAGACCGTCCATCCAGACCAGTCCGGCCACGTCCTGTGGGTACAGCTGAGCGAACCGGTGCGCGTAGAGGCAGCCGAGGGAGTGCGCCGCGAGAACATAAGGGCCGGGGATTCTTTGGGCGCGCAGCAGCTGATGCAGTTCCGTGGCGACCGCTTCGGCGGTGCGAGGCAAGGGCAGCGGATCGCTGTAGCCGGTGCCGGCGCGGTCGTAGACGACGGCAGTGGTGAACTGAGAAACCTGTTGCTGCACACCGAAATAGTCCAGACCGACCGCGCTCGCACCGGGCAGGAACACCACGGCCGGTCCGCCACTGCCCGACCGGTGCGCGAAGACGCGCGTGCCGTCGATCTCCTCGAATCCGCCGACCGGCGGGGCAAGCCGGGTCGTGGACGTGTTGTTGTTCGTCATGCGACAAGGGTGCAACCCTGACGCAGCGTCAAGGTCAACCCGTACCGAGGCGGCGAGCGAAGCCGGCCGATCTCGCCTGGGTTCGGGCGCACTTCGAGACGGAGGATCACCGAGGCGAGACGTCACATCGCCAGAGGTGGTGTCGTGACAGTGGGTCTGTTCGGTGGGCGGTAGGTGCGCCAGGCTTCGGCGAGACGGTCGACTGCCGTCGTGAGAGTTTCCAGCGGATGGAGGAAATGAAGCCGCAGGTAGTGCTCGCT
The DNA here is from genome assembly GCF_001427185.1 of Nocardia sp. Root136. Lineage (NCBI taxonomy): Bacteria > Bacillati > Actinomycetota > Actinomycetes > Mycobacteriales > Nocardiaceae > Nocardia > Nocardia sp. Root136. The sequence continues at coordinate 69,924 of NZ_LMFE01000012.1, forward strand.
CCCGCCGGTCGGATCCAGGCCGCTGCCCGCGAGGATCGAAACATGCTGGCGCAGTGCGGCTTGCGCGAAGGAAGCGCCGTCGCCATGTGGCAATCGGATCCAGAGGGTCTGTCCGCCATCGACCGGCGGTACCTCCCATTCGGGGATTCGGCGGGCTAGTTCCGCGCGGAGATGGTTGTGGCGAAGTCGGCGCTCGGTGGCTTGCGCGCGCAGCAGGTCGTCGAGGCGGGGGAGTAGCTCCGCCGCGGCCAGCTGGGCGGGCAGGTTGCCGCCGAGGTCGTGTACCGCGCGAAGCCTGGCGAGCTTGGCGACGACAGGGGATGCCGCGCGGATCCAGCCGACTCGCAGTCCGCCCCAGACGCTTTTACTCAGCGAACCGATGGTGATCACGGTGTCCGCGAACGCGGCGAGTGGTCGCGGAATCTCGTGGCCGGGGAAGCCGAGCTCGGCCAGGACTTCGTCATCGATGAGCGGAATTCCTTCTGCTGCCGATTTTTCCGCGAGTCTGCGCCGTGTGAGCGTGGACAGTACCGAGCCTGTCGGGTTCTGGAAGGTGGGGATCACGTAGGCGAGAGTGGGGCGCTGGTCGCGGATCGCTGCCGCGAAACCGTCCAGCCCCGGCGGCAGACCGGACACGACCGCCGCTTCCGCGCGAAAGGCTTCCAGCGCGCCGGGATAGGTCGGAGCCTCCACGAGAACGCGATCACCAGGCCGGAGGAAGGCGCGTGCGAGAAGTGAAAGCGCCTGTTGCCCACCGGTGGTGACGAGGATCTGCCCGGCCTCGGTCGGTAGACCCCGCCCTCGGTAGTACTCGGCGACGGCCTCCCGAAGCGCCGGATGCCCGGACGGGTAGTAGCCGATGTCGTCGGTCGTGGCGGCCAAGGCGGGCAGCATCGCCGCATAGGACTCGGCCAATGCGTGGGGAGGTCGATCCGGTGCCGCGCACGCCAGCGAGATCACGTCGGAGCGCGGCTCGAGCAGGTCGAGAAACATCGGCTCACTGGTAGCTTCCGGCGGATCGACCTGCGGCGATCCCGCGACACGGGTGCCACTGCCTTGTCGTCGAACGATCCGCCCTTCGTCGTGCAGCAGGTCATAGGCCGCCACCACGGTGCTCCGCCCGACCGACAATGCGACAGCCAGCTTGCGGTCTGGCGGCAGCAGCGCGCCAGGAGGGAGTTCGCCGTCCTCGATCAGCCCGCGCAACGCCGCCGCGAGCAGCGCATACAGCGGCCCGCGCCCCGCCGACCAGCGACCGAGCCGATCTGTCACAGTAATTGGATCCATAGCCAAACCAATTATGGCCGATTGGCGCTGGATCGTCGCCCCGAGCAGCTCGACGATGATCACCATGACAGCCTCGAGCACTACCGGTTCGGTATCGATCCCCGCGGCCATCGCCGCCCTGCCCGGCCCCTTTCAACAGCAGGAGCTGGCCATGGTCAACGACACCGTTGTCCGCGTCGCCCAACTGTCGGGCGAATTCCCCTGGCACCACCACGACGAAGACGAACTCTTCCTCTGCTGGGACGGCACCTTCCGCATCGAACTGGAAGACCGCGCCCCCGTCATCCTGCATCCGGGCGAATTGTTCGTGGTGCCCAAGGGAATCCGGCACCGCCCGGTCGCCGACGAGGTCGCGCACGTGCTCTTGATCGAGCGCCCGGAGACAGCGCAATACGGCAACTGAACTTCCTCGGCGACGACCTCGGTGTTCATGCGCTCGGCGGCGATCAGTCGATGCGGTGGGTGCCGAGGTTGTGGGTCATCGTCGGGTCGCGGTGATCGAAGAACAGCGACTTGCCGGTGTCGAGGCCGGCGATCTGCTGCATCTCGTCATCGGTGAGGGTGAAATCGAGGCAGTCGAAATTCTCCGCCATGCGTTGCGCGCGAACAGATTTGGGGATGGCGACGACGCCGCGCTCGGTGAGCCAGCGCAACACGACCTGGGCGACCGACTTGTCGTGGGCTTCGGCGATCGACACCAGGGTGGGATTGGTGAACAGGTTGTTCTTGCCCTCGGCGAACGGCCCCCATGACTCGATCTGCACACCCAGCTCGCTCATCAGTGCCTGGTCGTCGCGGCGCTGGAAGAACGGGTTGGTTTCGATCTGGTTCACCGCCGGAGTGATCTCGTTGTGGTCGATCAGGTCGACCAGGCGGTCCGGGTAGAAGTTGGCGACGCCGATCGCGCGGATCAGGCCCTGCTTGTACAGCGCCTCCATGGCACGCCACTCGGCGTAGTAGTCGCCGTAGGGCTGGTGGATCAGGTACAGGTCCAGATAGTCGAGGCCGAGGCGGCGCAGGGAATTCTCGAAGGCGCGCTTCGTGTTGTCCTCGCCAGAGTCCTGCACCCACAATTTGGTCGTCACGAACAGCTGCTCTCGGGGGATGCCCGCAGCGGCGATCGCGCGTCCGACGCCTTCCTCGTTCTGGTAGGCCGACGCGGTGTCGATCAGCCGATATCCGGTGGCCAGGGCGTCGCTGACGGTCTTCTCGACCTCGTCGGAGGGGATCTGGTAGACGCCGTAGCCCAGGATCGGCATCTCGACACCGTTGTTCAACGTGACGTGCTGCATGCTTGCGGTCCTTTCGCGAGTTCGGTGGGAGCGGTCAGCGTGGCTGTCGCGACGACGGCCACTGCGAGCATGACCGTGCCCCCGAGTCGGGTGTCGGCGACACGCGCTGTTCACACCATTCGACACCGTGAGTGTCGCGCGTGGCAGTGACTGCTGTTCCAGGTACTGCCAGTCACCCCCTGCGACTCAGTGTCCGGATTCGACCGGCACGGTCCGCAGGAGTTCAGCGACTTCCGCGGGCGTCGCGGACGGAAAGAGTTGTCGCACCCCGATCATGGCCAGTAGCCGGTCCTGATCGGCGCCGACCCCCATACGCGACACCACATCGTGCGCGGAGCGGTTGGCTTCCGCGATCTCGTCGGCTTTGCCCAGGCGTGCGAGGTTTTCGCCCACGATTTTATCGAGGTCGGTGGAACGCTTGTAGAACAGCGCGGTGATCCCGACCGGCACCGCACCCATGATCGAAGTCGCGGCGGCGGCGTCTCGATTGCCGAACGCCACCATCGACGCCGCGGCGAGAACGACCACGACTCCACAGCAGCCGCTGATCATGTACGCCCAGAAGAACGCCGTGCTCTGCGCCATCGCGCTGCGCACCTGTCGAAGGTATTCCTCGGTTCGGGGTCGCGGCGTCTGGGTGTGGTCGGTGTCCTGATCCGCCGGTTCGGTCGGTATCGAGACGACGGGAGGAACGGCGTCGGCGGTCATGGTGGTTTCGATCGCCCGCTTGTTGATTCGGCGACTGAATGTCGTCGAGAACCACGCCGACACCGCCGCGATCACCGTCGGGATCAGCCCACCCACCCCGATCAAGGCCAAGACTTCGTTCACGGTATCCCCCCGAATCCAGCTACACCCCTGCGAATTACCCCGCGCACTCTACCGCGAGCCGTTATCCCCTTACCTGTTGTCCACTCGCGCAGGATGATTCGCGATCATCGTTCGGCCGTCGGCTTGGTCGCCGGGTCGAAGAGGAAAAGATGTTCTTGTCGTATCGGTCGCCGCGGCTGGTGATGATGGCGACGTCGGCGCCGTAGAAGCGGATGTCGAGGAAGGAGTCGGCCAGCTTGCTGCCCTTCAGGAACCCGCTGAACAGTGCGCGATGCGCCTCGGTCACATCCGCACGGCCCTGATAGTGGGTGCCGACCCGCACGATGGTGCGCCGCTGGGACTTGGTGGGATGGGCGTTATAAACAAGAACTCTTGTTAGAAACAAGAGCTCGTGCTGTAATCAGCGTCACCTACCAGAGGAGACGCCATGCAGCGCAGCGCGGCAGCCACCATCCACTCGAGTCGCCGGGGTGGACGCGGTCGACCGAAGCGGGGACGAATGTTCAGAACGAGATGGGCGGCAGTGCCGCTGGCGGTGGTTTGTCTGGCGGTGTCGAGCGCGGGCAACGCCACCGGCGACCCGTATCCGAGTTTCCCGCCGGACCAGAACCAGCTTCCACAGCTGCCCGCCGAACCCCAGCTCTACGACATGCTGCCGATCCCGGTGCCCGCGGAAGATCCCTGGTACGACGACCCGGCGGACCTGAGTTCTTATGCGCCCGGACAGATCATTCGCTCCCGAACGGTGCAGACGCGTCTGCTCGGCCTGCCCTTCCCGGTGCACACCGAACAACTGCTGTACCGAAGCAACGACGTGCACGACAACCCGATCGCGACCGCGACCTCGGTGATCGTCCCCGGCATCCCGTGGTCGGGCAGTTCGCGACCGGTGGTGTCGTTCCAGGAAGCCATCGACGCGACCGATTCGTCGTGCAACCCGTCGTACACGTTGCAGACGGGCACGATGAAAGAGGCCGCGCTGGCGATCTATTGGCTCGCGCAGGGATTCGCGATCAACGTCGCCGACTTCGACGGCAAGTTCAATACCTTCAACACCTATGACGAAGGCAAAATGGTGCTCGACAGTCTGCGCGCCATGAAGAACTCGGCGTTGGGCCTGACCGACTCCGGGATCGCGCTCTACGGGTACTCCGGCGGCGGCTCCGGTTCGATCCGCGCGGCCGAACTTCGCGAGAGTTATGCCCCCGATGTGCGGTTGCTCGGCACCGCGGTGGGCGGATTCCCCGCCGACCTCCGCGCCCAGGCCCGTTACGCGATCGCCCAGCAGCCGGGCCTCACCGGTGCCAGTAATTTCACGATGTGGCTCGGCTTCGCCGCGTTGTCGCGGGAATTCCCCGACCAGTTCGACGCGAAGGAATTGCTGACCCCCGAGGGTCAGGCGATCGTGGCGGATATGCGGAGTCGCTGCGTTTATACGATCGCCGCGGCGGGCGCGTACCGGCCGATCAGTGCTTATTTCCAGCCGGGGAAGTCACTGGAAACGGCGCCGGGTGTGATGGAGGTGCTCGCGGATCAGAGTCTGGGGCACCATATTCCGGACAGCCCGATCTTCTGGTGGCACGGAATCTGGGACGAGCTGATCCCGACGTCGGCGGTCCTGCCGACGGTGAACGACTACTGGAACCGCGGCGCGGACCTGCGGTTCTACACGATGCCGCTGCCCGAACACGTCGTCAACGCCGTCGCGGGCTGGCCGCCCGCGGTGGCCTGGACCAGTGCGGTGCTGCGCGGTCTGGCGCCGGGTGAGCGATTCAAGGCCGATATTCCGCTGCCCAACTAGACGACAACAGCACGGCGCGCGGAGGGAATGCGCGCCGTGCTGTCGACGAACCGAAGCTTTACGCCGAAGCCTGCTCATAGGCCGAGATGACTTCCGCCGAGATCCTGCCGCGGCTGGACACGGTGTGCCCGTTCTGCGAAGCCCACGCGCGGATCTCGGTCAGATCGTTGCGACGGGTGGATTCGGCTGCCGGTGCCGAGCCGAGGCGACGTGCGGCGCCTGCTTTGGCCCGGCCGGTGCGACGCGCGTACGGAACCCACTGTTCGAACACCTCACGCAACTCTGCCGCGTTGGCATCGGACAGGTCGATTTCGTAGGCCGCCCCATCGATTCCGAATGTGACAGTCGCATCGGCAGCGGACGTGCCATCGAAATCATCGACAAGTGTGACAACGACTTTGCGCGCCATGGGAGTCCTGTTCGTTCGGGTGCCGAGAATTACCGTCGCTGATCTTAGTTGACCGCGGCGCGGGTTATTCGCTCGGTTCGTCGACCAGTGTTCGGATGTCGCCGAAGAATCGGCCGAGGAGTGGTCAGTCGGCGCGAGGGATGCGTCCGTCGACGTCGGTGAACCCGTAGTCCTCGGCGAGATCGGCGACTTTCCAGGATTTCCCGGTGCGCGTCGACCGGCCGGGGTCGGCGGCCAGCGCTACCACGGCGCGCCCGGGGAAGCGTGGGGACTCGGCGGTGTCGAGGTCGAAGGTGCCTTCGCCGGGCAGGGTGACCTGGCGACGGCCGTGCTCGTCGGCCGGAACCATTTGCAGCAGTTCGGTATTCACGATACCGGGCCAGATCGAGACCGCGGTCGCGCCGGTGCCTGCCAGGTCGTGCGCGAGGTCGGCGGTGAGGCGATCCAGGGCGGTCTTGCCGACGCCGTAGACGGCATTGTGCATGTACCGGCGGGCGCCGGGGGAGGAGACGTTGACGATGAGGCCCGCTGACTCGATCAGCAGCGGTGCGGCGAAAACACTGGCCACATAGTGCGATCGCACGCCGATCTCGAAGGTCTCGTCCCACGCCTTCGGCGGCACGTCCCAGAATTTGCGGCCCAGCCAGCGGGCGGCGGCGGGGGAGTTGTAGACATTGTTGACCAGCACATCGAGGCGCCCCTGCTCCTCGCGGATCCGGGTGAAGAGCTTCTCGACCGCATCGTCGTCGCGATGATCGCAGACTGCCACGACGCCGTGTCCGCCGAGTTCGGTGACCATCGCTGCGGTCTCCCCGACGGTGCCGGGTAGCTTCCCGGGCTCGGTGGTGCGTCCGGTGACGTACACGGTCGCCCCGGCCGCGCCCAACTCGAGGGCGATGCCTTTACCGATGCCACGACTTGCCCCGGTGACGACCGCGACGCGCCCGGCCAGAATCTTGGGTGTTCCGCTCATGACCTCAGGACACTACCGTCAAATCAGAACACGTTCTAGAAATTGGAGGCGGTAGTGGAGCAGAGATTTCTCGACACAGGCGAAATCAGGATGCATGTCACCGAGCAGGGGCAGGGCTACCCGGTGGTGTTCTGTCATGGATTTCCGCACACGGGGTTCATCTGGCACCGGCAGATAGCGGCCGTGGCCGAGGCGGGATTCCGGGCCATCGCGCCCGACCTTCGCGGCTACGGTCGAACCGAGGCGCCCGCTGATGTCGCCGCCTACACCAACGAGGCCGTGATCGGTGACCTCCTGGCCCTGCTCGACGACATCGGCGCCGAGAAGGCTGTGTTCGTCGGCCTCGATTTCGGTGCCCAACTGGTGTGGGAGCTGTCGCTGCGCGCTCCCGAACGCGTCGAAGCGCTGGTGGTGCTGAACAATCCGTACTCGCCGCGCCCGCCGCGTCCACCGTCGGCCTTCTGGACGAAGGCCGCCCAGCGCCACTTCCTGCACCTGTCCTACTTCCAGGAGCCCGGTGTCGCCGATGTCGAACTCGCCGCGCGACCGAGGGAATTCCTGTCCCGCGTCTACTTCTCCCTCTCCGGGGACTACCACTATCTCGACACCTGGAAGAACCCGCCGGGGCTCGGCTATCTGGATGTGCTGCCCCAGGCGCCCGCACTGCCGTGGAGTTGGCTCAGTGACAGTGAATTCGACACCATCGCTACGGACTTCGAGCGGACGGGCTTCACCGGGGGATTGAACTGGTACCGCAATCTGGACCGCAACTGGGAACTCGCCGAGCCGTTCGCCGATGCCCGGATCGAGGTCCCGACCTACTTCCTCTACGGCGAGAACGACCCCGACATGGAGGGCTTCAGCGGCCGCGACCCGCTTGCCACGCTCCGGGCGAATGTCACCGATCTCCGTGCGGTAGTAGAACTTCCGGGTGCGGGCCATCTCGTGCACCTCGAGCGAACCGACGCGGTCAACGACTTCCTGGTCACCGCGCTGCACGAGGTCGGTGTCGATCAGCGCGCGCGGTCGTAGGTCAGGGCCATCTCGCCCAGTTCGCCGACCTCGTGACGGGTGAGCGTCCACCGCGAGCCGGGCAGCCCGTCGTCGAACAGTCGCTGTCCGTCGCCGGCGATCTCGGGGCACAGCAGTAGGTGCAGTCGGTCGATCAGGTCCGCCGCGAGCAGATCCTTGATCACGGTCGGGCTGCTGTTGACGAGAATGTCACCCGTGCCGGTGGCTTTCAGTGCGGTGACGACGTCGGCGGCCGGCGCGTTCGCGATGCGGGTGCGTTCCCACGGCGACTCGATGAGAGTGGTCGACAGGACCACCTTCTCGGTGTCGACCAGCCACTTCGCGTAGGCGCGGTCGCGCGGGTCGGCGTTCTCGTCGGCGGCGACCGTCGGCCAGAACCCCAGAAAGCCTTCGGCATTGACCCGGCCGAGCAGCGCCGTCGTCGCGCCCTCCCAGATGCGGGTGAGGTGATCGCGGGCGACATCGGTGGTGGCGTAGCGGACGATCGCCTGCATGTCGGTGGGACCGCCGGGGCCGTTGTAGCGCCCGTCGAGGGTGAGGCCGATATTCGCGGTCACAGTGCGTTCGGTCATGGCTGTTCCTTGTTGTGGGGGAGTGTGTCGGCGAGGTTGTCGAGGACTCGGCTCCAGCCGGTTTCGATGCCGGCGATGTAGGGGACGGCCTCGACGGTGGTTTCGGTGATGGTCAGGTCGAGGGTCAGGCGGGTGGCGCCGGGCTGCTGCTCGAGGGTCAGGTCGTAGTGGCCGGTGAAGGAGACGGCGCCCGCCGCATCGAGCACCGAGAGATCGAACTCGAGGTGGCCCGGTCTCTTCGCGGCCGTGACTCGCCCCTCGGAGCGGTATCGCCGCCCTTCGGCGTCGCGGTAGTCCAGTGCGGCGCGACCGCCCTTCTTCGGCTCTATGACGCAGTCCGTGATCGTCATCGACGCTGGGGCCCACCAGGATCGGAGCAGAGGCGGATCGGTCCAGTGCTGCCAGACGAGATCCCGGGACGCGGTCAGTGCGCGCTCGAAGGTGAAGCGTCGCCCGTCTGCCCAGCGATCCCGTTCCGCGGCCATCGATTCCACCTCGATGGCGGCACGGTATCGCTCGATGACCGCGCGCTCGTCCGCATGAGTGGAGATGGTTTCGACGAGGTCGGTGAGTCTGCTCGCGAGTTCCTGTAGTGGCGCCGACTCGATCGCGTAGACGCGACGTTGCCCCAGTGGAAAGACCGTGACGAGCCCGGCGCGCGCCAATGTTTGGAGGTGCTTGGTGGTCTGGGGCTGCCGCAAACCGGTCAGGTCGGCCAGTTCGCCGACCGAGCGGGGGCGCTCGGCGAGGAGTTCGACGATGCGCCACCGTGCGCCGTCTCCGAGAGCTGATGCGACCACGTCCATGATCCAAGTATTCACTGTAGTGAATATTCCTGTCAAGGAATATGAATCGCTCGGTTGAAACTGGCGGAGAGGCGGTACTTTTGGTGGGAGGCACATCGGGCGGACCACCTGAAAGGATGCGGCCTCTTGAAGATTGCACTCGGAGCCGACGAACGGACGACGAGCTAGTGTTCACGCGCTGGGGCGATGTGGTCTATCGGTTCCGGTTCGGTGTGCTCGGCGTCGTGGTGGCCGCACTGCTCGCGCTCGGCGGGTACGGGCTGGGGCTGCACGATGAGCTGAGCTCCGGTGGCATGGACGATCCCGGCTCGGAATCCGCCCTGGCGGGGCGCTTGGCGGACAGTGCGTTCGGTCGCAATCACGACCTCGATGTGGTCGTGCTCTACACCGCGCCGCCCGGCAGGACCGTCGACGATCCCGAGTTCAGCCGCAAGATCGTCGACAACCTCAACAGCCTGGCGCGTGCGTACCCCGGCGTGATAGCCGGCGTCAACGGGGCCTACTGGCAGACGGAAACGGGTCGGGCGAGCGGTTCCCTGTTCGCCACCTCGGACCGCACCCGCGCGGTGGCCGCCGTCGCCATCGTCGGCGACAACGATACCGAGATGCTGCGCAACACCAGAAAGGTGAAGGACGCCTTCGCGATTCCCGGTGTCGATGTGCAGGTGGGCGGGCTGCAACCGGTGGCGGGAACACTCAACGACACCCTGGCCGACGACATCCGCCGCATGGAATTCCTCGCGTTCCCGGTGGTCGCGCTGCTGCTGTTCTTCATCTTCGGCGGTGTGGTCGCCGCCGCGCTGCCGTTGATCGTCGGCGGGCTGACGATGCTGGGCGCGAGCGGGATCGTGCGCACCTTCACCTACGTCACCGAGGTGAACTCCTTTGTCGCGCCAGTTGTTTCGATGATCGGTGCCGGATTGGCCATCGACTACGGGCTGTTCATCGTGAGTCGCTTCCGCGAAGAACTCGCCGAGGGCCACGACGTCGCCGCGGCGGTACGGCGCACGATGACGACGGCGGGGCGCACCGTGGTGTTCTCCGCGACGATGATCATCGCGAGTGCGGGCGGCATGCTGCTGTTCCCGCAGGGGTTCTTGAAATCCATCGCCTACGGAGCCATCGCGACGGTATCGCTGGCCGCGCTCACCGCGATCACCTTGCTGCCCGCGATGCTCGCGATTCTCGGCGCGCGCGTGGACATGTGGGGAAGCAGGCGGCTCCGGAGAACGAAGTCCGCGCACGAGGTGGAGAACGGGTTCTGGGGCCGCAGCACACAGTGGGTGATGAAGCACCCGGTGAAGGTCGCGGGCGTGCTGTGCGTGGTGTTGGTGCTGTTGATCCTGCCTGCTCGCAACCTGGCCTTCGGTGGTTTCAGCGAACGATATCTGCCGCCGGACAACAGCACTCGCGTCGCACAGGAGCAGATCGACGCGACCTTCCCTGGTCGCAGATCCGATCCGATCGACCTGATCTTCGTTTCCGGCGACACCGTCGCGATCGGCGCCGCCCTGAAACTGGCCAACCAGGCGCCCGGTCTGGCGACGAAGTTCGAACTGCCGTCGCGGTCGCCGGTGCAGTCGGATGTGTACCGCACCACAACGACACTCGCGGACTCCGATTCCGCCGACGCCACCATCGACTATCTCCGCGGCATCGAACTGCCCGACGGAGTGCGGATGCTCGTCGGGGGCGTCCCCGCCATCCAGAAGGACAGCCTCGACGCGTTGCTCGAGCGCATGCCGTGGATGATCGCCCTCGTCCTGCTGGTCACCACACTGCTGATGTTCTTGACCTTCGGTTCGCTCATCCTGCCGATCAAGGCCGCCCTCATGAGCGCTCTCGGCCTCGGCTCGACGCTGGGCATCCTCACCTGGATCTTCATCGACGGCCACGGCGCGGGTCCGCTGAACTTCACCCCGCAACCCATTCAGGCCAACATGCTGGTGATGATCATCGCGATCATCTACGGCTTGTCCACCGACTACGAGGTCTTCCTGCTCTCGCGCATGGTCGAAGCGCGGGCCCAGGGCGCCACCACCACCGAGGCGGTCCGCATCGGCACCGCGCACACCGGTCGCATCATCACCGCCGCCGCCTTGATCCTGCTCGTGGTCACCGGTGCCTTCGCGTTCTCGGACCTGGTCCTGATGCAATACGTCGCCTACGGCATGATCGCCGCGCTCATCATCGACGCCACCGTGCTGCGCATGCTCCTCGTCCCCGCGACGATGAAGTTGCTCGGCGACGACTGCTGGTGGGCTCCGACGTGGATGAAGACCGTCCACGACAGATTCGGGCTGGGCGAATCACCGTCCCCGGCAACCACCGCGGCAGATTGTCGGACCCCTGGCATACGGTGACGGAAAGGTCTGCCACCCGTGTGTTCAGCTGCCATGAACGGAGTCATGATGAGCCGCCATATTCAGATCACCTTCGACGCGCACGACCCGGCCGCGCTGTCGACCTTCTGGCGCGACGCGCTGGGTTATGTGCATCCGGGACCGCCGGGAGTCGAGGTGCCTGCCGGGGTCGACCCGCTGGTCGTGTGGGACCAGTTTCTCGCGCGGATCGGTGTTCCGGCCGAAGAGCGGAACTCGAAGTCGGCCATCGAGGATCCGGAGGGGCATGGCCCTCGGGTGTTCTTCCAGCAGGTGCCGGAGGGCAAGGTCGCGAAGAATCGGGTTCATCTCGATGTTCGGGCGGCGCCCGGATTGCAGGGCGACGAGCGAATGGCGGCGTTGGAAACCGAGTGCGAGCGGCTGGTCGCGCTGGGCGGCAAGCGGGTCGAGCGCTTCGAACCCGAGCCGCCGATGAGTGCGGGGTGGATCGTGATGACCGATCCCGAAGGCAACGAGTTCTGTCTTGATTGATCTGACACCCACCTCATGAACCACGCTCCGATACGCGCGCTCGCCCTGCTCACCACCGGCCTTCTCGCCGGTGCGTTCGGCTACGGCGCCGCGAATCTGGTCCCGACTTTTCATCGGGTCCCGCTGCAGATGCGCCTGGAATTCCACACCGAGCTCATGCAGAACAACAGCATCAGCATGCAGCTCACCATGGCCGCCGCCGCGCTGAGCTGCCTCGCCCTGGCCGTGGTGCAGACCGGCAGGGATCGGGCGCTCGCCGCGGCGGCCACGGTGCTGGTGGTCGGGTCGTTCCTCATCACCCGGCTCGGCAACGTGCCGATCAACCACAAGATCAATGCCTGGGCCGTCGACGGAGCGCCCGCCGACTACGCCGTCATCCTCGAGCGATGGGACTTCTTCCATTTCCTGCGTACCGGGACAGCGCTGGCGGCTTTCGCGCTGATCATCGCGCTGGTGGTGTGGTGTTCGGGCGAGGCGAAGCGGGAGTTTCGCCGTGCGAGCGAGGGTGTCGGCGCTACCGTGGATTGACCACGACGACGTGGTCACGTGGCTGCCACTGGAAGGAAGCCCCGGGATGCGGCATTTCGACTTTCGCGGGACCTTGATCGCCTATGACGAGGCCGGTGCGGGGCCGCCGATCGTCTTCCTGCACAACCTCGGCGGAGACCGTCACATCTGGCGTGCGCAATTCGACGCGCTCAAGCACAACCATCGGGTCTTCGCGATCGACCTCATCGGCTACGGCGACTCGGACGCCCCCGACAACGGGTACACGGTCGAGAACTATCTGGCCATGGTCACCGCGTTCCTCGAGGAGCGGGAGCTGCGCGATGTGACGCTGGTCGGCCACTGCTTCGGTAGCGCGCTGTCGCTGCTCTATGCGCGGCGCAGTCCCGACCGGGTGCGGTCGCTGGTGCTCAGCAGCCCGCTCACCCCGGCCACCTTGCGACCGACCCGCACGGCATGGGCGGCAGCGCTCGGCCGACGGCTGCACATCGACTCGGTGCTGGCGCGAGTCCGCATTCCCGGCCCGGTGGCCGGGCTGCTCGTGGCAGAACAACTCGGTTCGGAGAACGCCCCGGCCGAGATCGTCGCGCATCTGCGCGAGAGCTGGACCGAACCCCGTCGGCTGATGGTCACCGCCGCGATCTCTCGCGAGATTCCGCTGCTCGGCGAACTGGACAGCTTCGTGCCGCCCGCCGGCTTTCCGCCCGTCACCACGATCTGGGGCAATCGTAATCGAGTGCTGAGCGCGCGAGCCGGCGCCACGCTGAACAGCACGTTGAAACCATCGCGGTCGATCGTTGTCGACGGTGCGGGTCACCTGGTGATGGTCGAGTCGCCCGAGCAGTTCACCGCCGCGGTGCTCGCCGCGACGACGGGCACGCGCGTCGTGGATTCCTAGTCCGAACCGCCGTCGCGGTCGAGCGTTGATCCGCCCGCCGCGACATGCGGCCACAGCGGGCGCTGAGCGTCGGTGAACCGAACTTGTCGGTGCGCACCTTTATTCTGCTCACATGGACGGACCGGACTCTGCGCTACGCCGCCTGACACGCGAGGCGGGAAAGTTGTTGCGGCCATATGGCTTTCACGGAACGGAAGCCGCCTGGACGCAGATCACCGCCGACGGTGTCGCAACGATCCGCCGCACCCGTACCCAGCGGACCTGGACAGACGGTCAGCAGGCGATCGGATTCGGCCTGGAACTCGGCGCGACGCCGACTGCCTGGTGGGAATACTGCAACTGGCGCGCCACCGTGCGAGGACTCCCACCGACCGCGCTCGAACAAGCGACCGGGCCCGCACTGATCGACGATCGTGGAATGGGCGAGGAGTTGACCGAGTTGTGGTCGCTGCGGGTCGATCCGGCCCATCGGTCGCGCCCCGCGCTACAAGCCGACGTCGACGCCATTCGCGCCGACTTGCCGGTGCGTGTGCATGCCTACGCGCGCCGGGCACTGCGCCTGCTCGAGCCGGACGCCTACCTCGATGAACTACTGGCGGAGCCGAATCCGCAACCCGCCGCCCTGGAGGCGATCGTCGTTCTGCTCGCCGATCACGGCCCGGGACCGCGACTCGATGACGCGGTGGACCGGTTCCGAGCATCCGTCGCCGAACCCGATGACGCAGACGCCGACAGCGTCATCGCCTACCTGCGGGGTCGAGCCGTTCCGGTCTGACTGAGCTGCTCGGGCGGCCCGATGGACGACTCGCCATTATCATTCCGCCCGTGGGAGATGCGGTACACGGGAATACTCGGCGGATTCGCCCCGGCAACAGGAAGGACTTCGGCATCGCCGCCGAACTGTTGGCCGCGGCCTTGGCGGACGACCCGGCGACCCTGTGGCTGCACCCCAAGGAATCCACCCGCAGGATCAGGCTCGCCCGGTCGTTTCGATCCTCGCTCGACGATTCCCGCGATTGCAGCGATGGGGTGGACCTCGCCCTCGACGGCACCGGCGCGATCGTCGGCGTCGCGGTCTGGCTGGCGACCTTTCATATTCTGCCCCGAGCGACGGTAGGTCGACAGCTCAGAGCGTTGCGTACCTACGGTTCACACGCCGCACAGGCGCGCGCAGGCGCGCAGGCGACCTACGCGGCGGGCGTGCAGGAGCAGCATTGGCACCTGTTGGCGGTCGGCGTCTCCGCGAAAGCGCGCGGACGCGGACACGGACAGGACCTGATCGCGGCGGGAATGTATCGAGCGGCCGCCGACGGTGTCCCCGTTCATCTGGAAACAACGAACCCGAACAACCTCTCCTTCTATGAACGCCTCGGATTCGACACGACCGCGGTGATCGACCTCCCCGGCGGCGGCCCGCGCAGATGGCTCATGCGCCAAGTGCCGCAACCGATCTCGAGTCCTGCTCGCGGTAGAAGGTCACGCAGTACCTGACGGCGCTACGAAACGCGAGTAATTCGTGGAGGAAATTGTTGTGGAAATCCATGACGATTCCGCGGAAAGGGAATAGGAACGTCAAAACCTGTGCGTGGTGATAGCGATCGGCGTGAGGTTCGTGATCTGATCGAGATGTCCCGAAGCTGGGATGTTTCACAGACTGTAAATGAGGATGACCGTATGAACTCCAGAATTTCCCGTCCGCTCGCCGTCGCCGCCATCGTATTGTCCGCCGGTGCGATCGGCGCCGGTACCGCTACGGCGGCCGCTCCGGCGCCCGTCTCGGGTTCGGTGGAAGTGTGTGTCCCGCTTCCGCTTCCGGTGCTCGAGGTCAGCCTTTGTCTGTGACCGGCTAACACGGATACATGCGGCGGTGGCGGCACCGGTCACGGGGTGAAGATGTGCGCGGCTCCGTTCGGAAGCCGCCACCGCCGCACCCGAGTAGACCCGCAGGCCTGCGGGCTTTCTTGTCGGAAAGCATCAATGATCCAGCGTTCTCTTACGCTTTGTCACAAGCGAAGCTTGGACGGCCGATTGTCGTTCACGGTAGTTTGGGGGCTTGCCCAGTGAACTGGGTGGGAAGGATTCATCATGGCTGGCGCAACTTCCATCGAACCGTTCCTGACAGTTTCGGGGCGGCCGGTATCGAACCCTCTGAAGGATGTGCGGACGATATCCCGCCAGATGGTGGTGCATTTCATCGAGAATGTCGTACCGTGTGGCACGCTGCCGGGCGAAGCGCTCGACGGAGACGTCACGACGGTGACTCGCGTCTGTCTGGAACTGACCAGGAGCATGCTCGACGGCCGCGATATCCCGGGGCGCGTGGAGCGGGTGCAGGCCGCCGCCGCCGACTGGGCGCGCGAGGGAATCCCGATCGACACCATCCACGACGCGGTGCACGAGGGCTTCAAACTCGGCTTCGATCTGGTCATTACCAATGTCACCAACCACGACTACGACACCGTCGTCGGGGTGGCTCGGCGGCTGATGGACGCCCAGAAGATGATCACCTCGGCGGTCTCGGTGGCCTACGTTCGTGAACTGCGATCGGTGGACAGCGAGCACCACACGGCGGTGCATACGCTGACCTCGGCATTGCTCGGCGGCCAGAACACCTCGACGATGGCGCGGGAGTGCGGCATCGAGGTCGCCGATCGCTATCACGTGATGGCAATCGAACTGCCGCCGCACGCAGAGGAATTCGATCCCACCCTCGATGCCAAGGTCGTCGCTCGACGCAAATTGCGCCGCGTGCAGGCAGAACTGGCGGACCGCTGTGACGGGAAGGTGCTGTCGTTGTTGAGCGTGGACGGCGGCACGCTCCTGTTGCCCGCGCACGAATTCACCCAGGTGGAATTGGACGAGTTGATCGTGCACCTGTCCGCCGCGGCGCAGGTGCCGGTGCGTGCGGTGGCGACGCCGGCGACGCCGTCCGAAATTCCGCACGCCGCCGAGCAAGTCCATGAACTCGTCGAAATCGTGCATCGGTTCGGTGGTCCGAGCAAGGTATATCGCCCGCACGAGCTGGCCTTCGAATATCAACTGACCCGACCGGGGCCCGCACGCGATTATCTGAGCTCCATCGTGGATTCCCTCGAAGCCCATCCTGAACTATTACGCACGCTCGAGGTGTATATGTCCACGAATATGCAGCGTGCGCGGACCGCGCGCCTGATGTTCATTCACACGAACACCGTCGATTACCGATTGAAACGGATCGGCCAGATGACCGGGTTCGACCTCAATGACGTTTCCGGTGTGTGCCATCTGCGCGCCGCGCTGTTGATCCGGGCCCATCGTGGGTCCGGATCAACAGAGCTCTATCGAAGCCCGGGCGAAACCAGTTCGCGCGCAGGCTGATTCACATGGGGTAGAGCGGGTGCTTGCGCGGGTTGAACTCCGGCTTGACCTGCGGCTTGTCGCGCAGCAGGCGCAGTGCGTGCCGGATCTCGAGGCGGGTGCGTGAGGGCTCGATCACCGCGTCGATGTAGCCGCGCTCGGCGGCGATCCACGGGGTGGCGATGGTCTCGTTGTACTGGTTGATCATGAAATCGCGCGCCGCGGCGCGGTGTTCCTCGGGGACAGCGGCCAATTGGCGTTTGGCGGCGAGGTCGACCGCACTTTCGGCGCCGATCACGGCGATCCGGGCGGTCGGCCAGGCGAAGCTGACGTCGGCACCGACCTGACGGCACCCCATCATTCCGTAGGCGCCGCCATAGGACTTGCGCACCACCAGGCTGATGATCGGTACCGTCGCCTCGATGATCGCCCGCGGCATCCGGCCGCCCCGGATGATCACACCCGCGTCTTCCTGCTCGAGGCCGGGCAGCACGCCGGGGGTGTCGGTGACGAAGATCAGCGGGATGTTGAAGGCGTTGCACAGCCGGATGAAGTAGGTCCCCTTGTCGGAGCAGGCGGCGTCGACGGACCCGCCGAGGACCAGTGGCTGATTGGCGATCACGCCGACCGGATAGCCGTCGACCCTGGCGAACCCGGTGATCAGGTTCGGGGCGAAAGTCGCTCGGATCTCATGGAATTCACCATCGTCGAACAGGCGCAACAGGACGTCGTGCATGTCGTAGCCCGCACGATCGGAATCCGGGATGATCGTCTCGAGTTCCAGGTCGTAGGCGGTGATGTCGGGTTCCAGGCCTGGATTGACGATCGGCGGCTGTTCGAGGCAGCTCGACGGCATGTAACCGAGGTAACTGCGGGCCCAGTCGAAGGCTTCCTGCTCGTTGTCCGCGACGTGATGCAGGGTGCCGCGTTTGGCCTGCACCTCCGCGCCACCGAGCGCCTCGGCGCTGATGTCCTCACCGTTGACGGCCTTGATCACGTCAGGCCCGGTGACGAACATGTAGGTATCCTTCGTGCCCACGAGCACGTCGGTATTGATCGGCCCGTAGACCGAGCCCGCCGCGCATTTGCCGAGCATGATCGACACCTGCGGCACATAGCCCGACAACTTCTCCAGAACCCGGGTCATATCGCCGAACGAGGCGAGCGAACCGGCCGCATCCTGAACCCGCGCGCCCGGGGATTCGTTGATCGTCACCACCGGGCAGCCGTTGTCGAACGCGAGTTTCAGCGCCTGCATGAACTTGCGCGCCGCCGTGATACCGACCGACCCGCCGTACACGGTCGGATCGTGAGCGATCACGACCACTGTCCGGCCATGGATCAACCCACGACCGGTCACCAGTCCGTCACCGTAGAGGGCATCAGGCTGTCCGGGCTGACGGGCCAGTGCTCCGATTTCGATGAATGTTCCAGGGTCGAGCAGCATGTTCATCCGCTCGCGAACGCTCGGAACGCCCTTCTTCGCTCGCTTGGCTACGGCGGCCTCACCTGCTGGTTCCGCGGCGATCGCCAGAATCTCAGCCAGCCCGTCGAGCTTCGCCTTGGTGCTTACCACGCTTACTGCCACCTTCCAACCAACTCAAGTGCTGTGCGCGACGGTAGTCGAATCACCGTGTGGCAGCGCGAGAAGCAGAGGAGGCGGGAGAGGTCACAAAGTCTCGCCCAGCTATCTCATCGCATTCTCTACAGCGCGTTCAGCGGTCCTTCGGTACGGTCGCGGTGACCGGCCAGATCGGCAGACGCAGTGCGGCGGTCGCGGTGGCGGGAACGACGGGGTCGTTCGGCGCTACCGTGGCGATCCGCTCGTAGGGATCGCCCATCACCGGGCGCGGATCCGATTCGCCCTTGTTGGGCCACAGGGCGGCGGCGCGTTCGGCCTGGGCCGCGATCGTCAGTGACGGATTGACACCGAGGTTGGCCGAGATCGCCGAGCCGTCGACGACGCTGAGACCGGGGTAGCCGTAGACCCGGTGGTAAGGGTCGATGACGCCGTTGCCCGCATCGGTGCCGATGACGCAGCCGCCGATGAAATGCGCGGTCATCGGGACGTTGAACACATCCGGCCACGTGCTGCCGGGGGTGGCGCCGAGTTTCGCGGCGACGTGCCGTGTCGCCTCGTGACCGGGCGGGATCCAGGACGGATTGGGTTCGCCGAACCCCTGCTTGCTGGTGAACCGGCGACCGAACACCCCGCGTTTGGTGTAGGTGGTGATCGAGTTGTCGAGGCTCTGCATCACGAGCAGGACCAGCGTGCGCTCGCTCCACCGATTGGTGCGCAGCAGTCGCACGGTCTGTACCGGGTGGCGCCCGGCGATCAGCAGGACTCGCGACCAGCGCGGCAGTCGGTGGTCGCCGTCGACGAGATAGGTGTTGAGCAATCCCATGGCATTGGAACCCTTGCCGTAGCGCACGGGCTCGACATGGGTGTTCGGCGTGGGATGGAACGAGGACGTGATCGCCACGCCCTTGGTGATGTCGACGGCCGGGTCGACCTCGGTGCGTCCGGCGCCGAGGATCGCTTCGGAATTGGTTCGCGTGAGCACGCCCAGCCGCGGCGAGATCTCGGGGAGTATCGCGGCGTCTCGCATGCGGAACAGCAGGTGCTGGGTGCCCCAGGTGCCTGCGGCCAGCACGACGCGTCGCGCCGACAGCGTGGCGCGGTTCTTGCGCACCCAGCGTCCGGTGCGTTCGGTGTCGACCAGCCAGCTGCCGTCGGACTGCGGCCGGATCGCGGTCACGGTGGTCATCGGCGAGACCACGGCCCCGGCTTTCTCCGCCAACCCGAGATAGTTCTTGACCAGGGTGTTCTTGGCGCCGTGACGGCAGCCGGTCATGCATTCGCCGCACTCGATACATCCGGTGCGCTCGGGTCCGGCACCGCCGAAGTAGGGGTCGGCGACGGTCTCGCCCGGAGTGCCGAAATACACGCCGACCGGGGTCGGCACGAAGGTGTCACCGACTCCCATCTCCTTCGCCACCGACTCGATGATGGTGTCGGCCGGTGTCATGTGCGGATTGCGCACGACGCCGAGCATGCGGCGCGCCTGGTCGTAATGGGGGCTGAGCTCGGCGTCCCAGTCGGTGATGCCCGCCCACTGCCGGTCGCCGAAGAACGATTCGCCGGGTTTGTAGAGGGTGTTGGCGTAGTTGAGCGAACCGCCGCCGACCCCGGCGCCGGCCAGGATGAAGCAGTCGCGCAGGCGGTGGATGCGCTGAATCCCATAGCAGCCGAAGCGTGGGGCCCACAGGTATCGGCGCAGATCCCAGTTGGTCGCCGCGAAGTCCGCGTCCGCGAACCGGCGACCGGCCTCGAGGACACCGACGGTGTACCCCTTTTCCACCAGGCGCAGGGCGGTGACACTGCCGCCGAACCCCGACCCGACGATCAGGACGTCGTAGTCG
Organism: Nocardia sp. Root136; assembly: GCF_001427185.1. NCBI lineage: Bacteria > Bacillati > Actinomycetota > Actinomycetes > Mycobacteriales > Nocardiaceae > Nocardia > Nocardia sp. Root136. Next base: position 89,964 of record NZ_LMFE01000012.1, read on the forward strand.
TAGGAAGGGGTGGCGCTATGGGAGGAGGCTTCTGACACGGACCCGACGGTAGAAGCCCACGTGCCGAAGTGACCGATTCGACGCGCCCACTGGCAGAACTCACGATCTCGGGCGCGCGCGTATGGCACGGATGACAGTGGATGAATTCGTTGTGGATTCGTCATTGCCGTCGCGCGTCGTGACCGCTGTGCGATCATCTAGAACGAGTTCGTTCGCGACACGGGTGTGGTGGCCGTGCTGTTCGCTGATCTCCCGGGGGTTCTTCATGTCTTCACTTCCACCCGAGCCGCTTCCCGCCCCGCCGCCGAGGCCGAGGCGGAGGGCCACGTTCGCCGTGCAGGCCGGAGTCGCGGTGGTCCTGCTCGCCGCTGCTTTCCTCGCCCTGCGTCCACCCGCTGCGAATGTCGCCGACACGGTGTCGAATACGACGCTCACGGTCGACGAGAGCGCGAAGGTCGATCTCGCCAGGCCCTTCGTCGATACCCCCGCGGACAGCTGGGCCGAGGGGGAGACCGGAATCGTGCCGCCGGCCGCGGTGGCCATCGGCCGTTACTCCGCCGAACAGGTGGCGACCGCGATGGGCGCCGTGCGCCGACTCATCGCGACGTCGCGGCTGAATCGGTATGTGATCGAGACCCACGACGCGGAGCCGGTGCTGGCGCTGCTCGCGCCGCACCAGGCCGAGGAGATGCGGACACAGCGGGCGAACAACGAAGCGGGTAACTGGCGGCTCTCGGTCCGGATCGCGCGAGGATACGAGCTGTTGCCGGTGACGCCGCGGGTGAGCGGCACGATGGCGGTTCTGGTCAACGACAAGGGTGAGTTGGTGATCCGGACGAATTACCTGGTCGCGTACGCGTTCGACGCGCCGGACCCGAGCTCCCTGGACGGCCCGCTCGACATAGTCGCCGTCGATCGGTGGGAAGCCGACTACATCTGGGTCGACGACGAACGATACGACGCCGGATCGCAGGGTATCTACTACGGCGATTTCCGCGGCTTCCAGTATTCGGTCAACTGCGCGCTGCCCAGCGGGATCATCGCGCCCGCCTACAGCGATCCGACAACATTCCGGCCGCACGGACCGAACGCGCCGCCCGAGAGCTACTTCGATCCGAACGCGCCGATGCAGACCGTAGGCGGCTGTTGATCGATCGGTGGGGGGAGAGGGATGTCACCTCGAATATGTTGTAGGTCAACATGATTGATAGGATTTCGAAGTGAGTGGATGGTCCGGGACCGCAGACCTTGGCCGTCCACTCGCTTGGGGAATGTGATTGTTCAACTGTGCGGCATCACAACGCCCGCCAGACGTCATCTCGGCGCCTTCGCCCGCTCGCGTTCGTCGAGTTGTATGGTGCTCGGCGGCCACCCGTCTTCTGGCTACGTGCCGGTAACCCCCGCACGGTGTTTCCTTATGAGACACGGGGGTGCAGACTGCGCACGGACCGGGAGTTGCAAACCTCACCCGCAGGACGATGTCCTGGGTAAATGGAAGGAGTCGGCGAGTGTTCAGCCGTATCGCCATCGTGAATCGGGGCGAGGCCGCAATGCGCCTCATCCATGCCGTCCGTGATCTGGCGGCGGCAACCGGGCTACCTATCGAAACCGTAGCCCTGCACACCGACGTCGACCGGAACGCGACCTTCGTCCGGGAAGCCGATATCGCCTATGACCTCGGTCCGGCGTCGGCACGCCCGTATCTGGACCTCAAGGCACTCGAGAACGCGCTGGTCGCCACCAAGGCCGACGCGGCCTGGGTGGGCTGGGGCTTCGTCGCCGAGGATCCCGCGTTCGCGGAGCTGTGCGACCACATCGGTGTCACCTTCGTCGGGCCGAGTGCCGACGCGATGCGCAAGCTCGGTGACAAGATCGGCGCCAAGCTGATCGCCGAGGAAGTCGGTGTGCCCGTCGCGCCGTGGAGCCGGGGCGCGGTCGACACCGTCGAGGACGCCATCGAAGCGGCCACCGAGATCGGGTACCCGCTGATGCTGAAGGCCACCGCCGGTGGCGGCGGTCGCGGTATCCGCGTGATCACCAACGAGGCCGAGCTCGTCGACGCCTACGAGCGCACCAAGCAGGAAGCCGCCCGCGCCTTCGGCAGCGGTGTCGTCTTCCTGGAGCGCCTGGTCACCGGCGCCCGCCACGTCGAGGTCCAGGTGATCGCCGACGGTCAGGGCACCGCGTGGGCGCTGGGCGTGCGCGACTGCTCGGTGCAGCGGCGCAACCAGAAGGTGATCGAGGAGTCCTCCTCGCCCGTGCTGAGTGCCGAGCAGACCGCCGAACTCAAGGCCTCGGCCGAGCGCCTGGCGATCGCGGTCGGGTACTGCGGCGCGGCGACCGTCGAATTCCTGTACCACCCCGGCGACAAGCTGTTCGCGTTCCTCGAGGTCAATACCCGCCTGCAGGTCGAGCACCCGATCACCGAGCTCACCACCGGTTTCGACCTGGTGCACGCGCAGTTGCGGGTGGCCTCGGGCATCAAGCTCGAGGGTGAGCCGCCGGTCGAGCGAGGCCACGCCATCGAAGCCCGCCTCAATGCCGAAGACCCCGACCGCGACTTCGCACCCGCTCCCGGTCGCATCGTGCGACTCGATCTTCCTGCGGGCCCGGGCATTCGCGTCGACACCGGCGTCAGCCAGGGCGACACGATCCCCGCCGACTTCGACTCGATGATCGCCAAGATCATCGCCTACGGCCGCGACCGCGACGAAGCCCTCGGCCGACTGCGCCGGGCCATGGCCCAGACCCGCGTCGTCATCGCGGGCGGCGCGACGAACAAGAGCTTCGTGCTCGACCTGCTCGATCAGCCCGAGGTCATCGACGCCAGCGCCGACACCGGCTGGATCGACCGGGTGCGCGGCGAAGGTCGCCTGGTGACCCACCGCCACTCCACTGTCGCGCTGGCCGTGGCCGCGATCGACGCCTACGAGGAAGACGAGCGGGTCGAGCGGCATCGACTGCTGTCGACCGCGTCCGGCGGGCGTCCGCAGGTGCAGCACGAGAGTGGTCGACCCCTGGATCTGAAACTGCGTGGCGCGGGATATCGCGTGCGCGTGGCCCGGATCGGTGCGCACCGCTTCCGCGTCGGCATCGAGGCCGGTGGCGACTTGCGCACCGCCGATGTCGATCTCGAGCGTTTCGATCACCACACCGGCCAGATCGTCGTCAACGGCACCCGTTACCGCCTGATCACCGGCACCCACGGGCCCACCCACGTGGTGGATGTCGACGGCGTGACCCACCGGATCAGCCGCGACGAAGGCGGTGTCGTCCGCTCGCCCGCTCCCGCGCTGGTCGTCGGCACCCCGCTCGAGGTCGGCGCCGAGGTCGAGGCCGGAGCGCCCGTGCTCGTGCTGGAGAGCATGAAGATGGAAACGGTGCTGCGCGCACCGTTCCGGGCCCGGTTGAAGGAATGCGCGGTCTCCGTCGGCACCCAGGTCGAGGCGGGCGCGCCGCTGCTGCGGCTCGAGCCGCTCGCCGACGACGACGAAGCCGCCGAAGCCGAGACCACCGGCACCGTCGAACTCGACTTGCCCAGCGCGGCAACACCCTTGCGCGCACACGAGCGCGTAGCCCGCGGCCTGCAGGACCTGAGCAGCCTGCTGCTCGGCTTCGACGTGGACCCGCACGACGACCGTCGCGTCCTCGACGACTACCTCACGGCCCGTCGCGAAGCCGTCGCCGACAGCCTGCGCCCGCTCGCCGAAGAGCTCGAACTGGTGCAGATGTTCGCCGACCTCGCCGAACTGAGCCACAATCGGTCGGCCGACGACGATCACGGCCACGGGCACGTGCACAGCGCCCGCGAGTACTTCCACACCTACCTGCAGAGCCTCGACGTCGAACGGGCCGGACTTCCGGAGTCGTACCAGGCCAAACTCGGTACGGCGCTGCGCCACTACGGGATCACCGAGCTGGACCGGACGCCCGACCTCGAAGCGGCGGTCTTCCGGATCTTCCTCGCTCAGCAGCGTCCCACCGACACCGTCACCGTCGTCGCCGCGCTGCTGCGCGAATGGCTGACAGAGCCGATGCCCGACCAGGTGCTGCGCGAACCCGTCGGCCTGGCGCTCGAGCGTCTCGTCGCGGCGACGCAGGTGCGTTTCCCGGTGATCGCCGATCTCGCCCGCGGTCTGGTCTACGCCTGGTACGGCCAGCCACTGCTGCGCCGCAACCGTGCTCGCGTGTACACCAATGTCCGTAAGCACCTGAGCTACCTGGACGCGAACCCGCAGGCCGACGATCGCGACGCCAGGATCGCCGAGATGGTGCGCAGCACCGAACCGCTGGTGCGGTTGCTCGGCCAGCGGCTCGAGCGCGACAAGCCCGACCACACCTCGATGCTCGAGGTGCTGACGCGGCGCTACTACGGCAACAAGGGTCTCACCGGCGTCCGGACCGAACAGGTCGGCGACACCACCTTCGTCGTCGCCGAACGCTACGGTTCGACGTTGGTCTCGACCGCCGTGAGTTTCGACAAGCTCGACTCGGCACTGGACGGGCTCGCCGAATTGGCAACCGGCACTGTCTCCATCGACGCCGACATCTACCTCAGCTGGGAATCGCAGCCCGAGGACTTCGACGCGATGGCCGCGGCCCTGCAAGAGGTGCTCGGCGCGCACCCGGTGCCCAACCAGGTGCACCGGATCACCGCCACCGTCGCCGGCAGCGGCGGCTCGGTCATGCACCACCACTTCACCTTCCGTCCGTCGGTGACCGGAATGGCCGAGGAGCGGCTGATTCGCGGGCTGCACCCCTACATCGCGCAGCGGATGCAGCTGGAGCGGCTGCGCAAGTTCGACCTCACCCGGTTGCCGTCTTCGGACGAAGAGGTCTATCTGTTCCGCGGCGTGGCCAAGGAGAATCCCTCCGACGAGCGCCTCATCGCCTTCGCCCAGGTCCGTGACCTCGCGGCGTTGCGCGATCACGACGGCCGATTGGTGGCCCTGCCCACCGCCGAGAGCGCCATCGCCACCTGCGTCGACTCGATCCGTCGGGCCCAGTCGCGGTTCCCCTCGGCCAAGCGGCTCAACACCAACCGCATCGTGATGTACATCTGGCCGCACATGGATGTCACCCGCGCGGAGCTCGAGACCATCGGCGGCCACGTGCTGCCGACGGCCGCGGGCGCCGGGCTCGAGGAGATCCTGCTCATCGCCCGCCAGCGCGATCCCGAGACCGGCGAGCTGACCAAGGTCGGTGTGCGCATCTCGTTCCGCCCCAACGGCGAATCCGAGGTGACGGTCGGCGAACGGACCGACGAACCGGTCGAGCCGCTGGACGAATACCGGCAGAAGGTCCTGCGCGCCGCGGCTCGCAACACCGTGTACCCGTACGAATTGACCTCGCTGCTCGGCGATTTCGCCGAGTACGATCTCGATGCCGACCATGCGCTGGTGCCGGTCGATCGGCCGAAGGGCCACAACACCGCGGCGATCGTCGCCGGTGTGGTGACCACGCCGACCGTGCAGCATCCGCAGGGTGTCACCCGCGTGCTGCTGCTCGGTGACCCGACCAAATCCCTCGGGGCACTGTCGGAACCGGAATGCCGTCGCGTGATCGCCGCGCTGGATCTAGCCGAGAGCCTCCAGGTTCCGCTCGAGTGGTACGCGCTGTCCTCGGGCGCGCGCATCTCGATGGCCTCGGGTACCGAGAACATGGACTGGGTCGCGGCCGCGCTCAAGCGGATCGTCGAATTCACCCAGGACGGTCGCGAGATCAATATCGTGGTCGCGGGCATCAACGTCGGCGCGCAGCCGTACTGGAACGCCGAGGCCACCATGCTCATGCACACCAAGGGTGTGCTGGTCATGACCCCCGACTCGGCCATGGTGCTGACCGGCAAGCAGTCGCTCGACTTCTCCGGCGGTGTCTCGGCCGAGGACAACTTCGGCATCGGCGGCTACGACCGCGTGATGGGCCCGAACGGGCAGGCGCAGTACTGGGCGCCGAACCTGTCCGCCGCCCGCGATGTCCTGATGGCGCACTACGACCACACCTACGTCGCCCCCGGTGAGCTGGCACCGCGCCGTGCGGCGACCGGCGATCCCGTCGACCGCGATATCTCGGGCTTCCCGCATGTGTTGGCGGACAGCACCTTCGCCACCGTCGGCGAGATCTTCTCCGCCACCGCCAACCCGGATCGCAAGAAGCCCTTCGACATTCGCACGGTGATGCGGGCGCTGGCCGACCAGGACCACCCGGTCCTGGAACGCTGGGCCGGGATGGCCGACGCCGAGACCGCGGTGGTGCACGACGCGCACCTCGGCGGAATCCCGGTGTGCCTGTTGGGCATCGAGTCACGCAATGTGGCCCGGCGCGGCTTCCCGTCCACCGACGGGCCCGACACGTACACCGCGGGCACGCTGTTCCCGCGCTCGTCGAAGAAGGCCGCACGGGCCATCAACGCCGCCAGCGGCAACCGCCCGCTGGTGGTGCTGGCCAACCTGTCCGGCTTCGACGGCTCGCCCGAATCGATGCGCAAGCTGCAACTCGAGTACGGCGCCGAAATCGGCCGCGCCATCGTGAATTTCGAAGGCCCCATCGTGTTCTGCGTGATCTCGCGCTACCACGGCGGCGCGTTCGTGGTGTTCTCGAAGGCACTGAACCCGAACATGACGGTGCTCGCGCTGGAAGGTTCGTTCGCCTCGGTGCTCGGCGGTGCCCCGGCAGCGGCGGTGGTGTTCGCCGGTGAGGTGAAGGCAAGGACCGCGGCCGATCCGCGCGTGCGGGAGCTGGAATCCCGGGTCGCGAATGCCGTCGGCACCGATCGCGCGGAGCTGAGCGCAGAACTCGACGAGACGCGGTCCTCGGTGCGCGCGGAGAAGCTGGGCGATGTGGCCGCGGAGTTCGACCGCGTCCACAACATCCAGCGCGCGGTCGAGGTCGGCTCGGTGGACGCCATCGTCAGCGTCGCGGATCTGCGACCGCGGATCATCACCGCTATCGAGGCTCGACTGCCCGCGTAGTAGCGGCCGACCGGGCTCGGAATTCGACCGAGCCCGGTCAGCCTGCGCCGTACAGGCGCGATACCGACGATCGGAACTGAGCGGCCACGTCGCCACGGTCGTCGGAACAGCCGAATCTCGTGAGCTCGGCCGCATCGTGGTGACCGCTGTCAGGAATCGGTCGAGAGCCGTAGTGGCGAGGTGGTCCGGACCACAGTGAACGCCCAGCTACCCTGGTCTCTTCGCATCACGACTAGGAGCGTTTCTGATGGCCTTGGCTCGACACTGCGACCGGGATGGTTGCGACAGCTGGCAGCGCATCGATCACGACGTCAACAACCGGTGGATCACCGTCGACCTCGGTGCGGGCGACGTGCGGCACTTCGACACCCGTGATTGCCTGCTGCACTGGGCGGCGGCCACCAGCGTCCCCACCGAGGTCTATCCGGCTGTGTGATTTTCACAGGTTCGCAACCTATGGTCGGGTCCGCCCTCAGAACGCCTACCTGCACAGGAAGGAAGACTGGCGAGACATGCCGAGCATCACAACATGCCGAGACGCGCTGGAATTGGCGGTGCGTGCTCCCTCGGTGCACAACACCCAACCCTGGCGGTGGCGAATCCAGCGGGGTCGGGTCGATCTGTTCGCCGACTTCGGGCGACAGGTCACCGCGACCGACCCACTCGCGCGCGCTCTCGTGGTGAGTTGCGGCGCCGCGTTGCATCATCTCGAAGTGGCGTTCGCCATGCTGGGATGGCAGGCCGAAACCGACCGGATGCCCGATCCTGATCGTCCCGACCATCTCGCCACGATGAAGTTCACACCGCGCCCGCCGTCGGATCATGACATCCGGCTCGCCGCCGCCATCCACCTGCGGCAATCCGATCGGCGCCGCTACCCCGGCCTGCCGGTGGCAGCACACGACCTGCGTGCGGTCTCGCGATGTGCCTCCCGGTTCGGGGCCGCGGCCAGGCATGTCCCCGACCGCATGCTCTCGCAGCTGGCCGCCCCCATGCGCCGAGCCGCCGCCCGGCACGCGACGGACACGAACTATCTCGCCGAACTCGAGCAGTGGAGCGGCTGCCATGATGAGACCACCGGCGTGCCTGCCCGCAACGCGCCCGCCGCCAGGGCATCGGACGAACTGCCGGTGCGGGTCTTCGCCGAAGCCGAGCTGTCGGAGTACACCGACGAACCCGACTCCGCCCATTGGCTGGTCGTGTGCACCCCGCGTGACAACCGCCTCTCCCAGCTGGGCGCAGGTCAGGCGACGAGCGCGATATTGCTCCAGGCCACCTACCTCGGCCTCGCTACCAGCCTGCAATCCGAACCGCTGGGAATGCTCGATCTGCGTGAACAGATCCGCACCACAGTCCTGCAGGAATGTGCCTATCCCCACGTCATGATCCGGGTCGGCGTCATGCCACACGCCGCGGCCCCGCTGGAATCCACCCCGCGCCGCCCGGTCGCCGAGGTCATCGAGACGAACTGAACATCGGATCGACCGGTCACGGTCCGGGGTGCCGGCTGATTGCTTTGCCCGTTTGCGGGCATGTCCACGACAGGGCGGTCTCGTCCTCGAAAGGAGCATGCGCATGAACCAGACGGAGAAGCAGTTCCCCGATGACGCTCGGACCACTCGCTCACACGCGGGGGAGTCGATCAGGGACGCGAGGAACTGGCCCGGATTGATTCTTGCCGCGATCGGATTGGTGCTGCTCGGTCTCACACTCACCGCCGCCGGGTACGGCTTCGCGGGTTGGGCCGTGATCGCGGGCGTGGCCTGTGCGGTGTGTCTGTTGCTCGGAATCGGGCTCGTGGTCGCCGAACATCGGCGGGTGAAGGCGCAAGAGGGTCTCGCCCTGGGTGAACCGCGGGGTCACTGACGTGGTGGTCATCCGCGCGCCGCGTGTCTACCGCCCGCAGGCCGACACCTGGATGCTGGCCCGTGCCCTGAGCGAGGTGCCGTCGCTGCGCGGCGGCCGGGTGCTCGACGTGTGTGCTGGTACCGGCGCGTTGACGGTGGCGGCCGCGGCGGCGGGTGCGGGCAGTCTGACCGCGGTCGACCTGTCCCGGTCGGCGCTGATGTCGACGTGGATGAACTGCCGGTTGCGTGGGGTGGCGGTGGAGCTGCTGCACGGCGATTTCGCCTCCGCGCTGCGGCTGCCGCGCTTCGACGTGGTGGTCGCGAACCCGCCCTATGTTCCCGTCGCACGGGCGGGCGGTCGCGGTGCGGCTCTGGCGTGGGACGCGGGCCCGGACGGCAGGAGCGTGCTCGACCGGCTGTGCGCGATGCTGCCGGACCTGCTCACCGCGCGCGGCGTCGGGTTGATCGTGCATTCGGCGATCAGCGATCCAGGGCGCAGCTTGGACCAGCTCCGCGAGCTGGGTGCCAACGCGGAGGTCGTGGCGACGGGAACGGTGCCGTTCGGACCGGTCATGCGCTCGCGTGCCGGATGGCTGGCCGCGAAGGGCTTCATCACTCATGGCCAGCGCGATGAAGAACTGGTGGTGATCCGTGTCGACCGAACCTCGTCCCCTGTTGTCTCCGACCCCGCTTGAACCGCGGCGAGTCGTGCTCACCGACGATGGGCCCGCGCTCATCGACGGACCTGTCGACCTGGTCACCGCCGACGGCGCCGTGCTGCACTGCGACCGTTTCGTGGTGGCGCTGTGTCTGTGCCGTCGGTCGAGCACCTACCCGCTGTGCGATACCAGCCATCGGCGCCGACGTCATCCGAGGAGCGGGCAGTGATGCCCGGCCGATCCCTCCCGCTCCCGCGCGGCGAGCTGTCCGCCGCGGTGGTCGAATTGCTCACGCGCACACCAGGTTCGGCGGTTCCTGAGGCTGCCGGACTCGACCCCTACGGCGAAGATTTTCTGCTGACCCTGCACACCTGCTACGAACTGCATTATCAGGGATTCGCCGGTGTCGACGAGAACTGGGAATGGGACCCCGACCTCCTGCGTGTGCGCCGTGACCTGGAGAACACCCTGCTCACGGCGCTGCATGCCGATGTCCCCGGTGGCGACGACGTCGAGGGGGAACTCGACCGCCTGCTCGAACCGACCAGCGACACCGACGGCATCGCCGGATTCCTCGCCGAGCGGGGGACCGCCGACCGATTGCGCGAGTACTTCGTCCACCGCTCGATCTACCACCACATCGAGGCCGACCCGTATGCCTGGGTGATCCCGCGGCTGCGCGGACAGGTGAAAGCGTCGCTGGTGGCGGTGGAATTCGACGAATTCGGCGGCGGGCGTGGCGAACGCGTCCACGCGCAACTGTTCGCTGACCTGCTCTCGGGCGCGGGACTCGAGCCGGGCTACCTGCACTACCTCGACACGGTGCCCGCGCCGATGCTCGCACTGGTGGACATGATGTCGCTGTTCGGCCTGCATCGGGGGCTGCGCGGCGCACTGATCGGGCATTTCGCCACCGCCGAGATCACGTCGTCGCCCGCCTCGCGGCGCCTCGCGGGGCTGGCCCGCACGCTGCTCCCGCATCCCGCCTGCGCGCACTTCTACGCCGAGCACGTCGAGGCCGATGCCGTGCACGAGCAGGTGATGCGGCGCGATGTGATCGCCGGGCTGCTGGCCGCGGAACCAGGCTCGGCTGCCTCGATCGTCTTCGGCATCCAGGCGACGAACCTGCTCGAAGACCGCTTCGCCGATCACGTCCTGAAGTGCTGGAACGAGGACCGCGGTTCCCTGCGCGAGCCGCTCAGTGCACCCGCCGAACCTGCGTGAAGGTGATGGCGACCGGATAACCGCCCTGTGCCCGGTCGTAGGCGTCGTGATCGGCGGTGAGGTGGTCGGTGATCGAGTGCATCACATGCCAGCCGAACCCCACCGTGTCGATCGGGTCGGTGTCCCCGCACACGGCACTTACCTCGATCCGGATCCGGAACCCGTCGGCGACGACGTCGCAGTTGAGTTGGGAATCGGGCACCGCGCCGAGAATCAGGCACGTGGCGGCCTCGTCGAGCGCTACTCGCGTGTCCGCCACCTCGTCGACGGTGAAACCCGCGATCAGGGCGACGGTTTCGGCGACGGCCCGGAGCATGACAACCTGGCTGAGATCGGCGTCGATCTGAATTTGGATCGATGTCGCATGTATCGAATCGGCGATGATCCTGTCGCTCGAATCCACGATGTCCTCCTCCCGAACTGCGCTGGAGTGGCTTCACGGTGCGCATACCCAGGAATCGGTGGGGTGAAACAGCTCCTCAGTAGCCGGATTCCGGTCCCGACGCCTCGTCGATGGACAGGTAGTACCGAAACAGCGGGCGCACGCCGACCAGGCCGAGTGCCCGCTCCACCTCACGGCTTCCGGTGAGCAGTCGGATATCGACCCCCCGTGCCCACGCGTCGGCTTTGGCGACGCCGAGCAGCGCGGCCACCCGCAGGCTGAGGAACTCGGTATCGCGCAGATCGAGGACGACCACGCGCGCGCCGGAACGCACCGAGCGGTCGAGCAACGCACAGAAGCGGGGCATCCGCGCCGCGTCGAGTTCGATACCGCCGTGTAGTACCCAGCAGCCGGGTCGTCCCGGATCGCGCAGCGCCAACTCCGCCGCGGCAGCCGCGGAGCACCCGCGATACCAACGCAGTCGGCTCGGATGCCGACGATCCATGACGACAGACATAGAACCTCCTGTGCGACAGGAATGTCCGGCTCGCGCCCGCCGAGGCGGAACAGGCCGACTTGCGGGGAGCGGCACACGAGAACCAGGGTCGGCTGGAGGTCTCAACCTGCAACAATTCTGGCACGTGCCGCCGTTGCTGTCACCGCGTTGGCGTCGGCTCGGCGAGTGCCTGCTCCCGCAGCAACGCCAAGGTCCGCGACAGGATCCGGGAGACCTGCATCTGGGAGACGCCGAGCTCCTCGGCGATCTGGCCCTGTGTCTTGGCCTCGTAGAACCGCATGATCAGCACCCGCCGCTCCTCGGCGGGGAGCGCGGCGATCAGCGGGCGCACCGCCATCGCGTCCTCGGTGAGCTGATAGCACGGCTCCTCCGAGCCGAGGGTGTCGGTGATCGGCTGCGAGGAATTGTCGCGACCGTCGTGGGTGACACCGTCGATCGAGTTGGTCTGATAGCCGTTGCCCGCGACCAGCGTGCGGGTGACCTCGACCAGGTCGACGTCGAGTTCGTCGGCGAGTTCGCGCGCATTGGGCAGCCTGCCGAGTCGCTGCGACAGTTCCTCGGTGGCGGGTCCGATCCTGAGCTGGATCTCCTTGAGCCGACGCGGCACGCGGACCGCCCACGTGCGATCACGGAAGTGCCTGCGTACCTCGCCCATGATCGTCGGGATCGCGAAGGACAGGAAGGAGGAGCCGCGGGTGACGTCGTAGCGATCGACGGCCAGCACCAGCCCTACCCGGGCAGTCTGCTCGAGGTCGTCGAACTGCTCGCCACGGCCGTTGAACTTGCGCGCGATGTGATCGGCGAGCGGCAGACACAGTTCGATGACCTGCCCGCGTAGCGCGTCGTGGTGTTCATCGCCGTCGGGCAGTGCCCGCAGCTTCTCGAACCACGGTTCGATGTTGTCGTAGCTGTCACCGTGCGAATGTGATCGTCGGGCGGTCGGACGATCGGCTGCTGCAGTTGAATCCCATGTCATCGCTACTTGCCTCACTTCCAGGCGGTTGCAGATGTGTTCATGGGGTACCCACCGGGACCCGGGGCCATGCCCTACCTATGAGGCTAGCGCCCGATGGTCACGACTCGGTAGGTCCGTGCAATCGTCGGATCCAGCCGAATTCGACGGTGGTCGGGTAGCCGCCGCGGGCCGGGTCGAAGCCGGCGTAATCGGTGCGCAGCGCGTCGGTGAGCGTCGCGACGACGTGCCAGCCGAAAGATTGTTCGTCGAGGGCGTCGGGCTCTCGTGCCAGTGCGCTCACCCGGGCGCCCAGGGCACCGTCGCCACCGGTGAACGAGCAGTCGAGCTGGGAGTCCGGCATCGCGACCATCATCAACGCGGTGGCGACCTCGTCCAGTGCCAGGAGCAGATCGGTGACCTCGTCGAGCGCGAAACCACCCACGAGCAGGACGGTCTCGGCGAGTGCGTGCACCATGCTCAGCTGGTCCAGCTCGGCGGGCACCTGGAATCCGACGGTTCTCGAGCGGGGAGCGGTGTCGCGATCTCGAGCTCGCACGCCACCTCCCTCATCACCGACCGTTTGGTCGGAGGTTACCCCGTAACCATCAGGTCACGCCTCTGGCCCGTTTCGGATCGTCCTCCGCCGAGGCCGAATCGCTGTTTGCCGCGCGCAGAACGCGGTAGTCCATCCTGGACGGCGGCAGCCCGATTCTCGAATTCCGCGAGTGTGACGAAGGGACGACGAAATAACATGACCGACCACGATGTTCCGTCCGAATTCACCCACCCSCCCACCCCACCGGACGAGGATCCGGGGACACCGTGCGAGCAGGCGGGACCGGCCCCCGACCAGGAGGGACCCGCATTGCGCGGCCCCACCGGCGCCCCGATTCCCGGCGAGGCGACCGTGCGCGCCCAGCAGGGCCCTCGGCTCACCACCCCGCAGGGCGCGGGCGTGGCCGACACCGATCACGCGCTCAAGGCGGGACCGCGGGGACCGACGTTGCTGCAGGACTTCCATCTGCGGGAGAAGATCACCCATTTCGATCACGAGCGCATCCCCGAGCGGGTGGTGCACGCCCGCGGCACCGCCGCCCACGGGGTTTTCGTGGCCAACGGCGCCGCGGCGTCGCTGACGCGGGCGAAGTTCCTGGCCGCCGACGCGCGCACACCGGTCTTCGTCCGGTTCTCCACGGTGCTCGGCTCACGCGGGTCGGCCGACACGGTGCGTGACACCCGTGGCTTCGCGGTGAAGTTCTACACCGGCGAAGGGGTCTACGATCTGGTCGGCAACAACATCCCGGTGTTCTTCATCCAGGAAGCGATCAAATTCCCCGATGTGATCCACGCCGGGAAACCGGAGCCGGACCGCGAGATCCCGCAAGCGCAATCCGCCCACGACACCTTCTGGGACTTCGTCACCCTGCACACCGAGGCGACCGCGCATACCTTCTGGAACATGTCCGATCGGGCGCTGCCGCGCTCGTTGCGGATGATGGAGGGATTCGGCATCCACACCTACCGGCTGGTCGCTGAGGACGGCACGACGAGTTTGGTGAAATTCCACTGGAAGCCGCGACTGGGCGTGCACTCGATGCTGTGGGAGGAATGCCAGCTGACGGCCGGGTTCGACCCCGATTTCCATCGTCGGGATCTGGCCGACACGATCGCGGCGGGCATGGCACCGGAGTGGGATTTCGGCGTGCAGGTGTTCCCCGATACGCCCGAGCACCTCTTCGAGGGCATCGATCTGCTCGACCCGACCAAGCTCGTCCCCGAGGAACTCGCGCCGGTGCAAACGATCGGCACCCTGCGGCTCACGGCGAATCCGGAGAACTTCTTCGCCGAAACCGAGCAGGTCGCCTTCTGTCCGACCCACTTGGTCCCTGGTATCGAGGTCACCGACGATCCGCTGCTGCAGGGCAGGTTGTTCTCCTATCTCGACACTCAGATCAGTCGCCTCGGCGGACCGAACTTCACCCAGCTGCCGATCAACACACCGCACGCCGATGTCAACGACCTCTCCCGTGACGGTATGCACCAGGGCGCCGTGCACGCCGGAGTCGCTGCCTACAAACCCAATTCGCTGGGCGGTGGTTGCCCCTACGCGGCGAGTTTCGCCGACGACGCCTATGTCGAATCCCCGACGCCCATCCCGCCGCCGACCGCGAAATTGCGGACCTCCGCCAACAGTGCGGGCTCGGTCTCGTTCGCCGACCACTACTCGCAGCCGCGGATGTTCTATCGCAGCCTGACCGCGGGCGAACAGCGGAATCTGGCCGACGCGTTCTCGTTCGAACTCGGCAAGTGCCTGTCCGAGACGATCCAGAAGCGTGGTCTGCAGATGCTGGTCAATGTCGACGACGGGCTGGCCGACTATGTAGCCGGGCAACTCGGGCTCGACAAGCCGTCCCCGAACAGCGAACACGTGGAGCTCGCGCCGAGTCCCGCGTTGTCGCAGCGGCACGGCAGTTTCCCGGTGGACGGGCGGACGGTGGCCGTACTGGTCGACGAGGCCACGTCGGCCGACGCGGTGCGGGAGGTCTCGACCGCCTTGGAAGAGGCCAAGGTCCGGCCGATGGTCGTGGCGGCACGCGGCGGAGTGATCGACGGCGTACCTGTGGCACGGACCTTCGCCACGATGCGGTCGGTCGAATTCGACGGTGCGCTGTTGCTGGCTGCCCCGGAGGACCCGAGGGTGAACCTGCTGGTCGAGGAGATGTGGCGGCACGGCAAGGCGATCGCGGCGGTCGGTACCGCGGTCTCGGTGCTGCAGCGCAACGACATCGACTCCGACGCACCGGGAATCACCGTCGCCGATTCCGGGGCGGCCGCGAGCGGACTGGTCACCGACCTGGGTGAGCATCGCGCGTGGGCGCGGATCGAAGGCGAGTCCTGAACCGTGCCGACGTTTCGGGCGCCCTCCTCGTTTCGAGTGCGGGCACGCGGGCACTCCCTCCCTGTGGCAATCGGCCGAATGTAGAACGGGCGCCGAAGAACCGGACGAGCCACGCGTTCGTTCGACGGTGTCGACACCGGAGTTACCTCGGGGCAGGTCGAGCGTTCCATCACGATGCCAACGACGTCATCGCGGTGTGCGCGCTCGACCTGCGTCGCGGCCTTCGCGGGCGCTCGATTCGCGCGCCCGCGTTCACTGATGAACAGGAGGCGATGATGTTCGCGATCGAGCTCACCGAGCCGAGCCCGGTGCCCGCACCCCCGGATCCCGCGCCGCCGGGCCCCGCGCCCGACCCGTTCCCGCCGGGTCCCGGCGACCCCGTGCCGGCGCCGCCCGTCCCGCCCGGCCCGGCTCCGGTACCCGCTCCGCCGGTACCGCCCGGTCCCGATCCGGTGCCTGCCCCGCCGACTCCGCCCGGTCCCGGTGAGCCGGTACCCCCGCCAGCCCCGCCCGGCCCCGACCCGGTGCCGCCGCCGGTCTTTTGATGACCTGGTGGCCGTCGGACCCTAGCTGAGGGTGTCGACCTGAGCGCCTTCGTGCGCGGTCAGCAGCACGTGGTCGAGCCGGGTTCGCAGCCGCACCTCGTCGCTGGCCACGGTCGGCAACTCGGCCACCACGTGTTCGGCGATCGCGCGCAGCTTCACGTTGGTCTCCTGCGAACGCCACCGAAGCACCCGGAACGCCTGCTCGGCATTGACACCGTAGGCGAGCATCAACGCGCCTTTGGCCTGCTCGATCACCACGCGCGCCTCCAGCAGCTCCGGCAGGGCGCTGTCGAGCGCCTCGCGCCGGTATTCGGCCGCGGTATCGGACAGGTCGATGTAGTAGCCCTCGATGCCGATCACCGTCCCGTCCACGTCGGTGAGCGGCGCGGACACGACCAGCACATCGCGCACCCGCTCCTGCGTATCGATGATGCGGTGATGGCTGGAAAACACGTCGCCGTCCTCGACCGTGGTGATCATCGCCGCGACCCGATCCCGATCGTCGGGATGTTTGTGCGAGACGAGCATCTCGGTCGTCGGCACGGTGCCGGGCGGGTACCCGTGCATCCGCGCGACCTCGTCGGACCATTCCCATTGCCGGGCGGCGGATCGAAACCGGAAACGGCCGACCGACAACGAGTCGCCCACTCCGATCACGCGCTCGACCAGAGCGCGCTCTGCCATGGCTTCGTTGTCCTGTTCGGTCATGCCCTGATTATTCACCTGGGTGGCGCGCCTGTTTGCACCTGGCAGACCAGGGTAGGCCGTTGATGGGTCCCCAGGACGGCCCACGGCCACCAGGTGGCCGAGAAACAGCCTGAAAGGAATACCATGGGTATCGCTGACAAGGCGAAGAACAAGGCCGACGAGCTGGCAGGCAAGGCCAAGGAAGCTACCGGTCGCGCTACCGACGACCGCGAACTCGAGAACGAGGGCCGCGGCGAGCAGGCGAAGTCGAACCTCAAGGACGCAGGCGAGAAGGTCAAGGACGCTTTCCGCGACTGACCTCCTAAACGCCGCCCGGGTCATCGGTCCTGCACGGGCCGATGACCCGCGCTCACTCCGCAGGTGCTGGAGGTGATGGAAGTGTCCGCGCATGTTCCGACGGTCGGTGTCGAAGAAGAGTTCCTGCTCACCGATCCCGAGTCCGGGGCGCCCGCGGCGAAGAACACCCAGGTCGCCGCTACCGCGAAACGGGCGGGGATCGATCTGCAGCTGGAGCTGACGAGCTGTCAGGTCGAGACGAGCAGCGCGGTGCACTCCGATATCGGCGCCCTGCTGGCGGAATTGCGGACCTCGCGGCGCCGGGTGGCCGAATGCGCGGCCGAGAACCGAACCCGCCTGCTGGCGGTCGGGGTGCCGCCGACCCTGGTCGAGGGATATCCGGTCACCGATACACCGCGCTACCAGCGCATCGCGCACTCCTTCGGCATGATCGCCCACGAGCAGGGGCTGTGCGGGTGCCACGTGCACGTGGCCGTTCCCGACCGCGATACAGCGGTCCTGGTCAGCAATTATGTCCGCCCGCGGCTACCGATCCTGCTGGCGTCGACCGCGAATTCGGCGATCTACCGTGGCAGCGAAACCGGTTACGCGAGTTGGCGCAGCATTCTGTGGCGCCGATGGCCCAGTGCGGGTCCGCCACCGTATTTCACCTCGCTGCGTGACTACGAATCGATCGTCGCGATGATGCGGGCCAGCGGCAGCATTCTGGACAACAAAATGGTGTATTGGGATGTCCGCCCGTCGGAGAGCTTCCCGACCGTCGAAATCCGGGTCAGTGATGTTCCGGCGACCGTGGAGGAATCCGCCCTGCTGGCCGCGCTCATTCGAGGAATCGTCAGCACCGCGCTCGATGCGATCGCTCAGCACATTCCCGCTCCGGCGGTGTCCGGCGAGGTATTGCGTGCCGCCTATTGGAACGCCGCGCGCTCAGGTCTGGACGGCGACGGCCTCGACCTTGTCGCCGGTCGCGTCGTTCCCCATCGCGAACTACTCGCCGAGCTCATCGACGACATCGCACCGGCACTGCGTCGTTGTGGCGACCACACGTTCGTCACCGAGACGGTCGCGAGACTCGTCGAGCGCGGAAACGGCGCGCGTCGGCAACTGGCGGCGTGGAATCGAAGGCGCGAGATCGCCGATGTCATCGGCGAACTCGCCGACGCCACCCTCGAAGGATGCCGCTGACCGCTTCCGGCGGCATCAGATCCATCACAATCGCTGACACCACCGACTCGGCGTGCTCAAATGGAAACACCTGCCGTCTTGAGCTACCAGGATCGGCCGGGGCAGTGTGTACCCCTGCCGGTGTCGAGGGATCGAGCACTCGTGAACACCCATTCCAGTCATGGCGACGATACGATCCGGGTCGAGGAATCCGACTCGGCGCTACGCGCGGAGGTCACCCTCCATCACACAGCGACCGTGCTGCACGTGCACGGCGAGATCGACGCGTGCAACCTGCTTTTGTGGCGCGTGATTCTCGACGATGCCATCGCGGCGGAGGGGGAGTCGGGCCATCTGGTGATCGACATCAGAGATGTGACCTTCATGTCGTGCCGGGCGATCCTCGACATGGCTACCCGTGCCCAACAGAGCGAGCTACGCACGAGCGTGGTCATTCCCGTGCCGTCGGTCACCAACCGGATCATCATCGCCGCAGGCCTCACCGAGTGGCTACCGGTCTACGTCAGCCGCACCGAAGCCATAGCCGCCGCGCCCACGGTTCCGCTCCAGCGGTCCATCCGAACCATCCCGCCTACGTCGTGGAGGACGACGTAGGCACGGTTCAATCGTTCGCGACGGAATTCGCCAGGAGCGGGAGCAACGCCTTGGCGCTGACCATATGGTCCTGCCCGGCGAGTACCCGATGCGTCGCCTGGGGAATCGCCGCGGCCAACTCCCGCGCCACCTGCTGCATCCCGGGCGGGTTCTTCTCTCCGACCACGACACTCACCGGCACCCGGATGTTCTCGAAACGCTCCACCGGGGGAAGTACCTCGGTGATGGCGATGTCGTACATCAGCGTGGGAGCGAGTGCCTTCATCGTTTTCCAGCCGGGGAACAGCGGTAGCAGCGCGACGAACGCACCCGGCATCCCGATCCCGCGCAGGAAGGCCTTCAGCGCCCGCGCGTTCTTCGCCTCGCCGAGAAGTGCGCGTACCGACTTGCCCAACTCGGCATAGGACGCCCGCTCGGCCGCGTCGTGCACATAGGGCGCGTCGTAGACCACGACCCTGTCGATCTTGTCCGGCATCCGGACCGCCGCTTCGAGTGCCAGCGTGGCACCCGACGAATGCCCGTAGAGAATCGCGCGCCCACCGGCGGCATCGACAACGGCCTCGATATCGTCGACTTCCCGCTCGATCGCATACGGCAGCTCGTTCCCGCTGTCCCCACGCCCGCGCCGGTCGTAGCTGTAGACGGTGAACTTCGTAGCGAACACCTCCACATCGGCGACAATCGGCCGAAACCTCCGGAAACACGTCGCGCCGGTGATGTACACCAGTACAGGTCCGTCGCCGGACACGTCATACGCGAGTTCGGTGCCATCCTTCGATGTAGCGATCCTCATAACTCGTTCCTCTCGGTGCCGGCGCGCGGATCTCTGATCCGATGTCTTCTACCAGTACGACGCCCTCGCCCCCCGAAACTCATCGGTGCGGCAAGAAACCCTGCCCGTTCCGAGCTGTATATTTGCGCCGCAGTCGGACCGGGACGCGTGTTCGACACGGCGAATCGGGAGGATCAGTGGTGATGGGTTCGGGCGTGAAGCGGGCAGTCGCTGTGGCGCTGGCCATCACTGTATCGGCGCTACCCACCGCCTCCGCTGATCCCGCGTCCGACGGACTCGAATTCTATTCGCCCGCAACAGAATCAGTGGCCGGCGAGCACGGCTCGGTGATCGCGTCCCGACCGATAGTCGGGGATCCCGGACTACCGGGCGCGCACAATTTCCTGGTGCTCTACCGGTCGGTGGATATGCACGGGCAGCCGGTCGCTGTGTCGGGCACGGTCGCTGTTCCCGAAGGAACTCCGCCCCCCGGTGGTTGGCCGCTGATCTCCTGGGCACACGGAACCACCGGCACCGCTGATGTGTGCGCGCCTTCGCGCGATACCGGTGCCGAATTCCCCGCCCACGACTACACCTCGTTGACCCGCGAGACCTTGGCTCAGTGGGTGGCAGCCGGATACGCGGTGGCGCAGACCGACTATCAGGGTCTGGGTACGCCGGGACCGCACGGATATCTCATCGGTGAGGCCGAGCAGCGTGCGGTCGCCGACATGGCGCTGGCCTCGCGCGCGATCGCGCCCGAGATCGGCACTCGCTGGGTGGCGATGGGACATTCCCAGGGCGGCCAGGCCGCGGTGTTCGCCAACGCGCGCTCGCAGCAGTGGGCGCCGCAGCTGCGGTTGCTGGGTTCGGTGGCCATGGCGCCCGCCTCGCATCTGGGGGTGGTGGTGCAGGGGTTCGCCCTCGCCGAGCGCACCGGCATCGCGGAAAAGGTCGACGCGCCGGCCGGGTCGGTGTCGTTCATCCCGTTGTTCATTCGTGGCGCCCAGGCCGTCGCCGCTATCGACCCCTCGAAATTCCTTGTGGAAAAGGCTGATTCGATGGTGGATCAGGCCGACGATCGCTGCATCGGACAGTTGCGTGAGCGGGATTCCTGGGGTGGCCTCGGCGCGGGCGAGGCGTTCTCCGCCGATGCCGACCCCAGCGCGCTGGTGAAGGTCCTCGACGACAACGACCCCAGCGGGTTGCCCCTCACCACCCCGATGCTGGTGCTGCAAGGCAAGGCCGACACCGTCGTCCTGCCTACGGGCACCGACGCCATGGTCGCCCAGCAGCAGCTCAGCGGCGGATCCGTGGAATACCGCACCTACCCCGGCGTCGATCACCGGGCCGTCCTCGGCGCGGGCAACGCCGACGCCCTGGCGTGGGTGAACGCCCGCTTCGCCCGTTGAAGCGCCTACGGGCGAGGAACCGGACGGCGGTCACGATGTCGGGCGAACCACGGCGGATGTCGTCGCGGCGTCCGACGGTCAGGCGTCGGGGTTGGTAGCGTGGCCGACGTGCGCTTGCGCACAGCAGTTGCGTAGGTGCTGGTAGCGGGCCTGGAAGGGTCGGCTGCGGTTGTCTGTGGCGTCGCCTGTCCCACGACGAGAGGCCGTTCGATGCGTGCGCGAATCAGTGTGACCGTCGATGGGCGGACGCGGGTGGTCGACGTCGACACCCGCACCACCCTGTTGGATGTCCTGCGCGAACAGCTGGGCGTCACCAGCCCGAAGAAGGGCTGCGATCGCGGGCAATGCGGGTCGTGCACGGTCCTGTTGGACGGACGAAGGGCGACCTTGTGCCTCGCGCTGGCCGTCGCCCCATGACGGCGCCACGATCGTCACCGCCGACGGACTCGCCGACGGCGACGACCTGCATCCGGTCCAGCAAGCCTTCCTCGAACACGACGGCTTCCAGTGCGGATACTGCACGCCGGGGCAGATCTGTTCGGCGGTGGGCATGCTCGACGAGGTGAAGGCGGGCGCTCCGAGCCAGGTGAGCGCTGATCCGACGGCCGAGAACGCGTTGAGTGCCGCCGAGATCCGGGAACGGATGAGCGGCAATCTGTGTCGCTGCGGGGCGTATCCGAACATTGTCGCGGCGATTCAGGAGGTCGCCCGATGAGGGAGTTCGCCTACGAACGCGCCACCGACGCGGGGCACGCGGTCGCCGCGGTTCTCGCCGAACCCGACGCCGTATTCCTCGGCGCGGGAACCAATCTCGTCGATCACCTCAAACTGGGGATCATCGCGCCCGGCAAGCTGGTGGATGTCAGCAGACTGCCGTTCGATCAGGTGACCGACCTGCCCGACGGTGGTATGCGCATCGGTGCGGCGGTACGCAATGCCGACCTGGCCGCGCATCCAGTGATCCGGGCGCGCTATCCGATGCTGTCGGCCGCCCTCGTGGCCGGAGCGTCCGCCCAACTGCGCAACCTCGCCACCACGGGCGGAAACCTGTTGCAGCGCAACAGATGTCCCTACTTCCAGGACTCGACCGTGCCGTGCAACAAGCGCGAGCCGCGCAGCGGATGCTCGGCGATCGGCGGGTTCGATCGCGACCAGGCCATCCTCGGGGCGTCCAGTCAGTGCATCGCCACCCATCCCTCCGATATGGCGGTGGCGATGGTCGGGCTGGGCGCGATAGTGCGGGTGCTCGGCGCGCACGGCGAGCGTGAGATCCCGCTGGTCGACCTGTACCGGTTGCCCGGCGACGAACCCGAACGCGACACCGTCCTCGAACACGGGGACCTGATCACCGCCGTCGACCTGCCCGCGCTCGAGTGGGCTACCACCTCCACCTACCGCAAGGTCCGCGATCGTGCGTCGTTCGCCTTCGCGCTGGTCTCGGTGGCGGCCGCCGTCGACATCGCCGACGGGGTCGTGCGAGATGTGCGGATCGCCTTCGGCGGTGTCGCGGCCAAACCATGGCGAGCGCACACCGCCGAGGCCGAATTACGCGGGCGGGCTGCCACCGAGGAAAGCTTCGCCGTCGCGGCGGATGCCGAACTCGCCGACGCGCGCCCACAGCGTCAGAACGGCTTCAAGATCGCCTTGGCGCGCAACGTCCTCGTCGCGACCCTGCGTGAGCTGAGCGAGGCGCCGTGAACTCACCGGCGATCGGCACCTCACCCACCCGCCTCGACGGACCGGCCAAACTCCGCGGTCTCGCGCCCTACGCGATGGAGCATCCGCAACCGGATCCTCTGTACGGCTTCGTGATCCAGTCGACGATCATCCGAGGCCGTATCCGCGAGATCGACACCTCCGTGGCCGAGGGGATCGACGGTGTGGTCGCGGTGCTCACCCACCACAACGCCGCCCGGCTGGCCGTCGACGACGACAACGAACTGTTCATCCTGCAGAACGACGAGATCGCTTTCCGCGGGCAGGTGATCGGCGCGGTCGTCGCGACGAGCCCGGAGGTGGCCTGTGAAGCCGCCGCGCAGGTGCGCGTGACCTATGACGAGCGGCCCGCCGACGTCACGCTCGACGCCGGCAGCGAGAACCTCCACGCTCCCGAGGAGGTGAGCGGCGGCTTTCCCACCGACACCTCGATCGGCGACGTGGACGCGGCCATGGCCATCGCCCCGGTCACGATCGACCAGACCTATACGACCGCGATGGTCCACAACAATCCGATGGAACCGCACGCCACTGTCGCGCACTGGATCGACGACACCCTGGTGCTGTACGACTCCACCCAGGGCCCACACGTCGTGCGGGCCCAGATCGCGCCGCTGTTCGGGTTGGCGCCCGAACAGGTGCGGGTGATCGCGCCTTTCGTCGGCGGCGGCTTCGGGTCCAAGGGCGAGCCGCACGCCAATATCGTGGTCGCGGCGATGGCAGCGAAACTGTCCGGCGGACGACCGGTGAAACTGCCGCTGACCAGGCAGCAGCTGTTCTCCCTCGCCGGGTACCGGACCCCGACCATCCAGCGGGTCCGGCTCGGCGCGCATCCCGACGGCACCCTGACCGCGATCGCCCACGCGGCGATCGCACAGGCCTCCACGGTGAAGGAATTCGCCGAACCGACCGCGGTGGTCAGCCGCGTGATGTACGCGGCGGCCACCCGATCGACCTCGCACCGTTTCGCGACGCTGGATGTCCCAGTCGCGTCGTGGATGCGGGCGCCAGGACACTGTCCTGGAATGTTCGCGGCGGAGACAGCGATGGACGAACTCGCGGTCGCCCTCGGCATGGACCCGATCGCCTTGCGCATGCACAACGAACCCGAGGTCGACCCGGAATCGGGGCACCCCTTCTCCACGCACGGGCTGGCCGAGTGCCTGCGAACCGGGGCACAGCGCTTCGGCTGGGCCGAACGCGACCCGGCGCCGAAGTCGCGGCGCGAGGGCCGCTGGCTGGTCGGATCCGGGGTCGCGGCGGCCACCTACCCGGCCGACACCGCCGCGGGCAACAGCGCCCGCGTGCGTCGCACCGGCGACCGCTACGAAGTCGCCATCGACGCGGTGGACATCGGCACCGGCACCTGGACCTCGCTCGGCCAGATCGCCGCCGACGCGCTCGGTGTCGACCTGGACCGCATCGAGCTGCGCATCGGCGATTCCGATCTCCCCGAGGCGACGGTCGCGGGCGGTTCGACCGGCATGGCGTCGTGGGGCTCGGCCGTGGTGGCGGCCGCGCGGGCCTTCCGCGACCGATTCGGCCAGGAACCCGCCGACGGCGCCGAGATCACGGTGCAAGCCCCCGACTACCCTGAGCGAGAGAACTTTTCGACCCACGCCTACGGTGCCCACTTCGTCGAGGTCCGCGTGAACACCGACACCGCCGAGATCCGGGTTCCGCGCGTGGTCAGTGTCTTCGGCGCGGGTCGCATCATCAATCCGCGCATGGCCCGTTCGCAGTTCGTCGGCGCCGTCACCATGGGTCTGTCGATGGCGCTACTCGAACAGAGCGAATTCGATCCGCGCCTCGGTGCGGTGGTCAACCACGACCTGGCCGGGTACCACATCCCGGTCAACGCCGATATCGGCGAGATCGATGTCAGCTGGATCGACGAACACGACCCGCATCTGAACCCGATGGGCAGCAAGGGAATCGGTGAGATCGGCATCGTCGGGTCGGCGGCCGCGGTCGGCAACGCGATCTACCACGCCACCGGCGTCCGTCTCCGGCATGTCCCCATCCATCTGGAAGACCTGCTCGGCGCGCTGTGATCAACAGCGAGTCGGCGCGGGTTCGCCGCGGAATCGCGCTTCGATGAAGTTCCAGGCCTCGGGCAGACCTGCCACCGCGGTCGTCATGTGTTCGGCGATCTGATAGCGGGAGAAGGTGACCGGCGCGCCCGCCGCGCAGTAACGGTTGGCCACGTCTTCGACGGCGTCGAAGGGTGTCAGCCCGTCGAAGACGCCCTGCCAGATCAGCATCGGGGTCTCGGGGATCGCGGGGTCGTAGCGCAAACTGTTCTCGCGCAACACCGCCCGGGCTTCGGGGCTGTCCATCAGGGACTTGGTCGCCGCCAACTGTTCGGCGCTGCGGGCAACACCGTGGAACAGCAGAAAGCGTCGGCACTCGTCAGCGGTGAAGTCGCGGAACCACAGACCCTCGCCGTTGAGCTGGTCGGAAATGGGCAAACGCTGCGGGTATTCGCGTTCCAGGCCCATCGCCGCCGCCCAGGCGAGGCCGAAACCGGGATGGTGGCCGAAGCCGATCCCGAGGGCCATCTGTTCGAGGTCGGCCGGGATGCCGCCCGCGGCGACGCCGGCGAGCGTCAACTCCGGTGCGTAGGTCGGTTGCATGGCGGCCGCCCACGCGGTCGCCAGTCCGCCACCGGAGTACCCGGCGAGTGCGATCGGGGACTGTCCGAGGCCGAGCTCGGGCGCTCGCTGCAGCGCACGCACGCTGTCGAGGGTCACCATGCCGCTGAGCTTGGCGGCGCCGTAGGCGACATTCGGGCCCAGATAGTCGGGCAAGGCGACCGCCCAACCCCGCCCCAGCGGCAGCACCGCACCGAACGCGTCGGGGGTCTCGTCGTTGATCAGCGAGGTGGAAGGGTTGCACTTGGTGCCGAGGGAGTTGATCAGCGCCTGGTACGACACCAGCGGCGGGTTCGCGACACCGGCGGGGATCAAGACCGTGGTCACACCCATGATCGGGTCGCCTGCGGAGTTGGTCGAGCGGAAGGCGACGTGCCAGATGTCGGTGCCCTGGTAGGAGCCGAGGTTGAACTTGCGCTGTCGCACCACGTCACCGGGAGCGAAGTCGCCGATATCGGCCGGTGCGGTGAAGAAGGGGTCGGGATTCGGTGTGGGGTAGTGCGGTTCCGGCGTCGCCATGGGAGCGAAAACGGCGACAGTGAGGCTGTAGAACAGCGCCGTCAACGCGGCCGTCAATATCCGGCGCATGGTAATTCCCTATCTCTCGAGAAGTCAGCAGTTGGTCGGGGCGGTCTCGCCGCGGAAGCGGGCATCGAGCCACGCGACGGCAGACGGAAAACCCATCACCGCGGTGGCCAGATGATCGGGGCTCGGATAGAGCTCGGACAGCACCGGTGTCCCGGCTCGGCAGTAGCGCTGGTTCGTGCGATCGACGGCGTCGACGGGGATGAGCGGATCGATGGGGGTGTGCCACTCGAAGATCGGCATCGTGGGCACGGGCTCGAACAGCTCCAGGCTGTTGGCGTCGCCCACTTCCCATGCCCGCGGGTCGTCGATCAGGGACACGGTCGAGGCGAGATCGGAGGCGCTGTGCATCGCACCGGCGGCGATGAGTTCGACGGTGCAACCGTTGGACATGGCATCGCGCACCGCCAAGCCGGTGTCGTTGAGCTGCGCACTGATCGGAAGACGATCGGGGTACTCGCGTTCGAGCCCGAGCGCGGCGGCCATCGCGAGCCCGAACATGGGATGCGGGGCGAAACCGAGTGTGCGCGCCATCGTGGTGATGTTCATCGGCACGCCGCCCTGCGCGGCGCCGACCAGGCGCAGTTCGGGCGCGTACTGGGGCGCGAGCGCGGCGGCCCAACCGGTGGCCATACCACCGCCGGAGTATCCGAGCATGGCCGAGGGGCTGTCGGCGAGGCCGAGTTCTCCGACCCTGGTCGCGGCGCGAATGCCGTCGAGGGTGATCTGGCCGCCGAGTTTGGCCGCGCCGTAGGCGGCGTTCGGGCCGAGATGGTCGGGCAGGGCGATGCTCCAGCCGCGTAGCAGCATCGTATTCAGCAGCGGCACAGCACGATAGAGCAGATTGGGATCGTAGGCGTAGAGAGCGCGCGAGACCGCGCACTGGGTGCCGAGGCCGTTGATGATGTGCTGATAGGACAGCAGCGGCGCGCCCGGACGATGATCCTTCGGGGTGAGGATCGTGGTGGTCGCGGCGATCGGCCGCCCCTGCGAGTCGTTGGATCGGAACTTCACCAAAGTGGCTGTGGCGGTGGGGAAGTAGGGCAGCGGCTCCTGAACGCGGACCGCGAGCACGGCGCCGGGTTCCTTGCTCGCGATGTCGGCGGGCGCGGCGTAGAAGGGGTCGGGGTCAGGCGCCGGATACACCGGTGGCGCACCGGCGGCCGACGGTGGGCCGGAGGCGGCGAGCAATCCGACCATGAGGGCACAGGTCAGGGTGCGCAGACTAATTCTCATGGATCACCGCCGACGTGGGGAAGTGGACGCCGGTGGCGCGTTCGGACACCGTCCACAACTGCTGCCACAGGGCCCGGTCCTGCGACAATGCGCTCGACGGGCAGGCGCCGACCGGTCCTCGGGTCTTGAACAGCTTGGTCGGGCCCCAGTAAATGTCGGGGTCCGCATCCGGTGCGGTGGCGGCATACAGCATGGATCGGGCCGCGGCGGTGCGTGATTGGCCGACCAGGCGGATGAAGGGCTCGGCGACGTAATCGAGTGGCGTCTGGGTCTTGGCGACGAGCCCGGTCGGCGCGACACCGGGGTGCACGGCGTAGGAACGCAGCGTCGACCCGGATTCGCGGAGCCTGCGCTGCAGTTCGCGGCCGAACATCAGGGTCGCCAGTTTCGATTCCGGATAGGCCGCATGTCGACTGTATCGACGGTGTTCGAAGCGTAGATCGTCGAGCGGAAGTGCGTTGGTCCACCCGTGGGAAATGCTCGACAACGAGATGACGCGGTCTTTGATCCGATCCAGCAGCAGGCCCGTCAACGCGAAGTGCCCGAGATGGTTGACCCCGAATTGTGTTTCGAATCCGTCGGCGGTACGGGCGAACGGCACATTCATCAGCCCGGCATTGTTGATCAGCACATCGAATTCGCCACACTCTCGCGCGAATCGGCGCACATCGGACAGGTCGGCAAGATCCAAGGCGGCCACGGAGATATCGCCGTCCAGTTGATCGGCGATATCTCGCCCCCGTTTCGTATCCCGGCAGGCCATGATCACCGTGGCGCCATGGGCAGCCAACGTGCGGGTCACCACCTCGCCGAGTCCGCCGTTGGCCCCGGTGATAACGAATCGTCGGCCGTGCTGATCCGGTATCGGATCGGGAGTCCTTGCCATGGCGCATGACCTTACGAATCGCGGTCATCGGGTGGCAATGCGTTTGGAAAATGTCAGGGACGACGCGGCGGCCATTGGTCGTTTCCCAAAGAGGTTCGGCGCGCCGCGAATTCGCTTGCCCGCTGTCGTAGCGTGGCGCCGGTCAGTGTTGTCGAGTAGGTCGCTGGGCGAATACCCGATCCCGCCGCACTGCTCGCTTCCCTGTCGATACCTCTGATGCAGGAGATGTTTGCCCTATGGCTCGCGAAGACGAACTACGCACTTACATGAAGAAGGCGATCCGGGAACTGCAGACCACCCGCGCGCGCCTCGATGATGTGGAAGCGCGGGCGACCGAGCCGATCGCCATTGTCGGTATGGCGTGCCGTTACCCGGGTGGGGTGACCTCGCCGGAGCAGTTGTGGCAGGCGGCGGTCGACGGGCGCAGTCTGGTGTCGCAGTGGCCGACCGATCGCGGCTGGGACATCGAGGGTCTGTTCGATCCGGAGCCGGGCGTGCCGGGCAAGTCGTATGTGCGAACGGGCGGATTCCTCGACGGCGCCACCGGATTCGACGCGAACTTCTTCGGGATCAGCCCCCGTGAGGCCCAGGCGATGGATTCGCAGCAGCGGCTGGTGCTGGAGACCGCCTGGGAAGCCTTCGAGCGGGCGGGTATCGACCCGACGACGGTTCGCGGCAGTGCCACAGGCGTCTTCGTCGGCTTGATGCCGGACTCCGAAGGCCCGTCGTCGCGCGATATCGACGATCGATTGCGCGAGTCGATCGATCAGTTCCTGATGACCGGTCAGGCGTCGAGCATCGCCTCGGGGCGGGTGTCCTATGTGCTGGGACTCGAAGGCCCGTCGGTCACTGTGGACACGGCGTGCTCGTCCTCGCTGGTCGCGATACACCAGGCGGTGCGATCGCTGCGTTCCGGTGAGTCGACGATGGCGCTGGCCGGCGGTGTCACCGTGATGTCGACACCGGCCGCGTTCGTCGCGTTCTCCACCCAGCGCGCGCTGGCGACCGACGGCCGGTGCAAGTCCTTCGCCGCGGGCGCCGACGGCACCGCATGGGGCGAGGGCGTCGGGATGCTTCTGCTCGAGCGCGTCTCCGAGGCCAGGCGCCTCGGGCACAAGATCCTGGGTCTGGTGCGTGGCACCGCGGTGAACTCCGACGGCGCGTCCAACGGTCTGACCGCGCCGAACGGGCGGTCCCAGCAGCGAGTGATCCGATCGGCGCTGGCGGACGCGGGGTTGGCCACGACGGACGTGGACGTCGTCGAGGCGCACGGGACCGGGACCCGGCTGGGCGATCCCATCGAGGCGGAGGCCTTGCTCGCCACCTACGGTGCCGAGCGCGAGGGCAGCGAGCCGCTGTTGCTCGGGTCGCTCAAGTCGAATATGGGACATACGCAGGCCGCCGCCGGGGTCGGTGGGCTGATCAAGATGGTGATGGCGATGCGGCACGGGGTGGTGCCGCCGACGCTGAATGTCGATGAGCCGACGCCACATGTGGATTGGTCGTCGGGCTCGGTCCGATTGGTGACCCAGGCACAGGCGTGGCCCGCGACCGGGCAGCCGCCGCGCGCCGCGGTGTCGTCTTTCGGCATCAGCGGTACCAACGCGCACGTTGTCATCGAGCGAGGCGAGTTCTCGCCGGAGGTGGATCGAGCGGTCGAAACTGTTGCACCGCCGGTGATTCCGTGGCTCGTCAGTGCACGCTCCGCCGCCGCGGTGGTTGCTCAGGCGAGCGCGCTGCTCGACCAGCTCGAGACAGCCGACCCGGTCGATGTCGGCGCCGCACTGCTTGGCACGCGTGCTCGGTTCGAGCATCGCGCCGTAATCGTCGGCCACGACGCCGAGGAACTGACCGCCGGGCTGCGCGCGCTCTCGGACGGGCGATCGGCGCAGAACGTGGTATGTGGCACTGTCACCGCGGCGGTCACGGCGGTGATGTTCCCCGGCCAGGGCGCTCAGCGCGCGGGGATGGGGCGCGAGTTGTACGAGGGCTATCCGGTGTACCGCGCCGCCTTCGACGAGATCTGCGCGGAGTTCGACCAGCATCTCGAAACACCGCTGCGCGACGTCGTTTTCGACGATCAGGACACTGCGGGCGCGCTCGACCGGACCGAGATCACCCAGGTCGCCCTCTTCGCCACCGAGGTGGCGATGTACCGCCTGGCCGAATCATGGGGATTGCGACCGGCGTTCGTGTTCGGTCACTCGATCGGTGAGATCGTCGCCGCCTATGTGGCCGGGGTCTGGTCGCTCGCGGATGCCTGCACCCTGGTCGCCGCACGTGGTCGGCTCATGCAGTCCGCGCCCGCCGGTGGGGCGATGATCGCGGTCGCCGCGGACGCGGAGACCGTGGCCGAACTCGTGCGCCGACACGATGATGTCAGCATCGCCGCGGTGAACGGGCCCGCGTCCGTGGTTGTCTCGGGTGTGGCGGGTTCGGTGAACGCCATCGCCGAGCAACTGGCGGCCGACGGCGTGCACACCACCCGGTTGCGGGTGAGTCATGCGTTCCATTCGTCCCAGATGGACGCGGTGCTGGCGGAATTCGGTGAAATCTGCCGTGGACTCACCTATCGCCCGCCGACCGTGCCGGTGATCTCGGCGCTCACCGGCAAGGTGGCCGAGGCCGCGCAGCTGTGCTCGCCGGATTACTGGGTGAGCCACCTGCGCGAACCGGTCCGCTACCTGGACGCGGTGCGGTGGGCCCGCGAACAGGGTGCGGTGAACTGCTTCGCCGAGATGGGACCAGGGGCCGCGCTGACGGCGATGGTGCACGAGATCGTCGACGACGGCGCCGCGATGACCGCCGCCGCGTTGCAGCGGCCCGGCGTCGCCGGTGACCTCGCGTTCGTCGCCGGTCTGTCCGCGCTGTATTCCCACGGGGCATCGCTGGATCTGGCCGCCCTGCTCGAGGGCGCCGACCCCCGCCCGATCGATCTGCCCACCTATGCCTTCCAGCGTGAGCGGTTCTGGCTCGAGGTGAGCGAAGGCAGCAATGTGCGTGGCGCCGGACTCGACGCCGACGATCATCCGCTGCTCGGCGCGAAGATCGGCCTGGCGCAGGACGGCGGATTGTTGCTGACCGGGCTGCTGTCGCTGCACACGCATCCCTGGTTGGCCGGGCACCGGATCGGTGGCGTGGTACTGCTTCCCGGCACCGCGTTCATCGAACTGGCTTGGCATGCGGGTCAATCGGTGCAGTGCCCGGTTGTCGGCGAGCTCGTGCTCGAATCCCCGCTCGTGATTCCCGAGACCGGTGCGGTGGAACTGCAGGTACTGGTCGGACCGGCACAGGAATCAGGGCATCGGACGATCGGGGTGTACTCGCGTCTACAGACAGCTTCCGCGCCGGAGCTGCCGTGGATCGGACACGCCACCGGCACCGTGCGACCGTCGGACGAGATCGCCGCTGCCACAGCCGATGGCGGCGCGTGGCCTCCCCCGGGCGCGGTCGCGCTGGCGGTCGGTGACCCTTATGACGCGATGGCGGCAGCCGGATACGACTACGGCTCCGCCTTCCGCGGCCTCGGTCAGGTCTGGCGCCACGGCGACGACGTACTGGCCGAGGTGGCGCTGCCCGAATCGGCCACGGCGGACGCTGTCGAATTCGGTCTGCACCCGGCGCTGCTCGACGCCGCACTGCACGCGATGATCGCGACCGGCACGGTCGGCCCGACCGAATCCGGCAAGATCCGCCTCCCGTTCGCCTGGGAAGGAGTGTGTCTGCACGCAGTCGGCGCGTCGTCGCTGCGGGTTCGGCTCACCCCGGTCGGCGCCGACCGCATCGGCCTCGAACTCACCGATTCGGCGGGTAGGCCGGTCGCCAGTGCGGAATCGCTGGCACTGCGTGAGATTCCCCTGGCGGCGTTGGGTCAGCGGGCATCCTCCTCGGACGGCGGACTCTACGAGGTGAACTGGGTGGCCGTACCGTCACCCGGACCCGTTGCGGGACACGGTGAATGGTCCGAGCTGGACTTCGCTGCCGACGGCGTAACTGTCGAGCGGTGCGAACGCGCTGACCGCGACCTCGTCGTCGTGCGCGTGCCCGCAACCAGCGTCGGTTCGGTGGATCCGGCCGTCGTGCGCGAGCAGGTGACCGCCGTGCAGACGGTGGTGCAGCAATTGCTCGCCGACGACGACTTCGCCGAGGCCCTGGTGGTTTTCGTGACCAGCGGCGCCGTCGCGACCCACGGCGCCGAAGATGTCGGCGATCTGGCAGGCGCGGCCGTGTGGGGTCTGCTGCGGACCGCGCAGAACGAGAACCCCGGCCGCATCGCGCTGCTCGATCTCGACGGTCGCGGCGACTACCGCGAGGCGGTGCTCAGCTGCGCCGCACTCACCACCGAGCCGCAGCTGGCGATCCGGCACGGTGAAACGCACTCGCCGCGCCTGGTGCGCGCCGGTGCGGACACGGTCGGGTCGGCCGAGCTGCTCGGCGACGACGACTGGCAGTTGGTCGACCACGGGCGCGGAACGCTGCACGGCGACAACATGATTCTGGCCGCGCGACCGGAGACAGAACCGCTCGGACCGGGGCAGGTGCGGATCGCGGTGCGGGCGGCGGGTGTCAACTTCCGTGACGTGCTGATCGTGCTCGGGATGTACCCGATCCCGAATACCGCCATCGGTGGTGAAGGTGCGGGCGTGATCGTCGAAGTCGGCGCCGATGTCGTCGATTTCGCGTCCGGCGATCGGGTGATGGGCATCTTCACCGGGGTGAGCGCCACGGTGGTGGCCGACCGGAGGACGGTCATCAAGATTCCCGCGGGCTGGTCGTTCGAGGATGCGGCGGCCGCGCCGATCGTGTTCGCGACCGCCTACTACTCGCTGGTCGACCTGGCGCAGGTGCGGGCGGGGGAGTCGCTGCTGATCCACGCCGCCACCGGTGGTGTCGGTATGGCAGCGGTGCAGCTGGGGCGCCATCTCGGGTTGGACCTCTACGTCACGGCCAGCCCCGGCAAGTGGGACGTGCTGCGCGCGAACGGCTTCGACGACGAGCGGATCGGTAATACGCGAACCACCGAGTTCAAGACGAAGTTCCTCGACGCCACCGGTGGGCGCGGTGTCGATGTCGTGCTCGACTCGCTCGCCGGCGACAAAGTGGACGCGTCGCTGGATCTGCTCCCGCGCGGCGGCCGGTTCATCGAGATGGGCCTGACCGACCTGCGCGACGCCGACGAGATCGCGGGCACCCATCCGGGCGTCCGATACCAGAACTTCATCCTGATGGAGGCAGGCCCCGACCGGCTGCGCGAGATCCTGACCGAGCTGCGCGCACTCTTCGAATCCGGTGTTTTGCAACCACTCCCGGTCACGCGCTGGGATGTGCGACGGGCGCCCGAGGCGTTCCGGCAGCTGAGCCAGGCACGCCACGTCGGCAAGTACGTGCTGACCGTGCCGACACCACTGGACCGAAACGGCACCGTCCTGGTGACCGGCGGCACCGGCGGCCTCGGCGCGCTGGCCGCCCGGCACCTGGTGACCGCGCACGGGGTTCGCCACCTGCTGCTGACCAGCCGTCGCGGACCCGACGCGGACGGCGCGAGAGAACTCGTGGCCGAACTGTCCGCACTCGGCGCCCAGGTCGAGATCGCCGCCTGCGATGTCGGCGACCGCGCCGCGCTCACGGCACTGGTCGCGGCGATACCCACCGCGCACCCGCTGACCGGGGTGGTGCACACCGCGGGCGTCGTCGACGACGCGCTGTTCACCGAGCACACCCCGGAGCACATCGCGACAGTGTCGCGCCCCAAGGCCGATGCAGCCTGGTATCTGCACGAGGTCACCCGGGCCCACCCCCTGTCGATGTTCGTCCTGTACTCCTCGATCGCGGGTCTGCTCGGCAACCCCGGCCAGGCGAACTACGCCGCGGCCAACGGTTTCCTCGACGCGCTGGCCCAGCATCGGAGCCACCGCGGCCTGCCTGCGACCGCGATGGCCTGGGGGCTGTGGGAACGCGGCACGGGCATCACCGGTCATCTGACCGAGCGGGACCTGCGGCGAATGCGCCGCGAAGGGCTGATCCCGCTCACCGACGACGACGGCATGGCCCTGTTCGACAGCGCCCTGTCGACCGGCAGACCGCTGGCGGTGCCCGCACGGCTCGACCTCACGGCACTGGGCTCGCTCGGCGACGTCGACGAGATGCCCGCGATGCTGCGGTCGCTGCTTCGCGGTCCGCGCCGGGCGGCCGGCGGCGGCTCCGACGAGTCGGCGAAGCTGCTGGCGAGCCTGACCGGTCGCGAACCGGCCGAACAGGAGGCAATCATCCTCGGCGTCATCCGGTCGCACGCGGCAGCCGTACTCGGGCATGCGTCCGCGGAGGCGGTGCCCGCCGAGACCGCGTTCACCGACCTCGGTTTCGACTCGCTGGGCGCCGTGGAATTCCGTAACCGGCTCGAAGCGGCCACCGGAGCGAAGTTGCGCACGACGATCGTCTTCGACTATCCCAATGCCGCCGCGCTGGCCGATTACCTGCGCACCGAGATCGCCCCCGTGGACGACCCGGCAGCGCGGATCGTCGGACAACTCGACGCGCTGGCCGCGGGTTGTGTCGGCGTGGAGCTGGCGCCGGAGCGGGTCGACGAACTGCTGGTGCGGATCAACGACCTCGTGCGCACCCTGCGCGGTGACGCGGCGGTCGATGTCGTCGACAACATCGACGGCGCCGATGACGACGCCCTTTTCGATCTCATCGACCAGGTCCGTTCGGTCTGAGCCGGACCAGAAAGCGAGAGTCGAATGGCCGACGAAGCGGAACTGCGCGCCTATCTCAAGCGCGCCACCCGACAGTTGCAGGAGACCAGACAGCAGCTCGGTGACGAGCAGGCACGCGCGCGGGAACCGATCGCGATCGTGGGAATGTCGTGTCGGTTCCCCGGCGGGATCGCATCACCCGATCACCTGTGGCAGGCGCTGATCGAGGGGCGCGACCTGATCACCGAGTTCCCGGCGGATCGGGGCTGGGACGTCGACGGGTTCTACGATCCCGACCCGGACAAGTTCGCCAAATCCTATGTGCGCGAGGGTGGTTTTCTCGAGGGGGCGGGTGAGTTCGATGCCGGGTTCTTCGGGATCAGCCCGCGCGAAGCCGAGGCGATGGACCCACAGCAGCGGCTGTTGCTCGAGCTCGCCTGGGAATCGGTCGAGCAGGCCCGCGTCGACCCGACGACGTTGCGCGGCAGCGACACCGGCGTCTTCGTGGGATTCAGCGATCAAGGGTACGGATTCGGCGCCACCCAGGCGTGGGACGGTGCGGAGACCTACTACTTCACCGGCAATCACGCCTCGATGGCGGCGGGGCGGGTCGCCTACCTGTTGGGTCTGGAGGGCCCGGCGGTCACCGTCGACACCGCCTGCTCGTCGTCGCTGGTCGCGATTCATCAGGCGATGCAGTCGTTGCGCCTGCGGGAGTGCGGGATGGCACTCGCCGGGGGCGTCACGGTGATGTCCACCCCGATGCCGTTCGCGCTGTTCTCCCGTCAGCGTGCGCTGGCGCCGAACGGGCGGTGCAAGTCCTACGCCGCGGGAGCGGACGGCACCGCGTGGGGTGAGGGTGTCGGTTTCGTTCTACTGGAACGTCTTTCGGACGCGCTGCGCCACGGGCACCGGGTACTCGCGGTGCTGCGCGGCTCCGCGGTGAACAGCGATGGCGCGTCCAACGGGCTCACCGCACCGCGCGGACCGGCGCAGCAGCGGGTGATCGGATCCGCACTCGCCAACGCCGGCCTGCGCCCGTCCGATATCGACATGGTGGAGGGGCACGGCACCGGCACGGTGCTGGGCGATCCGGTGGAGGCGCAGGCCCTGCTGGCGACCTACGGGCAGCGCGACGGTGCGCCAGCGGTGTTGCTGGGGTCGGTGAAATCGAATATGGGACATACGCAGTCGGCCGCGGGGATAGCCGGACTGATCAAGGTGGTTCAGGCGATCCACCACGAGATGGTCCCGCCCACACTGCATGTCGACGCGCCGACCCCGCACACCGACTGGACCGAGGATCGCATCCGGCTGGCGCTGCGACTACAACCGTGGCCGCGCACCGAGCACGCACGAAGGGCGGGGGTGTCGTCCTTCGGCATCAGCGGCACCAACGCCCACCTGATCGTCGAGCAGGCACCGCAAACCTCAGCGGCCGATGACCGGCCGACGCCCGCTCCCGCCCATCCGCCGAGGCCGTCCCATCCGCCGACGCCTTGGCTGCTGTCGGCACGCACCGCCGCAGCACTGTGCGACCAAGCGGCCCGCGTAGGTGAAGCAGTCGCGAACTCCTCGCACCGCCTCGCCGACATCGCCCACTCCTTGGCCACCACGCGAACGCGATTCGACCATCGCGCCGTTGTCGTGGCGAACACCCGCGGTGAGTTCCTGGACGGGCTCGCCGCCATCGCCGATGGACACACCGCCCCGTCGGCAGTCCTCGCACATCGTGGCACCGGCGGCAAGCTGGCGATGATGTTCCCGGGTCAGAGCGACCGGCTCGCGGGCATCGGCAGCGGGCTGTACGACGCGTACCCGGTCTTCGCCGATGCTCTCGACAGCGTCTGCGCCGGGTTCGACGCCCATCTCGCGCACCCGCTACGCGCGGAGATGTTCGGAACGGGTGAACAGCTCACCCGGACCGAATACACCCAGCCCGCCGTTTTCGCATTGCAGGTGGCGCTGTTCCGGCTGTTCGAATCCTGGGGAACAACACCGGATTTCGTTGTCGGGCACTCTGTCGGTGAACTCTGCGCCGCGCACGTCGCGGGTGTGCTGTCGCTGGACGACGCGATCGCGGTGGTGGCGGCGCGCGGTCGGTTGATGCAACGAATGGACGTGGGAGCGATGGTCTCGGTGCGGGCATCCTGTGCCGAGGTCACCGGCTCGATCGCCGGTCGAGAGTCCGAACTGTCGGTCGCCGCGGCCAATGGGCCGAACGCCACCGTGATCGCAGGCGATGTCGCTGCGGTCGGTGAGCTCGCACGGTACTGGCGGGAACGTGGTCGACGGGTCACCAGGCTCGGCGCCGATCGTGGATTCCACTCGCCGCACGTGGATCTGATCGCCGACGAGTTCCGCGCCGTCGTGGCCGGCGTCCGGCTCCAGGAACCGCGTATCCCCATCATGTCCACGGTGACCGGCATGGCATCGGCACCGGGACAGCTGACTTCGATCGACTACTGGGTACGTCAAGCCCGGGAGCCGGTGCGTTTCCACGACAGCGTGCTGCGGCTGCACGAATCCGGCGTCGTCATCTACCTCGAACTCGGCGCGGGAGACACCCTCTCCGGGCTGGTCTACGAGGCACTCGCCGATACCGGCAGCACGGCGGTCCCGGTGCTGCGCCCCGGCGTCGACGAAGCCACTTCGGTGGTGAAAGCCGCTGCGGCAGCGTGGGTTACCGGTGCCCAAGTCGAATGGTCGGCGCTGTGTTCCGACGAGACGACCAGAGCGGTCGATCTGCCGACCTATCCGTTCCAGCACCGCCGCTACTGGGTCCACACCGACAGTGCCGTACTGGAGAGCATGATCGGCGTCGCGGGAGCCGAACTCGCCGGTGACCGGAGCGTCGGCCGACGCGAGGGACCGGCGGGGGAGGTGGCTCCCACGCATCCGGACTGGCAGGCCGTCCCCGAGGGCGAGCGCTCCGAAGTCGCGGTGCGACTCGTAGTGGATCAGATCCGCGAGATCCTCATCGACCTCACCGAAGACGACATCGATCTCGACGCCACGGTTCTCGCGATCGGACTCACCTCACTGTCCGCCCTCGAACTGCGCGGCAGAATCAATGCCGCCGCGGGCACCGCTCTCTCACTGGAGGATCTGTTCACCCACCCGACCCCGCGGGCGCTCGGCGCTGTACTCGCCGCCCGGATCTGGAGCGACGCGTCGACCCACGAGGCGGTGCTCGCATGAGCGGGAAATTGTCGCCGGTGCGTGGCACCCTCGGCTTCGAACAACTGGTGCCCGCCGCGCTGGCCCACCGGCGCGGGCTCGCCGAGGTCTACGTCGCCGACACGGCGATGGTCGGAAGCTCGGAATACCTTGCCGCCGTGCAGGTGCCGCGGGCGCACTCGCTCTGGTTCGATCGGCTGGTTCCTTACCACGATCCGTTCTCCGCCGTCGAGGCCGTCCGGCAGGCGCTGCTCGTAGTCGGTCAACGACACCTCGGTGTTCCCGCCGACGCGCCGGCCAGCCTGCAGCGGATGGCGTTCGCGGTGGAGGACCTGAGCTTGTTCCGCGACAGCGAACGAGAACCGCTAGAGGGGGTGGTTCGCCTGCGACCGGGTGCGGCGGGCACCGGGCGTGGCTACTACCACGACGTATCCTTCGACGCCACGCTGACCATCC
Source organism: Nocardia sp. Root136 (assembly GCF_001427185.1). Taxonomy (NCBI): domain Bacteria; kingdom Bacillati; phylum Actinomycetota; class Actinomycetes; order Mycobacteriales; family Nocardiaceae; genus Nocardia; species Nocardia sp. Root136. The sequence continues at coordinate 128,339 of NZ_LMFE01000012.1, forward strand.
ACGGAGCGCTGGCGATGACAGTGCGCGGCAGCGGAATCACCTTCCCCCGTGACGCGTACGACGAGTTCCGCGAACTCCAGCAGGGCAAGCGCTCGGCGCTCGTCGCGGTCGGTCCCGATGCGGTGCGGCGCCTCCCACCGGAACTCGTGGGGCGGCGCGATCCCCGCAATGTCGTGCTCGCCCGCACCGCGGCGCAGGACCTGGTCGTGGTGGTGGATCGCGGGCATCCGAGTTTCTTCGACCACCAATACGACCATGTGCCGGGGCCGTTGCTTCTCGAGGTGTTCCGGCAGGCGGCGGTGCTGGCGGCGACCGCGACGGGTCTGCTCGCCTCGCCGGTCGCCGCGGTACTCGACCTCGAGGCCCAGTTCACCGACTTCGCCGAGCTGGACGCCCCCATCACCTGCACCACCGCGGCTGTCGGCGATCTCGACCTGGACGAGATCACGGTCGAGGTGGCGCTGCACCAGTACGGCAACCGCATCGCCCTCGCACACGTCGAGCTGGCGCACTATCCCGTGTCCGGGCAACGACAGGAGAACCTCGGATCATGACCACAGCATCGGCGAAACGGTACGCGGTCATCGGTGGCGGCTTGTCCGGCATCGGCGCCGCCTTCGCACTACATCGGGCGGGCCACAGCGTCGAACTGATCGAGCAGGACGCGGTGCTCGGTGGCCGCTGCGGCTTCGACACCCTCGGCGGCCGGCCGATCATGTTGGGCGGCAAGAACATCGGCCGTCACTACCAGCAGCTGCGCGGCTTCATCGCCGCGTCCGGGGAGCGAACCTACGAGCCGTTCGGAATCAACAGCTCGCAGATCATCAACGGCGAACTGGTGACCCTCGACAACCCCGGCATCGCCGGTTTCCTGCGCCATCTGCTGCGCATGGGTTCGCCGGTCGACGCGGCGCGCATGCTGTACTACGGTGCGCGCGTGCGGTTCGACGAACGCAACCGCTACCTGGGGTCGGACTATTTCGGTAAGGCGGGAACCGACAGCGACGACGTCGCGCTCGGCGCGCACTTCGGAGCCGAGTTCGGTCGTACTGTGCTGCGGCCGTTGACAGTTCGGCTCAACGCGGCCGAACCAGACGAGGTGTATCTCGGCGCGTTCGGGGTGAGCCTCGGCATGGTGCAGGACAGATATGACCAACTCGTCGACGGTTTGCAGCCGGTCCTTGACTGGTTCACCGGGCAGGTGCCGGTCCGGCTGAACACCCGCGTCGATCGCATCGTGCTGCGGGAGGGCCGGGTTATCGGACTCGACACCTCCGAAAACGGCGACGCCACGACGTTTTCCGCCTACGACGGTGTGGTGCTGGCCGTCCCGGCGTACGCGGCGGCGAATCTGTTGGAACCCGTGGCTCCCGCGCTGAGCAAAGTGCTGGGCCAGGTGGCCTATCAGCCGTCCACTGTCGCGGTGGTGCAGTACGAGCAGCCGTTCTTCGGCAGCACCGTTCGATCGATCGCGTTCGACTCGGGACCGTGCAGCGCCGCCGGGGTCTACGGCGTCAACGATCTCGACATCGTCCGCTACACCTTCAGTGGGCGCGATGCCCGGCCGACGCCGGATGCGCGAGTGTTGGCGAACTGGATCGACGAGGCCGAGGCGAAGGTACGAGGTCATCTCGGTGGACCGTCGATCGCGAGGGTCCGCACCGAAACACGCAGTTGGGCCGCGGCGCACTGCGCCTACCTCCCCGATCACGCCGGGTTCCGCGCGGCTCTCCGCGAGCAGACCGAATCCGTTGCGGGACTGCAGCTTGCGGGCGACTACCTACTCGGGGCGCAGTTGGAAGCCTGCTACCGATCCGGTGTCGCGGCAGCCGACGCGTTGACCGCGTGAGCGTGGGCCCGGGGCGCCGCGTGTGAGCTACGCGGCGCCCCGGGCATGCACCATGTCGTCGGCGAGCAGTGCGATGCGAGCCCGCAGAATGCCCTCCGCGGTCGTCAGGTCCAGGTCGGTCAGGCCGCCCACCCGTCGCAGGCGGTAGTCGATGGTGTTGGGGTGCACATGAAGTCGCCGCCCGGTGGCTTTGCGATTGAGACCGGTCGCCATGTAGGTCCGCAGCGTTTCCAGGAGTTCCGGATGGGTGGCGAGCGGGGCGATGACATCGGCCAGATGCTCGCGCGCCGGTCCGGGCCGGGTGAGCTGATACTCGATCGCCACATCCGAGAGCTCGTACAGGCCCGCGGGTTTGGCGATGCCGCGCACCAGATCGAGCAGCTCGTGTGCTTCCTCGGTGGCCTTGGGGATCTGGTCGGTCGGGGCGGGCACCAGGGTCGCGGTGAGCTCGACCCCCGAGGTCGCGCTGATCGTGGCGAGGATGTCGCCGGTCATCCGCGCCGTGTCGGGCTCGTCGCTCGGGATCAGCAGGGTTCCGCCGGTGGTGCTCAGCAGTGCGAGCGACCGGGAGGCGAAGGCATCGGCCAGCGCCGCCTGCACGCGTCGAAGTTTGCGCCGCGCGACCACCTGCGCGTCGACGCGTGGGTCGTGCTCCTCGGGCAGCTCCGGAATCATCAGTGCCACCACCTGATACGACTCGGCCACTCTGATGCCGGTCTGCCGGGTGAGGGCGCCGATGCCATGGCCGCTCAGTAGTGCCGACATCATCGTCTGCGCACCGGTCTGGTGTTCCTTGGCGACCTGGCGCTGCTCTTCGAGATAGGCACTCGTCACCGTCGCGTTGATGACCTCGAGCGTGCGAAGCAGCAGGCGAGTACCCGCGACGACTTCGGCGAGATCGGCCGCTGTCACCTGCCCGATCACGAGTTCGAAGCCGATCCGGAACCCCTCGGCGTAGGCGCGCAGTAGTGTCCCGACGGGTACACCCTCCCGTGCGTGCTGGGCGGATGCCGCGCGCAGCGCCACCAGTTGCGGCTCGGACGGGGTCGTCCGCCTGTCCAGCATTTCCATCGCCAGCATCAGACAGCGGCGGGTGAACTCGGTGACGTCACCGCGCATCGCCTCGCTCGGTAGTGCCTGGCACGGCATGACATTCTCGGCGAAATAGGAGACGAGCTGTGACACCAACTCGTCGGCGTTTCCCAGGAAACTCGATGCGGTTCGACCGTCCGCGATGATGAGCGGATCGTAGATCCGATCCATGGCTGAAGAATTCATCGAAGGCACTCCGTCGTGGCAGACAGCGAATGGGGCTGGTCGTGGTCCTGTGTGAATCGCAACATAGCCACTTCGGAGGTCGTAGTCCCCGATCCCATCGTATGGCCTGGTGGGATCACGATCCCCTGACAGCCGGGTTTGTGCGGCCTCACAGGCGGGCGGTGCCGCCGGTCGCCGAACGGTGGCGAGGCAATCCGACGCGGTCATAGACCGACGTGCTCACCGCACCGAGGGCGAGCCCGATCGCCAGACCGAGCAGGGTCATCCAGAACCCCCTCGCGAGCCCGGATCCGAGGTCGCCGTCGAAGTACAGGATCGCGCGGACCGCCGTGTACACCTGATGCAGCGGTTCGAACGAGGCCAGCACACCGAAGTAGCGAGGCGTGGCCTCGATCGGCACCGACCCGGCCGAGGACGGCAGCCCGAGAATGACGAAGACGATCAGGTTCACCAGTAGCCCCGCCGAGCCGAACGCGGCCAGCACCGACAGACCGGTGACGCCGACGGCGATCACGGCGAAGGCGCTGTAGAGGAAGAGCGGAAGCGGTTGTGCGACAGGCATTCCCACCATCGACGCGACGACCAGCAGCACCGTCGTGACCAGATGCGCGGCGACGACGAGTACGCCCCATTTGAGCAGCAGGGTGCGCAGTCGGGAGATCCGCGCGGGTGGCACATGCGGCGACCACGGCCCGTACTCGGTCGGCACGAACCCGAGCGCGCCGTCCACCATCGTGTGCACGATCATCGCGCCGAGCGTGCCCGCGAGCAGGAGCACGAGTGCGTAGAAGAACGCGCTGAGCCCGGCGCCGCTGCCGTCGGGCAGCGGATGGAACTCGGTGTGGATCACCTCGACGGGGCTGCGCAATGCCACAGCGGTTGTCCCCGGCAGTGCGTAGTCCGGGCCGAGTGCGCTGGTCACGGTCGCGAGCAGTTGTTCGCCGATCCGCGCGTTCACCTCGGTCAATGCTCGATCGCTGACCCGCCCCACGATCGCGGAGGCGAACGCCCCGGTGCGCGGATTGGTCCGCACGGTGATCGTGGGGCGTTCGATCTCGCCGGGAACCACGCTCCCCGTGCCGAGATTGCCGAGACGTTTGGTGAAGTCGCCCGCGATGATGATCGCGCCGTAGAGTTCGCCGCTGCGTAGCTGTCGCTCGGCCTGGGCTATCCCGAGCACGCGCAGGTCGATCTTGTCCGCGGGCACACCGTCGCGCAGTGCCTCGGTGATCTCGTTGCCGACATCGCGCCACTGCGGTGGCGAGCCGAGCGTATCGCCTACATCCAGGTCTACCAGCGCGATCGGGAAGTCGTGCAGATTCTTCTCCGGGTCGACGACGTAGCCGAGATACATCGTGGCCATCAGCGCACTGAGCAGGGTCAACACGATCGTCGGGAACAGCCAGATACGCACCGCCGCACGCTAACAGCGGCGAAGGCCCGGCGGCGGTGCGTTGGAATCTGTCCAATGCCGGTGATCGAGGACTGGCATCGGTCCGAAACAACTCAGATGTCGGGGAGCAGTCTCGCGTCCGACGGTACGTTCATGAAGGCCGAGATCACGTGATCACTGAGGTAGAGCCTGAATTCCGTGCGGTACTCGGCGGGGATATCCGCCGGGACCATGTCGAGAGCGTCCTCGACCTCCTCCCAGATTCGAGGAAAGGGAATTCCGTTCCGGGAACAGGATTCGACGGCGACCATCAGCTGATGTGTCAGGCTATCCATCTGTACAGTCGATGTCACACTGAATTCCGTGTCGAGTAGCAGCTCGAGATCATCCATTGTTTTCCCCTTACCAGTTTCGCACCCCTGCAGTGCGCTCAAGGTAGGTGACCGATTCGCGTGGGGGAAATCGTGCGGGGGTTACTGGGCGTTCGGATATTTTTCGGCCCTCGACTTGTGATCCGCACCGACTGACCGGTGTAGGTTCGACCGATGATCTCCACGGCCCTGTACTGCGGCACTCGCTGGGACGAGCAGGGGCGATGGTTCTACGAGCTGCTCTGCGACGACGGGACCACCGAGCTGATGCCCGGTGTCGGCACGCGGCTGGCCTTCCGGATTACCGATTCCGGCCGATTCTGTCTCGGCTACCACGGGTTCGGCGGTGGGCGTCGGGGGCGGCTGGCCTGTCCTCGCCGCGCGCGGCTCGACGCGGGGCGCCAGTGCGAGCAGTGCCGGATCAACGAGGGGTGGTCGGTGGTGCACAGCCATCGCGGTCCGCTCACGGCGTTGCCCGAACAGGTTCGCGACTATATGTCGCAGCCGCACCATCTCTACATCGCGTATTTCGGTGACGGGATGACCAAGGTCGGTACGGCCTCGGCGTCGCGGCGCAATCGCCGTCTGTTCGAACAGGGTGCGCTGGTCGCTCGATTCATCACCGATTCTCCCGACGGACTCCATGTCCGAGACCTCGAACGGACGGTGACCGAGCGAGCCGGCATCGGTCAGGCGGTCGCCGGTGTCACCAAGACCCGCATTCTGACGAAACCGCTGCGTCCGTGGGCGGCCCTGGAATCAGCCGTCGCCGACGCGGCCGAGCATGCCGCGAGCGCACTGCCCGCCGACATCACGCGTACCGACATCGCCTGGTCGGGCGGACGGGACTTCTACGCCACGATCCTCGCGCACGGCCGCTTCCCGGTCGCCACCGAAATCGCCGGGGAACCGGGTGAATACGTCATCGACGCGGTCACCGCGCACGGTCACACCATCGCGTGCCGGGACCCCGCGGGCGCGAGCGAACTCGTCCTGGTCAACGACACCCGGCTCGTCGGTCGCCGCGTCGAACTCGACCCCACGATCACGGCGACTCCGGAACCCGCGCAGACCAGCCTGTTCTGACGAGTCCTCATTCCATGGCGGCGAGTTGCGCCCGCATGGTATCCAGACCCATGCCGCCCAATCGCAAAGCGCGGGTGTGGAATTGCTTCGCATCGAACGCCGCGCCCGCACGTTCGCGCGCCTCGTCGCGGGCCGCGAGCCACAGCCGTTCACCGAGCTTGTACGCGGGCGCCTGTCCTGGCCACCCCAGGTAGCGGTCGATTTCGTCGCGGGCCGTGGCCGAATCGGTGACCGTTCGGGTCAGCAGGAACTCCAGGCCGAGGTCGGGAGTCCAACGTTCGCCCTCGTGGAAGTCGGTGCCCGCGGGGATCTCCCATTCGAGGTGCATTCCGATATCCACGATCACCCGCGCGGCGCGAAACAGCTGCTGCGACAGCATGCCGAACAGATCGCCGTCGTCGCTGAGATAGCCGAGCTCCTGCATGAGGCGTTCGGCGTAGAGCGCCCAGCCCTCGCCGTGGCCGGAGACGAACGACATCATCCGCTGGTACTGATTCAGCGAATCCGCCTCGCGCACAGCGGTCGCGATCTGCAGATGATGGCCCGGCACGCCCTCGTGGTAGACGGTGCTGACCTCACGCCAGGTCGCGAAGTCCTCTTTCCCCGGCTCCACCGACCAACACATGCGCGCGGGCCGGCTGAAATCCGCACTGGGCCCGACGTAATACGCCCCGACCACCCCGCCGGGCGGTGCGATCGTGGCTTCCAGTCGCATGAGCTCATCGGGAATATCGAAATGCTCGCCGCGCAGCGACTCCAGCGCCTCGTCGGACATCTTCTGCAGCCACGCTCGAAGCTCTGACTGCCCGCTCACCCGGTACTTCGGGTCGGCATCGAGCACAGTCGCCGTCTCGGTGAGCGAGGCCCCCGGCGCGATCCGGGCAGCGACGGTCGACATCTCGGTCTCGAGCCGCGCGAACTCCGCCCAGCTCCAGTCGTAGGCCTCCCGGAGATCGAGGTCGGCGCCGGTGAAATAGCGCGACCAGAGCCGGTAGGTGTGCTCGCCGACGGCATCGTTGGCGGGAGCCAGAGGTACGAGCTCGGCGCGCAGGAACTCGGCGAACTCGGCATAGGCCCGCTGGGCGGCGTGCGCGCCCTGGTGCAGTCGCGCCAGCGGCGCACCGTCGATCTCCGCGGCGGCGGCGACGAAGGCGGTGAAGAATCCGTCCTTCCCGCCGGAACCGGCCCAGGTGTCGGCCTGCTCGGCGACTTTGACGACCTGTCGCAGCCCACTGATCTGGCCGCGTTCCGCCGCGACCAGCAGCGACGAGCGCACACCGGCGAGCGCGGCGGGCACCCCCGCGAGACGCTGCGCGATCACCGTCCAGTCCGCGGCGGTCTCGGCGGCCATCACGTCGAACACCATCCGAATGTTCTGGACCGGACTCTCGATCACATTGAGCGAGGCGAGCGGGAGCCCGGCGTCATGGATCTCCACGTCGAGCCCTATGCGTTCGGCGAAGACGGCTTTCGCCACCCGTTCACCGTCATCGGCGGGTTGCGCGGAGAGTATGGCGCGCACTGCGTTTCGAGCGATGTCCGCCCGGAGCTCGTGTCCGGCGGGCGAATAGTCGGTCAGGCGGTCGTCGTGGCCCGCGATGCCGAACATGGTCGCCGTGACCGGATCGGCGGCCGCGTAGTCCTCGACGAACCGATCACAGATCTCATCCACACCCATGCCGACACGCTAACGGCCATCGGGCCACGGTGGGTGACGTACTTCCGGGAGTACGGCGGGTCGACGGCACGTCGGGTGACCGGGGCTGCGATGTTCCCGGCGGCGTCAGCCGTTCTGCCGACCTACCATCTCGGTGATCCAGGCGGGTGCGAACGGGGAGGTGCAGCCAGGGGGAGTCGGGTAGTCCTTCAGGACCTGGAGACGCTCGCCGATGTCGAGCGCGCGGGCGCGGTGGTCGGGATGGTCGATACCGATCTGAGCGAGGCAGTGGTTCATCGCCCATTGCAGGCGATCGGGCGCGGTCTTCAGCTGTGCCTCGATGAGGTCGAGCAGACCGGTGAGGTCGAGGCCATCGGGCTTCTTCGCGACTCGTTCGGTGGTCAGCGCCCAGCCCGCGCTCGCGACCACCGGATCCGGGTCGGCGAACCACACCGTGCGCAGCTCCTCGGCGTGCGGGTTCTTCTTCACGACATAGTTGACGAGCCAGTCGTGGACCTTGGGGGTGCGTGCCTGGCGGATCATGGCGTCCAGTTCGTCCCGCTCGAAGATCTTCGGGCGGCAGATCCGCAGCGCGAGCAGTTTCGCCGCGGTGTCGTCGGTGTCCCAGAGCAGGCGGGCCAGTACGGGTTGGGTCTTCAATCGTTTGGCCAGTGCGCGCAGCTCGGTGAGGTTGACGCCGTGATCGTCGCCGTGCTTCTCGTTCACCGCACGAATCCTGGGATCGTCGAGGGCGGCCAGTTCGGCCATCACCTCGTCCACCGTCGTCTCCGACACCTGTGCCTCCCGGTCTATCGCTCGTCGCTGCCCATCATGCGTCGCGCCGGGTGTGTGCGTTCGAGTCGGGTGCGTGCGAGAACACCGCGACCAGGAAGTCGGAGTCGTCGGTGAAGGGCCGTAGATCCCAGGTCGACAGCAGTAGGTCGGCTGTGAGACCGACAGATGCGGCATCGGTCAGGAACTCGGCGAACTCATAGCCGCGGTCCGCGCCGAAGCCGATGACGACCCGGCCGCCCGGCGCGAGATGCCCGGCGAATCCCGCCAACACCGCCGACCGAGTGGACGGAGCAAGAAAGGTCATCACATTGCCCGCGCACACGATGGCATCGAAGTCGGCGCCAGACACATCCAGTTCGGCCAGGTCGCCGACCAGCCACGTCGGACCGGGATGATCCGCGCGCGCCGCATCGATGAGCACCGGATCGACATCGACCCCCACCACCGTGTGCCCGGCGTCGTGCAGGTATCCGCCCGTGCGCCCCGGCCCACATCCCGCGTCGAGCACGCGACTGCCACGCCCGAGCATCGCGTCGATCAACCGAGCCTCGCCCACGATGTCGGTCCCCTGCGCGGCGAGGTCCCGAAACCGCTCCACATACCGCGCCGAATGCCCCGGATCCGCGGCGGTGATCTCTTCCCAGCCGCTGGGTGTGCGCTCGTTCGCCGCGTTCATGATCGCTGCCTCCTGGGCTCGGTCCACCGAATCACTCTGCCGACCTTAGTCGCGCAGGTGAGAAGGCCGAGTCACCAGCTAGCGGCGTGAGTGGTGGCCGTCCGAAAGCCGACCACCACTCAGGACCCGCTACGGCGTCGAGTAGCCGATGAGGGCGCCGATGCCCGCACCGATCGGGATGGTGACCAGTGCGCCGACTCCACCGAGGAAGAAGCCGAGCACGGCGCCGATGCCTGCGCCGATGAGCGCGCCGATGCCCGCGTTGTGCTGTTTGCGAGCCTCGACGTCACCGGCCGCGTCGATGAACTCCGCCATGTTGGCGGTGACGACGGCCGGGGCGGCGGTGGGAGTCAGCGTCGCGGAACGGCCGTCGGCGGAGATACCCGCCACCAGGTCGAAATCGCCTGCGCCGGTGATGATGCGGGTCGGCACCGCGGCGACCACCCGCCCCTCCCCGTTCGTGAGCGTGACCGCACCACCGGCGACACTGAAGGTGCCGTCCGGGGCGGACACTGTGAGCCCGGAGCCATCGGCCCGCGGACTCGCGGTGAACGCCACGCCGCCGTCGACGCCCTGCACGATGGGAACCGCTGGTGATGGTGCGGCCTGCGCGGTGGTGGTGGCCGCGAGGCCGACAGCTCCTGCCGCGAGAACGGCGATCGAGCTGAATCGCGAGAAGTGCATCCTGCCCCTCCAGTCTGCCCGCCGAATCCGGCGGAACATCCTCTGCCGGACCGGATCTCGGTCCGAGGACATTTTCGCATCGTCGTCGATTCCGTGGAACCCACCAGGAGTGATACCGGAAAAACATCATCACTTCGACATAAAAAGCGAATTACATTGCCATACCGTAGATATCGATACGGTTACCGGAAATTTTCCTCTGCTCGGCGGTCCGGAACTTGTTCATCCGCGTGTGCGCGACGACCTCGACGCTGATTCGACAGCCGCGAGAGCCCCTGTCGTGGCGGCCGGACTCGTTGCGGCGCTGAGGACTCGCGGGTCCGGTACGGAGCTGCCGTCGCAGATTGCCATGTGCGCCGTTCGGATTTCGTTGGCAGGATCGAAGGGTTCAACGAGCCGAGGCGGAGGGAAAACCGATGACAATCCTGGTTACCGGGGCGACGGCCAATATCGGGCGGCTGGTCGTGGACCAGCTGATCGCGCGAGGCGCCACCGACCTTCGCGCGCTGACCATCGACCCGGGTAAAGCCGGACTGCCCGAGGGGGTTCAGGTGGTCCGAGGCCATCTGGGGCGACCGGACAGCTTGTCCGCGGCGTTCGAGGGCGTCGACCGGATGTATCTGGCACCTTCGCCGGGCACTGTCACCGAGGTGCTCGAGCTGGCGCGGGCCGCCGGTGTGCGGCACGTCGTCGATCTGTCCGGCGAGCCCGAAAGCTGGTGGGGCAGTGTGTGCAACGCGGTGGAAGGCAGCGGCTTGGCCTGGACCCATCTGTGGCCCGCCGACTTCATGGAGAACACCCTGACGTGGTCCCAGCAGATCCGCGAAAACGGTGCGGTCCGGGAACCGCACCCCGACACCGCGAGCGCGCCCATCGCCATGAACGACATCGCCGCGGTCGCCGCGACCGCGCTACTGACCGATGGTCACCTCGGCCGCGCACACGCCCTCGTGGGCCCGGAGATCCTCAGCCGCACCGACCTGCTCGCCCATCTCGCCGACGCGCTCGATCGCGAGATCACCTTCCGCACCTCCACTCGCGAGGAAACCATCACCGCCCTGCGGCCCACCATGGGCGACAACGCCACCTGGTACGTCGACAATGTCCTGATCGACTTCGCCCCGACCCCGGAATCCCTGCCCATCACCAGCGTCGAGGACATCACCGGCAAGCCCGCCACCACCTTCAGTCAGTGGGCACACGCGAACGCCGACCGCTTTCTCGCCGATTGACATGCCCGGCTGAGAATTTCATTGCCCCGCGGTAGGAAATGTTGTGGGAAACAAGGAATCGGCGGGCGCTGAGGGAGTTGGACCAAACCTTGTGTGGTTGGTTCCTGGCGGGCGGGTGAAATGCCATTATGTGGGCATTTCGGGTGGCTTCCAGGGGTTCGGCGGTACAGCAGTGGGAAAGATATTGGCTCCAATGGGTCGTTTGTTCGCGGCGGTCGTACTGATTGTCGCAGCGATTATCGCGCTGCACGGGCATTTACCTGGGACCTCCGTTCCCAGTGAAAACGGCGGTGCTTCGCCGTTGGCTGTCGCATTGATGCCGGTATTGCTGCTGGTCTCGGTGGTGATCTTGCTCGCCGGAGTCATTGTCAGTCAGCATCGGTTGCCCTTGGCGATGCCCGCGCTCGACAGTGATCTCGGGGTTCGCCTGTCGTTCAAGCGGTTCGCGGTGCTGGCTCCCGTCGCGCTCAGCGCTGTCGCGCTGACATTCGCTGTCGGAATCACCATGCTGTTCGTCCTGCCCGGTGCCAGGCGGCAACCGACTTCACCGGCCGCGGCGGAAGGGACGCCGCCGGTGTCGGGTGCCGTCGAGGTACAGGTGGTCGACTCGGCGGTCGACCCTTCGCGTCTGAGCGGGACGGCGCTGCTGGGGGCGGTGGGGCTGGCGGTCGTGCTGATCGCCATCGCGCTGGTCGGTCTCGTCGGGGTCACCGTCTCCGGGCGGCGGACGCCCCTGGTCGAAGGGGTGAAGCTGACCGAGGAGCAAGTGTCGAACACGGTCGACTCGCTGACCAGGGCAGCCGAGATGGGCCTGGCCGCGATGAACGCGCCGGGGCAGGACCCGCGAACCGCGGTGATCGCCTGCTATGTGGCGATGGAGGCCGGACTGGCGGCGGATCGTGCTGCGGCACCGCTGGTTTCGGATACGCCGAGGGAAGTGCTGGAGCGGGCTTTCGACAGTGGCGTGCTGCACGACGACGGCGCGCACGAACTGGTCGCGCTGTTCGAGGAAGCCAGGTTCAGTCCGCACGCGATGCTGGGTTGGCAGCGCATCCGTGCCGAACAACTACTGCGCCTGGTACTGGCCGATCTCCAAGCCCGCGACGAGGTTTCGGTGTAACTGCCTGCGCGGGGGGCCTATTCGTGGCGTCGCAGCTCGGCGTACAGCCACGTGCCGATCATCCGGGCGGTCATGGCGATAGCGGCGGCGCGGTCGCTGTCGGCCACGTCGTCGGCCGAGGCGCGCAACACCGCCGCGAAACCGGTGTTGACCAGAACCCACGACATCATGTCGTGGTCATGGTCGTGTCCGGGCCCGACGAACTGGATCACGATGAGCTTGAGCAGCATTCGCAGTCGCGGTTCGAATTCGGGCAACCCGCTGCTGTAGAACTGCACGCTGCGCACGAGCGCGCGAACCAGATCCGACTTGGCGGCCAACGCATCGGCGAAGACGTCGAGAATCTCCGATGCGATCGCGACGTAGTCGTCACTGCTGGTCGGCGAGGTCTCTACGGTCAAGCTGAATACGCGCTGGGTGAAATCCTGCTCGACGTCGGTGATGAGCCGATCGAGGAGTTCGTCGACGAGGAAGGACCGCTCCGGAAAGTACCGGTACAGCGTTCCGATGCTGATCCGCGCGTGCGCGGCGATGACATTGGTGGAGGTGTTGTCGATTCCTCGCTGGCCGAACAACTCCGCGGCGGTATCGAGAATGTGTTCCCTGGTCGCCTTCGCCCGCTCTTGCTTCGGGCGGATTCGCCGGTCGACGGGTTTCGGTGGCATCGGAGTTCCTTTTCGGCGAAGTCGGTCCCACCGCTGACATCGGTTGAGCGATCGAGGCGGCGGCATGGTGCGCGTACTGCAGGGGGAACTGCCGGGCGGGGAACGTCGAGTTGTCATGGGCGAAGAGTAGATTTCGCGAGCGGGTTTTCGGTGCTCGGTGGTCCGGTATTGAGTCGGCTCATCAAGGTTCGTGCCAGAACGTGCGTTTCCCGCACAAAGGCACTCGGGGGTGAGTCGAACCGGAAACTACGGGACGACCAGCGCGGCGGCGCGCTCCCAATAGGTGTGCATGTCCTGCTCCCAGTAACCCCAGGAATGGGTGCCTGCCGGGCGGAAATCGAAGGTCGCCGGGATATCGAGTGCGGCCAGTCGGTCGCGCAACAACGCGGTGCACACCACGGTGATCCCGTCGAGCACACCGCCGATGATCAGCTGGTCGAGCAGCTTCATCGGACTGCTCTTGACGCCGGGGCCGTTGAGGGTATCCAGCGGGCCGGGCAGGCCGTTGCCGGTAGTGACATACACCTGCACCCCGCGCAGCTTCTCGGCATTGAGGGCCGCGTCGTTGGTCGTCCAGGCCGGATCGGTGGGCGGCCCCCACATATTCAGCGGGTTGCCGCGCCGCGCGGTGACGATCGAGGCCACCATCGCCTGTCCGGCCGGGTTGCTGGTCTGGATGCAGCCGCTGAAGGAGCCGACCATCCGGAATCGTTGCGGCGCTTCCTGTGCCATCCGGAACACCGCCGCGCTGGCCATCGACAAACCGGCGACCGCGTCGCGGCCGGTGCCGTGGAAGGCCGAGTCGATGATCGGAGGCAGTTCGGTGGTGAGGAACGTCAGCCAGCGATTGCGTCCGGTGCCGGGATCATCGGCCTGCCAGTCGGTGTAGAAGGTGCCCGCGCCGCCGATCGGCATCACCACGTTCGCCTGTGTGGTGCTGAAAAACTTGACGGCATCGGTCTTGGTGAACCAGTTGCTGCCCTCCCGCCAATCGGGGGTGTCGGTGCCACCGTCCACCCCGTTGATCAGATACAGCGAGCCCGCGGGCGCCGCCGGATCGGCGGCGGGAATGACCGCGACGGTGACCGGGCGGTTCATCGCCGCCGAGTGCACGGTCAGGTCGATCACCTTGCCGGGGCCGTTGGCGGCGGCGGAGACGGCGAACGAGCCGTTCGGCGCCGGTAGTGCCGCCGACATGGCGTGGGCCGCGACCAGGTCAGGGGCCGCCTGCGCTGTCGCGACGACGGGTAGGCCGGTGGCGGCGAGCGCCACCGCGAGTGCCAGCCGCCGCATCATCGAATGCACCACTGTCTTGTCTCCGTTCGCTCCGGTGTCGTCGCTATCGCCCATGGCGGCTCGTCCCGTCGACGAACCGCAGCTGCATGGCATCGGGCCACAGGACCGACCACGGTTGGCTCGGCCCGTCGCACAGCCACACCGCGACGCCGCGGTTCACGCCGGGAAAGCCGAGGGGTTCGTCGATGTGGGTCAGCAGGGTGGTCCGGTTGAAGCGGGTGCGCAGCACGGTGCCCGGATCGTCGACCCCGACGTAGAGCACGGTGGTCGCGGTGTCGGGTGGTGTGCCGAAGTAGCCGTAGCCACGGTTCGGGCTGAACACCGGGGGCAGCCCGGCCGCGGGCCCGAGGTCGTCGAGTGCGGCTGCCTGCCAATAGTTCTGGGTCACGATCACCAGAGCTTCGCGCTGCCGCTGCGGTACCCGGTCGTAGCTCTCGGCCACCGCGGTGACCAGGTCGTCCCAACCGTCCAGCCCGAAAAGCAGACTGCGCGAGTGGATCTGTGAATAGTCGTCGGTGGACTGTCGCAGTGCCGAGTCCGGGAGGGGCAGGACGACGACGAGCGCCACACAGATCGCGGTCGCGAGTGCGCCGATGCCACCGCTGATGATCGCCCCGAGCCGGGAGAAGCCACGGTCGGCCAGATACACCGCGCCCGCCGCGAACAGGCCGGGAAACGCACCGGCGACGAAGTAGGGGCGCAGACCCGCGAGTACCACCGCGCCGAGACCGAGCGCGATCATCGGAATCAGGAAGTAGTACGGCCGGAATCGCTCGGCGCGCAGGCCCGCCCACATGCCGGCGATCAACAGCAGCCCGCCCGCTCCGGTGACCTGGATCATCGTCCACGGCACCGCCGTCAACCCGGCGGTGGCGAGTTGTTCGTCGCGCACGACCGCGCCCATCGCCAACTGCGGCCAGCCGTTGCTGTGCTGCCACCACAGAATCGGGACAGCCGACCCGGCGAGCAGGCCCGAGCCCAGCCACCACGCGGGCCGACGCAGCATCTGCCTCGGCCCGAACACGGCCACACCGAGGGCCAGCATCGTCCAGATGATCGGAATCAGCCATTTGACCTGGAAGTCGACCGCGGCGACGAACCCCGCTGCGACCAGAAGGTAGTCCTCGCGGGTCCGCACCCAGCGGATCAGCAGCCACGCCAGCATCGCCGTCAAGGTGATGTCGAGGGCGAAGGTGCTCAGCATCGCCGATTGCATCACCGCCATCGGGGTGGTCGCGTAGGCGAGCGCGGCGACGGTCTGGGGGAGTCGTCCACCGCCGAACTCCCTGGCCATCATCGCGCTGAGCACGATGGCCAGCACCGTGAACAGGAGCGCGGGCAACCGCAGGACGGCGGTGGATCCCGGCGCGAGGTAGTCCGACAGTGCCGCAAGCAGCGGAACCAGCGGGCCCTGATCGGCATAGCTCACCGACGGATGCCGTCCGGCCGCGAGGAAATACAGTTCGTCGCCGCCGATGCGGTAGCGGTCGATCCTGGCGAGGAACAGGGTCGCGGCCACGGTCGCGACAATCGACACCTCGCGCCACGCGAAGGCGGGCAGCGTGCTGGTGGGTGCGGCGGGCACGTCGACGGTGCCGCTCCGGACTTTCATGGTGGTACTCCGGGGTCAGTCCCGGTCGCCGCGGACTGGCGTCGGAGCAGCTCCGGAAGGTGTCGAGTGGGCGAGAGATTCGTGTTCAGGAGGGGGCTGCAGGCGTGTGAGCCACGCCGGCGCCCACCAGCAGGCGTCCCCGAGCAGCCGCATGGATGCGGGCACCAGCAGCATCCGCAGGATGGTGGCATCGATGAACAGCGCGGTGACCATGCCGAGGGCGATGTACTGCATCATCAGCAGATCCGACAACGCGAACGCGCCGGTGACCACCAGCAGGATCAGCGCGGCAGCGGTGATGATGCGGCCCGTACGGGCGATACCCGCCTGCACCGCTTCGGTCGTGGAGGCTCCCGCTGCCCGGGCTTCGACGATGCGAGACAGCAGGAATACCTCGTAATCGGTCGACAGCCCGTAGACCACCGACACGATGACGACCAGGACCAGCGACATGATGGGTTGCGGGGTGAAGCCGAGCAACCCCGCGCCGTGCCCATCGATGAAGACCCACGTCAGCACGCCGAGGGTGGCGCCGAGCCCGAGCAGGTTCAACGCGGCGGCTTTGAGCGGCAGTATCAGCGAACCGAATGTCAGCGCCATCAGGAGCGTGCCGGCCAGGAAGACGAACGCGATCATCAGCGGCATCCGCTCGACGAGCGCGTCGATACTGTCCTTCTCCACGGCGGGATTGCCCCCGACCATCAGGGTCGTGCCGGGCGGCAGCGGCATCGAACGCAGATAGTCGACGGTCGCCTCGGCGTTGTCGGAACCGGCGAGCACGGTGTGGGTGGTGAGAACCTGGGGCTGGAACGGCGACTGCATCGGCTCGGCGAACGGCGCGCCGAGGCCGGGGGCGTGGTTGGCGTCGGCGCGGACGGTCTCGGCGGTATCGGGGTCGAAAGTAATGATGACCAGGTCGATCGGGTCGATCTGGCGCAGCGGGAACAGTTCGTCGAAGTGCTGCTGGGCCATGCGCGTCGGATGGGTCGGCGGGAGAAAACGCTCGTTGATGGAGCCGAAGGCCAGATTCTGGATCGGGACGATGAGCAGCAGCAGTCCGAGGCAGATCGGAATCGCCACCACCAGTGGACGTTTCATGACGCCTGCGGCGAACCGGCCCCACCTGTTGTCGGGGACACGGTCACTGGCGACCGGTTTGCGGAACCAGTCGACGCCGAGCCAGTCGACTCGCCTGCCCAGCACGGCCAGCATCGCGGGCAGCAGGGTGATCGAGGTCAGCGCCGCCAGCGAGATGGTGATGATGGCGCCGTAGGCGAACGATCGCAGGAAGCCCTGCGGGAACACCAGAATGCCCGCCGCCGCGACCACCACGATCAAGGCCGAGAACAACACCGTGCGCCCCGCCGTGGTCACCGAACGCCGGACCGCGTCGTCGACCGTGCGGCCGTCGGCCAGTTCCTCGCGGAAACGACTGAGTACGAACAGCCCGTAGTCGATCGCCAGGCCGAGGCCGATCATCGAGACAACCGGGGAGACAAAGGAGTTCACCTCGGTGACCGCGGTGAGGCAGCGCAGCAGCCCCCATGCGCCGAGCATGGTGAGTCCGCCGATGATCAGCGGCAGCGCCGCGGCGACGACGCCGCCGAACAGGAAGAACAGCAGGATCGCGACCGCGGGGATGGCGAACAGCTCCACACGTCGCTGATCCTGAACCATGGTGTCGTTCAACGCGAGAGCGACCGGTTGCCCGCCGGCGAGTTCGACCTCGACCCCGGGGATCACGAACTCCTCGGCGATCTTGCGGTAGTTGCGGCCCTGTTCGGTGGGATCGAGACCGCTGACCGCGACCGAGGCGAACGCGTAGTCGCGTTCGGGCGAGCCGAAGACGTCGGGAAGCGCCACGCCGGTATCGGTCGGCCAATACGCGCCGTTGATCCGGTCGATCTCGTTCGGGAAACGCTGCGGCAGACTGTTCAGTCCCGCCACGACTGTCTCGGTAAAGGCTGGATCGTCAATTGTTGATCCTGCGGGCGCCCGAAACAACAAAATCACATCGCTGCTGTGATCACGGCCGAATGCGTTGTCGCGCACGTGCGCCGCACGAACCGATTCCGACGACGGATCGTCGAACCCTTTCGAACTCAGATCCGCGCCGAGCCCGAGCCCGTAAGTTCCCAGTGCCAACAATCCGGTCACCATAATCAAGATCACCAAATATCGCCGACGCACGACGGTGTCTGCCCACTGTGTCAACTCGGCGAACACATTCGCCTCCCAACTGCTCGCGATGTGTCGAACTTGTCACTGTCAGTGGTCTTTTCGGTCGCTACCACGCAATGTTGCGGCCGGTCACAACGACTCTCCGAGTCTTGTTGTGAGGCATGACTTCGCTATATGGGCCCGATCACAGAGGGGCGCGCTATTACCCGTCCGAAATTCCAGACGTCGGTAATCGGACGATCGCCACGGTGGTGGGCTTCTACGTTGACACCAACGGTCAATGCCACAGGCCGGTCGAACCGGAGGAAATTACGTGTCGGATATTGCCATTGTCGGAATCGGATGTCGGTTCGCGGGCGGGATCGACTCCCCGGAATCGTTCTGGGACTTTATCGTCGACAAGCGCGACGGCGTGGTGGAGATGCCCGCCGATCGCTGGGACTGGCGCCGCTACTACGACCCCGAGCCGCGGACGCCGGGGCGCAGCTATACCAAGCACGGCGCCTTCATGACCAATGATCCGTGGGAGTTCGATCCCGACTTCTTCGGGATCTCGCCGCGTGAGGCCACGGTGCTCGACCCGCAGCAGCGGCTGATGCTCGAGGTGACCTGGGAGGCCCTCGACGACGCCGGGATCGCGGGGCGCTCGGCCGGCGAACAGGTCGGGGTCTATGTGGGCGGCTTCGTCGTCGACCAGTCGGTGATCGGCGTGGTGGGCCCCGCGCTGTTCCACACCGACATGCACACCCCGGCCAGTGCCTCCTACACGATGCTGTCCAATCGGATCGCCTACGCGCTGAACCTGGTCGGGCCGGCGATCACTGTCGACACCGCGTGTTCCTCGTCCCTGGTCGCGCTGCACCTGGCCTGCCAGGCGCTGGAGAACGACGACTGCAAGGTCGCGCTGGCGGGCGGGGTCAATGTGATGCTGCAGCCGGAAACCTTCGTGCTCATGTGCAAAGGCGGTTTCCTGGCGACCGACGGTCGCTGCAAGTCCTTCGACGCCTCCGCCGACGGCTACGGTCGCGGTGAAGGCGCGGGCATGGTGGCTCTGAAGAAGCTCGAAGACGCTGTCCGCGACGGTGATCGCGTCTATGCCGTGATCAAGGCCACCGGGTCCAATCAGGACGGGCGAACAACGGCGATCACGGTGCCGAACGCCGACTCGCAGGAGGCGCTGGCCCGCACCGTCTGCGAACGCTCGGGCCTGGCACCGGACGAGATCACCTACCTGGAGGCGCACGGCACCGGAACGCTGGTCGGTGATCCGGTCGAATTGCGCGCTCTCGGTGCGGTTTTCGGGGCACCGTCCGGGCGCACCGGCACCATCGGCGTCGGCTCGGTGAAGGCGACGATCGGGCACACCGAGGCCGCCGCAGGCGTGGCCAGCGTGATCAAAGCCGCACTGGCGCTGCACCATCGCACGCTGCCGCCGCAGGGCTGGTTGAACAATCCGAACCCCGACATCCCCTTCGATGAGCTGGGCCTGCACGTGCAGACCGAGGCGCAACCGCTGCCCGCCGACGCCGCGCCGATGTCGGTGGCGGTCAACGGTTTCGGTTACGGCGGCACCAACGCCCACGCGATCCTGCAGGAGTTCCGCGCGTCCGTATCGCCGACCGAACCGGCCCGCCACCTCGGCGTCCTGCCCATCTCGGCCCGCAGTACCGGCGCCGCGCGCGCGTTGGCGGGCCGGTTCGCCGACCTGATCACCACGGGGGCCGACCCGGATCAGCTGGCCGAAGCGGCGTGGACCCGAATGTCACACCACCCGTTCCGCACCGGCGTCCTCCTCGACGGCTCCACCGACGAGCTTGTCCGTGAACTGCGCGAGTACGCGTCGGGCACCGGCCGCGACGCCAGCCGCACAGTCTCCTCCAGCGCCGCCGAGCCGGTGTTCGTGTTCTCGGGGATGGGTCCCCAGCACTGGAAAATGGCCCGTGGTCTGCTCGCGGCAGGCGGGGTGTTCGCCGAGACCGCCGAGGAGATCGACGCGGAATTCCGCGCGATCGCGGGCTGGTCGATCATCGAAGAACTGAGCAAGCCGGAGCACGAGTCCCGGGTCACCAGCACCGAGGTCGCCCAGCCCGCGAACTTCCTCGTCCAAGTGGGTCTGGTGCGCGAGCTGGCCGAATACGGCATCGTCCCCGCGGCCATCGTCGGGCACAGCGTGGGTGAGGTGTCGGCGGCGTATGTGAGCGGCATGCTGTCGCTGCGCGAGGCGGTGGGCGTGGCCTATCACCGGGCGCGATTGCAGGCTACGACTGCGGGAAGTGGCGGGATGCTCGCCGTCGGCATGACCAAGGAGCAGGCCGACGCGCTCATCGTCGGCGATCCGCGCGTCGACATCGCGGCGATCAACAGCCCCACGTCGCTGACCCTGTCCGGCGACGTCGACCGGCTCGACGAGATCGCCGAAAAGCTCACGGAGGACGGCATATTCGCCCGTCGGCTGCGGGTCGAGGTGCCTTATCACAGCCGACTGATGGATCCGATCCACGACGAACTGCGCACGGCGCTGGCCGAGCTGGCGCCGCAGGCGCCGTCGGTGCCGCTGTACTCCTCGGTGACCGGCGAGCTCGTCACCGACGGCGACTGGAACGCCGAGTACTGGTGGTCGAATGTCCGTCAGCCGGTGCGCTTCTTCGCCGCGATCGGGAGCCTGATCGCCGCGGGCAGTCGGATCTTCCTCGAGGTCGGTCCACATCCGGTGCTGTCGGGCAATATCCGCGAAGCGCTGGTCGACGCGGACGTGAACGGCACCACGGTGCCCACCCTCGACCGCGAGCAGTCCGATTCGCACAGCTTCCGGCGCACGCTCATCGGCCTGCATGCCGCCGGTGTGCTCGATCGTGGGCTGCTGTTCCCGGCGGAGCGGGGCGTCACCGCGCACGTGCCGCTGCCACGGTATCCCTGGCAGCGCACCCGTCTGCACTCGGCGCTGCCACTGTTCGAGCAGGCCCGCCTCGGTACGCCCGGCGGCCACGCCATGCTCGGCGACCCCGATGTGGAGGGGCGTCCCGAGTGGTTGCTGCAGGTGGGCACCGAACTGCTGCCGTGGCTGGTCGACCATGTCGTCAACGGCGTCAAGATCATGCCGGGTGCGGCGTACCTGGACGCGGCGCTGAGCGCCACCGCCGCCCGGATCGGCAGTAAACAGGTCGCGCTGGAAGGGGTTCGGTTCGTCGCACCGCTGATCATGGGCGCCCCCGATGTTCCGCTGGTCGCGATGAGCGTGGAGGAGGCCAGCGGCCGCTTCCTGATCAGATCGCGCAGCGCCACCGGTACGGCGTGGACAGTGCACTCGACGGGGCGCTCGTTGACCGGCAGTCACGAACAGACCGACGTCGAGTTGCCCACCATCGAGATCGGTGTCGATGTCGACCCGGCGATGTTCTACGCGGGTCTCGCCTCGGCCGGCCTGCAGTACGGTCCGACGTTCCAGCGGGTGATCTCGGTGCGCGTCGGTCGCGACGTCGTGCTGGCCACCGTCGACGGCAGTATCGCCCAAGGGTCGGGGCATCTGGCGCATCCGGCCGTGGTCGATGCCGCGATGCAGTGCGCGGCGATGCTTTTCGCCGACGAGCGGATCAACGAGGGCGTCATGGTGCCCGTGGGAGTGAACGCGGTGCGACTGCTCGCCGAACTCCCCGCGGAGATCACCGTCGTCGCCCGCCGCGACCCCGGCGCCCGCCTGCGCGCCGATGTCGACCTGCTCGACCGGGACCGAAAGCTGGTCGCGCGGTTGACCGGCCTGCAGATCGGTGCGCTCAAGCCCGGTGACAGCCCGCTGCACCGGATGGCCGACTTCTACTACACCGAGGTGCTCGAAGAGCGCGATCCGATCGACCCCGCGGCCCTGGCCGAAGCCGGGTCGGTGTCCACCCTGATCGTCGCGCTCGGCGACAGTCCGCGCACCGCCGAACTCGCCGTCGCGATCCCCGGGTCGCGAGTGTTGCTGGTCGACCCGAACAGCGACGAACTGGAGGCCGATCTCGTCGCGAATCTGGAGGCGGCGAAAGCCGACGACACGCAGCGCACACACGTCTGCGTCGTGGTCGGTGCGGGTACCGACGACGTCGCCGACCTGTGGACGCTCAAGCGCGTCGCTGTCGCGGTGTCGGAGTACGTCACCCCGACCGTGGAAGGCGCCCCGCCCCAGATCAGCTTCGGCGACGGCAACGTCCACGCCACGCTGGTGACCGAATCCGCCTTCATGGCTCCCGGTAGCGAGGCCGAACCGGACCCGCGCCAGGCCGCGCTCGCCGGTGGCCGCCGGGTGCTGCTCAATGAGCAGACCCCACTGCGCTGGCGGCTGATCGACACCGAGCCCGCCACCACGATCGGCGAACTCGTCACCGAACTAGGTGTGCCCGGTGCCTTCACCCTCGACAACAGCGACGAGGTCCTGCTGCGCGCGGGTAAGCGCTTGGCGCCGATGGTGACCAAGCCGCTGCCCGAGCGCATCGAAGAGCTGGAGACGTCGCATCCGTTGGCCGATCCGGAGGTGAACTTCGAGCTGGACATGCCACGCACGCGCTCGCTCTCGCAGGTGGCGTGGCGTGAGTGCCCGCGTCCGGAACCCGCCCCGGGCCAGATCGAGGTCGCGATGGCGGTGATCGGATTGAACTACAAGGATCCGCTCAAGGTCATCGGACTGCTCGGCGAACGTGAACTCGCACCGACGTATTTCGGCACCGTTCCCGGCATGGAGGGCATCGGCACCGTGGTGCGGGTCGGTGCCGACGTCACCGACGTCGCGGTCGGTGACAAGGTCGCGGTGGCGTCCAAGGGCATGATGCGCCGATTCGCCGTCGTCGATCGGGCGCTGGCCGTGATCGTGCCCGCCGACACCGATCCCGGCTACTGCACCAGCACCATCGCCTTCGGCACGGCCGAATACGCCCTGCACGATCTGGCCCGCCTCGAAGCGGGCGAGACCGTGCTGATCCACGGCGCGGCAGGCGGTGTCGGCACGGCGGCCATCCAGGTGGCCAAGTCGATCGGCGCCCGCATCATCGGCACGGCGAGCTCACCCGAGCGGCGCGAACACGTCCTGGCGATGGGCGCGGACTTCGCGGTGAACTCGCGTTCGCTCAACTTCGTCGACGATGTCCTCGCACTGACCGGCGGTGCAGGCGCCGACGTGATCGTCAGCAGCGCGCCCGGTGAGATCCTGCGCCAGAACTTCAACGCCGCAGCCGAATTCGGGCGCATCGTCGAGGTCGGCAAGGCCGACATCTACACCGGCGGGCTGCTGGAACTGGCCAACTTCGACAAGAATCTCGCCTACTACTCGATGGATCTGGACCGCCTGGTCGCGGTGCGCCCGCAACGACTGTCGCGACTGCTCCAGCGGGTGTTCGAGAAGGTCACCGAGGGTGTCTACACCCCGTTGCCGTACCAGATGTTCCAGACGCATGAGGTGAGCCAGGCGTTCGAGGAGACACTGCGGTCCTCGCGCGTCGGCCGGGTCGCGCTGCGGATGGACGACCCGCAACCGCCCGTGCGGCCCTACCTGCCGCCCCTCGACATCGACGGCGCCGGAAGCTATCTCATCACCGGCGGGTTCGGTGGATTCGGCATGGCGATCGGTCGCTGGCTGGCGATGCGCGGTGCGCGCAGGCTGGTGCTGGTCGGGCGCAGCGGCGCCGCCACCGAGACGGCGCAGCGCCAGCTCGAGGCGTGGCGCGCGGTGGGCATCGAGGTGATCGAAGAACACGCCGACGTGACCGATGCCGACGCCGTCGCCGCGATCATCGATCGCGCGCACAGCGAACATCATCGGTTGCGCGCGGTGTTCCACGCCGCGGGCGCGGTGGCCGACAACCGACTGGCCAGCATGGCGATCGACGAGCTCGACCGGGTCTATCGTCCCAAAGTCCATGGTGCGCAGGTGATCCACCAGGCGGTAGCCGATGCCGGCATCACCCTGGACATGTTCGTCCTGTGCTCCTCGGGTGGCTCGATGTACGGGATCTACGGTCAGTACAACTATTGCGCCGCCAATGTCGCCGTCGAAACATTGGCACGGCGCTGGGCCGCCGCCGGTGAGCGCGCGCTGTGCATCGGCTGGGGCCACCTGTCCGGCGCCTCGGGCGGCATGGCCTCGGACGAAACCGCCGAAAAGTATCTGGACCTGGTGGGGTTCGGTCCGATCGACATGGCCGACGCCACCGCCTACCTGGAACAGACCCTGCGCCTCGGCGTGACGAACGCGGCGATCATCCCCACCGACTGGGCGAAACTCACCGGAACCTTCCCGCAGCTGGTGCGCACCGGCCGCACCGCAGCCTTGGCCCAATCCTCGGCCAAGGACACCTCCGAATTGGCCAGGCTCCGTGCCGAACTCGCGGCGATGGAGGAGGCCAAGCGCGGACCCGCCATCGCCCGCAAGATGGCCGACGAACTCGCCGTTGTCATGGGGGTTCCGGTCGAGTCGATCGACATGACGGTGCCGGTGCCCGAGCTGGGGCTCGACTCGTTGATGGCGGTCGAACTGGGCGCGCGGGTCACCAAGACGCTCGGCATCGACCTGATGTCGATGCAGATGGGTCGTTCGTTCAGCCTGGAACAGGCAGGCCCGAAGGTCGCGGAGCTGATTCTCGCCTCCGAACCCACTGTGACACCGCCGCTTCCGGAGGTGGCGTCCGTGCCCGGTGAATCCGCCCCGGCGAGCGTCGAAGTGCCCGACCGGTGGACCGTCGATCGATCGGCGGAGGTCTCGATGGCGGGATCGCACTGATGGTCGACTTCGGTTTGATCGACGAATGGCGCCCGTCTCCCGGTCGGCTCGTGACCTGGTTCGCCTCGGCGGACTCGGTCGCGCGCGCGGCCGGGGCGCCTGCCCATCCGGCGCCGCCCTCGCTACAGCAGGAGCAGTATCTGCGTCTCGCCGACCGGCACGGCGGCGCGGATTTCCGGTTCTCCGGCCTGTGCCTGGTGACCGCCGAGATCCCCACCGGTGACCTCGACCGCGACGCCATCACCCGGGCGATCCACGCATTCCTGATGCGCCACGACACCTTTCGCACGTGGTTCGCCGTCGAACCGGGTGGCACGGTGCGCCGCCATCTGGTGCCGGAGGCCGATGTGGAGTTCGTCCCGGTCGACTACGGCCACGTCGACGACCCCGAGTCGATCTGCCGACACGTGGAGAAGACGACACCCGGCCCGTTCCAATGGGATTGCTTCACCTTCGGCACCATCGAGCACGGCGATTCCACCACCGTGTATCTGGCCGTCGACCATCTGCACACCGACGGTCTCGGGCAGTACCTGTCCGCGGCCGACTTCGCCCAGCTCTACGCCGCGCAGTTGTGGGACGAGGCCGAACCGCTCGCTCCCGCGGCGAGCTATCTCGACTACTGCCGCAACGAGCGAATCTTCAGTGAGCAGCAGAGCCTGTCCTCGGCGGGGGTGAAGAAGTGGCTCGCGCTGTTGCGCGGCAACGACAACCGGTTGCCGGTGTTCCCGCTCGACCTGGGCGAGAAGACCGACGGTTACCACCGCAGCGCCCACCTCAGTGTCGTGCTGTTCGACGACGAACAGGCCGACCGATTCGACGAGGTCTGCCGGGCCAACGGCGCCGAATTCGTCGGCGGTGTGTTCGCCGCGGCCGCATTGGCCGAACGCGAGCTGGTCGGTTCGGACTACTACTTCGGTATGACCCCGGTCAGTACCAGGACCACGGCGGCCGAGAACAATTCGGTGGGCTGGTACGTGACGCTCGTTCCGGTCGCGTTCCCGCTCAGTGAACGCACCACGTTCGCCCGCGCGCTCATGATCGCGCAACGGGCCTACGACAGCGGACTGCTGTTGGCGCCCACCTCTTTTCACCGTGTTCTCGACCTGCTGCCCGCTGATTCCGAGATCAAGGCCGAGCCGGGGTGGGTCACCCCGATGATCTCGTTCATCGATGCGAGGGAATTCCTGGGCAACGAGCTGTTCGACGGCATGAAAGCCGGGGTCTTCGCCAACCGCGCCGCCTCGGAGGAAGCCCTCATCTGGATCAACCGGCTACCGGGGCAAACGACGCTGAGCGTCATCTTCCCCGACACCGCGATCGCGCAGGAGTCGGTGCGGCGCTATCTGGCCGCCATGAAGTCCGTATTCGGAGCCATCATCGACAGCGCCACGGAGCACCCATGATCCGAGAAGAATTCGAACCGACCATCTTTCGTGATCCCGGCATTCCCGATGGCGAGAAGTCGCGATACCGCGTCGGCATCTCCGGCGAGCCCGGCGGCTTCGAGGTATCCCACGTCGTCGTGCACGATCGGGGCGGCTACCACACGACGATCGAGGCGAGTCCGGAAGACAAGAGTGGGCGCGACCGTGCACTGGTCATGACGGTCGAACAGCGAATCGGGCGCATCGACGGGCGACTGCACGCGGAAAGCTATCGCGCGCAGACACGGTCGGGAGCGACGGTGGTCTCTCGCGAGGAAGTGAATTTCGTCGACACCGTGCATCTGCAGTTCGGTGGGCTGCCCGGTCCGTTCCCTCCGAATGTGATGCCGATCGCCGCTGGGCTGACCATGTTGCGCGGACTGGAATTCGCCGACGGGCTGATCGAAACGGTCGACGTGTGGCTCGCGTCCTCCGTGCACTGGCCACTGCTGGTCCGGGTGGAGAAACAGGTTGTCTTCGCGGGGACGGCCGGGGTGTTCCCGTGTTGGCAGGTGCGGTTGCGGCCCGGCTTCGAGCAGGTGAACGGGATGCTGGACAAGATGGTCGGCTCGGTGGTGCCGCCGTTCATCGCACTGTTCGAGGTGGCGGCGCCGCATCGGATGGTGCAGCTGAGTTTCCCGACCCAGATGTCGATGTCGGCCCCGCGCGCCACGATGGAACTGGTGTCATGAGCGAAACCACCGGGGTCGCGAAAGCGCAGGTACCCGGGCTCGGCGCGTGGCTGGCGTTCGGCGCCTGTCTGATCGCGGTGTTCATGCAGATGATCGACGTGACGATCGTGAACACCGCGCTGCCGAGCCTGACCGCCGACCTCGGTGCGTCCAGGTCGGCGCAACTGCTGGTGATCTCCGGCTATGCGCTGGCGTTCGCCTGCACCCTGCTCACTGCCGCGCGGATCGGTGCGATGGTCGGTCGGCGCACGATGTTCCTGGTGTCGGTGGTCGCCTTCACCGCAGCCTCGGTATGGTGCGGATTGGCTGGTGGTCCAACTGAACTCGTGATCGCGCGCGTGGTCCAAGGCGCGGCGGGGGCGGGCATGGCGGCCCAGACGATCGCTCTTCTCACCGTCGGCTTTCCGCGCGAACGCCATCCCTTGGTCTTCGCGCTCTATGGGGGAGTGGCCGGATTCGCCGGGATGCTCGGGCCCATCGTGGGCGGCGTGCTGCTCACCATCGACATCGGTGGGTGGGGGTGGCGGTCGGTCTTCCTGATCAATCTGCCGATCGGGCTGTTCGCGTTCGGGTTGGCGTGGAAATTCCTGGACCGGAACAGCCCGGTCGGTCGTGACCGACTCGATCTGGTCGGTGCCGCGCTGTCCGGGCTCGGTTTGTTCGCTCTGATCGCGGGAATGGCTCAGATCCAGGAGCACGGGTGGCGGCTCCACCTCGTCGCCGTCACCGGTGCCGGGCTAGTCCTGACGGCGGGGTTCCTCGCTCAGCAGCGCGCCCGCACCGCGCGCGGCGCCGACCCGCTCGTGCGCCTCGACCTGTTCGGCAACCGCGGTTTCCGGATCGGCTCGGTGCTGGTCGGCACCTTCTTCGGACTGTTCACCGCGTTCGTGTTCGCCGCCTCGATCACCATGCAGGATGTGCTCGGCTACTCGCCGCTGCTCACCGGCATGGTGATGACCCTGTTCGCCCTCGGTGCGGGCGCCGGTGCCCTCGGCTCGCTGATTCTGGTTCCCCGCTGGGATATCTGGGCGCTGGCGGCCGGGATCGCGCTGTTCGGCGGGTGCATCGCCGCGGGCGGGGTGTACCTGTACCTGGTCGACGGTGTGGCGAACGCGCTGCTGTGCGCCGGTCCGGTGTTCGCGGCCGGATTCGGTGTCGGCCTGTTCGGCGTGCAACTGCAACCGATGATGCTGTCCGGGTTGGACGCGAATCGGATGGCCGAGTCCTCCGGTGTGCTGCCGACCATCGAACAGATCGGCAACGCTGTCGGCCTCGCGGTCTTGACCACGGTGTTCTTCAGCTCGCACAGCCTGGGCGGCAGCATCATGATGATGGGCGCTATCGCCGTCGTCGCGATGGTGCTCGCGGTGCTGACCTTGGCGATGCCGTCGCGTGAGCGTCGAGAACAGGCCGCGGTCAGCGTTTCCTGAGGTGTCGGTGCTGGTCGTCGGCGTGCGGTTGCCGCTGATTGTCGTACCCCGGTGCCAGACTCCGGCAGGTGAGATGGGCGATAGCGGAGACGGGCGACGGCGGCGCTCGGTTGTGTCCGCTCGATCAGGACGGTCACCCGGCGGGACCGGTGATCGACGAGCCCTCGCTCGTCGAGGCGGTGCGCACTCGCCCTGATGTCGAGCGGTGGGTATGGCGGTCCACGGCCGAGATCTACCGTGCGTTGCTGGCGGCGGGCGTGTGGGTCGAACGGTGCTACGACGTCCAGGCGGCGGAGTCTCTGCTGATCGGACACGAGGAAGGGCAGGCGGGGCAGGCGCGCTCGCTGGCGGCGGGCTGGGCACGGTTGCACAACCTGGCTGTCCCGCCGGATGCTCCCGCGCGGGCCGCCGAGACCCAGCCGTCGCTGTTCGACTCGGGCCCGGTGCCGCTGCCGCCGGGGATCGACGAGTTCACCGCCTTGCTTGCGGTCTATGCCGGACAGGTCGCGCGCACCGCCCGGGCCGAGCATCCCGAGCGCATGCGGCTGCTGCTCGCCGCCGAATCGGCGGGCATGCTCGTCGCTGTCGAGATGGGGCAGCTCGGAATTCCGTGGCGTGCCGATGTACACCGCGAACTCTTGGATTCGATGCTGGGCGAGCGCTTTCCGGGTGGATCCGAACCACGGCGGATGGCGGAATTGGCCGAGGAGGTGTCGCGGGCCTTCGGGCCAGGGGTGCGAGTCCGGCCCGATCTGCCCGCCGACATCATCAGGGCTTTCGGTCGCGCCGGAATCCTGCTGTCCTCCACCAGGAAATGGGAGATCCAGCAGATCGACCACCCGGCTGTCGCCCCGCTGCTGGCCTACAAATCGCTCTACCGGCTGTACACGGCGCATGGGTGGTCCTGGCTCGAGCAGTGGGTGCACGGCGGCCGATTCCGCCCCGAGTACCTACCCGGCGGCACAGTGTCGGGGCGTTGGACCACCAATGGCGGCGGCGCACTACAGATTCCGAAGATCATTCGGCAGGCGATCAGGGCCGATCCAGGATGGTCGCTGGTGGTCGCCGACGCCGACCAGATGGAGCCGAGGGTCTTGGCGGCGATCTCGCGTGATCCCGGACTGATGGAGGTGGCGGGCCGTGGCGAAGACCTCTACGCGGACCTGGCGGCTCGTGGTTTCGGCGGTGATCGAGACCGAGCCAAGATCGCGCTGCTGGGCGCCATCTACGGACAGACCTCCGGCGACGCCCTGACCCACCTCGCCGGCTTGCGCCGGCGCTACCCGGCGGCGGTGGCCTACGTCGACGACGCGGCGCACGCGGGTGAGGAAGGCCGCCTGGTGCGCACCTGGCTGGGGCGCACCTGCACGCCGTTGTCGGTCGGGCTCGACGACACGGACGCGCCCCGCGACACCCGCGCCGATTCCGCCGCCCGTGCCCGTGGCCGCTTCACCCGCAACTTCGTGGTGCAGGGCAGCGCCGCCGACTGGGCCCTGTTGGTACTGGCCGGAATCCGGCACGCGATCCGCGACCTGCGCGCGGAACTGGTCTTCTTCCAGCACGACGAAGTGATCGTGCACTGCCCGACCGAGGAAGCCACGGCGGTGGCCGAAGCGATCGCCGCCGCCGCCGACGCCGCGGGCCGGATCGTCTTCGGGCAGACGCCGGTCCGGTTCCCGTTCACCACCGCGGTCGTCCAGTGCTACGGCGACGCCAAGTAGGACGGTCGCCGCGCGCCACCTGCGCCAGTTGTCGGTGGGTATCGGTAGCGTCTTGCCTGTGGAAACAGGGGAACGTATCCAAGAACTCGCCGACCGGATGGTGGCGCTGCGCGACGCCTACTACCAGGGGGCGCCGCTGGTCGCCGACGCGGAATTCGACGCGATCGAAGACGAGCTGCGAGCCCTGATCGAGGCGCATCCCGACCTCACACCGGACCCGAATCCGCTCGAACAGGTGGGTGCGCCCGCCGTGCTGCACGCCCCGGTACGGCACTCACGCCCGATGCTGTCGCTGGAGAAGGCGACGAAGCCGGAACAAGTCGAGGCGTTCTTCGGTCGCTTTCCCGGTCAGTCGGTGGTCGTGATGCCCAAGCTCGACGGCCTGTCGCTGGCCCTCGTCTTCGAGAAGGGGCGGCTGGCGCGTGCGGTCACCCGTGGCGACGGCACCACCGGTGACGACGTGACCCCGCTGGTCCGTGCCCTCGTCGACGGCGTCCCCGAGCGGATCGAGCTGCTCGGCCGCGTCGAGGTGCGTGGCGAGGCGGTGATGCTGCGGTCGACCTTCCTCGCCTACAACGCCGCGCACCCGGACAAGCCGCTGATCAACCCGCGCAATGCCGCGGCGGGCACCCTGCGGGCGAAGGACCCGGCCACCGTGTCCGAGCGGCGCCTGCAGTTCTTCGGCTTCGACCTGGATACCTCGGCCGACGACGCCGCGCACGACCTGGGGGAAGGGCTGCGCGCGATCGGGGTCGCGGGTGCGCAGATGCGGCTGTGCGCCGACGCCGCGCAGGCGCAGGCGGCGATCACCGAGATCGAGCAGGGTCGCAATGATCTGGACTACGACATCGACGGTGCCGTACTACGCCTGGCCGACCGTGATGCCTACGCGGCGGCAGGGACCCGGTCGAACTCCCCGCGGGGTGCGATGGCGTTCAAGTTCGCCGCCGAGGAGAAGACCACGCTGCTGCGCGAGGTGATCTGGGATGTCGGCAAGACGGGCAAGATCGTCCCCGTCGCGTGGCTCGAGCCGGTGTTCGTCGGCGGCACGACGGTCACGAAGGCGACGCTGGCGAACCAAGAGGTGATCCGCGCTCGCGACATCAAGGTCGGTGACACGGTGCTGGTGCGCCGCGCCGGTGATGTCATCCCGTTCGTGGCGGGTGTGCTCGACGCCGCCAAGCGCACGGGCGAGGAACTCGACATCATCTCGCCCACCGAGTGCCCCTCGTGCGGTCAGCCGGTCACCGAGCAGGGCAACAGCCGAGAACTGTTCTGTACCAACGTTTCCTGTCCCGCGCAGACTGTGCGCAGACTGATCCACTGGGCCTCGCGCGCGGCGGCCGACATCGACGCCATCGGGGGAGTGTGGATCGAACGCCTCGCCGAGGCGGGCATTCTCGAAAGTCCGTCGGACTTCTACACGCTGACCAAAGAACAGCTGCTCGAATTCGACCGCGTCGGCGAGGTCTCCGCCGCGCGCATGATCGATTCGATCGACGCCAGCCGTCAGGTCGGCCTGCGCCGCGCCCTCATCGGCCTCGCCATCCCGATGGCTTCCGACGGCACCGCCGCGCGCCTGGCCCGGTCGGGCTTCGGCTCCCTGGAGGAGGTCGCCGACGCGGGCGAGGAACGACTGGTCGCGGTGGAGGACATCGGCCCGAAGGTCGCCGCCTCCCTGGTCGCGCACCTGACGCGACTGCGTCCGGAACTGGACCGCCTACGAGAACTCGGCGTCAGTCTCGACGTGCGCGAAGAGGACCTGCCGCCGGTCATCGCGGCGGGCGCGCCCCTCGAGGGCAAAACGGTCGTGATCACCGGTGCGATCAGCGACCCGCGCTCCGGCGAAAAGGTCGCTCGCCCCACCTTTCAGCGCCTCTGTGAGCAGGCCGGGGCGACGGCCGCGTCCTCGGTCTCGGCCAACACCGACATGCTCATCACCGGCGCCGGAGTCGGTGACAGCAAGCTGGCCAAGGCCGAGAAGCTCGGCGTCGAGGTCGTCGACCAGGGCGAGATCTGGACGTTGCTGATCGACGCAAAGGTCATCTGACGGTCGAAAGGCGCCACAGCGGTATCCGCCGAGTTCGGGAGCGGATACCGCTGTGTCGACAGTGTCTTCTCAATCGGTCCGGTGGTCAGGGGCGCGGTCGGTGACGTAGTCCTTCGCCCAGCGGTAGTCGGGTTTGCCGCTGGGGGAGCGGGAGATCGTTTCCGCTATCCAGATGCGTTTGGGGATCTTGTACCCGGCGAGATGAGGGTGCAGGTGGGTCCGCACGGCATCGAAGTCCAGGGTGCGGTCGGGGGAGATCGAGATGATCGCGGCGACCTGCTGGCCCCACCGTTCGTGCGGGACGCCGATGACCACCGCGTCGTAGATCGCGTCGTGGGATTTCACCACGGCCTCGACCTCCTCGGGGAACACCTTCTCGCCCCCGGTGTTGATCACCATGTTGCCGCGGCCGATCAGGGTGATGGAGCCGTCGGACTCGGCGCGGGCGCGGTCGTCGGTGACCACGATGCGGGCGCCGTCCACCGTCTTGAACAGCCGGGCGGTGCGCTCGGGGTCGTTGTAGTAGCCGAGCGGGACCGCGCCGGTCTTGGCCAGCCAGCCCTCCTCGCCGGGAGCGACGGGCCGCCCGTCCTCGTCGACGACCACCGCGCCGCGCCCGGTCTGCACCCGAGGTCCGCGCGCCGGATCGTCGTCCTTCTGCGCGAAACCGATACCGCCGAAACCGGTTTCGGACGAGCCGATCGAGTCCGACACCATCGACGTCGGAAACTGCTCCAGCAGTGCGTTCTTCACCGGCTGCGACAGCAGCGCGGCCCCCGAGGCGATCACGAGCAGCGAGGAGGCGTCCACCGGTGCTTCGACGAAGGTGTCGATGAGTGGGCGAGCCATCGCGTCGCCGGTGATGACCATGACGTGCGGCTGGTGCGTGGCAACGGACTGCCACACCCGCGCCGGGTCGAAGCGCGGCTCGAACAGCACCGTATTGCCCGACCAGAGTGCGTTGAACGTCGGCATCATCGCCGCGGCGTGGATCAGCGGCGGGAGCACGAACCAGATGGCCGGCACGCCCTGGGCGCCGGTCTCGGACTGCTGATACTCGTCGCGCACCGGTTCACCGCTGTAGAAGTCGACCCCGCCGCCGAGCACCCGCCACATGTCTTCCTGACGCCACATGACGCCTTTCGGCATGCCGGTGGTGCCGCCGGTGTACATCATGAACAGGTCGTCCGCGGTGCGAGTGACCGAGGGCCGGACCGGGTCTCCCGCCTCGACGAGCTGCTCGTACAGGACCGCGCCCGCCCCCGGTACACCGACATCACGGTCGTCGTCGACGCAGATCGATTGGCGCACAGTCGGTGTGACCTCGAGGGCCGCACGGACCGTCTCGCCGTAACAGGCGTGGTAGATCAACACCTCGAGGTCGGCGTTGCCGTAGACGTAGGCCAGCTCAGTCGGGCCGTACCGGTAGTTGATGTTGATCGGGACGGCGGCCAGCTTGAAGCAGGCGAGCAACGTCTCCATGGTCTCGATGCTGTTGTGCATCTGGAAGCCGATGTGCGTGCCGTGGCCGACGCCCGACTCGGCCAACTGGTTGGCGAGCTGGTTGGCCCGAATATCGAGCTCCTGGAAGGTCACTCGACGATCGCGCTGAATGAGGGCTATTCGATCGGGCATGGCGTCGACGGAGTGTTCGAACAGGTCGGCGAAATTGTTGGCCATGTCAGTCCATCTCTTGACGATCTCTCACACGACGGTGAGTGGCAGGGGTTTTCCGCGGTCGGTGAAGGCGAAGCCCGCACCGGTGCTGAAGCGGGTCACCGCGACCTCGGATGCTTCTCGGAACGGTTGCTCGGCCAGGTCGATGTCGACGGTCCAGCCGTGCTGGTCCGTCGCCGTGACGCGGGCGACGAAGCGTGGGTTGACCCCGCGGACCAGGGCATCGAGGGGACGCAGGTCTTCGGGTGTCAGCATCGAAGGCCAGGCCCCGTCGGTTCGAGCCCCACTGACGTGCGGAAAACGCAGGCGCACACCGGAGGACAGCACCGCGATGTCGACTCCGGTGTAGTTCACCGGGTTCAGCGCCGGATGCAGGCGCAGGACCGTGGCAAGCGCGTGCGGATCGTCGCCGAGGGCCAGGCATCGACGAATTCGCTCGGAGGTCAGTCCAGCGATCCCCGCGAACTGCTTGCGCCCGATCCCGAGAGCGGTCTCCGCGTCGGCGCGTTCGTTGATGGCGACCATGAACCCGAGGGTCAGCAGATGCTGCTGCAGGCAGATCTCATCGGCCATCCGCCGCAAGGCCGCGTGGGAGAAATCGGCGAACCGCAGATCACTCAGCAGCGGCCCGGTGTAGTCGGCCATGCCCTCGTCGCCGGGATCGATCTCGGCCAACTCCAGCTCCGCGGCAACGGAATTCGCGAGGAGCGCGGCATTGCGCGGCACCGCGGGCGGGACGTGCGCGGGATCGATGACCACTGTCCACGCGCACACCGGGGTGCGGTCGGCGGGCCGGCGCGGTGGGCGGTGCACCGGGCGAACCTGGGCGTGCGGATTGGTGGCCAGCGCCGTCGCGTCGAAGGTGGGGTCCTCGATGTCGTGGCACATCGACACCACGAATTCCTCGCCCATCGGTTCGACATCGGCCAGCGCACCGCAGTGATCGAGCCAGAACTCGCCGTGATCGTGGTCGTCGACCCGGAACCGGAAGTCCATGAACTGCGGCGGCGCGCCGATATCGAGTTGCAGCCCCTTGAAGATGGTCTCGACGCTGTCGCCGGTGAAGCGCAGGGCCCGCTGCATCCGGCGGGTGTAGATCGGGCTGGCCAGCTGCCACTCCTCGATGGCCACCGCCGTCATGCCCTCCCGGCCGAAGGCGGCGATGGTGTGCGCCATCCCGGACCGATCGATGAGGTGACCGCACAGCAACAGCTCGGGGACCAGCGCGGCAAGTTGGTGCCGGGACAGCCCGGCGTAGCTGCTCATCGGGCTCACCACAGGGAGGCCGGTGCTTCGCCGACGGGGTACCAGCCGGGCAGCGGGTCACGCGAGACGGAGCGTTCGATGCGCTTGTGCATGCCCGGCGAGAGCGCGTTGTCGGTGATCATGTCGAGGAACATCGCCGAGACATTGCCGAAGTCGAAGAAGTCACGCTGCCAAGACCATTGGAAGTCGCCGCCGTAGCGGAACCAGCTGCCGCCGATGCCTTCGGGGGAGTAGTGGCGACCGTCGGCGCGCTTGCCCTCGTTGATCTGCTTCCAGAAGCCGATGACGGTGCCGCTGCGCTCGTCGATGACGAACTCCTGGTACGGATAGGTCCAGCCCTCGAGGCCGAGCATTTCCTGACCGAGGGCGTAGTCGCGGATCTCGTCGCGACCGACGGACATGAACTCCTGCTTGGGACCGTAGTTCCAGCCATAGGTCGCGTCCACCGTGTACATCTCGGCGAGGGGCTTCCAGTCGCCCTTCTCCTCGCACCGCTGGTTCTCCACGACCCAGCGCCGCACCATCTCGTCGAGTTCGGCCCGCTCGAAACTTGCCATCAGTCTGTGCCTTTCACGGAGGAGTCGGGTTCGCCACCGTCGGCGATCGACAGAGCTTGGGTGGGGCAGTAGCGGATCGCGGCCTCGACGGC
The DNA here is from genome assembly GCF_001427185.1 of Nocardia sp. Root136. Taxonomy (NCBI): domain Bacteria; kingdom Bacillati; phylum Actinomycetota; class Actinomycetes; order Mycobacteriales; family Nocardiaceae; genus Nocardia; species Nocardia sp. Root136. Next base: position 163,891 of record NZ_LMFE01000012.1, read on the forward strand.
CGTGCGTTGCGCGTCGCCGGGGGTGGCGTCCACGATCTCGACCAGGCCGCGTTTGGGCACGGTGAAGACCGCGGGCGCTTCGTCCTGGCAGACCCCGTGTCCCTGGCACAGATCCAGATCGACCACGATTCTCATGACGCGCCTCCGTCCGGCACCGGCCGCAGGGGCGCCTCGGGCTGCACCTCGACCAGCACCATGTGGACCCCGCGTGGGACGGAGACCACCGTCGCCACCGCGTCGGCGAGATGCTGCGGCCGCAGCATGTAGGGATGGCGGGCCAAGCCCCAGTCCTTCCAGTCCCGCAGCACCGGTCCGACGATCTCGGGGGTCGAATCCATGCCCATTCCGGTCAGGGTCGGGCCCGGCCGTACCAGTGACGCGCGAATGCCGCTGCCTTCCAATTCCATGCGCAGCTGGCCGACCATCGCCTCGAGGCCGTTCTTCGCGGCGCTGTAGGCGCCGGAGCGCGGCCGTGGATGGTCGGCGCAATCGGAGCTGATCACGACCAGATCGCCGCGCCGCCGCGCTGTCATCCCCGGCAGCACCCGGTGGATGAGGCGTTGGGCGCCGACGAGGTGGACCTGCACCTGGAACAGGAATCGCTCCGGGTCCATCTCGCCCACCAGGGAGAATTCGATATCGCCCGCACCGGAGACGAGGATCTCGGTGGGGCCGTGCGCGCGCTCGGCGGCCGTCACGAACTCGTCCACGGACGCGGCATCGGTGACGTCGAGTCGGTGCGCGTACGCCTCGCCGCCGTCGGCGCGGATCTTGGCGGCGATCTCCTCGCACAACTCGACTCGACGCGCGCCCAGCGTCACCGGATGCCCGAGCTGGGCCAGCGCGACGGCGCTCGCGGCGCCGATGCCGGAGGAGGCGCCGGCTATCAGCACGGGCCTGCGGTGGGGATGGGGTTCGAATCGGGGCACTAGCTGACCTCTACTGTGATGGGGAGTTTGGCGAAGCCACGGACATTCGTGGAGTGCACTCGGGCGATGCCGTCGGCGGCGACGTCGAAAGCCGAGACCCGCGAGGCGAATTCGCCGAGCACGATGGTGGCCTCCAGCCGGGCCAGATGCGCGCCGAGGCAGAAGTGCACGCCCGCACCGAAACTGGCGAGCGCGGAGCTGCTGCTGCGGTCGATGACGTAGCTGTCACCGTCGTCGAAGGCCGCCGGATCGCGGTTGGCCGAGCCGATCAGCAACAGCACCTTCGCGCCCGCCGGAATGGTGCCGCCGTGGTATTCGAGGTCCACCGCCGCGGTGCGGGCCACGATCTGGCTGGAGGTGTCGTAGCGCAGGGTTTCCTCCACCCAGTCGCTGACCAGTTCCGGCTCGGCGACGACCTTGGCGTACTCCGCGGGGTTGGCGCCGGCCCAGTAGAGCGCATTGCCCAAAAGCTTGGTGGTGGTCTCGTTTCCGGCGACAACCATCAGGAACATGAAGCCGATGATCTCCTCGTCGGTGAGGGTGTCGTCATCGATCTCGGCATCGAGCAGCGCCGAGGTGAGATCGTCGCTGGGCGCGGCGCGGCGCTGGGCGACCATGTCGGCGTAGTAGCCGAACAACCGGATCGAGGCGTCGATCGCGTCGACGGGCACATCGAGCACGCCCTCTTCGCGGTGCACCACCAGATCGGCCAAACGGCGGATCTCGGCGCGATCGGGCTCGGGCACGCCCATCAATTCGGAGATGACGTCCATCGGCAGCTTGCCCGCGACCTCGTCGATCCAGTCGAAGCTGCCACGCGCGAGCGCCGGCTCGAGATGCTCGAGGGTGATCTCCCGGATCCGTACTTCCATCTCGGCTACGCGTTTCGGTGTGAAACCCTTGAAAACGAGCCTGCGCATCCGCATATGTCGCGGATCGTCCATTGCCAGGAACGACATCACCCGATGGGCGTGCGGGCCCCAGGCCGCCGGGTCGAGGGAGACGCCATTGGCGCTGGAAAGCCGATTGCTGTCCCGAAATGCCGCGAGTACATCGGAATGCCGGGAAAGTGCCCAGAAATCGAGCTCCGGATTGTGGTAAAGCGGCGCCTCGGTGCGCAATCGGTGGTAAGTCGGGTACGGGTCTTCGTGGAATCCGTAGTCATACGGGTCGAAAGTCACGGGCTCCACTGTGGCGCTGGTCATCGCGAATACCCCGGTTTCGATAGGTCGTCCCCTTCGGTGGCGGGGGCGGACAACCCCGAGGGAGACAGGTAGCTGGACATGTGTCTGGACGGTACCATCGACACGAGTTCGGCACAACGCTTTCAGGGGTCTTGCGGGGGCTGACCGGCTGGTGGTGGCTGAGTTTCGGGCCGGTCAAATATCTGGACCAGTGTCTGGAATGTGGTCCAAATCATATGGTACCGTCACCGCCATGGCACGGGTAGACGACGAAGTTGCACCGGTCAACGGTGGTGCGACGGACGCGAGCGACACAGATGTGCAGGACGGGGAACAGGCCGGTGCCGGGCAGATAATTCGTCGAAACTTCTCCGACACTGTCCTTTCGAGTGTCGCGACTCTGGGCCGTGCTTTGCGTATCGGCGCGGCAGCGAGCTACATCGGTGTGATCGACGCTATTCGTGGGCGATTCCAGGTACACGAAACGCTCACCCAAGCCTGGTTTCTGATCAGGGTCACCGCGGTACCGAGTATTTTGATGGCCATTCCCTTCGGCGTCATCGTTTCCGCGCAAGTCGGCAATATCGTGTCCGAACTCGGGGCCGATTCGATGATCGGTGCGGCGGGCGGACTCGGCGTCATCAAACAGGGTGCGCCGATGGCCACCGCGATGCTGCTCGGTGGGGCGGGCGCCGCCGCGATCGCGGCCGACCTGGGCGCACGGACCGTCCGCGAGGAGGTCGACGCACTGCGGGTGATGGGCATCGACCCGGTGCAACGCCTGGTGGTGCCGCGTATCGCGGCCATGATGTTGGTCGCGCCGCTGCTCAATATCCTGATCATCTTCATCGGCGTCGGCTCGGGCTTCCTGGTCGCGGTGTCGGCGTTGAACGTCACCCCGGGCAGCTACTGGCAGTCCTTCGGCGCCTTCACCACCTCGATCGACGTGTGGGTATCGCTGGTCAAGGCCCTGATCTTCGGCTTCCTGGTCGTCGTGATCGCCTGTCAACGCGGGTTGGAAGCCAAGGGCGGACCGCGCGGTGTCGCCGACGGGGTCAATGCGGCCGTGGTGATGTCGATCGCCGCGTCCGTTGTGCTGAACACCGTGATCACCCAGGTCGTCACCATGTTCTTCCCGGTGAGGATGGCCTGATGAGCGCGCCCTATTATCCCGCCGCGCTGCGCTGGATCGGCTGGCTGCGCCGTCGTGGCATACGCCCGTTCGGCCCGATCGAGTCGATCGGGTTCGTGCTCGGCTTCTGCTGGCAGGTGCTCTCGTCGGTGCCCTACACACTCGTGCACTACCGCCGTCAGACGATCACGATGGTGACGGACATGACCTGGGGCCGCGGCTCGGTGATCATCGGCGGTGGTGTGGTGCCGCTGATGCTGTTGCTCGGCGCGGCCATGGGCGCCTCCATCGGCATCGAGGCGTTCAGTGCGCTCGACCTGTTGTCGCTGGGACAACTCAGCGGTCTCATCTCGGCCTTCGGGGTGACCCGCGAGCTCGCGCCGATCGCGGCGGGGATCGGATTCGCGGCCCAGGCCGGGTGCCGAATGACCGCCGAGATCGGCTCCATGCGCATCTCCGAGGAAATCGACGCGCTCGAATCACTCGGTATCCGGTCGGTGCCGTTCGTCGTGACGACCCGGGTCATCGCCGGGATCTTCGCCGTCGCACCGGCATTCGTGGTCGCGCTGATCCTGAGCTACTTCTCCTGCGCCTTCATCGTCACGACCATCCACGGGACACCGGCCGGAACGTACAACCACTACTTCGAGCAGTTCGTGGTCGGCTGGGATGTCTTCGCCGCGACTGTCAAAGTGATGGTGTTCGCGGTCGCTGTCGTGCTGATCCATTGCTATCAGGGTTATTTCGCCACGGGCGGTCCCGAGGGCGTCGGCATCGGTTCCGGGCGCGCCATTCGGGCGAGCCTGGTGGCGATCATCGCGCTCGACATGGTCGCCACCATTCTGCTGTGGGGATTCCAATCCCCCGTCACGTTCACCGGGTGATGCCATGCCTGCCTATGCTCTGCCGGGTACCGAAGTCGGGCCACTGCGTGCCCGCATTCTCGGCACTCTCGCCGTCGTGCTCACGCTGATCGGCGTGCTCGTCTGGCGGGTGGTGCCCGACAGCGAGCCCGACGACCAGATCCAGGTCGCACTGCTGGTCGGCCAGGTCGGCGAGGGTGTCGGGGAGGGCACCGATGTCCGGCTCGACGGCGTGCGCGTCGGCTCGGTCGCCGCGATCGACTTCGCCGGCCGCGGCGAGCAGCGAATCGAGCTGGCGCTGAGTGGTTCTCAGCTGTTCGGCCTGACGAACGCCCTGACCGTCGACTACGCGCCGGGAAACCTCTTCGGCATCAGCGCCATCGAGCTGCATTCGACAGCGGGCGGTGCGGAGCTGGTCGACGGCTCGACGGTCGATCTGACCGACCGCGACGCTGATCGAGTCCACGACGCCACGCTCTCGGCCTTGCTGAATTCGACGGGCCAGCTCGCCGACGAGGTGCTGACACCGAAACTCGTCGAACTGCTCAGCACGATCTCGCGCGACCTCACGGCCTTCACGCCGCTGATGCAGGCGATCGGCACGACCGCCCGCTCCTATGCCGAGACCCGGCAACTCCCGCCGTCGATGCTGTTCGAACAGTTCGGTTCGGCGCTGACCGGGTTGCCGCCGATGCTGACCGGCGGGCTGACGCTGCTGAACGCGGAGTACACGAACAAGTACCTGGCGGTACCCGACCAACTCCAACGCTTCGGCCAGATGTTCGAAGGCATCCAATACCAACTGCTGCCGACGGTGACCCAACTGCTCAGCACGTCCCAACAGTATTTCGGTGGAATCCTGCCCATGATCAGCCTTGTCCTCGACCGCCTTGCCGCATCGGTCAGCGACCCGCACCGGTCGGCGCAGCAGCTGAGCGAACTACTCACCCGCCTCGACATCGCCTTTCGCGACACACCCGACGGCCCGGTGCTCACTGCCGGGGTCGAACTGGATGTGGTGCCCGGTCTGGCGGCGCCACTGGCCTCGATACTCGGGGGCGCGCGCTGATGACGACACGTTCCCTGCTCGTGCGCGTAGCCGCCGCGGTCCTGCTGATGGGTCTGGTGCTGGTGGGCGTCCTGCGTGTGATCGAGAGACCGATCGACGGCGAAACCGACACCTACACAGCGCTGTTCACCGATGCGAACGGCCTGCGGGCCGGCGACGACGTGCGCCTCTACGGCGTTCAGGTCGGCAAGGTGCGTGCGGTCGAACTCGACGGCGCGCTCGCTCGCGTGACTTTTATCGTCAGCAGGGATCGGCCGGTGTTCACCAACACCGTGATCGCCATCCGCTACCAGAACCTCACCGGATTCCGATATCTGGACGTTGAGCAGCCCGAACAGCCTGCGGCACGGCGTGATCCGGCATCGGTCTTCGGCACCGCGGAGACGGTGCCCGACTTCGACATCACCCGACTGTTCAAAGGACTACAGCCGGTCCTGGCCGAACTCTCGCCCGACGATCTCAATCAGTTCGCGACCAGCATTCTCGCGGTCGTCCAGGGCGACGGGACGGGTGTCGGGCAGGCGCTGGGCGCCATCGACAAGCTCAGCCGCTATGCCTCCGATCGGCAGGCGGTGCTGTCGACGCTGGTGGGCAACCTCGCTCAGGTGGCCGATCATCTCGGCGGGAAGTCCGGCAACGCGATGACCCTGCTGACCAATCTGACCAACCTGTTCATCACCATCACCGAGAAGCTGCCCGGACTCGTCGACTTCGCGAACGGCATACCCGGTGTACTGCAACCACTTCGGAGCATGCTGACCGTCTTCGGGGTCACCGGGGAACCCGACGGGGACCTCGATGTAGCGCTGCGCAGGGCATTTCCTGATCCGTATGACGCGGTGGCCGCGTTCGAGAGCATGCCCGGTCTCATTCAAGCGATGACACAGGCAATTCCGCCCACCGGGCCCGACCTCATCTGCTCGCGCGGTGCTGCCACGGCGCCCCAACCTCTGCAAGTACTCATCGCCGGACAGGGGATCGTGCTGTGTCACCGATAGCGCGCGGACGCGCCGCCGATCCGCGGGCAGGCGAATTGCGCTGGGGGATAGCGGGAATGTGCGCCGCTGTGCTCTTGCTGGTCGCGATCGGCGCGGTCTATGTCACCGGAACGACCGCCGAGCGCACGTATTCCGCCGAGATGGCCCAGGCGGGCTCGGTCCGCACCGGCGACGACGTGCGGCTCGCGGGGATACCCGTCGGGAAGGTGACCGCGCTGACCCTGCTGCCCGATCGGGTCAGGATGGAATTCACGGTCGCCGAGGACGCGTTCCTCGGCGATCAGACCACCCTCGACATCCGGATGCTCACCTTCGTCGGCGGCTACTACCTGGCCGTCCTGCCCGCCGGCACGAAACCGCTCGGCGCCGCGGTGATCCCGATGGAGCGAGTCATCGTGCCCTACAACCTGACCAAGGCTTTCCAGGACGCCGTGGAGCCGGTCCGCCGGATCGACGGGAGCGTCTTCCGCCAAGACCTCGCCGCACTGTCCACCGCGATCGACAAGAGCCCGGACGCCGTGCGGTCGACGGTGCGCGCCGCCGGTGACGTGGTCGCGATCCTGGACGAGCAGAACGCCGACATCTCCCGTGCCCTGTCCATCGCCGACGAATACCTGACCGCGCTCGACGCGAACGTCGATGTGCTGGCGGACCTGATCATCACCCTCGGCACGCTCGAACAGATCATCCAGACCAACAAGGTGCAGGTTGCCGAATCCCTGTACGACCTGGCAGTGATCCTGCAGGATCTCACGCCGCTCGGACGGGCGTGGGACGCGTCGATCAAAGAGCGCGCCCAGCCGCTCGCCGATGCCATCCCCGCGCTCGAGCAGCTCGGCGGGCGGCTGGGCGCCCTGCTGGATGCCGTGCGCGCGTTCGAACAGCGACTGCTCTCGCTGATGCCCGCGGGCGGTGGGGTGAGTGTCGACCAGTCCGGCGCGACCATCCAACTCCCCGCCGTGTGCGTGCCGCTGCCGGGAGGTGGTTGTTGATGCTGAACAAGATCCTGGGATCGCGCGGGCTGATGTCGGCCGTGGTCGTCGTGGCGCTCGTCCTGGCCGGTGCGATCGGCCTGCGGCTGAGCTCGCCGAATCCGCCGATGCGTAGCTACTGCGCAGACATGCCGGACAGTATCGGGCTGTATGAAGGCAGCGCGGTCACGGTTATGGGGGTGCAGGTCGGGAGCGTCACCGAGATCAGCATCGAGGGTGCGGTGGCGCGCGTCGAATTCACCGTCCGCGCCGATCGCAAGCTGCCGACCGATGTCGGAGCGGTGACCGTGAGCGACACCTTGATCGCCGACCGGCGGCTGGCCCTGATCGGGGCCGAACCCGCTGGGCCGGGCTGGAATTCGAGCGCGTGCATCACCAAGACGCTGACCCCCAAAAGCCTGACGCAGACCTTCGACGCGCTCGCCGGGCTCGCCGACCAGCTCAACGGTGCGGGCGAAACGGGTCAGCAGCGCACCGCCGTCGGGGCCGGAGTCGATGCGCTCGATCGCGCGACAGCGGGGACCGGTGATCAGATCAACGAGATCATCGCCGCGTTGAGCAGAGCGCTGGTCGCACCCGACGCGGCGATCGGCCACATCGGGCAACTGCTCGACGCGCTCACCGAGCTCGCTCACCGAGCCCGTGGCGGCTGGTCGCAGGTGGAGACCACGGTGAGCGGGCTGCCGCAGACCTTCAACGACATCGTCACCATCGCGTTCCCGCCGATCATCGAGATCGTCGCCGCGCTCGCCGACCTGCTGCCCCAGCTCAACGACGTGATCGTGATGTTCGGGTCGCCCGCGCTGCGCGCGTTGAATTCCGTGCCGGATCTTTCGCGCATGATCGCGGCGGGCGTCGGCTCGCTCGCCGATGTCATCGCCATGGCCCCGGCCGTCGCGAGCGGCTTCGCCGGCGCCGTCGACCCGGCCAGCGGAGCGCTGACCATCGGCTACGCGCCACCGAAACTCGTACTCGCCCAGCAAGACACGGCCCACGTCTGTGCGGCCGTGCAGGTCATTACCGGACAGCCCTGCCAGGCGACCGAAAGCGGTGCGATGACGATTCCTGCCCTGCCCCTGCTGCTCGGGGCGGTGAGCGCACGATGAGACGCGTTGCCCTGCTCCTGTTCACAGTGCTGCTCGCCGCCACCGGCTGCGGCTTTCAGCCCGCCGACCTGCCGGTACCGGGTTCGGGCGTCGACGGACCGACGTATCAGCTGCGGATCGAGTTCGCCGATGTGCTCAATCTCCCGCAGGGCGCCAAGGTGATCGCGGCCGGTGTCCGGGTCGGCATACTCACCGGGGTCACCCTCGTCGATCCGGTCGCCGCCACACCGGACCGTAAGGCCGTGCCGGGCTATGCCGTCGCCGATGTCGCCCTCGCGCAGTCGGTTCGGCTCTCGGTCGGCACCACCGCCGAACTCCGCCAGGAGACTCCGCTCGGCGACGTCCACATCGCGCTGACCGAACCGGTGCACGCGAGGACGGGTGAGCTGACGGCGGGCGCGACCATTCCGCTCGCGGACACCACCCAGTCGCCCCCGATCGAGGACATCCTGGCCGGACTGTCCACCTTCATCGGCAGCGGCGCGGTGACCGACTTCCAATCCATCGTGCGCACCATGAACGGCGTGTTCCCCGACGATCCGCGCGATACCGCCCGTCTCGCAGGCATTCTCGGCGCCGACATCACCGACCTCGGCGACCACCTGCACTCGGTCGACGCCCTGCTCGACGGCTTGGAGGCCACCGTCGAGGAGGGCATGCAGCAGAACCTGCCGATTCTCGACGAACTGCTGACCCCCTACGGCGTCCAACACACCACCGATGCGGTGAACGCGCAGATCCGGGTCATCTTCGTGCTGACCGCGCTCGGCCCGGTCGCGCCGAGTGCGCAGTGGCTCGGCCCACTGCTGTCCTCCTTGGATGACACCACCCGCGCCCTGGTGCCCATGCTGCTGGGCAGCCGCCCGCTCGACGCCGATTCACCGTCGAACATGAAGGCGCTCATCGATCTGATCAACACCGATCTCGTTCCCTTCGCCACGCACGGTCCGAAGGTCGACCTGGTCGATGTCACCCTCGGGCCGTCGACCGGCTCGATCACTGCCGACGAGCACACGGCCCGCATCGTCGACACCCTGCGGATGATCGGACTCCTACGATGAATGTCCGTGCGGCAGTGTCGCTCTCCGCGATCGCGGCGGTCCTGGTTCTCGGTGTCGGGTACATGTCGCTCGGGGTGCTGCGGCTGGACCCGCGACTGAGCTACATCACCGCCGACATGCGGCTGGACAACTCGGGCGGGCTCGCGCCGAATTCGCCTGTCCTGCTCGCCGGTGTGCAGGTCGGGCGCACCGAGTCGGTACGCAAGCAGGCGGGCGGGGTGCTCGTTCGGCTGCGGATCGACAGCCGCTACCGAATCCCGGTGTCCAGCAACGTGCGGATCGAGCAGCTCTCGGCCCTCGGCGAGCCGTATATCGCGTTCGCGCCGGAATCGGGTGCGGGCCCGTATCTCGAGGACGGCCAAGTCGTCGCGGCCGACCGGATCCACCTGCCGATGACCATCACGGCCCTGTCGGCCCGACTGGTCGAACTGCTCGAGCAGATCCATCCCGAGGCGATCGCGAACCTGGTCGACACCTTCGACCGCGCGCTCGCCGGGACGGACACGGCGATGCAGACCCTGCAGCGGTCATCGACCCTGCTCGCGGCCACTCTGCTCAGCCGCACCGAGGCCGTTCGGCAACTGTTCGCCGATGTGCAAGCCCTCGGCGGCAACATGGAATGGCTAGGGCCCTCGCTCGGCACGGCGGGTCCGCTGTTCGGCGAGTTCGGCGTGACGCTGAACGCGATCGTGGAATCGGGATCGGAGCTCGTCGAGAGCCGCCCGGTGCCCTCGTACTTCACCGGCGACGGCCTCGTGCCGTTCCTGGCCGAGCTCACCACCCTGATCGAGGAGATCGGGCCCAGCATCGCCCCGCTGGGACAGGTGCTGGGTCCGGTGGTCACCGATGCGGTGAACCGGACACCCGCCATCGACATCAGCACCCTGATCGAGCAAGCCCTACAGAGCGTGGACGCCGACGGCACAGTGCATTTGCGCATCGGCGTCAAATAGTCGGACAAAGGACGGACCATGAGTACAGCGACCGAAGAAGCCACCACCACCGAGGCCGCCGAGCAGCCGCCGCGCACCGTATCCCTGCGACTGTCGACCGTGCTGAGCACCGCCACGATCGCGGTCCTCGTCGCCGCGGTGGTCACCTTCGCGTCGCTGTACTTCTCGGCCGAGGCGACGATCGCCGATCGCGATGCACGCGACGCCGACGCCCGGCACGTCGAACAGATCGCCTCCGACTACGGGGTCGGCGCGTCCACCATCGACTACCGCGACGTGCAGGCGTGGTTCGCCCGACTGCGAACCGGCACCACCCCGCAACTGGCCGCGAAATTCGACGCCACCGCACCGCAATTGGAGCAGATCCTGCTGCCGCTGCAGTGGACGTCGAAGGCGACCCCGCTCTCGGCGACCGTGACCTCGGAAAGCGGTGGCATCTACAAGGTCAACGCCTACCTCGATGTGGTCTCCACCAGCGCCCAGACGCCCGACGGAACGCGGACCACCGTCACCTACTCGCTCACTGTCGACCGCAATGCCGACTGGCAGATCACCGAGGTGGGTGGCCTGCAGAACGCGCTGCCGACCAAATAGCCGACTCAGTAGGCGATGAAGAGGATCTCGTCGGGGGTGTAGTCGTGTCCGGGGTGGTTTTCGGCCAGGTGCGCCTGGGTCTGCTTGATCAGGTCGTCTTCGTCGGTGCCCTTGATGGCGACGCCGCAGGGGCAGTTCAGGCGAGTCTTCATCGGTGTTCTCCTTTGGTTCCGACTATCCGAGCAGGTTTCCGGACAGTAGTCCGGATTGTATTCCAGTTCATATGTTAGCGTGGCTCGCATGGCAGCTCTGGACGAAATCTCCGCCGGTACCAGCGACCTGTTCGCACTCGCCGAACAGGTCACCGGATTCATGCCGCCGGACGAGGGACACGCGCTCTACGCTGCCGCTCGCGCGTACGCGGGCGACGGAATCATCATGGAGATCGGCACCTATTGCGGCAAGTCGACCGTCTATCTCGGCGCCGCCGCCCGCGAGACCGGCGCCGCCGTGTTCACCGTCGACCACCACCGCGGCTCCGAGGAGCACCAGCTGGGTTGGGAGTACCACGACACCACCCTGGTCGACCCGGAGACCGGCGTCTTCGACACCGTGACCACGTTCCGGCGCACCATGATTCGGGCGGAACTCACCGACACGGTGACCGCGATCATCGGCTCGTCCACCGCCGCGGCGCGCGTCTGGCGCACCCCGCTGCGGATGCTGTTCGTCGACGGCGGCCACACCGAGGAAGCCGCCCAGCGCGACTACGACAACTGGGTGCCCTGGGTGGCGGGGGGCGGGCTGCTGGCCATCCACGACGTCTTCCCCGACCCCGCCGATGGCGGCCGCGCGCCGTTCAACATCTATCGCCGGGCACTCGACAGCGGCAAGTTCAGCGAACTCTCGGTCACCGGTTCGCTGCGCATCTTGCAGCGCACCGCCGCCTGCGGCTGAGTCTCAGCGGGGGAGCGCGTCGCGGAAGATGCCGTTGCCCGCGGTGGTGCGGGTGAGGGCGTCGGCGGCGAGCACGACAGCCGCCCCGGTCCACGTGGTGCGTTCTTCCGGCCAGCGCTTGCCATCGGTGAAAACCAGTCCGGTCCAATAGGAACCGTCGAGTTCGCGCAGATGCTGCATATTGGCGAACAGCGTGGCGGCGGCAGCGGTGTCGCCGATGGCGTCCAGGGCGAGCACCAGTTCACAGGTCTCGGCGCCGGTGACCCACGGTGCGTCGGAGACGCAGCGGATCCCGAGGTCGCCGACGACGAATTCGTTCCAGCGCCGAGCTATCAGCTCCGTGGCCGCGACGCCGCGCACCGCACCGCCGAGGACGGGGTAGTACCAGTCCATGGAGTAGCGGCTCTTGTCCAGGAAGACGTCCGGACGATGGCGCAGGGCGTGGCCGAGCCGGTCGCGGGCCGCCGCCCAGTCCGGGCGTGGATCGCCCACCCGCTCGGCCAGCGTCACCGCGCAGCCGAGGCTGTGGAAGATGCTGGAACAGCCGGTCAGCAAGGCTTCGCCGGAGGACCCGGATTCATTTGCCGACCAGTGGATCTCGCCGTGCGCGCCCAGCTGGAGGCCGAGCACGAAGTCGATGCCCGCGCGAACCGTCGGCCACAGCTCGGCGGCGAAGCCGGTATCGCCGGTGACCGACAGGGCGTGCAGGACGCCGGTGGCCAGGTAGGCGCAGAAATTGGTGTCGGCATCGTGATTCTCGATCACGCCACCGCGCACCTGCATCGGCCACGAGCCGTCGGAGCGTTGCGATTTCGCCGACCAGATGTAGGCCTCACGGGCCTCGTCCCACAGGCCGGCCACGGTGAGTGCCATCGCGGACTCGATGTGGTCCCACGGATCGGTGTGACCGCCGCTGAACCAGGGAATCGCGCCATCGGGTTCCTGGGCGGCGGCGATGGATTCGGCGGTCTGCCGGATATCCCGCGCGGAGAGGACTCCGGGAAGGGTCGGTAGCTCAACGGGCATCGCCGCGCACCGCCGGTTTCGTGAAGTAGAGCGCGACGGACTTGCCGACCAGCGGATTCAACACACGTTCGGCCGTGCGCGTCACGGCGGGCGCCGACATCATGTCCCACACCAGCATGCGGTGATAGGCGCTCACCAGTGGGTGCTTGTCATTGCGCACGCCGACAGCGCATTTGAGCCACCAGAAGGGTGCGTGCAGCGCGTGCGCGAAGTCCTGGTGGTGGTAGCGCAGACCGCGCGCGGTGATCTTGTCGCGCAGCTCGTCAGCGCGATAGATGCGCACGTGGCCGCCTTCGTTGGCGTGGTACTCGTCCGAGAGCGCCCAGCAGATGCGTTCGGGCAGCCAGCGCGGCACCGTGACCACCAGCGTGCCGCCGGGTTTGACCACCCGCGCCAGTTCGGCGATCGCCTGCGTGTCCTGCGGCACGTGCTCGAGGATCTCCGAGGCGATGACCACGTCGAATTCCTCGTTGCCGTAGGGCAGATCGAGCGCGTCACCGCGCACGGTCTCGGCCTTGGCGTACTCCGGCGCCTCGCCGGCCGCGGCCATGGCCTCGAACATGATGTCGACATCGGCCAGGTCGGCGGCGTTCTGGTCGAACGCGACGATGTCGGCTCCGCGTCGGTAGGCCTCGAAGGAATGTCTGCCCGCGCCGCAGCCGATGTCGATGACCCGTGATCCGGGGCCGACGCCCAAGCGGTCGAAATCGACGGTCAACATGAGGCCTCCAGGTGCTGCACAGGGTCGGGCGGTGTCGTCATCGGGCGGTGCCCGGCGGGGTGGGGGAGCGGCGGGTGATCGCCTGGTCGTAGATCGCGACCGTCTGCGCGGCGACGGCCGACCAGCTGAACAGCTCGAGAACGCGAACACGACCCGCCGCGCCGAGGAGCTCGCGCCGGGCGGGGTCGGCGAGCAGATCGCCGAGCACCCGGGTCAGCGCGTCCACATCGCCCGGCTCGACCAGTTCGGCGCACTCGCCGACGACCTCGGGCAGCGCGCCCGCTCGGCTGGCGACCAGCGGCGTGCCGCTGGCCATCGCCTCGACCGCGGGGAGCGAAAACCCCTCGTACATCGACGGAATGCAGGCGAGCTCCGCGGAGGCCAGCAGTTCGGCCAACTGCTCGTCGCTCATTCCGCTGACCGGCGTGACGATATCGGCGATGCCGAGTTCGGCGATGAGCTTCTCGGTGGGGCCGTTCGGTTCCAGCTTCGCGACGAGCCGGAGCTCGACATCGCTGGTATTGCGCAGCCGGGCAACGGCTTTCAGCAGGTGTGCGATGCCCTTGAGCGGCTTGTCGGCGCTGGCGACCGCGACGATCCGCCCACGCACCCGCGGTGTCTCGCGTGGCCGGAACAGCTCGGTGTCCACGCCGAGGGGAACGGTATGCAGCTGTCCCGGCCGCACGCCGAAGTCTTCGGCGATATCCGCGGCCGACGACGACGACACCGTGATCAGGTCCGGAATCTGCTGTGCGACTCGCTGTTGCATGCCGAGGAACCCGTACCAGCGTCGCACGAACAGTTTGCGCCGCCACGGCGTCGCGGCCAGATCGACCGCGCGGTCGCGCGTGATCGGATGATGCACGGTCGCCACCAGCGGCAGCTGCTCGGCGATGTCGAGCAGGCCGGAGCCGAGGCACTGATTGTCGTGCACGACATCGAAATCCTGTGCGCGCGAGGCCAATAGCCGGGCGGCGCGCAGGCTGAACGTGCGCGGTTCGGGGAACCCTGCCGTCCACATGGTGGCGAGCTCGAGCAGATCGATGCGATCGCGGATCTCGCGGGGATGCGGTGTGCGAAAGGGGTCTTCGTCGCGGTAGAGGTCCAGACTCGGCACCTCGGTGAGACGCACCCGCGGATCGAGATCCTCGGGATAGGGCTGGCCGGAGAACACCTCGACTTCGTGGCCGAGCTCGACGAGCCCCTGGCTCAGGTACCGGACATACACTCCCTGTCCGCCGCAGTGCGGCTTGCTCCGGTAGGACAGCAGTGCGATCCTCATCAGTCCCGTTCTCCTGACTCGTAGCTGACCTGCCAGTGTTTGATGCCGTTGATCCACCCAGACCGTAGCCGCTGCGGCTCCGACACCTGGGACAGATCGGGCATCACGTCGGCGATGGCGTTGAAGATCAGATCGATCTCGAGCCGGGCCAGGTTGGCGCCGACACAGAAATGGGTGCCGGTGCCGCCGAAGGCCAGATGCGGATTGGGGTCGCGCAGGATGTCGAAGCTGAACGGGCGCTCGAAGGCATCCTCGTCGAAATTGGCTGAGCTGTAGAACAATCCGACGCGTTCACCAGCGCGGATGAGCTGGCCGCCGAGCTCGGTGTCGGCGGTCGCGGTGCGCTGGAAGACCGTCACCGGGGTCGCCCACCGCACGATCTCGTCGATCGCGGTCCGTGGGCGTTGCCGCTTGTAGAGCTCCCACTGATCCGGATTGTCGATGAACGCCTTCATGCCGTGGGTGATGGCGTTGCGGGTGGTCTCGTTGCCCGCCACCGCCAGCAGGATCACGAAGAATCCGAACTCGTCGGAGCCCAGCGCCTCCCCGTCGAGATCGGCGTGCACCAGTGTGCTGACGATGTCGTCGGCCGGTTCGGCGCGCCGCTGTTCGGCCATGTTCCAGGCGTAGCCGAGGATCTCCATGGCCGCTGTCGACGAGGCGTCGGTCGTGATGGCGTCGCCGTACTCCGGATCGTCGTAGTTGAGCATCTGGTTCGACCAGTCGAACAGCTTGCGGCGGTCCTGCTGGGGGACACCGACCAGTTCGGCGATGGCCTGCAGCGGAAGCTCGCACGCCACCTGTTCGACGAAATCGCCGCCGCCTGCCGCCCGTGCCGCGTGCACGATCGCCGCCGCCCGTTCGGTCAACGCCGCGCGCAACCCCTCGACCGCGCGCGGTGTGAACCCCTTGGAGATGATGCGGCGGATCTTGGTGTGCTTGGGCGGATCCATGTTCAGCAACAGGGCGCCGGTGAGTTCGATCTGCTCGGGAGTCACCTCACCGGGCAGCCGGATGACCGAACCCTTCTGCTGGGAGGAGAACAGCTCGGGATTGCGCGAGATCTCCTTGATGTCCTCGTGCTTGCTGATCACCCAGTAGCCGCCGTCGCGGAACCCGCCCGACTGCGGGTCGGTCTGGGCGTTCCACCAGACCGGGGCGGTGCGGCGCAGCTCGGCGAATTCCTGGACGGGGTTGCGGGATTCCCACAGGGCCGGATCGGTGAAATCGAATCCGCTGGGAATGGACGACGCTGTCACAGTGATTCTCCGCCCGCGCTCAGCGCTGCCTGCGGCGGTAACGGACGCGGCAGGGTTGCTCGAGCTGAACCACCATCTTCGAGTGATCGTTGCGGTAGGTGTCGGACGGCTGGGCGAGTTCGAACTCCCAGTCCCGCAGCAGAATCGAGAAGATCGCCTTGAGCTGCATGAGCGCGAACGGAGCTCCGACGCAGCGATGCTTGCCCGCGCCGAACGGAATCCAGGTCCAGCGGTTGAGGATGTCTTCCTGGCGGGGATCGAGGTAGCGCGCGGGATCGAAGGCGTCGGGGTCGGGGAAGTCCTCCGGAATCCGGTTGGAGACGGCGGGTGTGGCCGCGACCATGTCGCCCGGTGCGATCTGATGTCCGCACACCTCGAACTCCGCGCGCGCCACCCGCATGAGCACGATCAGCGGCGGATGCAACCGCAGCGACTCTTTGAGCGCTGCCTCCAGATTCGGAATCTGGCGCAGCGCATGATGACTGACGTCGGCGCCGTCGGCGTAGAGCTGGTCGAGTTCGGCGACGACACCGGCCATCGTCTCGGGGTGCCGCAGCAGCTCGATGATCGTCCAGGCCGCTGTGCCCGAGGTGGTGTGGTGGCCCGCGAACATCATCGAGATGAAGATGCCGGTGATCTCGCTAGCCGAGAACCGCAGTGCCCCGTTCTCGTCCTTCACCGAGATGAGGACATCGAGCATGTCGCGGTCGTCTTTGCCCTCGGGCGGGTTCGCCTCCCGCTGATCCATGATCGCCTGCACCAGCTCGACCAGGGCGACACGCGCCGCGTCGCGCCGGGTGAAGCTCTCGATCGGCGCGTACGGATCGACATAGGCCAGGGCGTCGGTGCCCTGCTCGAGTTCGTGATAGAGGTGCGCGAAGCGCCCATCGAGCTGATTGCGGAACTTCACGCCGATCAGACAGGCGGAGGAGGTGTAGATGGTCAGCTCGGCGAAGAACTCGAGCAGGTCGATCTCGCCCTCGTCGTCCCACTGGGCGACCATCTGGTCCACCTCGTGGGCGATGGTGCCCGCGTGCCCACGCATGTGGTCCGCGCGCAGTGCCGAATTGTGCAGCATCTCCTTGCGGCGTTCCGGTGGTGCGTCGAAGACGACGCCCTCGCCGAAGATCGGCTTCATGAACGGGTAGGCCGCGGCTTGATCGAGATCGTCGTCGCCGGCGCGGAAGAAGAATTCATTGGCTTCGGCGCCGGACAACAGGACGACATCGCGTCCCGCGAGTTCGAAGGCCCCGACATCGCCGCACTCGGCTCGTACGCGGCGCATCAGCGCGATCGGGTCGGTGCGGAACTCGGCGAGGTGCCCGTGTTCCTCTTCGCCTCCGGATACGCGCTGCGGTTTGACCAGCGTCATTGGAACGTCCTTCCCGGAATACTGTCCAGACACTTGATGGACATGTGTCTGGACAGTACTACGGTGGCGACCGTGCGACAAGGCTCGATCGGCCCGAATCCAGCGCGTCAGTCGTCGGTGGCGGGCTCGGCCATCAATCGGCGCGCGCACATTTCGAGCAGATCGGCGACCTGCTCGTAGGACAGCAGGCCCATGCCGCCCTGCAGGAGCGCGCCCGAGTACAGCAGTTCGAGTGCGGCCAGGCGTTCCGGATCTTTCGCGCTGAGCGCTTGCTCGAGTCGGTGGCGGATCTCCATGCCGATGCGTACTCGCAGGTGATGCACGTCGGGATCGTCGCCGAGCAGCGCGCTGCTGACCGCCCCGGCCAGTGCGGGTTCGTCGGCCACCAGCATCGAGACCTGCCGAAGGACAGCGACCACGCGCGTGGTCGCATCGGCATCGCCTGCCTCCAGCGGGGGCATGGCGACCAGTCGCCGCCAGAACACCTCCGAGATCAGGTGTTCCTTGGAGGAGAAGTACGTGTACGCGGTGGCGGTGCCGACGCCGGCCGCTGCGGCGACGAGCCGGATCGTCGTCCCCGAGTAGCCCTCGCGGGACAGCACGTCGACAGCGGCGACGGTCAGGCGGTCCACGGTATCGGCCTGCTTCTCGGTCAGACGTCGGCGCGTTGCTTCGATGCCGGTAGGCGCGATTTCGGACATGTGTCCGGATACTACTACAGTCGGGTGTACAGACCAATGGACTGTACGGTCTTGCGTCTTGTCATTAAACCGAACTATATTCCGTACACCTGTCCAGACACGTATCGGAGCCCCGCTATGAACGGCCTCGTCCCCCCCGAAGGCACACCACTGTTGATCGGCGGCAAGTTGATTCCGGGTGGCTCCGGTGTCTTCGCGACAATCAATCCCGCCACCGAAGAGGTGCTCGGCTACGCCGCGGACGCCTCGGGCGCCGACATGGAGGCGGCTATCGTCGCGGCGCGGACCGCTTTCGACGAGACGCAGTGGTCGCGCGATCCGGCGTTCCGCGCGCACTGCCTACGTCAACTACGTGACGTACTCGGCGAGAACCTGGAGGAACTACGGGCGATCACGATCGCCGAGGTCGGCGCACCGGTCATGCTGACCAGCGGGCCGCAGCTGGAGGGACCGATCGCGGATCTGTCCTTCGCCGCCGACCTGGCCGAGAACTACGTCTGGGAAACCGATCTCGGCACCAGGGACCAGATGGGCATCTCCAGCCGTCGGGTCGTCCGGCGCGAGGCCGTCGGTGTCGTCGGCGCCATCACGCCGTGGAACTTCCCGCACCAGATCAACCTGGCCAAGATCGGGCCCGCACTGGCCGCGGGCAACACCCTGGTGCTCAAGCCCGCCCCGGACACTCCGTGGTGCGCGGCCGTGCTCGGCCCGCTCATCGCCGAGCACACCGATATCCCGGCGGGCGTGATCAATATCGTCACCTCGTCCGATCACGGCATCGGCGCCCAGTTGGTCCTCGATCCGCGGGTCGACATGATCACCTTCACCGGCTCGACCCAGACGGGTCGCTCGGTGATGGTCGGCGCGTCGGCGACGCTCAAGCGCACCTTCCTCGAACTGGGCGGCAAATCCGCCGCCGTCGTGCTCGACGACGCCGATATCGCGACAGCGGCCAGCTACACCGCGTTCACGGTCGCCGTGCACGCCGGCCAGGGCTGTGCGCTCACCACCCGGCTGCTGGTGCCGCGCGAGTCCTACGACGCCGCGGTCAGCGCGGCCGCTGGTGCGCTGCGCGGCCTGAAGGCCGGCGACCCGAACAAGCCCGGAACCGTCTGCGGGCCACTGATTTCCGAGCGGCAGCGAGCGCGGGTGGAGCGCTACCTCGAGAGCGCGCGCGCCGAAGGCGGGCACATCGAAGTCGGTGGCGGCAGGCCCGCGGACAAAGAGCGCGGGTACTACATCGAACCGACCCTCATCAGTGGGCTCGACAACTCCGCGACCGTCGCGCAGGAGGAGATCTTCGGGCCGGTGCTCGTCGTGATCGCCCACGACGGCGACGACGACGCGATCCGGCTCACCAACGAATCGCCCTACGGTCTGTCGGGCTCGGTCTGGGGCACCGATCCGGACCGGGTCGAGCGCGTGGTCTCGGGGGTGCGGACCGGGACCCTGAGCGTCAACGGCGGGCTCTGGTACCACGCCGACGCGCCGTTCGGCGGCTACAAGCAGTCCGGCATCGGCCGTGAGATGGGCGTCGCCGGTTTCGAGGAATACCTCGAGACCAAGCTGATCGCCACCCCCGCCTGACCTCACCGAATCATCCACACTCAGGAGCTGAAAACCATGGCACGTTTCACTGGTCGTACCGCGATCGTCACCGGCGCCGCACAGGGTATCGGTGCGGTCTACGCCACCGCGCTCGCCGCCGAGGGCGCCAATGTCGTTGTCGCCGATCTCAATGTCGAGCGCGGTGAGGAGGTGGCCAAGCAGATCGTCGCCGACGGCGGGTCGGCGGCCTTCCGCCGCGTCGACGTCGCCGATCCCGAATCCGCCGCCGCACTGGCGGAATTCACCGTCGCCGAGTTCGGCGCCATCAACCATCTGGTCAACAACGCGGCCATCTACGGGGAGATGAAGCTCGATCTGCTGCTCACCGTGCCGTGGGATTACTACAAGAAGTTCATGGGCGTGAACTTCGACGGTGCGCTCAATGTGACGCGCGCGGTCTGGCAGCCGATGATCGCGGCGGGCGGCGGCTCGATCGTCAACCAGTCCTCGACCGCCGCCTGGCTGTACTCGGGCTTCTACGGGCTGGCCAAGGTCGGCATCAACGGCCTCACCCAGCAGCTCGCCACCGAGCTCGGTGGTTCGCAGATCAGGGTGAACGCCATCGCGCCCGGCCCGATCGACACCGAAGCCACCCTGACTGTCACGCCAGGAAACATGGTCAAGGACATGGTGAAGCGCATCCCGATCAAGCGAATGGGCACCCCGCAGGACCTGGTGGGCGCTTGCCTGTACCTGCTCTCCGACGACGCGGGCTGGGTCACCGGCCAGATCCTCAATGTCGACGGCGGACAGATCATCCGATGACCACCGAATCCACCAGTGCCCCGGTCGGTTTCATCGGCCTCGGCAATATGGGCGCGCCGATCGCGCGACGGCTGCTGGAATGGCCGGGCGGGCTGGCGGTCTGTGATGTCCGCGCCGAGGTCACCGAAGCGTTCGTCGCGGCGGGCGCGCGTTCGGTCGCCGATCCGGCGCAGGTCGCGACGCACGCGCGGATCATCTGCGTGACCGTCATCGACGACGCGCAGGTGACCGAGGTCCTGACCGGCCCGGCGGGCATCCTCTCCACCGCGGCGCCGGGCACGGTCGTCGCGGTGCACTCCACCATCAGTGACCGGACCGCGCAGGAGTTGGCCGCCCGCTGCGCGGAGCACGAGGTCGAGTTCGTCGACGCGCCCGTCAGCGGCGGCGCGCCCGGCGCCACCCAGGGCAGGCTGGCGGTGATGGTCGGCGGCAGTGCCGCCGCGGTGGACCAGATCAGGGCGCCGTTCGGTTGCTTCGCCGACCTGATCGTGCACGCCGGTCCGGTCGGAGCGGGCACGCGAATGAAGTTGGCGCGCAACCTGCTCCACTTCATCTCGTTCACCGCCACCACCGAGGCGCAGCGGCTCGCCGAGGCCGCCGGGATCAGTCTCACCGCGCTCGGCAAGGTGGTCCGGCACTCCGACGCGGTGACCGGCGGGCCGGGCGCGATCATGCTGCGCGACACCACCGCGCCGATCGAGCCGGACGACTTCTGGTTTCCCGTCCTCGGTCACGTGCGCGATCTCGGCGAGAAGGACCTGTCGCTGGCGCTCGAACTCGGTGACCGGCTCGACGTCGACCTGCCACTGGCACAACTCGCCATCGCGCGCCTGGCCGAGGGCCTCGGCGTCGCCCACCCTGTGCTCGACAAGGAGACATCATGACCACCAATGGAGAAACTCCCGCCGACGTCCGCCAGCGTGGCCTGGCCAAGATGAGCGAGGTCTACGGCTGGGAATTCGCCGACGGCCCCGGCGATCATTTCGCCGTCACCGCCGACCATCTGTTCGCCGACATCTGGTCGCGGCCCGCGCTGACCGTGCGTGAACGGCGACTGCTGCTGCTCGGCGCGCTCACCGCGCAGGGCAGTTTCGACATCGCCGAGATCCAGATCGGCGCCGCACTGCGCAACGGTGAGTTGTCCGAGGAACAGCTGCGCGAGATCGCGCTGTTCCTGTGCCACTACGTCGGCTGGCCGGCGGGGACGACACTCGACGGCACCGTCGGCAAGGTGATCGCGCAGGAGCGGCGCAAGAAATGACACACACCGAACGCGGCCGTCCGCGACCGCTGTAGCGTGCGGTCGATGGGTATGCCGAAGAATCAGCCGAAAGGGCTGAACGCGCCGATGACGACGTGGATCATCCGATACGGATCGCGCGCGCAGGCGTGGATCTATCGCCGCACCAACGGGCGCGTCGGCGGAAACTGGCGGATCGGCGCCGGGTTCCGCAAGCCGGTGCCGACCCTGTTGCTCGAACATCGAGGTCGCAAGTCCGGCAAGATCTTCACCGCGCCACTGCTCTACCTCGTCGACGGCCAGGATCTGGTCATCGTCGGTTCACAGGGCGGCCTGGCGAATCACCCGCAGTGGTATCTGAATCTGCTCGCGGATCCGAACGCGCACGTTCGGATCCGCGCCGAGCACTACCCGGTCCTGGCCCACGTCGCCGATGCCGAACAGCGGCAACGGCTGTGGCCGCGGTTGACCGAGCTCTACGCCGATTTCGATGCCTACCAGTCGTGGACGGAGCGGGAGATCCCCGTGGTGATCCTCTCCCGCACCGGCGCCTGAGCGGTCAGTCGGTCGCGAGCCGGTCGTCGTAGACGCGGCGGGCATCGCGGTCGACATCGATGAAGGTGCGGTGCACGCCCAACCGGCGTGCCATGAATTCGCCGAGCGGGCGTGGGGTCAGCTTGTTGAAGGCGGCGAGCACGCCCGCGAGGCGGGTGACCGAGACGCGTCGTCGTGGCCGGGCGATCAGTGCGGCGACCGCGGCGGCGACGTCGGTGGGGTCGGCGAGCAAGGCGCGCGGCGCGCGGGTTCCGGTGATCATCTCGGTCCTGGTGAACGTCGGCAGGACCGCCGAGAACCGCACGCCGGTGCCGCGGTGCTCGAGGCGCATGGTTTCGGTGAAGCTGAGCACGGCCTGCTTGCTCGCGCAGTAAGTGGCCATTCCCGGCGTCGGGTTCTCACCCGCCATCGAGGCCATGTTCACGATGTGGCCGCGACCGCGAGCCAGCATCGACGGCAGCACGAGTTTTGTGCCGAGGGCGACGCCGTAGACATTGATGTCGAGAATCCGGCGGGTGATCTCGTCGGACTCCTCGGTGAACCGGCCGACCGGCATGATGCCCGCATTGTTGATCAGCACATCGACAGGGCCGCAGGTCTTTTCGACCTCGGCGAGGAAGGTCGCGAACGAGGCCGGGTCGGTGACGTCGAGGTGCAGTGCCACCGTCGCGGCGATCTCTGTTCCGGTGCGGGCGACAGTGGTCGCGTCGATGTCGCCGATGGCGACGACCGATCCGGCGTCGACGAGCGCGCTCGCGACCGCCCGTCCGATGCCGCGGGCGCCGCCGGTGACAACGACTACCTTACCGACGGCGGACCTGGTGTTTCGTTCATCAGACATGTGTCCAGATACTATTCTGGACCGCATTCCGAATCAACCCCGGACAACCCGCCCACGCAGTGCGGTTCACCGAGGCATCGGAACTGCCGAGTAACATCCGGACGCATGTCTGAAAGCGATTCCATCAGCCTCGAAGCAACCAGGCGTCGATTGACCGGTAAGCAGGCCGATACCGTCGATCGATTGACCAGGGCCGCGCTGGTGGTGCTGACACGCGATGGCTTCTCCGGCATGACGATTCGGCTGGTCGCCGCAGAGGCGGGCGTCGCCACCGCGACCGCCTACACCTACTTCTCCTCCAAGGAGCACCTGGTCGCCGAGATCTTCTGGCGTCGCCTACTGGCCTCGGGCTCGCCCGCGAACGAGGATCCCGACCCGACGGTGCGGGTGCTGGCCGAGCTACGCAACATCGCGCTACTGGTGGCCGAAGAGCAGGAGTTGTCCGGCGCGGTCACCGGCGCACTCCTGGGCTCGGACCCCGACGTCGAACACCTGCGCACCCGCATCGGCATCGAGATCCGCGGCAGGCTCGCGCGCGCACTCGGCCCCGACGCCGACAACGAGGTCATCGAATGGCTCGAGATGATCTACGCCGGCGCGCTGGTGCGGGCGGGTATGGGCTACGAGTCGTACTCCGAAATCGCCGACCGCATCGAGCGGGCCGCGTTGAGGATCCTGCGCCCCGCCTGACGTTCACGGTTCGAAGCTCGCCAACATCTGCTCGAGAGCAGCCTGATCAGGACCGACGAACGGCTCTGCCTGCGGCGCCTCGGCAAGCATGTCCCAGTACTGCGACATGCGTCCCGATGCGGGCGGAAGGTGGGTGCTGAGTATCCGTCGCGGGTCGAACGCGCGCACAGCCGACACCGTGGCAAGGTATTTTCTCTCGTCCACGGCGTGCACCCACGGACTGTCCACCGCCGCCCAGAGATGCTGCGCCGCGCGAATCGCGTCCGACGGCGCGTAACCCACGTCGTCGGCGGTCGCGAGTTCGGCGCTCGGCATCGGAGCACCGAAACAGTCCGAGGTGAAACATGATTCGCTGCGTTCGTCGTAGAACCCGACGGTGCTCGGGTTGTCGAACAGCGGTGGCCGGAACGCGGTGAGGAGCCGGTCGCCGACGTCGAGGGACTGCCCCGGATTCAGCAGGTACACCCGATCCATCGGGACCGGTCGAGCACACGACATGATGCCCAGGCCGAGGAATGTCGTGATCAGCCGGGCGTTCGGGGCGGCGTCGAGCAGGTCGAACAGCGATCCGGTGTGGTCGCGATCAGGATGGGTGAGCCATATCCATTCCACGTCGGCGGGATCGATGACAGAACTCAGCGCCGCCATGAATCCACGGTCGGGAAGGCTGAGTCCGGTGTCGACGACGACGGGTTCCGCCGCGTGCAGAACGTAGGCATTCACCGGTAGACGGCCGATACCCGGAACCTCCAGTTCGTCGGCGAGAACAGTGATGTCGGGCTGGATTCGATTGATACGCATGGTGTTTCCTCAGTCCTCGAAATCGATTCGGATGATCGAGCGCGCGATGACAGCGAGATCGTCGGCGGTCGGGTCGTAACCACGGGTGACCTTCAGTCCGAGCTCGAACGGGCGGGCACCGTCGTCCATCGCCGCGCGCATCGCGGCGCCGACTCGCGACGGTGCGGCATCGACGAGCACGGCACGACCGTGACGGATATGCCCGCGATGGGTGACCGTGACGGGTGCGCCGCCGACCAGATTGTGGCGCCACGGCCGCTCGGTGAAGATCAGCGTCTCGTCACCGACTCGATGCAGACAGACCGGGATCCGCAGACTGCGACCGGTGCGACGGCCGGTGATGTCGACTATTCCCTGCCGCCGGATGCGATTGCCGAGCCATCGGGTCGCCAATACGCGCCGAACCACAGGATTGATCAGTCGCATCAATTCCGGCGGCGGCGGACTGAGTCGCACATTCGTGGTTTCGGAATTCGTCATATATCGAGGCTAGGAGCATTCCCGTCCGAGCGATATTCCACAAACGTGGTATTTCCCCTGGTCCGGCAACGGCCTACCGTTGATCTGGTGAGCACGGATTCGATGCGACGCGCCGCCGACCAGATCGGACTGCTGTGCCGCGAGCCGCGTGACCTGGTGTCGCTGTGGCAGCAGGTGACGGAGGTGTTGGCCACCGCCGTCCCGCACTACTGGACGCCGTGCTGGTACACCCTCGATCCCGCGTCTTTGCTGATGACAAGTCACTTCCATCTCGGCCTCGCCGAGTTTCCGCCGCAGTGGCTGGCCGCGGAGTACGGCGAGGAGCGCAACGGCATCGTCGACGTCGTCAGGTCGGCGACCGGATTGTCGACCCTGCACGACACCCTCGGCGGTGACCCATCCAACAGTGAACGCTGGCAACGCAATATGACGATGGGTGGGGACCAGGAATTGATCGCGCGCCTGCGCACCCGTTCCGGTGAAGTATGGGGAGCGCTCGCGCTCTATCGCGAACCCGGCGCCGCGATGTTCGACCCCGCCGAGAAGGAGTTCGTGGCGACGGTGGCGCCGACACTGGCCGACGGCGTACGCCGGTCTCTGCTGATCGGGCAGGCCGACGAACCCGAATACGCGGATTCACCCGGTCTGCTGGTGCTCGATTCGGCCTACGAGATCGAATCGGCCAGTGCGGGCGTACAGCGCTGGATAGCCGATCTGCCCGACGGTGACTGGGATCGCCAGAAGCTGCCGAGCGCGGTGGTCACCCTCGCCGCCCGTGCGTTCCGCAATGCGGCCGAGGACCGCCCCGACGAGGTGCTCGTCTCGCGAGCGCTGTCCAGGTCGGGCACCTGGGTGGTGCTGCACGGCGCCCGCCTGACCTCGACGGGGCAGACCAGGGTCGCGGTGATCATCGAACCCGCCCATCCCAGCCGTATCTACCCGCTGCTGATGTCGGCCTACGGGCTCACCGAGCGCGAGCGCGACGTCGCCCGGTTGGTGCTGCAGGGCGCGTCGACCTCACAGATCGCCCAGGACATGACCGTCTCGGCACACACCGTGCAGCAGCATCTGAAGGCCATCTTCGACAAGACCGGCGTTCGCAGCCGCCGTGACCTGGTCGCCAAGGTGTTCTTCACCCACTACGAACCCCGCTTCCGGGACAACGAGCACCGCGTCACCGCCACCAAGCCGGTCCGGGGCGGACCATGGCCGACCTACTGACCTAGTTGTCGACGGCGGTGGCGAGCAGTACGCGCAACTCTTCGACAACCTCGTCGAGCGGGGCAGTGGAGCGGTCGACGCGGCACAGGATAACCGCCCCTTCCACACCGGCGATCGCCATCGTGGCCAAGCGCGCCGCACGCGCCGGTGCGACACCTTCCGCGGTGATCGCGATGGTCAGGGTGTCGTGCCAACGGTGCAGGATGTTGGCTACTTCGGGTTGCAAGTGGTGGTCTTCGGGGGATCCGCCGACCGCCACCGACACCACTGGGCACCCCGCCTCGAAATCGGATGCCAGCAGGGTCGCCGTCCAGAATTCGGCGATCCCGGCCAGCACTCCGAGGGCGCCGCGATCGGCTGCCGCAGTGATGAGAGCGCTGATCGTATCGCCTGCGAGAGTGAGTGATTCGGTCATGATCTCGGCACGTCCGCCGGGAAAGTGGTGGTACACCGAGCCGCGCGGAGCGCCACTGCGCGCGAGCACCGCGTCGACGGTCACGCCCGCCGCACCGCGCTCGCCCAGGAGTTCGATCGCACCGCACAGCATCTTCTGGCGCGTATCGGTACGAGCTCCCACCGTCAGGCCTCCTTCACCGGCGCCGTGAGCACCTCGATACGGGCGGGGACATCTTCTATGCAGTTTTGCATAGCCCAGGGCACTGTTGAGTCAGCGGTCGTCAAGCCGAACAGACTGCCTGTCGAGTTTCTGTGATGAGGTCCGCAAGTTTGCTAGGACTATTGCCGGAATCACAGTCCACCTCTCATGATGGTCTTTTGATCACCATGACGCCGAGGAACCGCTGTGACGCACTTCGCCGCCCGCCTCAATGAGCTCTTCGACAACCCATCCGAGCCGGACGTTCGTCTATGCACGAACCGCCACGTGGCGCGCATGCTGCAGGCGGCCGGTCACCGCATCTCCGCACCGTACTTGTCACAGCTGCGGTCGGGGCATCGCGACAACCCGTCCCCGAAAACTGTGGCGGCGTTGGCCGAGTATTTCCAGGTCACGCCCGATTACTTCTTCCTCGCGGCGAACCATCCGGAAGCCGACGATCACAGGCTCATCCGCGAGCTGGAACTCGGGGAGCCGCGCGCACTGTTGCTGCGTGCCGTGGGATTGTCACACGAGGCCATGGACATCCTCGTCACGATGGCCGAGCGCCTTCGCGTCAGTGACGGATTGCTCGACATTTGCCTTGACGGCTGAGGTGGGCTATCGATCCGCGCACTGGATCACGGCTACCGCTCGTCCGAAGATCCTCTTGCCATTCTGTTGTGCGGTGATGGCGATCGTCGCGGTCTTGCGGTCGGGATCGACAGCCTTGACTTTGCCCGTGTACTCGACCGTGGCTCCGCTGTTGGGCACATAGACCGGGCTGGCCAGGCGCACCGCGTATTCGGTGACCACGCCGGGATCGCCCGCCCATGAGGTCACATACCCGGCACCTATGCCGACCATCAGCATGCCCTGTGCGACAGGCGATTCCAGATCGACCGATGCCGCCGCCGCGTTGTTCCAGTGCATGGGGTTCGGGTCGCCCGCCACGCCCGCGTAGTTGACCAGATCGCCGAGCCTCACGGTGACGGTTCTCGACGGAAGCTCGTCGCCGACGGCTACCGCGCTGAACGGCACCATATTCCGGCCCGGGTTCGCGATTGTTGCCCGACGGTGCGGCGCAGGATGCTCGGGTGCGTGGTGTTGTCGTGGAATCGACGTGCCATGGCGGAAGTTCTGCATCCGCACTCCCTCGAATATGCGCGACGTGGCGATGTTCACCTCCGACCGGCCGACGAATGATGTGCGTGTGGTGACGATCTGATCGCCGTGCTGGTCGACGACCGAACATTTGATTCCGAAGATGTTGCCTCCGAACACCTTTCGGATCGCATCGAGCTCGACCTCGAAGCGCAACGAGTCGCCCACGAGGATCGGCCTGTCGATGGTGAGGGAGTAGTCGGTCTGCGTGATCCGGCTGAGGTCACAGCTCTGGGCGACTCGATCGAACATATCCATCTGGGCGAGAAGCGCTGGTATCGAGACGAAGGTCGGTGGCGCGACGAGACCGCCGTAACCGCAGTCGACGGCCGCTCGCTCGCAGCGGTGAGCGGGATGGTCGTCCTGAACCGCGCGGGCGAACTCGCGGACCTTCTCACGCCCGACCACATAGCGGTCGCTGGTTCGATAGGACTGCCCCAGCGTCGTCGAGGATGCGACTGAATCGGGCAACCTGGAGTCGTCTGGGGTCGTGCGCACATCCATTAAGGTAGCTAATAGTTAGCCGGATGGGCGATATTTGCGGTTCTCAGGGTGTCGGATGATCGATCTGTTCACGGAGGATGTCGCCGTGACCTGCGTGGCGAGCGAATTCCTCGATCATGGCGAGCAGTGTCCATCGCATGCTGACCGTCCCCTCGCGGGGATTGTCTCTCGTCTCGTCGAGGTCGAAGCGGGCGGCGATCACCCGTGATCGCGCGCTGGCCCGCTCGAACTCGGCGATCACGTCGTCCAGTGATTCGCCGTCGGCAACGACGAAGGTGCCCTCGTCCCGGCTCGAGTATCCGTCGCACTCGGTCTCGTCGAGTCCGGCCCAGAACCGCTGAAACCAGATCCGCTCCGCCGCAGCGGCATGTTTGATCAAGGAGATCGGCGTCGTCAGCGACGCGACGAGCCGTCGGCGGGCGTCATCGTCGGACAGGCCGCGTGCGGTCGCGATGAGCGCTTCGCGGTTGCGATCGAGTGTGTTCTCGATGATCGTTCGCTCGGCGCCGGTGGTAATCGAGTTGGTAGACATGGACTTTCACTCCGTTCTGTTGCTGATCGAAGACTTGGCGAACTCGGGTAATCGGTAGGGCGCCGCTTCGGCCACTGACCACGGGGCAGATGCAACGCGCCCAACTGCGGAGGCGAAGCGGGGGAGAGGTGCATCTTGTACTCGTCGCAGAATGTGCGCTCAGGAAGGCGATGCGGGTCGATCTTCACCGCGGCCGAGGTAGGTCGAGCGTCGAAGGACTCGATGCCACCTGACGCGAGTATGGCACATTGCCGATCCGGCACCGAGGCGTCCCTCTTCCGCTATGCGACCACACGGAACCGCGTGGTACCCCGAGGATCTCGGCGCTCCCGTTGGAGCGTTGCATCCTTGGTGGCCGCTCGTCCAGATCGCGAAAAAGGTGCATCTACCAGCCGATTAGTACCTTCGCCAAGGGGTGAGGTAATCTTTTCGAGCACCCGGAGACGGGCGCAAGAACGGGCTGTGGCGCAGCTTGGTAGCGCACTTGACTGGGGGTCAAGTGGTCGCAGGTTCAAATCCTGTCAGCCCGACAGTGAAAACCCCCTCTGACCTGGGTCGGAGGGGGTTTTCTTGTACCCGGAGATTTGACGTGGTTTGGTCAAACTTCACAGAAACTCCACAGTTTTGAATCTGATCACCTGTCCAGTGCCCCGTGATTCCCCTCCACCGGGTTGCTGGGAGAGTGGTCCGTGCGGTCGGTCAGGTGCAGTCTCTTCTTCACGTCCGCCGTCAACGCCGACCTGTGCGGCGGAGTCCCGCTCTGCCCGACCGATGCCGCAACGCGCCTGGGATCGATGCGACGGCGCCAACCGTCCGACCTGTTGGGTAGTCCGCGCGTGTGAGTCGAACTGGACTCTGAGTGGTCCCGTGCGCCGTCTCTCGATATCAGGTTTGCGCTGATACAGCCGAAGTCGCTACTCCCTATGGGGAATCGCGAAGCTCGGCCTTCGTATCCCGTGTGGCGGACAGCAGAGCGATCCGCGAAGTCGCTTGTGGCAGTGGCTATCAAGCGACCGTAGATCCGATATCCAGTCGGCGGGCGCGGCTCCTGCGCCGGTGGCCCTGCAGAGCCTAGGCTGGACCGCGCCCCGCGACGTGGCGGCGGCGCGTGGGTGCACGGGGAAGGACTCGCCTCGACCAGCTCATCGGTCGAGGCGAGTCGTATCACGTCCGGACTCAACCTATCTCGACTTCATGCTGCTTCTGGACCAACCTGGGCACCTCTGTTGTGCGCAGGAGGGCTCGTTGGCAGGATCAGGGTGAACCCAGTTATCCCGCGAGGTTCTGTCCGAACCGCTCAACAAATAACACCGAGGACGCCACGAGCATGTGCCGATCTTCCGGGCCGCGCACCGACGCCGAGCTGCGCCGGCAGTTCGAATGGGCACTCGGTGAAGCCCAGCAGGGCCGCGGCCGGACCCACTTGTCGCTCAACAGTGACGTCCAGGACGCGCTACTCGAGATCATGGACGCCACACCTGACGTATCAGCGGATCTGATCGCCGCGGCCCAGTCCGCGTTCGCCGACCAACTCGCCGGCGTCGGGCGGAACAATGGCGAGACCGAATTAAATTCAAGAAGCTGTTCGAGCAGTCACGCCGATCGGGGTGATCCACAGGTTCGTGGCGGCACGACACTGGCGATGACCCAGCGAGTTGGGTTCGAATCCTGACCGACCTGCTATGTCCGGTGTGGTCTAGTGAGAGCATCTCTCACTCTGATCGAGACGGCGGCATGACCGATCACTCGCACCACCCACTGCTGTTCCTCGATGTCGACGGGCCGCTTCTGCCGTTCGGCGAAGACCCCGGACGCGGGCCACGCAACGCCGTATCGGACGCACGCTTCTCGCGGCTCAGCCTCGGGGCAGGTTGTCGGCTGGCAGAGTTGCCGTGCCAGCTGGTCTGGGCCACGACATGGGAAGACGAGGCGAACGCCGAGATCGCGCCCCGGCTCGGGCTGCCCCGGCTGCCGGTCGTGCGCTGGCCGGAACCCGCTGCTGAGCACGAACGCGAGGACCGCTGGTTCGGGCTGTGCTGGAAGACCCGGACCCTGGTGGACTGGGCGGCCGGGCGTCCGTTCGCCTGGGTCGACGACGAGATCACCGATGCTGACCGCTCCTGGGTGGCTGTCCATCATCGCGGTCCCGCGTTCCTGTGGCAGGTCGAGTCGTTCCGAGGGCTTACCGGCGAGGACTTCGCGGCCCTCGATCGCTGGCTGCGATCGATAGTCCTCGACGACACCGGGAGCAACGTCCAGCACGGGTTGCCACGTTCGTCCCCCCAGGCACGCATCGATGCCGACAATCACCTCGAGATGGATGGGACGGGCGGTGCGGCTGAAGCGAGAAATGCCGCTCGCCCGTGCGAGCGGGGATGAGCCCGAATCGTCCGACTGGACGGTGCTTCCGTCGTCGCCGCCCTACCCGCGCGAACGGGGATAACGCCAGTCCTGCCCGCGGCGGCTGTGTTCCTTGTGTAGTCGGCTTATCGTGGTCGAACTCTAACCTCGCACTGTGGGGGTCAGGGGTTCGAGTCCTTAGCTCCACTTGTATTGCAGGTCAGGCCGGGTTTCGAAGATCGCTTCGAAACCCGGCCTGACTCGTTTTCCCAACTAAGTCCCAGTCGAATCGACGCGATGTATGTGCGGCGCTCGATGTCGGGCGGCGACTCGCATTCGGCGAGCGGCAGCACGCCCAAGGAAATTGCATGAGTCGGTTGGGCTCTACGGTGTTGCTCCATTGCCCATTCAGCGGAGTCGAGGCCTACTCCTCGACGCCTTGCACGGCGCGGTCGAGCGCATCGGCAGCTGCCTGGTGCGTGCGCCCGCGTGCCATGTAGTGACGTTGGGTCATTGCTGGGTCGGCATGGCCGAGAACATCGGGGGTGATGCGGGCAGACAATCCGGCGTCCTCGAGGATAGTGGCGACGACGTGGCGGAAGCTGTGCGGGCGGAGTTAGATTGCTTTGGCTGGTGAGCGCGTCCGGTTATATCCGTGGTTGCCGCTGGCCTTTCTTCATGTGCGGACCGGTGTGCGGCGGTGACGACTCCGAACTGCAATTTTGGAAAATCGCTCCCCGGGGCAATTTGTCGCCACCGCCGCATGTAACTCGGCTAGCCGGTTACAGGCAGAATTTGAATACGCCAGCCGAGCCCGACGGGATGTCGAAGCACACTTCCGCCGATCCGGAGACCGGGGCGGCGGTGGTAGCGGCAGCGGCTGTGCCCGCCCCGAGTGCGCTGGCGGACAGTGCGAACGCGGTGACGGTCAGCGAGCGGATAATTCTGGAGTTCATATTTTCATCCTCGATTGTGCGATTGTTGCATCCCAGGTTCGGGACCAGTCAATAAGAACATAGTGTGTTGGCCAGAACTTCTGATCTGCCAGGAGTTTTGGCATTTCGTGTTCTGATTGTCGAACGGCGGTGAGATTTCACAGCGGCCTATTCAGGCAATTGCGGAGCCGAGGGTTCGCTACCATTGTCAACTTGTTCGATTGGTCAAATTTGATGCACATCAATAGATCGCCGGGCGAATGTGTTTCTCGCCGTGGCATACGCAAGGAATGGGGCCTGGTCCCCGGTTCCAATGCGGTTGCCATAGTCGGTCGTGTATTCGAGAAAGCAGACGATACGTACCGCTGACGCGCGGCGGTGTCAGGCGGTCATCCTGGCTTGCGATACCGGACGCAGGTTGGCTTCCGCACGTCTTAGGACCGCCGCATCCGAGTCGAGCGCACTGTCCTGCGAGAGGATGTTCTCGTACAGGCGCAGTAGCGCGCGGCCCGGTTCGACCCCGAGTTCCGCATCCAAGCGTTGTCTGACCTCATGGAACAGATGTAGGGCCTCGGACTGGCGGCCGGTGCGGTAGAGCGCCAGCATCAGCAGTTCGCACAGGTGCTCGCGCGACGGGTGGGCGGCGAGCAGTCGCTGCAATTCAACGGTGGCCTCGCGATTGTTACCCAGCAATAGGTGCGCGCTGACCAAATCCTCCCATGCGAGGAGGCGCTGCTCCTCGAGGAACGCGGCTGCGGATCGGCATCCTTCGCCGCCGTGTGTGTTCAGAAGTGCGGGCCCGCGCCAGAGTCGCAGCCCTTGCTGCAGCGACCGCAGGGCGCGCTCCGGATCGGCGGTCAGCTCGCTGAATCCGCGTGTCGTGTGATCGAGGAACCGATTGGCGTCCACGGCAGCGCGTGGGATATCGAGCATGTAGCCGTTCTGTACTGCTCGTAACACCACCGGCTCTCTGACCGCTGCCACACATTTTTGTATTGTCTTTCGAATGCGTGTAGCTTGCGCCTGAATTGCGTTTCGAGGATTCTTGAGAACCTCGCCCGGCCACAATTCTTCGGCGAGCTCGGCGTAGTAGACGGTGTTGCCGGCTCTGAGCGTGAGCACGGACAGCATCGCTCGCATCTTGTCGGCTCGCATTTCGGTGCGTCCTTCGGCGGTGACGAGGGAAACGGATCCAAGTAGATCGATATGGACGGCCCCGGTGTGCCGCAGGTCGTCCCGTCTGGTGTTGGCGGGTGCGTCCCAGGACAGGCTGAGCGCCATTGTCGAACCTCTCTCATGCTCGGAATTGCCCCCTGGCAAGGCCGATTTTAATGAGGGGTCACAACTATCGCGCAGAGGCGATCTTGGTAATTTTTCACTGCGGTCCGAGGACCGGCTTGTGGTAGCCGACACCTGGCAGTCTGTCAGTGGCTCGTCAGCGGAAACGTCAGCGTGGTGGGTATAAGGTCAGATTGTTTATGAGACATCCGTGGCCGCTGACTGCGATATTGGAGTAGCTGTGACAGCACAAGATTTTCTGCTCGAATGTATCGCCGATTCGTGGCTGGATGGAAATAGTGAAGGTTTGTCCGCGGATACGCCGCTTTTGGAGTTGAACATCATCTCTTCCGCTGAAGTATTCGATCTGGTGCATGCCATTCAGGCAGAATTCGGGATTGTCATTCCGCTTCAGGAGGTCAGGCCGGACAACTTCCGTTCAGTCGCGGTGATCGCGGACCTGATCGACCGTTTTCGTGGGAAGTAGGGGACATTCGATGGCTGAGACGACAGCGCCGGTGGAAACGGTGGCCGAGGTGGTCATCGCGATGGCTATGCGGCACACGCATTACCGGCGCGACCAACTCGATCCAACGGCTGATCTCGAGGGGGAGCTGGGTATCGACTCGGTTGTGCTCATCGCGATCATCGGGGACGCGGCGAAGCAATTGGGACTGCCCGCCAATCTCACCTCCGATATCACGGTGACGACGCTGAACGCGCTGATCGAGGAACTGGAAGCTCACGACGAAGGTGTGGCCAACGGCGTTGTGCCGGCGGAGCCCGCCGCGGTCGCTGAGGAAATGTCAGAGCAGGAGCCGGAACTGGCGATCGGCGAGCTGGATCCGCTCGGGCCTGCCGGGGTCACCACCTGGGACGGCCGCTCGATGCGCGACTTCCTGGTCAGCGATAAACCCGATCTGTTCGCCAAGGCATCGGAGTTCGCAGCGCATCGCCGTGATCGCGAAGCCGAGCACTTGTACTGGTACGGCATGCCGCTGCGGTCGCGGTGCACCAACCGGGCCCGGATCCACGACGAAATCTCCGGTCGCACTCGCGAATTCCTGATGTTCGGCTCGAACAACTATCTCGGCCTGGCTAACCATCCGGAGGTTATCGATGCGATCTGCGCCGCCACCCGGGAATTCGGTGCCACCAATACCGGATGTCGCATCATCGGTGGAACCAACCACCTACACAAGGAACTGGAGCGCAGGCTCGCCGCCTTCAAGGGGCGCGAGGCCGCCATCGTGTATCCGGGCGGCTATGCCGCCAACTTGGGTGCGATCTCCGCGCTGGTTGGGCCAAACGACGCGGTCATCGTGGACAAGCTCAACCACATGAGCATCGTCGACGGCTGGAAACTGTCCGGTGGGCTGCGCCGGATCTACCGCCACAATGACATGGCGCACCTCGAGAGCGTCCTGGATCGGTGCGCCGAGCAGGCTCGGGGCATGCTGATCGCCACCGACGGCGTGTTCAGCATGCACGGCGATATCTGCGAACTGCCGCAGATCGTGCAGTTGGCCCGACAGTACGGCGCGCGGGTGCTGGTCGACGACGCGCACGCCACCGGGGTCCTCGGCGTCAGGGGGACCGGCACCGCCGAGCACTTCGGTCTGAAGGGCGAGGTCGATTTGGAACTCGGCACCATGAGCAAGACCCTGGCAGGTATGGGTGGTTTCGTCGTCGGTGACGAAGAAGTGATCGACTACCTGCGCTTCTACTCCAACTCGTATGTGTTCGCCGCAACCATTCCGGCCGGTGTGGTGGCGGGGCTGATCGCCGCAATCGACGTGATGGAGCGCGAACCTGAGCGAATCACCCTGCTGTGGAACAATATTCGCAGTCTCAGCGGCTACCTCAACATTGCCGGTTTCGACCTGGAGCGCACCCAGAGCGCGGTCCTGCCGATCGTTGTCGGAGACGAGCGCAAGGCCATGGAGATGGGTCGGGCCGTGCGTGCGCGTGGATTGTTCTGCCAGACAGTAGTTTTCCCCGGTGTCCCGCTCGGTGAGGCGCGGCTGCGGGTCAGTGTGACCTCCGAGCACACGCCCGAGGACTTGGCGCTGGCCGCCCAGATCTTCATCGACGCGGGCCGGGAAACCGGGGTACTGCAGTGAGCGACCGGGTCATCTGCCTGCCGGACATCACCTCCGACGAGCACGCGGCCCGTCCGGCGCTGCTCGGGCGGACCACGCTCACCTACGGTGAGCTCGCCACCGCGGTGCACGCCGTTGCGCACCGCCTCGGAGAACTGGGTGCTGCGCTGGGTGATCGGGTGGTTATCTGGATGGACAAACGCCCAGAGTATGTCCAGGCGATGCTGGGGGCGCTACACCGCGGTTGTGCGTATGTAGCCGTCGACGGCGCGCACCCGGCGAGCCGGGTGACAACGATTGTTGCGGATACCGATCCGATCCTGCTCGTCACCGACGAGCGGCATTTGTATCAGATCGTGCACCTGGACCTGCCGGCCTCGGTCCGCGCGGTAGTGGTCGTCGGCCGAATCAGTGGCATTTCCGCAAAGGTCCGGATGGTCCCGTGGTCTGACTTCATCGCCGGCGCCGGGTCGGGCCAGGTGCCGCGCATGGCGGTGACGCCGTCCAGCCTGGCCGCGATTCTTTACACCTCCGGGTCGACCGGTATGCCGAAGGGCGTGCAGATCTCACATAGCAATCTCGGCGCGTTCATCGACTGGGCTTGTGACGAGCTGGATGTGGGCGACACGGATGTCTTCGCTAACCACGCTTCGTTCAACTTCGACCTCAGCACGTTCGACCTGTTCGTCGCGATATCGGTCGGCGCAGCGATGTGGATCATCGATGATGGGCTGGCCCGCGATCCAGCGGCGCTGGCCGCCGGTATCCGTGAACACGGCGTCACCGTGTGGTACTCGGTGCCGTCGATCCTGACTTTGCTGACCGCATGCGGTGCGCTGACCCCCGACATCGTTCGCGGCCTGCGCTATGTGCTCTTCGCCGGCGAGGTGTATCCCAAACCGCGGCTGCTCGAGCTCGCGGCGCAGCTGCCCGAGCGGACCCAGCTCTACAACCTGTACGGCCCCACCGAGACGAATGTGTGCACCTACCACCGGGTGACGGCGCATGATCTCGACCGTGCGGAGCCGTTACCGCTCGGTCTACCTGTCGGCGGTGCCAAATTGCTGGTCGTCGACGATCACGGGCTGCCGATCGACGGCCCCGGCGTCGGGGAGTTGGTGGTCGAGGGCGACTGCGTCACGCCCGGGTATTGGCGACGCGAGCGAGAGCCGATGGCCGAGCAGCATCGGCAGCGCCGCCACCCGACCGGTGATCTGGTGAGTTGGGTCGACGGCCACCTCATCTATCACGGCCGCAAGGACCGGATGGTGAAACTGTCCGGGTACCGCACCGAGCTCGGCGAGATCGAATCGGTGATCGTGCGACACTCCTCGATCGACGAGGCAGTGGTGATCGTCGCCGGAGAAGGCTCGGCTGGGCAGCTGGCGGCCTTCTACACGGTCCGCCCCGGTGCGCCGGAGCTGACACTCCTCGACTTGAAACGTCATTGCGCCGAATACCTCCCTCGCTACATGCTGCCGCGCAAAGCGATTCGCGTCGAAACCTTGCCGCGCAATGCCAATGGCAAGATCGACTACAGGCGCCTCGCCGGGTGAGCAAAGCCATGCCGACGGTGCCATTGGAGCTCCATACGCAACAGCCGGCACCGGACCCGAATGGTCTTTGGTTCCCCGGTGCTGGTGCCGGTGCCCGTCAGGCCACTATCCGGCTGGTGTGCTTCGCCCACGCGGGTGGCGCACCGTCGGTCTTCCGGGACTGGCCGGACCATCTGGGCCCGGATGTTCATATCGTTCCGATGTTGCTACCCGGGCGCGGGCTTCGCCTGTGGGAGCCTGCCTCGACCGATATCCGGGCACTGGCGCGCGAGGCCGCAGCGGCGCTGATCGATCAGGGGCTACTCGACCGCTACGCGGTGTTCGGTCACAGCATGGGCGCGCTGCTGGCCTACGAGTTGGCATGTGTCCTACGCGAGCTCGACGCGCCTGACCCCACACACTTTTTCGTTTCCGGCAGTCGTGCTCCTCACCTGTACGGGACCCCACTCGGCGCAGAACTGTCCGATGACGAGCTCCTGGCCTGGGTTCGGGAGCTGGGTGGACTACTCGGTTCCGGTGCGAGATCACAGTTCGACCGTCGGCTCCCCACCCTGCGCGCGGACCTGCGTGCTTGCGAGACCTATCGCCCACAACCCCGGCCGCCGCTGGAATGTCCGTTGACCGTGTTCTCCGCCGCGGGTGACCGTCTCGCCGGGCCGGAGCAGGCCAGCCAGTGGCGCCGGTACACCACCGGCTCGATGCGTCGGGGCCACTTCCCCGGCGGCCACTTCTATCTTGTCGGCCCGCACCGCTTCAGCTTGCTCCGCGAGCTGCGGGACGACCTCACCCGCTATACGCCCGCCCCCGGATCGACGGCCCCGGCCCGCAATCGCCGAAGGATGCAACCATGAAACTCTCCACGCTGACCAAAGCACATGCCGCGGGCAGCCTGCCGCTGCTGTTGTCGCTGGCAAGGAGCTTCGCTACTCCGCTGTACCGTGCGAGTTTTCTCGTCGCGGCGCTGGACCAGGGTGTGCTGCAAGAACTCTCCGGCGCCCCGCGGGACCTCGATGCCATCGCCGACGCAATCGGGATTGTGGGTGATCGCCGGCTGTTGGGCGCGTGGCTCGATCTTGGTGTGCGGCTCGGCGAGCTCGGGATCTCTGAGGGCCGCTATCGGCTGTCCAGCCGCCGAGCCAAAGCGCTGGCGCGGCCCCGCAACGACGCGGTCGCCGCCGCGCTGGAAGAGCTGGTGCGCTTTCATCTTCCGGTCCTGCTGAACGGGCCCGCCATGGTGCGTAGCGGCGCCAGGTTGACGATGTCGGATCAGGACGGCTCGATCATCGCCCGGTCCAGCCGGATCGTGCAGCCGTTCCTCGAGGAAGCGGTCGAAGGCGTGCTGGCTCCAACCGGGCCGGTACGCCTGCTGGAAATCGGTTGCGGCAGCGGGGTGTACGTGCGCCACGCGGCATCGCTCAATCCCGGTCTGACCGCCGTCGCCATCGATTATCAGGCCGAGGTCGCCGCAGAGGCCGCCGCCAATCTGGCGCTGTGGGGCTTGGCGGATCGCGTCGAGGTCAAGTGCTCGGATGTGCGCGAGTTCGCCTCGTCTGAACTGTTCGACATCGTCACGATGCACAACAACATCTACTACTTCGCCGTCGAGGAGCGCACAAAGCTGCTCGAGTGCGTGCGATTGCTGCTGAAACCCGGCGGGCGACTTCTGCTCACCACCGCGTGCAGGGGTGGAAATCTCAGCACCGAAGTGCTCGGCCTGTGGTTCGAGTTCGCCGACTTCGGCGGCCCGCTGCCCGCTGCCACCGAGCTGGCCCAGCAGCTGACAGCCGCAGGTTTCGCCGATGTCGAGGTGCGCCGCCTGATCCCCGGCGAGCAGTTCTGCTCGTTCGCCGGACGTAATCCGTCATCGCAGACTGACACCGAGGAGCTCCTGTCATGACTGCCACCCGCCAGACCGCGCGTGACTTGATTATCGTCCTCGGCGAACCGGGGCTGGTATCCCCGCAATCGTTGGGCGGCAAAGGAGCTCGCCTCGACGAGATGATCCGGACCGGGCTGCCGGTGCCGCCGGCTTTTTGCCTCACCACGGAATTGTTCGATCGCTTCCGGAGCGAGATCGGTCTCGATGACCGAGCGTTGGCAGGCGCGCCCGAAGCCATCAGAGCTCGTCTGCTGGCCGCCGAGATTCCCGCCGAAATCAGGGAAGCCATCCTCGATGCCTACACGGCACTGGGCGCACCGCGCGTCGCGGTGCGATCCTCGGCTTGCCGCGAGGATTCGGCCGCGCAATCCTTCGCCGGGCAATACGACACCGTGCTGGATATCTCCGGCGCCACGGCGGTTCTCGAGGCGGTCAAAGCGTGCTGGGCGTCGCTGTGGTCTGACCGTGTGGCCGCCTACCGCGGTGCCGACGCTGCCGGTTCGATCGCTGTGGTGATCCAGCAGATGGTTCAGGCCGAGGCCGCGGGTGTGCTGTTCACCCGGGATCCGATCAGTGGGCGCACCGACCGCTTTGTGGTGGACGCAGTGTGGGGACTCGGAGAAGGACTTGTCTCGGGACGGGTGAGCGCGGACTCGTTTACGGTTGATCCGGCCGGAGGGCGTGTGACCGACCAGAGCGTCCGATACAAGGTCACCAAGACTGTGTCAGTGGCGCCGGGCATCGTGGAGCTGGTCAGAGTCCCCGAGGAACTGCGCGGCGTTGCTTGCCTGTCGCACGAGCAACTGGCCGGACTCGCCGCACTTGCGGTGCGGGTACGCGAGCAGTACGGCGCAGAGCAGGACATCGAATGGGCGGTGCAGGGCGGCGCGCTGTATCTGCTGCAGACTCGGCCCATCACCGTTGAGCCGCCGA
Organism: Nocardia sp. Root136; assembly: GCF_001427185.1. Classification (NCBI taxonomy): domain Bacteria; kingdom Bacillati; phylum Actinomycetota; class Actinomycetes; order Mycobacteriales; family Nocardiaceae; genus Nocardia; species Nocardia sp. Root136. The sequence goes on from NZ_LMFE01000012.1 coordinate 204,049, forward strand.
AGCCCTTGTGCCGCAGTCCTTACCGGGAGCAGCAGCTCGACGCTGTGCGGCAGGGCACTCTGTGGTCGAGGATGGATATCGGTGAGATCTTCACCGGTGTCATGACACCACTGGGCCTTTCGTTCTCCGAGTATTATCAACACAACGTGCACAGTGATTGTGTGCGGGCTACGGGTGTGCGTGATACCGGCGACATCGCCGGGCAGATGGGGTACCTCCAAGGTTATGTGTACTTGAATGTCTCCTACACCAGCTACCTGCTCAGCCAGAGCATCGGGACCAAGGATGAGAAGCGCATTACCGCGCGCTTCGCGAGCGAGGATGTCGACCAGGCCGCGTATCGAAATCCCTTCGGCAACTATGGCTCCGTTGTCCGCATGGCCATGTCGACCGCCTTTTGGGGCAGGGCGACCGTCGCCGAGCTGCGCGACATGCGCAAACGCGCGCGCCGGATGGCCGACGCGCGCATCGTCGAGTTCAACCGAGCCCGTGCCATCGACCTGACAGCGCTCGACCGCCACACATTGCACGCCGAAATGCAGCACCGCCTGAGGTTCTTCCACGACATGCACGTCGGCTACATGCCGTACTTCATCAACGCCTTCACCCTCTACGGCGTGCTCGAGACGATGTGCGGCACATGGCTCGGCGCGGCGGGGGAGCGTCTGCAGAACCGCTTGAAGACCGACATGTCGAACTTGCGCACCGTCGCGTCCGCGCGTGAAGTGTGGGAGCTCGCCCAGCTGGTGCGCAAGCGCCCCCGGGTGCTTCGGATCATCACCTCGGGTTCAGCCGGCGATGTCGCTCAACGGTTGCGTGCCGACCAGGCGGGCCGGGTGTTCTGGAAGACGCATATGGAGCCGTTCCTGCGGGAGAACGGTGTGCGGGCGCAGCAGGAGATGGAACTCACCCATCCGCGCTGGATCGATGATTTGTCCTACGTGATCAAGATGATTCGCCGCTATGCCGAGGATGGATTCTCCTTCGATGACGCCATCGAATCCGCCTCCGGCTCCCGCACTGACGAGGCAGCCGGAGCCATCCGAAGGCTGCCGCCGATCAAACGCCGGGCGCTGAAATCGGTGATCGCGCTGTACGAGAAGTGCAGCTCCCTGCGCGAGGTCGCCCGGATGTCGATGATCACGTCGGTGTGGCTGGTGCGCGAGATCGTCTACGAGGTGGGCGCTCGATTGGTCGCGGCGGGGGTGTTGCGCTCGCTCGACGAGGTGGCCTACCTCAACTTCTCCGATGTACTGCGCTACCTGGCGAGCGGGGACGATCCCCACGAGATATTTCCTCGCACAGCGATCGACGAAGCCCGGCGCACTTTCCAGAACTATGCCCGCTTGCCCGCGCCGCCGATGAGCTTCGTTGGCGAATGGGATCCCACCCGTCCTGGATCGCCGATCCCGGACGGCCTACGCCTCGAAGGGCTCGGCACCAGCCCCGGCACCGCTGTCGGGCGTGCCCGCGTCGTACAAGATCTGGCCTGGCAGGCTGACGAATTCGAGGCCGGAGAGATCCTGGTGACGCGCTATACCGACTCGTCGTGGACTCCGCTGTTCGCAATCGCGGGCGGCATCGTCACCGATATCGGTTCGATGCTGTCGCACTCCGCGATCGTGGCACGCGAATTCGGGCTGCCATCGGTCGTCAATACCCACCATGCGACCGCCGTGATCAGAACCGGCGACCTGATCATGGTCGATGGCGACCGCGGTGTCGTCGAGATCATCGAGGAGTGAGACGGCTATGCGTAATGAGCCCATAGCTATCGTCGGGATGGCGGGTCTCTACCCGGCGGCTCGTGGCATCGAGCAGTTCTGGCGGCTGCTCGCTACCGACGAACCGGCCGCCCCGCCTTCGAGTCTGGACGAACTGGACATCGATGTCAGCGCGTTCCGGATCCCGCCGGTGCAGCGCGGTTCGATGAGCAGGATGCAGATTCTCATGCTCGAGGCTGCTGGGCAGTGCCTCGCCGATGCTGGATATCCGGACCGTCCGCTGCCGAGCGAACGCACAGATGTCATTGTGGGCACCTGTTTCGGGCTCGACCGCCAGTACGCGAACGCACTACGCATCGACGGTGCCCGCTACGCCCGGGAACTCGAGCGCGCCGCGGCGGCCGATCAGGATGATCGGGTCCGTCGCGTCGCCGGTCGGTTGAGCGGAGAGCTGCGCGCCGGCCTTGCTTATCGCCTGGGTGCCTCGCGCCACGATCGGGTGGGCGAGATGGCGAGCACGATCCCGGCGCGTATCGCGGCGACCTTCCAGCTGCTCGGCCGCACGATCGCACTGGAATCTGCCGATGCGTCCTCGTTCGTGGCGATGTACGCCGCGATCACGAATTTGCGCGCGGGGGCCGCTGATGCGGTGCTGGTGGTGACTGGTCAGCGCCGGGAAGGTTCGCTCGTCGAAGAAGCGTTGGCCGCAAAAGGTCTCAGTACAGGCCACGATGGGAGTTTCACGCTCTCGGACGGTGTCGGTGCGCTCCTGCTCAAACGCCAGTCGACCGCCGTGGCGGACGGCGACCGCGTCTATGCCTCGATTCTCGACTGCGTCCTTCGCCATGAACCTCACCGTGGCGCCTTCCGTTACTCGACGACGCCAGAGGAACGGTTTCTCCTCGCCCAGCAGTGCCACCTGGACACCGCGGTCGACCCAGCGGCGGTTCGCTATGTCGAAAATGTGGGACCGGGGATCGCGGCCGTCAGCGCGGCCGATGTCAAGGGGTTCGGTCAGCTGCTCGGTGATGCGTCGGCGGCCACAGTAATCTTCGGTAGTGCCATAGAGCGACTTGGACACACTTTTGCGAATGCGGGACTTGCCGGTGTCACCACGGCCGCTCTGGCGCTGCATCACCGCACAATCCCGCTCCAGCCCGTCGGCAGCCATTCAGGTATCATATCCAGCCACGAAAGCTGGCCTGCCGAACCGGAATCCGGATCCAGATACGCGGCGGTGTGTGGATCCAGCTTGGGCGGCATGCTCAGCTATCTATTGCTCGAAGGCCGCGCCACACCCAGAGCCGGGACCACCGTGCGCCTCCAGTCGGCGGCGAGCGACGAACCGATCGCGATCGTCGGGTTCGGCGGGGCCTTCGCCGGGTCTGACGACGCGGAGAGTTTCTGGGCTGACAGCCGCTCCGGTCGCGGCGGTGTCGGCAAGGTACCGGAATCCGTGCTCGATCGCGACCTGTACTTCGCTCCCGGCGAAATCAGGCTGACCCACTGCTATTCCGAGATCGGTGCGGCCATACGGATTCCGGATCGGCCACCTGCCGCGCTGCGGATCCCACCGCGCCGCTATGCGGCGATGGACCCAGCGCAGCGCATCGCGCTGTCGGTGGCCGGCGAAACCCTCGCCCGATACGGGCGGACTGCAGCGCTGCGCCAATGCTCCGGGGTTGTGGCGATCGGGAGCACGCTGTGCCTGGCGACGGAGCGTAAGCGGGCCGGTGAGCGGTCGTTCCACGAACTCGAATCGGCCGCAGCCGAGGTCGAAGCGTTCGCGGACTTGCCCGCGGCTGCGCGCACCCGAATTCTTGAGCGCGCCCGCTGCAGCTACGCCCCGGAGGGCGAGCCGCTCGTGCCCGCAGATCTGGACGGCTGGCTCGCTAGCGGAGTGGCGGGGGTCATCGCCAGCGAATACCGGCTTAGCGCTGTCCCTATGGTTGTCGAGGCCGCGTGTGCGTCGGCTTTGGCGGCGATCGACCTCTCGGTCAGCGCCTTGCGAATGGGCCGAGTCGATTTCGCCCTGACCGGGGGAATCGAATTGGCCTGCACACCACGCGATCTAGTGCTCTGCTCGGCACTCGGCCTGTTGTCGCACACCAGGATCACCCCGTTCGATACCGAGGCCGACGGATTCAGCCCCGGCGACGGCTGCGCGCTGTTCCTGCTCAAACGTCTCTCGGACGCGCGCCGCGACGGTGACGAGATCTTCGGTCTTATCCGCGGCGTCGGCGCCGCCAACGACGCGAAATCACTGATCGCCCCCGACGTCGACGGCCAGGTCCGGGCCATGCGGTCCGCCTTCGCTCAGGTGGACTACGAGCCCGCCGCGGTGGACTATCTCGAGGCGCACGGGACCGGAACCCGGGTGGGAGATCGGGTCGAAATCACCGCCACGGCAGGTGTTTACGCTGCTGCACCGCAGCGGGCTCGCCCGCTAGTGATCGGTTCAGTGAAGGCTTTGGTCGGGCACACTTTCGCGGCCGCGGGCGGCGCAGGATTGCTGCACGCGCTACAGGCCATGCGCGCGGGCATGTTTCCACACAATGCCCACCTGACCACGATCAATCCGGAGTTGCCGCTACGGGACATCCCCGCAGTGTTGCCGCGCGCATCGACACCGTGGCCGTCGAAACCGGACAGGCCACGGCGGGCGGGTGTGAGCTCCTTCGGCACTGGCGGCATCAACTATCACCTTCTCCTCCAAGAAGACGGGCAGCGCTGACCCAATGAACTTCGATCTCCCATCTGATACCGAGACCATGTGCGCGGCGCTGACAGCCTTCGCGCGCCGCGACCTCGGGGGTACCGGAACCTTTGTGCCCCAAGACTTCCGGCGGCGCTGGCAGCTCGCCGGCCGACAGGGGATCCTCGGCGCGACCGTGCCCGAGGAGCTCGGCGGCAGCGGCCTGGACGCCGTGTCGGCGGTCGCGCTGATGGAAGCCCTCGGAGTCGGGACCGCCGACACCGGATTCGGTTTCTCGGTGGCAGCACACCTGTTCGCCTGTCTGATGCCGATCGTCGAATTCGGCACGCCCGAGCAGCGGTCGCGCTGGCTGCCGCGGTTGAGTTCCGGTGAATTGATCGCGGCGCATGCCATCACCGAACCAGAAGCAGGCTCCGACATCTTCGCCATGCGCGCCACCGCCGAGCGGCGTGGTGAGGGTTATCTACTCAACGGCGTCAAGGCATTCGTCACGAACGCGCCCATCGCCGATGTGTTCATCGTCCAGGCTGTCACCACTCCCGGTGGGGGATTCTTCGGGCTGACCACCTTCATCGTCGAAGCTGGGACGCCGGGGCTGACCACGGGCCCGGCCTATGACAAGGTCGGCCTGCGCGGCTCGCCGACCGGCGAGGTGCACCTGGACGAGGTCCGCGTGCCCGCGGATTGCGTGCTCGGCGGCGAGGGGGCCGGTGCCGCGGTGTTCTCCGATTCCATGAAGTGGGAGCGCACCTGCCTGTTCGGCGTCTATCTCGGCGCCATGCGGCGGGTGCTCGACAGCACCATCGAATTCGCCGGTGAGCGCATGCAATTCGGTTCTCCCATCGGCGAGTTCCAAGCGGTGAGCCATCGCATCGTCGACATGGTCATGCGCCTGGAGTGCGCGCGGTTGCTGCTTTTCAAGGCGGCCGTGGACTTGACCCGGGGCGGCGCGGGAGAGTTGGTGTGGCCGGCGCTGGCAAAGATCGCGGTCAGTGAAGCGGCGGTGCAACTGGGTTTGGACGCTATCGGTGTGCGTGGCGGCCTCGGCATCGCCGACGGGGAGGCCGAAACGCTACTCCGTGACGCACTGCCATCGCGAATCTTTTCCGGCACCAACGAGATTCAGAAGAACAACGTGGCGCGCGCACTAGGGCTCGGCCGACGCCGGCCCGCCCAGCGGCGCTGAGAGGGGATTCAGGTCATGCAGGTCATCGTTCATCTCATCCAACTTCATCCCGGAGTCGACCCTGCGACCTTCGAATCATGGGTGCGGACAATCGATTACACCACCTGTCCACGACTGCCGAGCGTGCGTGCCTTCAGTGTGCAGCGCTCGGCCCACCGCCCGGGCGAACCCTGGCACTATTTCGAGATCATCCAGGTGACCAGTCAACCCGACTTCGAAGCCGATATGCGCACGTCGGCTTTCGCTGGACTGGTGGCCGCCTTCGACACGATGGCGACGGTAGTGCAGGAGTTCGCCGGGCTACGTCTGGACCCCGGCTACGCGGCTACCTGATTATCCCGGGACCGGTGCCCAGCGCGGGGGAGCACGCGGTCCAAACCTGCGGGCAACCACCAGTTCCAGTCACCGAACAGCTTGATCAGCGCGGGTACCAGCACGAGCCGAACCAGGGTCGCATCGATGGCGATGGCGATCGCGAGCGAGAAACCGAACTGTTTCAGTTCGGGCACCGGGGCGATGAGGAAGCTGCCGAACACCGCGACCATGATCGCCGCCGCCGCGGTGATCGGACGTGCGGTGTGCTCGATGCCGACGGCGATGGCCGAGTCGGTGTCGTGCCCGTCTTCCCAGGCTTCCTGAATGCGTCGGATGAGGAAGACCTCGTAGTCCATGGACAATCCGAACAACAGCACGAACACCGTGATGGGGATATAGACCTGCAAGAACCCTGGGCTGGTAAAGCCCAGTAGCGCCGCGCCATAACCCCATTGGAAGACCGCGACGGTGAGACCAGTGGCCGCCGCGGTCGCGAGCAGATTCATCAGGACGGCTTTGATCGGCAGCGCGACACTTCGGAATATCACCAGCAGGAACAGCAGTGACATGCCGAGAACCAGCGCGACGACCCAGGGCAGCTTCTGTGTGGTCTCGTCGGACAGATCGACGAAGCCCGCAGTTGCCCCGCCGACCAATACCCGGGTGCCCGGCATATCCGCGGCCAGGTCGTCACGGATATGCCGTACCAGTGCGATCGCTTCACCGGAGTCGATGGCCACCTTCGGCACCACGTTGAGCAGCATTCGATTGTCGTTGATCAAAGTCTCGATGTCACCGACGCGGTGGTCCCCGGCCAGGTTTGTCGCAAGGCGCTGGGCCTGCTGCTGGCCCCCGGCGTCGAGCGCGCCGTCGCTGGGTCCCGTGATGACAACCTGAACCGGGGACACTGCGCCGGGGTCGAACGAACGGTCGAGAACGAGCTGCGCCTTGGCCGTCGGATGGTCGCCCAACGACGCGGTGCCGAGGTCGATGCCGTAGCGCAGGCTGCCGATCGGGATCGCGGCCACCAGCAAGATGGACCCTGCCGCCGTCGCGAACAGGACGGGGCGGCGCATCACCAGATGAGCCCATCGTGCCCACCGGCCATGTGCGGCGGCGGAATCCGAACGCGCATCGGCAGGACGCCACCGCAGTGGCAATTGCCACTTGTTTACTCGATGGCCGAGGACGCCCAGGATCGCGGGCAAAAGCGTCAGCGCCGCGATCAGGGTGCAAACCACCGATACGAGAACGCCGGTGCCGACCTCCCGGAAAATCGGCGAGTCCATGATGAAGAACGAACACACCGAAATGCCCACCACCACACCGGAGAAGGCGATGGTGCGGCCGGACGTTGCGACAGCGACACCAGTGGCTTCCGCGATTGCCGCAGGGGCGGGTCCGGTGATCCGGCGCCGGGCCAGTTCTTCGCGGAACCGGCTGACGATGAACATCGCGTAGTCGATGCCGATTCCCGTGCCGATCATGGTGACGATGGTGATCAGGAAGGCGTCGAATGTCAGCGCGTAGCTGAGCAGGTAGAGCACGCCGAAGGTCAAGGTGAGCCCGGCGATGGCGAGCAGCAGGGGTAACGCGGCGGCCAGGACGGCGCCGAAGGCCAGCACCAGGATCACCAGTGCGAGCGGCAAGCCGATCGATTCGGCCTCGGTGGTCGCCGCGGTCTCGACTGCGGTGAGATCGTTGGTGATCGGCGAGAAGCCAGTCACATTCGCCGTCACTCCGGCCCCCGTGGCGCCGGCGACCGCCCGCTGCAAGGCGGCTGCGCGCGCGGGCAGCGAGCTGGCGTCACCCTCCAGGGCCACCAGCGCCAGCGCCGCGTGTCCATCGCCGGACACCTGATTCTTCGCGATCGGATCGAACGGGCCGATCACGGTGACCACACCGGTTTCGGCGCGCGCCGCCGCCAGCACCCGGTCGACGACCGCCCGTCGGCCCGGATCGGCGATACCGCCGTCCGGGCTGTCGAACACGATGACGTCCTGCTCGTTGCCCATGCCGGCGAAGTACCGCTGGACCAGCGCGGACGCCTGCGTCGACGCGGCTTGGTCCACCCCGTAGTTCGGCGCCTTCAGCTGGCCCATCAGGAGCGGTAGAACTGCGCTGCACGCGATCAGCAGCACAACCCAGGCTGTGATTACCAGGCGACGGTGGTGTGCCATCAGGGCACCCCAGCTGTGGTGTCTCATCCGTTGTCTCTCGCTAGTGGGGGCGCGTGCTGGTCAGAGCGCACGCAATGATGCGGCTGGATCCCGTCGGGGCGACGGTGGGAACTGTTGCGTCGAATAGCCAAGGCGTGCAACGAAAAACACCCGTCCTGCCATCGAGAAATCGGTCCGCAGCCGAGCCAATAGGTCCGCGTGCTGGATGACGACGCTGATCGGGTGCAGGACCAGACCCACGTCGGTGGCCAGCAGCCAGAAATCGGTGAGCAGCTGCCCGGCGGCGAGCATCTCGTCGTCGTCGGCGGTTGTTTCCGGCAGGCTCAGCATCAACACCGCTGGGGAATGCCGGACGAGGGCGGCGAGTTGCCCGGCGAGAATTCGCGGAAACCCGGTCGCACGCAGTGCCCGCATGGTGATGGGCGCCAGCGCGATACGGCGAAGCAGAGTTTCGCGTGGAGAGAGCGGGCCGAACAGGTGCTCGAAGGTGAAGCCGTCGCCGCGTTCCTGTGCCTCGGCTTCGCTACGGCGGATGAATGAGTGTGTTTCCCGCCATGCTGCGGGGTGCGTGAAGTCCCGGCCGGCGTGGCGGGCGATGAAGCGTGCGAACCGGGTTCGATCGTCCTCGGACGACAGAACCCGGATATCAAAGCGCTGGGAACTCGGCGTGCTGCGCCGGACCAGCGTGTTCAGGATGGCTGAGGGGATGGGCTTGTCCAGGTAAGGCCCACGATCGGTGTGTCGCGCCTCGGCGAGATCCCGGAGCCGCGTGAGGGACTCGGTCTGTTCGCTGGCGCGCTCGAGCCGGACCAGTCGTAGCGGACGCCAGTCCGCGGGCAGCCCGAACACGCCGAGGTCGGCGGCGGACGCCATCACACCGGCGCGCACGATCCAGCCCTGGGCGGCCAGTGCCCGCAGCAGCAGTCGCCAGTACAGCCCGCAGCTGAGCTCCATCTCCGCGTGATGGGCGGGAAGTGCTGTTAGCTCACGGACACGATCGGCAGCGAGCAGCAGGAACTCGGCGTCGGTCTCAGTGTCGCCGCACAATACGGCAGCGCGGCGGCGGCCCAGGTCGCTGACCACGTACGCCAATCCCCACGGCTGACTGTTGTGCGAGGACGGTGATCGGGTCGCGATGTCCGCAGCCGCCGTCAGCGCTGTGCTGAACGAAATATCTTCCCGCCGAAGGGAACTCCGTACTGTCATGCTCGTCTCCCGCTCTACCAGACCAATGCCAAGGAGTAGTCCGCACACTCGACCGCCCATGCATGTCGTGGCCATCGGCCGGCGGCGGCCACACTCCGCAAGTTCGAACCCGCCGTCCACTGGAACGCGCCGTCGGCTTGCCACCCGGTCAGTCGCACCTCGCGGGGATCGACACGCAGGCCGAACCCGAAGTATTTGAGTACGGCCTCTCGGCACACCCACCGCAGTGGCGTCCCCATCGTGTCGAGCCGCGAGGGCCCAGGTTCCGCAGTCCCTAACTCGGCCTCCAACAGTGGCGAGAATGTGCGGTTGCGCTCCAGATCGATACCGACCGGATCGGACGTGCACGCGGCGACGGCAAGGCCGCCGGAGTGCGAAATACTGATCCCCACAGGTGAATCCACTACCGGCATGCCCGCGCGTAGGCCGGTGTCGATGGTCCGCACCACGATGGTGCTGGTGGCGTCGAGGAGACCGAAGTGCTTCCGCCGGTAAGCCTGGACCGCATGCTTGGCTGCCACCCGTCCTGCCAGCCACTGGGCGCGCCGCTTGGGAATCGGCAACGCCGCCGCTTGGGCCGCCTCCGAAGCGGACATGTGGGGCGCCGGGGCCGACAAATTTATCGACACGACAGCAATAGTCGGCCCGTCGGCAATATGGGAAATACACAATGGCCGCGCAGGATCCAGCATGCAGTACTCGCGAAGCGGCATTTTCGAATTCTCCAGTATCTGAATGGTGTCATTATCGATGCGGCCGCTGACGATTCCGCTGACCGACGGTTGACGTACTGTGCCCGGTTGCCGCAGGGAAGCTCGATCCTCGTCAGGATTTCGGAAAATGTTGACGCGCTGTTGATTCCGTGGGTAGCTTGACCGGAGTTCGTCCGAATCGACTATCAATAACGGTCCCTATTCTGCGAGTGTTCGATTCGTCGAATAAAGATTGGGCCGTCAAGTAGGGGCTGGCATGAAGACCTTGTCCATGGATTCCGTTGTCGTCGCGCGAAACTGGGTCGAACTCGTCAGCGCGAGAGCTCAGCAATTCGGTGATCGCACGGCATATACCTTCCTCGATGAGGACGGTCGGGAATCCGCCGTACTGACCTACCGCGGGTTGGATCGGCGCGCGCGGGCGATCGCGCACACGCTCACCACACGCTGCGCCCGCGGCGACCGGGTTCTGTTGCTGTACCCGGCCGGACTGGACTATGTCGCCGCGTTCTTCGGCTGCCTCTACGCCGGCGTGATCGCTGTGCCGCTGTATGAGCCGACGCGCACCCGGACCGAGCAGATCGCCGCAGTCGCGCAGGATTGTGCCGCAGTCGTGGTGTTGACCACGTATGACATCGACCAGTCATTCGCGAGCGGGACTCAGCATGCGTTGGCTGCCCTGCCGCGGATCGCCACTGACACCCTGCGCGACATCGATGATCCGCACCCGGCGACCACGGCGGTCGATGGCGCCACCGTCGCCTACCTGCAATACACCTCTGGTTCGACGGCCACGCCCAAGGGCGTGATCATCGATCACGTCATGGCGTTGCACCAGTGCGCAGACATGGCCCATTGCTGGCAGGTCGCGCAGGACGACACCATCGTGTCGTGGCTGCCGCACTTCCATGACTTCGGACAGGTGACTGCGATTCTGCTGCCTGTTTATGTGGGGTGCAGCGCGGTGCTGATGGCTCCGTCCACCTTCGCCAAGAATCCGATCCGCTGGCTCGACGCCATCACCGTTTATCACGGAACACATAGTGGCGCACCGAATTTCGCGCTCGACCTGTGCGTTGACAAGACAACACCGCATCAGCGTGCCGCGTTGGATCTCAGTAGCTGGCGGGTGTTGAGCAATGGGGCCGAACCTGTGCACAAAGCCGCGCTCGATCGTTTCCAGGCCACGTTCGCACCGTGCGGGCTCGGCGGGACCACCCTGACCCCCGGGTACGGCCTCGCCGAGGCGACCCTCAAAGTGACGTGTGGCGACGTGCGCGGCCAGCGCCTTGCGGTTCGCTTCGATCGACAAGCGCTCGGGCTAGGCGAAGCCGACCCGACCACGGCGGAGGACGGCGTAGACCTGGTCGGTCTCGGCGTCACCGCCTTGTCCACCGAGCTCGCCATCGTCGACCCGGCGACCGCATCACGTGTGCCCGACCGCCGGGTCGGCGAGATCTGGGTGTCGGGGCCGGCTGTTTCGGCCGGCTACTGGCAGCGACCGGATGAGACCGACGAAACCTTCGGTGCCCGGATCAGTGGCGAGGACAACTTCTGGCTGCGGACCGGCGACCTCGGTTTTGTGTACGCGGGCGAGATGTTCATCTGCGGTCGCGTGAAGAACATGATGATCGTCAACGGTGTCAACTACTACCTCGAGGACATCGAGGGGACCCTCGCCGGTCACGACGCGCTACGTGCGGGCAGCGTCTTAGCTTTCGGCATCGAGAAAGACCGGAGGGAAAGCCTGGTCCTCGTGGCCGAGTATCGGCCGGAAGGCGGGGCTGAACCGGCGTCGCTGGCCGCTGCGATGGCCGAGCTCGTCGCCTTGCGGCACGGCATCGCCCCGGTGACGGTCGTCCTGATCGCCCACGGCACGATCCCGCGCACTACCAGCGGAAAACTGCGCCGACAGCAGTGCCGCAACGACTTTCGATCTGGCGAACTATCCGAGATATACCGTTGGGAAGGCGTGAGCACCACGATGAAAGAAGACACCACAGAGCCCGTTGCCTCGGATTCATCCGTTGTGCCGAACATGAGCGAGCTCGTGCGGCTCGGCTTGATCGAACAAGTGCGGACCTGGCTGGATAACCGCCCGGGTGCCGACAGGTGCGCACTGGACCTGAGCCGATCGCTCGCTGAACACGGCCTCGGATCGATCGACCATGTCGATCTGCACGAGAGGCTCGAGACCTGGGCGGGTAGACGGTTCTCCCCGGAACTGATGTGGGATACGGGAACCGTTGAAGACATGGTGGCAGCCATCGCCCGTGTCCTGAGTCCTGCGCCCGCGGGGATATGAGATGCGACTTCGTTCTGTAGCGGCAGGCCTGCCGTCGCGCACGGTGACCAACGCGGACATCCTCCGCATGATCGCCGAACACAGCTCGGGCGGTTTCGAAGGCAATCTCGACGAAACGTTGCGCGTGATCGAAGGCCTCCTTCGCTACACCGGCTCGGCCGAACGGCGCTGGCTCGACGTCGGCGAGCGCCCGATCGAGCTGCTCCGAAACGCCACGAAAACCGCGTTGGAGCAGGCGGAGGTGCAGGCCGGTGAGGTCGATCTGCTGATCTACACCGGTATCGGGCGCGGATTCATCGAACCCGGTGGCGCCTACCACTGCGCCACCGCACTCGGGTTGGGGGAGCCGGACTGCTTCGACATCATCGACGCCTGCATGAGCTGGACGCGTGCCGTGCAGGTGGCGGAATCATTGATGCGGGCGGGCCGCTACCGCACCGCGGTGATCGTCAACGCGGAGTTCAGTTTACGGATGGGCGGGATGGTGTTCCCCCACCTGTTCACCTTGTCCAACCAGGAAGCGCTCGCCTCGATCTTCCCGGCCTACACCCTGGGGGAGGCCGCGACGGCGACCGTGCTGAGCGCCGATGACGATGAGCCCTGGGATTTCCGGTTCGTCTCCCGTCCTGACCTGGCACCGCTGTGCAACGTGACGTTGCCGGGGTACGAGGGCTTCTGCGAACCGTCGGACAAACTGGCCGCCAACGGTGTCGGGTACTTCAGCTCATTCGGGGCCGAGATGCACGAGGTCGGCATGGTCGAAGCGCTAGGCGTCTTCCGGAGTCTCGACGTGGATCCCGAGAAGGTGTCCGCACTGTTCACCCATGCCTCGAGCAAGCGGCACTGGCAGATGATGGCAGACAGCGTCGGGCTCGGCGAGGCGATCCATCACGTCTACCCCACGACCGGCAACCTCGTGTCCGCGTCAGTGCCGACAGCGATGGCCTCGGCGATCGCAACCGGTGCGCTGCAGCGTGGTGAACGCGCGGTCGGTTGGGTCGGCAGTGCCGGAATGTCTTTCGGTGCTTTTTCTTTCGTCTACTGATGATCATCAGAAACGGGTAGTCACATGTTCAGACATCTCGCTAAGGCTGTGGGCTACGCCGCGCTCGGCGCTGCTGAGTACTCGATCGGTTCGGTGCGCCTGCATCGACAGGACAGTCGGGAGGAGCGGCGTGCTCACGCGATCGTCGACTTCCTGTTGCGGATGGGTCCGATTTACATCAAGATCGGCCAGATCGCGGCGACCAGATCGGATCTGCTGCCCGAATCCTGGATAGACACCCTGCGTGTGTTGCAGGACGACACCCCGCACATGAGCGAGGACCGAACCCGGCGGGCCGTCGAGCGTGAGATCGGCGCCCCACTGGCATCGCGGTTTCGTTCGTTCGACCTGGTCCCGATCGCCAGCGCCTCGGTTGCCCAGGTTCACATCGCCGAACTGATCGACGGCCGTAAGGTCGCGGTCAAGCTCGTCAAGGACTCGGTGCCCGCTCAGATCCAGAGCAGCCTGCGTTCGCTGCGCAGCGCGGTGAGGGTGGCCCACGCTGTGGCCTGGCCGGTGCGGTACTTGGATATGCCTACACGATTCGACGAAGTAGCCAGGTTGCTGCGGCCGCAGGCCGATATGAATCACGAAGCTACCCAACAGCGACGTATCCACGCGAACTTCGCGGGGCACCCGTTCGTGAAAGTGCCCGCGGTGTTCGACGAATTCGTCACCGAGCGAATGCTGGTGATGGAGTACATGGCGGGCATTCCAGGCAAGGACGCCGCCACAGTGGGATTTCCGCCCGAGCGCCTCGCACAGCGGTTGCAGGACGCGATCTACACGATGCTTTACATGCACGGCATCTGTCACGGGGATCCGCATCCGGGCAACGTCATGTTCACCACCGATGGTGAGGTGATCCTGGTGGACTACGGTGTCACCGCCGAGCTTACCGAGGATGAGAAGTGGGGCCTGTCCTCGTTTTACTACGCCTGCAGCCGCAAAGAATGGAGTGTCGCCGTTGAGCGGTTCACTCGGCACTTTGTGGTCGCCGCGCCGACCCTGGCCGAGTATCGCGCTGCATACGACGCAGAAATGGTGCAGGTGTTGCGCCAGCATTTCGATATCTCCAACAACCGATGGTCGACTGTCGCCTACTTCAACGACGTCAATTCAGTACTGCGCCGCTATGATTCGCAATACACGACCACGTTCACCAAGGTGGAGTTGGTTTTCCTGTCGGGTGAGGGTTTCGCGACCCAGATCGACCCGGGCATCGATATCTGGTCGAACGCACGAAAATTCACCGATCGCTACTCGCCGTACATGAGCGCCGAGGTGGAACAGCGGTTCGAGACCGAATTCCAGGAGCAGATGCCCGCGTCGCTGGCCATGCGCGATCGCGCGCAAGCGACGCTCGTCGCGCCGACGCACATCGACCGCTATTTCTTCCCCAGTAGTTTTCCGGTGTTCGTGGCTGAGGCTGCCGGTGGCAGCGTCACCGATTGCGATGGGAACACATTTCTCGACCTGTCCGGTGGCTACGGGCCACACCTGCTCGGCTACGCGCATCCGGTGATCAACGCCGCGATCGCAAGCGGGCTGGACAAGGGACTGGTCAACGGCATCGGCAACACACCGGAGCTCGAGCTGGCCGAAAAGCTGGTCGGTGCCTTCCCTTCCGCCCAGAAGGCGGTGCTGTGCAATTCGGGCACCGAATCGGTTCTGTTCGCCATTCGGATGGCGCGCGGTTACCGGCAGCGGACCCGGGTGGCCAAGTTCGAAGGGCACTATCACGGCTTTTCCGACCAGGCGATGGTGAGTTCGTGGTTCCGGTTCTCCGGTGCCAAGGATCGGCCGGAGCCGGTGGCCGGCACGCTCGGCAGCGACCCTGCCACGGTCGCGGGCACCGTCGTGTTGCAGTACGGAGACATCTCCGGCCTGGATCGGCTGCGCGCAGAGGCCGACCAACTGGCATGCGTTCTCCTCGAGCCCATGCCGACCTCCGTCGTCACTCTGAACGTGGAATTCCTACGGGAACTGCGTGCCCTGTGCACCGAGCTCGACATCCCTTTGATCTTCGACGAGGTGGTCTCCGGTTTCCGGGTGGCCTACGGCGGCGCGCAAGTGCTCGCCGATGTCCACCCCGATCTCACCTGCCTCGGCAAGGTAATCGGCGGCGGTCTGCCGTGCGGGGCGGTAATCGGCAAGCAGTACCTGATCGACATGGCCAAGAGTTCGCAAGATCCGTTCTACGACTACGAGAACAAGGTGTTCGCGGGCGGCACCCTGAGTGGCAATTCACTTACCTGCACCGCAGGGCTCGCGGTGTTGAATCACCTGGACAGCCATCCCGAGATCTACCCCCAGCTCGAAGAGAACACCCGGCTGCTCGCGCAGCTGATGCGTGAGGCGACGGAGTCGCGGGGGATCGCCTGCCGGATCAACGCCGAGCACTCGATCTTCTCGCTGAACTTCAGCCACCGCCCCGCCGGCCTTTACCGAGAGAGGATGGCGGGCAGCAACTTCAAGGCCACGATCGCGCTGGCGTACTACATGCGCAAGCACTACGTCTACCTACCTGAGATGCACAGCTTCTTGATCAGCGCCGCACACGATGTCGAGGATCTCGGCCAGATCGCGCAGGCTTTCGAGAAGAGCCTCGACGAAATGCTTGCCGACCAGCTTTTCGTCACCTAGGAGTGATGGCGGACGGCTCAGCGTGGCGCCGTCGGACCATCGCGAACCACGCACCGCGGTACTCCGCTCTACCCCGGCGGAGTACCGCGGTGCGTGCTCGGCCGGCCGGTCGGTGCGAAGGCGACCCGTTCCAGCAGTTCCAATGCTTCAGCGAGTGTAGCCATTTCGGTCGGTGCGAGCTGCTCTGCCAGGGCGCGGGTGAGAAGGCTGTCCGTTACCGTGGTCCGCAGGCCGCGCACCCAGCGGCGACCTTCCTCGGTGAGCGCGAGCTGGATCCGGCGCGCGTCGACGCTGTCGCGTTTGCCGACGACCAAGCCCCGGTCTCGGAGACCGTCGACTAGATTGCGAATTGTTTGGGGCCGGAGTCGCTCGATCTGTGCCAGGTCCGTCGAGAACATCGGGCCGCCACGGTCGAGGCGACCGAGAACCGAAATCTGGGTCAGCGACAACTCCGCGAGCGCGGCGTCGTTACGGGTGTGGCGCAGAATCAGACCGGACACGATCCGCAGCCATCCCGCCAGCGCCGCGACGTCGCTACGCAGCGGCTCCTGGCCTCGTCGGATTCGTTCGGTGAGTACTGATTCCTGGTCCGAAACAGTCTCCGGGTGAGCGGCTTCGGCAACCGGTCGATAGTTCCTGCGGTAGCGATGGATTCGAGGGTGTGGATACGTCATTTGTGACCCTTCATTGCGGACATGTGGGTGAAACCGGTCTTGGTGACAGCTGGCATCGGATTCTGTACCGAGTGCGACAAGCTTCTGCCCTGGTGCGACACTGAATGCTGAATGTGCTCAGGTCGGCCGCCCGGATGGCGCTGGGGCTTGCCCCAGCAGCGATGGCTACATCGGGTGAACGAGGAGTAGCTGGAGACGCTCTGATCGATCCTGATATCTGAATCAGTGACAACTCGGTGCCTGTCAGGCAGCGGTGCGTTTTCCGCTGGCACGCTGTGTTGACGACGGCGGTCGGCTGATTCCTTCCCGATTGAGCTGTGCTGCAATGTGCGTTGGTGTAGCTGCAGCGTATCCGCCACCCTCTCGAGATCCAGAGCCGTTCTGCTCAGCAACCGCGAGACCGCGGTCGACACATACGCCATGCCGGACAGCATTGCGTATGCCGCGGCAGTCGAAGAATGGGTCGGGAAGGCGCGGTGATTTCTCACAGCGGCGTCAGATTCGCATGCCAATGCGGTACAGCAGAAGCAACTATACCGCGCCGCAATACAATTCGCTGATAACGTTCGCGACGTGGATTTGAACCCGGCGCATTTGCGGACATCGTTAGATTCCGCCCTTAGTCAGGTCGGCAATATCTTCGCGCTATCAAACGATGTGCTGCGCAAGACATTCAAGCGGCCTTTTCAATTCAGGGAGCTCATCGAGCAGTCATGGTTTGTCGCGAATGTTTCTATCCTGCCCAGTGCGTTGGTCGCGATCCCATTCGGTGCCGTCGTGGCATTACAGACGGGCTCGCTGATCAAACAACTCGGTGCCGAATCGTTCACGGGAGCGACGAGTGTGCTGGCCACCGTCCAGCAGGCCGCCCCGGTTGTCACTGCGTTGATCATCGCCGGCGCAGCAGGTTCCGCGGTCGCCGCCGATCTCGGCTCTCGGACTATCCGCGAGGAGATCGATGCCATGGAGGTTCTCGGCATTGATCCCATCCAGCGACTGGTCGTCCCGCGAGTCCTTGCGATGATGCTGGTGGCGGTGTTGCTCAACGGCCTGGTGTCAGTGGTCGGCATTGCGGGCGGCTACTTCTACAACGTGCTCCTGCAAGGCGGCACACCTGGTGCGTACTTGGCCTCCTTCTCCGCGCTGGCCCAGCTCCCCGACCTGTGGGTCGGGGAGATCAAGGCATTGCTGTTCGGATTCATCGCTGGTGTGATCGCTTCCTACAAAGGTCTGCGACCCGGCAGCGGCCCGAAAGGCGTCGGCGAGGCGGTTAATCAGTCGGTGGTCATTACCTTCATGGCGCTCTTCTTCGTGAATCTGATTGTGACGCTGGTGTATCTACAGCTCATTCCCGCCAAGGGGGCGTGATCCATGGCGACTAAATACCGTCCTACACGCTTTGCCAAGATGAGTCGCCGACTCGGGAAAATCAGCCGTGCGCCAGTGGATGTCATTGATCGTGCGGGCGAGCAGATGCTGTTCTACTCGCGCACTGTCGCGTGGATGCCGCGAACGGTCGTGCGCTATCGGAAGGAGGTCATGCGACTTTTGGCCGAAGTGACCTTCGGGAGCGGCGCGCTCGCGGTGATCGGCGGCACAATCGGCGTTATCGTCTTCATGTCCGGCTCGGTCGGTGTTGTCGTCGGTCTGCAGGGTTTCAAGGCTCTGGACGCGCTCGGCAGCTCGACCTTGACCGGTTTCCTCACCGGCTACATCAATACCCGTGAGATCGCGCCGCTGGTGGCGGCGCTGGCGCTTTCAGCGACGGTCGGCTGCGGCTTCACCGCGCAGCTGGGCGCCATGCGAATCTCCGAGGAGATCGACGCGCTGGAGGTCATGGCGGTACCCGGTGTGCCATTTCTGGTGTCCACCAGGGTGATTGCCGGATTCATCGCCGTGATCCCCCTCTACGTCGTCGGCCTGCTCGGCACCTTCGTCGCCTCTCGGCTGATCAGCATCTGGTTCAACGGGCAGTCGAGTGGAGCCTACGACCACTACTTCGGACTATTCCTCCCGCCGGAGGACGTCCTCTATTCCTTTCTCAAGGTCATGATCTTCGCGTTCGTCATCATCCTGGTGCATTGCTACTACGGCTTCCATGCCACGGGTGGTCCTGCCGGGGTCGGCGTCGCAGTCGGCAGGGCAGTGCGCGCGGCCATCGTGCTGGTCATGGTGCTGGATCTGTTTCTCGGCCTGGCCCTGTGGGGCACGACCACCACCGTCCGGATCGCCGGATGAGCAGGGAGTTCGAACATTGAATACGATCCGGAAGACGCATGTCCGGATGGCTGGCATGGCGTTCTTCGTGGCGGCTGGTCTGTTCCTATGGACCACCATCGCGGTCTACAACAAGGACTTCGTCCGAACCGTCCAGGTCACGCTCATCACCGACAGCGCGGGAAACGCTTTGGCCCGGCACGCTGATGTGAAGGTGCGTGGCGTGAATGTGGGCCAGGTGCGGGCAAGCAGCAGTGAACGTGGCCAGGTGGTCTTGGACCTGGCGATCGACCCGGGCAAGGCGGGCCTGATTCCGGCGAACGCGTCCGCTCGGCTGTTGCCGAAAACCCTTTTCGGGGAACGGTATGTGGCGCTGGTCATTCCGGCCGATCCGAGCCCGGCGCGGCTGACCTCGGGCCTGACCCTGTATCAGGACCGCAGCGGCAATGCTATCGAGGTCGGCAAGCTTCTCGACGATCTGATGCCGTTGCTGGAAGCCATCCCGCCACAGGATCTCGCCTCGGTCCTGGGCGCGCTGTCCCAAGCTCTGTCGGGGCAGGGCGAGGCGCTCGGTGTAACGGTGGACCGGTTGGACACCATCCTCGGCGATGTCAACGCCGTGCTGCCGGATCTGCAGCAGGGCCTGCAACGCTTCGCCACGGTAGCGGCCACCTACTCCGACGCCGCACCGCAATTGGTCGAGGCGATGAACAACTTCCGTACCACCAATGCAACTGTCATCGATCGGCGCAAGGATATCGAAAACCTCTACGCGACAGTAACTCCGAGCTCGTCTCGGCTCGCCGACTTCCTGATCACGAACCGCGACAACATCATCGATGTGGCCGCAGACTCGCGTCCTGCGATGGAGTTGCTGGCGAAATTCTCACCGACTTATGCCTGCACGCTGGCGAACTTCGCGCAGATCAAGCCACGCATCGATGAGCTGTTCGGCAAGGGTACGGACATGCCCGGCACCAGGGTGACGATCGAACTTGTCAACAACCGCGGCCGGTATCTGCCCAACCAGGACGAGCCGCGCTGGTTCGATACCCGTGGCCCGTGGTGCCTGCCCGAGATGCCCCTGGGAATCGATCCGGGTCAGTACCCCAGCGGACCTCCGAACGACGGCGCCTATCAGCCGCCCAGTCGAAACCCCGGCGACCAGACCAGCGGGCATCTACCAGAGCCGCAGCTGCGGGTGTTCCCCTCCGCGCAGCAGCCGACACTGGCCGGTTCGCCGGGAGAGCAGGATTCGCTCGGCGCCATCTACGCTGCCGCACAAAATGTTTCACCGGAGTATGTCCCTGGCTGGCTGACCAAGGCTGCCGCGCCGGCTTTTCGTGGCAGTGAGGTGAGTGTCCGATGAACGGACGTCGGCGTGGCTTGGTCGGCCCGCTCGTCAAAGTGACCATATTCGCGATCGTGACGGTGTTCGCAACCACGATCCTGGCGCTATCGATTGCCAACTACACCGGCGGTGGCACCGTGTTCAAGGCCCGGTTCACCGATGTGACTTCCGTCGTCCCCGGCGACGAGGTGCGCGTCGCCGGGGTGCGAGTCGGCAAGGTCACCGCGGTGGAGATTGTGGACCGTCGCGAGGCCGAGGTGGAATTCGAACTGCACGACAGGAATTGGTTGCCGGCGTCGGCCACCGCCACCATCCGCTACCGAAACCTGGTCGGGCAACGCTACATCGCCCTCGAGCAGGGCGCCGGGGAGCAGGGGCGCAAGCTGAATGCGGGCGCCACGATCGGATTGGACCGTACCCGGCCCGCGTTGAACCTGACCACGTTGTTCAACGGGTTCCGCCCGCTGTTCCGCACTCTCACCGCAGACGACGTGAACAAGCTGTCCTACGAGATCATTCAGGTGTTCCAGGGCGAGCAGGGCACGATCCACGATTTGGTGGCCTCGACGGCGGCATTGACCAACAAGATCGCCGACAAGGATGCGGTGATCGGGCATCTGGTTCGAGACCTCACCGCGGTGCTCACCACCGTCAACGACCGCGACGACCAGTTCGACCAGCTCATCGTGAACACCGAAGCTCTGGTGAGTGGTTTGTCCGCGGAGCGTGACATGGTCGGCCGATCGGTCACCTCGATGGGCAATCTCGCCGCGGCCACCGCGGATCTGCTGGTTCCGGTGCGCCCGACCCTGCAGGGCTCGATCGCGGGTTTGAGCGAGCTCACCGGCACCCTCAACGAGCGTTCCGACGATGTGAACACCGCATTGGCGACTTTGCCGGTGAAGATGGAGAAGCTCGGCCGGGTCGGCAGTTACGGCGGCTGGTTCCAGTTCTACCTGTGCGGCCTCGACATTCAGCTCGGTACCGGGGCCAAGGACGCGCCGCAGCTCAACCTGCCCACTATGCCGACGATCAACCAGCCGCTGTACACCAACACGGCTCCGCGCTGCCACGGGAAGGCCCGCTGATGGAATTTCGAACATTGCACCGCGGCAAACGAAGTCCCGCCGCGCTGGGCCGCATCGGGGTCGGGTTGGTGTTGCTGATCACGATCGGCGTCTTCTTCCTGGACCAGGTGCCGTTCCTCGGAATGAGCACCAGCTACTCCGCCGAGTTCACCGAGGCCGCCGGTCTGAAGAAGGGCAATGAGGTTCGCATCGCCGGGGTGAAGGTCGGCCAAGTGTCCGATGTACGCCTCGACGGTGACAAGGTGCTCGTCGACTTCCGCACCTCCGGTGCGTGGATCGGCAACGAGACCACCGCATCGATCCAGATCAAGACGGTGCTCGGTCAGAAGTATCTGGCCCTGGATCCAAAGGGTTCTGGCGCTGCCGATTCCGACACCCCGATTCCCTTGTCCCGCACTCTCTCTCCCTACGACGTAGTCGAGGCGTTCACCGACGCCGCCACCGATCTCGACCGGATCGACACCGCACAGCTGGCCAACAGCATGCAGGTTCTCTCGGAGGCGTTCGCGACCACCCCGACCGAAATCCGTGGCTCCATCGACGGCATGGCCCGGCTCTCAGCGACCATCGCCACCCGAGACGAACAGCTGCGGGTGATGTTCGACGCCACCGCGGGCACCACGGCCGTGCTGGCCGACCGCAATGCCGAGTTCGAGCGGCTGCTCAGCGCCGGCGGGGCGTTGCTCGCCGAACTGAATACACGTCAGCAAGCCATCCACCAATTGCTCACCGGCGCTAAGTCATTGGCTGCGGAACTTGGCGCGCTGGTAAAGGACAACAAGGACCAGATGGGTACGGCCCTGACCAATCTGCACACCGCAATCGGCACGTTGAACGACAACCAGGAGAACATCTCCAAGACCCTGAAACTGGCGGCCCCCTTCTACCGGCTCTACGCGAATGTGATGGGCAACGGTCGCTGGTTCGAGGCTGTCATCGTGAACCTTTCCCCGCCCGCGCTGCCGGAAATCCCCGGTGTCCGGCCGCCGATCCGCACCATCGGAGGTAACTGAGGTGGTATCCAGGATTCGCTCCCTGCCCGTCATCGCAATCTTGCTGGTCGTGGCGGTAGTCGCGGCAGGCACTCTGTGGTGGGGATTCGACCGGGTCACCAGTACCTGGATCACCGCCTATTTCGACCGAACCGTCGGCATCTACGAGGGTTCGGATGTTCGAATCCTCGGCGTGCCTGTGGGTTCGGTGGAATCGGTGGAGCCGATGGGCGATCAGGTGCGGGTGGTGCTGCGATTGGAACATCGTGTCGACGTGCCCGCTGATGCCGGGGCCGCGCTGGTGACACCCTCGGTGGTCTCGGACCGTCATATCCAGCTCACCCCGGTCTACCGCAGCGGCCCGAAAATGGAAGACAATGCGGTCATTCCACGCGAACGCACTGTCACCCCGGTCGAAGTCGATCAGCTCTACAAGAGCATCACCGAACTTTCCGATGCGCTCGGCCCCAATGGCGCCAACAAGGAAGGCGCGGTGAACCAGCTGGTGCGCACCGGCGCGGCGAACCTGGCCGGCAACGGCGAAGCGATGGCCGACAGCATCACTCAGCTCTCCCGCGCGGCACACACCCTGTCGGATTCGCGCGGCGACATCGGTGCGACTGTGCGCAACCTGCAGAGGTTCGTGTCGATGCTGACCGCCAACGATCAACAGGTACGCGAATTCAACACGCAGCTTGCAGATCTGACGGGGTTCCTGGCCGGCGAACGCCAGAATCTCGGCCAAGCATTGAATTTGTTGTCGGTCGCGCTCGGGGACGTCGCCGGCTTCATCGCCGACAACCGAGAACTGATCGGGGACAACGCCGAAGCGCTGACCACACTCACCAAGACCCTCTCCGATCACCGCGACGATATCGCGGCGGCACTACCAGTGATGGCGGTGGCAGCGAGCAATATCATCGGCATCCACAATGGTGAAGCAGGAACCTTGGATATGCGGTCGAATTTCTACGACCAACTGCAGGACCCCTTCGGCACCGTCTGCAAGATGATGGATCTGGGCAAGCTGATGCCGGGCAATCCCACCTTCGACGACGTCAGTCGGCAACTTCGGCCGCTGCTCGACCATTGCGCGACCATCGCCGCCTCGCTGGCGACCGCGGTGAAAACTCCGATGATCCTGCCGTTCGGAATCCTCAGCGCCGAGAACATGCAGCGCGACCCGGTACCGGGGACAGTGCCCGGCACACCCTCGAATCAGCTACCACCCTCGGAACAGGGAGATCGATGATGAGCAGAATTCGCTGCACCGCCCGCGGATTCGGTGCCGCGGTGACTATTGCGGCGACCGCCGCGCTGGTGAGCTCGTGTGCCTCCGACGGCATCTACAGCGTCGCACTGCCCGGAGGGGCCGATATCGGTGTGCGCCCGATGACCATCGACATCGAGTTCGACGATGTGCTCGACCTGGTCCCACAGTCCGCGGTGAAGGTCGACGGCGTCCCGGTGGGCCGGGTCGAGGAGATCACCCTCGCGAAGGACATGTGGACTGCCAATGTGCGGGCCGTGGTGAACTCCTCGGTCGAACTACCGGTCACTGCGCGGGCCGAGGTACGGCAGTCGAACCTGCTGGGGGAGAAGTACATTGAACTCTTCCGGCCTGGCAATGAAGCGGATTCGGCTCGGCTCACCGATGGTTCGGTGATCTCGGCGGCCAATACTCGCCACGCGACCGAGGTCGAGCAAGTTCTCGGTGCGATGTCGCTGCTGGTCAACGGCGGCGGTGTGGCGCAGTTGCAGCCCATCGTCACCGAACTGAACAAAGCTCTCGGCGGGCGCGAAGACAAGGCGCGCTCCCTGCTGGAGCAGGCCAATACCTTGATCGCGGGCCTCAACGCTCAGGTCGATGACATCACTGCGGCGATCGACGGTCTGGCCACTCTCAGCGGGCGGGTGGGTACCCAGACCGAGAAGATCGGCGCCATTCTCGACGAATTGCCCGAAGGAATCAAGATTCTCGAGGAGCAGCGGCCCCAGCTGATGGCGCTGCTGACCCAACTGGACCGGGTCGGGCAGGCGGGCTTCGATGTGCTGAACACCGCCAAAGCGGACCTCATCACGGATCTGACCTCCCTACGCCCGGTCTTGCAGGAGTTGGGCAAGGGTGCCGATGATCTGGTGACCGCGCTTCCCCTGATGCCCACCTACCCGTTCCCGGATGCGGCACTGGAGAGCACCTTCGGCGGTTCGGTCAACACCTGGCTCTCGGTCGATATGGAGATAGGCGTTCTGATGAACAATTTCGGTGTCGGTAAGCCGGCCCCGGTCTACACCCCGCCGCCGTTCGGTCCGGAGGTCCCAGTCAACCCGACCAACCCGTACTACAACGGCAATGGTCCGCGTGCGGGCTGGCCGACCATCACCCTGCTGCCGACACTGCCCATACCGCACCTGCCGACGCTAGCGGGTGCCCTGACACCGCTGCTGGAACAACTCGGGGTAACTCCCGCCCCCGCTGGAGAAGGTGGTCCGCGATGACCCGTCTAGTTCGGTTTCAGCTGATCGCCTTCGCGGTGATCGCCGTGATCGGTGTCAGCTATGTCGGTGCCACCTATGTCCGGCTCGACGAGATGTTCGGATTCGGCGTCTATCAGGTGCGGGTCGAGTCGGGTGAGACCGGCGGTCTCTACCAGGGTGCGGAGGTGACCTATCGTGGAGTCCCCGTAGGCCGGGTCGGCGAGCTCGAGCTCACCGCGGCGGGTGTGGCGATGCGGCTGGATATCAGCTCGGACGCGCCGAAGATCCCGGCATCAGCCATCGCCGTGGTCGCGAACCGCTCCGCCGTCGGCGAGCAGTACCTCGATCTGCAGCCGGATGCCCCGAACGGGCCTTTCCTGCAAGACAAGTCGGTGATTCGCGGTGCGGTGACTCCAGTCCCGGTCGAGCAGCTGATCGCCGGAGTCGACCACTTCACCAAGTCGGTGGACCTGGTCGCGCTGCATACGACTGTCACCGAACTCGGAAAAGCATTCCACGGCAAGGGCGATGACCTGCAGGTCTTGGTTCAGTCGTTGAACAACGTCACCGCCGAATTCCACACGTCGCTTCCGCAGACCATCCAGTTGATCCGCGACGGCCGGATCGCACTCGGCACCCAGGCCGAGCAGTCCGGCGCCATCCTGGAATTCAGTGACGGCCTTGATCAGCTCACCGCGCAATTGCGAGACAGCGATCCGGATGTGCGACGCCTGATCGGCACGGGCACGCAGGCGGGCGAGCAGATCGACGGACTACTGGTCGACAGCGGCGACGCGATCACCGCGAACCTCGCCTCGTTGCGCACCTTGCTGAAGGCAGTTTCTCCGAAATTCTATGCACTGCAACCGATCCTATATATGTTGCCGCCGATCTCCTTTGGTGGTTCCGCCGCCGCACCCGGTGACGGCACGACCCATTTCGGCTATGTCTTCGAGCTGAACCACCCGCCGGCCTGCTCGGTCGGTTACGAGGGCACGCGGCAGATCCTGGCGGATATGAAGGCTGCGAATCCGGACTTCGACGACACTCGCGACGACTTCCCGTTCAACACCAACGCCCAGTGCACCGTGCCCTTCGGTAACCCCACCGCGGTGCGGGGTGGGGCGCGCGCCGAATTCGCTGACCCGAGTATCCCGCAGCCGTGGGACGGCACTCCGAAAACCGATCCGGACAAGCTCGATGTGAGCCCGATCGCCGTCCAGGTAGCGACCCTGCTCGGGGTCACACCGAAGCGGTGACCGACAACAATGATGCGAGGTACATGTGGTGAGTGAGTCGACCGAATCCCGGGAAACGGCGGCCCGTGTCGCCCACCCGCCGACTGCGGCTACTGCGGTCGCGGGGGGTGCACTGGTTATGGCGCTGATTGCGGCAATCTGGTTCGGTGGGGGGTGGGTGCGCGCGGCCTATTTCACCGATGGCCCGCGCGCCGAAGCCCGTGAGGCCGCCTTGACCGCCGCGTCCCAGGCCGCCATCAACATGACCACGATCAAGGTCGACGATATTCCCGGCTCCCTGGAACTGGCCCGTTCCGCCATGACCGGCGCGATCCTGGATTCGGCGAACCAAAACCGGCAGAAGTCCGAGGAGATGGCACAACAGGCCTCCGTCGGTATGCAGTCACAGGTGCTGAACGCCGCGCTCACCTCACTGAACAGCGAGCTGGACAAGGCCGTGGCCATGGTGGTGCTGAAGGTCACGGAGGTGAAGCAGGACAAGTCGGCGTCGAACTACCGGTACTCCTGGAGTCTGGAGATGACGAAGGAGGGGGATGTCTGGAAGGCCGAAAGCGTGGCGTCGCTGACCCAGCCCGTACTTCTGGACAACCTGCCCGCTAACGGCCCTGTGCCACCGGCACCGGCCGTGCCTTCCCCTCGGCCCGGATCCTAGGAGAGTTCTGATGGCAAACCGTCGATCGATCAACCGTGTAACCACCAAACGCCAGTCAGTGGAATCGAACGTCGCGCCGCCCGAGCTCGCGGAACTGGACGAAGAAGCCAGCTCGGATCCTACCGAAAACACGGCGGATGACACCGCGCCTGCCGATCCGGCCATGGGGTCTGCACCACAGTCCCGTGGCCGGTTCGTCTTTCCTCGCCTCGGCCCCGGGCGGATTGGCTCGTGGCGTCAGGTCGCGGCGGCTGTCGCAGCCGCATCGGTGCTCGGTGGATTCGCTGTGTTCGCGGCCACGCATCCCGGCGTGAGCGACGCCAACGCTGCGTTCATCAGCTCGGCATCCACCGACGAAGTGAAGGCCGCGGGAGTGCACGCCTTGCTCACCATCTACGGATATGACGTGAAAACTATCGATGGCTACGACGCTGCGGTGCGCGAGGTGGTCACTGGCCAGATGCTTACCGACCTGAATAAGTTTTCGGCCACCACCGTCGATGCCATCAAACAGGCGCAGACCAGCGTTCAGGCCGCCGCCGACCCCGTCGGGGTAGCCTTGCTCACCGCCGACCACGCCGAACTACTGGTCAATCTGACCGTCGCGGCAGCAAAGGATGGGGTTGCTCAACAGAGCGTGTCCGGGACCGTCGTGTTGCGCATGCGGAAAGTAGACGACGCGTGGATGGCGAGCGAGATACTCGATCGGTGAGACGCCGGACGCTTGGCGTGTGGTCTGCGCGCATCGAGCAGCAACGAGTTTGCCTGCGGCGATCATGGTTTCGACCATGTCGGCCTGGTTGTGGGCGAGCGGACCGATCGACTCGTAGGCGTCGATGTCCAGATCGGCCACGACGGTCGAAAGCTCACTGGTTCGCCGATCCAATACGGCGAAGGTGCGGGTGCCTTGATCATCGATGACGGCCGCTCGTTCGCGCTTGAGTCGAATTGCCGCCAGCGCACCCTCATTTAGCGGGAACAGTTCGAGGTATTCGTACCTCATTTGGCGGTCACCTGGACGTCGACGGTCTCGATTCCGATCTCGGGTGACATGGAGCGAAACGCCACCCGTCGATAACTTTCATCATTTTCCAGCTGCTCCATTCGGTCGATACCGTTGAACAGGCACGTGTAGCTCTCCGGCTGGATGGAGATATCTCACACCACTTGCCACGCCCGAGGTAGATCGTGAATCACCTCGACGACTTCGGCTAACCCTCTTACAACTCCCAATCCATCCGCGACGGGACGGCGTGAATTGTCAGTCTCACGCCTGCGAAGGCCGGTTCTGGCGGCATTTACTGCAGGCGTTGGGATTTGCGTGGCGCAAGGCGGCACACCGAGATGCCTCGCCGAAGCTACCGGGATGTGGTCCCGCCATCGGTGACCACGGACTATCGCAGACGGACCCGTCGCCAGCACTCACCGGCGGTGGGATACGCCGCCGGGACGGTTTGGAGAGACGGTGCAGCGGGTGCGAGCGGGAAACGCTCTTTCACCGCTCGCCGAAGTAGCAGCGAGTTCGCCCACTGCATGTGCGCGTCGACCCCGGATCGAGTTACCTCGACCAGAGTCTGATCTATATCACAGAGCACACGGATCTGTGCTGGGTTCGAACACCATTCACTCGGGCATGATCACATCTTCGAGTCGTCAATTTTGTCCTGAAAAGTGAGAGGTGGCTGAGTTGCCTCGGCGGACTAATCGTTTCGAAGCGCTGCAGTCAGCGGATTACTCGCTGGTCATCGACCATTGTTCACCGCGACTGGATCACAGGCTAAAGAGGAGTGGAAAGTGAGCTACCAGCGGCCTTAGGGTTCGACTACTGATAGAACCGCAGCAACTGGGCGGTAAAGAAGGGAGTCGACGATGACAACCAACGAGGCGCTTCGGCCGGGGCTCATGGTCTCGGGCAAACCGATGTCCACACCGTTGCAGGATGTGGGGAAGGTGTCACTGGAGCTAGTCGGGCACTTCATCGACAATGTGGTCATCTGCGGCACGCTGCCCGGTGACATCATCTCCGGCGACGTCACCACGGTCACTCGGATCTGTCTGGATCTGTCGGTCAAGATGCTCGACGGCCGCGATATTCCGGCGAAGACCGACCGGCTGGCTGCGGCCGCCGCCGGCTGGGCGCGCGAAGGCGTGCCTATCGACACGATTCTGCATGCCATCCACGAAGGCTTCAAGATCGGCATGGATCTCATCGTCTCCAATGCCACGGCGCAGGATTTCGCCAATCTGATGGACGGTATGAAACGTGTAGTCGAACTGCTGGACACGATGAGCGGGATAGTCGCCCGCGCTTATGTTCGTGAGCACAAAGCGGTGGTGAGCGAACACCACACTGCCGTGCACACGCTTACCTCCGCGCTGCTCGGCGGCTACCCCACCTCGACTATGGCGCGTGAGTGTGGAATCGCCGTCGCGCCGGCGTATTCCGTACTCGCACTAGATATTCCGACACACCCGGACGAGCAGAATCCGGCCCTGGACGGCAAGGTCGTCGCGCGCCGCAAACTGCGCCGCCTGCAGGCCGAACTGGCCACCCGCTGCGGTGAGAACGCGCTCGCCCTGCTCAGTGTGGACGGTGGGACGATCCTCATCCCGGATAAGTGGGCCAATGAGCAACTCGATGACCTCATCGCCCAGTTGTCGGCTGCCGCCCACGTGCCCATAACCGCGGCTGTTGTCACCGCTTTGGTGGAGGAAGTTCCCGCCGCCGCAGACCGCGCACACGAATTGCTCGATATGGTGCAGCGACTGCGATGTGTACCCGGAGTGTACCGATTCACCGATATGGCATTGGAGTACCAGCTGACCAGGCCGGGCCCGGCCCGTGAGATGCTCGGCTCACTGCTTGACCCCCTCGACGCCCATCCAGACCTGTTGGAAACCCTGCACTGCCATATCAGCAACAATCTCAGTCGCCAGCGCACAGCCCGAGTAATGCATATCCACACCAATACCGTCGACTATCGGCTCCGGCGCATCGCCAGGCTCACCGGCCTGGACCCCACTGCCACCTTGGGGCTGTGGCAGCTGCGTTCGGCACTCCTCGCCCGTTCGTTCCGCGAGCGCAGGAATCTGATCCCGACTGGCGACTCATAGCGGCGGAGCCGGGAGGTCGGCCTGGACCCAGGTAGCGATCATCTGGGCGGTCATGGCCACGATCTGCTGGCGCTCGTGACTGTCGACCGACGGTAGCGAGGCCCGCAGGACGGCCGCGAAACCGGTATTGATCAGGACGAACGTCATCCTGTCGTATTTTTCATCGTCGCCGGGACCGAGAACTTGGATCAGCAAAACCTTGAGGAGAAGCCGTAGGCGCGGCTCGAGCTCGGGGATGCCGCTTCGGTGGAATTGCACGCCGATCACTAGGGCTCGCACCAATTTCGCATTGGTGGCCAGTAGGTCAGAGAAGAGCTCGAGGATCTCGGTGGTGAGCTGCGGTATCGCAGTCGCAAGGTCTTCGATCGGTTGCTGCCGGCGGCTCGACATCCAGTCCATGAAGCGCTGTTCGGCGCTGCGAACCATGCGCTCTTGCAGTTCATCGACAATGACGGTGCGATCCGGGAAGTAGCGATACACAGTGCCGATGCTCACCTCGGCCTCCACCGCGATCCGGTTGGTCGAGGTCTCAGCGATGCCGCGCTCGCCGAACAGGCGGGCCGCAGTGTCGAGAATGTGTTCCCGCGTCGCCTTCGCCCGATGCTGTGTCGGCTGATTGCGGTGCTGAGCGGCCTTCGGCGGCATCACAGCCTCTCTGTTGCGCGGTGAGAACCTCGTGGGACTGAGCATCGCTCAACCGAGGTGTTGGCAATAATTATTGCGGTTGTATGTTTACTTTGCTGAGGATATCTACGGAGGTGCGTATGGTCGCCGGTCGGGTGCCCAGCGGTCGGCTGGTGCGTGGGGGTCGGTTGGGTCTGCTTGCCGCGGAACAGGCCGCACGCGGGGTGGGGACCCGGCTGTCGATGCTCGGTCAACCCGAACAGGCGCGGCGCCTGCTCGCTGAACGCTCCACGCTGCAGGCCGCGCAGCAGCTCGTCGCCGTGCTCGGCGGGATGAAGGGTGCGGCCATGAAACTGGGGCAGATGCTGTCGGTACTCGACATCGACTTGGTTCCGGAATCTCATCGGGAGCTGTTCCGGCGTAAGCTCGCGGAACTGTGTGATAGCGCGCCGCAGGTGCCTTTCTCGGAGATGCGGAAGGTCATCGAGGACGATCTCGGCCCGCTGTCGAGGGTTTTCTCCGATTTCGACGAGGCGCCGATCGCCGCGGCCTCGATCGGCCAGGTGTACCGGGCGCGCTTGCGGGGCGGACGCAGTGTCGCGGTAAAAGTGAAGTACCCCGGAGTGGACCAGGCGGTCCTTTCCGATATGCGCAACCTGGAATTCTTCAGCAGGCTCTTGAAATCCGTGCTCCCCAGCGCGGCTGATGCTGGCGTACTGGACGAGATCACCCGCAACATCGGTGGGGAACTCGACTATGTGCGCGAAGCCCGGACTCAGCACCGGGTCGCCGCACGCTACCGCGACCACCCCCTTATCGTCGTGCCCGACAGCATCGAGGAGCATTGCACAGCACATGTTCTCGTCACCGATTTCGTCGAAAGTCAGTCATTTCAGCAGATGAGAACGTTGCCCGCCGGAGAGCGGAACCGGATCGGGGAACTGATCTACCGCTTCTACATCAGTTCACTCTTCGCCGACCGCGAGTTCTGCGGCGATCCGCATCCGGGCAATGTCCTGCTGGCCGACGACGGGCGAGTCGGTTTCGTAGATTTCGGGCTCTACAACCGAATGGACCCTGTACACGTTGAACATGAGCGGGCGGCTCTACAGGCCGCAGCGGAATCCCGGGCCGAAGATCTCTACCGGCAGTGGACCGACCGCGGCATCATCGACCAGGCATCGAACGTCACGCCCCAGGAATGTCTCGAATACGTATGGGCCGCAGCGGGTTGGCACCTTCTGGACGAGGAAATCACCATCACCCCGGAACTTGCCACCAGTGCGCTGATCCTCGCCATCGACCCGAGAGCTGACGAATTCCGTGGCATGCGCAAGCAACGGCTGCCCCCAGAATGCGTCTTCTCCCGCCGCACCGACCTGTTCACCTTCGCCGCCCTCGGCCAGTTGGAGACCACCGCCAACTGGCACACCCTCGCCCGCGAGTGGCTATACGGTGAGCCACCGATAACTGAAATCGGACAAGTGATGGCGCAATGGAAGGCTGAACGGGACTGGTGAACTTGCCCAGCCCGCCGCCTGATACTACAAGTGTTGTGCTCAAGCACATCTCGTAGCTGTAGCCGTCGCCAAATTCCAGTGTTCCGCTGTCGTAATCGGGTCCGGCCTAGGTGTAGGCGGGAAGCACCTGTGTGTCACCTTCCTCTGCCAGGGACTCGCGGATAGCATCCTGCGCGGCGCGGGGCAGCGTGTGCATGATTTCACGGACTCGAGCCTTGCGACGAGCGACCGCCTGGCGAACCGGCATGCCCGGCTGCGCCTTCATCTGCGGGATTATGCCGCCGACCTCCTCGGCGCCACCGTGGTGATGGCCCGCGTCGACGAGTGCCTGCTCGCGCGCCATCTGGGCCTCGTCCTTCTCCTCGGACATACCGATCGGCCCGATCATGCGGCCGTTGAGGAACTGCTTCACCACCGGCTCGTCGGAGGTCAGCAGTACCTCACGCGGGCCGAACATGACCATGGAGCGGCGGAAGAGCATGCCGATGTTGTCTGGCACGGTACGGGCCAGGTTGATGTTGTGAGTGACGATGAGAATCGTCGCGTCGATCTGTGCGTTGATGTCGATGAGCAGCTGCGACAGATACGAGGTACGTACCGGGTCCAGGCCAGAGTCCGGCTCGTCGACCAGGATGATCTGCGGGTCGAGTACGAGCGCGCGGGCCAGCCCGGCACGTTTGCGCATACCGCCGGAGATCTCACCGGGGAGCTTGTCCTCGGCGCCGAGTAGACCAGTCAGCTCGAGTTTCTCCATGACGATCCTGCGGATCTCGGACTCGGACTTGTTCGTGTGCTCCCGCAGCGGGAAGGCCACATTATCGAATAGATTCATCGACCCGAACAGCGCGCCGTCCTGGAACAGGACGCCGAAGAGCTTGCGTATCTCGTAGAGCTCCTTGTGGGAGCAAGTGGTGATATCGGTGCCATCTATGTAGATGGAGCCGCGCTCCGGGCGAAGCAGTCCGATCAGGGACTTCAGGAAGACGGACTTACCGGTACCGGAAGGGCCGAGCAGAGCGCTGACTTCACCCGACGGTAGCGTCAAACTAACATCCTGCCAAATACGCTGTGAACCAAAGGACTTTGTTACACCTTCGGTCCTGATTTCGACGCCCACGCCTACCTCCACAAACCTGTCATCGAGCTCCCACGTGCCGAGCCGAGCAAATGGGTTGGGTCACTGATTCTCACGGGCGGGACGCGCCACACCCGGCTTGACCGAAGGGTAACTTGGGTCGGTGTACCAGGCAACTACGCTGACGTCGATTCCAGAAATTTTCAAAGTAGGCTCGCGTCTTAGGATGCGCTCATCCCATCCGGTCACGTCTCGGTGGTATTCATTCGTCAATCCGCCACCGCAGCATGGTCGATCGTCTTCGCCGAGATTCCGCGCCACAAGCACCTCGGGCACAGCATCGAGGGTCAGCTGTTGTGACCGGAAGCGAACGAAGCCATCTGAGCATTGGCACGCACGGAGGGCCCACAGCGTGTCCAACTACGAGCGCAACTCGGCCGAACTCGCCCTCGGCCTACGGCGATGTGAACCCGGAACGCCTGCCCTCACCTTCTACGGCCCTGTCCGCGCGGAGTTGAGATCAGAGTCCCGGAGCCCGCGCATAGACGAGGCATCACCGCTCTACCCGGAGAGGCCTCAAATTGCGTACTCGGGCAGGATGACGTCGAGAGACTAGTTGTATGAGGCCATGACGTTGGTGACGCCGACACGGAGGCGGCTGGCTGGGACGGGTTCCCGGCGGCCGCATGCGGTCGATGGTCCCTCTGTATTGTCAAGCCGCTGTGGAAGTCTGCCGATCGGCGGTGCTTTCGCGTGCCTGAAAGTCTTTGATCATGGTTCGCCAGAGGACGGTAGCGATCTGGCGTTTGAGGCAGCGGGTGGCTTCTCTGGCGGTCTTTCCTTCTGCGCGTTTGCGGTCGTAGTAACGTCTTCCGGCGCTGGTCCGGGTCCGGATCTGGATGACGGCGATGGAGTGAATCGCTGAATTGAGCTCGCGGTTTCCGTAGCGGGAGAGCCGATGTCGGTTGTAGTCGCCACTGGCAACCTGGACCGGCGCGGTTCCGGTGTAATTCGCGTAGGCCGCCGCGGTGGGGAACCTTCGCGGATCGCGGGTGCCGGCCAGGATGCGGGCGGCGAGCACGGGTCCGACACCGACCAGGTAGGGGTAGTGATGTGGTGTGTTCGTCGAGGAGTTGTTTCATCTGAGCTGCGTTGTCGGTGAGCTGCTGGTCGTAGCGGCGAATGTCGTCGATTAGGTAGTTTGCGAGCTGGATTCGGACGCGGTCGGCGCTGGTAGCGGCGGTCACGGTGCGCAGAATGGATTCGGCGGCGGTGGCTGACAATGAACGTTTCACGCCGCCTGGGATCAGTTCCCGCAGCAGAGCGTGGAGCTGGTTGAGGAGTCGGGTGCGGTGCCGGTTGAGGGTGTGGCGCCGCTCGTCGAGCAACGCCAGGGCATCTGTGTGACCCTCGACGACAACGGGCCGGCTCTCGCCCCTGATCGCCGCGATGCAGGCGGCAGCAGCTGCGTCGATCGGATCGTTTTTGCGGCGTCCGCCTCGGGAGAGTGCGCGGATCTTTGCGGTAGCGGTGGGCGGGATGTCAACCACGCGCTCGCCGTGGCTGATCAGCCACTGGGTTAGGTTGTGTCCGAGCCTGTCCGCGTTTTCGATCGCCCAGTATCGCTCGTTCCAGCGCTGTGACCAGTGCAGCAAACGACGATATTCGCTGGTAGCGGATGAGATCGTGATCGTGTCGAGGGTGGTCGTGGCCCGGGCCTCAACAGCAGCGGCGGTATGCGACGACTTGTGCGGGTCGACACCGAGAATGATCATCCGAAAGGCCTTCCTTGTGGACCAGAGGAGAGTGTCGCGGCCGACAAGCCGACTTCCAGAAAGACGCATTGCTGCGTCGTGTTGTCATCCCTCTGTCGAGTCAGGCCGCAGACGAAAGCGGGCGCGGCGACCAGACCATCGATGAGTCAACCTCGAAGTGCCGGGTGACAGATAGTTGTCGAGCCAGCCGCGCCCGCCTCCTGGCACCGCTTCAGCGGGTAGCTACTCCCACGAAACGACGCTGCACCGACCATAAGTCGGTAGCTGTAATGGATATTCCAGATACCGAAGGCGTGGGCCTGTTGTTGCTCCGAGGCCCATCAACGGGCGTAGAGGAACTCCTCGGCCAGGATTCTGTTGTAGCGCTCCACTTTTCCGTTGTGGCGTGGGGTGTAGGGCTTGATCCGTTGATGACGCGAGCCGGTCAACGACGCGGTGAAGTCGCCGGCCCGGTCTGCAGCAGCCCGTCCGCAGTTTGACTCGTAGAGAAAGTGGTGATCGCCGCAAGGCTTTACTGGCGGATTCATTCTGCGTCGTGCGGGTTTTCATATTTCGTTCGACCAAACACTGCATCCAGTGAAGAATTTCAGATGATTCACGATCGGCAAGGAGGAGAATATGGTAGCGGTCACGGACGGACGCTTCTATCACTCGTAGACTGGCAGTGACGCCACGGTCCAGTCGCACATCGTGGCCCTACTGGTTCGGGGAGGGCCACCTGTGGGTCGAAGACCGATCTCGCAACGTGGTCGGTTTCCTAACCCACGCGACTACTCGCGCCTCGTGGGAGACGGCTACGCCGAGGCGGAATCGCCTTCATCGGTGGAGTCGGCTCGCGAAGAAGTCCAGGATTGGACGGTTGTACTCGTCCTGCCAGAGATGGTTCGCCAGACCGCGCCGTCCTCC
The DNA here is from genome assembly GCF_001427185.1 of Nocardia sp. Root136. Taxonomy (NCBI): domain Bacteria; kingdom Bacillati; phylum Actinomycetota; class Actinomycetes; order Mycobacteriales; family Nocardiaceae; genus Nocardia; species Nocardia sp. Root136. The sequence goes on from NZ_LMFE01000012.1 coordinate 239,810, forward strand.
CCGAAGCAGGAAGTCCGGTTCACTCGGATAGCCGTGCGAGTCCAGTTGGCGTGCGACCTTGTCGGCGCACGACAGGTCGTTGATGCCGTCCATCTCGTGATGGAAGAGCCGGAAGGCCGGTTTGGCCGGCGCTTGCCCGTCGTCCCAGCGGGCCTCGTTCGGATAGCTGTGCGACACACAGGCATTCCGCTCGGTGATCTGCTTGCCGGTCTCGTTGTCGTAGCCCGCGCCCTCGACCTTGATGCGCGGTGTCAGTCCCGGCTCGCAACTCCGATGCCAGCCGTAGGGATCTCCGCTGGAAACCGGTGCGAACGCAGTGACGAGGGCGTTGAAATGGGTAGCTGCCCGCACGGTCATGTATCCGCCGGAGGACAGACCGGTGAGGAAGATCGCGTCCTCGCTGTCGGCAGGGCGCAGCGACGGAATCACCTGCTGTATCACCTGTTCGATGAACGGCAGATCCGGATTCGGGCGGTCTCGAACCTCGTCGTCCCAGACCTTGCCGCAGATGCGGCCCTGATTGTCGCGGACCTCGCTCGACGAGTTCAGCAGAAAGACGGCAAAACCCTCTTCGACGGCAAGCTCGCTGAAACGGACTTGCGCCGCTGTCAGACCGAGATTCGACACGCACCACTGGACGTGCTCGCCACCACCGCCGTGCATGACGATGATCGTGCCTTTGGGCCAGGACCGTGCCGGACCTTTCCACAGCACGTCGCGCGGGTCGCCCGATACCTCGACGACAGCGGGTCGCCATCCGCGGCCTTCACACTGACGTTCCTGGGATGAGGCCCCGCCCTGATCGGTCCCGCGATCGTGCGCGGTTGCGCCGGTGAGCAGAATCGCCGCGGCGACCACGGCCGACAGCAGAGCACCGATCATCAATCGGGACTTCGGACACTTCATTCTCGCCTCACCCTCGCTTGAACCTATCACCACGCGGCGGGGTCACGCTTCCAGCACCAGAACCTCAGCAGGTCAATGGATCTGCGTGTTCGTCATAGCATGTCAGTGGCCTCGTCGCGAGGGTTTCGGTAGCTGATCGAGGAGTCGGTCGCCACCGCCCACAGTTACAAGCGGCCGACGGCTATCCACTCGATGGAGACTCTGCCCAATAACGCGGTCGGCAACCTCGACAAAGTCGCACTCCGAACAATCGCCTTGCGCGCAGCAGTTTGATGCGGCCGACTGTCGCCCGGTGGAGGGTCGGCCGTCGAAGGCATGGAGCCGTTTTTCCACCGGGTGGCGTTCGACGTGGTGTCAAGCCCCTTCAGTTCATGAAGGCGAGCGCGTTGTAAATGCCTTCTTCGAGAACCTCGTTGGAGAGTTTCTCGTCTGACAGGGCACGGGACAGCTGCAATGTTCCGACCATCACGGTGTCAGCCCGAGCGCCTTGCCCTGTGCGGATTGTGGGTTCTCTGGCGCGAGATGAGCAGCGATCACCTCGACTATGGCGCGAGCGCCCTCGGTGTAGGCGCGCCTTGCGGCGGTATCACAGCGTCCGATCTCGTCGAGCAATGCCGCTGAGGGGCACCCTGCAACTTTCGTCGACCTGCAACGCCCGGCAGTTGGTAGACGGTCCCTCCTGCCTGGTAGCCGGTGGTGTTCTTGCCGACATATTCGTCGTGGTTGAACTGGATCGAGTCCGAGTTCGCGGCGTTGCGCTACTTCGCGTTGAACGGCACCGATCACCGCAGCCACGGCGAGCAGGACACTGCGATCGGCGCCTATATCCGCTGGCACAACCAGCACGCCCGCCCCAAACGAGACTTCGCCGTCAACTCCAAGATCCGGCGACCGGATTACCTACCGAAGGTTGCTTGACGAGGCACTAGCCGTTCAACTGATCAAGGGTGTCCAGGTCCCGTTCCTCGGGCGGACCTACGGCTACAGCGTGACGAAGGGCCGCGCCCCGTCGGGTTTCGACGTATGCGATCCGAACGGGTTACTACCTGTGTGGAAGGCGTCGTCGACGACCGTCGCGGCCGATCTGCTGCTCGATGCCCTCGCCCACGGCAGCGAGCATCACGCCTGGGGCGGACGCATGTGGTTGCCGACGTTCTTCTCTCGCCGGGAGGAGGACTACCGACACCGGCTCGCCGACGCGCACGCGTGCAAGCCGCGAGACTTCCGGATCCCGTTCTTCGGCGACCTGCGCAAGTTGCGCATCGACGTCGCTCACCGCGGTGGCGTTGCGCGCGCCAAGGGTGCGGCCGCCTGCGAGATCCTGCAGTGGTTCGAAGAGGGTGACCCGATCGTGCTGGACCACACCCACTTCAAGGAGATCGTCGAGAAGTTCCCCTGGCTAGAACTCGGTACGCCGCCGACACCGGTGCCTGCGGGCAAGGCGAATTTCGCGACAAACATCGACGACGATCTGGCATTGCGAGTGGAGCAGGCCGCACTCGAGGATGGGCTCAACCGTGCCGAGGTGGCCGATGCCGCCCTGGAAGCGTGGCTTACACAACGCGGAAAGTGAGCTAGCCGCCGATATCGACCAGGATGTGACTCTTACCGGCGGCCAGGAGATGCCAATGAAGAGTTCACGGGGCTTCGTGAATATCTGCGGCGGCCACGTTCACTGATGAGCGATCACTTCGATCTGGTCGGCGTCGCCGTTTGTCACATAGAGATGGTGGGTTACAGGATCCACGGCGGCTCCCCGGGTGTCGGAACCGTATTCGTTGGACGAGGTGATGCCCGAGTAGCGCACGGCGGTGACTTCGCGGGTTCGCGTGTCGATCATCGTCACGGTATTGAACGACAGGCCGGTGAGATACACGGTGTGCTCGGTCGTATCGATGACGGCCGCGTAGGCGTGCCCCCGTTCTCCCAGCGAGATGCTGTCTGTCCGAGTGCGGCTTGCGATATCGATGAGCGAGACCGAGTGTCCGTTGAAATGGGTCACGTAGGCGGTGCGCTGTTGCGGGTCGATGGCGATGAATTCCGGATCGTCACCGACTCGGATCGTGGTGCTCACGGTGTACGTCGCGGGGTCGATGACAGAGACGTGGGCCCCGATGACCCACAGATCATGCGTGGTCGGATCGACCGCCAGGCCGGAGGGATGGCCGTCGACCGGAATCGTCGCGACGACGGCACGAGTGACGGTGTCGATGGCGGTCACGGTCCCGGAGAAGCGATTGGCGACGTAGGCGATGCTGCGGGCTGGATCGACCACGACTGCGGCCGGGTCTCCGTCGAATTCGATTGTCGCGGTGACGGTATGGCTATCCGGGCTGATCACCAGCAACTTGCCGGCGGAGTTCCCGCACACCAGATAGACGAGGTGGGTGACCGGGTCTACCGCGATCGACTGGGGCGATTCCGGAAACACCTGACCCACTGGAATCGTGGCAGTGACAGCCTGGGTGCGGGTGTCGATGACCGATACCGACTGTTTATCGGTGTAGTCCGCGAAGTGGGCGACATAGGCCTTGTGTGTTCCGGGATCGATCGCGACGCTGCGGGGGTTCTCGCCGACGGCCACGGTCGCTTCGATGCGGTATGGGCCGGGGCCGATGCGGGAGCCACCCACGGTGGCCGGGTCGGTGGTGGTCGGCGTGGCCATGGTCGTTGTCGGTAGCGGAGTGGCCGGTCTCGGTGCGGCACAACCGCAGAAAACCCCCACCGCTACCACCAGACCGAGTCCAGCGATGAGCCTTGTCTGCCTATACATTTGACGAAACCTAGCAGTCGCCAATTGTTCGAGCTCATCGTGAAGTGGGCTGTCTCGGGGTGCTGTCACCCGATCCTGCAGCAGCCCCAGCTGCTGGCCGAGATCGTCGATGTCCATATCCGGCGGCACCTATGGGTCACCGCGAGTCCACGCGGTATCGCAGTCGGCTGTAAACGGGTCGAGCGGTTGATGCCGGGCGCGTTCCTGCGCAGGAAATGGCGACTCGGTTCGACCCGGGAGAATCTGCGGGCAACGCCGGCGCCGGACCTGGTGAACCGTGACTTCTCTGTCGGCGAGCCGGACCGATTGTGGGTGGCCGACGCCACCCGCATCGTGTGCGGAGAAGGTGTGTTCTGGCTGGCCGCCGTGCAGGGCGCGTTCTCGAACTCCGATCGTGGGCTGGAAGGGCTCGGACCGTTGTGACATCGAGCTGGTCCGACAGCTGGCACCACTCCGATCGTGGGTCGACCTGCACGGCTATCCGCTTCGCTAATCGGTTGACAGACGACGGGATCGCTCAATCGATGGGTTCAGTCGGCGACAGTTGCGGCAACGCCCTCGTGGAGAACTTCTTCTCCACTTCGAAGACCGAACTTGTGTATCGAAAAAGTTGGCGTACAAGGGAAGACGCCGAGAACGCCTTGTTCGCCTACATCGAGACATCTCACCAACACAGGATGTCAAGCCGCAGCGGGAATTTCACCTACGGTGAAGGCATACGCAGGGTTGTAGACCCGACCTG
>NZ_LMFE01000013.1:0-340941 GCF_001427185.1 Nocardia sp. Root136
GAAGACCGAACGCACCCAGCTCGACGGCACCGGCAACGTCAAGGGCACCGGCGACTTCACCGACTGGGACATCCAGGCCGTGTACCGCGCCGTCGGCTACCTCTCGCAGAACGTCACCCAGCTGCCGTTCGACGATCAGGCGGGCACGGTGCCCAACGAGGCAGGCCGCGTGATCTCCGACGACACCGCCGAGGGCGACGCCCGGTTCATGCCTGCCACCTACGTGACCGGCTGGATCAAGCGCGGCCCGGTCGGCCTCATCGGCCACACCAAGGGCGACGCCAACGAGACCATCGCCTGCCTGCTCGACGACGCCAAGGGCTTCGCCCCCGCGCCGAAGCCCGAGCTCGACGCCGTCACCGAGTTCCTCGAGGGCAAGGGCATCCCGTTCACCACGTGGGCGGGCTGGTACCGCCTCGACGCCCACGAGCGCGCCCTCGGTGAGCCCGAAGGCCGTGAGCGCGTGAAGGTCGTCGAGCGCGAGGACATGCTGCGCGCGTCCGAGCCGAACAAGGCCTGAGCTGCCGCCGCTCCCGAGATAGGGCATTCTGTACTGGTGTTCGATGCCCACGTCCACATCATCGATCCGCGGTTTCCGCTGATCGAGAACGAAGGCTATCTACCCGAGCCCTACGTGATCGATGACTATCGAAAGCGTATGGCGCACTTCGAGGTTCGCGGCGGTGCTGTCGTCAGCGCGTCTTTCCAAGGCGCTGATCAGACGTATCTGAAGGCAGCGCTGTCCGCGCTCGGCCCCGACTGGGTCGGCGTGACCCGACTCGATCTCGATGCCACCGACGACGAGATCCTCGAGCTGGACCGAGCCGGCGTGCGAGCCCTGCGGTTCAATCTCAAGCGCGCCGCCGCCGACATCACCGAGATGACGTTGCAGGCGTTGCGCGCGTACGAACTGGCGGGTTGGCACGTCGAGCTCTACATCGACGGTCAGATGTTGGCCTCGCTGCAACCGGTGATCTCGAAACTGCCCGCGCTCTCGATCGACCATCTCGGTATGTCCGAGGAGGGTCTGCCGTACCTGCTCGACCTGGTCGACCGCGGCGCCAGGGTGAAGGCGACCGGGTTCGGGCGGGTCGAGATGGATGTGGCCGAGACCCTGCGTCGCATCCACACGGTCAACCCGGGTGCGTTGATGTTCGGCAGCGATCTGCCCGGCACGCGCGCCGGTAGACCGTTCGAGGAGCGCGATGTGGACCTGATCTGCCAGGTGGTCGGCGCGGATATGCACGCGGTCCTCGAGGACAACGCCCGCGAGTTCTACCGGCTGCCCGCGGTTCGCCGCGAGCCGGTGCCGCTCCCGCGTGCCGAGAACCCGACCATTCCGATCCCGCGCAACCAACTGCCCGGTGCGGACGAGCACACCCGCCCGCTGCCGGTGATCGAATAGATCAGCTCACCATCGCGCCGGTGAGCCATACGCCGACGGCGATCAGCGCGCCGAACAGCTCCACCAGCATCGACAGGCCGACGCCCTTGAGCGCGTGCACCGTCGCGGGCCACGCCAGGTCGTTGGTCTTCAAGCGGTACAGCTCGGCCAGGTAGACGCCGAGCACGAAGCCGATGAACAGGCCGACGATCGGGATCACGAAGAAGCCGACGATGCCGAGCACCCCACCGACCAGCAGCGCACGGTTCGACACCCCGGCTTCGCGCATCCGCTTTCCCGGCCAGGTGTACTTCACGACGCCGGAGAGCACCAGCGCGACGGTCGCGACCGCGAGCACTGTCCAGGCCGTCGCGCCGCCGGTCATGAACGCCCACACCGCGATCGCCGCGAAGATGAGGATCACCCCCGGCAGAATCGGAACGATCACGCCGACGATGCCGACCAGAATGACGAGGCCGACAAGGACCTCACCCCACACGCCCACTACCGGGTCCTCCCGTTGCCGCGCCGAGTCGCGCTCGTGCGAATTCTCGCCCATGCTCTACCCGAGCCGCCACCCCAACGCTATTGTCAAAGTGTCAATACCGTTCGACAACGAACTGAGGTCACCGCGTGAGCACGGAGTCCACCGCCAAGCAGGGGCCCCTTGCGGGCATCAAGGTCATCGAGTTGGCAGGCATCGGGCCTGGCCCGCACGCCGCGCTACTACTGGCCGACCTCGGCGCCGACGTGGTGCGCGTGCAGCGCCCGAACCAGCTGCCCGGCTTCATGGAGCGCCCGCAGTGGCGTGGGCGAACGATCGTCGAGGCGAATCTGAAGGACCCCGCCGACGTCGCCAAGATCCTCGACCTGGTCGAGAAGGCCGACGTGCTGCTCGAGGGCTTCCGTCCCGGTGTCACCGAGCGCATGGGCCTCGGGCCCGACGATGTGCTGGCCCGCAACCCGCGCCTGGTGTACGGCCGGATGACCGGCTGGGGCCAGCACGGCCCGCTCGCCGATCGCGCGGGACACGACATCAACTACATCTCGCTCACCGGCGTGCTCAATGCCATCGGGCGCAAGGGCGAGCGGCCGGTACCGCCGCTGAACATGGTCGGCGACTTCGGCGGCGGCTCGATGTTCCTGGTGTTCGGCGTGCTCGCCGCGCTGGTGGAGCGGCAGAGTTCCGGCAAGGGCCAGGTGATCGACGCCGCGATGATCGATGGGGCGCTTTCCCTTTCGCACATGATCTGGGGCATGCGCGGGGTCGGCCTGTGGTCCGACGAGCGCGGCACCAACCTGCTCGATACCGGCATGGCGTTCTACGACACCTACGAGACCTCCGACGGCAAGTACATGGCCGTCGGCGCGATCGAGCCGCAGTTCTACGCCGAGCTGCTGGCGGGGCTGGAGATCGACCCGGAAGGTCTGCCGATGCAGATCGACCCGAACGGTCAGGAGCAGCTGCGCAAGTTGTTCACCGACAAGTTCCTGACGAAGACCCGCGACGAGTGGGCCGCGATCTTCGACGGCACCGACGCCTGCACCACGCCCGTGCTGACCTTCACCGAGGCCACCGAGAACCCGCATATCGTGGCCCGTACCGGCCTGATCGAGATCGACGGTGTGGTGCAGCACGCGCCGGCGCCGCGGTTCTCGCGCACGCCGGGCGGCACGCCCACTCCCCCGCCGAACGTCGCGACACCGATCGAAACGGTCTGGGCTGACTGATTTGTCGGCCTGTCGTCGGTAAAGTTTTCCACTATCGACGACAGGCCGAGGATCCGAACCGATCGAACGCCACCGAAGGTGCTCGCCGCCCTCATCGCGGTCACCACCTTCGGCGCCGCGGTGCTGTGCTTCATCATGGCCGAGGGATTGTTCGACACCCGTAGAGCGCAGATCGCCGAAACCCATTGCCACACCGAGGCGCCGGTGCCGGTGATGGTGACCGTGCTGAACGGGCTCGCGACCGGGCTACTGCTGGCCGCCGCGATCTCGCTGCTGTGTCTGCTGGTGCTGTTGTTCCGCTATCCGTCCGAACGCAGCGCCGTCGCGGTGCCGTTGACGGCGGTGAGTTCGGTACTCGCGGTGCTGTTCATGTTCGGGGCGGGGTACGAGACCGTCCGCCCGGAGCCCGCGTCCACCGGGCACAACCCGTGCGCGTTCAGTAGCAGGTGAGCGGTTGGAGCGGGTCGGCGGCGCGCGGGGTGAGGGCGTCGTAGGCGGCGGCGATGGATTTGACGGCGATACGCAGGTCGGCCGCGGGATGGGTGTAGGGCAGTCGGACGAAACGTTCGAAGGCGCCCTGGACGCCGAAACGTGGCCCGGCGGCGAGTAGTACACCGTGATTGGGGGCGGTGGCGGCCAGTGCGGTGGAGACCGGGCTCGGCAGCTGGGCCCACACCGACATGCCGCCCGCGCCGACCGCGATGTGCCAGCCGGGGAGGTCTTCGGCGACGGCGTCGAGCAGAGCGGTGCGCTGGGTGCGTAGCTGTTCGCGGCGGCGTTCGAGGATCGGTTCGGCGTTCTCGAGCAGGTGGACGGTGGCGAGCTGGTCCATCACCGGAGTGCCGAGGTCGACGGTGGAGCGGATGCCGAGCAGCTTGGCGATCAGGGGCTGATTGGTGCGGATCCAGCCGACGCGCAGGCCACCCCAGAACGACTTCGACGCCGAACCGATCGTGACGATCTCGGAGCCTTTCGCGAACGCGGCGACCGGCGGGGGCATCGTCCCGTCCGACAGGTTCAGTTCGCCCATCGACTCGTCGACGACGACGGTCATCCTGGTGTCACGAGCGATGGCGGCCAGTTCGGCGCGCCCTTCGGCGTTCAGCAGCAGACCGGTGGGGTTGTTGAAGTCGGGAACCAAATAGGCGAGGGTGGCGGCGGTCTGCCTCGCGGTGCTGCGCAGACCTTCGAGATCCCAACCGGCGTCGGGGAATTCGGGTCGCAGCGGGATCGGGATGGGGCGGGCGCCGACATCGCGAATGGCTTCGATGGCGTTCGGGTAGGACGGGTGCTCGATCAGCACTCGCGCGCCCGGCGAGGCGAGCACGTTGAGGAGCAGCCGAAGTCCGTGTTGCGCACCGAGAGTCACCAGGATCTGTTCCGGTTCCGTCGGCAGGCCACGGGCGGTGTAGCGACGGGCCAGCGCTTCGCGCAGCGCGAGAATGCCGACCGGGTCCATGCCGTGGGTACCGAGGTAGGACGGAATCCCTTGCAGCGCGATGGAATACGCATCGTGCAGTTCAGGGGAAGCGGGCATCGCGGCGTAGGTCATGTCGATGGTCGGCAGTTCCGGCTGCGCCATCAGGGCCATGATGCCGCGGCTCGGCTTCGCGCCGTCGTGCTGGATCGCGGGCGGTAGCGCGACCGTGCTGCGCGACCCCTGGCGGCTGATCAGGTAGCCGTGTTCACGTAGCAGCGAATACGTGGAGGTGATGGTGGTGCGGCTGACGCCGAGCGTGCCCGCCAGATCGCGCTCGCTGGGCAGCGCGACGCCGAGCGGGGCGCGACCGTCGTGGATCAGCAGCCGGATGGCCTCGGCCAAGGCCAGGTAGGCGGGCCGGTGCGGGCGACGTTCGGCATCGCCGTCGGTTTCCGGGTCACGCCACCGTCCGAGGTCGCGAGCCAAGCCTGCCGCGCCGATCACTCTTGTCGCCATAAAGTCCAGTATTCCCTAAGTGGATATTTCTAAGCAAGGCCAGTGGGTGGATTCTTACTGACATGACCACTTTTCTCGCCCTCGCCGTTGCCGTTGCCTTCGGGTTGGCGGTCTACCATTTCTCGCCCAAGAAGGGCGAGCTGCCGTTCTGGCCCTTCCAATATCTGCCGCATGACCGGGCTTTCGGCACCTACGACGAGCAACGGCTCTACCGGGATCTCGATGCGATGCGGGCGCACGAGGTCGACGACAAGGCAGTCCAGTTACCCGAAACTGGCCTTAACAATGGCTCGGCGGACACGCAGCCGGGGTCGCTCGCCGCGTGAGCGTGTCTTTGTCGGTGGGTCGGCGCACACTGTGATCATGAGTGACTCGACGCAGACCGAGACGGTGGTCTCGGCACTGTTCGACACCGCTATCGGGCTGTGCGCGATCGCCTGGCACGGTGATTCCGTTGTCCGGTTCCAGCTGCCGGAGGCCAGCGAGGAGGAGACCCTCGCGCGGATCACCCGGCCGTTCGACGGGTCCGTGGTGCCGGAGAGCGCGCCGGGGCCCGTGATCGTCGAGGCGATCGCGGGAATCCGCGCCCACCTCGACGGGGCGCTCGATTCGCTGCGCTGGATCGAGGTGGATCTGCGGGGTGTGCCGGAATTCCATCGCGCGGTGTACGCGGTGACGCGCGACATCGACCCAGGTCACACGCTCAGCTATGGCGATATCGCGAGCCGTATCGGCGCTCCAGGCTCCGCGCAAGCCGTCGGGCAAGCATTGGGACGCAATCCGGTGCCGCTCATCATTCCGTGCCACCGAGTGCTCGCGGCCGATCACGCATTGCACGGGTTCTCGGCGCCGGGCGGGATCGGCACCAAAGCGCGGCTGTTGGAGATCGAACGGACGCCGGGTTTCGGCGAGCCGATGTTGTTCTGATCGGCGTCCAGGTCGCGACCGATGAATTCTCTCGGCGGCCACCGTCTCAACGAGCAAGATCGAACTCGCCCGGCTGGTGGTGAACTGCCGGGTCCGCGAAACCCGCGCGGACCTGCGGTCGAGGCGATCGCGTACCGTCGAGCGCGGCGGCCCGTTATCGAGAGGAATTCCCCATGCATACTGTGACGTCGGCCGACGGCACCACGATTGCCTACGACCGGATCGGCGAGGGGACGGCCGGGACCGTGATCCTGATCGGTGGAGCCTTCAGCTACCGCGAGTTCCCGACGATGGTCGAACTCGCGCAGGCGCTGGCCGACGATTACGGACTGACGGTGCTGAACTACGACCGGCGCGGACGTGGCGACAGCACGGACTCTCCCGGTGTGTACGACGCGGCCAACGAGGTCGCCGATATCGCGGCGCTGGTCGAGGCCGAGGGCGGGAAGGCGGCGCTGTTCGGCTGGTCCTCCGGCGCCGCGCTCGCGCTGCTGGCCGCGCAGTCGGTACCGGGCGTCACCGAGGTGGTGGCTTTCGAGCCCCCGTTCGTGGTCGACACGAAAGGCCATGTGCCGCCGAAGGATCTGGAAGTCAAGCTCCATCCGATGATCGCCGCGGGTGAGCGTGGGAAGACCGTGCGGTACTACATGACAAAGGCGATGGGGATGCCGTTGCTCATGGTGGCGGCGATGCGGGTGACGCCATTCTGGAAAACGCTTGCGGCAACCTCGAATTCGACAGCCCACGACTGGGCGGTGATGAAGCCGTACATGCAGGGCAAGAAGCTGGATCCGGCCGATTGGCAGGGTGTCGAGGTTCCGGTGCTCGTCCTCGCGGGCGAGCGCACCGCGCCACTGCTCATCAAGGGGTCGAAGGCCGCGGCCGCTGTGCTGCCGAAGGCGGAGTTCGCCGAGCTCTCCGGGGTGAGTCACAACCCGAAGGTCTCGCTTCTCGCCCCCGCTGTCGGCGAATTCCTCACCCGCACAAGGTGATCAGGGCGGCGGTGGGTGGTCGCGGAAGAACTGGCACGGCTCACCGGTGAGGTAACCGTCCATACAGGCGAAGTAGGCCTGAACGCAGCTGTTACTCGTACAACCGGCACTGTAGAGCATCCCGCGAATGCGCTCGTTGCGCTGTTGCGAGGGGGCCAGCGTCTGCGCGGGCGGCAACACCGAAGTCACCGGTGCGATACTGGGCGAGGGGGCGGGGGCGTCCGGCGCGGCGCATCCCGGTAGCACCGCAAGCGCGAGCAACGCCGCCGCGGCGAAAACACCACGCATCGCCATCGTCCACCTCCCTCCGAAACCCGTCTCGACGCTACCCGGCGAACGTTCGACTGTCAGAGAGTGGCGCCGTAACCGCTGCCGAGCATGCCACCCGCGACCGCGGATGCCACACATTGATAGCGAATAGATGTCCGGCACCCCGCCCAAAACAAAGGTCCGGTGCCGTAAACCGGCACCGGACCTCTGGCTAGTTCTTCGGTCTCACATCACGCGAGCACGTCGTGGCGAACGATCGTCTGGTCGCGACCCGGACCCACTCCGATGCACGAGATCCGCGCACCCGACAGCTCTTCGAGCCGCAGCACATACGCCTGAGCGTTGGCGGGCAGCTCCTCGAAGGTGCGGGCATGGGAGATGTCCTCCCACCAACCCGGCAGCTCCTCGTAGATCGGCTTGGCGTGATGGAACCCGGTCTGCGTGGTGGGCATCTGCTCGACCCGCTTGCCGTCGACCTCGTAGGCCACGCAGATCGGCACCGTGTCCAGGCCGGACAGCACGTCCAGCTTGGTGAGGAAGTAGTCGGTGACGCCGTTGACGCGGGTGGCGTACCGGCTGATCACCGCGTCGAACCAACCACAGCGCCGCGCACGACCGGTGGTGACACCGACCTCGCCGCCGTTCTTGGCCAGGAACTCACCGAAGTTGTCGAACAGCTCGGTCGGGAACGGGCCGGAGCCGACGCGGGTGGTGTAGCACTTCAGGATGCCGAGCACCGTGTCGATCTTGTTCGGACCGATGCCCGAACCCACCGCGGCCCCACCCGCGGTCGGGTTGGACGAGGTGACGAACGGATAGGTGCCGTGGTCGACATCGAGCAGCGTGCCCTGCGAGCCTTCCAGCAGCACGGTGTCGCCGCGCTCGAGCGCCAGGTTCAGCTCGAGCCGGGTGTCGGAGATGCGGTGCTTGAACGATTCGGCCTGCTCGAGCACCTCGTCCACCACCTGCTGCGGATCGAGCGCGCGGCGGTTGTAGATCTTGACCAGCACCTGGTTCTTGAACTCCAGGGCGGCCTCGACCTTCTGGGTGAGGATCTTCTCGTCGAGCACATCCGCCACGCGGACGCCGACGCGAGCGACCTTGTCCTGGTAGCAGGGGCCGATACCGCGACCGGTGGTGCCGATCTTGCGGTTGCCGAGGAAGCGTTCGGTGACCTTATCGATGGCCACGTGGTACGGCATGATCAGGTGCGCGTCCGCGGAGAGCAGCAGGCCGGAGGTATCGACTCCGCGCTCTTCCAGACCGGCGAGTTCTTCGAGCAGCACGCCGGGGTCGACGACGACTCCGTTACCGATGACGTTCTTGACGCCAGGGGTGAGGATGCCGGACGGAATCAGGTGCAGCGCGAACTTGTCGCCATTGGGGAGAACTACCGTGTGACCGGCGTTGTTGCCGCCCTGGTATCGGACCACCCACTGCAACCGCTCACCGAGCAGGTCTGTAGCTTTGCCCTTACCCTCGTCGCCCCATTGGGCACCGATGAGGACGATTGCCGGCATTTCGGAGTCTCCTACAGATCGACGGCAGCGCACGCGGCACTGCAGCTACCTGCCGTAGACGCTGGCGCGTCTAACACTGAGGCGGCGGCCGGAGACACAGTCTAGCCGACGCCTGATCAGGTCCTGTCGACCTGCCCTGCGGAGCGCGCCGACCCCGCCCTACCGCACCTGCCCTGATCGGTTACGGTTACCAGTCGGCAGTGAGTTTGCGTGACCGAGGAGGGTGTACCGCAGTTTGAGTACCCATGTTCTCCGATGCGGTGAAATGCCGGTCCCGATCGCCCTCTCCTCGTTACCCAATACCCAGACCGGGCGGGTGCCCGATGTCGCGGTGATCGATGAGCTGCTGCCGGTGCTGGCCGCCGACAGCCTCCCGCGCCTGATCGTGCTCGGCGACGATGCCTCGCTCGCCGCCGTGCTCACCCATTTGATGCGCACCGAGCGGTTGCACGTCGAAGTCGGTTTCGTGCCCGTCGATACCACCTACGCCTCGCGGGTCTATCAGACCGGAACCGGGAACGGCGCCGCGAAGCGAGCGGTAGCGGGCCGGGCGATCGAGACGCCGCTGATCCGCGACGACACCGGCACCGTGCTGGTCGGGCGCGCGAGCATCACCGGCGTCGACGGCGAGAAGCTCGAAGGCGAAGCCTATGTCGACGACACGCTGCTGTTCACCGGCAAGGTCACCACGATGCTGATCTCGCCGACGATGACCATGCCGGGCGTCCGCGCGCGAGTGCGTAAAGGTCTGCGCAAGCGCACCTGGGTTTCCGGTCGCGCCGCCCAACTCGGCACGCCGCGGGCCGTGGTCACTCGCGACGGGATCACCGCCGAACGCACCGTTCCCCGCTCGACGTTCTATCGATTCGAACAACCCTGGTTACTGGTGCGATGACTTACTCCTTCCCCTCGGAACGGCGGTCCGGGCACAGCGCGGTTCGGCCGAGCCCGGTTTTCCTGCTGATCGTGCTGATCACCGTGGGCGGCGGTGCACTCGCCTGGGAGGCCGACATCGACTCGGTGCGCGCCAAGGTCGGCGTGTTCCTGCTCGTGGTGTTCGGCTGGATCATCAGTTTGTGCCTGCACGAGTTCTCCCACGCGTACGTGGCGTGGCGAGCGGGCGATCACGAGGTGGAGGTGCGTGGGTATCTCACGCTGAATCCGCTGAAGTACAGCCACCCGGTGCTGTCGATCGGCCTGCCGCTGGTGTTCATCGCGCTCGGCGGGATCGGTTTGCCCGGCGGCGCGGTGTATGTCGACACGACACGGTTCAAGACGAGTGTGCAGCGCCTGGTGAGCGCGGTCGGGCCGGCGTCGAACGCGCTGTGCGCGGTGGTGCTGCTGATCGTGATCCGGGCTTTCGGATCGGTCACCGAGCATGCCGCGTTCTGGTGCGGGCTCAGTTTTCTGGCGTTTTTGCAGATCACCGCGTTTCTGCTGAACGTTCTTCCGGTGCCGGGGCTGGACGGCTACGGGATCATCGAGCCGTCGCTGAGCTACCAGACGCGGCGCTCACTCGATCAGTTCAAGCCGTACGGCATGTTGATCCTGTTCGCGGTCATCTTCTTCACGCCGCTCAACCAGGTGTTCTTCAACGGTGTTTACGCATTGTTCGAACTTTCGGGGGTACCTGAGGTGTGGGCTGCGTACGGCGGCCAATTGACCCGATTCTGGCGTTGATAGCCTCGGGTCAGAATCGACCCTGGAACGGAAATTGCGTATGAGCTCTACCGAATCGTCCGCTGTCCTGTCCGTCGTTATCCCGACACTCGACGAAGCAGCGGTTATCGCCGCATGCCTCGAGCGCCTCGTCAGCCAGGATGCGATCGATGAGATCGTGGTCGTCGACAACGGCAGCACCGACGACACCCGCGAGATCGTCGCCGAACTAGCCGCTCGACATCCCCAGATCGAACTGATCTCCGAGCCGCAGCCCGGCGTCGCGTTCGCTCGCAACACCGGTTTCGACAAGGCGCGCGGCGATATCCTCGGCCGCATCGACGCCGACACCCTCGTCTCCCCCGAGTGGGGCGCCACCGTGCGCGCCCACCTCGACTCCCACCCGGACACCATGGCGGTGACCGGTATCAGCACCTATCACGACTCCCCGATCGGCATCTTCCTCGCCGCCGCGATCGGCGGCCAGGAGCGGCTCGGGCTGATCAAGAGCCAGCCCGTCGGCAATGTGCACGGCGCCAATATGGCGATCCGGCGCTCGGCGTGGGAGCAGGTGCGTTCGGCCACCACCACCCGCCGTGACCTGCACGAAGACCTAGATCTGGCGCTGTGCCTCTCGAAGGCGAAGCTGCGCATCGACCAGCTGCCGACGTTGCGGGCCGAGATCTCCGCACGCCGCCGCAAGACCCCGCCGAGCGTGTGGTGGAAATACCAGCTGCGCGGCCTACAGACCATCGCCAACCAGGGCTACGCCGTCGTGCCGTTCCATCGCGCGGTGATCACCGGCGCCTGGATCATGCACACCTCGCAGTGGCCGATCTACCGGGCGTGGGATTTCGATCGCAAGCGTTTCTCGCTGCGTTCGGGACGCCCGCGCGTTTCCCCCGTCGGCGACTGAGTCACTCCTCGGGCGTCACATACGGATTCGGCACGGTGGGTGGGAGCAGGGCGATCGCCGAGATGCGCTGCATCCCACACACCACCATCAGATCCACCACGATCGAACGAAGCTGCGCGAACACCACGTGCGCCGACAATCCCGCCCCGACAACGAGTTCGGGGCGGGCGCCTTTGGCGACACTGCGCACCGACTTGAGGGCTTCGGCCTGATCGGGTTGTTCGCCCGGGTCGGCCAGCATCATCTTGCGGACCACGTCGGTGGCGTGGCCCAACTGGTCGAGAAGGTCGATCAAGCGCGGATCGAGGACCTCGTCGTCGCGGACGAGGGTGAGCGAACGGCGAAGCAGCACACGGGTATTGCGGACGGCGTTGTCGAGTGGATCGGCCGCGTTGTGGATGCGTTCCAAGCGTTTTCGGGAATTCCAGTACAGCGGTGAGATGCGGCTGATCTCACGGCCGCCCGCGAGCGCGTCGCGGAGAGCGTCGATCTTGGGCTGGGTGTCGCGCACCGCCGACAGCGAGTCGGACACCTTCGTCGAGTTCTGTTCGAGCAGGCCCTCGGCGCAGGTGATCATCGATTTACTCATCACCGACAGCACGTCGGCGGCATGTTCGCGGGCGCGGCGCACCGGATGCAGCGGGATCAGCGCGACCATCAGCACGCCGACGAGTCCGCCGATCAAGGCGTCGATCATGCGGTTGGGGCCCGCGCCGGGCGCCTGATTCAAGGTCGAGACCAGCACGGCCGAACCAGCCGCCTGGATCGTCATGAGCGCGCCGCTGCCGAGAAAGACCGACACCGACATAGCGCCGCCGACCACCAGGGCCACCTGCCAGACACCGGTGCCTACCTGGGCGATGAACAGGTCACCGATGCCGATGCCCACCGCGACACCCACCACCAGCTCCACCGACCGGCGCACTCGCGCACCGAACGAGACGCCGATGGAGACCACCGCGGCGGTCGGCGCGAAGAACGGTTCGACGTGGCCGATGAGGTTGTGGGCGATGAACCAGGCCAGCGCGGCGCCGAGCGCGCACTGGATGATCGGGACCGCCGAGAGCCGCAGGCGCTCGATCGACGCCCGGTACCGGCCGACGGTGCTGACCTTGGCGGCCGCGACCACCGGAGTGGCGACGGCGACGAATGGCCTGTGTTCGCTCACCTACGACTCGGACCCGACCACTGACTCAGTCCAGGCCGAGTTCGCTCGCCGCACGCGGATCGCAGTCTTCGAGCAAGTCGAGGCAGCGTGCGTACTCCTCGGTCTCGCCGATCGTCTTCGCTGCGCTCGCCAGCGCGCCGACGCTGCGCAGGAAGCCCTGGTTGGCTTCGTGGCTCCACGGGACGGGGCCGAAACCCTTCCAGCCGTTGCGACGCAGCAGGTCGAGGCCGCGGTGGTAGCCGGTGCGGGCGAAAGCGTATGCGGCGACGGTGTCGTGGTTCACCTCGCCACCGGCGCGATTCAGAGCGGCCTCTGCCAGCTGGGCCCATGCGATCGATGCGGCCGGGTATTGCGCGGCGACCTCGACGGGGTCGGTGCCCGCGGCAATGGCGTCTTCGGCGTCGGTCAGTTCGGGAAGGAGGACCGGCTGCGGTCCGAGCAGGTCACCGAAGGAGGTCATGGGTTCATTGTGCACCGAGGGTCCGACGGGCGCCGACCGGCCCGCCGCAGCGCTCCCCCCACGCGCCATGTTCCCGCGATGCGCACCCGACTCGGAGCTGTTTGCCGGGCGTGGCTACGGCCATGCGCGCGAGACTTGGGACCGCTTCGCGTCCGTGCCTATTAGGCTGAGCGCAGAGTGCAACGTTCGAGCCTGAGCGAGGGGTACAGAGGTGTCCGACCCGACCGACGAGAACAACCCGGCAGCAGAGTCTGCCGGTCCCGGCGCGCCCGGCCAGCGTGACGATTCGTCCGCGTCTCCTCCCGGCGCACCGGAGTCGGTCACCGAGCCGGACCGCGCGACGAAGCCGCCGGTGAGTGCGGACCAGACGGTGGTGATTCGGCGAGGGGATCTGCCGCGTCAGCCCGATGATGCCGCGCGCGTGCAGGACGCTCGTTCCGGTGGGACGCCGCCTGCCGCGGGGCAGGGTGATCAGCCCGGTGGTCCGCAGCGCTCGGGTGGCCCCGGTGCGGATGGACCTCGAGCAGGCGCACAGGGCAATGCGGGCGGATCTCCGCAGGGTGGACCTCGGGTTCCGCAGGGCAATCCCGCCGGTGGACGGCCGGGCGGCGCCGCACCCGGTGTGGGGCAGGGCTCCGCGCGGCCGGGGAATACGCCTGGTGGACAACAGCCTTCGGGTCCGGGGGCACAGCAGTCCTGGGGTCGGCCAGGGTTCACGCCGGGTGGTTCGCGGCCGGGTAGCGGCCCCGGCGCGGGACAGCCGGGCAATGCGCCCGGCGCGCAGCAATTTTCGGGTCGACCGGGCAACACACCTGGTGCACAACAGCATCCGGGCCAGGGTGGCCCACGGCCCGGGGCTCCGGCCGGTGGGCCGGGCCCGGTGAACGGACCCCAAGCGGGACGCGGGCCGTCGCAAGTCGGTGGACGCGGGCCCAACGGTGGACCGGGCTCGCAAGCCGGTGGACCACGAGTAGGAGGCGGCCCTGTGGGCGCGCCCGGCGCTCGGCAGCCAGGCGGGCCGGGTAATGCGGGACCGCGTCCTGCCGGACCGGGCGGCGCTCCGCGTGCGAGCGGACCGGCACCGGCCGGTCGGCAAGGGAACGCGCCTGCGGGGCGGTCGGGAGAGCAAGGACCGGAGCGGGATTCGGCCGGGGCCGGGTCGCCGTTGGCCGGGCTGGCGAAGGGATTGCCCGGCAAGAATCAGGGCGGCAAGCCGGACGCTCCGAGCTCCGCGCCTCGTGCCGAGCAGGACGCTGATCTCGCGGGCCCGGACGCACCGACGACCGCGATGTCGATTCCCGGGCGGAGTCCGGCGGCTGGACGTGGTTCGGCGGATGACCGCACGGTGAAAATGGGTGGCGACCAAGCGAAGTCGGCTCAAGCGGATGTACCGACGGCCGCGATGAGCCGGGCTGATCTCACCATCGACCCGTCAGACGCGACGGACGACAATGCCTCCGCACCGAGCGACAAGTCCGACCTCGGCTCGGTTGCCGCAGCGGCGGGCGGTGCGGCCGCGGGTGCCGCGGTAGCGGTAGGGACCAACGGATCCGACGAGGCGTCGGAAGCTCGGGACCCGAAGGCCGACGGCGACTCCAGCACTCGCGTGCAGGACGGCGGTGCACCCCCGAGTGCCACCGATAAGGCTGCGGCCGAGGCTGACTCGAAGGAGTCCGGGACCGCTCGCAGTGCTGCCCCGGCGGCAGAGCCCGAAGAAGACCCGACTGCCGCTTCGGCCGAAGTGCCCGAGGCCGATTCGTCCGAGACTGCAGCGGCGGCCTCGCGGGACGACAAGCCGGTCGACGTCGAGGCGACAGAGAAGTTCAGCACGAGCAAGCCGACGGGCAACGTCCCCTCTTCCGAGGATCAGACCGTGGCGATGAAGGTGGCGTCTGCGGATTCGCCGACCACCGCCATGCCGGTACAGCGGGCGAAGACCGCCGGTCCGGGTGGGACCGATCGGGTGGTGCCGCCCGCCGGTGGACGACCCGCGATGACTCCGCCGCCGAATACGCCGCGTGGTCCGGCCGGACCACGGCAGGCCGGACAGCCAGGGCCCGGCCAGCTCGGACCCGCCGGTCCGGGCCAGTCCCCCGCCGGTCCGGGGCAACACGGGCCGGTGGGCCCGGGTCAGCAGGGACCGCCGCGCGGTCCGCAGCAAGGACCTGTCGGCCCCAGGCCCGGTGGACCGGGGCAGCAGGTGCCGGTCGGCTCCGGACAACAGGGCCTCGGCCAGCAGGGTCCGGCGGGCCCCGGCCCGCAGGGTCCGCGCGGTGCGGAGCAGCTGGGGGTCGAAGAGACTCAGCCTTCACCGCCGCGCGGGCCGGGTGCGCCGCAGCGGACGGGTGGATCGGCGCCTTCGCCTGCCGACATTCAGCCCACTAGACCCGCGCAGCAGTTGGCGGAGGGGCAGCGGCAGGTCGCGCCGCCCCAGCGCATCGGGGCGCAGGGCGAGGCCCCCGCCGAACCCGGCGCGAAGCAGTCGAAGAAATGGCTGCTGGCCGCCGGTGGTGCCGCGGTGCTGGTCGTCGCCTTGATCGCGACAGTCGTGGCGTTGATGGGCGGCACGGACGATTCGCCCGAGGGTCAGGTGAAGGCCGTGATCGGGGACTACACCGACGCACTGCGCAGCGGCGACCTGGAGGACCTGCGGGCGAGCACGTGCGGCGAGCTGCACACGTTCTATCAGGGCATCACCGCCGAACAGTTCAAGGGCGTGCACGAAGTCTCGACCGAGCGCGGTTCCATCCCGGTCGTCGACAGTGTGGACGCGGTGCGGATCACCGGCGATACGGCGCTGGCTCAGGCCACGGTGTACACCTCGGCGGATCCGTCGAAGCGGACCGCGCGGACGTTCGACCTGCAGCGCACCGACGGCAGCTGGAAGGTGTGTGACCCCGCGGGTACCCCCTGATCGTGCGTCGACCCGTCCTAGTGGGCACTTCTGCCTGCTATGACGGGTCACACATAACTGGTGATCCAGATGGCTGAACAAGTAAAGTTTTCCGGATCATGAGCAGGGAACAGACAGTGGAGCAGCCGGACATCGATGCTGTGGTCCCGGATGCGACGCCGGTTGGTCAGCGCTTCGGATTCCGCGATCACTACGAAGTCGGCCGCGAGAAGATCCGAGAATTCGCCAGGGCGGTGCAGAATCTGCACCCGGCCCATCAGCAGGAAGTCGACGCGCGCAAGCTCGGCTACGACGGCGTGATCGCCCCGCCGACCTTCGCCTCGGTGATCGGCATGACGGCCACCCGCGCCCTGCTCGACAGCGTGCTCAGCGAGTACGACCTGTCGCAGGTGCTGCAGACCGACCAGGTGTTCGAGCTGTTCCAGCCGATGCTGGCCGGCGACCGGATCAGCACCGAGCTCGAGATCGAGTCGATCCGCCAGTTCAGCGACAACGACTTCATCAACGTCGGCTTCACGCTGCGCAACCAGCACGGCCAGGTCGCTGTGCAGGGCACCACCATGATCGTGGCCCGCCGCGGTGTCGAGGTTGACCCCAATATCGTCGAGGCCGTCGAGAACATCAGCATGCACCCGCACCCCGACACCATCGGCGGCGACGGCACCGGTGACCCCCTGATCCGCCTCACCGGCCCCGCCCCCGCGCTCCCCCAGCGCGAAACCGTAGCGGTCAACACCACCCCCGAATTCGACACTCTGGCAAAGGGAACCGCACTTCCCCCCGCCACCGCCCGCCTGACCCGCGGCGACCTGGCCAACTACGCGGGCGTCTCCGGCGACCCCAACCCGATCCACTTCAGCGACCGCGCAGCCGAACTTGCGGGCCTGCCCACCGTGGTGGCCCACGGCCTACTCACCATGGGCCTGGCCGCGCAGTACCTGACCGATTGGCTCGGCGACCCCACCGCCATCGAGAAGCTGAGCGTCCGCTTCTCGGGATTCGTCCCGGTTCCCCCCGCCGAGGCAGGCGTCATCGAGTTCTCCGGAAAGATCAAGTCGATAGACTCCGACCGCCGCGCGGCAACAGTCCTGCTGAGCGGAATCTCCGAGGGCCGCAAGCTCTTCGGCCGAGCAGCAGCCGAAATCCGCCTGACGTAACCCCACTCAGCCACACCGCGCACCCCACAAGACCGCCATGACCGCACTCCCAGCCACGCACCCGCGACCCCTAGGGAGCGGCGGCCACGCAGTGGCCGGTCCGCGGCCGGGTCGCCGGTTAGCGCTCGAAGCGCATGCGCCGCAGGCGCGAGTCTCGAGCGCTAACCGGCGGCCCCCAGGGGCCGCGGACACGCGCGCGCCAGCGCGCCAAAGACACAGCGTATCCAGCCTGGGACTACCGAACCTCGATAATCCCTTGCCCCCGGGGATACAGAGCCCCGCCCCTACTTCACCGCGATAAACACCAAAACAGTTCCCCCGATACGGATTACATCCCCATCGGCCAACAACGCACCACTGTCGATCGGCACCTCATTGACATAAACCCCGTTGGCCGAGTGCAGATCCTTGATCAACAACCCAGCCCGGCTGGGCATGATGTGAGCGTGATACCGACTGGCCTTCGGATCATCGAGCACCAACTCGTTGTCCGTCATTCGGCCGATCCGGATCCCCCCGTGCGGAATCGGCAGCGTACGCCCATCGGCAAATCGCAGATTGCCGTTCCGGATCGACTGCGGAACCTCGGTCACAGTCTCGGTCATCGCCGCGGCCACCTGATCAGAACGCCTGGAAGCCAACACATTCAACGGCTCCTGCCGCAGAACCTGCCGCTCCAGCTCGATCAACGCGGCTCCGGGATCGATGCCCAACTCCTCGGCGAGCACACCCCGCACCCGCCGGCAGGCCTCCAACGCATCGGCCTGCCGCCCGGATAGGTACAGCGCGGTGATCAGCTGGCCCCACAGCGGCTCGCGCAGTGGATGTTCGTTGGTCATCGACACCAACTCGCCGATCACCGAAGAAGCGCGCCCGCAGGCGATTTCAGCGTCGACGCGGGCGGAGACAGCGAGTAGCCGCTCCTCGTTCATCGCGGTGGCGAACCCGTCGGCGAACTGCAATCCGGCCAGATCGGCCAGCGCCCGCCCGGTCCATTCCCGCAGTGCCGCACCGAAAAGATTGGCGGCACCGGGGTGGTCGCCCACGTCCAAACACCGCGTACCGGCTTCGCGCGCACTCTCGAACCGGCCGAGATCACAGGCGGTGTCGGGGATTTCGAGCCGATACCCCGCGCCCTCGGTCCGCAACACCTGCGCCGAATCGATCCCCGCGTTGCGCAGTGCCTTGCGAATATTCGACACGAACACCTGCAGGCTGGCGGCGTAGGAATCCGGCGGATCCTCGTTCCACACCATCTCGGCAAGCACAGCAGAAGACACCGCGCGCCGCCGATTGACGGTGAGCGCGGCAAGGAGAGCGCGCGGCTTGGGCCCGCCGACCGCTACCGGCTCGCCGCCGACGAGCAGTCGAACGGGCCCGAGCACACGGACATCAAGACTCATGAGCTCGGGCCCCGTTTGTTGGTGCGAAAATCAGGAACCGCTGACGGAGCGTCCGGCCGACTTCAGGTCGTTGCAGGCCTCGGTCACGCGCTCGGCCATGGAGGCCTCGGCCTTCTTCAGGTAGCTGCGCGGGTCGTAGACCTTCTTGTTGCCGACCTCACCGTCGATCTTCAGCACACCGTCGTAGTTGGCGAACATGTGACCGGCGACCGGGCGGGTGAAGGCGTACTGGGTGTCGGTGTCGACGTTCATCTTCACCACGCCGTAGCGCAGCGAGTCCTCGATCTCGGACTTCAGCGAGCCCGAACCACCGTGGAAGACGAAGTCGAACGGCTGCGCACCGGACTCGAGGCCCAGCTTCTCGGCGGCTACGCGCTGACCCTCGGCCAGCACCTCGGGCTTGAGCACCACGTTGCCCGGCTTGTACACACCGTGCACGTTGCCGAAGGTGGCGGCCAGCAGGTACTGCCCGTTCTCGCCCGCACCGAGCGCCTCGATGGTCTTCTGGAAGTCCTCGGGCGAGGTGTAGAGCTTGTCGTTGATCTCGGCCTCGACGCCGTCTTCCTCGCCGCCGACGACACCGATCTCGACCTCGAGAATGATGTTGGCCGACTGACAGGCCTTCAGCAGTTCCTTGGCGATTTCGAGGTTCTCGTCGATCGGGATGGCCGAGCCGTCCCACATGTGCGACTGGAACAGCGGGTTCTGGCCGTTGTTCACGCGCTCCTGCGAGATCGCGATCAGCGGACGCACGTAGGTGTCCAGCTTGTCCTTGGGGCAGTGATCGGTGTGCAGCGCGATCGTCACGTCGTACTTCGCGGCGATGACGTGCGCGTACTCGGCCAGCGCCACCGCGCCGGTGACCATGTCCTTCACCCCGAGGCCCGAAGCGAATTCGGCGCCACCGGTGGAGAACTGGATGATGCCGTCACTGCCGGCGTCGGCGAAGCCCTTGATGGCGGCGTTGATCGTCTCCGACGAGGTGCAGTTGATAGCCGGGAATGCGAACGAGTGCGCCTTGGCCCGGCCGAGCATCTCGGCGTAGACCTCCGGGGTCGCGATAGGCACAGCAGTGACCTCCGTCTTGTGGGGAGCAAAAACCAATTCTGTCAGGCCACACCCTAAATTAGGAAGGCGAACGCGAGATCACCCGGTGGGCCGAGGTTCACCCGCAGAGCACTCGTGTCACAGATCGGACCGGTACTGTGGGGGCCGTGACTTTGCTGGCGGTATCCGATGCGGTGACGACCAACCTTGCGTTGACCCAGTTGCTGGACCCGATGTATCTACTCCAGGAGACCTGGCTCGCGAACGCGGTGCTGCCCGCCATCCTGGCGATTGTCTTCATCGAGACCGGTTTGCTGTTCCCGTTGCTGCCAGGTGACTCGCTGCTGTTCACCGGCGGCATGCTCGCCGCGCAACCGGGCTCGACCCTCTCGATCTGGGTCCTCGTACCGTTGGTGATTCTCACAGCCTTCCTCGGCGACCAGTGTGCGTATTGGATCGGCCGAAAGATCGGTCCGGCCATCTTCAACAAGGAAGACAGCCGCTTCTTCAAGAAGCACTACGTCACCGAGACGCACGAGTTCTTCGAGAAGCACGGCCCCAAGACCATCATCCTGGCCAGGTTCGTGCCGATCGTGCGCACGTTCATGCCGGTGCTGGCCGGTGTGTCGCAGATGAGCTACCGCAAGTACGTGGCGTTCGACATCGTCGGCGCGGTGCTGTGGGGTGGCGGCGTCACGATCCTGGGCTACTTCCTCGGCAATGTGCCGTTCATCCGCGACCACATCGAGGGAATCTTCCTGCTGATCGTGTTCGTCTCGATCCTGCCCGCGATCATCACGGTCGGTAAGAAGGTGCTCGAGCGCCGCAACGCACCGGCCGCGTCGGCCCAGAGCGGCGAGCTGGCTGCTTCGACGAACGAGACGCACTGATCCCTGTGACCGCAGTACCGTCGACCCTCGCTATGGGCAGCTTCGATCCGCTGATCTCGGCAGGCCCCGCTGTGGTCTGCACGGTGGTGCTCGTTTTCGTCTTTCTCGAATGTGCGTTCATCATCGGGCTGTTCCTGCCCGGTGATTCGATGCTGATCACCGCGGGCATCGTGCTCGCCTCGCATGCCAATGGCGAAGCGCAGGTCTGGGCGTTGTCGGTGGGCACCATGCTCGCGGCGATCGCGGGTAATCAGGTGGGCTATGTCGTCGGGGCGCGTACCGGGCATCGCCTGGTAGCGCGTAAGAACGGCCGCTATATCAACACCAAGAATCTGGCCAAGGTCACCGGTCTGCTCGAACGGCACGGGTTCCTCGCGGTGCTGGTGGCCCGCTGGATTCCGTGGGTGCGCACGCTGTGCCCGATGGTGGCGGGCGCGGCCGGGATGGATCACCGGCGCTACACCGTCGCCAGCACGCTCGGCGCGATCATCTGGGCGCCGGTGCTGTTGTTGATCGGGTATTACGCGGGCGAGTTCCTCGAGCAGGTGCCGTGGCTGATGCCCGTCGTGATCGGCACGCTGATCGTGGGTCTGATCATCGGCACCCTCCTCGGTATCCGGCACTATCGCCAGGAGATGGCGCGGCCGGTCGACGATTACGACCTCGAGCCGAGCATCGCGGGCGACGCCGAGCGCTGAGCTACAGCCCGGCCGCGCTGACCTGGTAGGCCGCTTCCATCAGCATCCAGCCGGCCAGCTGCACGGACAAGTCGCGTTCCGGCACCGCCGAGGCCGTCACCGAACCGCCCGGGGTGAACTTGCCCGCGCCCGCCGTGCCGCCGGGTAGCCGGGCCGGTTTGCACCAGTCGTACCCGAACAGCGGCTCGCCCTCGACCTCGAGCCGATTGGCCCAGGCGGCGGTGGCCGAGGCTTTGACGATGGCAGCGGCGGTGCGCCGATCGGTTTCGGCCTGCTTGCCCTCGCCCGGCAACATCAGGGCGACCACGGCGAGGTAGCGCGCCAGCACGCCGTTGAACAGGCCGCCGTCACCGCCGCCGCCGCCGTTGATCACCAGGCGGGTGGTCATGTGTTCTTCCACCGCGGCCAGCAGTGAACTGACCCGTTCGATGTGACGTTCGTCGTCGTCGGTGTGCACAGCCAGCTCGGCTTCCAGGCCGAGGACGACACCCTGGCAGTAACTGAACACCGGACGTTCGATCTCACCGGAGGGTAGGTGGATGCCGTCGAGGATCAGGCCGGATTCGGAGTCGCGGAGGGTGGCGTCGATCCAGTCGGCTATCTCGCGGGCGCGCTCCACGCGACCGAGGCGCAAGAGGGCGATGCCCGCCGGGCCGTTGGCGGGGGCATTGAAGAAGTCCGATTTGATCCGCCACGGAATGCCGCCGCCGACCTCGGGTTCCCAGGCGCCGTAGAGCTTCTGTTCCAGGGCGAGCAGGCCGCTGCGGGCCGAGGTCAGTTCCTGGGTACGCTCGGCGCGTTCCAGCGCGATGGCCAGCCAGGCCATGTCGTCGTAGTAGCGGTTGGTCCAGCCGGTGAGGTTGCGCAGCCGGATGGCGCGGGCGATCGCGCCGATGCGCCTGCGCCGGGCGGGGGTGGGCACGCGATTGGCGGCGTCGACCGCCACATCGAGCAGGTGGGCCTGCCACCAGTAGTGCCAGCCCGCGAAGCCCCGTTCGCGGCGGGTCGCCGGCCAGCCGACAACACCCAATTCCGTTCCGGGACAACCCCATAGCATTCGCAGATGCCGCGAGATGATCGCGGACTCGGCCATATCGGCACGCTCGGACCACAGCGCCGGGGTGGGCATGGATCCGGCGCGATCAGTGGGCTGGGGGCGCCGGCCGCTGCGCGAGGTCATGGCTCCATGGTGCCAGGTGGTACCGACATTCCGTGCCCATTCCGTTACCAGGCCGCGGACAGGTCGGCGTGTTGACGGATCCAGGCGTGCATGGCGATGCCCGCGGCCACACCGGCGTTGATGCTGCGGGTGGATCCGAACTGGGCGATCGAAACAGTCAGGGCCGCTGCGTCTTTCGCGTCATCACTGACGCCGGGGCCCTCCTGGCCGAACAGCAGCAGGCAGTTGCGCGGCAGATCGGCTGTTTCCAGCGGGACCGCGCCGGGCACATTGTCGACGGCAACAACCGCCAGACCCTCGCGCGTGGCGAATTCACGCAGTTCGGCAAGGTCGCTGTGGTGGACGAGGTGCTGATAGCGATCGGTGACCATGGCGCCGCGGCGGTTCCAGCGCCGCCTGCCGACGATGTGTACCGCCGCCGCGGCGAAGGCATTGGCGGTGCGCACGACGGTGCCGATATTGGCGTCGTGGCCGAAGTTCTCGATGGCCACGTGGAAGGGGAACCGGCGGGCATCGATGTCGGCGACGATCGCCTCGCGGGTCCAGTAGCGGTAGGCGTCGACGACATTGCGGCGGTCGCCTTCGGCCAGCAGTACGGGGTCATATCGGGCGTCGGCGGGGGCGGGAGTGTCGTATTCCTGCTCCCACGGACCGAGGCCGTGCGGGTGCTCGCCCCACTCGGTCGGGCCCGCGACCTCTGGTTCATTCACCCGGCAATGCTAGGTGGGAGCTCAGTAGGTCGAAGAATCGGCCGTCATTACCAGCAGCAGCACCGAACCGGCCACGACGAGGACCGACACACCGAGGACGCAGCTGCCGACGATGCCCATGATGTAGCCGGCGTTGGCCTGCGAGCGGCCACCGATCTGCCCACCGGAGGCATCGATCTCGGCGACGACCTTGCGCCCCTTCACCCAGGCGAACGGGGCACACAGGCCGCACATGGCCAGTCCGAGGACGCCGAGGATGAGGACCGTCGTCGACTCGGGGTGCTCCGGCGGGCGCGGGTAATAGCCCTGGGGCGGATAGCTCATGGACCAAGGGTAATCGCGGCGGCCGCAGGGCGCTTACCCTGGAAGAACACCGACTTCGGGTGGTGAGCGAGATGGATCATGAGCGGGTATCGCGGGCGCTGGTCGGCGTCGTGGCGGGGTATCTGATCGCGCTCGCGGTGTGGCTGGCGTGGTTGGCTCCCCACGCACCGCCGGGGACGCTGCCGTATCAGGTGATGATCATGGTCGGGTTGTTCGGCTCGGCGTGCGGGATCGCGATGGCGTGGGCTTCGATGCCGACGCGGGCGGATCGGCAGCTACGCAAGCACGGGCTGGAGGGGTGGGCGCGGATCGATGGGGTGCATCCGTTGAGTCGGACCGATCACGCGAGTGAACTGACCGAGTTCGATGTGGAGCTCACGGTGCCGGGGGCCGAGAGCTACCACGGGACGATCGTGGTGGATGTGATGCCGGTACACAAGGCGAGAATGGTTGTGGGAGAGACGGTTCCGATTCGGGTGGACCCGCAGGACCGCGATCGGATCATCCTGGTGCTGTGAGCGCGGGTGTGTTCGGGGGCGCGGGCTCGACCGACGGTGCGGGCTCGACCGACGGCACGGGTGCGTTCGACGGCGTGGGTGACGGGAGGCCGACGATCGGGCGGCCGCGGCGGAGAGTGCGCTGCCAGCGGAGGGGGTCGAAGACCGCGGGCTCGGTCTCCTCGATGAAGGAGAGGATCAGTTCGACGAAGCGGGTCGGGTCGAAGTGGTGGGGGAAATGGCCTGCGCCGACGAAGATTTCGATGCGACTGCCGGGGAAGGCTCGGTGGGCGCGATCGGCGTGACCCGACGGGATGACGGTGTCGCGGGTGCCGCCGACGACCAGCGTCGGGAGGTGAGCGGCGAGGTAGCCGCGGTCGAGCATGGTGATGGTCTGGCCGCGACGGTCGGCGGCGGCGCGAATGGTGCGCAGAAAGGCATTGCGGGCGCCGGCGTCGGAGAGGTGGCCGTAGAGGCTGAGC
The DNA here is from genome assembly GCF_001427185.1 of Nocardia sp. Root136. Taxonomy (NCBI): domain Bacteria; kingdom Bacillati; phylum Actinomycetota; class Actinomycetes; order Mycobacteriales; family Nocardiaceae; genus Nocardia; species Nocardia sp. Root136. The sequence goes on from NZ_LMFE01000013.1 coordinate 24,266, forward strand.
ACGTATTCGGCGTCGGGGCCGAGGCCGAGCCCGCCCGCAGCCGTCACCACCGGAATCGCGGCGCGCACGGCGGTGCGGACCGGCCAACTGGTGATCGCCTTCAGCGCTGGGCCCGCGCCTGCCAGCGTCGCGAGCCGGAAAGCGGGATGCACGCCCGCGCCCATCCCCGCCGGGCACACCAGCGCGATCCGCTCCACCTTCTCGGGGAACTGGTAGGCGAACTGCATGGCCACCCCGCCGCCGAGCGAGTGCCCGACGACAGTGATCCGCTCGATCCCGAGGATGCTGAGCAGATCACGCATGCCGTTGGCATAGGCCGCCACGGCGTAGTCGCCACGCGGTTTATCGGAATCACCGTGGCCGAGCAGGTCGGGCGCGATCACGGTGTAGTGCTCGGCCAACGCGTCGAAAACCGGCGCCCAGGTCAGGGAGCTGTCGGTGATGCCGTGGATGAGCAGCAGCGGCGGACCGGTTCCGGCCATCCTGAACGCCCGGCGATACCCGTGCACCTCGATGAACTGCGCTTCCCCGCTCATCTAGGAAGCGTGCGCGCGAGGTGTTGCATCGTGACAACACAGAGGTAAGCGCCGTGTGACGGTGCCCGCTGTGCCACCTCCCGTGTACCCGCGAAATCAGCGGTGCTGGGGCGGCGGCTCCGTGAGCAGGTATTGCGCGGCGGTGTAGGTGGCCAGAATGGCGCCTTCGGTGATCCGGCGGGTGCGATCGTCGCGGGCGAACAGGCGGCGCAGGACGATCAGTCCGTCCGAAATCGTGAACAGCAGGGCGCCGAGACCGTAGCCGCTGCGAGGGTCCGCGTTCGGAATGTTCAGGCCCGCGATGTTTTTCGCATCCGGGGCGAGAGCTGGATCCGAGGCGAGCGTCGCGGCCGTGCCCAACGTCGCGCCGTAGGCGGTGAGCGGGACGACGAGGTTCGGGGCTTTGGCGCGCAGCAGGCCCGCGGCACCGACCCAGGCCACCACTCTGGGTAGGGCGATCTCGGGGCGCGGGCGGGCTCCTCGTTTCCACCACAGCAGGGAGTAGCCGGTTTGCATGACCGCGAACGACGACGCGCCCGCGATGAGGCGGCGGTCGTCGTCGGGATCGAGGAGCAGCACGTCACCCACGGTGGCCGCGGCCAACGAGCCGAGCAGCAACCGACGCTCCGCCGGATCCAGCTCGACGCCGCTGGTCACCGTGTCGGCGGCGAGCAGCGGCATCAGCAGTGGCTTGGCGACCCATTGCAGGCGGTCGCGGCCGGTGACGGCACCGAACACGGTGACCGCCGCCGCCACCAGGTAAGCGACGCGCAGCTTTCGCATGTCAGAAGCTCGGTTCCTTCGGGGCGGGCGGCAGGGTGACGACCTGGCCCGCGTAGCTCAGACCCGCGCCGAAGCCGAGCAGCAGCGCGAGCTGACCACCCTTCGCCTTGCCGGTGACCAGCATTTCCTCGATCGCCAGTGGCACCGAGGCGGCGGAGGTGTTGCCGGTGTTCTCGATGTCGTTGGCGATCGGGACACCCTCGGCCAGGCCGAGGTTCTTCTTCATCAGCTCGTTGATCCGGGCGTTGGCCTGGTGCGGGACGAACACCTCGATGTCCTCCTTGGCCACGCCGGAGGACTCGAGCGCCGCCGAGAGCGCGCGCGGCAGGGTGACCGCGGCCCAGCGGAAGACCTTCGGGCCCTCCATGTGCAGCGACATCCGGCCGACGGCCTCGACCGCCGGATCGGTGCCCTGCAGGGCCTGGGCCTTGTTCATGTACGCCAGGAAATCGACGTCCTGGGCGATGGCTTCGGCGTTCTCGCCGTCGCTGCCCCAGACCGTCGGGGAGATGCCGTTGTCCTCGGCCGGGCCGACGACCACAGCGCCCGCGCCGTCACCGAAGATCATCGCGGTGCCGCGGTCGGTGGGGTCGAGGCCGACGGTCATCGTCTCGGCGCCGATCACCAGCACGTAGTCGAACGAACCGGCACGGATCAGGTCGGCGGCGACACCGAGCCCGTAGCAGAAGCCACCACAGCCGGACGTCAAGTCGAAGGCTGCGACACCGTTGAGCCCTAGGTCGAAGGCCACCGAGGGGGCGCCGTGCGGGGTGAGCTTGAGCCAGCTCGAGGTGCACAGGATGACCGCGCCGATCTTGCTTCGATCGATCGGGGTGTTGTTCAGCGCGCGCTCACCCGCGGCCACGGAGATCGACCGGATCGTCTCGTCGCCACTGATCCAGCGCCGGTTGTGGATACCGGTGCGCTCGAAGATCCAGTCGGGCGTCGAGTCGAGGGTCTCGCACACTTCGGCGTTGGTGACGATGCGCTGCGGACGGTAGGCACCGATCCCGAGCATCGCAACGTTGTCGCGACCTTTGTTTACTGCAATGCTCACCACAGGTGACTCACACGTCCTTCAGACTGTCCGGACAGACCACGTCGTCGTCCGGGTTCGGCGTTGTTCAGGCTATCCCAGGGCAAGATCGTCGAGGCCGAGGATGGATCGATATTCCAACCCCTCCTCAGCGATCACCTGGTCAGCGCCGGTTTCCCGGTCGACGACGGTGGCAACGCCGACCACGATCGCGCCCGCGTCACGCAGCGCGCGCACCGCGGTGAGCGGCGAATTGCCGGTGGTGGTGGTGTCCTCGACGACGAGCACCCGCTTGCCGACGACGTTGGGGCCCTCGATCTGGCGCTGCATGCCGTGCGCCTTGGCGGCCTTGCGGACCACGAAAGCGTCGATCGGACGGCCCGGCGCGTGCATCACAGCCATCGCGACCGGATCGGCGCCCATGGTGAGCCCGCCGACGGCGTCGAAGTCCCAGTCGGCGACGAGCTCGCGCAGCAGGGATCCGATCAGCGGGGCGGCCTGGTGGTGCAGGGTCGCGCGGCGCAGGTCGACGTAGTAGTCGGCCTCCTTGCCCGAGGACAGCGTCACCTTGCCGTGCACGACCGCGAGCTCGCGCACGAGGGTGGCCAGCTGGTCGCGATCGGCCTTCGTGAGCGCCTGACGTGCTTGGTCGATCATCTAAGTCATGTCCTTCCGCGTGCGTTGAAGAGTCCGCGATTCATCCGGGTCACCAGGGTGCGCGGGACGAAGCCCGCAACCGCGGTGAGCACCTTGTACTGCACGCCGGGCACGCTGATCACCCGGCCGGAGTCCAGATCTTGCAAGCACCCGTCGACGACCTGATCGACGTCGAGCCACAGGCGCTTGGGCAGGGAACTCATCTCGATGCCGGCGCGCTCGTGGAACTCGGTGTGCACGAATCCGGGGCACAGCGCTTGGATGCGAACACCGGTGCCCACCAATCCACCCGCCAAACCCTCCGTGAAGGATACGACGTAGGCCTTGGAGGCCGAGTAGGTCGACCCCCGTCCGGGGATCAACCCGGCCACACTCGCCACATTCACGATCGAACCCGCGCCCGCCGCGACCATCGGCGGCAGGGCCGCCCTGGTGAGTTGCAGGACCGAGGTGACGTTGACGTCGAGCTGGGCTTGCAGCTCAGCGGGCTCGAGCGTCCAGAACTCACCCGAATGCGCGAAACCCGCGTTGTTGACGAGGAATTCGATGCCGCTCGCGGCGCGGGCGGCGACGCGGGCGCGGTCGTCGTCGTCGGCCAGGTCGGCGACGAGAACCTCCGACGAGGTGGCGAAACGGCGGGCCAGCTCGTCGGCGAGCTCCCGTAGTCGTTGTTCGTTCCTGGCGACGAGAACCAGGTCGTAGCCGAGGGCCGCGAGGCGGTGGGCGAAGCCCTGCCCGATGCCGGACGTCGGTCCGGTGATCATCGCGACGGGGCGGTGTACGCCGGGCAGGCGCAGAGGACTATCGGTCATCGCAGATCGATTCCGGTCGAGGAGGGTGCCGCGACGACTACCGCGGCAGGTGGATCACTTCGGTACAGGGCCCTGGTACGGGCGGAAACCCGGGTGGAACGGCCCGCCCGGCCGGCCCGGTTCCGCGTCGTCGAGCGGTGGCTCGGTGCGGGGACGCGGCTCGGGGACCACGGCCAGCGACGGGCGCTTGGGCGGTTCGCCGAGCGGGCGGCGTCCGGGTGCGGGCTGGTCTTCGAATTCGGGGTCGTCGAGATCGGGGTCGTAATCGGCGGGCAGTGCGGGGGCACGGCCGCCGATCGGGGCGCGATCGTCGCGCCGTTGGCCGCCGCCGTAGGAGTCGTCGTCCGGGCGGGCGGCAGCGCCGCGCGGGCGCTCGGCGTCGTCGATGCCGGCCGCGGCGCCACGACTGTCGTAGGGCTTGTCGGTCTCGGGCAGGCGTGCCGCCGCGCCTCGGGTGACGTAGGGCTCGTCGTCGGCCTCGAGTTCGTCGGGGCCGGGGAAGCGGGCGCGGCCACGCTCTTCGGCGTCGGCGAATTCGTCACGATCCGAAGCGAATTCGCGCTCGTCGTCGTCTTCGTCGTACTCGGGCCGGAAGCCCGGCGCCAGATTCGCGCTGGAGCGCGGACGGTTGTATTCATTGGGCTCGGCCACCGGCGGCAACACGTGCAGCAGGCCGGACAGACGAAGCACCACGTCGATCGCGGTCTCCCAGTCCTTGGATCCGCTGCCGACGGGCAGCATTCCGAGGGTCCAGTTGCCCTCACTCCACAGCATCTGCACGGTGTCGGACAGCGACTCGATGAAGCCCACCATCCGCTGATCTACCGCGTGGCGCGCGATCTCCGGATCGGTGGCGAACACTACCCGGTCGCCGATGGCGCCGAGCAGTTCCAGATCGTGGTCCTTCGGCGGCGCGGCGGTCTTGAGCCGCATGTCGACGTCGATCTCGGAGCCGATCTGGCGGCGCACGGCCACCAGGGTCGCCGCGTCCTCCAGGTCGAAGAGCACGAACTTCTCGCCCTTGCGAATACCGGAGACCACATCGACCGCCGAGAGGTAGCCGAGCTTGGCCAGCGCGCCACGACGCCACGTCGAGGCGAGGGCGGGCTCCACCGACACGTAGGTGTAGCCCTGGGACTTCGCCCACACCTGTCTCGCGTGTCCGGTGCGCTGCCGCTGGACCCGATCGAAATACAGCAGAACTACCGCACCCACGAGTGCGATCGCTGCTAACCCGAACCACATAGCCGTCATCGTCGCCTAGCCTATCCAGCCGTCGCCGTGATTGCCCGGTAGCACCGGGGATTCGACGCGCGGGTCGCTCATCGGGGGCCGCCCGGCAACGCCGTACTGATGATGATCTTGGCGTGGATCGACCCGTCTGGGTTCTTGTCGCCCTGCACCATAACCATGTCGCCGACGGGAAGCTCGCTCGCCTTCGTGCTGGTCAGCGAGATCACCTGGGTGGCATCGTCGATCAGCACCCGAACGTCGGATCCGCCGAGGGTACTCATGGTGATCTCGGTGCCGGTATTGGCGGTGATGCTGCCCATGGTGGCGCCGAGATCTTCGCCGCCACCGAGGCCGGGCAAACCGGGGAGTCCGCTCGTGCTCGGCGGCGCGCCCGGCGTGGTCTGTTTCAACGTCGGCGGGGCGAACGGTTGCGTGGAGGTCGGTGCCGAAGCGGTGTTGTCGTTCGAGCCGTTGCCGCTCAGCACGAGCCCGGCCAGCACCCCACCGACCGCGATCAACGCCAGCACGCCCAAGCCGAGGGCGATCCACAAACCGGTGTGGCGTTTGGGCGGTTCTTCCTGGTCACCATCCTGCGGACGCGGTGGATAACCCGGTGGCGGCCCGGCGGGATAGCCCTGGTCGTACCCGGGCGGCGGCGCCTGGTAGCCCTGGTCGTAGCCGGGCGGCGCCTGCTGCGGCGGGGGTTGAGCCGCGGGGTAACCACTTTCGTAGGGACCCCATTGCGCGTCGTGCGGCGGCAACGCCTGCGTCGGGTTCGACGGTTGCCCCCACTCGTCGAACGAATTGCCCTTGTACGGCGTGGTCGAGTCGGAGCCCGGCGAACCCAGCCGTTCGGTCGGCGAATCCTCCGGGCGTTGCCCCCACGGATCGTTCGGGTTCGTCATGGGCTCCAGGGTAGGACAGCCCGGCGCGTTTGGGAGGTCCCTACGCACCGGGCTGTGGACAAATCACGAGCTGTGGACAACTTCGCGTTCGACGACGAGCTTGTCGGTGGCGTTGTCCACACTCACTTTGACGGTGTCACCGTCGGCGACCGAACCGGAGAGGAGTTCCTTGGCCAGGCTGTCGCCGATGGCCTGCTGGATCAGCCTGCGCAGCGGTCGCGCGCCGTAGGCCGGGTCGTAGCCGCGCACGGCGAGCCACTGCTTGGCCTCCTCGCTGACATCGAGGGTCAACCTGCGCTGCGAGAGCCGTTTCTGCAGCTGACGCAGGTTGATGTCGACGATCGATTCCAGCTGCTTCGCGTCGAGCGCGTGGAACATCACCACATCGTCGAGCCGGTTGATGAACTCCGGCTTGAACGCGCGGCGCACCGCCTCCATCACCTGATCGTGGTCACCACCGGCGCCGAGATTGGAGGTGAGGATCAGGATCGTGTTGCGGAAGTCGACCGTGCGACCCTGGCTGTCGGTGAGCCTGCCTTCGTCGAGAACTTGCAACAAAATGTCGAAGACGTCCGGGTGCGCCTTCTCGATCTCGTCGAACAGCACCACCGAGTACGGCCGCCTACGCACCGCTTCGGTGAGCTGGCCGCCCTGGTCGTAGCCGACATATCCGGGCGGCGCGCCGACGAGGCGGGCCACCGAGTGCTTCTCGCTGTACTCGCTCATGTCGATACGCACCATGGCGCGCTCGTCGGCGAACAGGAAGTCCGCCAGCGATTTCGCCAGCTCGGTCTTGCCGACGCCGGTCGGTCCGACGAACAGGAACGAGCCCGTCGGCCGGTTCGGATCGGCGACACCGGCGCGCGCCCGGCGCACCGCGTCGGAGACCGCCTGCACTGCCTCTTCCTGCCCGACGACGCGCCCCGCTACCTCGGTTTCCATCCGCAGCAGCTTGGCGGTCTCGCCTTCGAGCATCCGGCCGACCGGCACCCCGGTCCACGCCGAGACGACATCGGCGATGTCGTCGGGAGTCACCTCCTCGTTGAGCATCACCTCACCGTCGGACGCTGCGGCACTGGCCTTTTCGGCGTCGGCGAGCTCCTTCTCCAGGTCGGGAATGCGCTTGTACCGCAGCTCGGCGACCTTGCCGAGATCACCGTCGCGCTCTGCCCGCTCCGACTCCCCACGCAGCGCCTCCAACTGCTCCTTGAGCCCGCGCGCCGAATCGAGGGCGTTCTTCTCGTTCTGCCAGCGGGTGGTGAGCTGGCTGAGCTTCTCGCGGTCGTCGGCCAATTCCTGGCGCAGCTTCTCCAGCCGCTGCTTGGACGCGGCGTCGGTCTCCTTCTCGAGCGCCACCTCTTCGATCTCGAGGCGCCGCACCGCCCGCTCGATCTCGTCGATCTCGACGGGACGCGAGTCGATTTCCATCCGCAGGCGCGACGCCGACTCGTCGATCAGGTCGATCGCCTTGTCGGGCAGGAATCGCGAGGTGATGTAGCGGTCCGACAGCGTCGCGGCCGCCACCAGCGCGGAATCGGTGATCCGCACGCCGTGGTGCACCTCGTAGCGTTCCTTGATGCCGCGCAGGATGCCGATGGTGTCGGCCACCGACGGCTCGCCGACCAGCACCTGCTGGAATCGCCGTTCGAGCGCCGCGTCCTTCTCGATGTACTTGCGGTACTCGTCGAGGGTGGTCGCGCCGACCAGCCGCAGCTCGCCGCGGGCCAGCAGCGGCTTGATCATGTTGCCCGCGTCCATCGCCGAGTCGCCGGTCCCGCCCGCGCCGACGATGGTGTGCAGTTCGTCGATGAAGGTGATGATCTCGCCCGCGCTGTTCTTGATGTCGTCGAGCACGGCCTTGAGCCGCTCCTCGAACTCACCGCGATACTTCGCGCCCGCCACCATCGCACCGAGGTCGAGGGAGACAACCTTCTTGTTGCGCAACGACTCCGGCACATCGCCTTCGATGATGCGTCGCGCCAGACCTTCGACGATGGCGGTCTTGCCGACGCCCGGTTCGCCGATGAGCACGGGGTTGTTCTTGGTGCGCCTGCTCAGCACCTGCACCACGCGCCGAATCTCGGTGTCGCGCCCGATCACCGGGTCGAGTTTGCCCGCGCGGGCCAGGTCGGTGAGGTCTGTGGAGTACTTCTCCAACGCCTGGTAGCTGGCTTCCGGATCGGCACTGGTGACCCGGCCGCTGCCGCCGCGGACAGCGGTGAACGCGTCGCGCAGGGCCTCCGGGGTGGCGCCGTGCTTGCGCAGCAGCTGAGCGACATCCGAAGCGCCTTCAGCCAACCCGACCAGCAGGTTCTCGGTGGAGACGAACTCGTCGCCGAGCTCGGTGGCGAGCTGCTGGGCGGCGGTCATCGCGGCCAGTACCTCACGGCCCAGCTGTGGTTTGGTGGTGGCGCCGGTGGCAGACGGCAGACGGTCGACGAGGGCACCTGCCTCACGTTCGACTGTCGCCGGATCGACTCCGATGGCTTTGAGCAACGGTGCGGCGATGCCGTCGGTTTGATCCAGCAACGCCACCAGCAAGTGTGCCGGACGGATCTCCGGATTGCCCGCCGCCGCGGCGGCCTGAAGGGCGGCGGTGAAGGCCGCCTGCGTCTTGGTGGTGGGATTGAACGAGTCCACGAATCTCCCTTGTGTGTGTCCGATATCGACTAGTTCAACGCTCACAAAGTTGAGTCTGTTCCGCTCAACTCTAAAAACTTTCAGTGGACTTCGGATCCGCGCTTCACGCTACGCTGCGACACCACCGAAGACGACCAATCACTGCATGTCGGACGGCTATCCGCCTAGGATTGCGATGCCCGGCTCACCCCCGATGCGAGGAGTTCACCCCCATGCGCGCGATCGTGGTTCAGAAGTTCGGCGCCACACCCGAGCTCGCCGATGTACCGGTCCCCGCCGCGGGGCCCGGTGAGGTTCAAGTGGCGCTCGACGCGGCCGGGGTCAACCCGTTCGACCTGAAGATGGCCGACGGCATCCTGAAGGGCAAGATGCCCACCGACTTCCCGATGATCCTCGGCGTCGACGGCGCGGGCACCGTCTCGGCGATCGGCGCCGGCGTCACCAAGTTCAAGATCGGCGACAAAGTGGTCGGCAAATTCCTGACCGCGCCCGCGGGACACGGCAGCTGGGCGCAGTACGCCACTGTCCCCGAGGACGCGACCCTCGTCCCGATCCCCGACGGCGTCACCACGGTGGCAGCGGCGGCGCTGCCGGTCGCCGGCGTGACAGCCCAGGATCTGGTCGACGCCGCGCACATCCGACCCGGCCAAACGGTGCTGATCGTCGGCGCGACGGGCGGTGTCGGGTCGTTCCTCGTTCAGCTGGCCAATATCGCGGGCGCCCACGTCATCGCGACCGCCCGAGGCGATGCCGCCGACCAGGTCGCGCGCCTCGGCGCCGCCGAAACCGTCGACTACACCCAGGCCCGCCCCGCCGACCCGAATTTCGTAGACCCGGACCCGGCCTCCCGCCAGGACTCGAACGTCACCGACGCCGTCCGCTTCACCCACCCCGACGGCATCGACGTCCTGTTCGACTTGATCAGCTCAGCAGGCGATTTCGCCTCCCACGCCACCCTCGTCCGCCGCGGCGGGCACGCCTACTCGACGACCTGGGCGGCCGACGAAGCCGGCCTGCGCGACCGCGACATCACCGGGGGAAACTTCGAATCCAAAGGCCGCTCACCGGAATTGAGCCGCCTGCTGTCCCGCGTCGCCGCCGGCGATGTGGTCGTCCCGGTGCAGATGACAGTCCCGCTGGAGGCCGCTCCCGCCGTCCTCGGCCAGGGCAGTGCACGCGGAAAGACAGTCCTCGCCATCTGATCCAAGCTCTCGACGACTGACACCGGATGTCGGATGTCGGTCGGGCCACACCATGAGGAGCGCCCAGGGGTGCCGGTGTCGTAACCATCCCTGCCCGGTTCGCTGGATCGGACCGACCTCACCGCGGACGTCACGTTCGACGAATTGGTGCGAACGATGAGCATCGACGTGCAGATGAGCTGGCCCACAGCACAATAGCCATACCCTCGCTGATGAGACATAGGGCACAATAAGGATCCGAAGCCTGAACTCGTGCGTCCAATACTTCGACAGCACCGTTGCCGAAGTTGGGATGCGCAGATGAGTTCGATCAAGGCCGATCCGGATGCGCTGCGCGGTACGCAGACCTCGTTCGATTCGGTCGCGTCGACTCTGTCGGCGGCGCTGACCACGTTGACCGCTGCGTTGGCGGCCGAGGGCGAGTGCTGGGGTGGCGACGAGATCGGGCAGGCCTTCGCGGGTAACTACACGCCGGGCGTGGAGCAGGGTAAGACCTCGGTCGGCAATCTCGCGACGTCGATGACGCAGCTCGGCGCGAACATGGTGACTGTCGCGGACAAGCTGGTCGAGCAGGACACGGCCCGTGCGGCCCAGTTGAAGCAGTCGACGGGTTCGTAGTTCGTGGGCATCGAGATCCCGGACTCCCTGCAGTGGGTCGCGAAATACATTCTCGGGGCGGGTGATTGGCCCGACGGCGACGAGACCGCAATGCGGCGCCTCGCTGATGCGTGGACTGCCACCGCGAACACTCTCAACACCGTTGACGAGGACGCGGCACGGGCCTTGAATTCGGCGTTGACCGCCTTGTCCGAGGGCGAGACGCACGATGCGATCGCGGCCTATCGCGACAAGCTCCTTGCCGGTGACGAGGCTGCGTTCACCGCGATTCGCAAGTGGTGTGAGAAGCAGGCCGAGTTACTCGAAGACGGCGCCAACGATATCGAGCACACCAAGCTGGTAATCATCGGGACGATGATCGTGGCGGCTGTCGAAATCGGTATCGCGTTGGCGACGGCATGGACCGGGGTCGGTGCGGCGGCGGGTGTGGCCGCTCGTGTCGCGGCTCAAGTCGCGGTGAAGATCGCGATGAAACAGTTGCTCACCCGGATGATCGCGCGCGGTATCGCCAAGGCGGCATCTCGTGCCGCGCTGCGCGGTGCGGCGTTCGAAGCGCTGGAAGAGGGCGGGATCGACGCGCTCGCCCGTACCATCCAGGTCGCCAAGGGTGATCGGTCGATGGACAACTTCGGTTGGTCCGACCTGGGTTTGGCAACTTTCGGTGGCGCGGTCGGTGGTGCTGTCGGTGGGTCCCTCGGCGACAAACTCGGCGGGGTCGGTGACAACGTCACCTCCGAGCTCGGGAAGATGGCAGCCAAGTCCGCGGCAGGTGCGGCGACCGAACTCGGTGCGGATCTGTCGGCGCAGGTCGCGTCGGCAAGTGCGGCGTCGTTGCTGATGGGGCAGGATTTCAAACTCGATATCGGGGTCGATACGTTCACCAGTGCTGGTGCTGGCGGAGTGCAGAGTGGGTTGGAATCCAGTCTGCACGGCAATGGGAACTCGGCGGCGCCGACGGTTCCCGGGTTGGGCGATACGGGTTCGCCGACCAGCCCTGCCAGTACGGGAGATCCGGGTTCGTCGAACGGTGATTCGCCCGGATCGACGGGCACTCCCGGTTCCACCGCGCCGGCATCCGCGGGCACGCCGTCAACGCCCAATGGGGACAACGCGACCCAACCTTCCGGTACCGGTTCGCCCTCCTCGCCTGGTGACAGCTCGCCATCGAGCGGCAGTCCTGGCGATGGGAGTCCTACTGGAGCGGGCACACCATCCGGTGATGGTTCGCCCAATTCGGGTTCACCGAGCCCCGTGTCACCGGGCGATACTTCACCGAGTTCCAGCTCGCCCAGCGACAACTCACCCAGCCCCAGCTCCCCCGGGGACAGTTCGCCGAGTTCCGGTTCGCCTGGCGACAGCTCGCCTGGTCCGAACGCGCCCGGGGACAGTTCACCCAGCCCCAGCCCCAGCCCCAGCCCCAGCTCGCCCGGCGACAGTTCACCCGGTCCGAGCGTTCCGAGCGACAACTCGCCGAGCACCAACTCACCTGGCGACAGTTCGCCGAGTTCCAGCTCGCCCAGCACCAACTCACCTAGCGACAGCGCACCCAGCGACAGCGCACCTGGAGAGACTTCCCCTGGCCCGACACCGCCCGCCGACAACGGAAACCCTTCCAGCACAGGATCGCCCGACTCGTCGAGCAATCCCGGTCCGGCGACGGGCAGCCCCTCATCGCCCGCCGACACCAGCACGCCCTCGTCACCGAGCAACACCGGGAATCCGACCGGATCCCCCAACGGCACAACTCCGGCCACCCCAGTCGAGACTCCGGGCCCCACCAATCAGCCCAGCTCACCAGCACCTGGTTCCTCGCTCGACCTCCCACCGGTCGATACCCCCGCCACCACGCAGTCGCCCACCACCGGCGACCAGACACCGACGACCAGCAACCCGACTGCGACCACATCGGCCACGCCCGGAATTTCGCCGCAACCAGGCACCCCGAACACCGCCACACCAACAACACCGACCCCGAGCGTTCAATCCCCCGGTGACACCACCCGCCAGCCGCAACAAACAGACCCGACGACAACCAGCGCGGCGACTACAGCCACAGCACCCAGCACGACCCCCACCGCCACCCCGACCACGACAACACCTCCCAACTCGACGCCGTCGACCCCGCCCATCAGCGCACCGATCACCCCGGGCGCTAACCAATCGCCGACATCGAACATTCCCCAACAATCCACAACCACCAGGCCGGCGACCCCCACCGCCCAGCCGTCAGCCGCCCAGCCGACAACCCCGAACCATCCCGGGTTATCGACAGGCCGCACACCGCCGAGCACCCCGCCGTCCACCACGCATCCGGCGACACCGAGCACTCCCCACTCATCCACAGGCAGCAACCCGACGACTGACACAGCACCGCCGCCTCCCGCGGCACGCCCGAGCTCTCCGCCAATCGGCCACACCCCTGCTGCACCGAACACAGTCCCGAAGTCGGTCCCCGCATCGAATCGTCAGAACGGCGACGTTCCCTCTGCGACAACAGATCAGCCGGCCGGACGAGCTGATCCAGCAACTCCCACCGATACGACCCCCTCAACGGACCCTCTGTCGTCCACCGAGACCGCACCGGCATCGAACCCCACGCCGACAACCATCACTCCGCCTACCGACCCACTTCTCACCTCTCAATCGCCCGAAGTCGCGAACCAGGCCCGACAAGCCCGCGAATCCCTACGCTCCATCACTCCCGCCAATAATCAAGCTCTCCAAGTCAGCCCACCCACCGGACGCCCCTACCAAGCCGCCGACTACCCCGACACCTTCGCCCAACCAGTCCGAGTCGTACGCCTCACCGTCTCTGTAACAGGCTCTCCCACCACCCCTCCCACCACCATCGACACCGTCGCCGACAACGCCCAAACAGCCACGGATCTCGCTTTCAACCAAGGTCACCAATTCCCCCTCGGCGACTGGCTCATGGTCGACGTAGTCCCCACCACCGACCCATCGACGGCCGACCTCACCATCAACGCGGACACCACCCCCACCCTCACCGACCTCGCCAACACAGTCCGCACCAACCTGGGCCTCCCCCCACGAGACAACCCCACCCTCACCCCCGACGACATGCATCGCCTCGGCTCCGACATCTCCCGAGCCGACCTCGCCCGCACCACAATCCCCTCCTGGGCAGACCGACACGCGTCCCCCACAACCCAGGTCGACAGCACCATATCCGCCACCCCCGACACAAACCCCGATACAGCCCCTGACGTGGGCACCGACACCACCGTCGACCTCGACGAAATCCACAACAACCACGCCGAACAAACCCCCGCCGGCGTCTCCCACCACCGCGGCGACCCCACCATGGGCGATCTCCCCCACCGAATCCCCGCCGACCCCAACCGCTTCACCGCTGACACCCACATCACCCCCGACGGCCACGCCGTCATCGGCAACCGAACCCTCACCCCCGAGCAGTACGGCGACCTCCTCCGCCGCTCCGGCTGGGACGGCGTAACCCCCATCCGCCTGATCGGCTGCGACGCCTCGACAAACGGCTTCGCCGACCGCTTGGCCCAGCACCTTGGTGTCGAGGTCCTCGCGCCGACCCAGCGAGCATGGACCGACGCCAACGGAAACGTATTCAGCACCAGCGCAGTCACCAACCCCGACGGCGCCCGCGGACCCCGAGTCCCTCCGGACGGTCAGTGGCAGACACACCACCCGAACGGCACCACCGCACCCCACGGCACCGAGTCCAACCCACCCGGAACCACACCGACGAACGCCATCGAGTCGGACAGCGCAGTCGATCGCTCACAGCCGACGCCGCCGAATGTCAATCCCACAGGCCCCCATCCGAATACCCCGACAACCCCTTCTCCACCAGGCCAGGAGACTTCGCATGAGCGCCGCGACGCGGTCCTAGAACGAATCACGCCACCACGGCGAGTGGTGGACGGACCTTTGCTCGACCCGACCAATCCCGACCACGCGAACATCCGCGGCACCCTTCGCCCCGGCGACTACCCGCTACCGACACCGCAGGGCGACCCCACCCAAATCGTGCGTGGGACGACGCAAAGCGGCGCGCAATTCACTGACACCATCTACGGAGATCCCCCGAACCACACAGTCGTTCGCGACTATCCCGCACGCGCAGTCGAATACGACCGACGACCCAGCGGCAGTTTCAGGGCACTACGCCACGAGCAGCACGTCATTTTTCCGCCCGACGCTGACGGCAATATTCGATCTTTCTCGCGATCCCAGGTCGGCGACAATGTGGTCCTCACTGAGTCGCTCAACGGTCGCCATGTTTCGACCGAGGGTGTCATCCGGCACGACTTCGCCAAGGTAGACCGGGTCGACCGCGACAAGGACAGTCGCGAGAGCACGGCAGCGACAAATGCAGGCCACGAAGGTGTAGACCCGACGGGCACGGGGCTGACATACGATGGCGGCCATGCGTCCAGCTACCGGACCACACTGGACCGAGGACTGGTGAACCTCTTCGCTCAAGAGAGCGAGTTCAATCAACGACAGTTTCGTGTGTTGGAGAACGCCATTGCGGACTGGGCCAGGTCGTTCCCCGGCCGAGAGACACATATAAACTTCACTACCGATCCTCCTGGTTCAGTCACTCCAGAGGAGGTTCTCGGCGACGTGAGGATGGTCGATGCCAATGGCAAAATCTTTTACGAGTTCGATATCGATTTCAGCAACCGTGGCGGAAATGTGTTCGTGCGCAAGGATCACGGGATCCGGCTTGGCGACTTCAACCGCTACACGGACGATCACTAGGAGGGTGTCATGACCGATATCGACGAGGCCGAGATCACCACGGAACTCGTACTGGCAACCGGAGAAGCTGCGGCAGTCGCATATCCAGATTGGACGCACGCGGTATCGACCAGGGTCCAGACCTCACGAGGAGTCAGTACAACGATCGTGGTCGCCTACCGGGGCGAGGAAGGATCGGTTGTCAGTCTCTTCGACCACCGTGACATCAGCCACCGCGTGCGCAGAAATTCGAACAAGCTGTTCATTGCGCAGGGTGAGGAATGGGCTGGAATGAAATGCACAGTCGCGCGATCAGGAAAATTCAGGATCGAATACTCCTACGACAGCGACGAAGCGATCAGGTGGACAAACCAGGTCTTCAGCGGACTCACACCCGAAGAAACAGTGGAAATCCTCCGACCGCAGGAAATGTGAGCGGCATGACAGATCGATCGGTTGACGATGGTTGATGCAACCTCCTTGGCCCAGCGCATCTGGGATGTGCTGGTAAAGAAGGGTTTCGAGCCGGCGATGCGGCACGGATCCGATGCTGCCGATCGTTACGAAGAGCAGACAGGTGCGCCCGCCCCGCCGGAAGTTGTCGAGCTGTGGTCGGTGCTCGGCGGTCGAGACATCTTGGGGATGTGTCTGGAAGGCGCGAATTCGGCCGGACTGTGGTGTGCCGCCCGCGCGAGTGAGGCCGAGTCCAGTGGCCCCGGAGTGCCCTACGAGGAGTTGGACGGTTCGGCTAGCGGTGCGGTTCGCATGGTGTGGTGGGATCGCGGATGGTGCCCACTACACGCAACGGTCGACAACGCGATCGCGGTCGACTCTCATCCTGGCGCGGAAGGCCGTGCCGGGCAGGTCGTGTACTGCGATATGGACGTGTACTCCGATCGAGAAGTGGTGTGGGGATCGGTCGCTGATTTCCTTCGTGATGTCCTAGCGGTGGTCTCCTCGGATGGGCTGGTCGTCGAAGACGGTCACGGACTGATGACACACACTGACAACTGGACCTGCACCGTTTTGATGGCAGTGCTCGAAACCGGGCGCGCCCGTCGCGATGGTCGACCGGTCCCGCTGATCGGGTTCACCGAGGACTCCACACGGCAGCTTCTCGACCGACTCCATACTCCACGAGAGTCTGAAAAATGACCTACGGCAGTGATACATGCAAGCGCGATATGGTGTCGTTCAGTCGGGATCTAATCGAGTCCGGGTTTGCAACGAGCGACTCGATCATTGGATGCGACGCAGGCGAGATCGCACAAGTCTATTCCGTAGCGCCAGACAGTTTTCCCATCCCCGGGGAATACCACGCCTTTCTCGAACAGATGGGGAAGCAGGCTGGCACGCTCTTCAGGGGAACCGACTTGTACTTCCCCCGCATGCTCGATTCCATCGACGCCGCCGCGGACATCTCCAGCGAGGGCCTGTCCCTGGATCACCGATTCTTCTTCGGGCACCACCAAGGATATAAGGTATATTTCTTCGAACTAGGATCCGACGCGGTTTACTGCTACCAGGAGGGCTATCCGGAGGTCACGAAGCTGGCCGACAATTTCCTAGGATTCCTCCGAAATGCCTGGGTTGTCCAGCAGAAAATTCGCGAAGATACAGCGGCGTTGAGGGGCCACACTGGACAGCATTCCGCCGCGTCCACGATTGATTCGGTGGAGTCGTTGTAGCTGTGCAGATTCCGGATTCTTCACCCTCGGTGGCCATTGCGTCAAGGACTGCAGTGGCATCGGTCGCGATCACAGGGACATGACCCAGATGATCACCCAGGCCGAGCTCGGTAGCGCGGGCTTGATGGACGCGCCTGGGACTCGACCCAGTCTTCAGCCTGGTGCCAGTGCCGTAACGGTTCCGGGTCAGCGGGGGAGGTAGGTGCCGGTGCGGGCTTTGGTGGCGGTGGTGGTGAGGATGGTGGCGAGGGTGGATTGGATTCTGGTGGGGGTGGTGGGTTTGGCGATGAAGGTGGTTTCGCCGTAGAAGACGTAGCGGCCGTCGCCGGGGATGTCGTGGAGTTGGAAGTCGTCGCGGCCTTCGGTGTGGCGGTTGTCGACGCTGGCGTGGGCGTAGACGCCGATGTGAGTGAGGGTGGTGGTGGGTTTGGCCAGGAAGGATTCGAGCTGTTCCCGGGGGGTGGGGTTCCAGCGGTCGCGGACGTGGGGGSGGGGGGCCGCGAGTTCTGCTGCGGTGACGCGGATTTCGCGGCCCTTGCCGGGGGCGACCTTGGGAAGGGTCGACAGGACTGCGGCGGCCAGGGCTTCGGGGTCGAACAGGTGCAGGGTGATGTCGCCGGGGTTGGTCTCGTCGCCGGGAGCTTGGACCGCGAGGGCGGCGTAGGTGTCGCGGGCGCCGCCGTGGGCGCGGATCGTTTTCACGCCCTTGGCCGCGCCCGCCACTTCGACGCGGGCGTGCGGGGCGAGCAGGGCGGCCATGGCGCGGTCGAGATCACTGTCGAACTCGGCCATCAGGTTCTCCGCGGCCTTGCTGCGCAGGCGCAGGACCTCGGCGTGGGTTTCGACGTCGGTATGGCGGTGATGCAGGGGGTACGGAAGAACGTCGCGGCCCGCGGCTTCCCACAGGGTGCGGAAATCCAACGCGGAGAGATGCCAGGTACGCACGGGAGATCTACTCTGTTCCATCAGGATTGGCGACTAGTCGGCGCCGATGACGGGCGGGACCATCTTGGGCAGGGTGTCCAGACCGGTGAGTTCGTCACCGTTCTCCTGAGTGATGAGGTAGTCGGGAATTCCCTTGGTCGATTCGTCGTCCTTGCCGCCGCCCTTGCCCGCACCGGGGCTAATCATGCCGGGCATGCCGGAGCGGCCCGCTGTGCCCGCGCCGGTTCCACGGCCCCCGGCGGCACCGGTAGACGTCGGGCTTCCGGCGACCGCACCACCCGGTGTTCCCGCGCCCGGTGTGCCCGCGCCCGGTGTGCCCGCACCCGGCGACCCACCGCCGGGCGAGCCTGCGCCACTGGGTGATCCGGACGGCGAGCCCGAACCGGGGACGGTGGAGCTCGGGGTGGTCGAGGCGGGGGTCGTCGAGCCCGGCTCCGTCGACTGGGGAGTGGTCGATTCAGGGGTGGACGAATCGTCGGCCGAGTCGTCGGTGTCATCCGGGTCGGTGGTGGGGGTGGTCGACGCCGGGGTGGTGGGCTGCGTCGTCGTCGGCTGAGTGGTGGACTGCGTAGTCGAACCCTGCGTCGTGGATTGTGTTGTGCTGCGCTTTGTTTCGGGTTCGCCGCCGTCTTCGACGGTCTTCGGGATGGGGATCACCGGGACTTTGTTGTCGGACTCGTAAATCACGGGGGCGTAGACGGTTTGGAGGATGCGAACGGCTTCGACTCGCGCGTTCTCTTGCGCGACATCATCATTGCGCCACCCACGACCGGTCAGCAGGGAACCTACGTTGTCGAGACCACTGCGGTGCTCGGGCTCGTGGGGGACGAGGCGTTTTGTCGGTTCGAGGCCGGTGCGGAGTTCGTCCAGTTTGGTGCTGGTGAGCGCGGCGGCGGTGGTGACCTTTTTTCCCGTGGCGTCATATGCCGCAACAGTTTGCGCGGCCGAGCTCGCCGCGGAACCTGCCCAGACGTCGGGGGACATGCCCCGGGCTATTTGCTTGCGGAACTCGTCGAGGGATGTGCTGTTGCGGGTGGAGATTTCGTTCCAGGCACTGATCAGGGCGGAGACGGAGTCGAGATCGATCTTGTCAACCTTGGCGCGCAGTTCCTCGACGGTGCCGGGGAACAGGTCGTTCCTCGTCACCGCCGTCGGGCGGTACTCGCCGTCGAAACCGAGCTCGCCCGCCTTCTGGCGGTTGCGATCACGCTGGGTGTTGTACTGGTTCTGGATGTCAGCGATCTCGGAGCTGTCGAGTTCACCGTCGTCACCCGAGAACGGGGACATGACGAAGTTTCGGAGGTTGCCGAGCAGGTCGACGCCGCTGATGCTCTGCATGCCGGTCATTCAGCTCACCTGCTCAGTGGCGTAGTCGAGAGCGTTGGCGTTCTCGATGTCTTTGCCCGCAATGCGTTTGAAGGAGATGGAGAAGACCTCGCGCAACTGCTTCACCGCCTCGATGTCCTGGAGAATGACTTCGTAGATCGAGTTCGGCTCGCCGACGGCTTGAGCGCGGAATTTCGCCTCGAGCTGCCTGGCAATGTCGAAATCACCGAACCCGGTGACGTTCTGCACGCGCTGTGTGACACCGATCAGCTTCTGGAGGTCGGCTAGTCGCGTATCGCATGCCTTGAACATATGGAACGCGGCAGCTTCGTCGTTCAGGTAGACCTCACCGGTCCTCGCCTGACCGACCAACTGGCTGTATGGGGTATCGCCCGCCATGCCCAACCCCTACTTCGGGAACGTCGGTACTAGCACGGCGCCGGCGCGCTGAAGGTAGACGCATGGGTCCTCCAACGGTCCGTCGGCGATTGCCGAATTACCAACCGCGAGCTGAACAACACCGAGTTCGGACGGGAAGACAACATCGCACCATAGGTTTCGAGTGTCACCCTGTACCCGGAACTGGCGCCCCTGACGATTCGCGATCGTGACGTCGGCGAAGTTGATGTTCCCCGCCTTCTGCTCGAAATAGCTGACGGGCTTGTCTGTCGTGTAGACGGTCAGGGCGTAGTTGGAACCTTCCCATCCACAGATCTCCCACCCCGGCTGCGGAACCCCCGCGACACCCTTCTCCTCCGTAGCCGGATCCACCCCCGCCGCCGTCAACGCAGCATCGGAAATCTCCGTGCACGGATTCCACAGCACCGGCCTGGCCGTGGTCGTCGCCCCCTTCGACGTCGACTCCCCCGAGTCACACCCCACCAACCCGACAACCGCCAAACCGGCAATCACCAACGCCGTACCTGCGCGTTTCATCCCCACCCCTTTCGGCCGAGCACTGCCTTGACCAGGGACATTAGCACGGTCAACCGACCAGAGTCGGGGCCGCGTAGGTTGTCTGAGCATGAGCGAACTTCGACTTTCGGCGCCCTTCGACGGGCGTGATCCCGAGGGCAAACCGGTGGTGAACCGGTCGGCGGTGGACTCCGATATCCAGGATCGGGTGCTGTCCTACCTCGAGCACGCGCCGGTGATTCTGAGCGCCCGCAGCCGCGACGCCGACGAGTTCGACCCCGCCCAGCGCGACGTGCCGTTGAACTTCCACACCGACGGCGCGTTCGTCTGGCCGGGCGCTGTCCCCTACTACCTGCGCAAGTACGGGCTGCCGCCGGAGGCCGCGTTGGTCCAGCACATCGTGGGCAAGGGGTTCGAGATCGGGGAGGTCGACGAGGAGGCTCGGCAGGCGGCGGTGCAGAAGGTCGTGGGCTGACGCGGCCTCAGCGCAAGCTGTGCGACAGGGCTTGCACGCCCGGGCCGTGCAGGTTCGCCACGGCGACGGATCGGCCGGTCATTGCCAGCAGGAGGTCGAGGATGGGGCCGTGTACCGGAGTGCCTGCGCCCGTTGACCATTCGATGTCGTCGGCGGCGAGGTGCAAGCCGCGCAGATGACGTTTCGCCCAGAAGGGCCAGCCCATCGTCCACACCCGTTGCGCGGCAACGGCAGCCGCGCGTGGGGTCACCTCGATGGTGCGGCCGAGTGGTCGGGCGATGTCCTGGGCGTGGACGATCACGTCGAAGAAGATGTTGCGGTAGTTGGTCACGGCGGGCAATCGGCGCGATGCCGCGTGCGCGCGGATCTCGCCGGCCAGGTCGGGGCGATCCGAATAGCGGACCGCGGCATCGTGATTCAGTCGATGGAAGCGGCCGCCCGCGCGGATTCCCATCCGGATCATCGCGGCCGGGCCGGGTGGCTGCGGCGCCATCGCCAGATGCGCGGCCACATCGCGCACCCGCCAGCCCGCGCACAGTGACGGCGAATCCCATTCGGGCGGGGTGAGGTCGGCGAGTAGGTCGGCGACGGCGCGGCGCTGCTGTTCGATGACCTGCCACTGCTGCTCGCGATCCATCGTCGACCTCCGAATAATAGTCAGTGTATCTGACCAATATAGTCAGATACACTGACTGAAACAAGGAGGAGAGCGTGGACGAGCTGAACCTGGGCGTACTCCTGTTCGTCCCGTACCGCGAGATGGAGCGCCGGGTCTTCGCGGCGCTCACCGCGGGCGGTCACGCCGAACTCACCCCGGCCAAGGCCCGCCTGGTGGCCCGGATCGGTACCGACGGCTCCCGCCTCACCGACCTCGCCGCTCAGGCCCAAGTCACCAAACAGACCGCGAGCACCCTCGCCGACCAGCTGGTCCGGGCCGGCTACCTCGAGCGGGTCCCCGATCCCACCGACGGCCGCGCCCGCCTTTTTCGTCTCACCCCCACCGGCCGGTCCGCCGCCGACCTCGCCAACCGCACCGCCGATGAGGTTCAGACCGAATGGATCTCCCATCTGGGCAAACGAGCCGCTGCGGACCTCCGGAAAACGCTCACCGCTCTCCGTGAAGTCACCGACCCTTACGCGTGAACGCGCTACCAGCTTCGATGCACAGTCGCCTTGGAACCGGTGACCAAGCTGCTCGCCGGAACGTCATCGGCGACGACCGCGCCCGCGGCGATCACCGCGTCGCGGCCGATGCTGACGCCGGGCAGGATCATCGCGCCCGCGCCGATCCACACGTTGTCCGCCACGTCGATCGGCGCGCCGGTGAGGAATCGCCGCCGTTCCTCCGGATCGACGGGATGGCCCATGGTGATGAAGGTGGCCTTCGGGCCGACCATCACGCCCCGACCCAACCGGATTCCGGCGTAGTCGAGAAATGTGCAGCCCTGATTGATGAACACGCGCTCGGCCAGGTCCAAATTCAGGCCGTGATCGGTATAGAAGGGCGGATAGATCGTGAGACCCGCGGGCAGCGGACGGCCGAGGATCTCCTCGAGCAGCGCCGCCTTCCCTGGCTCGTCGTCGAAGGGCACTACGTTGAGCCGGGACGTCAACGCGGTGACCTGCAGAACCCGCTCGTGCATCGCCTTGAACTCGGCCCCGAGAACCCGTTCACCCCTGGCCAGAAGTTCGGGATCGTGAATCTCCATGAAGTTGTCGCTCGCCATCCCCCGATTCTCACGCACCCCACGCTCACCACCCGCAAGATCACTGACGCGTATCGATGATGGGGAGATCGTGCTGATCGGAGACGTGGGGTTTACGATCCGTGCGGCTGGGAACGGGCGTGACGAGCATCCCTGCACCGAGACGACGGTTTCGGGGGATACTGGGGAGGGCGTCACCGACGGGTGAGCCACATTGTGGCAATTGCAGAGAAACGGAGCTTGACGACGTGGATGCGCGTTCGCTTGCGCTGGTCCGCGCCGATTTCCGCGGGGTGGCCGAGACACCCGGTGGGTCCGAGCGGCTGATCAGCGCTTTCTACGGTCACCTGTTCGCGCAGGACCCGAGGTTGCGTGAGCTGTTTCCGCCTGCCATGGACATGCAGGCCAAGCGGATCACGACGGCGGTGCAGTTCGTCCTCGACCATCTCGAGGACTTCGAACGCGCCCAACGCTTCCTCGAGCAACTTGCCCGCGACCATCGCAAGTACGGGGTCGAGGCCGACCACTACGACCTGGCCGGACGCGCGCTGCTCGCCGCGCTGCGCACCTTCCACGGCAACCGCTGGACCAGGGAGCTCGACGAGGGCTGGCGTGACATCACGCTGCTGATCTCGGCGTCGATGGCGATCGGCGCCAACGAGGACACCTCGCAGCCGTACTGGGACGCGACCGTGGTGGGGCATCGGCGGGTGCTCGACGATCTGGCGATCGTGCGGTTACAGGCCGACGGGCCCATTCCGTTCAAGGCCGGACAGTTCGTGCCGGTCGCGGTGCCGCAGCGGCCGAATATGTGGCGATACTTCTCCCCCGCCATCCCCGCCAACCCGTATGGCGAGATCGAATTCCATGTGCGGCGGATCAGCGGCGGCTGGGTGAGTCCGGCGATCGTCAACGACACCAAGGTCGGGGACCGGTGGAAGATCGCCGGGCCGCTCGGCGGGTTGCACGTGGACCGGGAGTCGGGGCGCGATGTGCTGATGATCGGCTCCGGCACGGGGATCGCGCCGTTGCGAGCGCAGCTGATCGAGATGAGCCAGCGGGGGATCAATCCGCGCGTGCACTTCTTCATCGGCGGGCGCTATCCCGGCGACCTCTACGACGTGGACAACATGTGGCAGCTCTCGCAGTCCAATCCGTGGTTGACCGTGGTGCCGGTGTGCGAGGAACACACCAATCCCTGGTGGTATCCCCAGGATTCGGGCCAGACGCCGATGGGCATGCCCCGTCGGCTGGTCGGTAATCTGGGAGCGGTGGTGACCAGCTTCGGCGCGTGGTCGGACCGCCAGATCCAGATCGCGGGATCGCCGACGATGATCGCCAACACTCGTTACGCGCTCCAGCGGGCCGGTACACCGAGTGAGATCATCGCCGCCGATCCTGTCTGAACCCGCCCGCGACATCGCGAAAGAGGCTGATGAGCAACGCTTTTCCTGACCCCGCATGGACGGCTACCGTCGTCGGCCACCACCGGCTGCGCCACGACCTCGCCGTGATCCGGCTGATCGGCGATTTCGTACCGTTCGAGCCGGGCGGTTCGGTAGAGGTCGAGGTGCCGCAGCATCCCGGGGTGCGACGGCGGTTCTCCCCGGCGCTGCCGCCCTCGCTGGACGGCAAGCTCGAGTTCCATGTGCGGACCGTGCCCGGTGGGTGGTGTTCGAGTTCTATCGTCGCCGACACCAAACCCGGTGATCAGTGGCGAATCAATGCTCCCCATGGGGTTTTCGCCGTCGATCCCGATGCTGTCGAGGTGGTGATGATCGCCGGTGGTACCGGGCTGGCGCCGATGCGCGCCCAGATCCTGGACCTGGCTCGCCGTGACACTCCGCCGCGCACCTACTTGTTCTTCGGTGGCCGCTCGCCTCGCGACCTCTACGCCAACGACATGCTGTTCCTGCTGTCGGGCGAATTGCCTTGGCTTTCGGTCATTCCGGTTGTCGAGAGTCCGGAAGATCTTGCGGTGCGCGATGAATGGTACGAGCAGACCCGCTCGGACGTGGGTTTCGGGCTCGAGGAAATGCTGCACGGTACCCTCGCCGACGTGGCCGCCGCCCACGGACCCTTCACGAAACACCAAGTCCTGGTCTGCGGTTCGCCCGCGATGGTCCGTACCACCGTCGACCGCCTGATCGAATCAGGAACTCCCCCAACGAACATAATCTCCGAAGGCGCCTGAATGTCCTACCTCTCCGCACGACCTTTCTTGCGCCCATCACAAGCTGCGGTTACCCTCCAGTAGATTGCGAGGAGTCGTCGCGCGGTCTGCACGAGCGCGGGGTAGTTCGAGGGGGAGATGATGGCTGCGCAAGATCCGACTACCTTGTCTGTGGTACCTGACGAGGTCAAAGCATTAGGGCGACTGGCTTACCGAGTTGCATCGGAGTGCCGGACTGGGTATCGGTCGTTAGCGACCGATACCCAGATAACGATCGACAGCTGGCGCGGCAACAACGCCACCATCTTCACGGCCGGATGGGATGAGTTCCACTCCGGCGCCGATCAGGTGTGGGACGCACTGTTCGAGCTGGCTGAGAAGCTCGGCATCACCGCCAATACTCTCGTAGCCACCGACCAGTCGAATGCCTCCGGCCTCAGCTCACTGGATCTGCCCTGACCATGAGCGATGACACACCAGCCTTCTCGGTAGACCTCGACCAACTCGAACAGCTGACCGCTCGCATGCGGGGATACATGGCGGCCGTGGCCGATGTTCTGACCGCACTCGACGCGAAAGCCAAAGAGGCCGAGGACAACTGGTCAGGAGCCGTAGCCGCGGCCTATAACGAGGCGCATTCGGAGTGGCGGGCGGGCGTCACTGACATGCAGGAGGGTTTGGCCGCACTGGAATCGGCCGCGAAGTCCGCGCACCAGAGCTATACACAGGCTGGTGTCACCACGCTGAAGATTCTGGGCGTATGAGCCCGCCCGGAACCAAACTCGAGGTCGATCCCAAGGTCTACTACCAAGCTGCGACCAACTGCTTCGACTCTGCGGCCGCTTTATTCGACAGCTTCACGTACGTGTTCAGCGAGCTCGGCGGCTACGGCATGATGGCCGGAAAAGACGAAGACGGTCGAGCATGGGCGAACTCCTACGACCAATCCGCCCGAGACGCCGCTTCCTTCTTCACCGAGACCTACCAAACCCTGCGCGCCTACGGCACCGCACTCAACGACATCGGCTTCGAACACGCTAAATCCGACGCATCGATCCACGGCACGACCCAGCCCGAGCGCCCCGCGGACGCAGTATCGACCGCCACCCTCGGACCCTACCGACTGCCGGCATCAGCGGCAGGCGGAACCCCCGAAGGTCTCGCGCAAACCGCAATAGACGTCCTCGACGCCATCAACTGCCCGCTCCCCGACGGCAACACCGATACCCTCGCTAAAGCCGCCGACGCCTGGGATCGCCTCGGCAGGGTGTATGTGAACACCAACGCCAAAGACAAAATCACCATCGCCGCCAGCCTTTTCGACGGCGTCACCTCCACCGATGCCACTCAGGTCCGGCAAGACCTGAAAACCATCGAAGCCTCGATCGGCGAACTCCTCACCGCCTGCAACCAGATCAGCAAGTCGTGTACCGACTATCAAGCATCTATCCAGGAGCTCCGCGACGAGATCCAAGGGTTCATCGAGGCCATCGTCACCGAGGCAGCGATCGATGTCACGATTACCATCATCGCGACATGCCTGACTGGAGTCGGTGGATTGATCGCCGGCGCCAAAGCCGTCGAGTCAGCCCGACGGTGGTCGACGAAGATCAAGACAGCAGTGTCAGGGTGGCGGGCTCGCAAAACGTTGCAGCTCAAAGGTGTCAGTGATGACGCAACTGCCGCGATGTCAAGGGCTAAACAGAAAATCACTGAACTCCGCGAACGACTAGGTGGCGGAGGATCCAGGCCTAAAAGGCCTGGATCACAACTGACGCAGCAAGATCTCGACGCGATCGGTAGCTACACAGGAGCAGGCTCCCGCGATGTCAACCTCGCTTTGCGAACAGACAATGTCAGTGCCGCGCAACAAGTTAGAATCGACGACCTGAACGCCGCGTTGAACAAGTTACCAGACAACAAAGGCACCGTTTACCGCGGGACAAATCTGGACCCCGAGGACATTGCAAAATACCAGGAAGGCGGGACAGTTACCGAGAAAGCATTCACCAGCACATCAACTGACCCCAGTCGCGCATTCTCTGGGAATACACGATTCACCATTCAATCCGAAACCGGAAAGGATGTTTCCCAATATTCCACCGCGCAACAGGCTGGACATATCGAGGATGAGGTATTGTTCCGCTCCTCAACAAATTTCCGAGTCGCAAGAAACTGGACAGACCCAAACACCGGGATTACGTACATCGACCTTGTCGAAGTCCCTTGATAGACTAGGATTTACCATGCCAAAAGAGTCCTTTGGGAAAACCTTTAGAACCGCAGAAGAAGCGGGCCTTGCTCCCCTGAGCGACGAGGAGCGGGATGCTGAACGTCGGATGTTCGACGAGGCACGAGCGAGGTGGGATGCCGCGCCACCCGCCGATCCCTCGACTGTCCCGGAACGGTTTCATGACGACTACGTAGGACGAGAGCCCGAGGACTCTTGACCCACACGCGGGACGACGTTCGACGAGCAAGGTCGACCGACCCACGACGACTACAGCAATCGGACCAGCAACGGCGACTGATACTCCCTCTGACTAGACAACAACAAGATGTGAATCCGATTATCTGATTCTGATATCATGATTTCATGAAGGAGATCAGTGCGACCGAGGCTGCGCGAGCGTTTGCTCGGGTGCTCGATGAGGCCGAGGCGGGTGAAGAGTTTGTTATTACTCGCAAGGGCGTGTGTGTGGCGAGGCTACTTCCGGCGCCGCGCGCCAACGGCGCCAGTCTCAACGGGTTGGCTCGCAAGTGGTCGGGCAGGATCGGGTTGGACGATGAGTTCGAGGCGGCCGTCGATGCGATCGATCAGTATGCGAGCGCCGACGAAGACAGTGACCCGTGGCAAAGCTGATCCTCGATACCGGAGTGCTGATCGCCAGCGATCGGGGGACAGTCGATCTGACCGACATCATCACGGACAGCGATAACGTTGCCGTTGCTTCGGTGGTGATCGCGGAGTACCTCACCGGGCTCGCCGGTCAGACCAACCCGGCGAAACAAGCGAGCGCGCGAGCGTTTCTCGCGGAGTTCCGCGCTATCGTGCCGAGCATTCCCTATGACGATGCGATCGCCGAACATCACGCGGAACTGCTCTCCTATGTTCGAGCCGAAGGTACGCCGCATGGCGCGCACGACTTGATCATCGCGGCCACCGCGCGGGCGACCGGACGGACTGTCATCACCACCGATCGGCGCGCCAAGTTCGGCGAGCTTCCAGGAGTCGAAGCCCTCCTGGTTGGGTGACTCTCAGAACAGGGGGTCGTGGCGGATCGATTGGGCTTGCGTCCTGCGGGAATGACAAGTCAGAACAAGGGGTCGTGGCGGATCGACTGGGCTTGCGTGCCTGCTGCCATGAGGCGGAACTTGGTGGTTTGGACCATCGAGGGAGAGCCGACGATCTGGACGTCGCGGTCTGCCCAAGGGCCGTAGCTTGCCACCACCTTGCCGATCTGGCCGGTCATGCGGGGCTCGAGGCCGGGGAGTTCGGGGTGGGGTTCACCGGAATCGAAGTACCACCACGGGTTTTCGTCACTTTCGGTGACGGGGGTGACGGTGAGCCATTTGTTGGCGATGGCGAGTTGGCTCAGGACCTGGAGGTCGTAGAGGTCGCAGGGGTGGTGGCCGCCGACGAACAGGTGGACCTTCGGGTTCACCCGGCGCTGAGCCATCGACATGATCTGCGCGCGCAGGGGGGCGATGCCGGTGCCGCAGCCGACCATGAGCATCTTGCGTTTGGTGTTGCGTGGCACGCCGAGGCCGCCGAGAGGGGAGCCGAGCGCCCACTGGTCGCCGACGGCGGTGTGCGCGACCATGGCGGGGCTGACCCAGCCGCCGAGCACCCCGCGAATGTGGAACTCGATCTCGCCGTTGGGGTTGGCCGGGTTCGCGGGCGAGAGATAGCGCCACATCCGCGGCCGCGAGGGGATCTGCACGCTGAGATACTGACCGGCGGCGTACTGCATCGGCACGTCGAGCTGGACTCGGACGATCGAGAGATTGCGCAGCACCTCGCGATGTTCGACGACGGTGCCCGTCCAGGTAGCCGGGGTGGACTCCTTGTCGGCCGCGCTGATCATGGCGCCGCTGATGGTGGCCAGGCCCTCGTCCCAGGCGGTGGCGACCTCATCGGTCCACATCTCCGCGCCGGCGAACAACCGCATGGCCGACTTCAGCGAGTTGGCCACGGCCACATAGTGAGCCGGTTGCACGCCGTACTTACGGTGGTCGCGCCCGAGCTGGGCCAGGAACGGCAGCAGCTTGTCGGGCTCCTCCAGTCGGTCGAGGGCGTAGGAGATCGCCGTGACCAGACGGTCGCGCTGGGAATCCATGGCAGCCGGGAAGTAGTCTCGGACACCGGGGTAGTCCGTGAAGAGGATCGAGTAGAACGACCTCGACAGCTTCTCGGGTCCACCTTCTTCCGCAGCAACCGCCTTGAACGTAGTACGGATCAAAGCGACAGTCCGCGAATCCATATGTGTCACAACCTCGTTTCGCCATCGAACGCTAGCCGCGCCGGCGAGTGACGGGCTGGGAGGACACTCGTCAGCAGCCGATGCGAGAAGTCTAGGCGAGGTTTGCCAGCTTAGGAATCGTACTCTTAAACATCACGCATGTAATTCCTGAAATACCAGGCGGTTCCCAGCAGTTTCCCATGAAAACATACCCGGGGCCCGTTAATTGAGGGTGAACACTTGCTCACGATTCCTCAAAGTGCCCGGCATTCCACACAATTGGATATCAACGTGCCTGGTAGAGCGACCCTTCCGCTACGACGACGGCATGTCGTAAGCCGACGCGCCGAGCCATGACACGCGTGGTAGGCACACCGGAGTGGCTGGTCGAGGACGGCGAATTGCCTTCCGATTGAGCCGAATCCAGCATCCCGTCAGCAAACTTTTGGACGTCCACGGTGACAAATCCCCACCTCAGCGCGCCGCAACGCTACTTCCGATCAGCAGGATCATGAATAAGTGGGTTGCTGGAGAGTCACCAGCCGGTCGCCGGGGGTTGACCGGAGACCGACGAGCCCCCGGCTCGCCTCCACCACAGCGGAGGGGCGAACCGGAGGCTCGTCGGATCGAAGACGGCTCAGCGACGATGCCGTGGCTGCCACACCACGAGCGCGGTACTGCGCGCCGGCGGCGACAGATCGGGCCGGTAGCCCGCCCGCAACCGCTCCATCTCCGCGCTCATCTCCTCGACGCGCTGCTGCAACGCCTCCACCTGATTGGTGAGCTCGATGATGCGCTTGATGCCGGCGAGGTTGACGCCCTCGTCCTGCGACAGGCGCTGCACTTCGCGCAGCACCTCGACATCGCGGGCCGAATAACGGCGTCCGCCACCCGATGTCCGTTGCGGGGTGACCAAACCCAGCCGGTCGTAGGTACGCAACGTCTGCGCGTGCATCCCCGCCAGTTGAGCCGCCACCGAGATCATGAAGAACTCGGCACGCGCGGCGGCACCCGAAACGGACTTCGGATCATCGGACATCGTCAAGCACCCGCCCATCCCGCACGCGGTTCGAAGCCACTGGCCTTCTCCGCCTCCTGATACCGCTTGAGCGCATCGGTGGCGTCGGAGTCGAGCGATTGCGGTACCGCGACCTTCACCGTGACCAGCAGGTCACCGGCGCCGCCCGCCGCACCACGCTTGGGTACGCCACGACCACGAACTCGCAGGATACGCCCGTCGGCGGTGCCCGGGGGCACCTTCACGCCGACCCGGCCGTCGAGCGTCGGTACCGAAACTGTTGTCCCCAGTACCAATTCGCTGTAGCTCACCGGGAGCACCAGGGTGAGGTCGTCGCCCTGGCGGCCGAAGACCTTGTCCTGGCTGACGTGCACGGTGACATACAGATCGCCCGAAGGCGCACCGCGCAGACCCGCCTCGCCCTGACCGGCCAGCCGGATCTTCTGACCATCGCTGACGCCCGGAGGAATCCGGACGGTGATGGTGCGGGTGCGGTTCTGGATACCGGTGCCGGAGCAGTCGGTGCACGGGTCGTCGATGATCGACCCGGTGCCGCGGCAGTCGTCGCAGGGCTCGCTGAAACCGAACGCGCCCTGGTTACGGCTGACCACGCCCGCGCCGTTGCAGTGCGGGCACACACGCGGGCTGGTGCCCGGCTTGGCGCCGCTGCCGTGGCAGGTGGTGCACGG
The DNA here is from genome assembly GCF_001427185.1 of Nocardia sp. Root136. Lineage (NCBI taxonomy): Bacteria > Bacillati > Actinomycetota > Actinomycetes > Mycobacteriales > Nocardiaceae > Nocardia > Nocardia sp. Root136. Next base: position 54,829 of record NZ_LMFE01000013.1, read on the forward strand.
CGAGGGACTGGTCATCCGCAGCGGAACGGTGACGCCCTGGGCGGCCTCGCGGAAACCCAACGTCGTCTCGGTCTCCACATCGGAGCCGCGACGCGGACGAGCCGCCGCCCGGCCGCCGCCGCCACCCCGGTTGAACAGCCCGCCCAGCAGATCGCCGAGCCCGCCGTCGCCCGCGGCGCCGGTGCCACCAGCCTGACCGAAGATGTCGCCGATGTTGAAGTCCTGCGAGAAGCCGCCGCCGGCACCGGGATTGAACCCGCCGCCGCCGTAGGCTCGTCCGCCACCGCCGCCACCGGCGAACATGCGCCGCGTCTCGTCGTACTCCTTGCGCTTGGCAGGATCCGACAGCACCGCATTGGCTTCGCTCACGGTCTTGAACCGCTCCTCGGCCTTGGTGTCACCCGGGTTGGAATCCGGGTGCAGGTCGCGGGCGAGCTTGCGGTAGGCCTTCTTGATCTCGTCCTGCGAGGCGCCGGAGGAGACACCCAGCTCCTTGTAGAAGTCCTTTTCGATCCACTCCCGTTGGCTCACCGGGCGTCTCCTCCTTTCGCGTTCTTATTGACTGTCGCCGGCATCCGGATCCGATGCCCCCGCGGTCTCGGCATCGGTTACCCCGACCAGCGCGTGCCGAAGCACCCGGTCGCCGAACCGATAGCCCTTGCGCATGACGATGCCGATCACCGGGTCGGCGCCCGAACCCTCGTGCTGCACTGCCTCGTGCAGCGTGGGGTCGAACGGGTCACCGGTGGAACCGAATTCGACGAGACCCTGCTTGGTGAGCGCGGTCTCGAGCTTGTCGGCGACGGACTTCAGTGGGCCGGAATCGAGGTCGCCGTGCGCCCTCGCCCGATCCAGATCGTCCAGCACCGCGAGCAATTCGGTGACCACCGAGGCCTTGGCGGCATCGATGTTGGCCTGACGGTCGCGCTCGACGCGGCGGCGGTAGTTCGCGTATTCCGCGGTCAACCGCTGCAGGTCGGCGGTGCGCTCGGCCAGCTCGTCGTTCTCCGGCTCGACAACGTCGGCGTCGAGGGCGGAGTCCGCCGTGGCGGCCTCCGCGTTCTCGTCGGCGGTGTCTTCCAGAATGTCGTCGACCAACTCCTGCTCCGAGGAGTTCGCCTCGGTCACTTCTTGTCCGTGTCGACCGGCTCGTCCACGACCTCCGCGTCGACGACCTGATCGTCATCGGCCTGGCTGGGGCCCGCACCGTTCCCGGACTGCGCGTCGGCGGCGGCGGAGGCCTCGTAGATCGCCTGGCCGAGGGCCTGCGACTCGGTGGCCAGCTTCTCCACGGCCGACTTCACCGCGGAGATATCGGTGCCCTCGAGTGCCTGCTTGGCCTCGGCGACCGCGTTCTCCACCTTCGCCAGCTGATCGGCGGAGACCTGTGCGCCACCCTCGCTCAGCTTCTGCTCGTTGATGAACTTCTCGGTCTGGTGCACCAGCGACTCGGCCTGGTTGCGGGTCTCGGCCTCTTCACGGCGCGCCTTGTCGTCGGCGGCGTGCGCCTCGGCGTCGGCGACCATGCGGTCGATCTCTTCCTTGGACAGACCGGAGCCGTCCTGGATCTTGATCTTGTTTTCCTTACCGGTGCCCTTGTCCTTCGCGGTGACGTGCACGATGCCGTTGGCGTCGATGTCGAAGGTGACCTCGATCTGCGGCACGCCGCGCGGGGCCGGGGGCAGGCCGGTGAGCTCGAAGGAGCCAAGCAGCTTGTTGTGCGAGGCGATCTCGCGCTCACCCTGGAACACCTGGATCTGCACCGAAGGCTGGTTGTCGTCAGCGGTGGTGAAGGTTTCCGAGCGCTTGGTGGGGATGGTGGTGTTGCGCTCGATGAGCTTGGTCATCACGCCGCCCTTGGTCTCGATGCCCAGCGACAGCGGGGTGACATCGAGCAGCAGGACGTCCTTGACCTCGCCCTTGAGCACGCCGGCCTGCAGTGCCGCGCCGACGGCGACGACCTCGTCCGGGTTCACGCCCTTGTTGGGCTCACGGCCGCCGGTCAGTTCCTTGACCAGGTCGGACACGGCGGGCATACGGGTAGAGCCACCGACGAGCACGACGTGGTCGATATCGGCCACGTTCAGGCCCGAGTCCTTGATCACGGACTGGAACGGCGCGCGGGTGCGATCCAGCAGATCAGAGGTGATCTTCTGGAACTCCGAGCGGGTGAGCTGCTCGTCGAGGAACAGCGGGTTCTTGTCCGCGTCGACGGTGATGTAGGGCAGGTTGATCGAGGTGCTCTGCCCCGAGGACAGTTCGATCTTGGCCTTCTCGGCAGCCTCACGCAGACGCTGCATGGCCATCTTGTCCTTGGTCAGGTCGATGCCCGAGGACGCCTTGAACTTGTCGACCAGCCAGGAAACGACGCGCTCGTCCCAGTCGTCGCCACCGAGGTGGTTGTCACCGGAGGTCGCGCGAACCTCGACGACGCCCTCACCGATTTCCAGCAGCGAGACGTCGAAGGTGCCGCCGCCGAGGTCGAAGACCAGGATGGTCTGCTCTTTGTCGCCCTTGTCCAGGCCGTACGCGAGCGCGGCCGCGGTGGGCTCGTTGACGATGCGCAGCACGTTGAGACCGGCGATCTGGCCGGCTTCCTTGGTGGCCTGACGCTGGGCGTCTTCGAAGTAGGCCGGGACGGTGATCACTGCGTCGGTGATCTCCTCGCCCAGGTAGGCCTCGGCATCGCGCTTCAGCTTCATCAGCGTGCGCGCGGAGATCTCCTGCGGCGTGTACTTCTTGTCGTCGATCTCGACGTTCCAGTCGGTGCCGATGTGGCGCTTGACCGAGCGGATGGTGCGGTCGACGTTGGTGACCGCCTGGTTCTTCGCGGGCTGACCGACGAGAACCTCGCCGTTCTTCGCGAAGGCGACGATCGAGGGGGTGGTGCGCGAGCCTTCCGAGTTCGCGACGACGACCGGCTCGCCGCCTTCGAGCACGGCGACGACGGAGTTCGTGGTCCCGAGGTCGATTCCGACCGCACGAGCCATAGTGGTTTCCTCCTGTTTGACGTTCGGTTATTGCAACGCTGAGCGTAGTGGGCTCAATCCTGCCTTCGAGATCCACCGTGAGTCAACCCGAAGTTGAGTCAGGTTCGCTCAGGTTGTTGATCGGCACAACCAGTAGCTGCGGCGATTCATTCCCGCCACCCGAAAAAAACTTCCCGACCCCGAGCCATTCTTGCCACGAGTGCGCTCAACTGCAGCCCCCGATGCTGGATCGTGACGGTCCGGAGACGGAGTTATCGGGTGAGGCCGGGGTGGATGCCGGGGCGCAGGCCGTTGCCCTCGGCGGTTCGGCGCAGGAGATCGAGGAAGACGGCACGATCCTCGGGAGGCAGCGGGGACAGGAGTTCGGCGTCCAGCTCGGCTACCCGCTGCTCGGCTTCGACCAGGAGGGCATGGGCGGCGGGCAGGAGATGAAGGGCGTGGGCGCGGCGGTCGCTCGGGTGGCGACGACGCTCCACGAGGTTGCGTTTCTCCAGGTCGTCCACCAGGCCGACCATCACATTGCGGTGGATCTCCAGCGCCTCGCCGAGCTCCTGCTGAGTGCGGCCGTCGTGGGCGCTCAGGAGTTTCAGCATGCCGAAGTGGCGCGGCTTGATGCCGAGCGGCGCCAGCAGATCACTGAAGCGGTAGGCGGTATGGAAGCCCAGTTGGCCGAGGAGGAATCCGGCGTGGGTCGACAGCTGCGTCGGGTCGGTCACACCCCTACGATACGCCGATTAACGCACCATTCATGATTGCCCTATTGATTGATAATCACTTGAGGTGCATAGTTTGAGAGGTCTCCACTCCCTACTCGAAGAGAGACCATCGTGACTACCTCCCCCACTCCCCCCGACGCCGATCCCCGGCGCTGGATCGCCTTCGCGGTGGTCCTGGCCGCCGGCTTCATGGATCTACTCGACGTGACCATCGTCAACGTGGCCGTGCCGAGCATCCGCAACGACCTGCACGCCGAGTACTCACAGCTCGAATGGATCATCGCGGCGTACGTGCTCGCCTTCGCCGCAGTGTTGATCACCGGCGGGCGACTCGGCGACATCTACGGTCGCAAACGCGTATTCCTCACCGGCATGGCCGGTTTCACGATCGCCTCGGCGGCCTGCGGGCTGGCCACCGATCCGACCGTGCTCATCGGCTCCCGCTTCGCCCAAGGCGCGATGGGGGCGCTGATGGTGCCGCAGATTCTGGCCATCATCCAGACGACGTTCCCGAAGGAGGAGCGGGCCAAGGCGATTGCCATCTACAGCGGTGTCGGCGGGTCGGCCTCAGCGGTCGGTCTCGCGCTCGGCGGCATCCTGGTGCAGGCCGACCTGTTCGGGTTGGCGTGGCGGCCGATCTTCTTGGTGAACATCCCGATCGGCATCGCGGGCTTCATCGCGGCGTGGTTCGTGATGAGTGATTCGAAGTCGGCTACGCCGCCTCGACTGGACCCGGTCGGGATGGTGCTGGCGGTTTCGTCCGTACTGCTGCTGGTCTACCCGTTGACCGAGGGACGTCGACTCGACTGGCCCGCGTGGGTTTTCGTCATGATCGCCGCGGCTCTCGCGATGTTCGTCGGGTTCCTGTTCTACGAGCGTGGGCTGGCTCGGGCGGGGCGTTCGCCGTTGGTCGACCTCGGGCTCTTCCGGTCTCGGCCGTTCGCGGTCGGGGTGGGAACCTGGTTGCTGTTCTGGATCGCCATGGGCGGGTTCTTCCTGGTGTGGACGTTGTTCATGCAGGGCGGGCTCGGGTGGTCGCCGTTGCGAGCCGGGCTCACATCGGCGCTGTTCGCGGTGGGAGCCGGTGTGGGAGCGGGGCTTTCGGTCGGAGTACTGGCGGCTCGGTACGGGCGGCGGGTGTTGATGATCGGGGCACTGGTGAATGCCGCGGGGTTCGCGCTGTACGGCGCGATGGGGGTGCGGTACGGAAGCGAGTTCACTTCGTGGCAGATGGCATTGCCGTTGTTGCTCACCGGCGCGGGGTTCGGGATGGTGGTGGCGCCGACGCTGGATCTGCTGCTCGGACAGGTACCGCAGCGCGAGGCCGGGTCGGCCTCCGGACTGCTGAACACGGGGCAGCAGTTGGGAACCGCGCTGGGCGTCGCATTGGTCGGCGTGCTGTTCTTCACCGTGCTGGACCGGGATTCCGATCTCGGGGTGGCCGCCGTGACGCCCGATATCAGGGCGGAGCTGGCGCTAGAGGGAGTGCCGACAGAGGTCCAGGATCAGATCGTGGCCGGGTTCGCGGCGTGCGTGCACGATCGGTCGGCGGAGGATGATCCGGCGGTGACGCCCGCCAGCTGTCAGTCGAATTCTGTTGGCGAATCAGCGATTTCGCGGGTACTCACCGAGGCGGGCACCGAGGCGAACGCGGTGAACTTCGCCGAGACGTTCCGGTACACGCTGTCCTACGGCGCCGGGATGCTGCTGTTGGTGTGCCTCGGATTCTTGGCACTGCCGAAGGAGGCCAAGCTGGAACAACGCGTGCTCGATGATGACGAGCCGGAAATTGTCACTGTATGAAACAGCAAGGACGGAAACTCATGTACACAGTTGATCTGCTTGCCGTCGGGCGCGGACCCGAAGTCGTCGATGCCGTACTCGGCTATGTGGGCGGGCTCGGATTTCGCGTCCTCGGGTCGACCACCGACGACGAGGCACTCGTGATCCTCGGGCGTGAACGGGTTCGCGTGCTGGTGATCGGGGGTGGGGTCGAACCCGACTCCCGGGAGGTCTTGACGGCTGCGGCCCATCAGCACGGCGCCACGGTCGTCCAGGCGGAGCGGGCCGGGCGTGGGATCGAGCAGTACCTCGCGGAGGAGGTTGTGCCGAAGCTGGGTGAGTGACCAGCCCTACCGCACGCTCGACGAGCGCGTTGCCCCGAGAATTCGGGGCAACGATAGGGGTGCGAAACAGTTCGGTCCGGCACTAGTTTCGGGGTATGCGTGCATCGATGGGCAGAGTTCAGTGGAAGCGGGCGTTCGGCGGAGTGGCTGTGGTCGCCGCCTTGGCCGGGGGCGGGATGGTCTCGGCCGGGGGAAGCGCCGTGGCCGACAGCGGGGTCGCCATCGCCGATGATGGGTGCACGTTCTCCTCGGTCGGGGGGTCGTGCAGCGATCCGGGGCCGGTGGGGAATGCGTTGATCGCGGTTCGGGAGTTCGCCAAGAGCTTGGGGTACGGGACCGGAAGTTCTTCGGGGACTGCCTACTTCATCTGAGCGGCTCGTGATCCGCGGCGTTCACCGGGGAAGTTCAGCCAGGATTCCTTCGGCGCTGCGGGCCGCGGCTCGGCAGGCGGTGGCGGTTGCCTGGTCGGCGAGGGGGTGGGCCGCTCGGGCTCGCCAGGCACGAACGGCGGCGAAAGCCGCGGCGCGCAGGGCGTCCGGGTCCGCCTCGGCCGACAGCCCGAGGCGGAGATGCGCCGCTACCCCGACGCCGCCGAGAATGCGGTGCAGGTCGGCGAGTACCGCTGGCGGCAAAGGTAATTCGTCGGTGCGCAGGCGGCCGAGCAGTCGGAGTTCGGTGAAACCGTGCACGTCGGCGAGCCGCGCTCGCACGCGCGGGCGCAGGTCGTCGGCCTCGGTGCCGGGGTAGGCGGCCAGGATCCGGTCCAGCGTGCTCAGCGCCGAATGCGCCTTCAGTTCGTCGGCGCGCTGGCCGAATTGGACCTCCAGCACCGAACGCAGTTCGTCGATTCCGCTGCGGGCCGCCAATTCCGCTGCCAGCGAGGATGAATCGCGGACACCGAGGCGAATCAGCATGGTGGCCATGCGAATACCGAACAGGCCGAAGCGATCCACCAGCTGCGCGCGGAGTTCGGGAGCCACCGGCAGCGCGATGTCGGCGCGGGCGAATCGGTCCGCCGAGAGCAACGCGATCCCGAGGTCTTCCGCGGGCACCGTGGACAACGCCTCGAACGCCGCGAACTCCGGCTGCCGCAGCGTCGAAGCGGCGAACGCCAGTAGGCCCGCCACCGGAATCACCGCCTGGCACAGGCCGGTTCGTTCCAGCTCACCGGCGAACCTGGCGGCCACATCGCGAGCCGAATGCAACGCGTCGATGCGGCCGGAACCGATCTCGTCGGCGCGCGACACCACCCCGATCACACCGAGAGGGCCCGCACCACCGGCGCCTGCCCCGATCTGCTCGAGGAAACTCACATCGGTGGCGTCGAGACGGCGCAGCAGATACACGACGGCATCGGCCCCCGGCACCGAGATCGGAGCGCCGCCCGCTCGCGGATCACTCCCGGTATCAGTGGGAGTGAGCAATCGTGCGGTACGAAGCGACACCTCGCGCGAGAGCGACGACGTGCCGGGGGTGTCGATGATCGTGGTCTGTGACAACGCGGCCGAGGGCCAGCCGACCTCGAGATGGTCCACCTCGCGGGGACCGCGCACGTCCCAGCGCAGACCGTTCAGGTCGAAGGTCAGGCCGTGCGCGCCACTTCCGCGGCGCACGATCACATTCGCGCGCGAGCCGTCGGCGGCGTGCGCGGTGACCGTGGGGGTCGCGCCGTCGCGGTACCAGGTGACGACGCGGGTGCACTCGGTGGCATCGGTCGGGGCGACGGCCTGGCCCACCAGCGCGTTCAGCAATGTCGACTTGCCCGCCTTGATCGAACCGGCCAACGCGACGCGCAGCGGCTCACGCAATCGGTAGTCGCATTCGGCCAGCAGCGTGCGCGCGTACTCGTCACGAGCGAATGCCCGCGCCGCCGCGCCGACCAACTCGTGCGCCTCGGTCAGGATCCTGGGTGTGGTCCGGTCGCCGGGCGCGGCGGTGTCGAAACGGTGGGTCACCCAGATACCGTACCGTCGGCCCGTCTCGGTTCGATCTGCATCGATTCCGCGTAACGCCGCAGCTCGGCGACCGCGTGCAGTTGGCGTTCCAGCACGACAGTGCGCTCGGCGCGGTGCGCGGCGGCCATCGCCGCCGCTTCCTGTGCTGCTCGCAGGGACGCGTCGATCGAGCGCAGACTGCGTTCGGCCACGCCGGCGAAGTGGTCGCGCAGCGCTCGGTGGATGCGGTGCAGCCGGTCTTTGGTGTCCTTGGCCGCCTGGAACGCCACGTCGTCGAGGAACCGGCGAACCTCCCCGTTGGCCTCGACGCGGCGCCGCGCCAGTCGGGCCGACTTGTCGTCGCGATAGGCCTTGCCGCCGACGATCAGACCCGCGCCGAGGGAGATCGGGTTGAGCATGGCCAGGCCCGCGAAGGTCGTGGCCAGACCGATCATCAGCACGCCGCCGTAGGAGCCGCGCATACCGACGAGCACCTTGCTCGTGAAACCGATATCCGGCTCGAGATCGGCCAGGGAACCGGAGCTCACCAGGCCGCTCTCTTCGTCCATTCCGGCGTGCACCTGCGGCAGCTCGACCGCGCCGACCTCCCTGAAGTGGTCGGCGATCCGTTCGGCGAGCAGTTCTGTTCTGTGATGGGTCAGTACCAGGTTGTCGCCGAGCGCGGTGTCCACGGAGCCGGTGAGCCATTCGGTGATCGCACCCCAATGCCTGCCCGGATCGTTCTCGTCGATCCACTCCTGGCCGGTGCGGGCGATACCGCGCAGGCGGTCGCGCAGGTCGTGGTCGACATCGCCGACGAGGTCGGTGATGCCATCGGCGAGGGTCTGCTGCCAGCTCGCGGTGCGCCGCTGCAGGTCCTCGGCGGCCGCGCGCGCCGACTGCAGCTCGCTGACCGCCGCCGTGCCGCTTGCCGGATCGCGCAGCGCGACCAGTTCGCTGCCCAGCGCCAGCGCCAGATGCTCTGCCGCCGAAGATAATTCGCGAGCCACTGCCTGCCGCGAGACCGCCTGGTCGCGGGCGACGACCCGATCGCGCAGAAAACCGAACAGCACGCCGAATCCGGATTCCAGGCCGAGCTGCGCGTCCTGCAGACGCAGGGCGTGCGCGCGCAGCAGCGCCGACACCGGGATCAACGCGACCTCGGCTTGCGCGCGCGTGAGATGGGCGCGGTCAGCCTCGAGCACCTGACGCCAGTGCGGATACAGATCCGTCTTGGTGAGCAGGACGGCGACCGCGGGACACATTTCGCGGATCTGCCGGACGAAGGTGAGCTCGGGTTCGGTGAGCTCGGTGGAGGCGTCGGAAAGCACGAGCACCGCGTCGGCCGCCGCGGCGAGGCTGAGTACACCTGCGGCGCAGACACTTCCGTGTCCGCCGACACCGGGGGTATCGATCAGGACGATGCCGTCGGCGAGCAGCTGAATCGGCAGCTCGGCCTCGATCCGGACGATCTGCCGGCTCTGTGCCAGCGGGCTGCGGGCATCGACGGCGCCGATCTCGTCGAACGGGATCTCCACCCGCGATTCGTCGGTTCCCGGCGCGGTGAGCACCAGGTACGCGCGCTGCTGCTCACCGTAGGACAGCTGCAGAGGGAGCACGGTGGTCGCGTCGTCGCCGACCCGGCACACATCCATCCCGAGCAGTGCGTTCACGAACCGGCTCTTGCCCTGACCGAGCTGACCGGTGACGACGATCCGGTGACGCGGGTCTCGCACCCGCTCGGTCACCTTCTCCAAGCGTGCGACCAGGTCGTCGCGGCCCGCGGCATGGGCCGCCGCGACGATGTCGGACAACACCGTCGTCAGCGGCACCGCGTTCGGTGCGAGAACAGTCATCGCATCGTCCGTTTCGCTCAGTGGAACAGTCCGTCGGTGTGCACTTCGGGTCCGTGGTCGGTGACGGTGCTCGATTCACCGAACAGCGACGTCTCGGTCCCGCCGAGGCCGGAACCGTGCAGGCCGGAACCGAACGCGCTCGATACGTCGACGGCGGACCAGGTGTCGGCCGCGGTGGTCACCGCGCCCTGCGTCGTCGCACTGTCCGTGCCGGAAGCGTCGGCCTGGGTTGTCGAGGTCGCCGTGGTCTGGCCGGAGAGGCCGCCGACTGCGGCGGTGCTGCCCTGTGCCGTGCCGTCGACGGCGGAGGTGAAGCCGCCCGCAAGCTGGGTGCTGCCGGACAGTCCCGCGTCGCCGAAGCCGCCGAGGCCGGTCTCGAGGCCGGTTCCTGTATCGGCGCCGCCGGTCGCGGAACCTGTCAGCCCGATGCCGGTTTCCGCGGCACCGGTCAGCCCTGTGTGCGCACTGCCGACAGCGGAGCCCGCGAGCCCGGCGCCTACGTCGGCGACACCGTTCAGACCCGCCTGCGCACCACCGGTCGCCGATCCGGCCAGACCCACACCCGACTCGACGAGACCACCGAGGCCCGCCTGCGCACCGCCGGTCGCGGAACCGGCCAGACCCACGCCGGACTCGACGGCACCGTTCAACCCTGCCTGTGCACCCGAGGTGACAGCGCCGGACATGTCGGTGCCGAGAGTCGTCGCGGTGTCGAGACCGCCCTGCAGGCCGGTGGTCAGGCCGATGCCTGTCGTAGTGGACAGCGCTGACTCCAAGCCGGTCGTGACCTGCTCCGAGCCGCCGCCGATAAGCGATCCGTCGATTCCGAATCCGGTATCCGACTCACCACTCGCACCGCCGGTGATGCCGCCGATCAGACCCGTGCCCGCCGATACGGCGCCACCGAGCCCGGTTTCCAGGCCGGTGCCGAACTCCGCGCCGACCACACCGTCGAGACCCGTGATCGCCGTGGTGGTCGCGGCGGCTCCGAGCCCGCCCGCAGCCTGCGCCCCCGCGTTGGCTACCGCGCCGAGCCCGCCGTTGACTCCTGCCCCGAGCCCACCCACAGCGGTGCTCGCCCCGCTCAGCCCGGCTTCGAGGCCACCGCCCAGACCGGTCGCGACATCGCCACCCGCGGTCACTGCCCCATTCACCGCACCGTCGAGATCGGCACCCACCGCGCCGTTCAGCGCACCGCCGAGACCGGCACCCGCACCGACCACGCCATCGAGACCGGCCGCGAGATCCGCACCAGCACCAGCCGCACCGGACAGCACGCCACCCAGACCGACACCGGCACCGGCCGCGCCACCCAGCGCAGCGTTCAACCCGGTCTCCAGATCGGCACCCGCGCCGACGGCGCCGGTCAGCGCACTGTCCAGCCCAACACCTGCACCCGCCGCACCGTTCAATACACCGCCGAGACCGGCGGCAACATCGCCCCCGACGCCGACCACACCACCAAGGCCGGCAGCGAGGTCGCCACCGACGCCGACAGCACCGTTCAGGGCGCCACCGACGCCAGCGGCCAGATCGCCACCCAGGCCGACCGCGCCATTCACAGCACCACCGAGACCAGCAGCCAAGTCGCCACCTGCGCCGACCGCACCGTTCAGAGCTCCATTGAGACCGGCGGCCAGGTCAGCACCTGCACCGACCGCACCGTTCAAGGCACCACCGACGCCAGCGGCCAGATCGCCACCTGCGCCGACCACACCATTCACAGCACCACCGAGACCGGCGGCCAGGTCAGCACCTGCACCGACCGCACCGTTCAAAGCACCGCCGAAGCCGGCAGCAAGATCGCCACCCACGCCGACCGCGCCGTTCAAAGCTCCGTTGAGACCGGCGGTCACACCGGCGGCCAGGTCGGCGCCGAGGTCGGCGTTCACGTCCACGTTCGCGCCGGTGACAGCGTTCATGGCGACGTCGAGGCCGGCTCCCACCTGGGCGGCGGCGTCGGCGACTACCGAGGCCACGGCGCCGAGGCCCACGTCGAGGCCGAGGTCGAGTTCGGCGTCGGCTGCCGCGGCCGCGGTGACAGCGGCGGCCGCCGTCGCGGTGGAAGCGAGAACCGCGCTCGTGCTCGCCGCGGCGCCCGCTGCCACGATCGCCTGCAACTGGGAGCCGCCGCTGACCAGCGCGGATTCGGCCACCATGGGCGCTACCGCGGAAATGTCCTCCGGGGTCACCGCCAGGCCTGCCACGCTCAGCGCTTGGCACGGGTTGGCGCAATAACTGGCCGCGGCATCGGGGTCGCGCAGCAGATTGAGGATGAACTCCAGAATCGCGTTCGGTGTCATCGAGATCAGCTCCTCCAGATCATGGGCGGTGATGCCCGATCTGTTTGTCGTTGGAATGTCTTTCACGCTAGGCGGGCACGTCGTTACAGGTAACGGGGCGAATACCTAGTTCCCACCGAACGCACCCCATTAGGGGCCGACGCGGATTAGGGGAATTTCCCCGTACTTCCCCCACCACAGGTAACAGCTGCTCCCTAGCAACCGACAGATCGGATGGGACGCCCGCCCTCGGCGATCTCGCTCTACCCAAGCGTTTACCGGTCCACCGGAAGTCCTGCGAACGGGGTTGTCCAATGACAGAGCGTCTGGCGCTCGGCACCACTGTCGGAGCGGTTAATTCGGCTGCCGCGGCCACGACAGGCGACGAGGCCGGTGCCACCGTTCTCACTCACCGCAGCGCGCTGCGGCTCGGCACCGACGGATCGGTGAGCTTCGCCGACACGACAGGCCACCATCGCGGAGTAGTAATCGACGATTACTTGTCCAGAGTCGGCGATCCGGTAGACCTGCTGGCAGCGGATGGTTCCACCCACGACGCAGCCGATTTGTTCGCCGCCGCGACCCGCGCGCTGACAGCCGAACTCCGCGACGCCGCAGCCGAATCCGACGACGCGGCGACCACCGTCGCGTGTTACCCGGCATGGTGGCCCGAGGTCACCGTCGAGGCCGCCAGGTCCGCACTCTCGCGCTCGGGCCTGCCCGAGGTGACGCTGGTGCCCGAACCCTTGGCCGCGGTGCGGCGATACGAGATCGAGCACGGGCCGCTCGACGACGGCGCGCTGGTCGTCTACGACCTCGGCGCGAGCGGATCGACGGTGACGGTCCTACGCACGGGCGAGCAGGCCGGGCTGCTCGGTACGCCGGTGCACAGCACCGCGATCGCCGGTTCCGAATTCGATCTGCTGACGATGCGCTATGTGCTGGCAAATGCCCTGGGTGGAAACGACATCGATCCATTCGATCCGGTTGTCGAAGTGGAATTGTCGGCATTGCGCGAGCGCTGCAGAATTGCGAAGGAAGAACTGTCGAGGAATACCGCGACGGCGATTCCGGTCGGGATGCTCAGCCCCTCCGTGCACACCGAACAGGTGCGGCTGACCCGGGGCGAACTCGAGGATCTGCTGCGTCCGACCCTGCTCGACTCGATGAGCCTGCTCCAGGACGCGGTCCGCCGTGCCGACCTCACCCTCGGCGATGTCGGTCGGGTGCTGCTCACCGGTGGCGGTGGCGCGATTCCCCTGGTAGCCGAGCTGATCTCCACCGAATTCGGCCTGCCGGTAATCGCCTGTGCCGACCCCACGACCTGCGCGGCACTCGGCGCGGCCGAGATCGCCCTCGACATCGCCGCGATCAGCCTGCCCACCGCGGCTATCCCGGTCGTGGCGGTGGCATCGCCGTCGGTGGCCGTGGCCCCGGCCGTCGAGGTACTCGCGCTGCCACCCTCGGAACCGGTTCGAACCAAGATGTTCACAGCCAAACGCTCGGCGATCGTCGCGGCCGCGGCCTTGACCATGGCCGCGCTGGCCACCGGCACCCTCGCGCTCGGTGGCACCACTCAGTTCTCACCCACCGGACCCGCCGCGACCACCAACGCCCCACCGGTTCCCGGCGTACCCGAGTCAACCAGCGCGGGCGGCACGGCCGGGACAGCGAACACCACGAACTCCGGGGTCACCGACCCAGCTCTGCCAGGCGCGACCGGGACCGCGACGCCGTCGGGCGTGATCCCGGTCGGCACGACCGACGCCGGCGTTCCTGGCGGCACGCCCGCTGCGGGAACTCCGGCGCCTGCCGGTGGCGCACCCGCCGCCGGAACACCAGCGACCGCAACACCGGAGACCGCTGGTCAACCAGGTCCCGCCGCGCAGCAACCGGCGCAGGCGCCGCCCGCCGGGCAGGCGCCGGCACCTGCCCCTGCGCCCGCGCCGGGACCCGCTCCAGCACCTGCCCCCGCTCCGGCGCCCGCGCCCGCCCCGACCAAGCCGCAGGTTCCGGCCATCCAGGTCGATCCCGGCGGCCTACTCGACGACGTAGGCGGCGCGGTCGGCGAGACCCTCGAATCGGGAACGCAACTGCCGGGCCGGGTCCTCGGAGGAAATGGTGGCTGACATCGCTCACGACGCCTTCCCGAACGCCCGAACCGTTTTCCGCGCACTCGACACCGCCGACGAGCAGACCGTGCTGCTGTTGATCCGCGGCCGAGCGGGCACCGGAAAATCGTTCCTGCTCAACGCCGTCCGAGCGCATCTCCGTGGCCGCGGCATTCCGATGGTCGACTCCGCGGCCGACCATGCCGAGGGCGAGATTCGCGATCGGGCAGTGCTCGTCGCCGACAATATCCACCGCTACAGCGACGCCGAACTGCACGCACTCTGCGCCGCCATCGAGACCGGACAACGCTCCGTTGTGCTGACCACCCAGCCGCGCCCACACGATCCCCGGCTGCGCGCGCTGGCCGACGCGGTGGCGCGCAACGGCCGCACGGTGGATCTGCGCGCACTGGGTAGTGCCCACATCACCTCGTTCGCCAGGGAACTCGGCGTGGCCGTGTCCCAACCGCTCGCTTCGCACATCCATCAGCTGACCGCGGGGATTCCCGGCGGTGTCGTCGCGGCGCTGATGGGCGCCCGTTCGGCCTCGCTCGAGACCTGCGAGTCAGCGGTGAACGAGTCCGTCACCGCCTGGACGCGGTCGCTGCTGGAAGCGGTCGAACCAGAGCTGCTCGAAACGCTGGTCATCGCGGCGACCGGAACCGGTTTGGACGCGACAGAACTCACCGAGGTGCTCGGCGTCGACACCGCCACCGCGCACGAGCTGATCGACCGTGCCAGGGCGGGCGCCCTGGTCACCGATGCCGACCTACTCCTCCCGCCCGCGGTCGCTCCGCTGCGGACGCTGCTCGGCGATCGCCGCTATGTCGATGTGCAGCGCAGGCTGCTCACCGCGCGCCTCGACGCCGGCCTGCTCCGCGACCGCACGGCGCTGATCCTGGCCGAGTCCGGGGTGGTCGATGCCCGGCTCGCGGAGTTCCTCTGTCGCACTGCGGAGAAGTCGGACGAGGCCCCCCGCTGCTACGCGGCCGCGGCCGCGGCGGGCGCCGCGGTCGAGACGATCGCGGTGCGCTGGGCCGAGGCCGCCGCGCACGCGGGCGACACCGACACCGCCCTCCGCTTGGCCGAACCGCTGCTGACCGCACAGCACATCCCCGGGACCGAACTCGTCGCCGCGGTGCGAATCTGCGCGGGCGTGCTCACCCGTCGGGGCCTGGTGAGCCGCGCGGCGGGACTGTACAACTGGCTCGGACCGGAGCGAGTCGGCGCCGACTGGGCACCCGCGGCCATGGTCCTCAACCTGGCCGGTGACCAGGCCGCCGCCGCGCGCATGTCGGTCTCCGCGCAGCACTGGCCGCCGACCGAGGCCGACGCCGGGGCTCGGCTGATCGCGGGCGCGCTCGACGAATCGCTAGACCCGCACGGCGCGGGCACGGCTGCGGCGATCTCCGCGCTGATCCAAGCGGGCAACACCGACACCGGCGACGATCGCTACCTACCCTGCTCGGCCGTCTCGATCGCCACCCTGCTCTGCCTCGGCAGCGGCGAGCCGCGCCGCGCCGGTGACGCGCTGCGCCGGGCGGCCGGCATGGGCGGTAGCCGACAGCTTCCGGTGCTCACCGCGTGGACCGCGCTGCTCGGCGGCGACGAACGCCGCGCCGCGAGCACCCTCGCCGACATCGACATTCGCACCCTCGCGCCACGCGATCAGCTTCTCGCCCACGCCCTGACCGTGGGACTGGCCCGCCGCGGCGGCGACCACGCCGCCCTGGCTCACGCGTGGCAGGCGGCCTGCCCCCTGTTCGACGAGCTGGAAGCCGACCTGCTGAGCCTGTTGCCGATCGGCGAACTGTGGCTGGCAGGCATCCGCTTGGGAGACGTGCGCCGGATCGAGCCGCTCGTCGACGCCGCGCGGGCGCTGGTCCGCAAGCTCGGCCGAGCACCCGCCTGGACCAATTCCTTCCACTGGTACGGGGTACAGGCCGCGCTGGCCGACGAGTCACCTCGCGCGCTGCTGCCCCACGCCCATGCACTGAAGACGGCGGCGGAAGCGGGTGACCGGCAGGCCGCCGTGCTCGCCGACGCCGGGCGCACCTGGTTGCTCGTGCTGCGCGGACAGGTGGCCGCGGCCGATGTGCAGGCCGCGGTGTCGGCATTGGCCGAACTCGGACTCACCTGGGACGCCGCCCGACTGGCCAGCGAGGCCGCCCTCGCGGCAGGTGATTCGACGACCGCGACGTCCTTGCTCAAACTCGCGCGGTCGGTGCGCACCCAGTCCCAGCCGGTCGAGCCCCCACGACCGACCGCACAACCGCTGCCGCAGGTAACCGCCGGTCGCACGCCGCTGACCAGCGAGTCCAGCGCATTGAGCGACCGTGAACGCGAGGTGGCCGAACTGGTACTGCTCGGTCTGACCTATCGCGAGATCGGCGCGAGGCTGTACATTTCCGCGAAGACCGTCGAGCATCACGTCGCGCGAATCCGTCGTCGAATAGGCGCGCGCTCACGATCGGAATTACTGTCAATGCTGCGCGCGATGGGACACGGCCAACTGCTGGTGTGACTCGCGCGGACGATCTATGCCGAAGTGAGGGGTGTACCGCCGATGGCCACTGGGGTCGGCCTGCGTATCGCCGATGACGAATGCATCGCCGCGGTGGTCACCGAGGACGGCACGGTTCAGGTCATCGAGCGTGCTTCGGTCCTGCACATGTCCGACGAAGGTGACGCCGCCCTCGGCGGACCCGCACCCACCGGGCACGCCCACTCGATCGCCGGATTCGTGCGCGCGATCGGTGACCCCGCCGGTGTCGATGTCGACGGCGGCGAGGCCTATCGCGCCGAAGACCTCCTCGCGACGGCCATGTTCTGCCTGATCGATCTCACCACCGAGCACCTCAGTGGTCCCGCCGAGTTCTACGCGACCCACCCCGCCGGCTGGTCGACCGAGGTCGTGCGCGGCGTGCGCGAGGCCCTGGATTATCTGGGATTGAAGTCGGTGGCCCTGCTCGGCGAGGACGAACTGCCCCAGCCCGAGCACGGCGCCGATCCGGGCAAGACCTACGCCAACGCCGCCGCCCAGGCCGCGCTGGTCGCGGTGCTGGCCACCCCGGCGGGCGCGACCCCGCCCGATCCGATCGTCACCGAGAACGCCACGGTCGCCACCGATGTGATGCCCGCGCTGGAGCCGCCCCTGGTTACCGCGCAGGCGTACTCGGCGGCGCTGCCGGTCACCCCCCTGCCGACGAAGGCGATGGCGCCGGTCGCGCCCGCCCCGATCGCCGAGCCCGCGGTGGTGCCCGCCGCGAAGCCCGCCCGCAGCAAGACCCCCTTGCTGATCGCCGCCGCCGCGCTCATCGGCCTGCTGCTCGGCGGCGTCGCGGTCTCGGTGCTGATCCGAGACGCCGAAACGACCCAGCCCCCGACGATTTCCGATGCCCGCCCGGAAACGCTGACCCCCACCTCGGCACCCGCGCCGCCCCCGCCCCCGGCCGTCGATTCGACCACGCCCCCACCGGTCACCACCGTCGAGCCGGAGCCGACGACCACCACCGAGGCGCCGCCGACGACCACCCCGGAACCGACCACCACCCCGCCGACGACCACGCCGAGCCCCACCACCAGCCGTCCGCGGTCGCCCTTCGGGACCTACCCACCGGGCTATCTCCCCGCGCCTCTCACCATCCCGGGTCAGCGCTGAATCCAGCAGCCGGACGGTAACCGAGCCAGCTGAGCGAGCGTGCCTTAGAGTGATGCGCTGACCGACATGATCGCCGCCGGCGGTGTTCTCGGTCACTGGTTGTCGACGAAGGGATTTCATGCGCAAGTTGGTGGCGCGTCGCGCCGCGGTCAAGGCAGCCTCCGCCGGGTTCGCCGCGACTGTTCTACTCGCACCCCTGCTCGGATCCGGTATCGCGTACTCGGAACCCGTTGCGCCACTACAACTTTCAGCCGACGCGTTACCCGGCGAATTGGTGACCGCGCTGTCACGTGATCTCGGGATGACCCCCACCGAGTACCTCGATCGCGCCGCGCGCGCCCAGCAGCTGCGCGACTACGCGACCGATTTCCGCGCCGCCAACCCGGATACCTTCGCCGGCGCCTGGCTCACGCCGGAAGGCAAGGCGGTCGTCGCCACCACCGATGCCGAGGCGGGCAAGCTCGTCACCGCCGCCGGCTACCAGACCCACCTCGCGCCGATCTCCGCCGGTGGACTGGAGGGCGCGCTGGTGCAGCTGAGTCAGTGGGTCGCGAGCCTGCCGCCCGCCATCTCCGCGCCGATCAGCTCGATCGCGATCGACGCGCTCAACAGCCAGCTGGTGCTCAACGTGGCCAACACCGGCACCGGCCACATGCTCAACCTGCCGACCCTGATCGCCACCATCAAGGTGGTGCTCTCGCCCGGCGGCGGTGGTCCGGTGGAGTACAAGCCGATGGGCGGCGACACCTACATCACCGCGAAGAAGGACCTGCACGACGCCGACCTGCGCGGCGTGGATGTCTGCTCGTTCGGGTTCAACAGCACCGACGCCGCGGGTAACGCGCTCAATATCTCCGCGGGCCACTGCAACCCGAATGTCGACAACGGCAGCACGGCCGCGGTCTACGTACCGAACGTGCGCGATATCCCCAACAGCCCCGAGGTCGGCTCGTTCGCCCGCTCGGTGCTCGGCGGGCCCGCCTCGCTGGACTACTCGGTGATCAAGCTCAACGAGCGCGCGGTGAACGCGGGCATGGACCAGCCTCGGGTGCGCGGCGCCGAAGGCACCACCCTGACGCTCACCGGCACCGCCGAACCCGTCACCGGCGCGCCGGTCTGCAAGACCGGTCAGTCCTCCACCTTCACCTGTGGCTTCGTTTCGGCCGACCACGTGGAGACCCAGCTGTTCACCGAGACGGGCGTCAGCAAGACGATCCGCGGCTTCGCCAGCACCGCCTGCACCCTCGGCGGCGACAGCGGCGGCGCCATCGTGTCGGGCACGCTCGCCCTCGGCATCACCAGCGGCTCGAACGCCTCCGGCGCGCCCAACTGCACCGAAGCCAACACCCAGCTCGCCCCCTACGGCGGCACTGCTTCCCTCGGCATCCCGATCCGGCCCATCCTGGCCGATATCGAGGCTACTTCCGGCGGCGGGCTCGGCAGCGGAATCATGGTGCGCACCAAGCCCAACGCGGGCTGAGCGGGGACAAATCACCGACCGGACCGGGTGAGCGAAATCTCTTGCCCGGTCCGAGTAGGCATAAGTCGCTCGAGCCCATATAGTTCGGACCATGCTCCTGCCACGTATGGGTCGTACCCCGTCCGCGCGAAGCTCGAGAAGAGCTCGGAAATCTATGATCGCCGCTTCGGCGGCGTTTCTGCTGTTCGGCCCCACGATGGCGGTCGCCGACGCGCAGCCCGCGCCCGCAGACCTGCCCGCCCAGCTCATCGAGGCGGTCACCCGCGATCTGAAGATCTCCCCCGACGAGTACCTGCGCCGCGCCGATGTCGCGCAGCAGGTCGCCGCGTTCTCCACCACCGCGCAGCGTCAGTTCCCGCAGGTCTTCGCCGGTTCCTGGCTGAGCGATCAGGGCAACGCCGTCGTCGCGCTGTCCCACGGCCCCGGCGCCGACCAGGCCCGTGAAGCCGCGCAGTCGGCCGGTTTCGAGGTTCGCAACGTCGCCAAGAGCGAGTCCACCCTGCGCGGTGAGAAGACCGCCTTCGAGAACTGGCTCGCCGCCGCGCCGCCGGAGATCTCCGCGCTGGTGCGTGGCGTCGTCGTCGACACCGTGAACAACTCGATCGCTGTCCGCGTGCAGCAGGCCGGGCTTCCGCTGCCCAGCTTCATCGACCCCTCCCGCGTCATCGTCACCGCGCCGCCGGTGGCAGGCGAGCGCGTCGACCTGTCCGCCACCCCCATCGCCGGTGACGGCAACGGCGCGCTGGCAGGCGGCGACGCCTACGCCTCCATCGTGGGCCGTAGCTCGCTGCGCTGCTCGCTCGGCTTCAACGGCACCGACCGCTCCGGCAACGTCATCAACATCTCGGCGGGCCACTGCAACCCCGACATCGAGTCGGCGGGCACCGGCAACGCCGCCGCCGTGTACGAGATCAACGGCGACCGTGCGGGCGCCCAGCTCGGCACCTTCCAGAAGTCGGTGCTCGGCGAGCAGGACTACTCGATCATCCGGGTCAACGACAACGCGCGTGCCCGCTTCGAGAACAACCTGGTCCGCATCCCCGGCCAGGCCCCCATCGCCGTCGACGGCGTGGCCACCCCCGTGGTCGGCGCCCCCGTCTGCAAGTCCGGTGCCCGCACCGGCTTCAGCTGCGGCGTGATCAACGGCGTCGACCAGACCGTCCAGGTCGGCGACCGTCAGCTCACCCAGAGCTTCTCGGCCAACATCTGCGCCCTCCCCGGCGACTCCGGCGGCGCCATCGTCACCGGCCGCCTGGCCCTCGGCATCTCCAGCGCCTCCTCGGTCGCCGACTTCCCCATCTGCGAGATCCCGAACATCATCGGCGCCCTCACCGGCGACACCCCCCAGCTGTTCGCCCAGCCCCTGACCGTCGTCCTCTCGGACAACCCCGGCCTGGCGGTCCGCACCAACTGATCACCACCATGTAGGCATAGAGCAGCCCCAAAAAGGCCGGTAGCACTCCCGCTACCGGCCTTTTTGGCGTCAGTGCACAGGTGGGTTCACCCCAGGCCCACCCTGCCCTCACTGACCACACCAACCACACCATTCACCCCCGATCCGCCACAACCGCACTCCCAGCCCCACCACACCACCCACCCCGAATCCGCCATGACCGCACTCCCATCCCCCACCCGCGACCCTTAGGGAGCGGCGGCCACGAAGTGGCCGGTCGCGGCGTAGGCGACGAAGGAGCAAGCAACGGCGCCTAACCGGCGGCCCCTCAGGGCCGCGACTCGAGCGCGCCAGCGCTCCAACAAACACAGCCTCAACCCTCCTGGGACTACCGAACAAAGCCCCCTAACCCAGATTGCCCACTACTTGCCAGTACTCCCCTCCCACACCCCACCCCGGATATACGCTCGCCCAGCGCTCCTGTCGGGGGGAGTCGCGCACACCGGCCATCCGACCGTCAGTGCAACTGTGAGCAGGGGACTTCAGACATGAATCACTCACCGGGGAAAGCGTTTCCATCACCACGCCACGCGCAAACAGCAATGATCGCGGCAGCGATGCTGGCGGCAATCACCGCTTGCGCACCCGAGACCGTTCCGAGCGCCCCATCGACAACAACATTGCGCCCACCCACCACAGCCCAAGCCGCCGCGCCGACCAACACACCCGCGATCGCACCACCCCTCGCGACCACGCCGGCGTCCGCCCCGACAACCGCCGCCGCACCGACCGCGATCATGCCCGCAGTGGTCTGCATGAACCTCCAGGCGGCACAGAACACCATCCAGGCGGCAGGAGTGTTCTTCTCCCGCTCCACGGACGCCAGCGGACGTGGCCGAGCCCAGGTCATGGACCGCAACTGGACCGTCGTAGCCCAGGAGCCCGCACCGGGAACGCCGATCGGCGAGGGAGAAGCCGTGCTGTCAGTGGTGAAGAACGAAGAACCCAACCAGTGCTGAGCTGAGACCACCGACTCGACCTAGGCGAACTAGTCCTTCACGGCCATAGGTCCACCTTGCGCGAGGACATACGCAGAAAAACAGTGAGGCGCGGATTCCTGAGAATCCGCGCCTCACTGGGGTGTTCAGTCGTCAGCTCTTGCGACCCGGAGACTTCGCACCGGACTTGAACCCGAGACCGCCGGGCTTGGCGGTCGGCGGCGTCACCGAGGTGCCGTTGCCATTGCCGTTGGTCGGCTCGGCCTTGGTGGCCGACTCCGCCGCAGGGGCTTCCGGCTCGGCCGCAGGTTCAGCCTCAGCCGGAGCCGCAGGTTCAGCCGGAGCCGCAGGTTCAGCCGGAGCCGCAGGTTCAGCCGGGGCAGCGGGAGCCGGGGCCGCAGCGGGAGCCGCAGCAGCGCCGGGGGCCTTCGGTCCGGGCCGCTTCAAACCGGACTTCATGGCAAGCCCCTTGGCGGGAACCGACGGCTTGGATTCCGTAGGAGCCGAAACCTCAGGAGCGGCAGCAGCTTCGGCGGGAGCCGCCTCAGCCACCGGAGCCGCCTCAGCCACCGGAGCCGCCTCTGCTGCCGGAGCAGCCGATGCAGCGGGTGCCGGAGCTGCTGCCTTGGCACCCGGAGCCTTCGCCTTGCCCTTCATACCGAGGCCCTTGACCGGCGCGGCCGGTGCGGAAGCGGCTTCAGCAGCAGGAGCTTCGGCGGCCGGAGCTTCCGCAGCGGGAGCGGGAGCGGCCGGGGCCTTCGCACCGGGAGCCTTCGCACCGCCCTTCATGCCGAGACCACCACC
Organism: Nocardia sp. Root136; assembly: GCF_001427185.1. Lineage (NCBI taxonomy): Bacteria > Bacillati > Actinomycetota > Actinomycetes > Mycobacteriales > Nocardiaceae > Nocardia > Nocardia sp. Root136. Next base: position 77,180 of record NZ_LMFE01000013.1, read on the forward strand.
GGGAGCCTTCGCTCCACCCTTCATGCCCAGCCCCTTGACCGCAGGAGCTGCGGGGGCTTCGGCAGCAGGGGCAGCTTCAGCCGCAGGAGCCTTGGCACCGGGAGCCTTGGCGGCACCCTTCATGCCGAGACCACCACCGGGAGCCTTCGCTCCACCCTTCATGCCCAGCCCCTTGGCCGGAGCGGCTGCGGGGGCTTCAGCTGCGGGAGCAGCTTCAGCCGCAGGGGCCTTGGCACCGGGAGCCTTGGCGGCACCCTTCATGCCGAGACCACCACCGGGAGCCTTCGCGGCGCCCTTCATCCCCAGACCACCACCAGCAGGAGCAGCCTTCGGCGCGGCGGTGGTCGCGGTCGCGACCTCGGCCACCGGCTCCGGTTCCACCTCGGGTTCGGGTTCGGCCTTGGGCTCTTGAACAACAACCAGATTCGCCGACAACTGTTCGGCGTCGACACGAGTGATCGAGTCCAACATCAACTGCGAGACATCGACAACCTCGACACCCTCGCCTTGGCCCTGCTCCTGACGCGCGGTCACACCATCGTTGAGCATCACCCGACAGAACGGGCACCCCGTCGCGATCTTGGTCGGATTCGTCGACAACGCCTCATCGACCCGATCGACATTGATGCGCTTACCGAGCTGCTCTTCCATCCACATCCGAGCACCACCGGCACCACAACACATCGACCGCTCACCATGACGCGGCATCTCCACCAACGTCGAGCCCGACGCCTCCATCAACTCACGCGGAGCGTTGTAGATCTTGTTGTGCCGACCCAGATAGCACGGATCGTGATAGGTGATGTTCTGCGAGACCGTCGCGACCGGAACCAACTGCTTCTGGCGAACGAGCCGGTTCAGCAACTGGGTATGGTGCACCACCTCATAGGTGCCACCGACCTGCGGGTACTCGTTGTTGAGCGTGTTGAAGCAATGCGCACACGTGACAACGATCTTCTTCTTGGACTGCTCGACACCCTCGAACACCGAGTTGATGACCTCGATGTTCTGCAACGCCAACTGCTGGAACAAGAACTCGTTACCCGCACGACGCGCCGAGTCACCGGTGCAGGTCTCTTCCGCACCCAACACCATGAACTTCGTCCCCGCGGTCGCCAACAACTCGGCCACGGCCTTGGTCGTCTTCTTCGCCCGGTCCTCGTAGGCACCGGCACACCCGACCCAGAACAGGTACTCGTAGCCGTCGAAGCTGTCAGCGTCTTTACCGAAGACCGGGATGTCGAAATCGACTTCCTTGATCCAGTTCAGGCGGTCCTTGGAGTTCTGACCCCACGGGTTGCCCTTGTTCTCGAGGTTCTTGAACAGACCCGCGAGCTCGGACGGGAACTCCGACTCGATCAACACCTGGTAGCGGCGCATATCGATGATGTGATCGACGTGCTCGATATCGACCGGGCACTGCTCGACACACGCACCACAGGTCGTGCACGACCACAACACCTCGGGATCGATGATGCCGAGAACATCCTCGCCACCGACCAACGGACGCTCCGCCTCCGCACGAGCGGCCTCGGGGATCTTGGCCAGCGCGGCCTCATCGGGCTTGCCGTCGGCGTCGACCAAGCCGACCTCGTCGCCACCGGCGTCCTTGCGGCCACCGGCCAGCAGGTACGGGGCGGCGGCGTAACCGTGGTCGCGCAGCGACATGATCAGCAGCTTCGGCGAGAGCGGCTTACCGGTGTTCCAGGCGGGGCACTGCGACTGGCAGCGACCGCACTCGGTGCAGGTGGAGAAGTCGAGCCAGCCCTTCCAGGAGAAGTCCTCCATGCGGCCCGCACCCAGGGTGTCGACCTCGGGGTCGACGTTCTCCATGTCGAGAACCTTGCCGTTGGACACCATCGGCGCGGCCGCGCCCAGCGCGACGCTGCCGTCGGCATTGCGCTTGAAGTAGATGTTGAAGAAGGCCGAGAAGCGGTGCCAGGCCACACCCCAGGTGATGTTGCGGCCGACCAGGTACAGGAAGGCCATGCCCGACATCAGCTTGATGAACGCGAAGACCGACACCATGGTCGGGCTCGCGGGCAGCAGCTTGGCGATCTGCATGGTGAAGAAGTCGGTGCCGGCGTGCCCGTGTCCGTAGGTGGCGATCTTGCCGGCCTTGACGAAGATCATGCCGAGGCCCTCCAGCAAGACGATCGTCTCGATGACATAGGCGGGGGCCATCTTGGAGCCGCTGAAACGCGACAGGCGCTCGGGAATCCGCGGGTGGTTCAGCTGGCGGATGATGATCAGCGTGCCGATACCGACCACGGTGCCGATACCGAGGATCTCGTCGACGAGGTGGTAGATCGGCCAGTCGCCGATGATCGGCCAGTGGAACGAGCCGTCGAAGGTCTGGCCGTAGGCCTCGAACCACAGGATCGCGCCGAGGATGAAGCCGGTCATGACCAGCCAGTGCGCCCAGCCGACGGTGCGGAACTTGTTCATCCGCGTATGGGCCGCGACCTCGATGAACATGTTCTTGAACCGCGGGAAGAACGGTCGCCAACGGTCGGGGGCCGTCTGGCCGATGGTGACTGCCTTGCCGATGTTCCAAGCGCCGCCGATAAACGACGCCCAACAGAACAGGCTGAGCACAGCTCCAATCGTGCCCAACGTGATAGTCAGGGCATTCATGTCGCGACCTTTCTTTCGAGGCAACACGAGGTTCTGAGCGAGGAGACCTCGCCCGATTTGCTCGTATCGTAACCGCCACTAAGTTACCGGCCAGTAACTACCGCTGTCCACCGTAGGTTCGGCTTTTGCGCCCTGACCTCGTTTACTGCGACTTGACCCATGGTTTGCCTGTGAGCAATATCACAAAATTGTTTGCTACGGGGTTCCCGTAGCGACTGTTGAACACCGTAAACCGTCCGTGAACTGCGGCGAAGCTAAGGTCAGGCTTACTAGCCCCGCCGAAATTCCTTCTGGCCTCAGGGGATTCAGTCCATTAAGCTCCAGCTGTTCTGCATGCTGTGCCGGTCTTCACACTGCTCGGGGAGAAGTAGGGGACATCTCATAGGGATGCCCTGCTTGACGAGTCTCGCGTGTCGCTCGATCGCACGACGCACCACACCTGATGGATTGGAACCTGAATGAACTTCCGTAGGACCACTGCGGCTGCCGCGCTGGTTATCGGGGCGATGACCGTTGCCATGGGCACTGCTCATGCCGAAGAGGCACCGCAGGACATCAAATACTCGGTCAAGCTGGTCGACAAGACTGTCGTCGCCACCGTGAAGAACGGCACCTTCTCGATTGTCGAGCAGGCCGGCGAGACCCCAGAGGCCCCCAAGACCAAATTCGCCGAGATCAAGGACACCCGCGGCGACGTGGTCGTGGCGCTGCCGATCGCCTTCGCGATCAACGGCGCGGAGATCCCGACCGCTGTCAAAGTGGCCGAGGACTCCACCGTGCTCTCGCTGACCCCGGAGAAGCCGGCAGGCGTGGACGTGGCGGCCAACCCGGTCGCGGTCAAGCCGGTCATGAAGGGGCAGGAGATCGCCTCAGCTCAGGAAAACCAGAAGGCGATCAACGACTTCGCAGGCAAGTTCAGCATCGGCACCGCCATCGGTACGTTCGTCGGGACCGCCATCGGCGCCATCGCTGGCTGCGCTATCGGCTTCTTCGTTCTTCCGGTTGTTGGTTGCGTTCCCGGCTTCGGCACCGGTGCCGCGGTCGGCGGAGTGCTCGGTATGATCGCCATCGGTGGTCCGACCATGATGGTTGCCGGCTTCGAGCTGCTCAACATCATGCAGGCTCCGGACGGCACCACCGTGTGGGCCGACAAGCAGCAGGCAGTCGCTGCTCCGGCTCCGAAGTCCGCTCCGGCCAACTGATCGGCCTCCTCCACAGTTTTCCGCCAAGGCCCCGCTCTTCGGAGCGGGGCCTTTCGCGTCCCCGATGGTCGAACGCGGCGCCATCAGCAATCGGCGAACCAAGCCTTCACGAACCCCGCCGACTGATAGACGTAGTCCCACGCCCAGCGCACGGGCGACAGCTGTGGCTCCGGATCGACGAACAACAACTCCCCGTCCCAGCATTTTCCGAGGATGTAGCGAGCGCGGGAGACGTGCGGAGTGAAGGTGACCACGATGACGCGGTCCCACTCGGCACCGAGGCGCGCCAGCTCACGGCCTTCACCGAGAGTCGTGCGCGGACTCGGGTCGAAGCAGATCACCTCGAAGCTGTAGCCCCCGTGGCAGATTCGATTCACCATCGGACTGTGGTCATAGGGGTTGGAGACCAGCACGCGTGGCGCGTACCCCTGCGCGGCCAACCGCAGCCCGAGTTGTTCGCGGCCGTCGTGCGCCCCACCGAGGATCACAATCGCATCGGCGACCTGCGGATCGTCCGTGCGCGGCCGCACATACACCGGCCACAGCGCGACCACCGMGATCAACACCACGACCAGCAATCCACCCGTGGCGAACAGGACCCGACGCATAGTCAATGCTCCATCCCCGATGGGGTATTCGTGCGATCCCGCCCGATTATGCCAACCCCCACACACCCGAGCGGCTCGCTGCGAGTGCAGGCCCACGATCCGAACCGTGCACCCACCGACTTCTCGTTTACGCAGGTGAAAGCCCCGCACGCGGATCACCCTCGCCGGCGTTTCCCCCTGTACACCAGATGTTGCGCCCCCTCTTGCCTCACTGACGCGGCATAGCCACGCGCGACGCTTACCAACAGAACTATGCGATGCACAGTCTTCGGAACGGGGTACCTCGGAGCCACGCATGCAGCGTGTATGGCCGAGTTGGGACACGACGTGGTCGGGGTGGATGTCGATCCCGGCAAGGTGGCCAAGCTGGCCGATGGTGTGGTGCCGTTCTACGAACCGGGGCTCGAGGAAGTGCTGCAACGCAACCTCGCTACCGGCCGTCTGCGGTTCACCACGGACTACGAAGATGCCGCAGCCCACGCCGACGTGCACTTTCTCGGTGTCGGAACACCGCAGAAGAAGGGCGAGTACGGCGCCGACCTGAAATACGTGCACGCGGTGGTGGATACGCTCGCCCCGATGCTGGAACGCCCGGCGATGATCGTCGGCAAGTCCACGGTGCCGGTGGGAACCGCCGCTGCCCTCGGCGTTCGGGCCCGCGAGCAGGCGAAGGTCGACGTCGAGGTCGCCTGGAACCCCGAGTTCTTGCGCGAGGGTTTCGCGGTTCAGGACACCCTGCGCCCCGATCGCCTCGTTCTCGGTCTCGACCATGCCCGCGAACGTTCGGCGTGGGTAGAGGAACACATCCGCGAGATCTACGCCGACCTCATCGCCGCCGAGATCCCCTTCCTGCTCACCGACCTGGCCACCGCCGAACTGGTGAAGGTCTCGGCGAATGCCTTTCTGGCGACGAAGATCTCGTTCATCAACGCCGTCTCGGAGGTCTGTGAGGCCACCGGCGCCGACGTCACCATGCTGGCCGATGCCCTCGGCTACGACGCCCGCATCGGCCGCCGATTCCTCAATGCCGGACTCGGTTTCGGTGGCGGCTGCTTACCCAAGGACATCCGCGCCTTCATGGCACGCTCGGGCGAACTCGGCGCCGACCACGCCGTGGCGTTCCTGCGCGAGGTCGACAACATCAATATGCGCCGCCGCACGAAGGTCGTCGACATGGCCGCCCGCGCCTGCGGCGGTTCCCTGCTGGGTGCGAACGTGGCGGTTCTCGGCGCGGCCTTCAAACCCGAATCCGACGATGTGCGCGATTCACCGGCCCTGAATGTGGCCGGGATGATCCAGCTGCACGGCGCCGTGGTCACCGTGTACGACCCCAAGGCCGTGGAGAATTCGCGCCGCGTGTTCCCCACGTTGAACTACGCCACCTCGGTCTCGGAGGCCTGTGATCGCGCCGATGTGGTGCTGGTCCTTACCGAGTGGAACGAATTCACCGCATTGACGCCGGCCGACCTCGACCCGGTGGTACGGTCCCGTTCGATTATCGACGGTCGCAACTGCTTGGACAGCGCAACCTGGCGTGCGGCCGGGTGGGTATACGCCGGACTCGGCACCCCGTAGAGTAACGAGCCAAGCGGGGGCTGGAGCGGATTTCGGTCCGCGTTATCGCAGTCCTCGCATGTCGTGCAGCACGGACGAGATGGGCAGCGGATGAGTTCGGTTCTGGGAATTTCGGTGGGGGCCGGGACGGTGCGCCTCGCGCGTCCGCAGCACGGTGGCCCACACGGTTCCGTTCCGCCGTATTCGTTCGACCTGCAATCGATCCCGATGCCCGAACAGCAGGCCGAGGAGACCGCCGCCGACGCGATCGCCGCCACGCTGGCCGCATCGCCGGAGATCGCCGCCACCACCATCACCTTCCGCAGCGAGCCGCAGGCCAGGGCGGTGCGCGCCGCGATGGCACGGCGCCAGCTCACCAACTATCAGCTCGTGCCCGAAGCCGTTGCCGCCGTGAACTTCGCCCACGCCACCAGCGATATGCGCGAAGTGTCCACCCTGGCCGTCTACGACCTGGGCAGTTCCGGTCTCACGGTGAGCGTGATCAACGCCCGCACCAGCGATGTGCACCAGTGCGAGCGGATCAGCGACATCAGCGGCGACTACCTGGATTCGCTGATCAGGGAGCAACAGATCGCCTCGGGCCGGATCGCGCATCCAGCCGACCCGGCGGGCCTCGCCGCCCTCGACGCGCTGTGCCGGGCCGCCAAGGAGCAGCTGTCCAACAGCAATGCGGTGGCGTTGCCCAGCGAGCAGGGCCTGGTTCTGCTCACGCAGGAGAACTTCGAAGCGCTGATGATGCTGGCGATCGAGTCGTCTGCCCGGATGACCCGCGATGTCATCATCCGCGCGCAGCATCCGGTGCAGGCGGTGATGGTTCTCGGTGGTGGCGCCCGGATTCCGTTGATCGCGCGCGTGCTCGAGCGCACGATCGGCGTACCGGTGATCGTGCCGGCCGAGCCGGAGACCGCGCTCGCCCGCGGCGCCGCGCTGCTCGCCCGCCCCGCCCAGGTCCAGCAGGCGCCCGTCGCGCCGGCGCCGGTTCCGATGGACGAACACGACGACACGACCCCCGCCTGGCTCACCGCGCCCACCCGCGGCCGCCGCCCGCTCAGCGCACTCACCAACCGGGCTCATTCCCGTCGCGAACTGAATGTGGCGGTGCTGACGGTGAGTTCGCTGGTGGTCGTCGCCGCGATCGGCCTCGGCCTCGGCTACGGTCCCGAAGTGCTCGAGCGCGGTTCGTCGAGCGATGGTTCGCAGGCCGTCCCCGCGACCACTCCCCCGCGCCCCAGCGCGGTAAGTCCGTCGGCGGCCCCGGCCGCGACCACCGAGGCCCAACACGAAACCGCCGCGGCCCCACCGAGCAGTCCGCGCCAGGTCGAGCAAACCACCGACGCCCCACCAACTAAGGGCCCCAACACCTTCACCGTGGTCCCAGGCCTGCCCCCGGTGGTACTGCCCACTCTGCCCCCGGTGGCCCTACCCGGCTTCCCACCTGCCGGTCAGTAACCCCTTCTGCTGGACACCGCCCGGCTCGCCGAATCGAATTCCGCGAGCCGGTCCGGCATCCGAACAGGATCAGTTCCGAGCGTGCCTGGCCCGCGCGGGCGCCACCGCGGCCGTCTTAGCACCGAACGGCCGTGCCAGCATCACCGCGATCATCGTCGTCAACGGCACCGACAACGCCAGCGCGATACCGCCCACCGCCGAGCGCGTGATCTCGATGGCCACCGCGTCTCCGGTCAGCACATCGGTGATCGACCGCCCCGCCACGCTGAACAGCAGCAGCAGCGGCAGCGCCCCACCGGCATAGGCGAGCACGAGCGTGTAGACCGTGCTGGCGATGTGATCGCGACCCACCCGCATGGCCGCGGTGAAGATCTCCCGACGCGTCGCGCCTTCGTCGAGCGCGGCGAGTTCGAAGGCCGCCGAAGCCTGCGTGATGGTCACGTCGTTGAGCACACCGAGCGATCCGATGATGAACCCCGCCAGCAGCAGCCCGGTGATGCTCACGTGCTGAATGTAGGTGGCCACGTTGGTGTTCTGTTCCTCGGACAGCCCCGTGAGATGGGTGACCTCGATCGCCACCCACGACAGCACCGCCGCCACCACCATCGACGCGAGCGTCCCGAGCAACGCCGAACTGGTCCGTAGATTCACCCCGTGCGCGAGATAGAGCACCACGTAGAGAATCAGCGCCCCCGACACCAGCGCCACCGGAATCGCCGACTTCCCGTCGAGCAGCGCCGGCAACAGGAACATCACCACCACAGCGAAGGCGAAACACAACCCGACCAGCGCCCGGAATCCCCGCCACCGCGCGACCACACAGATCACCACCACGAACGCGAGCACGATCAAGGTCAACGGCAGCCCGCGCGCGTAGTCCTCGAACCCGTACATGGTGACTCCGGCCGGATCCACGGCCCGCACCACCCGAATGTTGTCGCCCGCCCGCAGATCGGGCTGCCCCGGTCCCGGCGCGATCTCGAACAGCGTCTTCTTGCCCTCGTCGGGCCCCGACCTGATGTCGACGATGCTGCGCTGACACGTATAGGCGGCGACCCGCGGCGGTTCCGGCTTGTCCTCGAACACCTTCCCGATCGACGGGCTCCCGCAGGCCCCGATGTCCTGCATGACAACGGTTCCGGCCTCGGTCTCTACCGCCCCGCCGGACATGGTCTGCATCGGCAACGGAATCTCGACGTGCTGCGCGCTCGGCCACAGGAACACCGTCGCGACCAACACCACCACCCCGATGATCGCCAGCAGCCCGACAACCACCTTCGCCGCGGTGTCACTGATGGCTATCGGCCCGGAATGGTCGTGATGGTGATGATGCTCGCTCACGCCCAGAGCTTAAAGGCTCCGGTTTTCAATAACACCCTCGCAACACCAGATCTCGCAAGAACACGGGTAACTCACCGGCGATGGGCCAACTCGGCCAAAGATCAGACCCACGGCCGCAGACAAAAACCTCCCCGGGCCTAGGTCTGACCTAGGCCCGGGGAGGCGGGTTTGTGCGGCGGCGGAGAGCAGGGGGGTGTCTCCGCCGCCGGAGGCAGGCGCCCAGGGGGGTAGGCGCGCATACCTTAAGGCTCTCGGTTGTCCAGGGGGGGTAGACAACCGGGCCAGGGCGCCGAAGCGCCGAGGTCTACTGTACACAAAAGATGGACTTTTGCACTAGTAGATCTTCATAACATCCAACATTCCGAACTCACAGTCTGTTTTCCCTGCGATACCAGGATGGCCATCCTGGCCCGAGCCCCGAAAACTCACTGGTCAAAGCCCTTACAAGTGAGCGCCGACTGTATCGCTACTGACGGTAGCTGGACAGGAAGTTGCCGAATCGTTCGATCGCCACGGCCAGATCTCGCGCCCACGGCAACGTCACGATCCGCAGATGGTCGTTCGCCGGCCAGTTGAACCCGGTCCCCTGCACCATCAGGATCTTCTCCTGCAACAGCAGGTCCAGCACGAGCTTTCCGTCGTCGTGGATCTCGTGCACATTCGGATCCAACCGGGGGAAGGCGTACAACGCGCCACGCGGCTTCACGCAGGACACACCCGGGATCATGTTGAGCCGCTCCCACGCCACATCGCGCTGCTCGAGCAGCCGCCCGCCGGGCAGGATCAGATCCTCGATGCTCTGATGTCCGCCGAGCGCCACCTGGATGGCGTGTTGCGCGGGCACGTTCGGGCACAGTCGCGAGGACGCGAGCAGATCGATGCCCTCGAGGAAACCGGCCGCGTGCTCCTTGGGCCCGGTGATCGCCAGCCAACCCGAGCGGTAACCGGCCACCCGATACGCCTTCGACAGGCCGTTGAAGGTCAGGCACAGCAGGTCGGGGGCGAGCGAGGCCAGCGAGATGTGCTTGGCGTCGTCGTAGAGGATCTTGTCGTAGATCTCGTCGGCCAGCAGCAGCAGCCGGTGCTTGCGCGCCAGGTCGACGATCTGCTGCAACACCTCCGCCGAGTACACCGCACCCGTCGGATTGTTCGGGTTGATCACCAACAGGGCCTTGGTCTTGTCAGTGATCTTCGATTCGATATCGGCGATATCGGGCTGCCAGCCGTTCTCCTCGTCACACAGGTAGTGCACCGGGGTACCGCCGGCCAGGCTGGTCATGGCCGTCCACAGCGGGTAGTCGGGCGCCGGGATCAGCACCTCGTCGCCGTTGTCGAGCAGGGCCTGCATGGTGACGGTGATCAGCTCGGACACCCCGTTGCCGAGGTAGACGTCGTCCACATCGAGCTCCGGGAAGCCTGGCACCAGCTCGTAGCGGGTCACGATCGCGCGCCGCGCCGACAGGATGCCCTTGGACTCGGAGTACCCCTGGGCATACGGCAGCGCGGCGATGATGTCGCGCATGATCACATCGGGCGCCTCGAACCCGAAGGGGGCCGGGTTGCCGATGTTGAGCTTGAGAATGCGGTGGCCCTCGGCCTCCAGCCGTGCTGCCTGTGCGTGTACCGGCCCACGGATCTCGTAGACCACGTTCTGCAGTTTGGTCGACTGCTCGAGAACGCGCGGGGGCACATGCGGCGATTGAGGACTCACCGGTCCCATGTTGCCATCCTGCGCAACCTCATTTGGTCGCACGGTCGTCTTGTGCCTGGTGACAGCCTTCTACGGTCGCGGGTGGCTGGCAAGCGCGGCGGTCGCTACACAGAATTCCTCGATGCGTTCGTCGAGTCCGCGCGCTTCCACCGCGTCGCGATAAGTCGGGGCGGCGATACGGCGGCGCAGGCCGACAAGGCGCTCGCTCAGCTGGGCGATGCGTTTGTCCTCGGGAAGGTCGAGGACCGGGCGCAGGGCGTCGGCGGCGCCGTCGATGCTGCCGTTGATGAGGTGGGCGGCCGCGTTGTCGACGCGGGCCAGCGATTCGGCCCCGTAGGAACGTTGTAGCGGCGGGCCACTCGAGTAGAGGGTGATGGCGCGTTCGGTGGCGGCCAGTGCCTGTTCGGCGCGGCCGAGCTGGATGCAGGTGGCGCCCGCGTAATAGGCGGCCTTGGGTGGGCCGAAACCGAACACCCCGCCGATCTCGTCGTGCAGCTCGTCGCGGCGATCACCGGCCGCTACTTCCGCCGCGCGCAGGCACCGGTCGGTCTCGGCATCGCTGCCGAGCCGTGCCCACACCCTTGCCTCGATATTGAGCAACCGCACCCGCCCCAGCCCCGGACCGGCGAATTCCTGTCCACTGCGGGCTAATTGGACGGCGTTGCGCGGCCGGTCGGACCAGTTCTCGATCAGCGCGTGCATGCCGCGGGTCCACGCGCGTAACCCGTTGTGCCCGCTCAGTTCCGCGTAAGCCCAAGCGGCCCTGATCTGTTCGCCTGCGGCATCGAGATAGCCCAGGTCGGTACTCGCGTTGGCCAGCAGCCCCGACAACGTACCGGCCAGCAGATATAGGTGGCTGGTGTCGACCGGCTTCTGCTGCCCGTCGAGTAGTCGATATACCCGCCTGCGCACCCGCAGCATCTCCACCATCATCGGCGCCGGTGCGGCATGAACATATTCGTTGGCGATGCGCCGGACATCGGCGTCGAGCTGGGCCAACGTCGTCGCCCCCACGTTCGTGCCCTCCGCGGCGGCCGCGTGTTCGCTGGCCTCGTGCGCAGCCGCCATGATCAACTCCCTCTCCGACAACACCTCGGGGACAGCACCTTTGACAGTTCCCGCATCGACGAACGCGAGCAGGTCGGCATCACCCGCGGGCGCCAGCAGGGTCGAGAATCGCGCGCGCACAACATCATCGGAGCGAGCCAGTGACGTATCGAGCGCTGCCTGGTTCACCGGACGTGGGCGCACCCGCACCCCACCGGCCTCCCATTTCGACACCAGTCGCTCGTGCACACCGAGATGGGCCGCGAACTCCCGGATGCTCATTCGTTTGGCATCGCGAAGAGCTCTGGCCTCTCTCCCTGTCCACTCTCCGACCACGGCGTCACCTCATCCGACGAACAACTCCCTCCAGAGTACGAGCGTGACAGTGAGACACACCACAAGTTCGCGGAATCGGTTGCCAGAGGCAGTGAAAGGGCGGTGCGGGGCAGTGGTCAGGCCCTCCCGTATACGGGATTCTGGAAGCGTGGAAGCCAGAACTGTCGACGACTGGGTGCAGTGTTACCAGCGCGAATTCCGGCTACCCGTCCGCGAGCGCGGTGGCTTTGTGATGCTGCCGATCACCGACCGGCTCTGCGTGGTGCATCTGCCGACCACGCGCGCCGAGAAGGTGCTCACGGCGCTGCGCGAGCAACGCTGTGAGGGTCCGGTGCTGGCACGCCAGATCCGCTGGAGCGTGCTCGCCGCACCCGACGCCAGGCCCTCCGAGGAAGAGGCCGCCGAGCTCGCGGGGCTCGACATCGATATCCCCGGCATCGGCAGCGCCGTGATGCTGCCGACCAATCTGGGTCGCTGGAGCCGCGAGGGTTGCCACTGGGTGCGCGCGCCGTCCGGTGGCGGCGACACCCTGCCCGCCCTGTCGCTGGTGCTACGTATCGCGGTGGCGGCAGGCCCTCAGCGCGTCTCGACCGCGCTCAAGGAATCGGGCGAGAGGGGAAAGTTGAGGTACGACCGCGACGGCGTCGGCCCCCGCTGATTCTGGTACTTCGACCCGGCTTTCGCACTGCCGTACGGGTGCTCGGCCGGACTCGACAGCCGGATCAGGCACAGCTGCCCGATCTTCATCCCCGGCCACAGCGTGATCGGCAGATTCGCCACGTTCGACAGCTCCAGGGTGATGTGCCCACTGAACCCCGGATCGATGAACCCCGCCGTCGAATGCGTGAGCAGCCCGAGCCGCCCCAGACTCGACTTACCCTCCAGCCGCCCCGCCAGATCGTCGGGCAGCGAGCACACCTCGAGCGTCGACCCGAGCACGAACTCCCCCGGATGCAGCACGAACGGCTCCCCCGGCTTCGGCTCCACCAGGCTGGTCAGCTCGTCCTGCTGCTGCGCCGGATCGATATGGGTGTATCGACTGTTGTCGAACACCCGGAACAGCCCGTCGAGGCGCACATCGATACTCGACGGCTGAACCATCGACTCGAGCATCGGTTCGACGCCGAGCCGCCCCGCGGCGATCTCGGCCCTGATGTCACGATCGGAGAGCAGCACCGGCCCAGTGTAGGCAGCTGCACCCCAGGTAGACCCCCCACCCCTGCGGCTCCGCTCAGCGAGCGCCCTCGTCAGCCCACCGGCGACGAAGGCAGACGCATCAACACTTGCCTCGCACGGCGAGAGGTCTGATAGAGTCGCGAACGCGCCCAACAGCGCACTGCCGATGTAGTTCAATGGTAGAACTTCTGCTTCCCAAGCAGATGGCGCGGGTTCGATTCCCGTCATCGGCTCAAAGACAAAACCCCCAGGTCATCCTGGGGGTTTTGTTGTTTCTGTAGGTCTGGCTGAGGTGCTCCCGAGGGGCCGCCGTGCCACACACGTGCCACTTAGGCACTGGAACGTCCGTCGCGGTAGTCCTTGGCCATCTGCGAAAGGTCGCTGGCAATGCGACGTTCGGCGTCGTCGGTTGCCCGCTGGTAGATCAGCGCGGCCCGCATATCGTCGTGGCCCATCCGCGACATCAGATCCTTGGTCGACATCCCCGATTTCGAGGCCCACAGGTTCCCGGCATGCCGCAAGTCATGGATGTGGATGCCGGCGAGCCCGACCGACATGGTGGCCGTCTTCCAGTTCACGTTCTTGGTGAAGTTGGATCGCCGCAACGGATTCCCCCTCAGCCCGGTGAACACGTAGGCGTCGGGCCGGTTGTCGACGAACTTCTCGAGGTGATCCAGGATGTCCGGCCGGATGGCTTCCGGGACCGTCAGGGTTCGAACACCAGCCCTCGACTTGGGGCGAGAAACCACCAGCCCGAGCCCGGCAACCTCCACCATCGCCTTACCGATGCGCACACTCTCCGCGCCGTCGGTGATGTCTGCCCGGGTCAGCGCGGATACCTCACCCCATCGCAGCGACAGGAACGAGGTCAGCAGGATTACCACCCGATACCGCTCCGGGACCGCACGGGCGAGCGCGAACACTTGGGCCACGGACAACACCGGACGTTCTGGGCTGTCCTCCTTGTCGGCGCCCTTCACCCGGACCGGATTACGCGGAATTATCTTGTCCTCATCCACGGCGGTGTTCAATGCCGCTCGGACCAGCCGGTACGCCTTCGCCGTCGTGATCTCCGAGGCACCGGCGTCGAGCCGTTCGGACCGCCATTGCCGAACCATCGGCGTGGTGAGCGTGCCGAGCTGGGTACCACCCATCGCCGTCGACTTCACATGCGCGCGCAACAGCCAGCGATACAGCGACAAGGTCTTGGGGCGAAGCCCGGGCCGCTGGTCAATCCACCGTTCGACGTATTCATAGACGGTGATCTTGCTCCGCTCCGGGTCGATCCAGTCACCTTGGATAATCTGTACCTCGGTCGTGGACAACCACCGCTCGGCCGCCTTCTTGGTCTCGAACGTCCTTGGTGCAGGACGCATTTGACCATCCGGGCCGCGGTAACGCGCCTGCCACCGACCCGAGACCAGCTTGCGGACGCTACCGAATCCACGCTTTCCCATCACGCCACCACCTGGTTGCTCGGGGCCACGTCCACACGACCGGCCTGTGCGAATGCGTCAAGATCCGATCGCATGAACCGCACGTAGCTGCCGACCTTGTAGAACACAACCCGTCGCTCCGCCACGATTCGGCGAATGAACCGAACGCCCGTGCCGAGATATTCGGCGGCCTGATCGACCGTCAGATACTCCGCACCGATGTCAATTGCCATCTGTCTGCCTCCCTAAGCTGCCGCTTGCTGGATTGTTGAAATCTGTTGTGGCACAACCGGACCATGCGAAACAACCTGATCGCCAGGTGGATTCTCCGCCAGTGCAATAAGGGCCGTGTTGTACTCGGCGCGCCATTTCGACCGGGCCGCTACGAGTGCCATCACCAGGTTTTCGCGGGGTGGTGCGTCCGGATCACCAGGCGGGACCGGATACACACGCACGTGTGAGGTGTCGGGTTTGACGATGCCCACGGCCGCGAGCTGTTGCCGAACAAATTCCGCGCGTTCGGCCTTGTGGTCGGGCAGGGTCTTGCCGGTCCACTTCTTCGAGTTCAGGACCCGGCGACCGGGAACGCCGAGGGTGTCGCGCCGGTGGGCTTTGCGCTTGCAGTAACCCGGCTGTGTCTTCTCGGTAGCGCCCTTAGGCACGATGCCGTAGCGCAACCACACCCCGCAGCTCTGGGAGCACGGCGTCACGCACATCTCCGCGTGGAGACGGTCGTAGTGTTCGGCGACGCGACGCGAGTCCGGTTCGAGCAGGTCAGCGACACTCTTGGTGAGGTACTTGGTCAGGTACCTCACCCGGCGTTCCATCTTGTCGGTGCCACCGAGGATCTGAATCGGCTTGGCCTGCACACCGAACCGGATCACGTGAGCCGGTTCGAGGTCGTCTACCTCGTCCATCACCGCGAGAGCGTCATCCCAGGAAGTCAGCGGGTCGCCGGTTTGGGGGTCGACGAAAGTGCCGGCGACGTAATCCCATTCGGGCATCTGTCCGTCGCGGTAGACCGGCTTGTCGAAGTGNACCGAACCGGATCACGTGAGCCGGTTCGAGGTCGTCTACCTCGTCCATCACCGCGAGAGCGTCATCCCAGGAAGTCAGCGGGTCGCCGGTTTGGGGGTCGACGAAAGTGCCGGCGACGTAGTCCCATTCGGGCATCTGCCCGTCGCGGTAGACCGGCTTGTCGAAGTGCGGCCACCAGATCTGGCGGTAGGTCGCCGCGGTGACGGCCTTGAGCATCTTGTTCGACACCGACCCGCGAATAGCGATGTGCGCGTGCGGGGCACCACGCTTCTGCGGTTCGACACTGCCGAAGTACTGCACGTCCCAGCCGACGGCCCGTCGCAGGTTCTGCACCCAGCGATCGACCAATGCGGCGAAGTGGATNCGCTTCTGCGGTTCGACACTGCCGAAGTACTGCACGTCCCAGCCGACGGCCCGTCGCAGGTTCTGCACCCAGCGATCGACCAATGCGGCGAAGTGGATCGCGTCACGGGCAGCGCGGGAGTAGTCGTAGGTTTCGGGGTCTACCGGGGAACCATCTGAGACCAACGCACCCTTGCCGTCTTTGCCTGCCTTGGGGTCCCACACCTGGTTGATTGCGCCGTAGCTGCCGAGGGTGACCGTCAGGAAGGTTGAGGGCTGGTAGCCGTTGTAAACCTCTCCCAGAGTGCGCTTTTCGACCTTCCGACGAGGCAGGTTCGGCACGTCCTGGCGGCGACGAGTGGACTTGGCCTTACGGCGTGGCTTCTCATCCAGCGACGGGAACCGACCTTTGACACCCAGGTCACGCAGTTCGGCGTCGATCTCGGCGACCAATGTGCGGATCGAGTCGGCCAGGCCGGTGTCGTTATCTTCATGGGCTTGACGGAACTGGTCGAACAGGTGCGCGCGGGCAGTGAGCAAGTCTGTTTGTTCCTGGGTGGGCTCGACGGTCTCGTCGACCGGTTCCGCACTCAGGCACCACCCTTCGCGGAGTTGGTTCATCCGCAGGGTGCGGTAGGTCTTGGCGCAGGCCGGGCAGATCGCTTCGAAGCGGCACTTGCACGGGGCGCCGATGTAGGAGATCTTGCCGGTGGAATCGTCGACGGCACGCATGGGAATGACCCGAGCGCACACGCCTTCTTTCTCGGCGGCCGATTCGGCGATGTCCTTGAGCGAGGGCATCGCGCGGCGTTGGGCGGCAGTCGTACGGCCGAGGGAAGCCGCGGGCACGGATTGGGCGGTGTTGGTGGTGGTGTCCATGGGGCGGCCTCCCTCAGCTAGGTGATCGGTGGTGATGTTCATGCGGCCTTGCGCAACGGCAACGTTTTGAAACCGGCCATCGATTCGAAGTCGACGGCGATCGGTTCGGCGAGCGAATCGGAGCGGCGGAAGGTGATTTCGACAAGGCTGGCGCCGACGATGGCGGCTCTTGCGTGGCGGGTACCGAAGGCGTGGGCCAGGTGCTCGACGCGGTTTTCCCAGTCGCTTGGGGAGTGACCGGGCAGCATCTTGGCTCGCACGACGTCAAGGGATTCACCGATCCGGACACCAGCCAATGCAGGGACGATCACCCGGTCGTTGTTGTCGGTCTTGGTGAGCTGGCAAGCGGCCATCACGGTTGCCCAGCGACGGCGGTAGCGGAACCAAGTCATCAACCGGGACCGGATACGACCGGTGAGCCAGCGCTCGAAGGTCTGCGGACTCGACGCTCGCCACAACACCATCCCCGCGACAGCCACACCGGCCACCCCGACCCCGAACGGCCAGCCGAACCACCAACCAGCGGCGAGAGAAAGGCCGGCGGGCACCGAGACCATCGGGAACAGGGCCGCCCACCACACCAGTTGAAAACCGGCGACGACGACGGCGATCATGGCGCGACCGATGGCGTCCATCACGACGTCGGCGAAGTCAGTGGTGGTCGTGTTGGTGATCTTCTGTGTGCGAGTCATGCTGCGTCGTCCCATCCATCCGTGCCGTAGTCGTTCCAGGCAGGGGCGTGGCCGGTCTCGGCGAGCATCGTGACCGCGACTGAGAGGGGGTCGAGGCCGCGGGCTTCGGACCGGCAGCGGCTGCGGGTCTGGAAGTCGATGACGTCGGCGAGACCGTCGTCTGTGCGGGTGGTGTTCTTGGGTGCCACGGTCAGTACTCCTTGTGATCGGCGGGGAAGATGCCGCAGACGGTGCATTCGAGTTCGGTGAACTGGTGACCATCGCGCTGGCATTGCTGAGTCGCTACGCAGATGTCACAGCGGACGGTGTCGCCGTCGTAGACCCAGCCGCTTGCACGGTCAGCGCCCAGGAACGACACGGCTTGGTTGGTGGTGTCGAAGCAGATCGATTCCCCGTCGGCGTCGGTGAGGATGTCTCCGCAGGTGTCGCAGTAGATGACGACGTGGGATTCGGTGACCATTCCGCGTTTCATGCCGCCATCCCTTGCTCGTCGTCTTCGCCTGGGATGTAGTCGGGATCGAAGCCGGTGTAGTCGGCTTGCGGGCTGTAGTCCGGCTTTTCTGGCCCGTAGGCGGTTACCAGGGTGTCGATGTCGTCGTCGGTGACCATGAACGCTCGGACCCGCACGAACCCGTCTTTGCCGTCCTCGGCGACGTAGCCGACACCGGGTGTGTCAGCGGGGATCTCGTCGCAGCGGGCACCTTTGTCCTTGGCGGAATCGCCGTGGACCATCCGGATCTGAGTAACTTCCTCCAGGCGGAGGCCGACGCGGACGTTGAACAGCTGCCGGTTCGGCATCGTTTCTTTCGACGGGTCCTGCACCGCCGCGGTGACCGAGTAGCCGACCGCACGGCCTTGGGATTGCAGCAGGCCGGTGTACTGGCGGAACTGTTCCTGCTCGTCGCGGGTGGCGAACGAGGACAACGCAGCGCCTTCGTCGATGACGACCCACACCAAGGGCATGTCCGGCGAGGGCGTGAACTTGCGGATGCGTGCTGCCTTGAGCTGGGCGGTGCGTTCCTGCATCTGCGCCACGGCGTCGGCGAGCATCCCCAGGATCCCGGCAGCGGTCCACTCGAACCGTGTCCACAGATCCTCACCGCGGGAAAACTCCATGCCACCCTTGGGATCTGCCACCCACACATCGACGTACCCGGCCTTGATGGCAGGACCGACCCCGGCGACCAGCGACCACAGCACCGAGCCCTTACCCGAACCGGTCGCACCGGCGAGCAGGATGTGAGTCCCGAGCAGCCGTACCAGCCAATCCCGGCCGTCTTCACGCACACCCACCGGGACGGCCGACAGGTCGACACCGGTCGCGACGAACGCGTTCGGGTGGACGACGACAGGATCGGCGAGGGTGTCCCAGCACCGCAGATCCAAAGTCAAGAATCCAGGATCAGTTTGTGTGACAACCACTTTCGGAACACCGAGGTATTGGGCGAGCTGGTCTCGGGTGTCGTCGTTGGTCCAGTCCGAGACCTTCTGACCGCCGAGCATCTGCACCTCAGCGATAGCACCGGAAGGCACCCGAGTCATGGTCAGCACGTTCGGCCAACCGCTGTCCGGGCCTCCGAGACCGATCGCAACCCACATGTAGGCGAGCTGGCGGACGTCGGTCATCACCATGACCGCGACTCGCAATTCGGCCGGCACATGCGACAACGGATCAGATTCCACAGCAGAGACCGAAGCCGCGGGGCTCACCCCGTCGAGGCGACGCCACCACAGCATCATCCCGGTGGCCAGGATCGTCGACAGCGCAACAACAGTCGTGCCCATCACCGCACCGCCTTGCCGTTGCAGCACGGCCACTGGCACCGCTCGCCAGTGACGTCGATGGAAGGCTGTGGCACACCGTGCGCCTCGCCGATCGCGGCGGCCAGCATCTCGATCAGTTCCATCGCCTCATCAACAGCGAGTTCGAGATTCAGACCGCTCGGAGCGTGACCCAACGCGATCACGATGCCGGGAGCTTCGTCGCACAGACCGGCGTCGTAGCGGACCCCGAGAACTCCCTCGGCGTGCAGGACGTTGCGGGTGTTGTCGGCGTCGAACATCCATCCCCGAGACCAGGTGGGTTCTTTGCGGGTCTCCCAGTAGCCCTCACGCTGGTGCAACATCAGAACACCACCCGCAGGTTCGAGGAGTAAGTGTCCAGAGCAGTTGTAATCGCATCGGACAACGCAGCGGCATCGAGCACCGACAGCGACACCTTGTGCGTGTCGAAGCTGACATCGACGGTGTTCCCGGTCGAGTCGTAGTTCACGGCGACGTAGCGTCCGGCGGCTAGGCCAGACATTCGGACGGAGATGTGGTCGAACATGTCAGTTGCCCCCTGTAGGGATCGGGACCGCGACAGGCAGCAACGGAGCAACCGGGCGCGGAGGAGTGTGGAGGGTCTGCACCGGCGCAGAAGCCGGGACAGAAGTCGAGGCTGCGACCGTGGGCACCAGGTCGGGTGCGTCGGTATCAGCGTCAGCGGTCGTTTCGGGTGCGGTCTCGACCACGACGGTGGGAGCCGAATCGTGTTGTGCCGCACGTCGAAGCAGGACCAGGCCGTGTGTGTCGATCAGCAGGGCCAGCGGGGGAATCGCGGCCAACAGGGCACCGCCCCAGCTATGGCCGGTCAGGTAGGCGTGAACCGAGTTGCTCGTAACCGAGACCGCGGCCCCACCGACCAGAATCCAGGAGAACCATTTGTGCTCAGCCGATTTCGGTGGCAGCGCGATCACGGCCATGGTCGCTTGAACGATGGTGCCGTCCACGATCACCGGGAACAACCACGCCAAACCGCGTGGGGTGCCGCCCATGATCGCGAGGTCTTGCAACGCCGCGAACGACAACACGAACGCCGCAGCACCGATACCGATCAGAACGAGGACGGCGGACCAGCGAGCCCACCGCATACCCGAGGACTGCTGATCCGCCGTGTCCATCGCTAAGCCGCCTCAGCGATCGCGGCAGCCTGCTCCTTGANACGCCGCGAACGACAACACGAACGCCCAGCACCGATACCGATCAGAACGAGGACGGCGGACCAGCGAGCCCACCGCATACCCGAGGACTGCTGATCCGCCGTGTCCATCGCTAAGCCGCCTCAGCGATCGCGGCAGCCTGCTCCTTGCGGACATGCTCAGCGGCATCGTGGGCCATGACCAGCGCGGGAAGCTGCTCGGCCAACAGCCGAGCGTCCTCGATATCGAGCGCCAGCGCGTAAATGCCCATCTCGGATTCGAGCTCGATCCGCACACATCCGCTGCTCTTGACGCCACACTCGGTTTCTCTCGGAGCGAGATAGGTGAGCGCGAAGCCCTTGTTGTACCCGGTGTGGATGCTCATGAACGACATGGCGATCACGCGGCCTTGCGTGCGGCAGGCTCGTTGATCTTCGCGCCGGAGTTGTCGCCCTTGATCCCGGTCGCGCGGATGTTCCAGCCGATCGACTTGAACTCACCGTTACCGATCACCCGAGGCTTGAGCTGCAAACCCTCCAACTCGACCGGCCGGACACCGGGCGAGACCTCCGCCGACGCAGGGACCGGCTGCACGTTGGCCAGGAAGATGATGTCGAACGTCGCGTTCTTCGCCCCCTGAGCCACACCGGCCGGGTCCATGATCGTGGCCTTCCACATCCGCAACCCGGTGCCGTTGCCGTCGTTGTCGTAGTCCTGGCGCTGCCGCTTCGGCGCGTTGCGGTCCTGGCTGAACTCGGTCGCCGGTTCGACGTTGCCGAGCAGCAGCACACCCATCGGGAACGCGGTACGGAATTCGGTGGAAAGCCACATGTCCTTGAGTGCCATTGAAATCAACTCCTGTGTGTCAGCGGGATTGACAGATCGTCAGCTGCGGCAAAGATTGCCCTTGCTTCTCCCCTAGGTTCCCTAGGTAGCTTCAAGGTTAGCCTACCTCCCTAGGGAGGTCAAGACCTACATGGATTCCCTAGGGAATAGCCCTTATGCTGGGCAAATGGAGACAATCGACCCCGACGACCCCCGCCCGGCGTCACAACAGATCGCGAACATCCTGCGCGCTTCGATCCTCACCAGGAAGTTCGCACCGGGCGAGCGGATTCCGTCCAGCCCGCAGTTGGTGGAACGGTTCGGCGTCGCTAAAGCCACAGCCGAGGCAGCACTCCGCGCATTGCGCGAGGAGGGCCTAGTCGTCAGCCGGCCAGGAAGCGGCACCTACGTTCGCGAGCGGACCGAACGTCCCGTCGGCCTGCGCCCTCACATCGAGCAGGCATTCGAATCAACCACTGTCACAGTCGATTTCGCTGGGTTCTCCGGTGAGACCCTGCACGGCGCGATCGCCGAACCGCTCGATCGAATCCGCGAGGGTCGGCTACGGCCCGAGAGCCTCATCGTCAGACTCCTACTCCCCGACCCGTCCCAACCGTGGACGCTCCCGGCCAGAGTCGATGATCTCACCGATAGCCCCGCATTCCGGAAGCGCGCGACCAAGATCATGGAACGCCACGGAAGCGCGATCGTCGAGTCAGTCGAGGAGCTCGGACGGCTGGGCCTGGTCGCCAACGCATCCGCGCAGATCAGGACCTATCCGGCCGTGCCACTGTTCAAGCTCTACGTCCTCAACGGCGAACAGGCGTTCTCCGGCTACTACCCGGTCGTCGAGCACACGGTGCCACTCGAAGGCGAGAACGTCGCGATGTGGGATCTCATGGGCAAGGACGCGACCCTGTTCCACCACGCCCGCGATGTCGACCCCGACTCCACAGGCAGTCAGTTCGTAGCCCAGTCGCTGATGTGGTTCGACAGCATTTGGAACTCGGTTGCGCAGGACTACCACCCGTGAACGACCTCCGCCGACTGATTGCCGAACGCCCCTGCCTCCTGCTCGACTTCGACGGCCCGGTGTGCGCGGTGTTCGCCGGCATCTCCAGCCGACACGTCGCGGAACAGCTCGGCGCCGCAATGGGAGTCACTCTCCCCGATCACCTTGGTGCCACCTCCGACCCGTTCGAGTTACTCCAGTACGCCGCTCAGATCTCCGAGGATGTCGCCGTGGCAACCGAACGCGAGCTGACCCGCCTCGAGGTTGAAGCTGTCGCCGTCGCAACGCCAACCCCTCACGCTCACGATGTCATTCGCGAAGCCGCGGGCAGGAACGGCGGATCAGTCGCAATCGTCAGCAACAACTCGGTAGCGGCCATCGCCGCGTATCTCCGCACCCACGGACTACAGACCTACGTCTCGGGCATCTACGCGAGAACGTCAGCAGCTACCCCACTCAAGCCGAGCCCGCACCTACTCGAAGCCGCGCTAGCCGGTCTGCGAATCGACGCCAGGACAGCCAGCTTCACGGGCGATTCGGTCACCGACCTGCTCGCAGCCAATTCCGCGACACTTCCTGCCGTCGCGTACGCGAACAAGCCCGGCAAGGTTGAGCGATTCGCTCCCTTCGCCCCTGCCGTGACGATCACCAGCATGTCGGCGCTTCTGGATGCCGTACGCGGCGAATCTATCTCGCAGTAGACCAGCGCATCACCGGTCACGTCACGGGTTGTTGCTGAATTTCGCTATATAGAGTCAAGGCGCCTGCGGCGGCGCGTGCGCGCCGCCGCCGCGCTACGACGCGCAACCGCCACCTACGCACGCTCCGGTCGCGGGCGCGTCGGCATGTCGGCGACGAGCACGCGCATACCGAAGGCGACCATTCCTCTCTGGCTCACTTCTTCGATCAACCGCACAGAGCTGGGCACGACACCAGCCGTACCCGACCGACCTCCCGCAATCGACGACGAATCCGCCGGCACTCTGCCTGGTCGACTGACTGTGGTCCCGGCACAGTTGGACGAAGCTGACGACGAATCGGTGCGTTGGGCTGTGGGCCGAAGCCCCCTCGCGCGGGCAGATGCCTTCCCCTGCACGGGACGCGCAGGACACCAACCCCTCAGGCGCATTGCTGAACGAATCCGCGGTGCGGTCGGTGGTATCGCGACCGGTGGCCGCGTGGCCCTGTTCTGGGTTGGCCTGCATTGTGATCCCGCGCCCCTCACACCTCAAGGGCGCCGATGACGTCAGCTTCGCTGATTGCTGAGCAACCCTTGACCTGTGAGCTTCTGCGCGTGATAGGCAGGCCCTATGGGCAGGCAGGTGAAGCCAGCCCACCTCACGCGCACCCCAACCCAGGCCAGGCCAACCCGGGTACGTAGGAGGCACCAGCAGGCAGCCGGGTGAGACACAATGTCCTGGTGACGAAGGACTCAGAAAAATCTGACTGGCACGCGCTCTACGACGATCGCATGCCAACATTCGTGCGGCTCCGTTCGGAGGTCGAACATATCCTTGAGATGGTCCTAAAGGATATTAAAATTCACGATATCCGCGTCAGGGTCAAGAAGAAGGAAAGCTTCCTTGAGAAGATAGAGCGCAAAAATTACCGCGACCCCTTCGTTGAAATGACGGACATAGTGGGCTCACGAGTTGTTTGCCTATTTGTTGATGACATCAAGAAAGTTGAGTCGATAATAGAACGAGAATTCTCAATCATTGAGAGAAATGACAAGTTGGATAATTTGAAGCCCGAGACCTTTGGGTATCAATCCGTGCATTATCTCTGCAAATTCAAAGATGGCTACCGCGGTCCGCGGTACGAAGGCTTGCATAATTTGGTTTTCGAAGTGCAATTGCGGACCATTCTGCAAGACGCCTGGGCGGTCGTTGAGCACACGCTTGCGTACAAGGGAAGGGTCAGCACCCCGCCGGACCTCCGTCGAGATTTTTCTGCACTAGCCGGCCTTCTGCATGTTGCAGACAAGACCTTTCAGTACATTCATGACCGCGGTCATGATTTGGAGGACGCGGCTAAACGAGATGTGTCTGAATTGATGAACCGATTCAATTCCGGTGGTCCAAGTGCAACTGCCGACATCGGAATCG
Source organism: Nocardia sp. Root136 (assembly GCF_001427185.1). NCBI lineage: Bacteria > Bacillati > Actinomycetota > Actinomycetes > Mycobacteriales > Nocardiaceae > Nocardia > Nocardia sp. Root136. The sequence goes on from NZ_LMFE01000013.1 coordinate 101,554, forward strand.
ATCGCAACACATTAAAAGCATTCCTCATTGAACAATTTCCAGACCGAATTCAGTCACAAGCGCGACTCTATTCGGCTTTTGCCGATGAACTGGGCGAAATTGGCGTAACTGGAATATCTCAGCTTCGAAAATTGGTAGATAAGCATTTAGATGACGTCCTGGAGCAGGAGCGGGAGGTGAACAAGGAAACTAAGGAGCAAAGGCAATTGTCTGGTCTCGGAATGCTTCGAGTAATAACGTCTCTGGAGTATCCGGGACGTGGAGTACGGCGGGTGTCACCACCCACGCCGAGCCAGTAGCGGGACCGGAACGGGACCACACGTTACGAACGACGCCGAACAACCCCCATGTCAACGCCGATCGGTGCACCAGCGAAAGATGCCTTTGACCAGGCATTTCGCCCACCGGCTGAACTGGGGGGTCAGGGTAGATTGCTGAATGGAATCTGCGGTAAGGTCGGTGGATTGCGACCGGGGGCCGGATGTCCCTGTTCTGGGTTGGCCTGCATTGTGATCCCCGCGCCCCATATCTCAAGGGCGCCGATGGCGTCAGCTTCGCTGATTGCTGAGCAAACCTTGACCTGTGGAGCCTCTGCGCGTGAATGGCAGGCCGTAGCGGGCAGGCAGGTGAGCTAACCCCGGTGTGCGCAACCCAACCCAGAACAGGCCCGTGGAGGAAGCCGAGCAGTCGACCTCTCAATAAGAGTTGGCGAGTTCCAGCCGTCGATCAAATGCATGTTCCGACGGTCGCTGGCGGCTACTCCTTGTCGGTTTGGTCTAAAACTTCATCGTCGACCGGGGCAACCGCTAGCTATCAACGCTACGCGGAAGAGTTCCAGTCCTCATACGGGCTGATCCGTGCCATCGCTCTCGCCGATCGCGCGAGTGAAACCTTCGCCCGAGCGAAGACCCCTGCACGTGACAAGCAGGCCAGATGGGGCCAGGCGGGTAGCCAGCTCACCTCATACGCAACCCGACCCTATCCAAGGCCGAATCACTCCCACTACTCGTCGATCGACTCATTGAGCTGGTTAACAATCCGCGCCAGCGTAAGAATTGAGCCTTGCCTAACGAGGGGGTCCTTTTCACTAATGCACTGATCAACTGCCATATCTACATCGCGAACAATCCCAAGGTTCTCGCGACTAAGATGATGATCATGCACCAGGCGGCGGATCAATTCGATTTGCGCATCCGCTTTCTGGTTATCACCGAAATGATACAAGGTCCTAGCATAGGTAATCCTGGGCGTAAGTACGTCAAAATCATCTGGGCGGCAGTGAACCTCTTGAGCGCGAATGACTTCGCGGATAGTTTCCAGCGCACGATCATATTCACCGAGATGATACAGATTTGATGCTTGGAGGTTTTTGTAGAACAATGCATCCGAGCTGAATTCGCCATATGCCGCCACTTTGCGAGCATACTCTCTTTCAAGGTAACTGCGACGGCTGAGCAAACTTCTAGTCCTGTAATCGGTCTTCTCCGAGGGCGCCTCGGCAAGAAGTTGCTCAAGAACCGCTTTAGACTGACTAGCGCCGTCCGATACCTCAATAAGTCCTGATGCCCACCCGGTGTCGACTGAGTTTGATTCGCTGCGTTTTCTAGTGGATTCAAGTGTTGTGATCGTATCCTCGGTAACGCTGACCTGCAGATACAAGCTAGCCAGCCGCAAGAATCCATCGAGCGTCGTCTGATGATACGGCTGCCCCGCCGTGTCCAGCATTTCGTAAATCATCTCGGTACGAGGGCCGATGATCTGGCCGTGCACTTTGATGTAGAAGTCATCCTTGACGTCATCGGTAACAAAAATTACCTTATTCTTTGTGCGTTCAGCATGTTCGAGTATTTCTAGCCAAATTAGCGCATCGCCGAAAGGATCTTCCTTTTTCGAATCTTTATAACCCGGAGGGACTTTCTTTTCAAGTCTTGCAGCAGCTAACCTTCTACGTTCTTCAAGTTTCGCAGAATCCGGCCGTTTTCCGATGTTGCCAACATCCAGAAGACGGTCCAATGCCGACCGAACTGGGTCATTTCCTTTTACTTCCCCGAAGTCAATCGCGTTCTTCTCTCGAATTCCTGAAATAACTTCGGACATTTCTGCTTGACGCTCATTCGCAAAGTCGGCAAGCTTTTCCACGGTGTCCTCAACCGCTCTCGCGATCGAGGATTTTATTTCTTTGTCACGGATCTCTCTCGCGATCTCAGAATATGCTTGCCGAAGCGATTTAGAAGCGGCATCCAGGATATCGGCAACTTTTTCAGCTGGAATCGACTGAATCTTGTCATACACTTGCTGCAACTCGGAAGCCACCTCAAGCCTCCGCTTCTGGTACTCGTAGGCGACCTGATATGGGATCCACAGGCGATCACCCACCTTCGTCAGAACATCTAGGATCTGATCACGCTGTATGCCGTTCACTCGATACAGAGCCAGCAGCACATTGGTGTCTAGAACGACGGTGCCAGTCCGTAAAAAGTCGGCGATTTCGTCGTCACCCGGTCGATACCATTCAGGCAAGACGGACTTCATGACTGACTCCGTTCGTTGGTGCGAGCGCGCGTTTGGCCAAGTCTTCCAAGAGATCTCGTCATCCGCAAAAGGTCCGATCCGACTTGGGACGCGGGTCGATGGATGGTAGCCGACGAAGGTTGGCGAGTTGTAGGTACTGTGGGCTTGTCTACGTTCGCGGACACCACCGAGTCTGCACCACGACTACGCACCGACTGCGATGATCACTCCGTCGAGCCCCGCACCCGGCTCCAGTCTGTGGGTGAGCGATCCCTCCCTGTCGTGCCACATACGTGCCATGAACTAGGGTCAGCAGCGGTAAGTCCGAGTACCCAACGCGCAACCGGTAGCCCAGGTCAGAGGGTCATTCCGGCCTATTCTCCTGCTTCCCAAGCAGATGGCGCGGGTTCGATTCCCGTCATCGGCTCAACAACGAAAGACCCCAGGTCACCTGGGGTCTTTCGTCATTTCTACGACAGATCAGCGGCGAACCCGGACTCACCGGCGAAATCCCCGCTGTCGGAAGACGCATCACATACCGTGGACATGCTCAGCCTTGCCCGAGAGAGCATGGAGTCGACATGACCGATACGGTGCCTGTGTCGCAGGAACAACGCGGCCTGCGGGGCTTCATGAATCGCGGCGGATTCTGGCGATTTCTCGCCTTCCTCGTTGTCTATCTCGTGATCTACCTCGGTTCCGGCTTCGTGATCGGCCACCTCGGCGGGCACTATGTCGACGATGATCTGCTGAGCAGTCTGGGCAGCGTGTTCCTCCAGGTCACCGCATCATTGATCATCGGAGCCGTTGTGCTGGCGGCGTTCTCCGCGTATCTGGGCTGGAACCGGGAGCTGTACGGCCGACAGCCCATCTACCGGTCGAAGTGGATGTGGATCGCACCGGTGATCGTCGCCACGCCGATCGTGCTGCGCGTGCTCGGGATCGACTGGGGCCTGCATCAGGCCGACGTCGTCGCGATGCTGCTCGCCACCGGATTGCTGATCGGCTTCGTCGAGGAACTCACCTACCGCGGGTTCGCGGTCAAGATGCTGCGCGACGGGGGCCACGGCGAGTTGGTGGTCGCGGCCGTGACCTCGCTCGCCTTCGCACTGTCGCACAGCATGAATCTGCTCGGCGGGCAGTCGATCACGGTCGTCGGCCCCACCATCCTCTACACCTTCTCCTTCGGCGTACTGATGTATCTGACGATGCGGGTGACCGGTTTTCTGCTGGGTGCGATGGTGATGCACGGCTTGACCGACCCGACCACGATGCTCGCCACCGGCGGCGTCGACGAGGTCGCCGCCGACGCGTCCTCGGGCGGTCTCCTCCAAGCCGCCGGCCTGTTCACCATGCTCTTGATCATCAGCGGTTACGTGCTGGTGCTCTTCATCCGCGGCCGAGTGAAGGATCAGCGCCCGTCCTGAGCGGTACGACGCAGGTTCAGCCCGTATGCAGAGTCCGGAACTTGCTGCCGTGGAACACCAGTGGATCGATGTCCTCCCGTGCGGCGACACGATTCACGCGCAGGATCACCACGAGATGATCGCCTGCGCTGACCTGTGTTTCCGGCACCCCTTCGATCCAGGCCGTCGCGCCGTCGATGAACACCGCCTCGCCGGTTCCCCGGTGCAGGGCGGTCTCGCGGAAGCGGTCGCCGTTGCGGGCGCCGAGCGCCTTGGCCGCCGCCTGCTGGTCGGTCCCGAGCAGACTCAGGCCGAGGTGGCCCGCGCCTGCCAGCTTGGGCCAGGTCGACGACGAGTTCTGCACGCAGAACGACACGAGCGGCGGATCCAGGGAGACGGGCACGAAGGTGCTCACCGCCAAACCGTGTGGGACGCCGTCGATCTCGGCGCACACGGCCACCACGCCGCTGGGGAAGTTGGCGAAGGCGCGGCGTAAGCCGTTGCCGTCGGCGGGAAATTCCAAGAGCTCATGCATGATTCGTTGCCTCCACCGGCCGCACAGCCGGGTCTGTCAGTGCCGCGGCGACGGGTCCCCATCGCCGGGCGTATTCCTCGATGACGCCGTCCGCACCGAAAGTCCGGTCGGACAGATAGAGCCCGGGCAGCGCGGCGGTGCCACCGATTTCCACCAGCACGGGCTTGAGCAGCAGATCGGGTGCGAGCGCGTGGGCCGGACCCGCGCCGAGCATCACCGGCACGGTCACCACACCGGCCAGGCCGGTACCGCCGTCGAACTGTTCGAGGAACAGCTTCAGCAGCCCGGTGTAGGTGGCCTTGAAGGTCGGACTGGCGAACACGACGAGTTCGGAGGTCGCGACGGTCTGCGCGGCCGCCGTCACCGCCGGGTCACCCCAGCCGAGCAGGCCCGGCCCGAGGGTTACCAGGTCGATAACCTTTGGCTCGGTATCAGGGCGAAGCGCCCGCGCGACCTGCACCGCCGCGGTGAGGGTGCGCGAAGCGGGTTTCGGGTTTCCGACGACGACCGTCACTGTCATGGGCTGTCCTTGTCTCGCATGGTGGTTCTAGATGACGCCGTGCAGCGGCGGCGGTCGGTTGTGCAGAACGGCCCGGCCGATGTGCTGGTATTTCCAGCGAACCGGGTCGTGCAGCGTATGGGTGCGCGCGTTGCGCCAGAAATGGTCGAGCCGGTGCTCGGACGCGGCGCTGCGGGTGCCGCCTACTTCGAATATCGCGGCGGACACCTCGTTCGCAGCACGGTCGGCGAGAATCTTGGCCGTCGCGACGGCGATCGATGCCCGCGCGCCCGCGCTCTCGAGGTGCGCCACCGGATCCTCGCCCTCCGCGATCACCCCGGGCCGCACCGCCGCGTCGACCGCCGCACCCGCGGCGATCAGCGTCGATTCAGCGGCCGACACGGCAACAGCCAGTTCGCCGAACCGCTGTACGACGAGCGGATCGTCGGCCGCATTCGCTACCTGGGCCTCGAACCAGGGCCTGCTCCGCGTCCGGACGAACTCCGCCGCCGCCTCCAAGGCACCGCGTGCGATACCCGCGTCGATGGCGGCGTGCAGGAGCTGGGCGAACGCGCCGTACCCGGTGGGTGCGTTGACCGCGGACGCCCGTGCGACCAGCTGCTCATGCCCGACCTCCACCGCGTCGAACTCGACCGTCCCGCTGCCGGTTGTCCGCTGCCCCAGCGCATCCCAGTCGTCGACGATCCGTACGCCCGGCTCGAGCGCGGGCACGAAAGCCACGTACTCCCCAGGCGCGAGCCTCGAAATGCCCTGTGGATCATCGAGTCTGGTCAACACCGCGAGCACATCGGCGAACAGCGACCCGGTGCAATAGAACTTCGTCCCCTCGACGGCGAACCGCCGAGCACCGCCGCGCCGGGCCGCACCATCGATCGGCCGCAGCACCGTCGCGATCTCGGCGACCGTCGCCCCGCTGCGTTCGGACTGCGCGTTGGCGATCCGCGCACCAGCGAGCACCTTGCCGAAGTAGTCCCGCCGCTGCGCCCGAGTTCCCGCCAGCCGCAACAGGTTCAGATACACGAAGTGACTGTGCGGCACCTGCGCGATATTCGGATCGGCCGCGGCCAAGATCCGCACTACTTCGGCCACCACGCTCGGCGGGAGGTCGGCGCCACCGAATTCGGCGGGCACGGTGATCGCGAGCAAGCCACTGGCCGAGAGCTGATCCAGCTCCTCGTGCGGCAGCCGACGCGAGAGATCGCGCTCGGCGGCACCAGCGGCGAACGCCTCGGCCAACTCGGCCGCGATCCGCACCGCATGGTCGGCCGTGGCGATCCGCTCAGCGGTCACCACCGTCATCAGCGTACCGCCGCGACCGGCGTCGCGGCGGCCTCCAGTTCACGCACCAGCGGCAGCACCTTGGCGCCGAAGTATTCGACCTCTTCCTGGAAGTGCAGGAAGCCAGCCAGGATCAGGTCGACGCCGAGCGCGCGGTAGGCCACGATCCGCTCGGCGATCTGCTCGGGCGTGCCGATGAGCCCCGTCCGGAAGCCGTCGTTGTACTGGACCAGGTCCTCGAACGTGGAATCGGCCCACATGCCCTTGCGATCGCCGGTGGACGCGCCCGCCTGCTGCACCGCGTCGCGGAACCCTTGCACCGCGGGCTTGTTCGCCTTCTCGACGATCTCGCGCAAGGTGTCGCGCGCTTCCTTCTCCGTATCGCGGGCGATGATGAACCCGTTGAGCCCGAACTTCACCTCGCGATCGTTGTCCCTGGCGACCGCGCGCAGATCGTCCAATTGCTCTGTGACGCCGTCGAAGTCCTTGCCGTTGGAGAAGTACCAGTCCGCGTGGCGGCCGCCGTTGCGCCGGGCCGCCGTGGAGTTACCACCTTGGAACAGTTCGGGATTGGGCCGTTCGGGGGTGTTGAGCGGCTTCGGCTTCAAGGTGAAGTCGCGAATCCGGTAGAAGTCGCCGCCGTAGTTCACCGCGTCCTCGGTCCAGATCTTGCGGATCACCTCGAGGAACTCGGCGCTGCGCCGGTACCGCTCGTCGTGTTCGAGCCACGGCTCGCCCAGCGCCTTGAACTCACCGGCGAACCAGCCCGACACCACATTGATCGCGAACCGGCCGCCGGACAAATGGTCAGCCGTGGCACCGAACTTGGCCAGCACCGCGGGATGCCACAGTCCAGGATGGATGGCGGCGATCACCTTGAGGCGCTCGGTGGCGGCCAGCAGCGCGAGGCTGAACGAGGTCGACTCGTGCTGGAACTCGGCGCCGTAGGACGCGGTGTAGCGCACCTGGGTGAGCGCGTAGTCGAAACCGTTGCGCTCCGCGGTCTGGGCGAGCTTCTTGTTGTAGTCGAAATCCCAGCTGGTGCGCTGCTCGATATCGCTGGTCACCAGCCCGCCACTGACATTGGGTACCCAGTAGGCGAACGAGACCTGGTCGGCGATTCTCTCCGTGGTCACGGGCAGTTCCTCCTCGTCGTCGGCTGTTCCAGTGCAACACCGGCAGCCGACCCCGACGAGGGTTTGAATCGACGCGATCGATACGGGCTCCGATCAGCTCCCCACGCGCACGCAATCCGCGGCGATCTTCGACTGCGCCGAGCTCACCTTGGCCGCGTCGCCCTCGCTGAGCAGCTTGGCCGGATCGTCGGACTGCGCGTTCGACACCATCACCCGCAGCCCCTCCTGCGACATCCCCGAGTCGAGGAACACCTGCGCGGCGCAGTCGGCCAGCGCGGGATTACTCAACCCCTTGTCCTGCAACGACTTCGACAGCTCGGCCTGAGTAACCGCCGGTGCTTCGTCGCCACTGCCGCAGGCCGCCAGCACCGGCAGCGCGAGCAGCGCCGCGGCCATCAGACAGATCCGCATTCGGTGAGTCCTTTCGATCGTCGCGCATCGAATGACGCGCGATGCGTTCGGATCATGCCGCACCGTCGTCCGCGTGGCCACCCACTCGAACTGACTCGCGAGTAAGATAGCGATATGGGAGACCACATCACCGTCCGCTTCGACAACGACCGCGCCTATGTCGAATTGAACCGGCCCGGCAAACACAACGGGCTCACTCTGGAAATGCTCCGCGATCTTGTCGAGGCGGCTCGAAAAGTGGCCGACCACAAGACAACCCGCGCTGTCATCCTTACCGGAAACGGCCCGAGTTTCAGTAGCGGACTCGATATCGCCGCCGCCACTCGCAATCCGGTGGCTATCGTCAAAGAATTCATCCCTCGGCCCCTGCGCGGCACCAATACCTTCCAGGAAGCCTGTTGGGCCTGGCGCCGACTCGACGTCCCGGTGATCGCCGCGGTCCACGGGCGCTGCTTCGGCGGCGGCCTCCAGATCGCACTGGCCGCCGACTTCCGGATCGCCGCCCCCACGGCCGAATTCTCGGTCATGGAAGTCGCCCACGGCCTGATTCCCGATATGACGGGCCCAGCCGCGTTGTCACAGCTCATCGGCATCGATCAGGCCAAGCTGCTGGCGATGACCGCTGGCTCGATCGACGCCGACTACGCGCTGCGGATCGGTCTGATCACCGACGTCGCCGACGACCCCGTGAAGGCCGCACAAGCCCTCGCCGACCGGGTCACCGCCCGCGACCGCGCCGCTGTGAGCGCCGCCAAACACCTGTTCGACCGCTCGTGGCACCGTGGTTCCCGGGCGACCTTCGCCGCCGAACGGTTGGCCCAACTGCCATTGCTCCTGCGTAAGGCCATGAGTAGTAGCGACTGACAAGCAATCCACCTGCAAATTCATGTCGGCTACCCAACGTATGTACCGCATATCACTCTTAGCTGCTGTTAGCATCGCTTCGATTCGCTGACCAGCCGAAGAGTGGTACGTGACGGAAAAGCCGCGACGTTCCCGGATTTCGGCCTGACCCGGAGGCTCGAACACCTGTGAACAAGACCGGATCCATCCTGCTGTCCGCACTCGCAGGTACTACGGCCTTGCTGGTGAGCGCCGCGCCTCCCGCCGTGGCGAACCCGAACGCCATCAACCCGATTCCCGTCCTCAACGGCACCCATGGCCTGCCCACCCTGCACGGACGCACCCAGGCGGTCTTCCAGGTCACGGGCATGGCCAGCCCCAACAACACCCAGAACTACAACGTTCTCGGCACCGACCTCGGCATCATGTGGGACAACGGGCGCGGCGAGATGCTCACCGCCTTCGGCGACACCGCGGGCATCGGCTTCCCCAACCTGCTCGCGGGCAGTACCTGGGCGTGGCGCTCCAACATCCTGGTCCGCAGCAACGATCAGAACCCGGCCGACGGGGTCATGTTCGACAGTGTCGTGCGCGATGTCATCGGCCAGGCGCGCGACCTGATCCCCAGCCCCAAGATCCCCTTCCTCGAGATCAGCCGCATCCCCACCGCGGGCATCTCGGCCAACGGCGTGCAGTACATGTCGCTGATGTCGGTGAAGACCTGGGACGCCCCCGGTGAATGGACCACGAGCTTCTCCGGCCTCGCCGCCTCGGCCGACAACGGCGAGACCTGGGCCGATCTCGGCCACACCCGCCGTCCCGACGAGGGTGGCAACGCCAACTTCCAGATGAACAGCTTCGTGAAGGACGGCGGCTTCGTCTACGAATACGGCACCCGCGCCGGCCGCAACAACGAGGCCTTCATCGCCCGCGTCCCCGAAGCCCAGATCGAGAACCTCGCCGCCTACGAGTACTGGGACGGCCACGACTGGAAGCTCAACGACGTGAACGCGGCGGCCCCCATCATGGGTGGCGTCGGCGAACTCTCGGTGATGTACAACGAGTACCTCGGCCAGTTCATCTCCCTCACCACCGACCCGTTCAACTCCATCGTGATGCGCCGCGCGGCGTCTCCCGCGGGCCCGTGGAGCGCCCCCGAAGTCCTGATCGACGCCCGCGAACTCCCCACCGCCTACGCCCCGTCGATCTTCCCGTACCAAACCGGCCGCGACCTGTACTTCATGACCACCATCCACACCCAGTACAACGTCGTACTCATGCGCACCACGCTGTGAAGGTTTGACCAGCTCTAGTGAGTACATGGGTAACTCACCGGGAACGGGCTACCATGGCTTCGACCTACCGCCAGCCGCGTCGCTACCAGTTACGCCCCTGAGTCTGGCTTGAATTCGCGGGGAGGCGGAATGAGCGCGGCGGATTGGGATGCGCGGTATGCGCGCAGTGAATTGGTTTGGGGCGCACCGCCGAACAGCACCGTCGTCGAACATGTGTACGGCCTCGACCGCAGAATCCCCCTGTTCCCCGACGAATCAGGGGTGGCGCCGTCGCTCCCGCGGGCTCTCGACCTGGCCTGCGGCGAGGGCCGCCACGCACTCTGGCTGGCTACCCACGGCTGGCAGGTGACCGCCGTCGACTTCTCCCAGGTGGGGATCGACAAGGGCAGAACCGTCGCCGCTCGCCTGTCGCGCTCGGTCCGTTCTCGCGTGCACTGGCAAACAGCCGACATCACCGACCTCGAAGCCGCCGACATCACCGGCCCCTTCGAACTGATCCTGATGGTCTTCGTCCACCTCCCCGCCGACGAGCGCCGCACCCTGCTGCACCAACTGTCCGACATGCTCGCCCCCGGCGGCATGCTCCTGGTCCTCGGTCATGCCACTCGCAACATCACCGACGGCTACGGCGGCCCGCAGGAAGCGCAGATCCTGTTCTCCCCCGAAGACTTGAGAGCCGACCTGGCCCGCGACGACATCACCATCTCCCTCGCGAATGAGGTCTTCCGCCCCACCGAGGGCCCCGACGCCATCGATTCCCTGCTCATCGCCGAACGCCCGCTCCCGGAACCCACCGACTGATCACCGCGCCCACCGGGCGAACCAGGGGGTCACGGTCGCCGCGATGACGTCGAATCCGGTGCGGAACGAGTGCGCTTGCTTGGGAATCACCCGCACTTCGGCGGCGTCTGCGGCGTCGGGCACCCCGAACGGGTCACTACCCCCGTTGATCACCACGACCTCGATATCTCCGGTCGCCAGCAGCTCATCGCGCCTGCTCTTCTCCGGCTTGCCCGGCGGATGCAACGGGAACGACAGCGCGATGACGCCCCTAGCCCCGACCTCCACCGCTGTACGACACGCGACTCGCGCACCATTGCTGCGACCCCCCTGAACAACCGGCACTCCGGGAAATCTCGCCCGCAACGCCGCCACGATCTCGAGCCAGGCCCGGTCCTGCTTGTCCGCGTTCCCCGGCGCTCGCCCACCGGCAACCCGATAGGGCTGCACCACACGAGCTACCGTCCCGCCCGCTTCGACGGCCGAATCACGCACGGCCAGAATATCTTCGGCATCGACGCCGCCACCGGCCCCATGCGTGATCACCAGCAGGAACGCCGGGTCACGCACCTCGTCGAGCTCGATCTCGGCCGGTCCCACAGTCGTCTCGATGCGCACATCTCACGGTAGCCCCGAGGTCGCGGCGAGCAACGCCTCCGCAGCCGCGCGTGTTTTTCACGTCACATTGCCGCCTACCCCTTTGCCGAGACCATTACCCACCGGTAATATGGTGGATAAGTTACCCGCGAGTAGCATGCGGAAAACCGGCGACGGGCGGGAACGGCACACCACCGACCGCACCAGAACTCAATGGAGAGTGAGTACTCACATGGGCCACTACAAGGCAAACGTTCGCGACCTCGAGTTCAACCTCTTCGAGGTCCTCGGCATCGACAAGGTGCTCGACGCAGGCGCCTTCGGCGACCTGGACACCGACACCGTCAAGGAAATGCTCTCCGAGGTCCGCCGGCTGGCCGAAGGCCCGCTGGCCGAATCCTTCGCCGACGCGGACCGCAACCCGCCCGTGTTCGACCCGAACACCCACACCGTCGCCATCCCCGAGTCCTTCAAGAAGTCCTACAAGGCGCTCGAAGACGGCGAGTGGGCCAAGGTCCCGCTGAACGAGGAGCTCGGTGGCCTCGGCGCCCCGTCCGCCGTCGCGTGGGCCCTGTCGGAGATGGTGCTCGGCGCCAACCCGCCCATCCAGATGTACGCCGCGGGCGCGGGCTTCGCGCAGGTGTTCTTCAACAACGGCACCGACGAGCAGAAGAAGTGGGCGGCCAAGATCGCCGACCGTAACTGGGGCGCCACCATGGTGCTGACCGAGCCCGATGCCGGTTCCGACGTCGGTGCGGGCCGCGCCAAGGCGATCAAGCAGGAAGACGGCACCTGGCACATCGAGGGCGTCAAGCGCTTCATCACCTCGGGTGACTCCGACGACATGTTCGAGAACATCATGCACCTGGTGCTGGCTCGTCCCGAGGGCGCCGGACCGGGCACCAAGGGCCTGTCGCTGTTCTACGTACCCAAGACCCACTTCGACTTCGACACCGAGACCTACGGCGACCGCAACGGCGTCTTCGTCACCAACGTCGAGCACAAGATGGGCATCAAGGCCTCGGCCACCTGTGAGGTCACCTTCGGCGGCCACGGCGTTCCGGCCAAGGGCTGGCTCGTCGGCGAGGTGCACAACGGCATCGCGCAGATGTTCGACGTCATCGAGAACGCTCGCATGATGGTGGGCACCAAGGCCATCGCGACCCTGTCGACCGGTTACCTGAACGCGCTGGAGTACGCCAAGACCCGCGTCCAGGGTGCCGACCTGACCCAGATGACCGACAAGGCCGCGCCCCGCGTGACCATCACCCACCACCCGGACGTGCGTCGTTCGCTGGCCACCCAGAAGGCGTACGCCGAGGGCCTGCGCGCGATCTACCTCTACACCGCCGCGCACCAGAACCCGGAAATCGCCGAGATCGTCTCGGGTGCCGACAAGGACGTCGCGTTCCGCGTGAACGACCTGCTGCTCCCGATCGTCAAGGGTGTCGGCTCCGAGCGCGCCTACCAGTACCTGACCGATTCGCTGCAGACCTTCGGAGGCTCGGGCTTCCTGCAGGACTACCCGATCGAGCAGTACATCCGCGACGCCAAGATCGACTCCCTCTACGAGGGCACCACCGCCATCCAGGCGCAGGACTTCTTCTTCCGCAAGATCGCGCGTGACCGCGGTGTGGCCCTGGCCCACGTGGCGGGCCAGATCCAGAAGTTCCTGGAGTCCGACTCGGCCAACGAGCGTCTCAAGGGCGAGCGCAAGCTGCTCGCCACCGCGCTCGAGGACGTGCAGACCATGGCCGCCACCCTGACCGGCCACCTGATGGGCGCCCAGGAGCAGCCGACCGAGCTGTACAAGGTCGGCCTGGGTTCGGTGCGTTTCCTGATGGCCGTCGGCGACCTGTTCATCGGCTGGATGCTGCTGAACCAGGCCGAGATCGCCCTCGCCGCGCTCGACAACGGCGCCACCGGCTCCGACGTCGCCTTCTACACCGGCAAGGTCGCCTCGGCGCAGTTCTTCGCCCGCAACGTCCTGCCCGAGCTGACCGCCACCCGCGCGATCCTCGCCAACCTGGACAACGACATCATGGACCTGGACGAAGCCGCCTTCTGAGGTTTCTCACCTGATCCACGCAAAACGGGCCGGAGCATTCAGCTCCGGCCCGTTTTCTGTCTCTGCCTCTATGCGGAGCCGCTGGAGAGTGCAGCGAGCGTCGTGAGGAAGTACATCAGGCCATCCATTGAAAATCTCCTTCGAAGTGGGTCGGCCATTCCTATCACGGAATGGTTACCTACAACCTTGCCGAGGTGAACGCCGAGCGAACATGCCCGCTCAGTCCTCCTTCGACGTGGTGAGCACCTGAAACCAGCCCGCTGACGGCCTCGGCGGTCGCGGTTCCCCGCCGTCCGGCTACCCACCCGGCGTACCCTGGGATCTACCGTCGGTCGGGGTGAGGCTCGGGGGTTGAGATGGCCGAAAGCACTGCGCTCAGTGTGTATCTGCGCGAGCGACGACTGGCCGCGGGGCTAGCACGGGGCGAACTCGCCACCCGCACACAGCTCGCGCCACTTCTCATCAGCCAGATCGAATCCGGGGCTCTCGTCCCGAATCCCCCGATGCTGCAACGACTTTTCGACAGCCTCGACGTGCCCCAGTGGTATCGCAAACACATCCTGGTCCGCGGCCTGCCCGCCATCGAATCCGGCACCGCACCAACGACCCCCTCGGCCGAAGACCTCGCCGACCTGGCCAGCCTCACCCATCCCGCCTGCTTCGCCCGCTTCCCCACCATGGACATGCTCGCGGCGAACTCCGACTACCAGCGCCTGTTCCCCGGACTCGGCGCCGGCGTGAACATGCTCGAGTGGATGTTCCTCAACCCCGTGGCGAAGAAGGTCTACCTCGACTGGACCACCGAAGCCCAGCTCCTGGTCCACGCCTTCCGCATGCTCGCCCCGCTCGCCCCCTCTCAGCGCATCACCGCCATCACCGCGGCGTGCAGCGACTCTCCCGACTGGGATCCGGTGTGGACCAGCGAAGTTCGTCCACAGGACATCGCGCGGCGCCACCTGCGCCTGCGCGAACGCAGCACCGGTCTGGAGCGACGCATGATGCTGCGCGTCTACGACCCCGCGTTCCCCAGCCGCCCATGGTGGCTGTACCGCCTGATCCCCGTTCGATGACACACAGCGAAGCCCCCGTCGCCGCGACGACAGGGGCCCGCGATTCTTCAGGAGTTACTCGGCAGCCTCGCCCGACCCGGACGTGAGCTGCGCCAGCAGCGCGGCAAGACCATCAGCCGAACCGGTCTCGGCCTCTTCCTCGACGACGTCCTCGGCTTCCTCGCCCGACCCCGAGGTCAGCGAGGCCAGGATCGCGGCCAGCTGCTCCGACGACCCGGTGCTGGGGGCAGGCTCCTCCGCCGACGCCGTACCCGCACCGAGCACGGCGATGCTCGCCGCCGCAGCCATAGCCACACCGAAGACACGAATCTTGCTCATTGTGAACCCCTCATTGTTCAGATTTGCCACGGATTTCCGCCGCACAAGATGTTTAACAGCGGAAGAACCCTCGACGGCAGACCGATGAAAGGGGGGGCAAGACAAGCTCGCCAAAGACATCTGATAAACATCAGATATAGGTGTAGCCTGGTTTCATGAGCACTACCGCCACCTTCACCGAGCTACTCCGCCACCCGAAAGACGTGGTGGAGAAGGCCGGTGACGGCATCGTCCGGATCACCCGCCGCGACGCCGAAGACCTGATCCTGATGCGGGCCGGCCACCTGGATCGTCAAGACGCGGGTATCGCGTTGGCCAGCCGACTGATGCGTGCTGCGGTTCGACGGCAAGGCAACGTCGCCGAGGCTGTCGCCGACACCTTCGCCTGGGTAGATGCACTCAGCGCGAACGAGCGAGCCGACTTCATCGCCGAAGTGGCGGAGTTGATCTGGAGCGCCGCGGAGCTGGGCGAGTACACCCGCCTCCTGCGTTGCGTCCAGAGCTGGACCGGAACTGCCGAGGCCTACGCGGCAGGTCTACCTCGATCGGGCGATGGGGACCTGACCTGGATCGATAGCGACGGCCCTGTTGTCGAACGGCCGTAGGGCGCGACTTGCCCAAAGACCGTGCTGTCTCGCGCCCACTGAAGAAGGTCGAGTTCGAGATTCGTTTCGCAACACGCGAGGCGGAGAGAGGCCGGCAAGAACTATCGGTGACTTTTCAGGACCCCGAGCCGCTGGCCAACAGCTGCATGAGCGACGTCAGCCCCCACAGCGTCGTCGTGGCCGACCCCGTCGGCCATTCCTCGGCGATATTCGTTCCCATATGAAACCCCTTGTTGCTCAGATCATCACCAAATCAACTCCGACCGAGATCATAGTGAGTCACCCGATACGAAAGCGTCGGCGGTACTCGTTGGGGGTCGTATCGAGCTGGCGACGGAATGCGCGGGCGAGCGTATCGATGGTGTTGAAACCGCAAGCGGCAGCGATTCGTTGGAGCGTTTCGTCGCTCGTCTCGAGCCGATGCCGCGCCACCTCCACCCGCGCCGACTCGATGTAGGCCGCGGGCGTCATCCCGAGCTCGGTACGAAAGATGCGCGTGAGCTGGCGTTCGCTGACATGGACCTGCTCGGCGAGGTCGGTCACGGTGAGCGGCTTCGCGATATTTCCCGCGATGTAGTGCCGCAGATCCTCGATCCGGCGCGTGGTCGACACCGGCTCGAGCGACACACTGAATTGACTCTGCCCACTCGGCCTTTTCAGATACATGACCAACTGGCGAGCGACCCGCAACGCCAGTTCGTCCCCGAAATCGTCGGCCACCAATGCCAGTGTGAGATCCAGACAGGCAGTGAGTCCCGCTCCGGTCCAGACATTTTCGTCGCGAATGTAGATCGGATCCGCATCGACGATGACCTTCGGGTGCGCGACCGCCAACTGCTGCGCGGTCGACCAGTGCGTGGTCGCCCGCTTTCCGTCGAGCAGCCCCGCGGCCGCCAGAATATGCGCACCGACACACACCGAAGCCACCCGCCGAGCCCCCTCGGCCAACCGCGCCACCGCCGCGACCACCCCCGGATCGACCACCGCGCTGACCCGCCGGTGACTGTCCGTCTCCACCGCCCCCGGCACCACCACCGTGTCCACCCGCCCCAACTCGGCGAACGTCACATCCGGCAGAATCCGCACCCCCGCCGAGGTGGTCACCGCCTCCATCGACTCGGCGGCCAACACCACCCGATACCCCGTCGGCTCGTCCATCTCCCGCTGCAACAGCGAGAACACCTCCGGCGGGCCCGTGACATCCAGCAGATCCACCCGATCGAACAACACGATCACCACGAGCCGCTCAGTCACCCACCACCTCCATGTCCGAATCTGCAGGTTACATGACATTGCCGACATAACACGGCGCCCATACCGTGGATCCCATGACCTCCACGACCCTGCGCGAACTCAACGGCTTCGACGAAACCCCCGCCTCCCTGACCAACTCCACCCTCGTCCTGATCGACTACCAGAACACCTACACCCAGGGCGTCATGGAACTGGACGGCTGGAAACCCGCTCTCGACGCGGCCGCCGAACTCCTCACCGCCGCCAGAGCAGCGGGCACCCCCGTAATCCACGTCATCAACGACGGCGGCAAAGACACCCCCTACGACATCACCACCGGCATCGGCCGAATCCATCCCCAACTATCCCCAACCCCCGACGAACCCACCGTCGTCAAATCCGCCCCCAACGCCTTCGTGAACACCGACCTCGCCGAATTGGTCGACGCCGCAGGCAACACCAACCTCATCATCGCCGGCTTCATGACCCACATGTGCGTCACCTTCACCACCGAAGGCGCCTTCCTCCGAGGCAACACCCCCACCGTGGTCGCCAACGCCTGCGCCACCCGCCCGCTGGGCGACATCGCCGCAGCTCAACTCCACACCAGCGCCCTGGCCACCATCACCGACCTCTACGGCATCGTCGTCCCCACCCCGAACGACCTCAACGCCTGATCCGCAGACCGACTGGTGAATCACTGTTGCGCAGGGCCGCATACCTTTTCGAGCATGCGGCCCCACGCGTCCGATCTCAGCTTCGAGCGGACCGGAACGCTACGACGGGCAGTTGACCGTGTACTCCCACTGGGTGCCATTCGGGCCGGTGACCCGGATGCTCACCGTGGAAGACGACCCTGCGGGCAACGAAACGACCCGAGATCCGGTGCCCTCGTTGGCAGCGTCGCCGACGTAGCCGGTGTCGAGCACCTGCCCGCCTTCGTAGAAGACCTGAATACGGTCGGGAACGTCGAGGGTTTCGTAGGCCAGGACGAACGAGGTTGGTCCGGTGACGCCGAGCTGGTGCGTGGTGTTGGTGACGCCAGCCCCACCCGACTTGGTCGAGCGGTTACACTGCTGCACGGTCTCGGAGGAGCCGCCGCTCGAGCTACCGCCGAGTATTCCACTGCCGGTATCGAGCAGGTCCCCGAGAATCCCACTGCCCGTGTCGATCACCCCGCTGCCGGTCTCGCCGCTGCCGGTGTCCGCGCCGGCCACCCCGGCGCCGGCGACAAGCGACAGTGCCGCTCCCACCACGGCCACCGTCCGAAGAATCCCCCGATTCGAAAGACTGATCTTGTTCATAACGCTTCCTCCACAACACTTCTCGCCACGGATCTGGATCAGGTGAAGCCGCCGACGCGACCGAACGATCGCTGGGCAAGAGAAGTTCTACACGCGTTGCGAAGGATCCGGACTGCTCGAAATTCGGCCATCGCCGTGTTCAGATGCCGAATAGTTGCCCGGTAGGCGAGCACTCGATATTGGCAATCGGGCAACACCACGAACGCAGCCCACCGCGCCTCGAGCAATTTCTTAGCACGCAGAAGAAAACACCGGACGGTAGACCAAAATTGGCATTTCGCTGCCACATGGCTACTGCCCAGCGAATCAATTCAGGCCGATGAGTAAAGTCACAGCAATTCCCGGTAACGAGGCCTATCGCGATGACGATCGCCCGAAGCGCAAGGCCCCGAACATATTCCGCAGTGGGGACCTATCCACCGCGCCCGAATACCGCAAGGGCCGCACACCCCCCTGGAGTGTGCGGCCCTTGTGGCTGGAGACTCAGCGCACGGTGGCGGTGAGGTGGGGGTAGCCCTTTTTGGGGTGCAGGATGGAGAGATCCCAGCCGGATCCGACCTGGTCGGCGTAGATGTTCACCGAGGACGGAAGAAAGATCGGCTTACCGAATTTGACCGCGTAGGTGGTCTTTTCGGGAACACGGCCCTCGATGGTGCTGAGGATCGCGGCGGCGGACCACATGCCGTGGGCGATGGTTTGCGGGAAACCCATTGCCTTGGCGCCGATTCCGGAGACATGGATCGGATTGCGGTCGCCCGAGGCCGCGGCGTAGCGGTTGATCAATTTCTGATCGACGCGCTGCACGCGCAGCGGAGGCGGCGGCACCTCGTCGGCCGGAGGCTCCGACTTGGGACCGCCGGAGAGGGAGGTGCGCTGCTGGTGCAGGAGGGTCGATACCTGACGCCAGACGAGCTCGCGGCCTACCCGGATCTCCGTGATCGCGTCTACCAGAAGACCCTTCGGGTGTTCGCGAAGGTTCTCGACGTGAGCGGAGAAGTCGAGGGGCTCGGCGGCGGAGATCTCCCGGGTGCGCTCGATGACGTTCTCGAAGTGCACCGCGCCGACCGCCGTGAACGGGAAGTCCCGCGCCACCATCAGTTCCATCATCAACGGGAACGCGAGGATGAAGGGGTAGGTCAGCGGCAGGGTGTCGCTGAAACGCAGGCCGGTGGCGTGGCAGTAGGCGGCCAGGTGGTCGGAGTCGATCCGCACGCCGTCGACGACGACGCGACGGTCGGGCAGGGTGGGCTTGCGACCCGACAGTGCGGCGGGCAGCGGGATGGCGCCCAGCGCCGCCTTCGCGTACAGGCCGCCGTTCTTGGGAACCTCGGTGAGGGTGATCGTCTGGGTCATCAGGCGCCGATCAGGCTCTGACCGCAGACGCGAACCACGTTGCCGCTCACCGCGTTCGACGCGGGGCTCGCGAAGTAGGCGATGGTCTCGGCGACGTCGACGGTCTGGCCGCCCTGCAGCAGCGAGCTCATCAGGCGACCGGCCTCCCTGGTGCCGACGGGAATGGCGGCGGTCATCGCGGTCTCGATGAAGCCGGGCGCCACCGCGTTGATGGTGATGCCCTTCTCGGCCAGCAGCGGGGACTCGGCGTCGACCATGCCGATGACGCCCGCCTTGGACGCGCCGTAGTTGGTCTGACCACGGTTGCCCGCGATGCCCGCGATGGAGGACACGTCGATCACGCGGCCGCCTTCCTTGAGCACGCCCTTGGCGACGAGGCCGGAGGTGATGCGGTGCGGTGCAGCGAGATTGACGTTGATCACCGAGCTCCAGCGACCCTCGTCCATGTTGGCGAGCAGCTTGTCGCGGGTGATGCCTGCGTTGTGCACCACGATGTCGATGCCGCCGAAACGCTCGGTGGCGAAGTCGGCCAGCCGCTCGGCGGCGTCGGGCGCGGTGACGTCGAGGGCCAGCGCGGTGGCGCCGATCTTGTTCGCGGTGTCGGACAGGGCCTCGCCCGCGGCGGGGATGTCGGCGACGATCACGGTGGCGCCGTCACGGGCGAACACCTCGGCGATGGTGGCGCCGATACCGCGTGCGGCACCGGTCACGACAGCGACCTTGCCGGCGAGCGGCTTGTCCCACGAAGCCGGGGCGACAGAATCGGCGGAACCGACGCGGATGACCTGACCGTCGACGAAGGCCGACTTGCCCGAGAGCAGGAAGCGCAGGGTCGACTCGAGGCCGGTCGCGGCGGCGCCCGCTTCGGGGTGCACGTAGACGAGCTGGCCGGTGGCGCCGCGCAGCAGCTCCTTGGCGACCGAACGCGAGAAGCCCTCGAGCGCGCGCTGGGCGATCTGCTCATCGACCGAGCCGGCCAGTTCGGGGGTGGTGCCGAGAACCACGACACGCCCCGAAGGAGCGAGGTTGCGCATGGCGGGCTGGAAGAATTCGAACAGCTGCGCGAGCTTGTCGATCGAGTCGATGCCGGTGGCGTCGAAGACCAGCGCGCCGTACTTGGTGCCCGAGTCGAGCGAGTCCGCGACGGTGTAGTCCGACAGCAGCGCGCGGACCGGCTCGGCCAGGCGGCCCTTGCCACCGAGCAGCACCGGGCCGGGCAGGGCGGGCTCGCCCGCCTTGTATCGGCGCAGCTCAGCCGGCTGTGGGAGGCCCAGTTTGCTCGCGAGGAACGCGCCGGGGGCGGAGTGGATGAAAGATCCGTAGAGGTTCGGTGCACCCTTGCTCTTGGCTGCCACTGTTCCTACCTTCTCTGTGCTCGACGAGTGTGTGACCGTGCTCCGCCCAGTGTCCCCCGTGTGAGCGCACACTTGCGGGTACGGTGTCGACAACGAACTTACTCCGGAGTAAGTTTAATGTAAACCGATACGACGCCGCGACCGCACGGGGGCCTATTCCACCGGCCGGCGTTACCCGGAACCGACGAGACCATGGAGAACTCGAGTGACAAGCAAAGCCCGCTCGGCGACGGCCAAGGACAGCACTGCTGAGACCAGCACTGCCAAGGCCGCGAAGACCCAGCGCCCGGTCGCCATCGTTGGCGGCAACCGAATCCCCTTCGCTCGCTCGGACAAGGCCTACGCCAAGGCGTCCAACCAGGACATGTTCACCGCGGCCCTCGACGGGCTGGTCAGCCGGTTCGGGCTGCAGGGCGAGCGCCTCGGCATGGTCGTCGGCGGCGCCGTGCTCAAGAAGGTCGGCGAGCACAGCCTGATTCGCGAAAGCGTGCTCGGCTCGAAGCTCTCGCCCTACACCCCGGCCCACGACCTGCAGCTCGCCTGTGGCACCGGCCTGCAGTCGATCGTGACCGTCGGCGACGCGATCGCCCTCGGCCGTATCGAGTCCGGCATCGGTGGCGGCGCCGACACCACCTCCGACGCGCCGATCGGCGTGAGCGAGGACATGCGCGAGTGGATGCTCACCGCCAACCGCGCCAGGACCAACAAGGACAAGCTCAAGCTGGTCGGCCAGCTGCGCCCCTCGATGCTCGGCATCGAGATCCCCAAGAACGCCGAGCCGCGCACCGGGCTGTCGATGGGTGAACACGCCGCCATCACCGCCAAGGAATTCGGCGTGGCCCGCGAGGCTCAGGACGAGCTGGCCTACCTCTCGCACAAGAACATGGCGGCCGCCTACGACCGTGGCTTCTTCGACGACCTGGTCACCCCGTTCCTCGGCCTGACCCGTGACGACAACCTGCGTCCCGGCTCGACCGTGGAGAAGCTGTCCACCCTGAAGCCGGTATTCGGCGTCAAGGCGGGCGACGCCACCATGACCGCGGGTAACTCCACCCCGCTCACCGACGGCGCGTCGGCGGTGCTGCTGTCCACCGACGAGTGGGCCGCCGAGCACAAGCTGCCGGTGCTCGCGCACCTGGTGGACTCCGAGGTCGCCGCGGTGGATTACATCCACGGCCCCGACGGCCTGCTGATGGCGCCCACCTACGCGGTGGCGCGCCTGCTGGCCCGCAACGGCCTGACCCTGCAGGACTTCGACTACTACGAGATCCACGAGGCCTTCGCCTCCGTGGTGCTGGCCACCCTGGCCGCGTGGGAGTCCGACGCCTACTGCAAGGAGCGCCTCGGCCTCGACGGCGCGCTCGGCTCCATCGACCGCAGCAAGCTCAACGTGAACGGCTCCTCGCTCGCCGCGGGCCACCCGTTCGCCGCGACCGGCGGCCGTATCGTCGCCTCGACCGCGAAGCTGCTGGCGGAGAAGGGTTCCGGCCGCGCGCTGGTTTCCATCTGCGCCGCGGGCGGCCAGGGCGTGGTGGCGATCATCGAGCGCTAGTCCGCGCCGATCACACAGCGACGGCGGGTGGTCTCCGATTCTTCGGAGACCACCCGGGCACATCGGGTTCGGGTGCGGCTGCGTGGACCCCCATGGCCCGCAGATGAGGAGCTTGATGAAGCCGAGTGGAATATCGATCGCGGCGGAACCGGTTCCGGCGGAACCCGATTCGGCTACCACCGCCGGCTGCGCGGGGGCGGCGAGCGCGGCGGGCGCGCCTGCGGCGATTCCGGCGACGGCCGCGGTGGCAACAAGAACTCGGATCATTCGACGATGCATGACAAGCCTTTCAAAGGACAAACTGAGCGAAGCTAATAACCACATCGGGTGCCTCGAAGCGGGCGTTATCCATAACTTCCTTGGGCTTGACCCTCGAATTGCCTAGTGCTACAAGCCATTCACGTTGCGCGAACCACTGTCAGTTCGCGTCGATAGCGGCGGCGAGAAGTGGCCAGGATTTGTGCAGGTCTTGTTCCCAGTACTTCCAGGTGTGGGTGCCCGCGGGGCGGAATTCGGCGTGGGCGGGAATGTTCAGTTCCGCGAGGCGGGCGGCGAGTCGCTGGGTGCACAGGTTGGCGGCGGCCTCGATGGCGCCGCCGAGGAGGATCTGGTCGGTCATGCCGATGACTTTTCCGGGCGTGGCACCGGGCGGGAGGGTTTCGGCGACGCCGGGCAGACCGTTCGCGCTGGAGAGGTAGATCGCCTTGCCGCGCAGGCGTTCCGCGTTGAGGTAGGCGTCGTTCGCGCGCCAGGCGGGATCGCCGGGCGGGCCCCACATGTTGGCTGGGTCGGCTCCGCCACGGGCCAGGACGAAATCGATGTAGGCACGACTCACCGGGTCATCCACCGAGGCGCAGCCGCTGTAGGCGCCGACCGCGCGGTAGCGGTCGGGGGCGGCGATGGCCAGGTTGAGCACCGCCGTGGCCGACATCGACAGGCCCGCGATGGCATTCACACCGGTGGTGTTCATGGTGGCGTCGATGATCGGCGGGAGTTCCTCGGTGAGGAAGGTCTGCCACTTGTTGCGGCCGAGCTTCGGATCGTCGCGCTGCCAGTCGGTGTAGTACGAGAACGCACCTGCCGCCGGCGTGACCACGTTGACGTTCTTGTCGGCGAAGAACTGCACGATGTCGGTCTGGTTGTACCAGTTCGCGATGTCCTCCCCGCCACCCGCGCCGTTGAGCAGATACAGCGTCGGCCGTGGCGCGCTGGTGTCGTGTGGGGTGATGACCTGTAGCGGGATCACCCGGTCCATCGACGCGGAGTACACGTGCAGCATCTGCTGCCGCTGGCCTGGCCGTTCGATCCGATCCAGCCTCGATCCGTCCGCGTCGGCCGTCCCGATCGACGCGACCGACAGCGCGGTGACAGCGAGCGCGGTCAGCACCGTCCGCATGCAG
The DNA here is from genome assembly GCF_001427185.1 of Nocardia sp. Root136. Lineage (NCBI taxonomy): Bacteria > Bacillati > Actinomycetota > Actinomycetes > Mycobacteriales > Nocardiaceae > Nocardia > Nocardia sp. Root136. Next base: position 125,124 of record NZ_LMFE01000013.1, read on the forward strand.
GTGAACAAGAGTCCTCACAGAGTTCGAATCGAATCGCGCCACACAGAAATGGTTCGCCGGGACGGCAGCGCGAATCCGTCCCGGCGACCAGGTGCTACGCGATCAGCTACCGATCAGATCGCCCAGCACGTCGGAGATGATGTCGCTCAGCGAGCCGGTGGAGCTCAGCTGGCCATCATCGGAACCCAGCCCGTTGTCGCCGAGGCTGCCGATCACCGTCTCGCCCGCGTTGGCACCGCGCGCGGTGAAACAGGCGGTGAGGCCGGGCATTTCATTGCTCACGCCCACGGTGCCTGCGACGCCGACGCCACCGCTGGTGACCATCTGGCCCACCTTGATGCCGCTGGGCACCGGGTAGGTGATGGTCAAGGTGACCGGGTTGCCGGAGTTGACGAACCAGCCGGTGCTCGTCACCTTCCAACCGCCCGCGTTGGGCTCGGCGGTGACGTCCTCGGTGACCTGGCCGCCGACCGCGTGATAGGCGGTGATGGTGGCCTTGGTCGGCGCGCCGAAGCCGACCGGCGGGAAGTCGGTGATGGTGTTGACGTACGGGTTGCCGATCCCGGTGGTCCCCACGATCACCTTGTAGGTGACCGAGGTGCCGACGCCGATCTGCTCGGCGCTGGCGATCTTGTCGTAGACGTGGGTGACACCGACGGTGCTCCAGTCCTGCTTGGTGTCGTGACTGCTCACCGCGCAGGCGGCGGCGGCGGCGACGCCGGATCCAAAGCCGACACCGACACCGGCGACGACCAGAGCGGTGGTGGCGACGCCCGCGGCGATACGCGAAGTCCGGAACATGTTTTTCCTCCATAGCCCCGGCGAACACGGCCGGGGCGAATTCCTCATCAGGTGGGCTTCCCCCCTCTGACCACAAGGTATAGGTCGGACTGGACGATTGTCCTGGAAAATAGGAACGTGTTCTTATTTTGTGGAACATAGTCGTTTTACTCTGCGGCGCGGGTAGGATCCGAGAATTTTCGCTCGGCCGGAATCCGTCCGAAAACGCGACAACCGGCCCTCTGTCTGACGACGAAGGGCCGGTTGCGGGTGTCTAGGGGGCTTATCGCCTACTTCTGCGGCAGCTCGTTGTGGCCGCCGAACGCCTTTCGGAATAGGCGCGTCTGGCTACTTCTGCGGCAGCTCGTTGTGGCCACCGAACGCCTTTCGGGATATGCGCGTCTGGCTACTTCTGCGGCAGCTCGTTGTGGCCGCCGAACGCCTTTCGCATGGCCGAGAGCATCTTGTCGGCGTAGAGGGCCTGGCCGCGGGAGGAGAAGCGCTGATAGAGGGCTGCGGAGAGAATCGGGACGGGGACCGCGGTGTCGATGGCGGCGTCGACGGTCCAGCGGCCTTCGCCGGAGTCGGAGACTCGACCACTGTAAGAGTCCAGGTCGGGGTCGGCGACCAGCGCCGATGCGGTGAGGTCGAGGAGCCAGGAGGCGACGACCGAACCGCGACGCCACACCTCGGTGATGGCCGGAATGTCCAGGTCGTACATGTAGTACTCGGGATGCTCCATCGGCGTCTCCTCGGCGGAGTGCTCACCGTGCAGGTACTCCGAGCCCGCGTTGGCGTGCTCGAGAATGTTGAGACCCTCGGCGTAGGCGCCCATCGCGCCGTACTCGATGCCGTTGTGCACCATCTTCACGAAGTGGCCCGCACCGTGCGGACCGCACAGCAGATAGCCCTTCTCCGCCTGCGACGGCTCACCGGTGCGGCCAGGGGTGCGCGGGGCCGACTCGTAGCCCGGAGCGATGGTCTTCAGCAGCGGCTCCAGGTAGTCGACCTGGGCCTTGTTCCCGCCGATCATCAGGCAGTAGCCGCGCTGTAGGCCGAAAACGCCACCCGAGGTGCCGATGTCCAGATAGTGAATGCCCTTGGGCTCCAGCGCCTTCGCGCGTTTGATGTCCTCGTGGTAGCGGCTGTTTCCGCCGTCGATGATGATGTCGCCCGGCTCGAGCAGCTCGGCGACGTTCTCGATCACCGCACCGGTGGCGCCTGCGGGGATCATCACCCACACCACGCGGGGAACCTCGAGCCTGCCGATGAAATCGGCAAGGTCGGTCGTGCCGCTGAACTTGTCACCGAGCTCGGATTCCAGGTCGGCGAGGGGCCCTGGGTGGCGCTCGTACCCCACGGCGGTGTGCCCGTCGCGCACGATCCGGCGCACGATGTTGGCACCCATCCGGCCGAGGCCGATCATTCCCAGCTGCATCAGTTCTCCTCGTTGTCCGGTCCGTGGTGTCGAGTCTCACCTCGATTGTCTCGCGCCGCCGCGACCTCGGCCGTGGCGGCGTCGCCCAGCGCGCCGAAATTCTTCCGTATGGGCTGTAACGCCCCGCTCCGGGCCACGATAAACAGATCGGCTCCGTGTAGTTGCCAGACCCCCGACCCGGCAACTACACGGAGCCTTTCTGCTGCCCCCGACCCGGTGCCGAGCTGCCGAGCGCGCCGAAGCGCGTTACCCTCGGGCCGGACCCCGCAAACATTCGGGGCCAACCTAACGGAAGGACCTCCGTGCCCAGCGAGTCGACCGCCGGACAACCGGCCGACCGAAGGGGCGAGGTCGGATTACGCAAGCTGCTCGAATCAAATCGCACTTTCGATCCGGACACCACCGCCCTCACCCAGCCCCTGAACACCGTGACCCGCGATCGCTGGTCACCCACTCCCGGCCCGGCGGGCAACCAGCCGCCGACCCCGCCGGGCAACCAGCAGCTGGTCAAGCGAATCGGGATCGCGGTCGGCGCCGTGCTGGCCGTCGGAACCGCCGCCTACCTGGCCGACCTCGCGTTGAGCTCGGGTGAGGTGGCGCGCGGCGTCGTCGTCGCCGGTATCGACATCGGCGGGATGGACCAGGCCGAAGCCGACGCGCTGCTGCACACCGAGCTCGGACCCAAGGCCGAACGACCGCTCCCCGTACGGATCGGTGACGTCCAGGCGAGCATGGTGCCTGCCGCAGCCGGTCTGTCGGTGGACTACGACCGCACCTGGGACGCCGTCGGCGGTCAGCCGTTGAACCCGGTGAGCCGACTGATCTCCCTGTTCGGTACCCGCGAGGTACCGGTGTCGAGCACCGTCGACACCGCGGCTCTCGACGCACAGCTCGCTGATTTCCGCGTCCACGACAATCCGACTGTCGAAGGCACGGTGCGGTTCGAGAACGGCAGACCCGTCGCGGTCGCGCCGGTGCCCGGCCGGGTGCTCGACACCGAGTCCGCGCGCACCACCATCACCGACCGCTGGGCCGCCAGCAGCCAACTGGATCTGCCAGTGGTGGCCGCACCCGTCGCCGTGCGCACCGATGCCGTACAGGCGGCGTTGCGCGAGATCGCGACGCCGGCTGTCGCCTCACCGATCACCTTGTCCGGCAAGGACGTTCAAGCCTCGCTGACCACCGGCCAGATCGCCGACGTGCTCGGTTTCGTCCCCGACGGCAACGGCGGACTGGCGCCCCAGATCAACAACGAAGCCGTAATCGCGTTGCTCGCACCGCAATTGGCGAAGTCCGAGGTGGAACCCAAGGACGCCACCTTTACGGTCGGTGCGGGTAAGCCGACCGTCGTGCCCGCTGTGGTCGGCGAGAAGATCGACTGGCCCAAGACGCTGGAGAAGCTGCCCGCCCTGCTCACGCAGTCGGGTCCGCGCACCACCCCGGTGGTGTATCAGCGCGTCGAGCCCAAGCTCACCACCGAGGCCGCGAACGCGCTCGGGGTGAACGAGACGATCGGCCAGTTCACCACCGGCGGCTTCAGCGGACCCTCCGGAGTGAACATCCGCACGGTCGCCGCCAAGGTCGACGGGGCGGTGATCAAGCCGGGAGATACGTTCTCGCTCAACGAGTTCACCGGTCCGCGCACCGCCGCGGAAGGCTATGTGGAGTCGGGCATCATCGACAAGGGCAGGCCGAGTACCGCAGTGGGCGGCGGCATCAGCCAGTTCGCCACCACGCTCTACAACGCGGCCTACTTCGCCGGGATGGAAGACGGCGGACACACCGAGCACAGCTACTACATCTCGCGCTACCCGGCCGCGCGCGAGGCGACCGTGTTCGACGGTGCGATCGACCTGGCATTCCGCAACACCGGCACGACCGGCGTCTACATTCAGGCGGTCGCCACCGGATCCGATATCACCGTGCGGTTGTGGGGCACCAAAACCGTGAACGTGGAATCGATTACGGGTGAGAAGTCGAAGCCGACCGAGCCCAACGAGGTCGTCCTGCCCAAGGGCAAGGACTGCATCGCCTCCGAGGGTGCGCCCGGCTTCACCATCTCCGACACCAGGGTGATCACCGACGCGAAGTCCGGCGCCCAGGTGTCGCGGCATACGCGGACCGTGAAGTACGACCCGATCCCGGTTGTGAAGTGCGAGTAGGGGTTCGACCGTAAGAGGCTCGCGCGGTAGGCGGATTCGCCACCGCGCGAGCCAGTCGCCACAGCAGCAGTCCTCGCCGCAGCAGTTACCGCAGCAGTCACCGCAATCGCAGCAACTGCCGCAGTCGCAGTTCTTGGCCCAGGCGTCCTTCTGTTCGCCGGTGCACGGACTGGTGTGATCGACACAGCAGGCCATGCCGGTGCAATAGACGCCCAGGATCAGCCCACCGGCCTTGAACGGACCAGGTCGGCCCGGGCGGCGACTCGGCGGCGACGGGAACTCGTACGGCGAATGCTGTTGAGCCGTAACGGAAGTACGACAGGCATGTCCGACCGCGATGCCGAGCCCACGGCCGAGGCTTCGCAGCAGGCTCGCCAGCGGATCGAGCAGCGCCCAGCGCACGGCCGGCAGCTGATCGAGTTCGGCCTCGGCCGCGGCCCGACGGATGTGGGATTCGCTCTCGCGCAGCAGATCGTAGGCCCGGGGCATATCCGTGCCGGTGGCCTCCAATGGATTGAAACGGCCGCGGGCACGGTCGCGTTCGAGGTCTTCGATGGCGTCGGCCAGATGCGCGATACGACCGACGTGCCGACCGATCTCCTGGAGAGCGGCAACGTTTTCCGGGCGACCGGCCAGCGTGGCGGTATGCCCGAAGAGGGTGGCGGCACAGAGTTGAGTCGGCCCGGTGAGTTCGTCGAGCGAGGTCGAACCCGGATGACCCGCACACCCTTGCGCACTGAAGGCCGCAGCGCGGGACTCCAGCGAGGACTGGGTGGCGATCGCGTTCAGCATCGGCCGCACATCGAGCCCGATCAGGTCTGCCTGCTGCTCGGCTCGTACCGCCCAGATGTTCGACACCCTGCGCATCGGACCACGGGCGACAGCGGACGCATCACCGTCGTCGACGTGATCGCGAATCTTGGCCGCACCCAACAGCAGTGACGCGGTGGCGGCCAAACGCACGCCAGGCGCGCTCGCGGCGACCACCGAGGCGCGCTTCATTCCGCGCAGCGGACATGGTCCCGCGGTCGTGCGCGCACCGGCACCCGACTGCGCCTCGGTGAGCACACTGAGCACGATCGCATCGGTATTGGTTGCCGCACGGGCCAACTGACCGTGCCCGTCACGCAGACCCAGACACAGCCCGCACATGTGTGCCTGCCACTGCCCCGGATCGATGCCATATTTCGCCGCGCCGTGCGCACACGGCTTCAACACACCGAACACTGCCACCCCGTCTTTCGTGAAACGTCAACCGTGCACGATCGCAGCCGACGGGGCGCGGCGCAACCGCTAGTCGGTCTTCTTCCGACCGGCCAGACCGCGCCAGGCGAGATCGTCGAGCAGGTCGACCGCCTCGGCCACTTCGATCCGCCCGCTCGCGACCCGGTCGGCGATGGCCTCACCCGCGCCGATCACCGCCGCCGCGACGACCTCGAAATTGGTGCCGGGGTCGGCGTTCTTGGCACTGGATTCCAGCAGTTTCGCGGTGAGCTCGATGACGCGCTCACGGGCATTGTCGATTTCGGAGGCGAAAGTTTGCTGACCGATAGCCTGTCGGTAGAGAACCTGCCAGGACTGCCGATTGCGGTCGACGAAATCGAGGAAGCCCTCCAGCGCGGTGCGGACCTGTTCGTGGGGGGTCAGTTGCGGGTTGCCCGCGGGCGCGACGGCTTCGATGAAACGCAGACCCTCGCGCTGGATGCAGGCGCGAAACAGCTCGTCCTTGGAGCCGTAGTACAGGTAGAGCATCGGTTTGGAGATCTTCGCCTCGGCGGCGATGGCATCCATCGACGTGTCGTGGAAGCCTTTGCGCGCGAACACCTCGACGGCGGCATCGAGCATCTGCTGCTCGCGAACCGCCCGGGGAAGTCGCTTGGTCCCGCCTGCCATCCACTCTCCTACCGCAGGGTGAACCACCTATCTTACTTCAAGGTAAGTTCACCCGCGCTCATTTGCCGCACAGTCGCCGGGCACGATCAGCAGCCCAGCGCTACGCCCTTGTAGCGCGCCATCCGCAGTACGGAAGTGTCGACCCGGTCGGCGGGCAGTTTGCCACTAGAGACCGACTGTTCCAAACGGTCGAGTACCTGCGGCACCGCGTCGCTGCTGATCCACAGCGCGTTGTCGGCGCCCGCGAGGAGGGTGGCCTCGACCGCGTCGACGATGGACATGCGGGCGGTGATGGCGGCCATGCCGCTGAGATCGTCGGTGAAGATCGGACCGTTGAACGGCGGGGCGCCGTAGCCGGTGCCCTCACGCAGCAGCGTCATCGCGGCCGGGCTGATGCTGGCGGGCACACCGGGGTCGGTCAGGCCGGGGACGTCGAGGTGACCGACCATCACCGCCGCGCCGGAGTTCACCAGGTCGCGGAACGGCACCAGGTCGGTGTTCTGCAACTGATCCAGCGGCGGGGTGGTTACGGCGCCGGTGTGCGAGTCGCCCGAGCCAGAGCCGTGGCCGGGGAAGTGCTTGATCACCGAACCGAGGCCCACCTCGTTGGACGCGCGGATGTAGGCGCCCGCGAATTCGGAGACGACCTTGGGATCGTCGCTGAAGGAGCGGTCGCCGATCACGCTGTCGTCGGGCTGGCTGCTGACATCGACGTCGGGCGCGAAATCGACCGTGATGCCGACGTCCTTCAGCGCCTTCGACCTGGTCAGGGTGAGCTGGTAGAACTGCTCAGGGGTCTGGGTCTGCGCGATCTCGCGGGCCGACGGCACGGCGCCGATCACGTTCTTCGCGCGCGAGACACGCCCGCCCTCTTCGTCGATCGTCACCATCAGCGGCACCTTGGCCTGAGCTTTCACCGCGTCGAGCGCGGCGCGGTCGAGCAGGCTCGGATCGGTCCAGCTGCCGACGAAGATGCCGCCCACCTGCTCCGAACTCACCACATTCGAGGCATCCGCCGAACCGGTGATGCCGACGGTCAGCAGCTGGGCGAGCTTCTCCCGCTGGGAGAGTTTGGCGAGATAGTCTGCGCCGCAATTGCTTTGGATCGGCGTCGCCGACGCGGGCGCACTCGACTCCCCAGCGACAGAGGGGGCGGCCACTCCGCTGCTACTGGCCGCGGGCGTCGTCTCGTTCGACGATCCTCCCGAACAAGCGGTGGCAACGGCGGCGAGGACTGCGAACACGACCACAGGCGATTTCCGCATGCGCTCCACGTTAGCCCGCCCGGGTCGCGAACCCCACAACGCTGGTTCGGATCGATACCCTCCGCCCAGGGGTAACCTGAGGAAAAAGCCGCTCCGACCAGCGCAGGAGGTCGTCATGGCATGCGATCGGATGCTCATCGCCTACGACGGGTCCGAACACGCCAAACGAGCCATCGAGTACGCCGGGCGGTTCCTGACCGCCGAACGCGCGATTCTGCTCACCGCATGGGAACCGATGGTGCGCCAGGCCGCGCGCATCTCCGGGATCTCCGGGGTGATGCAGCCGGACTGGGTGCCCGACGAGGAGGTGGAGGACATCGCCTACTCCGACGCCCGCAAGATCAACGCCGAGGGTGTGCACCTGGCGAAACTGGCCGGGATCGACGCCGAACCGCGCACCGCCGAGTGCACGACCACGATCTGGAACGCCATCGTGGCCTGCGCCGATGAGCTCGACGTCGACATCATCGTCGCCGGTACGCGCGGTTCAACGGGGTTGCGCGCGCTGTTGCACAGCAGCGTCGCCGAGGCGGTGCTCAAGCACGGCCACCGGCCGGTCTTCCTGGTGCCGCCCGACCAGTGAGAGTTCGATCGCTCTCCCGAATCGATGCCACGGTCTCGGAGCTATGGTCGAGACACCATGAACGAATTCCTGCTCGCTCGACCCGACGCGGTGTTGCGGACTTCGGGCGTGCGCGCGACCTATTCGGATCCCCGGCAGGCGGTCGCGGCATTGCGTCGGACGACTGCGCCGAGGTTGATCGTCGGTGCGCTGCCGTTCGATCCGCGCACGGCGGCCGCGCTCTGGGAGCCCGAGAGCGTGCTGCACACCGCGGGTCCGTGGCGGCCCGCCGCGCTGCCTGCGTTGCCCGACGTGCGGGTGGTGGCCGAGATACCCAGTGCACCAGAGCATGTGGCCCGGGTGACGAAGCTGGTCGAGCTACTCGGCGACCCCGCGAACGAACTGCGCAAGGTGGTGGCCGCGCGGTCGATGGTGCTGGCGGCCGACGCGCCGCTGGAACCGGAGGTGCTGGCCGGCCACCTGCTGACCAGGCATCCGAACGCTGCGGTGTACGCGGTAGATCTGTCCGCGGCGGGGCGAGCGGGCGAGACGCTGATCGGCGCGACGCCCGAAGTGCTGGTCGCACGGCGCGGCGATCGCGTGAGCCTGCATCCGCTGGCAGGCACCCTCCCCCGCCTCGCCGACCCCACCGATGACGCGAAGCAGGCCGCAGCGCTGTTGTCCAGCACCAAGAATCACGACGAGCACGCCTTCGTGATCGATTGGATCCGTGCCCAACTGGCGCCGGTCTGCGCGGAGCTCCACATCCCCGACGCGCCCGAACTCCTCAGCACCGAACAGGTCTGGCACCTCGCCACGCCCATCCACGGCGTGCTGCGCGATTCGTCGACCACCGCACTCGACCTGGCGCTGCTGCTGCACCCGACCCCCGCGGTCAACGGCACGCCCTTCGCCGCCGCGCTCGACGCCATCACCTCCGACGAACCGTGGCGCGGGTTCTACGGCGGGGCGGTGGGCTGGTGTGACGACGACGGCGACGGCGAATGGGTCGTGGCGATTCGCGGCGGCGAACTATCCGCCGATCAGCGCGTCCTGCGAGCCAGCGCGGGCGGCGGGATCGTGGCGGCGTCGGACCCCATGGCGGAGCTGGCCGAGACGACCGCCAAACTTCGCACCCTGCTCGGCGCCCTGCGTTGCGAGCTGCCCAACGACTGACCGAGCCCGATAGACCTGCTAGGTTTGCCGGAGACAGGCCCCGACGCCGAGCGTATTGGAGTGCGCGATGAAGTTTGCTGTTCCGGCTGTTGCCAGCGCGGTCGGCGGCGCCTTGCTGAGCGCGATCGCCGTCTTCGCCATCACGGCGGCGGTGCAGCAGAACACGGCGCCCTCGATCGACCGCAGCGGTGACAAAGACTCGTCGCTGCTCAACGCACCTGAATACGGCAGCCGCTGAGGCTGACGCCCGCGCGTCGCGCCCCGCATCGGGGCAACCGGACAGGGCGCCACTGGGTTGGCGCTGGCTCGTCGGCTCGGTAGTAGCCGCCTTCGTACTGACCTTCGCGCAGGCGCCCGGCCTCACCGTCGCCGACACCAAATACGACCTCGCGCAGAACCCGCTCGGCTTCCTCGCGCGGGCATCGCACCTGTGGAGCAGCCAGGCCCCGATGGGCCAGGTCCAGAACCAGGCCTACGGCTACTTCTTCCCGCACGGCGCGTTCTTCTCCGCGGGGCACCTGCTGCACCTGCCCGCGTGGGTCACCCAGCGCGTCTGGTGGGCGCTGCTCCTGCTCGCCGGGTTCTGGGGCATCGTCAAGCTGTGCGAAACGCTCGGCATCGGCTCGCGCGGGTCACGCGTGATCGCGGGCATCGCCTTCGCGTTGTCGCCGCGAGTGCTCACCACGCTCGGGTCGATCTCCTCGGAAACCCTGCCCATGATGCTGGCCCCGTGGGTGCTGCTCGCGCCCGCGGCACTCGGCACGGCGATCAAACGACGGCGCGGCGGCCCGCTCTCTCCCGCGGGCAGTGCGTTGGCGTTGGCGCTGATGGGCTCGGTCAATGCCGTGGCGACCGTGGCGGCGTTCCTGCCCGCGGCACTGTGGTGGGCTTCCTATCGGCCGAATCGGCAGTGGTGGCGGTTTACGCGGGCATGGATTCCGCTGCTGGTCCTCGCCACTTTGTGGTGGGTGGTGCCGCTGCTGCTGCTCGGCAAAGTGAGTCCGCCGTTCCTCGATTTCATCGAGTCCTCGGGGGTGACGACGCAGTGGGCCGCGCTGAGCGAGGTGCTGCGCGGGACCGATAGTTGGACGCCGTTCGTCTCGCCGGAGCGGATCGCCGGCGCGGTGCTGGTGACCCAGCCTGCCGCGGTGCTGGCGACCGGGCTGCTCGCGGCGGCAGGCATGGCCGGACTCGCCCGGTCGACGATGCCGTTTCGGGGCAGATTCGCGCTGATCCTGTGCGTGGGGCTGGCGGGAATCTGTGCCGGGTATGTCGGGACGCTCGGTGGGCCGTTCGCCGAATCGGTGCGGATCTTCCTCGACTCCGGCGGTGCGCCGCTGCGGAATGTGCACAAACTCGAACCGCTGATCCGGCTGCCGCTGGTGGTGGGGCTGGCACACCTGCTCGGTCGCGTCGCCCTGCCCGCCTCCGTGCCGATGCCGGTGTGGCGCAGCTCTTTCGCCCATCCCGAGCGGGATCGGCTCGTCGCGGTCGCCGCGCTGGTCCTGGCCGCGCTCGCCCTCGCGACCTCGCTGGCGTGGACCGGTCGACTCGCCCCGCGCGGCGCCTACGACCGGGTGCCCGCCTACTGGACCGATACCGCCGAGTGGCTGGCCGACAATGCCGCCGACACCCGCGCGCTCGTGGTGCCCGGCGCGCCGTTCGGCAGTCAGATCTGGGGACTCACCCGCGACGAACCGCTGCAAGCCTTGGCGAGTACCCCGTGGGCCGTGCGCGATTCGGTTCCGCTTAATCCGCCCGGCACGATCCGCGCGATGGATTCGGTGCAGCGGCTGATCGCCGACGGCAGGCCCTCGACCGGTCTCGCCGCGACCCTCGCCGACCAGGGCATCGGCTTCCTGGTGTTGCGCAACGACCTCGACCCCGAGACGTCGCGTTCCACCCGGCCGATCCTGGCGCACCGCGCGATCGAGGGCTCGCCGGGGTTGACCAAGGTGACCTCGTTCGGCGCGAATATCGGGCCGCGCGCGGCGGATGCGGGACTGGTGGTCGACAACGATCTGCTGCCCGCCTATCCGGCGGTCGAAATCTACCGGGTCGACGTGCCGCCGCCCGGCACGCCCGTCGACGTGCGCAGCGGTACCGGGGCACCGCCCGGATTCCCCGGCGCGTACACCACCCCGCTGGATTCGATCCCCGTAGTCCGAGGCGGTCCCGAGGTTCTGGAGCGGGTGCGTCGAGACAGCGAGAACCCCACGGCGCCGGTGCTTCTCGAAGCGGACGCGCAGCGTGCCGGGTTGCCTCCGCGGCCCGTATTGCTGACCGACACTCCGATGGATCGAGAGTCCGACTTCGGCCGGGTCGACAATCACAACTCCGCGGTGCGCGCCGCCGACGATGCTCGGCGCACCCACAATCTGGTCTCCGACTATCCCGTCGATGGCACCGAACTCGTGCAGGGCGAGTGGTCGGGCGCGAAGGTCACCGCCTCCAGCTCCGCCGCCGACGCCACCCAGATCGGCGGGGCGGCGCCCGGTAGCTCCACCGCGGCCGCCGTCGACGGCGATCCGAGCACCGCGTGGATCAGCAATGGTTCCGAATTCGCTCTCGGGCAATGGATTCGGCTCGATCTGGATAAGCCGATCGCCAACGGATCGCTGCGTTTCACCACCACGGCGGCGGCGCTGGGCGATCCGGTGAAGTGGGTCGAGGTGCGCACCCAACGCGGCACGGTCTCGGCGCGGATCACCGAACCCGGTGAGCCCGTGTCCGTCGCGCTGCCCGCGGGCAAGTCCGACTGGGTGATGATCTCCGCGGCGCGCACCGAAACCGGCACCCGTGGTGGGCAATTCGGGATCAGCGAACTCACGCTCGATGACTATTCGAATCGGGACGACCCGGTGCGCGTCGACATCCGGCACCGGGTGGTGCTGCCCGACGTCGCCGCGGGAACGATTGTCAGCGGGTGGGATCTCGGACAGGAATTCCCCGGTCGCGGTAACTGTTTCGACGGTCCCGACCGCGTGCACTGCAGTAAGGGACTCGGCTTGCCCGCCGAGGAACCCGGCATCTTCGGACGCACCCTGTCAGTGCCGGAGCCGCTCACCGTCGGTACCGACCTCACCGTGCGCACCCGACCCGGTCCCGCGCTCGAGGGGCTGCTCACCGACCCCACCAGGCCGGTGGCGCGCGGCAAGGCCGATGTCGCCGATCTGCGCGGCGCCGCCTTCGCGGCCACCGATGGCGACCCGAAGACCACCTGGACCGCACCGGAATCCACCGTGCGCGAGCTCGCGGGCGGCAGACCCACACTGGTACTGGAACTTCCGGAACCGACGATGGTGACCGGACTCGACATCACCACCGCCCTCGGCGGGCTACCCGCCACCGCCACCTCCGTGGCGGTGAACCTGGGCAACGGCCCGCAGATCCGCGAACTGCCCGAACGCGAACACGGTGAACCGGCCCGGATCTCGCTGTACCCCAACGAAACCGATCGCGTCGAGATCACCATCCAGAGCTGGAACGAGGTTCTGGACCGCACCGCGCTCGGGTTCGTCCTCACCCAGCCCGCGGGCCTGGCCGAAGTGGAAGTGCTCGGCCCCGAGTACCCCGCGCACGCGCCGGGCGACCGGCTCGTCACCATCGGCTGCGACGTGGGGCCGGTGATCGCCATCGGTGGGCGCGCCGTCCACACGACGATCACCGCCACTGCCGACGAACTGCGCTCCGGCGCACCGGTTTCCGCGCAGCCGTGCCCCGAGGACGCGGCCGACATCGAACTCCTGCCCGGCCACCCCGACCTCACCGTCGCACCGACCGAACTGTTCACCGTCGACCGGCTACGCCTGCCGCGCACCGACCCCTACCCCGGCAAAGCCGTCACCCCCACCGACGCCGCACCGGAAGACCCCACCGAACCCGCGCCTCCCGCCGATGTCCCGGATCCGGCTTCGGGTACTCAGCTGCTGGTCCTGCCGCTGAGCACCAATGTCGGCTGGCAGGCGCACACCGCGGACGGGCGGGAACTGTCGCCCATCGTTGTCGACGGTTGGCAGCAGGCTTGGCTCGTTCCGCCTGGGACCAGCGGGGAGATCACGGTGTCGTTCCCGGCGGACCGCTGGTATCGGCTGGCGATCTTCGGCGGACTGCTGTTGCTGATTCCCCTTGTTCTGCTGGCGATTCCGCGTCGACGTGCGGTTCTCGACGTCGGCCCGGCACCGAGCACCTGGGGTGTCGGCTGGGTCGCGGCGATCGGGCTGACCGGCGTGATCGCTGTCATCTCCGGGCCGTTCGGTGCGGGATTCACGCTGATCGCGTTGGGCTGCAACTACTTCCGACCCGCGGTGACGGCTCGGACACTGCCCTGGCTCGCGGGCCTCGGGACGTTGATCTCCGCGGCGGCCCTGTCGACGGGGACCTGGCGGTCCGGTACCGAATACATGGGCGGCTCGCTGTGGGCCCAGGCACCGGCGGTTGTCGCGGTCGTCGCCGTGGGGGTGGCGGCGCTCCCACGTCGACGCTGACCGTGAGTCAGCGCACCGCCGAGGTCTCGACCGATTCCGCTCCGGGTTCGAGGCGCGCGGACGCGGTCCGCTTGTCCCAGCGGGCCGCCCAGCGGCGCGCGGGTTCTTCGACCAGGGCGAAACTGGCGGCGGCCAGCGGGAGGGTGAGGGCGGTGGTCAGGATGAGCACGTAGAGGAAGTGTCCGTGGAAGGGCATGATGCCGAACACCGGGAAGACCACGGTGAGCACCACCAGGTGCCACAGGAAGATGCCGTAGGACCAGCGGCCGAAGATCGAAGCCGTTCGCGATTCCAGCCAGCGGTGCGGTGCGCCGGACCGGCGTAGTACCAGGGGCGCGAGCAGGCAGAAGCCGAGGATCATGCCGAGCACCATCTTCATCGCGTACTGCCACGGCTGCGCGCGTTCCAGACCGGCCGGCCCGCCGTACTCGGTCGCCGAGAGCAGGAATGCCGCGAGCGCGAACGCCCACATCAGGGGCTGACTCGACAGGATTCGGGCCCACCGGACATCACCTCGCGCGAGGTGGATCAGTTCCGCCAGGAGCATGCCCGCCGCGAACCACGGCAGGTAGGCGGGCAGCCAGTTGTCGGAGTGGATCGCGTCCGGCGTCGGGACCGGCCACAGGTTCCAGGTCAGACACACCGCGATCAGCCCGCACAGCACCGGCACCCGCCACCGGGCCGCGGGGCCGCGCAGGCGCACGACCAGCCAGGCCAGCAGCGGCAACACCAGGTAGAAGGCCATCTCGACCGACAGGCTCCACATCTGCGTGAGCCCATCGGTCAACGTCAACGGCACGAACACCTGCAACAGAAACAGATTCGACACCCACACCCGCAGGTTCGCCGAATGCGCCGCGCCGGGCAGCAACAGCAGGACGAACACCACAACGACCCAGTACGCGGGCATGACCCTGGCCACCCGGTGCAACAGGTAGCGGGAGGTCTTCGGCGCGCGGCCGAGACCGTGCGCAGCCGCCGCGTGTGGGCGCCACAACAGGAAACCCGACAGCGCGAAGAACACCGCGACCGCCATATCGAAGCGTTCCAGGAGCGGGCCGAGGACCGATATCCCACTCGTTCCGGTCTGGAAAGCGACGTGGGTGACCAACACACCGAGCGCCGCCATCCCGCGCATTCCTTCGAGGGCGGGAATGAAGGCGCGCGGGGGCGAAACGGGAGCGGTGGCGGTCGTCATCGGAGTCCAGTCTGCCGTGTCGGCGATTTCCACGGCACAGCGCCGCACCTTCGGAGTCCGGGCTGTTAGTGTCGGGGCTCACGAGTGCCTGTGGTGCAATACCAGACCACCGGGCCATCCGTGTTCGAACGACGAGGAGAGTTTGCATGGCACTGAGTGCCGGTACCAGAAGAACGGTCGCCTGTGTGCTCGTGGGTCTGGGCGCGGCATTACTCGTCGCCGCGCTGCTGATCCCCACCTACACGGTGAGCAAAGTCGCCAAGACTCCACTCGATCTCGAGATCACCACGATCGCGGAGAACCAGAAGGGCGAGGAAAGTCTCGTCCTCGACTCCAAGTCGTTGACCTCCGGTGAGGGTGCCGCTGTGGTGAACAAGGATGTGCCGCTGATCTCCCAGCGTTTCGTCACCGTCGAGGAGCCCTCCGACGCCGACGATATGACGCTGCAGGCAGGTCAGACGCTGCGGCGCACCGACGTGCAGGGCGACACCGGCCTGCTCACCGCCGCCATCGACCGCGTCACCATCTCGCGCACCACCGGCATGCCGGTGGAGACGAACCCCAACGGGTCGATCGCGGTGACCGTGGACAAGGAAGGCAGCGTCATGGAGCCGGTGCAGCACACCGGCATCGGCTACCGCTTCCCGATCGGCACCGAGAAGAAGACCTACCCGTACTTCGACATCAATGTGCGCGAGTCCTTCGACGCGAACTTCATCGAAGAGACCGAGATCAACAACATGAAGGTGTACCACTTCCAGATGACCGCGCCGGTCACCAGCACCTGGGACGTCGTACAGTCGCCGACCAACCGGCTCACCCTGCCCGCCTCCAAGTGGGGCGTCGAGGGTGGCGACACCCCCGTCACCATGACGCGCTACTACACCAACGTGCGTGACCTGTGGGTCGAGCCGGAGACCGGCACCGTGATCAAGGGTGGGGAGTCGATCCACCTGTACTACGCG
The DNA here is from genome assembly GCF_001427185.1 of Nocardia sp. Root136. Lineage (NCBI taxonomy): Bacteria > Bacillati > Actinomycetota > Actinomycetes > Mycobacteriales > Nocardiaceae > Nocardia > Nocardia sp. Root136. Next base: position 141,050 of record NZ_LMFE01000013.1, read on the forward strand.
CGGTCCGGGGACAAGCCCGAGGTCACCGCGCTGAAGTCGCACCTGGTGTTCGACGAGGCGACCGTCGAGTCGCAGATCGCCATCGCCAAGGAGAACACCGACAAGCTGTCGCTGTTCGGCCGCGTGGTGCCGATCGTGTTCGGTGTACTCGGTGTGCTGGCGTTGCTGGCGGGGTTGTTCCTCGGACTGCGCGGTGGTGGCACTCCGGCTCATGCGACTCCTCGTCGGACGCGCCCGACGCCCGCGCCTACCGCGGCGCCTGATGACAGTGCGGCCACTCGCTGGGATGGCGACGACGCGCCGACCACGCAGTTCCCTCGTGGGGACTACGACACTCCCACCGAGCAGATTGATATCGACAAGCGTCCCTGAGCTCTGATGCTGTTCGACGGCCCCGGTCATTGACCGGGGCCGTTGCTTTTTTGGGACGCAGTCAGTCCAGGTCAGGGCGCGCCGCACCCGAGAGGGGCACTTCGGGGAGTTCCGAGACTCGGGGTGTGGTGCGGGCGGCTCGCAGGACCACGACGGCGACGATCGTGGTGGTGACGGCGGCTACGGAGACGGCTGTGCCGATCAAGGATTCGATGGTGCGAGCGAAGGCCAACATCAGGGTTATCTCGATGGCCAAGCCGATCCAGGTGACGGCCGCCAGGGCGGTGCGTTCGACGGCGATCGCGGAGAGCAGGGCACCCTGTAGTACCGCCAGGATCGCGCCGTGCAGGGCGAACAGCCACAGCAGACCCTGAATGGGCGCGTAATCGGCACCGGCGAACAGGGGGGCAAGGGGGGCGGCCAGAGCGGCGCCGATCACCGCGACGACGCCGATCGCCGATAACACCGAGAGCGCGTCGCGGATCGCACGGGCCGACTGGGTGGGCTTGGCCATGCGGGGATACAGCACGACGCCGACTGCTTGCGGCAGCCAGAACGCGATCTTGGTGGCGATGGTGCCCAGCGAATAGCGGCTCGCGTCGACCTCGTCGAGGACGATGCGGACCACGATCAGGTCGACCGAGGACAGTGCCATCAGCGCCGCTTGCACCTGGACAGCACGCAACACCGGCACGACGCCGACGGCGGCCGATTCTCGACTGTCCCCGCCGCTGCTGCCCTCGGTCGAGGCCGTCGAACGAGCGATTCGCCCGGCGACGATCGCCGCGCCGACGATGCCCGCCGCACCCGCCCACAGCGCGCCGGCGGCACCGCCGCCCAGCGCGAGCGCGAGCAGCGCGGGCACCACCCGGGCCGTACCGGCCATCGCGAGTACCGTCGCGAGCGCACGGAAGTGGTTGCCGCCCTGCAGGATTCCCTGTTCACCGGAGAGGATCACCAACGCGGGTGCCGCACCGAGCGCAGCGGCCGCGGCCCACACTCCGACGTTCAGCACGCCGGCCACCACCGGAATCAGCACCACCGCGACCGCGGCGACCATCGCCGCGCACCGCCACATCATCGCCCGCACGGCCCGCAGCGACGCCCCGCGCACCACCTCTCGGGCGACCACGTTCTGCATGGCCAGGGCGGGGACCGCGCACAACAACTGCACCGCGAGCAGGCTCGCGAACTCGCTGTACCCCCCGACCCCCAACCAGCTCGCCGCCAGCAGTTGCAGCAGGTAGCCGGCGACGTTGGCGGTCATCGCGCCAGCCGTCACCCAGGTCAGGTCGGCGACAACGGGAGGGCGGCGGACTGAGGACACGCCTCATCGTCGCACCTGCCTGTGTTCGCCATCACGCCTACCCCGAAAATGTGAGTCCGAGCGGACTCACCTCGAGCAATTCCACCCCGAACAGCGCCGATACGACCCCGGCCACGGCGACGCGCGACGGGACGTAAGGTGCGTGGACGTGATGAGTAGCGGGCGTGCAAGGGCCTTGGTAGCCGGATACTGCGCTCTACTCACGATGATCATCGTCGGACCATTGGCCGGATCAGGCTATCTGCTGCTGCGGGACGCGGTGAGTACCCCGCGCTCGTACCTCACCGATTCGGCACTCGGCTTGGGGGCCGCCGCACCACGCGCCGTTCCGCAAGATGCCTTGCTCGCGGTGCTCTCGCCGGCTATCGACGGCGGGATACTCGTGAAGGCGATTCTGATCGTCGCGCTGTGGTCGGCCGGCTACGGCGCGGCGGTCCTCGCCCGACGATTCGTCTCCGCCTCTACCGGAGCACAATTGGTCGCCGCGACGCTCGCGTTGTGGAATCCGTATGTCGCCGAACGACTTCTGCAGGGTCACTGGAGTCTGCTCGCCGGCTACGCCGCCCTCCCGTGGACCGCGCTGGCCGCCGCGCGGATCAGAACAGCCACGGGTGCAACAGAATCCAGTACGACTCAACGCTTCGGCTCGCTCGGGGGGTGGGCCGCGCTGACCGCGAGTTTCGCCGCGGCCGGGTTGACGCCGACCGGTTCGTTGCTGGCCGCCGTCATCGGGCTGGCGCTGATCGGGCGGCGGGCTTTCCTCCCCGCCACTGTTCTCTGGGTCGCCACCTGCGCGCCCTGGCTGACCGCGACCGCGCTCGGATCGGGGGCCGAGCCGTCGGACCCGGCCGGGGTCTCGGCGTTCGCGGCCCGTGCCGAACCGTGGCTCGGCACGCTCGGCAGCCTCGCCGGGCTCGGTGGGATCTGGAACGGCGAGGCGGTACCGGCGAGCCGCACGACTCCGCTCGCCCTGGTCGGCACGCTCTTGCTGCTCGGCATCGTCGTCCTCGGAGTGCGGGCGGTGTGGGCGCTCGGCCGTGACGGGCGGGCACTGCTGGTGATCGCGGCGGTGGCGATCGTGCTGCCCGCCCTCGGCGCGACCAGTTGGGGGCTCGGGGCCGGGGAATGGTTGATGGTGCATGTTCCGGGGGCCGGGCTGCTGCGGGATACGCAGAAGTACGTCGCCTTGGCGATGCCCGCGTACGCGCTGTGCGCCGCGGCAGCGTGCCGAACCGTCGCCGCTGCGAGCCGCCGACTGCTGACCGGTGGGCAGCCGGGGAGCACAGATGCGGCAGACACCGAGTCGGTCTCCGACTTCGGACTGCGTTCCACCGCAACGCTTTTCATTCTTCTCATCACCCTTCCCATGGCCGACCTGGCCTGGGGAGTCGGCGGCGCGATGCGTCCCGTCCACTATCCCGCGGGCTGGCAGCAGGTCATCGACCATATCGATGCCCCCGGTGACATAGCCGTACTCCCCGGGGGGATGTTCCGCCGATTCCCCTACAGCGGAACAGCTCCCGTCCTCGACCCCGCGCCGCGGATTCTCCCCCACGACGTCCTACAAACCGGCGAACTCCGCGTCCGCGGCTACGCGGTCACCGGCGAAGGCAACCGCGCCCGCACAGTCGAGGAAGCGCTGCTCCGAGGCGCCCCGGCCGCCGACCTGGCAGCCCTCGGCGTCGGCTGGATCCTCATCGAACGAACCACCCCCGGCCCCCTCGGCGCATCAGAGAACACCCTCGCCACAGCCGAACTCGAATACCAGGATTCCGACCTGTCCCTCTATCGAGTCCCCTCCCCTACCTCCCTCGACACCGCCACACCGGCCCAACGCAGAATTTCCGCCGCAGCCCACCTTCTCTGGGCCGGACTCCTGCTCGCAGGACTGATCGCCGCCGCGCTACGCCCCTACCGCACACCACTGGAGCGTCGTCCGGCGAGCCGGAGCGTCACTTAGCACTGCTGAGAGCCCGCGCTCAGTCGCGCGACGCGACCAACCCCGAGACCCGTTCTCCGCGAGCCGCGGCGGCGAGAACCGTGTGTACCCCGGCGCCGGTCTGCTCCCAGGAGAACTCGTTGGCGCGGGCTCGGGCTTTTTCGCCCATGACCAGTCTGATCTCGGGATCGGCGAGGAGGTCGGCGGCGGCTGAGGCGAGCGCGGGCGCATCGTCGACCAGGAGGCCGGTGACGCCGTCGACGATCGAGTCGGTGAGGCCGCGAGAGCTGCGGTAGCCGATGGTGGGAACGCCGTGCTGAGCGGCTTCGATGACTGCCAGGCCCCAGCCTTCCTTGCGCGAGGGCATCACGTGGACCCAGGCGGTCGAGAGGATCTCGTGCTTGCGTCGTTCGTCGACGTGCCCGTGGAAGGTGACGGCGTCCGCGATGCCGAGGTCGTCGGCGCAGGCGCGCAGGTTGGGGGCCCACCAGCCGTCGCCGATGACGTCGAGGTGCACGCCGGGGAAGCGCTCGCGCAGGTGGGCGACGGCGGTGAGGGCGTCTTCGATCTGCTTGTGCGGGACAAGGCGCGACAGCACCGCGACGCGCGGGTGGGTGGCGCGGGTGTCGTCGTCGCCGGGGACGACCTCGGCCGGGACCGGTTCGGCGCCGTTGCGGACCACGGCGATGCGCTCACGGTCCACGCCGAGCACCGACAGCTCCTCGGCGGAGGGCAGCGACACGGTGAGGTACTGATTGTCGCGGTGCACGCGCGGGGACAGCGTGGATTCGATCCACCAGCCGATCCGCCCGACCAGGCGACCGGCGACCGGCCACTGCTCACGGTGCCCGTGATGCACCAGCACCACCGAGGGCACGCCCGTGGCCGCGGCGAAGAAGGGGATCCCGTTCTGGGTGTCGATCACGACGTCGGGGCGCACGCCGCGCAGCGGACCGAAACCGAGCCGACCAGCCATGATGGCGGCCAGCGCACGGGGGTAGACGGTAAAGCGCCCGCCCGCGCGACTGATGTCGATCCCATCGATCCGCTCGCGCTTGGGAGCGCCCGGATAACCGGCCGTACGCAGGGTGACCTTGATGCCGCGCGCGGCCAGCTGCGCGCCGACCTGCTCCAGATACCGCTCGCTGCCGCCACCCTGTGGGTGCCCGGTGTCACGCCAGCAGAGTAGGAGGACTTCACGCACGGTCGGGGCTCGCAATCGGTTCGGAGGAAGACAAACGTCGGACCCCACACTAGCGGGTGTGCTCTGCGTAACACGGACGGATCGACAGTGTCCGCCCAAACCGCGCGATCCACCCCAACCCCTCACCGACCACACCCCCTCACCCGCACCAAACCCCACCCCGCCCACACCCCCCGAACCAAGCCCACAAACCCAACCCACCCACCACCGACCGCACCCACTCAACCGCGCCAAACCCCACCCCGTTCACACCGCCCAACCCAAACCCACAAACCCAACCCACCCACCACCAGCCGCGACCGAAGGGTCTGCCCATAAACTCCAGCCCGTGTCGACCGCCACCATGCCGAGAACCGAGCAGCCCGTCGCGCGACGTGACCGATCCAGGTTCGCGCGCCGGGCGAGCCTGCGCCGCTCGCTGCGCCTGCTCACCAGCTTCCGCTTCGAGCAGTCCGACCCGGCCCGCTTCTACGGCGGCATCGCCACCGACAGCGCCGAGCTGATCGGCGACTTCTACGCCGACGTCACCGGCCGCGACCTCACCGGCACCGTGATCCTCGACGTCGGCGGTGGCCCCGGGTACTTCGCCGACGAGTTCACCGCGGTGGGCGCGCGCTACGTCTCGGTGGAGCCGGACCCGTCGGAGATGCACGCGGCCGGACTGCGGGTGTCGGGTTCGGTGCGCGGATCGGGGATGGCATTGCCGTTCCGCGACAACGCCTTCGACGTCTGCTTCTCCTCCAACGTCGCCGAGCACGTGCCGCAGCCGTGGCTGATGGCCGACGAGATGGTGCGGGTGACCAAGCCCGGCGGCCTCATCGTGTACTCGTACACGGTGTGGCACGGGCCTTTCGGTGGTCACGAAACCGGCCTCTGGCACTACCTCGGTGGCGAGTACGCGGCCCGCCGATACCGGCGCAAGCACGGACACGAACCGAAGAACAGGTTCGGCCGATCACTGTTCACGGTGACGGCAGCGGATGGGTTGCGCTGGGCGGCAACGACATCAGCTGATGTGCGGACTATTTTTCCGCGTTATCACCCGCGCTGGGCCTGGTGGCTCGTCCGCGTTCCGGTGATCCGAGAGCTACTGGTCAGCAACTTGGTCGTGGTGGCCACCAAAGCGTGATCACGCCAGCCAGCTCAAGCGCCGCGACCTCCGCATCGGCTCGGGCAACACTCTGACCCACGGCGATTCCTGAATCGCCAGGCCGACGGTCTCCAACGTGGTCAGGCCGACCTGATCGGCCAGGGCGCCGACCATCGCGACCGCCTCAGCGGCCTGGATAGCGGCAGTCGCCTGCTCGATCGTGAGTGTGCGGCCCGGCAGGAATGAGACAACCCATCCGCCACTGCCCACACTTTTCGCCTGATGGTCGGTCTGGTCGCTGGTCATCAACGATCGGCCGATCACTTGCACAGCCATGAGTCGGTCTCCCCAATTCGCTGTTAATGTCCGATGAATCGAGCGAGCTGATCAGTAGCTAAAGCATCCCCTTTTCACCACCGGAACGCAATAGTGCGTTTCCCCGAAAAGCGAACCGACAGGTTGGAATTCGCAATCTTCACAGTCGTTGCGCCACAGCGAATTAGAACAGGTTGCAGACAATTCGCCCGCAAAACTGTAACGTGTTCTCATGCACTACGACAGTCTGTTCATCGGCGGGAAGTGGACCACCCCGGCCGGTAGTGACCGCATTTCGGTAGTCTCCCCGGCAACGGAGGAGACCGTCGGCAGCGTGCCCGCGGTAACGAACGCCGATGTCGACGCGGCGGTCGCCGCGGCGCGCGACGCGTTCGACAGCGGGCCGTGGCCATCGACGCCCCCACTGGAACGAGCCGAGGTACTCACCAAGGTTGCCCGGCTGATCGAGCAGCGTTCGCCAGAATTGGTCGCCGCGCTCACCGCGGAGATGGGTGCGCCGCCGTTAGCCGCCTTGACACTCAACCAGATTCCGGCCGTCGCGGCATTGGACGCACTCGCCGAGCTCGCGAAGACGTTCGCCTGGAACGAGACTCGAGTCGGCCTGTTCGGAACCTCGCGTGTCTCACGGGAACCGCGCGGTGTCGTCGCCGCGATCACCGCATGGAACGTCCCGTTGTTCCTCGCCGCGAACAAGCTCGGACCCGCGCTGCTGGCCGGCTGCACGGTGGTGCTCAAGCCGTCGCCGCTGACTCCGCTGACCGCGAATATCCTCGCCGACCTGTTCACCGAGGCGGGCCTGCCCGACGGCGTGCTCTCGGTGCTGCCCGCCGAGGCCGAGGCCAGCGAGTATCTCGCGAGCCACCCCGGCGTCGACAAGGTGACCTTCACCGGCAGCACCCCCGTCGGCAGGAAGCTGGCCGCGCTGGCCGGTGAGCAGCTCAAGACCGTATCGCTGGAGCTCGGCGGTAAGTCGGCCGCGATCGTGCTGCCCGACGTCGACCTGGCCGCGAGCATTCCCGTGCTCGCGTTCTCCGGGCTGATGAACAGTGGGCAGGGCTGCGTCGCGCAGACGCGAATTCTCGCGCCGCGCAGTCGCTATGACGAGATCGTCGACGCGCTGGTCGCGCACGTCAAGACCATGCAGACCGGCGATCCGACCGATCCCGCGACCCAGCTCGGCCCCCTGATCAGCGAAAAGCAGCGCGATCGCGTGGAGGGCTACATCGCCAAGGGCAAGGCCGAGGGCGCTCGACTGGTGCTCGGCGGCGGCAGGCCCGAAGGCGTGGAGCGCGGGTGGTTCGTGGAGCCGACGATCTTCGCCGACGTCGACAACGCCAGCACCATCGCCCAGGAGGAGATCTTCGGCCCGGTGCTCTCGGTGATCCCGTACGAGACCGAGGACGAGGCCATCGCCATCGCCAACGACTCCGATTACGGTCTCGCCGGCTCGGTGTGGACCACCGATATCGAGCACGGCGTCGAGGTCGCGGCCCGGATTCGCACCGGTACCTTCGCGATCAACTGGTACGCCTTCGACCCGACGGCGCCGTTCGGCGGCTACAAGAACTCGGGTATCGGCCGCGAGAACGGCCCGGAGGGCCTCGACGCGTTCTGCGAACAGAAGTCCGTCCTGATGCCGATGGGTTGGACCGCCGAGTAATCGGTGATGGCCGCCTAGAGGTCCGGCATATGGACCCGGAGAACCGGCTGGGCGGCCACCTCACCCCGGGCAGGTAGATCGACGACCTCGACGCGCCAGCCCGGGGGCAGGACTCGCTCCAGCCGGCCCGCCACGCGCTGCATGGGCGTACTCGAATAGGTGTCGGACTCGAATCCGGTCACCAGATCGGTCATGCGTCAAACCACCTCTCAGCGTCGATCTCGTCGTTGACCGCATGGCGGTGCAGGAGTCTCGCAGGGGTATCAGCTCGAGAGGAAATATAGGCGAAGGTAACGCTGCCGCCTCACGCGACTCTCTGACACCGAAAGATGTACCCAGAAAGAGACCGCGAGAATCGTCCGACGAACCCGGACGAACAGAACCGCCCGTACCGATTCGGTACGGGCGGTTCAGTGTTTGCGGGGGACTAGCAGTGTGATGCGCACGCCTTGGTGTGCGTGCGCATTCAGGACTGCTCGGGCGACTAGCAGTGTGATGCGCACGCCTTGGTGTGCGTGCGCGACTAGCAGTGTGATGCGCACGCCTTGGTGTGCGTGCGCATTCTGGACTGCTCGGGCGACTAGCCCAGGCGCTCCTTGAGGGCCTCGAACTCGTCGCGCACGCCCGAAGGCAGCTTGTCGCCGACGAACTCGAACCATTCCTCGATCGACGGGATCTCCTTGCGCCACTCGTCGGCGTTCACCGAGAGTGCCTCGTCGACGTCGGCGGCGACCACGTCGAGGCCGTCCAGGTCGAGATCGGCAGCCGAAGGCACATTGCCGACCGCGGTGGCCGTGGCGCCCGAGCGACCCTCGATGCGGCCGACGATCCACTCCAGCACGCGGGAGTTCTCACCGAATCCGGGCCACAGGAAGCGGCCGTCGTCGCCACGACGGAACCAGTTGACGTAGAAGATCTTCGGCAGCTTGTTCGAGTCGGCGTTCTTGCCGAGGTCGATCCAGTGGTTGAGGTAGTCGCCCACGTGGTAGCCGAGGAACGGCAGCATCGCCATCGGGTCGCGGCGCACGGTGCCGACCTTGCCCTCGGCGGCGGCGGTCTGCTCGGAGCCCATCGTGGCGCCCATGAACACGCCGTGCTCCCAGCCGAACGACTCGGTCACCAGCGGAACGGTGGTCTTGCGGCGACCGCCGAACAGGATGGCCGAGATCGGCACGCCCTGCGGGTCGTCCCACTCCGGCGCCAGGGTCGGGCACTGCGACATCGGGGTGCAGTAGCGCGAGTTCGGGTGCGCGGCGTGGCCCTCCGACTCGGGGGTCCAGTCGTTGCCCTTCCAGTCGATCAGGTGCTGCGGGTCGCCTTCGAGACCCTCCCACCACACATCGTTGTCGTCGGTCTGGGCGACGTTGGTGTAGACGGTGTTGCCCGCGTCGATAGTGGCCATCGCGTTGGGGTTGGAGCTGTGGTTGGTGCCCGGCGCGACGCCGAAGAAGCCGAACTCCGGGTTCACGGCGTAGAGCTGGCCGTCCTTGCCGAAACGCATCCAGGCGATGTCGTCGCCCAGGGTCTCCGCGCGCCAGCCCGGGATGGTCGGCTGGATCATCGCGAGGTTGGTCTTGCCACAGGCGCTCGGGAACGCGGCGGCGACGTAGTAGTTCTTGTTCTCGGGCGAGATCAGCTTGAGGATCAGCATGTGCTCGGCCAGCCAGCCCTCGTCGTGGGCCATCGCCGAGGCGATGCGCAGCGAGTAGCACTTCTTGCCGAGCAGCGCGTTGCCGCCGTAGCCGGAACCGAAGGACCAGATCTCACGGTCCTCGGGGAAGTGGGTGATGTACTTGGTGTCGCTGCACGGCCACGGCACGTCGGCCTGGCCCTCGGCGAGCGGCGCGCCCACGGAGTGCAGCGCCTTCACGAACGGGCGGTCGGTGCCCAGCTTCTCCAGCGCGGCGGCGCCCATGCGGGTCATCACACGCATCGAGACGACCACGTACTCGGAGTCGGTGATCTCCACGCCCAGCTTGGGGTCCTCGGCGCCGAGCGGGCCCATGCAGAACGGCACCACGTACATGGTGCGGCCCTTCATCGAGCCGCGGTACAGCTCGGTCATGGTGGCGCGCATCTCGGCGGGGTCGACCCAGTTGTTGGTCGGGCCCGCATCGGCCTCGGTGGCGGAACAGATGTAGGTGCGCGATTCGACGCGAGCCACATCGGAGGGATCGGACAGCGCGAGGAAGGAGTTCGGCTTCTTCTTCTCGTCCAGCTGCTTGAAGGTGCCTGCCTCGACCAGCTGAGTGGTCAGGCGATCCCATTCCGCGTCGGAGCCATCGGCCCAGACCACGCGATCGGGCTGAGTGAGCTCTGCGACTTCCTGTACCCAGGCGAGCAGTTCACTGTGCTCGGTCGGCGCCTTGCCGTCGGATCCACGAAGACCAGGAATGGTCGCTGAGGTCATGAAAACTCTCCTGAGATGGGCGGTTGTTCGATCCATCGATCGCCACCATGGGCGGGTAAGGCGTCCGCAGTGACCAACCGTCGCACAACCCCGATAGACGGCTAGGAAGGCCGTACACGGACGGTGGCCGCGCATCGACTGGCAAGAGCGGACGCCCAGGTTCCTGCCTCCAGGTTAACGCGATATGACGACCGATATGGCATCGGGCTCCATTACAGGTACCCACAGGTGTATCGGTCAATCCCGCGCTCACAGTTGATCGAGGGTGGCGATGTCGCGCTCACAGGCGGTCAGCTGTGCCGGACGCTCCGCGACGAGCCTGCGCGCGAGCGCGTCGAGTTCGGCGACACGCCGATCGACGGCGATCGCCCGCGCGGTCGATTCCCGGACCACGTGCTCGGCCAATTCGGCCTCGATATCCACCAGCACCGCGGCGACACGCTGTTCGAGCTGGGCTTTGATATTCACCAGCGCTTCGGAGACCCACTGGGCCATGTGATTGCGCTCGGCGAGTTGACCGCGGGCGCGCACGACCCAGGCGGCCGCGCCCGCGCCGAGCAGCAAGGTCACCGGGACGCTCGCCACGTCGAGAGTCGGCACCAACGACAGCGGCGCCACGACCAACCTGCCGAGCCCGACACCCGCCGACGCGCCGAGCGCGATCATGAGGTGATCTTCGACACCCCGGTGTCTCTTGTCGGGATCGGGACCGACCCGAGGGGCCGGATCACGGCGGCGAGTGGTCGGGGCGGTCGTGCCGATCCGGCGGGCGGCTTCGATCACCCGTTCGTCGATGACGGCGTCGACCGAGGCCGACAGTTCACCGGCGGCCTGCTGCAGGCGCTGGGGATAGGCGCGCAGTTCGGCGCGGTCGCAGCGGTCGAGTTCGGCGCGGGAACGGGTGTGCAGGGCGCGCACCATGGCGCCGAGTTCGGTGGTCAGGTCAACGCGGGAGAGCTGGACCTGGCTGCGCACGGCGGCCAGGCCGGTCTGGCGGCCGCCGTCGCGCTCGGCGACCAGTCCGATGCGCTCCTCTCTGATCCGCTCGGTGTCGGTGCCGGAGCGCAGCGCGGTGATCTGTTCGTCGATTCTCGCCCTGGTGTCGGCGAGTACGCGGGTGCGGACGGCGGTTCGACGCTGGGCGCCGTCGGTCGGGCGCCGCGCGGTGGCGGCGGCGAGGGTGGCGTGCAGTCCGGCCACGCCGGAGCGATCGAGCAGCGCCGAGTCGTCGGCGGCGCGGGCCGCGGCGGCCAGTCGGGCGGAGACGGCGACGATGTCCAGGTCGGTGATGCCGCGCGCGGCGAGCAGTTCGAGGTTGCGGACGCGGGTCGCGCGCCAGTCCTGATAGGCGTGAAAGCCGTTCATGGCGAGCAGGATTCGCTGGTCGGCGGCGCGGAGGCGGTCGATCAGCGCGAACATGTCGGCGCCGAGGACACTGCCCGCGTCGAAGAGGATGAGGGCCGCGGCGGGTTCGTTCTCGGGGGTGAGCGCCGCCGGGTCGGCCAGGTCGATATGAGGTTCGAAGCGGGCGAGTTCGGTGCGAAGGAGGGTGGTGTTGGCGTCGTCGGCGGCGTAGAAGGTGATGCTGGTGCCCTCGCCCGCCTCGGCCATCGCCCGCAGTAGCGCGCCGCCCTGCGGGTTCCACCGGTCGATCACCGCGTCTACCGCAGGCGAGAGGGCACCGGGATCATCGGCCGTTCCTCGGTCGGACGGGACCTCAGAGGCCTGCACTGGACATCCGCTCCCAGGCTCTGACATAGCCGTTGTGGACGCGCAGCGCGGCGCGCCGGGCGGCGGGCGGCATGTCGCTGGACACGACGGCACGCCAGCGGGTGGCGCGCGCGAGCGCTTCGTCGGCGTCGCCGGGCGCGGGCGACGGATAGCCGGCGGCCAGATGCGAGACCTGCGGGCAGGCCAATCCGGCACACATGCCGGCCCAGAGCGCTTCGTCGCCGGCGAGATAGTGCTCGATCAGTTCGCGGGCGCGGCCGCCGTCGCCGGGGACCGAGCGGGCGGCCAGTCGGGTCAGCTCGTCGAGCAGTTCGCCGCCACGAACCGCTTCCACCTGCTCGTACCGGCGGTGGACCAGCTTGTGCAGCGGATCGATCCCGCTGGCCGAGTGCAGGATCTGGATGATCGCCGACGCGGGCAGATCCGGGTCGGCGCGCAGAGCCGTCAGCGCGCAGTCCACGCCGTAGAGGTCCCAGTTGGCGATCAGCCGCCGACGGGCTTCCTGGTCGGAGCCGTCGCCGATGAACAGATCGGCCGCGAGTACCGAGGGCACATCGGGGCCGACCGCGAGCCTGCGCAGATCGCTCAGATCGGCGGCGCTCACCGCTCCCGCCCTCGTGCGGGCGGCGACCGAGGCGATGATCGGCACGATCGGCATCCCGAGTTCCTGTGCGTGCCGCTGTGCCGCGGCCACGGCCTCACCCCAGCGCGCGCCTACCGCGTCGGCCTTGTTGAGCACCACCACCCCGCGACCCGGCGGCACGGTGGCGAGCAGGCGATAGTCGGCGGCCTGCGGCGCACCGGCCAGTACATAGATGACCAGATCGCCGTCGAGGACGGGATCGGGCAGTTCGGGCTGATCGACCGGCGCGGTCTCCTGCGCCGACAGCAATGCCAGCGCGGCCATCACGGTCGTGCGCCCGCTGAGCGCACGCCCCGTGATCTGGATGTGCAGCGGACGACGACGGCTCGCCGCCGCTGTCGCGAGCTGTTCGGCGATCGCCGGATCACCCCCGCGACCTGCACCTAGAGCCGAGATCAGCTCGTCGAGCTGATCCGCGGGCCGTGTCTGTGCGAATTCGGTGGCTGTCGACATTCTGCACACCCCCTTTTCGGAGGGCATTGTGTCAGATCCGCGCCGAGCCGGGGCCGGGCGAACCTTCGGCCGACCTGGGCGGATCAGCGGTCCCATGAACTCGCCTGCGACGCACCCGCGCGCATGCTGGACAATGGACGCGTGAACGACGCCGCCGACCACGCCGAGCCGACCAGCCACAAGCTGTCGGAGATGCCGAACGACGCGGGCCGACGCTCGCTCACCGGCTCCAGGCTGTACCCGCGCGTGACGAGCTTCCGCACGCGGCGGGGCGCGCTGACGCCGAACCAGCAGGCCTCGTGGGACAACACGTGGCCGAAGATCGGGCGCAATGTGTCCAATGATCCGGTCGACGCCGACGCCTGGTTCGGGCGCGAAGCGCCGCTGGTGATCGAGATCGGCACCGGCACCGGCACCGCGACGGCCGCCATGGCCAAGGCCGAACCGCACCTGAATCTCATCGGCATCGAGGTGTACCAGCCCGGTCTTGCCCAGCTGGTTCAGCAGATCGAGCGCGAACAGATCGAGAACATCCGATTGCTGCGCGGCGATGCGGTCGACGTACTGGAGAACATGGTTGCCCCGGAATCGCTGATCGGCGTTCGGGTGTTCTTCCCCGACCCGTGGCCGAAGGCCCGCCACCACAAGCGCAGACTGCTACAGGCGCCGACTTTCGCCCTGATCGCCAGCAGATTGAAGCTGGGCGGAGTGCTGCACGTGGCCACCGACCACGCGGATTACGCCGAGCATATTCTCGAAGTAGGCTCCAAGGAACCGCTGTTCACCGGCCTGAACGACACCACCGGTGGCGACAGCGCCGTCAACCGCACTACCGCGCCGATCGGTTTCGAACGGCCCGTCACCAAGTTCGAAGGCAAAGGCCTGCGTGCCGGTAGCGCCATCAACGAGTTCATATGGGGGAAGATCGACAGATGAGCGTGAGTGAGATCGCCCCCGAGATGCCGGTGCCCGCCCAGGCAGGCTCCGGTTCCGAGGCGTTGAGCGGTTCCGATGTTCGACGTGTGCTGCTGGTCTGGGACGCGCCGAACCTCGACATGGGGCTCGGCGCCATCCTCGGTGGACGGCCCACTGCCGCTTATCGCCCCCGCTTCGACGCGCTCGGCCGCTGGTTGCTGGCCCGCACCGCCGAGATCTCGGTGGCCTCCAAGGGCCGCATCGAGGCCGAGGCCACCGTCTTCACCAATATCGCGCCCGGCACCGCCGACGTGGTCCGCCCCTGGGTGGAAGCGCTGCGCAACGTCGGTTTCGCGGTGTTCGCCAAGCCCAAGATCGACGAAGACTCCGATGTCGACGCCGACATGCTCGCGCACATCGCGACCCGTCAACGCGACGGCGGTTTAGCCGGCATCATGGTCGCCTCGGCCGACGGTCAGGCGTTCCGTGAACCACTGGAGGCCATCGCGGCCAAGGGAATCCCAGCTCAGGTGCTCGGATTCCGTGAGCACGCGAGTTGGGCCGTCACTTCGGATACCCTCGGGTTCGTCGACCTCGAGGACATCCCCGGCGTGTTCCGTGAACCGCTACCGCGGGTGAGTCTCGAGTCGCTGCCCGACGAGGGTGCCTGGCTGCAGCCTTTCCGGCCGCTGTCGGCACTACTCACTTCTCGCCCTGGTCAAGGAGTCGCTTAAGTGTTCACCCGCTGGGGCGATCTGGTCTTTCGGTTCCGCTTCGCCGTCATCGCTGTCGTCGGTGCGGCGTTGTTGGCGTTGGGCGCTTACGGCATGGGACTCGGCCCTCGCCTGACATCGAGCGGGTGGTTCGATCCCGGCTCGGAATCGGTGGCGGGCGCGCAGATCGCCGACGGCTCCTACGGACGCGACCACATGGCCGACGTCATCGTCATGTACAACGCCCCCGAGGGCAAAACGATCGATGACCCGGAGTTCCAGCAGAAGGTCGTCGGCAGCCTGACCACGGCCCTGGCCGAACACCCTGATCAGATCGACAAGATCAACGGCACCTATTGGAAGGTGGGCGACGCGCCCGCTGTGCCGTCGGCGTTCGGCTCCAAGGACAAGAAGCACGCGTTCGCCTCGATCGCCATCGTCGGCAACGACGACACCGTCATCATGGCCAACTACCGCGCCGTGCAGGACGTCTTCTACATTCCCGGCGTCGACGTGGAGGTCTCGGGCCTCCAAGCCATCGCGGTCACCCTCAACGACACGATCGCGCACGACACCAAACGGATGGAAGTGCTGGCCATCCCCGCGGTGGCAGTGCTGCTGTTCTTCATCTTCGGCGGCATCGTCGCGGCCGCGCTGCCGCTGGTCATCGGTGGTCTGACGATCCTCGGTGCCAACGGCATCGTCATGGCGCTGACCAACTTCACCGAGGTCAACTCCTTCGTCAGCGGCGTTGTGTCGATGATCGGCCTCGGCCTCGCGATCGACTACGGCCTGTTCATAGTCAGTCGTTTCCGCGAAGAACTGGCGGAGGGTTACTCCACGCGCGCCGCCGTCCGGCGGTCGGTGATGACCGCTGGACGAACAGTCGTGTTCTCCGCGACGATGATCATCGCCAGTCTCGGCGGCATCCTGCTGTTCCCGCAGGGCTTCCTGCGATCGGTCGCCTACGGCACCATCGCCACCGTCTCCCTGGCCGCACTGACCGCGGTGACGATCCTGCCCGCGATGCTCGCCGTCCTCGGCCCGCGCGTCGACTCGTTCGGCCTCAAGCGGTTCCGCAAGACCAAGACCGCCGAGCAGATCGAGAACGGCTTCTGGGGCAACACGACCCGCTGGGTCATGAAACACCCGCTCAAGATCGCCATTCCGATCACCGTCGGTCTGCTGTTGCTGATCATCCCGGTCAAGGATCTGGCGTTCGGCGGTATCAACGAGAAGTACCTCCCGCCGGACAACAAGGCCCGATCCGCGCTCGAGCACTTCTACGAGGTCTTCCCACAGAGCAAGACCGACCCGATCCAGCTGGTCTTCGTCTCCGACGACACGAACGCGATCGGTCAGGTCTGGAAGGAAGCCAACCAGGCACCCGGAATGGTCGGCCCGTTCGCCGTGCCGACCAAGTCGCCGACCAACCCTGAGGTGTTCCGCACCTCGGCGACCCTGGTCGATCCCACCGGCAACGCCGAACCGACGATCGACTACCTCCGTTCGATCGAAGTACCCGACGGCGTCACGATGTACGTCACCGGTCAGCCCGCGCTCATGGCCGACAGCATCGACACGCTGCTGGAACTGATGCCGTGGATGATCTTGCTCGTGCTGGTCACCACCACCGTGCTGATGTTCCTGACGTTCGGTTCGCTGGTGCTGCCGATCAAGGCCGCGTTGATGAGCGCGCTCGGTCTCGGCGCGACGCTGGGCATCCTGACCTGGATCTTCATCGATGGCAACGGTGCCGGGCTGCTGAACTTCACGCCACAGCCGATCAGTGCGCCGGTCTTGATGTTGATCATCGCGATCATCTACGGCCTGTCGACCGACTACGAGGTCTTCCTGCTGTCGCGCATGGTGGAGGCGCGCGCCCAAGGCGCGTCGACCACCGAAGCCGTGCGGATCGGCACCGCGCAGACCGGGCGGATCATCACCGCCGCCGCCCTGATCCTGCTCGTGGTGACCGGCGCGTTCGCGTTCTCCGATCTGGTGATGATGCAGTACATCGCCTACGGCATGATCGCGGCGCTGTTCATCGACGCCACCGTGCTGCGCATGCTGCTGGTCCCCGCGATCATGAAGCTGCTCGGCGACGACTGCTGGTGGGCGCCGAAGTGGATGAAGCGCATCCAGGAGAAGATCGGCCTCGGCGAACCCATCCTCGACGACGAACGCCCGGAACACGGTGGCGTGGTCGACCTGGTGAAGACCACCCCGATCACCGACCCGCCGACCATGCAGATGACGGCGGTCCCCGACTCCAAGCTGGCGCGTACGCCCCGCAGGCCGCGCACGGTCGCCGAGATCGAGGCCGAGGCACCGACTCAGCGCATCGACAAGATCACCGATGCCGACTCCGCTGAGCCCGCACGCGCGCGCCAGCCGATGTCGCCAGATCCGACGCGCCCCCGTGCCTCGATGTTGTCCTCGGGTGAGCCGACGCGCGAATTGCCGGTGGTGAAGCCGGGTACGCCCGCGAAACCTGATGCCGAAGGCGCCGCGAAGCAGGAAGACGCCGAGTTCGAACTGCCGAAGTACGTGTCCGGCGAGCCGACTCAGGTACTCCCGATCGTGAAGCCGGGTACGCCGAATCCCGCTCAGGGACACGGTGATTCGACCCCGGATACTGCCGCGGACGAAGACCGTGGCTATTCGGGCCCCAGCTTCGGCACGCCTCCCGCACCCCACACCGACCTCGGCGACCCCGAAACCGGACCCGGTGGGGCCACTCGCTCCACCAACGGGCTCGGACAGACCAACGGCACCGCCGACTCGCCGTCTCGTACCGCTACGCCGGACACCGCCTTCGGTATCACCGAAACCACCGGTGGCCCTTCGATTTCCCGTCCGGCCGGCGACAGCGGGTCCGACCTCGACCTGCCCGGCATCGTCACCGAGGCCGCGCCGCGTGGCTCCTCGCGCGTGCAGCCACCTACGGGGTACACCCCGGGCGTGATCGGCGAAACTCCGCCGACGCCTCGGGTGTCAACACCGAACGAGACCGGCGACGGCGCCGGATTCGGTACGCCCCCGGCGGATTTGCCGCAGCGGCCGAGCATCGTCCCCCCGGCCCGGCCGAGCACGGCGACCCCGCCGCCTCGCGGAATCGTCCCGCCGGCCGCACCGAGGATCGTCAACACGCCGCCGAACGCGCCGACCTCCGCACCTCGCGCGGGCGACACGGCACCTCGCGCGGGCGAGCCGACACCCGCACCCCGTACGGGCGACACGCCTCCTCGCGCTGGTGATACTCCGTCGGGCGGAACCTTCAACGGGTTCAGCCCTGTGACGGCGTCGAATCTGCGGCCGGTCACGCCCGACTCCCCCGCGCCGGATTCGGGCATCCCGGCCGAGCCGAGCCGTCCGTCCGACCAGGCTGATGCCGCAGTGCGCGAAGCGGATTCACGCCCGCACGGATTCGCGTCACCGAGTCCCGATCTCTCGGCCGCGCCCGGCACGCATCGTGCCGAGCCGCCCCAGGGCGATGCGGCGCGTGCGGAGACCGAACCCGATTCGCCGATCCCTCCGCGGAGCGTTTTCGGCACTGCGGTGCCCGTCGAACCACAGCCGAGCACTCCGTGGAACAACGGCATGACCAGCCCGGGCACGCCGCGTGGTTTCAATACGCCCGATCAGGACAGCGGACCACGGTTCTCGCCGGTCACGCCCTCCTCGCAGGACAGTGCGAGCGATCGCATCCGCCCCGCCGTCGATCACCCGGCCGACTTCTCCGGTGCGTCGAATCCGTCCGGCGCTCAGTCGGACTCGGCTCGCCAGGCAGACATCGTGCGCCCGCAGGTGGCGCCGCCGGGATTCACCGAGGTCACGCGCGATACTGCTCCTTCACCCCGACAGCCGGATTCACCGGCGAGTTCGCCGATCCAGGGCGGCAACGGTGAAACACCGGCGACAGGTCGGGAAGCAGCCGACGAGGCACCGACGACCGACAACGCCGGTCGGTGGCAGGCCCCTTCGGGTTTCACCGCCGTCCCGTCCCCCGCCGCCTCGCCCTCGGAGCCGTCCACCGAGGTGTCGCCGGAGACTGCCGGTGCGGCGGAAACCGATTCCACCGCACCGGAATCCGGCGAACCCCCGGCCGACACTCGCAACGAGATCGAGAACTGGATGGCTCAGTTGCGCTCGTCGCGCCGCGGTACCGCCGCGGACGAAGGTCGCCATCATGGTGCTGAAGGCCGGACGGTCAGCGTGAACGAACTTCTGCGTCGGCGCGAGGACGACTGAGGGGCGGGTCTGCTCAGGGAGCCTGGCGAGGCTGCGCCGCGTCGGCGAAGGCGCGGGCGTAGCGGGTTCCGGTGAGTAGCAACAGGATTCCGACCGCCAGGAACGCGGTGACGCGGATCAGGCCGGACAGTGTCGCGAGGTCGAACAGGAACAGTTTCGCCAGTGCGGCCGCGGCCACCAGCAGGCCGGAGACCAGGCAGACTTTCGCGACGGCGGGCGAGCTGGACAGTCGACGCAGACCGTAGAACAGCGAGCCGGTCGCCGCGACCATCCACACGATGGTCGCAAGGCTGTGGCCGACAATGAAACCGTCTGCGCCGCCGAGAGATACGCCGAGGGATACCGCGGCGACCAGCACGTAGTACAGCCCGGCGATGCTCACCGAGATCCACACTCCGGTGACGAGCGCGGGATCGTCGTACCGTGGCAACCGCGGCACGGTCCACGCCACCATCGCCGCCACGCCCAACCCGACCACCGCGGCCACCGCCGTCGAGGTATCGAGGTTTTGGTCCGCGAGTCGTTGCAGCGCCAGCGTTTCCGGCGTAGCGATCGCCAGCATTACCAGCCCGCCCAGCAGGGCGAACGCGATACCGAGCCCCGCGGCCACCCGCGTTCGACTCGCCGCGGCAACCGCGAGGAACGCGAGACCGACCGCGAACAACATGGTCGGCAGCAGTCGAGGGTGACCGCCCGTCGCGATCGTGCAGGTCTGCAACAGGGCGACAGCACCGGTCAGCCCCGCCACCAGCGCCGTGTGCCGGGCAATTCGCAACCGTCCGACCAGCCCGTCCGGAACGACCGCGGCACTCGCGGAGCCCGGATCTACCTTCGCGGTGTCCACTGCCGAATCCCCGTGCCCGCGAATCTCGGCTGTCGCCGTACGAAGCGGGATCAGCACCGTGGCCGCCAGGCCGAGGAGTACGGCGGCGAACACGGCGGTGATCGAAGCGCTCACCACCCGGTCGAACAGCACCGCGGCGGCGAGCACCGGAAGCGCGGTCAGCGCGATCGTGATACTCGCGGTGATGTCGCCGGACCTGCGTCGCACCGCGAGCAGGGCGCCGACCAACCCGACCACCGCGCAGGCGATCGCCGCGACCAGCAGTCCCTGCCGCTGCTCCGCCTCGGTACCGGAGATCGCCCCTTCGATCCCGCTCAATGCCACCATCCCCAGCACGGCGAGCACCACCGGCAACGTGCGCGCCACGTGCAGCGCGGGCCAGTTCCTGCGCATCTGCACCGGAACCCCCGCCGCCTGCAACACCACCAGGAACCCGAGCAGCATCAGTTCGGTCGTCAACGCCGGTGACAACACCGCCGCACCCAACACCACCCCCACCGCCAACGGCTGAGACTGCCACCGCACCGCGATCCCCAACCCGACCAACGCCACCCCGAGCGCCACCGCGAGCCCCACACCACCAGGAATCCACCCGTAATACCCGGTCACCGCGACAACATCCAGATACAACCCGGCAATACCCGTGGCCACCAGCGCAATTCCGCCGACACGACCACCAGGGCGCCCGAAGACCCGCCACCCGAGCCCGACCAGAACCACCGACAGTGCGGCCCCGGCAACAACTCTCGCCACCGGCCCGAAGAACCCCGCCTGCGCGGCCAACACCAACAGCATCAGCACACCGACCAAGGTCACCCCGACCCCGGCCACCGCGAGCACCCGAGAAATGACGCCTTCCCGCTGCCACCACGGCACCCGAGTCGTGCGCCCCGGCCCGAATTGCCCGCGACTCCCGGAACTTCCGACCCACCCCGGAGCGCCACGCCCTGGCGTCCCCGCCCAACCGGCCGGCTGCCCGACCTGCCCGGATGGCACAGCTCGCCCACCCTGCGGCCCAGCGGGGCCAACCCATTTCGGCGGCGGCCCCGCCGCGCGGTAAGACGTGGCGGGTCCACCGGGCATCCCGTTCGAACCCACCCAGTTCGGAGCCACCCCACTCGGCCCAGCGCCTACCTGCCCGCCGTACCGCACACCTACCGGCCATCCCGCCGGTCCGTACGCCACACCACCAACCGGACCTACATAACCGTGCCTTGTACCCGGAACCGTCTGCCCCGCAACACTTTGCGTACCGCCGGCACCTGATGCAGTACCCGGCTCCGGAGACACGCCGACTCGACCGACCTCGCCCACACCAATCCCATGCACCCCGGACACCGCATCCGAATCAGCTTGCTCAGCATCCGAACCCGCGGACGTCGCCTCCGAACTCCCCGCGCGCGACACCTCCCCCCGCAACTGCGCGGACAGCACATCCAGATCGCCCCCGAGCTGCCCCATCCGGACGCCGAGCGCGGTGAACTCCCCCGAGAGCCGCGCAACCAGCGCGGGATCGATAGCGGTACTCATAACCCCATAGTCGGCCCGAAAAGACCGCCGAACATGAGTAGAAACCCCCGCCCTACCCGCTGTTCCTACCCGAATTCACACCTCAACCTGTGAACTGCCGACCAGCTGAGGGCCGGGTCACGACCCCAAGAACCGTCTCCACTGAACCATCAACGGATACTTCGCCGTGACAGAGCCGAACCGGATACGCCCATGCACGACAAGATGCAGCGGCCCGATCGGCGGCCCCGTACGGACCTTGTTATTAGCCGAAGACCCCACCAAATCCAACCCGTTGAGGTCAACAGTCGCGGCCGCCGGCACAAGCAGAGTCAAACTCGTGCAGTAATCGTCGACCTGGATTTCAACGATCTGCGTCTGCATGACCGCCTCGGTGAAGTCCAAGGTGACACTGGACATCAGGTTGTTGAGATGCAGCACCGGCGGTACCTGCCACGGCCCGCGTCGATTGACCCCCGACAACCGACTACGAATCGCGCTCGGATTGGACCCACCGGCCGGAACCGGAACGTGTCGTGGACGCGGCATAGCGGCAGGCTGCGGAGTACCCGCCACCCGCATACCGGGCAGGTCGACCAGCACGGCGTTGAGTTCACCACGGGTCTTGGCGGCCAGCGCGGTATCCATCCGCTCGGTGAACTCCCCGAGCGAGAGCATGCCGAGCCCGACAGCTCGCTGCAGCAACTGCCCGACATGTTCTCGTTCGGCATCGGAAACACGCAGCTCACGGTCACCGACGGGACCAGCCGTCGCGGCACCGGGTACGAAGAGGGATTCAGGACCGCCCATGCCATCGAGGGTAACCAGCCACACCCACGTAGCGCATCAGGGCAAACCCCTAATCACTGCGACTACTCGAGCCCCTGTTCGATCGCGTAGCGCGTGAGCTCGACCCGATTCGCCAGCTGCAACTTGCGCAGCGTCGCCTGCACATGGTTCTCCACCGTCCGATGCGAAAGGTTCAATCGGGTAGCGATCTGTTTGGCCGACAATCCCTTGGCCACCATCCGCAACACCTCGGTCTCCCGGTCGGTCAACGACGGCCGGTGCGGCTGATCGGCGGCCGCCGGCGCGGTCGCCATTCGCCGATACTCCCCGAGTACCAACCCGGCCAATCCGGGCGTGAACACCGGCTGACCTGCGGCGGTGGCCTTGACAGCATCGATCAACTCGGCAGCCGACGCGCTCTTCACCAGGTACCCGCTCGCCCCTGCCTTGATCGCGTCGAGCACGTCGTCGCGCTCGGCCGAAGCCGACAGCACCAGCACCCGGCTATGGGGCGAAACCCGCAACACCTCGGCGGTAGCCGCGACCCCGGTGCCATCGGTGAGCTGCATATCCATCAACACCACATCCGGCCGCACGGCCGCGGCGCGCCGAGAAGCGGTGCCGACACCGTCCGCGGTGGCCAGCACATCGAAACCGGCTTCGGCGAGATCACGAGAAACACCCTCACGCCACATCGGATGGTCATCGACCACCATCACCGTAATGACCGGCATCGCCCAGCTCCTCTTCTCAGCGCGCCGGGTGGCGCGGAATCCGGAATTCCCACTCGGTACCGAGGTCCTGCCCCTCGGTCAGCAACTCGGCGCTACCGCCGAGCGCCTCGACCCGCCCGACGATCGACCGCGAAACCCCCATCCGCCCTTCGGCTTCGGCCGCTCGCAGGCGCCCCGTCGCGATCCCGACTCCGTCGTCACGCACGCTCACCACCAGCATGTCACCGGTGTCTTCCAGCAGCACATAGGCTTTCGCGTCGGCCCCGGCGTGCAGCGAGACATTCGACAGCGCGGTGGTCACCGCCGCCGCGATCTCCTGCGCGACCACCCGCCCGACGAGCACCGGATCACCCGGCGTGGCCACCGACACCTCCGGGGTGGCGCGTGCGGTCAGCAACGGCCGCAGATCCACCTCGCCCGAATCGGGGTCGGGCAGCTCCGCCTGTTCGGAAAGCAGCACGCGCAACGCCACCTCCTGCTCCCCGGCTCGCTGCGCGAGTTCTGCTGCGGGCCCACCTATTTCGCCGCCGCGCCGCTTGATGAAGGCCAGTACCTGCAGCACCCCGTCGTGCACCTCGCGCGCCAATCGCTCCCGCTCCTGCGCCGCCGCCGTGATCCGCAGGGCCCGTTCGAGCTGACCCTGCGCCCGCCGAGCGGTATTGGCCGCGAGTCCGAGCGCCAACCCCACCGAAACGAGCACCGGTGCGGTCGCATCACCCCAGACGTCCTGCCCCCACTGATCCCGCACCGTCACCACGACTGCCGACATCACAAGCCCCGCGACGACACCCGCGACGGGACCGCGCAGAATCGCCATGGAGATCACCGAGTTCGCGATCCACAACGTCGTGGGCAGAGTCTGATGGCCGTGGTACCAGTCGTAATCCGCGACAAGCCGAGTCGAGGCGATCAGCGCGATCGTCACCACCTGATCGCCGAACACCACCCAGCCGCGGATCTTCCCGGTGGCCTCGGGGAAGTACCACTGCGACAGCAACAGCGCCGAACTCCCCGACCAGATCGCCATCACCGCGATCAGCATCCAGCTCAGTCGCGGATGGTCGTAATACGGCACCGACGCGATCTGCTGGCCGATCGCGTACAGCAGCGTGACCAGCCGAAACGCCTGCGCGGCCCGCCACAGTGGCGCGGTCGCGGCGTCGGCCGAGCTCAACTCAGCTGTGTGGGTCCGCATCGCCTAACTCGGCTTCTTCCATGCGCAGCCGCGTCGCCACGTCGAAGCGGCCCGGCGGTTCGGGTTTGTCGGGCTCGGCGGTGAACCGTTTTCGCTCTTCGGTGCCCACTAGCTCGCCGAACGCCTCCGCCGGGCTGTCGGCGAGCAGGTATCGAATCGCGGTGTTGCCCACCGCGATCAGCGGCACCGCGAGCAGCGCCCCCGCGATCCCACCGACGACCAAACCGGCGGTGATGGCGAGCACCACGGCCAGCGGATGGATGCTCACGGCCCGCCCGAGCAGCAGCGGTTGCAGCACATGGCCTTCCAGCTGCATCACCGCGATGATGATGCCGAGCACGATCAGCGCGGTCACCAGACCCTTGGTGACCAGCGCGATGAACACCGCGACGAACCCGGCGAAGAACGCGCCGATAATCGGGATGAAGGCGCTGATGAACACCAGCGAGGCCAACGGCAAGGCCAGCGGCACATGCAGAATCGCGAGCCCGGCCCCTATACCGATGGCGTCGACCGCGGCCACCACCACGGTGGCGCGCACGAAACCGACCAGCGTCCCGAAGCCCAATTCACCAGCGGTGCGCACCTTCTCGCGGTGCACGGTGGGGATGATCCGGGTGACGAAGTTCCAGATCTGATCCCCGCCGTAGAGGAAGAAGATCAGGATGAACAGGATCAGGAACGCGCCGGTGAGGATATGACCGATGGCGGTGGCGGTGGTGAGCGCGCCGCTGGTCAGGCTCTCGCGGTTGTCCTGAATGGTGCGCACGATGGTGTCGCCCGCGCTGCGGATCTGTTGATCGCTCAGGTGTGGCGGACCGTTGATCAACCAGTCCTGCACCTTGTGCACGCTGTTGGTGACCTCGTTGGACAGCCCCGGCACTCCGTCGACGAACTGTTCGACGACAAAGGTCAACACCCCGGCGAGCAGCCCGATCGACCCCAGCAGCGCGACGAACACGCCGAGCGAGCGCGGGATCCCCACCCGCTGCATCCAATCGACCAGCGGCGCGAGCAACGCGGCGGCAAGCAACGCGATGGCCAGCGGAATCACCACCGTGGCGAACTTCTGCACGAGCATCCCCACCGCGAGCAGCGCCCCGAAGATGATCAGCAGCCGCCAGCTCCACGCCGCGGCTTTCCGGACCAGGGGATGAACTGCCTCGGCGTCCGAGCGCCATGGTGTCGACGCGGTCCCGGAATCTACCTGCTGGTCGGTCACTCGACAGAGCCTATCGGTCCGAACGCTGGATCGGTGCTCGCGTCGGCGCCTCGGAAAGAGGTTCTGACCACAGTTCCCCCTTACCGCGATCGCCCGGCCGACCGGATCCGGCGATCGCCTGCCTGTCGAGGACAAACCCGCATGTCAGTGCCCGAACAGGCCAGCCAGGGGGTAGATCGGCGGTGATCCGGCCGGCCGGCAGGCAACCTCGGGGGTCTGCCCGCCGCGCAACCGCACGAGTAGCGCGAATTACCCTGCAAGCCAGCGCCTTTCATATATAGCCGGAGCGAATTACTGGGAAATCGCGCAGAGGTTTCCTCGGTTTCCACCCAGTAACGGGCGAGCGTAGGTGCGATAATGCACACCCGGTCGCCTGTCCTGATCACCTGGGCACGTGGTCGGATAGATTGGCTAGCGTGTCAGCGCCACTTGAAGCGGTCAAACAGACCATGCGAACGCGCTGGCCGCTGTACCTGACGTCTGTGCTGCTGGCCAATGCCTTCGGCGCGGTGCTGGTGTGGGCCTTCATCCAATATGGCCTGCCGGTTCCCGAGGGCGATCCGGGTGGGGTGCGCCAGACCGGTCTGCTCGCGCCGCTGCTCGTTTTCGGTGTCGCCGCGGTGTTGAGCATCTTCGCCGCCGCGCTCATGTTGCGGCCGGTGATGCGCTGGCAGATGCGCGGCGGACCGCCGAGCCGACGCGAGCAGATGGCGGCGCTGCATGTGCCGCTGCGGCAGTCGATCGTGCACCTGGTGCTGTGGGTCATCGGCGGCGGGATCCTGGCCGCGCTGATCATCTCCGAATCGCCCGAACTGGCGGGCGCGGTGATCGTCACCGAATGTATGGCCGCCACCATCGTGTTCGGCTTCACCTACATGCTGGGTGAGCGCATTCTGCGCCCGGTCGCCGCCGAGGCGCTGACCGAGGGCACCTTCGACCACACGCTCACCCCCGGTGTCGGCACGCGCATGGCGATGACCTGGGGCATGGGTACCTTCGCACCGACCATCGCGATCGTGCTGCTGTGCGTCACCCAGATCTCCTCGGATGTGAAGTTCTCGGCGAAGTCCCTCGCGATCTCGATCCTGCTGCTGTGCGGCGTGGTGATCCTGCAGGCGCTGGCCTTGTCGATGCTGACCGGCTCCTCGATCTCCGACCCGGTGCGTCAGCTGTCCCAAGCCATCAACAGGGTGCAGGCCGGCTCGCGCGATGTGCAGGTGGAGGTCTACGACGGCAGCGAGATCGGGCTGCTGCAGGTCGGCTTCAACCGGATGATGGACGAGGCCGCCAAGCGGCGCAAGCTGCAGGAACTGTTCGGCCAGCACGTCGGTGAGGACGTGGCGCAGCGGGCACTGGACTACGGCACCGAACTGGGCGGTGAGACCCGATTCGTGGCGGTGTTGTTCGTGGACATGGTCGGCTCCACCGCCGCCGCTGCCGAGCGCCCGCCGACCGAGGTGGTCAGCCTGCTCAACGAGTTCTTCCGGGTGGTGGTCGACGTGATCGACAGCCACCACGGTTTCGTCAACAAGTTCGTCGGCGACGCGGCGCTCGCCATCTTCGGCGCCCCGCTGGATCGCCCCGACGCGCCGAGTGCCGCGCTGGCCGCGGCCCGCGATCTGCGCGAGGCGCTGCGCGAGGTGACCAGCCTCGACATCGGCATCGGCGTCTCGGCGGGCCTGGCGGTCGCCGGAAACATCGGCGCCGCAAATCGATTCGAATACACCGTGATCGGCGACCCCGTCAACGAGGCGTCGCGGCTCACCGAATTGGCCAAAGATCATCCCGGCCGCGTTCTCGCTTCGGGCAGCGCGCTCTACTTCGCCGACGAAAGCGAGCAGGAACATTGGATAACCGGAGACGAGGTCCAATTGCGCGGCAGACGCAGAAAAACCCGCCTGGCCTGGCCGAAGTCCGCGATCGCCGCGCCGCGCATGGACGAGGAAGAACAGGCACGTTCGCTAGGCTGAGACCGTGACGGCCGACGGCGACCTAGCAGGCGCACCGGCCGGGCGCCGCCGCCGCTTCCGGTGGGTCAAGTGGGTGCTCGGCGCGGTGATCCTCGCGCTGCTCGTCGGCGAAGGCTTGTATCTGTGGCCCCGCCTGCACGAATCCTGGCGCACGCTCACCGAGATCCACTGGGGCTGGCTGTTCCTGTGCATCGTGTTGCAGGCGATGTCGATGAGTGGATTCGGGCGGGTGCAGAAGCAACTGCTGCACGCGGGCGGGGTGGACGTCAGCCAGGGGAAATCGGTCTCGGTGGTCTACGGCGCGACCGCGATGTCGCTGACGCTGCCCGCGGGCCAGGTCTTCTCCACCGCGTTCACCTACCGCCAGACCCGGCGCTGGGGCGCGAGCCCGATCGTGGCCTCCTGGCAGCTGGTCTTCTCCGGCGTGGTCGCCGCGGCCGGCCTCGCGCTGATCGGAATCACCGGCGCCGCACTGGTCGGGCAGGGAATCGGCTTCAAATTCGTCGGCTCGCTGGTGGTGCTCGGCCTGGTCCTGTTCATCGGCAACTATCTGGCCCGCCATCCCGGCATGCTGGAGTCCATCCTGCGGCGGGTGCTCGCGCTGATCAATCGGCTGCGCAAGAAGCCCGCCGACCACGGCATCGCCAAGCTGGCCGAGATCCGGGCCCAGCTCGAGTCGGTCGAGCTGGGGAAGAAGGACGGGGCGCTCGTCGGGGTGTGGGCGCTGGTGCACCGATTCGCCGACGTGGCGTGTCTGGGCGCCGCCTGTTTCGCGGTCGGTGCCGACCCCAAGTTGTCCGGGCTGCTCATCGCGTTCGCGGCGGGCAAGGCGGTGGGGTCCATTCCGTTCGCCCCTGGCGGCATCGTCTATGTGGATGCCACGTTGATCTACGGTCTCACCGCGGGCGCGGGGCTGCCTGCCGCACAGGCCGTGGCGGCCGCGTTCGTCTACCGGCTGGTCAGCTTCATCCTGGTCGCCGTGGTCGGCTGGATCGTCTTCGCGTTCCTGTTCCGCACACCGCAGGCCGACGACCACGAGTACGAGCAGGAATTCAAGCAGCAACGACGAATCTGATCACCGCAGCGCGCGAATGGCCGCTCGCCAACCCAGCAGGAACAGCGCGAGCACACAGGCCGCGACGATCATGAAACTCAGTGCGACGCCCTGACCGCTGATGGCGCGCAACGCCATCCCGCCGACGAGCGTGCTCGCCCAGATCAGGATTCCGGTGGGCCACAACGCCGTTGCGTCGAATCGTGTATCCCGCGCGGCGTACACCGCCAACACCCAGCCGAGAATCAGCCCTACCCCGAAGGGCCACACGGTTTTCAGCAGACCGGCGATGACAGCCTCATCGTGACTGCGCCTCCCGATCGCGCAGAAAATGATCACCAATAAAGCATCGATACCGAACGGCGCGTATCTCTTCACGGAAAGCAGCGTAACCGCTCAAGATCGACTTCGAGACCGGGTTCATGCCCACTGATCAGTGGTAACCCTGTGCTTACGGCTCCGGCGTCGCCAGTGATTTCAGCAAAACGGCCGCGAGACGTGAAGTGGCGTCACCACTGTCGACATCGGCGATGTGCACCGCGAAGACCAGATCGCCCATCGTCGCCAGCAGCCACCCGTCGGCGCCACCCGTCGCGGCGAACGCGGTGACATCGCGGAATCCGCGCAGTGCGGTGGTTTCCGGCTTGTTGATGCCGTCGTTCATCATTGCGCGCAACCGGTCGACCGCCGGCTGTGGCAGCGCGGGAACAGGCGAATCGGTGGCGCCCGGATTACCTGCCACGATCATCGGCGGCACCACCGAGCCACGCGAGATCGCGGCGGCCGCGATGGCCATCCCGAAGGGGCTGACCTGCACGGCGTCGGCGCCCGCGCCTTGGCGCACCTGTTCGGTGCTGCGGCCGGGTGCGCTGATTCGCCCGGTCACCTCGTCGAGCCCGGCCACCTTGAAGTCGACGCCGACACCCAGCGCGGTGGCCGCCTCGGCCGCTTCCTGCACGGTGACGTCCTGTGGCGGCTTGTTCTTGGTCGCCGCGGCGACGGTACGAAACAGTTCCATCGTGCCGCCCGCAGGGAACAGCCCGGTGAAGGCGATCGGACCCTTCTCGGTGGCGTAGGAGTTCTGTGCCACCGCGACGACCGCGCCGGTCGAGGGCTGGATGGCCACGACCGTGGCCGGGGTCCCCGCGCTCACCACCGCGTCTTCGGCGGCGCGCTGTAGACGCTGGTCCATCGTCGCGGCGATATCCGGCCCGGAAGGTCCCTGATATCCGGCCACCTGGTTGACGAACCTGCCATCGGCCTCGAAGATCTGCACACCCCAGCCCGCGGTGGCCTCGAGACTGTCCTGCCACACCTTGCGCAGCGCGTCGAGCATCGGCGAGCGCGTGCGCCGGTCGGCCGAGATCAGTTTGGGCTGCTTCTCCATCACCACGCCGGGCACCTTGGCCATCCGCGGTTCCAGGATCGCGAAATCCCCGTCGCGCAGGTTCACCGCGACGATCGGCTGACCCTGCGAGCCCGCCAGCTGCTGCATCAGCGACGGCCCGGTGATCAGCGGCGCCACCGGTTCGATGGCGTCGGCGAGGGCGTTGGTGGTACCGACGAGATCGCCGGTGCGGCTCGGGTCGATCTTGATGACATTGAGCGTCTGCTCGGTCATCAGCGCCTCACCCGGCAGATCGACGACCTTCGGCGGCGGCTTCGCGGTCGTGCGCACGAGCTTGACGGTGCGGTTGTCCGTCAACTGCGGCATCACCACCGCGGGCTCCCAGGAGATCCGCCAGCCGATGGCGAGCTTGCGAACGGTGCCCTGCAGTGTGTAGGTCCAGTCCTTCTTCTCACCGAAGTTCCAAGCGACCTCCATGCTGAAGATCGCCGACTGCTTGTCGAGGTCGATCACCTGGGAGGCTTCGTAGTCGACGGTGCCCGATTGCAGGCCCTCGAACATTTGCTTCATGGTTGCCGAAGCGGCGGCGGGGTACGAGGTCAGGTCGGCGGCCTTGCCGTAGTCCTTCTCATCGAGGAGCTCGGTGAACCGTTGGACCACCGTCTCCGACTCGCTCGTCTTCCCACCCACTCCGCACGAGCACAGCGCGATGGCGAGGGTCGCAACCCCCGCGATCGCCATAGCGCCCCGGACGCGAAAGCGGCGGGATCCCCACACATCCATATCGCCCACTCTTCACTCTTGCCACTCCGGTAACAAATACACCGTACCGGAAGTTGACCTGTCTCCAATGCCCCGGTCAGTCGGGATACTCCCCGACCTCGACACCTCGATTGTGCCGGAAATCTCGCCCTGATGAGGGTCCGTTTTCCAACCTCGCCCAGTAAGCGGCAACAACTGCTGTGTCAACCGTACCGACAGCCGCGCCAGGTCGCGCGGATCTCGCAATTGTCCGGCGATTCAACGTGAGGGTACCCAAGCCCGTCTCCATCCAACCGTGCGGCATGGGCTTTACCGAGTCGGTACGCACCCGTTCACGCAGAGCGGAATTCAGTGCGCGGATATCGGCGTAATCTTGTAATCAACGCAACACGCACAACAGAGACAGCAGGTGATTTCCATGCGGAACGATCGACGCGAGCGCGGATTCGGCCGACCCGGCGGTTGGCAGCAAGCCGACCTTCCCGATCCGGCCGACGCCCCCGACTGGTTCGCCGGACGGTTGCCCGCCGACTGGTTCACCGGGCCGGTGGACATCGAGATCGACCGCGACGAGATCGTCGTGGTCGGCGAACTACCCGTCCCCGGCGACACGAGCACCTCGACCGCCACCAAAGAAGGCGCACTCGCCCGCTTCCGCGAGTCGACCCGCCCGGCCCGCATGCAGATCGCCGACGAGGCCCAGCGCCGTTACGGCCGCAGCGTCGCCTGGGGCGTGCGAGTAGACGGTGAACGAATCCTGTTCACCCACCTGGCCGTGCCCGTGATGACCCGCCTACGCCAGCCCGAACGCCAGGTCCTCGACACCCTCATCGACGCAGGCGTAGCCCGCTCCCGCGCCGACGCCTTGGCCTGGACGGTCAAACTCGCGGGCAAGCACGCCGAAACCTGGCTCGCCGAACTCCGCGAAGCCATGCGCAAGGTCGACGACCTGCGCTCGGAAGGCCCAACCGGCTTGTAATCCCCCACCGGGCCCGGCACCCCCCGTATGTCTCTACCCAAAGGGGCCCGCCCCGATCTGGACTGACCGGAGGGTGCGACGAAGGAGTACCCGGAGGGAGGGAAGATCGGGGCCTCAGGGGCCCCGCTCGAGCGCGCCAGCGCTCCAAAAACACAGCCACCATACGACCCGGGCCAGGCACACTTAGATACAGTTGCCTGCATGAAAACCGAGCAGACCGGTCCGATCCTGGTAATCAACGGACCGAACCTGAACATGCTCGGGACCCGTCAGCCCGAGATCTACGGTGCCGACACCCTCGACGACGTCGTCGCACTGTGCGAACACACCGCAGCCCGGTTCGACCGCAAGGTCATCGCCTTTCAGTCCAATCACGAAGGCGCGCTGATCGACCGGATCCAGCAGGCCCGCGGCGAGGTGTCGGCCATCGTCATCAACCCCGGCGGCCTCACCCACACCTCGGTCGCACTGCGCGACGCCCTGGCGATCCCGGAGGTGCCGATCGTCGAGGTGCACATCAGCAATGTGCACGCGCGCGAGGAGTTCCGGCACCACTCGTTCGTCTCCCCGATCGCCACCGCGGTGATCGCCGGGCTGGGCATCCACGGCTACGCCGCGGCCATCGAGTTCTTGAGCAAGCCATAGGCCGGTCCGCCTCGGCGTGATCACGCGAGACGGAAGACCGGGAATCCGGGGGCGATGGCGACGAGTTGTTCGTCTGTCGCGTCCTTGGTGAGGCCCTCGAAGAACTTGCCGACCTCCCAGCCCCACTTCTCCAGGTACAGCCGAAGCAGCGGCACCTTGTCGGCGTCGGCGATCTCGGTGGCGGTGAACTGTTCGGTCTTGCGGCCGAGGCGCAGTTCGCCGTCGCCTGCCACGCGCAGATTGCGCACCCACTGCACGTGCCCGCGCGGCGCGACCAGGTAGCGCTCGCCGTCGGCGGCCGTCATCACGTTGACCATGGTGGTACGCCATTCACCGCTCTTGCGGCCGCGCACGGCCAGCAGCCGCGAACCCATGATGCTGATCCCCAGCTTGGGCAGCAGGTTGGCGATCTTGTTGACGATCGGATCGATGCCGGTCGGGGGGAGGTGGCGAGTCGCGTTGTCCATGTTGATCACTCCTGAACTGTGAGCACTGCTCTCTGTTGAGTACAAGCATGCGCCCCGCCCGACCCGAAGTCAAGAGCAGTGCTCACAGTTTTCGAAATGTCCTTTTTCGGCGAAGCATTGCCGCGATGATATGTAGTACGTATGCTACATATCATCGAAGGTCGAAGACTGGGAGGACTCATGACTTCGAACAACAACGTCGTTCTCGATGTCGCGCAACTACGGATGCGATACGACGAGACAGACGTCCTGCACGATGTGACTTTTCACGCGAAGCGCGGGGAAGTGCTCGTCATGCTCGGGCCCAACGGCGCGGGCAAAACCACCACGATCGAGATCCTCGAGGGGTTCCGCAGGAGGTCGGCCGGCCGGGTCGAGGTGCTGGGGGCCGATCCCGAACACGGTGACGAACTCTGGCGCGCCCGCATCGGCGTCGTGCTCCAATCCTGGCGTGACCACGCGAAATGGCGAGTGCGCGAGCTGCTCGGCCACCTCGGTGGGTACTACAGCCCGTATTCCACGGCACGGATCACCCGACCGTGGGACACCGATGAACTCATCGCGCTGGTCGGGCTCACCGAGCAGCGCGACGCGAAGATCGCCACCTTGTCCGGGGGACAGCGACGCAGACTCGACGTGGCGATCGGCATCGTCGGCCGACCGGAACTGCTGTTCATGGACGAACCGACCGCCGGCTTCGACCCCGCCGCCCGCCGCGACTTCCACGACCTGGTGCATCGCCTGGCCGATCTGGACGAGACCACCGTCCTACTCACCACCCACGACCTGGACGAAGCCGCGAAACTGGCCGACCGGATCCTGATCCTGGCCGGTGGCCGGATCATCGCCGACGGCTCCCCGGAGGAGCTCAGCGCCGCCACCGCGGGCGAGGCCGAGGTGCGCTGGACCCACGAGGGCCAACGCTTCGTCCACACGACGACCGAGTCGACGAAATACGTCCACGAACTGTTCAAACAGCACGGCGAACTGATCGAGGACCTCGAGGTACAGCGCGCGTCGCTGGAGGACACCTACATGGCACTGGTCCGCCGTTTCGAATCCGACGCGGCCGCCGAACCCGTTCGTTCACTGCAGGAGGTCACGCGATGAATCCCACGCTGGTAGCGGTCAGGGGCGGCCTGGCGGCGATGTGGATCGAACTGCGGCAGCTGTACACCAACGGGGCGAGCCTGATGGCCCAGTTCCTCACTCCCACACTGTTTCTGATCGCGATCTTCTTCCTGCGCGACCGGACCTACCAGGACACCGGGCTGTCGCTCGGCGAACTCGCGGTGCCCGGCCTGCTCGGCAGCATCATCGCGTTCAACGGCCTGTACGGCATCGCCGAAGTCCTCGCTCTCGACCGGGAGGACGGAACCCTGTTGCGCGCCAAGACAATTCCGAACGGCATCCTGGGCTACTTCATCGGCAAGATCGGTACCACCGCGGGCGCGGTACTCGTACAGCTGGTGGTGGTGCTGACCATCGGCGCCGTGATCGTCGGCGGATTGTCGACGCCCGGCGGCGCCGTGATCACGCTGACGTGGGTGATCGTGCTCGGCCTACTGGCCACCTTGCCGATCGGCGCCATCCTTGGCGGGTTGATCGTCGGCGCCCGCGACATCTTCCTGCTGACCTTGCCGCTGATGGGACTCATCGCCATCTCCGGCATCTGGTACCCGATCACCGCGCTCCCCGGCTGGATACAGAGCCTGGCCCAGCTCTTCCCGATGTATTGGCTCGGCCTCGGCATGCGCTCCGCACTGCTGCCCGCCGAGGCGGCGGCCATCGAGATCGACGGGTCCTGGCGGCACCTCGAGACCGCAGCGGTGCTCGGCGTATGGTCGATCGTCGGGTTGTTGCTCGCGCCGATCGTGCTGCGGCGAGCGGCCCGCCATGAGTCGGGATCCAGCGTGGCCGTCCGCCGCGAGAAAGCGATGCAGCGTGCCTTCTGAGGTCATCTACAACCGCATCGCGATGTTGCGTGCCGAGCGCGGCATCTCGCGACGGGACCTGGCCGAAGCACTCGGCGTGCACTACCAAACCGTCGGCTACCTCGAACGCGGCGAATACAGCCCCAGCCTGCACCTGGCCCTGCGGCTCGCGGCCTATTTCGAGGTAGCGGTGGAGGTGGTGTTCTCCACCGAGCCGTTCCCGAGACTGGGATCGGGCGCCGAGACCGCGTGAACATCGAAACCGTTCGGCATCAACGCGCCGAACGGTTTCGGTGTGTCAGCCGCGAAATATCCGGAACGTCGATTCGGGGGCGCCGACGGCTCGCTCCCAATACGACGAAACCGACTCGGCCAGAACGGTATCCACACCGACCGCGGTGCCGGTTGCCACGACATGGCGCGCGCCGGCCGCCATCATCCGCAGGTACGCCGGATCGGCCGGACCACCGTCGTCTGCCGTTTCCGCCCACGCGGCGTACAACTCGGCGACGCTGCCCAGTGAACGCTGGGCGTACGGCACGAACCGATCTATCGAGGAACCGGACCGATCGATGATCGCCAGCGCCTGTTCGTAGCCGAGCATCAAAGGCAGGAACAGGGCGAGCATGGCCTGGTAGAAGACCTGGGCCGCACCGTCATCCGCACCCAGGTACTCCATTTCCGCCAACGGCCGCAACGACTCGCGTCGATCCTCGAAGACCTCTGGTGGACCGCTGTAGAAGATGTAAGCCGCCGGGCCCGCCAGCTCGTGCGGCTGCGCCATCACCCCACCGGCGAGAAATTCGCCACCACGCGCCCGGACGAACGCCGCGCCCCGCCGAGTCCGCTGCGGCGAATCCGAGGACAGGTTGACCACTACTTTTCCGGTCAGATCGAGGGAGCCGAGAACCTCGTCCATCGCGTCGTAGTGGGTCAGGCTGAGCACGACGAGCTCGGCCGCGGCCACCGCGTCGGCGACCGTCTCGGCGAGCTGGGCACCGAGACCCTGTGCTTTGCCAGGGGTGCGGTTCCAGACCGTCACGGTGAAGCCCGCGTCGAGGTACGTGCGCACGATCTGCTGTCCCATCGGGCCGAGGCCGATGACGGTGACCGCATCGGCCGCTCGGTCCGGAGCCGGCATCAGGACGCCTCGCCACGGAACAGCGCGTACGGCGAGATCTGCTTACCCGTCGCCTCGGAGGCGGTGACGGCCTTGCGCCAGAACGACTGGGCGAGGTGGGACAGGCTCGCGTCGACGCCTGCTTCTTCGCTGGCGTCGATGATGTGCTGGGCGCCGGCGTCCATCATCTTCAGGTGCGCGAGGTCGGCGAAGCCGCCTTCCTTGTTCGCCTCGGCGAACTGTTCGATGAAGAACGGGTAGGCGCCGGCGGAGCGGACGGCGAACGGTACGAACTGGTCGATGCTGTGGCCGGAGTTCGCGATCATCGCCGACGCCTGGTCGAACGCCAGCAACCAGGGGTGGAAGGTGATCAGCAGGGCCTGGTAGAAGATCTGGGCCAAGCCGTCGTCGGCGCCGAGGTATTCCTGCGGGCTGAGCGGGCGCAGCAGTTCGGCGTGCGCGTCGAAGACCGCCTTCGGACCGCTGTAGAAGATGTAGGACGAGGGATGGACGATATTGTCGCCCGCCGACATCACGCCGCCGGAGAGGAATTCGGCGCCGCGCTCACGAACCCAGGTCGCGCCTGCCCGTGCCTTGGCCGGCGAATCGGAGGACAGATTGGCGATGACCTTGCCGGGCAGCTGGTCGACGGCCTGGCCGAGCACGTCGTACATGGCGTCGTAGTGGGTGAGGCTGAGCACGGAGACCTCGTTGGCCGCCAGCGCCTCGGCCACGGTGTCGGCGCGCTTGGCGCCGAGCGCCACCAGCGCGTCGACCTTGGCGGTGCTGCGATTCCATACCGTCACCTCGACACCTGCTTCGAGGAAGGCCTCGACCATGGCCTGACCCATCGGGCCGAGGCCGAGAACGGAAACGGAACGGGAGGTGGTCTGCTCGGACATTGTGTGGCCCTTCGATTCTCGCTACGGGTTGGTTCGGCGCCGCTTTCCATGGTGTCCGCGCGGGTATCGTCCGGGAAGACCGAACGTTCGGGTGTGGTTGCTTACCTAGAGGTTCGAAATACGGTCAGAAGGGTGCGCCGAAAATGAGTAGTGACGCAGATCACGATGTATGTGGCATGAGCCTGGCGATCGACGTCGTCGGCGGTAAATGGAAGCTGCACCTGATGTGGGTGCTCGACGCCGGGCCGCAGCGATTCGGCCAGATCCGGCGGCTGCTCGACGGCGTGAGCGAGAAGGTGCTCGCCGAGAACCTGCGTCATCTGGAGAGCTCCGGCGTGGTGCACCGCGAGATCTTCCCGGAGATCCCCCCGCGCGTGGAGTACTCGCTCACCCCGCTCGGCGAGACCCTGCGCCTCGCCCTGGCACCGCTCGAAAGCTGGGGCGACGAGCACCGCGCGGTGCTCGCCACCGCTACCCGGCCCACCGCCCCGGCGTCTTCGCCCTCCCCGATCGCGCTGTAACTACCCGCGCTTCATCGTGCTTCGCGCACGAGCGCTGTCATTTCAAGTGCTCCATGGCGATTCGCTCGCCGATTCGTTCGAGTAGGCGCGCCGCGGCCATGATCGAGCGTGCGGGATCGGGCTCCAGGTCACTGAGCGGATAGCACGCGGCGAAACCCGCGGCTCGAATCTCACCGGGTGACAACAGGGTTCGACCTACCGCTGCGACCACCGGCACCCCCGCCTTCTTGGCCGCGGCCGCGACCCCGACCGGTGCCTTCCCATGCATGCTCTGGTGATCCAGCGAGCCCTCACCGGTGACGACCAGCGTGGCCCCGTCGACCAAGTCCGTGAATTCCAGCAGCTCGAGCAGCACATCGATCCCGCTGCGCACCTGCGCCCCCAGCACCGCGAGCGCCCCGAACCCGGTACCACCGGCCGCCCCTGCCCCACCGATCTCGGCATACCCCGTACCCAGCACCGCTGCCCAATTGGTCAGCCCTGCTTCGAGTTTCACCATCTGCCGGGCGTTGGCCCCCTTCTGTGGCGAGTACACCGCAACGGCACCGGCCGGTCCGAGCAACGGATTGTCCACATCGCAGGCAAGGGTGAACAGCGCCGTCGAGACCGCCGGATGCAACCCGGCTCGATCCACCGAGGCCACCTGCGCGAGCATCGCGGCTACGTCCGCGACCCCCGCCAATTCCCGCCCCTCCCGGTCGAGCAGCCGCAACCCGAGCGCCCGCAACAGCCCCGCCCCGCCATCGGTCGACGCACTCCCGCCGAGCCCGAGCACGATCTCCCGAGCCCCCGCGTCGAGCGCGTGCGCGATGGCCACCCCCAACCCGAACGTGTCGGCCCGGAGCGGGTCGAGCCGCCCACCGGGCAACTTCACCAGACCGACGGCCGCCGCCAACTCCACCACCGCGACATCTCCGCGCACCGCGTACACCGCCGTCGAAGGCTCCCCCGTCGGCCCGGGCGCGGCCAGCTCCACTCGCTTCCACCCCGACGCCACGAAGGCGTCGACCATCCCGTCGCCGCCGTCGGCCACCGGCACACACCGCACCTGCGCCCCCGGCGCCCGCCGAGCAATCCCCCGTCCCAACGCCTCGGCAACCTCCGGTGCCGAAAGCGAACCCTTGAACTTGTCCGGTGCAAGCACAACAAGCGGTCCACGAGTCATCCCGACATCTTCCGCCCTGAGACCAAAACCCGCATCCCCGCAGTTCCAGCCATCCTCAACGCCCCGAGTCCGCCGTAACCGCACTACCGAACCTCCTGGGACCACCGATCGACAAGGGCCGACGCCGAACAACACGGTAGCGTCGACCTATGGCGACCGAGGTCCGCAACAACACCGCGCTAGAGCGGTTCGAACTCACCGCCGACGGTCAACCCGCCGGCTACATCGAATACCAGGACACCGGCGACGAACGCGCGCTCGTCCACACCGAGATCTATCCCCGATTCGAAGGCCGCGGCCTGGCGAACATCCTGGTCGAGTCCGCACTCGACGCCAGCCGCGACCAAGGCTTCAGCGTGCTACCGATGTGCCCGGTGGTGCTGCATTTCATCAACACCCATCCCGACTACATCGCCTACGTCCCGCAGCGGGCCAGGGAGCTGTTCGGCCTACCTCAGTAGTGCGCGACGGCCCCGTCGACAGCCAGTTGCAGCTCTTCTTTGACGAGCCTGGCGATGTCGGCGGGCCGCTGCGGCACCTCGAGGATCGGCGCCCGGAAGTAAGCGACCCCCGACACCACGTCGGCAGCAGTCGTTTCGGCGGACGCGTCGCGGTCTCCGTAGTTCATCCCGATGGCGATCAGCGCGGGCGCGGCGCCCAGTTTGGCCGCACGGAACGCGATGTGCCCGATCCCGCTACCGACCGCCTGCACCTTGGTGTGATCTACCTCATTGCAGGTGCCCTCGGGGAAGATCGCGAGGTGATCACCGGCGGCCAACCGCTGCGCGCACACATCCATCATCCGCTGACCTGCGGCGTTGACCGCCCGGATTCCGTGATCCTTGCCGCGGAACACCGGGATCCCGCCCATCATGTCCACCTTGCGGCGCTGCTCGGGATCGAGAAAGAGCTCGTCCTTGGCCAGCACCCGCACCCGCCCGATCTTCGAGCGCAACGGTGACCGCCACGCCGTGGCCGCGACCGTGTACGGGTCGCTGGTCGACAGATGGTTGATCGCGTAGATGACCGGCCGCCCACTGCGAACCAGGGCCTTCAACTGCTGCTTCGCACCCTCGGCGAACACCACGCGCGGCCGGAACCGCCGGGCCAGCACCGCATACGAAGCCAGCGCCTTCCACCTGTTCTGCTGATGGCGCAGGTAGTAGTCGTACACGGCGTCGTTGTCGTCGAGCAGGACCTCGGGCAAGTGCATAGCGCGACCCTACCGGGCGATCCCAGCGGCCCCGCGCGCGAGGATTTCCGATTTCGATCCGGTCCGCGGGAAGCGCGCACCGGCGCTGAAAATGCGATGATGACTCGGTGGCAGGCGGAGACGACCCGGACGAGCGGCGGACTCGCGACGGACACGGTGACGATCGGCGGCGCGGTCAGCCCGCGGTGAACGTCCGCGCGGGCAACCTGCTGGTGTCCGCGACAGACCTGGTGGAACCTACTTTCCGGCGTACCGTCGTGTATGTGATCGAGCACAACGACGCGGGCAGCCTCGGCGTGGTGCTGAACCGGCCGAGCGAGACCCCGGTCGTCGATGTGCTGCCCGCCTGGGCCGACCTGGCCGCCAGCCCGACCGACCTCTACATCGGTGGGCCGGTCAAACGCGATGCGGCGCTGTGCCTGGCGGTGCTGCGCACGGGCGTCGACATCTCCGATATCCGCGGGCTGCGCCGGGTCGACGGCCGCGTGGTGCTGGTCGATCTGGACGCCGACCCCGCCGAGATCGGCCCGCTCATCGAGCAGATCCGGGTCTTCGCCGGATACGCGGGCTGGTCGATGGGCCAGCTCGACGGCGAACTCGACAACGACGACTGGATCGTGGTCTCGGCGCTGCCGTCGGACCCGATCGCCACCGACCGCCACGATCTGTGGGCCGCGGTGTTGCGGCGTCAGCCGTTGCCGCTGGCCCTGCTGGCGACACACCCGATTGAACTCGAACGCAACTGACACCGTTACTCCTTCGACGAGCAGGAGTGACACATGAATTACGACGAGCAGTGATCAGGGCCGCCGATGAACGATGGTCGCGACGAATTGATGCGTGCGCTCTACGCCGAGCACGCACCCGCCCTGTGGCGTTTCACCCTCGGGCTGGTGCGCGATCCCGGCCGGGCCGAGGACATCGTGCAGGAGACGCTGCTGCGCGCCTGGCAACGCCCCACCGTGCTGGAACAGACCGAAACCTCGCCGCGCGCATGGTTGTTCACCGTGGCTCGTAATCTCGCGGTCGACGAGCATCGCAGCGCCAGGCACCGTCGCGAGTTCGGTACCGACACCCCGCCCGAGCAGGTGAGCCCCGACCAGTCCGATCGCGCGCTCGACGGCTGGCTGGTCGCCGACGCGCTGAGCACATTGAGCCCGGATCATCGCGAGGTGATCGTGCGGGCCTACTATCGCGGCCTCGGCATGGCCCAGATCGCCGACGAATTGGGTATCCCACCGGGAACGGTGAAGTCGCGCCTGCACTACGGCATGCGCGCGATGCGGCTGGCGTTACAGGAGATGGGGGTGACGAACCGATGACCGACCTCGCCGACGAGTACAGCACCTGGGACGCTGCCTATGTCCTCGGTTCGCTGGGTGCCGCCGAGCGGCGCGAATACGAGACACACCTGCTCGATTGCGCGCACTGCCAGCAGGCGGTCGCCGAACTGTCCGGGATGCCGGGCATGCTCGGTCTGGTGGACCGCGATACCGCGCTGTCGATGATCGCATCGCCGGAGCCGGACGCGCCGCAGGTTCCCGACCTGATTCCGTCGCTGGCCGCGGCCGCCGAGCGGCGCCGGAGGCGGCGGCGCTGGATGGGTGTCGGAAGTGCGGTGGCGGCTGCCGCGGCGGCGGTGGCGATCGCGATTCCGGTGACGGTCACCGTGGCGCGCTCGGAGACGCCGACCGAACAGATCGTCGCCGAACAGGTGATGCAGGCGGTGGAGCAGACCCCGGTGAGCGCGCAGGTGAAGCTGCTCCGCGACGGCGACCGCACCCGCCTGGTGATGACCTGCCGCTACGCGCCGAGCGCTTACGGCTCCGGCTATACCCGCACCTACGGGCTGGTGGTGACCGCGGGTGAGCAGCGGTACGAACTCGACCAGTGGCCCGCGGGCCCCGGCACCGAACTGACGGTGGCTCGCACCATCGACGCCCCAGCGGATTCGATCAGCAAGGTGGAGATCACCTCCGTCGACTCCGGCCGGACCGTCTTGGTGGCCCAGGTCTGAACGCGCGAAACGGTCCGGCCTCCTGATGGAGACCGGACCGTTTGCGCGACAGGCTACTTCGACTGCTTGGCGAAGATCGACTTCGACCAGAGGAAGCCGCCGCCCGCGATCACCGCGCACCAGACCAGCGAGATCCAGCCGTTGGCGCCGACCTCGGTGCCCATCAGCAGTCCGCGCAGCGTCTCGGTGATGGGGGTGAAGGGCTGGTACTCGGCGAACTGGCGCATCCCGACCGGCATCGTGTCGGTGGCCACGAGGCCGCTGCCGAGGAAGGGCAGCAGCACGATGGGAAACGTTGCGTTGCTGGCACTTTCGGGAGTCGGCGAGAGCAGGCCGAGCGCGATGGCCAGCCAGGTGAAGGCGAACGTCACCAGCGCCAGCAGCCCGAGCGCGGCGAGCCACTCGGCGACGTTCGCGTTCGGCCGGAAGCCGACCAGCATCGCCACGGCGGTCATCGCGACAACGCCCGCCATCGCCTGGACGAGCGCACCCAGCACATGGCCGGTGAGCACCGACGACTGCGAAATCGCCATCACCCGAAAGCGATTCACGATCCCCTTGCTGGCGTCGGTGGCGATCGACACTGCCACCGATACCGTCAGATAGGCGGGCAACAGCAACATCATGCCCGGCGCCAGATAGTCGATATAGCTACCGCCCGAGGACTTCTCGAGCGCCCCGCCGAAGACGTACTTGAACACCAGCATCAGCACGATCGGCATGATGATGATGCTGAACGTCATGCTGGGGTAGCGCTTGACGTGAATCATGTTGCGCCGCAGCATCGTCATCGTGTCGGCGAAGGCGTAGGACTTGGATTTGGTCAGTGTGGTCATCGCAGTGACTCCTGCTCGATGGTGGCGCGGCTGTTGACATTGGGCATGCTCGGGCGGCCTGCGTGGTCACGCTCCGCTTCCGCCTCCGGCCGCTGACCGCTCATGCCGGTGAGGGTGAGGAAGACGTCGTCGAGGTTGGGGGTGTGCACCGAAATGCCGCCCGCTTCGATGTTCTCGGCATCGAGCAGGTCGAGCACGGAGCGCAGGGAACGCACGCCGCCGTCGCTCGGCACGGCGAGGGTCAGGCCGTCGGTGCCCTCGACCACCTTCGCCGTCGACCCGAACGCGCGCTGGGCGGCGACCACGTCGGGCTGATCGGCGAAATCGATGCGGATGTGGCCGCCCGGGATCAATCGCTTCAGTTCTGCCGCGGTGCCTTCCGCGACGATCCGGCCGTTGTCGAGCACCGCGATGCGATCGGCCAGCTGATCGGCCTCCTCGAGGTACTGGGTGGTGAGAAAGACGGTGACGCCGAGATCGTCGACCAGGCCGCGGATGATCTCCCAGATCGAGCGGCGACTGCGCGGGTCGAGGCCGGTGGTCGGTTCGTCGAGGAAGATCACCCGCGGATTGCCGACCAGCGTCATCGCCAGGTCGAGCCTGCGGGTCATGCCGCCGGAGTAGGTACTCGCGGGCTTGTCGGCGGCCTCGACCAGGTCGAATCTTTGCAGCAGCTCCTCTGCCAGCGCGCGGGTCTCGCGGCGCGGCAGGTGGTTCAGGTCGCCCATCATGTGCAGGTTCTCGCGGCCGGTCAGCAGCTCGTCGACGGCGGCGAACTGCCCGGTGACGCCGATCAGCTCGCGCACCCCGCCTCGGTCGGTCACCACATCGTGGCCGCCGACGGTGCACTCCCCCGCATCGCCTGCGATCAGCGTGGTGAGGATCTGCACCGTGGTGGTCTTGCCCGCGCCGTTGGGGCCGAGCAGGGAGAAGACAGTGCCCTCGGCGACGGTGATGTCGATGCCGTCGAGAACAGTTTTGTCGCCGTAGGCCTTGCGCAGGCCGCGTGCGGTGATGGCCGAGTTGACCATGATCGTCCCTTTCCACAGGATTTCATTCATTACTGCGTATATATGCATGAGTTATCGACACAGCCCCCAGGGGCTGCGGTTCGGATGTGATGTGCGGTTGTAGTCGAGGAGTTAGATGTCGAGCTCCTCGATCTGCGGGTGCGCGGTGATGTCTTCGACCTTGCGGTAGAGCTTGTCGGGCACGCGATCCTTCAGGTCTTTCAGGTCGTCGAGGACCTCGTACTCGTAGTCGCCCCAGTCCCACGGCCGGTCACCGATGCCGAACATGCGGCGCCAGTACTTCCAGTCCTTCATGTCGC
Organism: Nocardia sp. Root136; assembly: GCF_001427185.1. Taxonomy (NCBI): domain Bacteria; kingdom Bacillati; phylum Actinomycetota; class Actinomycetes; order Mycobacteriales; family Nocardiaceae; genus Nocardia; species Nocardia sp. Root136. The sequence continues at coordinate 184,653 of NZ_LMFE01000013.1, forward strand.
CCGCGGCGTCCCCGGTCGGATATTCCGACCACAGCGCCGAGTGCGTGTGGAGCACGAGCTTGCCCTTGCGGCTGCGGTAGACCTGCTGGTGCAGCACCTGCTTGTCGCCGACATCGCGCCATTCACCCAGCAGCACGCCTTGGAAGCGCACCTGCCGGACGCCGTCGCGACCCACCTGCAGCACGACCTCCTCGAAGCCGGCCTCACGTCCTTCTTCCAGCTCGATGAGCCTGCGCAGCGCGCTGACCACGGTGCTGGAGAGGTTTCCGCCGACAAGCTCCTGAGCCCGCTGGAACACGGGGAGATCGTCGTCGGCTACGTAGATCGTCTTGTTGGGCATGAACTCACTATACGTATATGTGTACGTACACACAAGGGGTGGTTTTCACCCACCCTCTGAACTCCCCCTCGGCGCGCCTCGTAACCACATCAGACGCGGTGCACAGCGGCGTCACATTTTCGTCGCGGAGAAGGAGGGCCGATGCCGGACAGAGTGGTCGACTACCTGGTACGAACGGTAGCCGACCGGGGAATCACCCAGATCTTCGGCGTCGACGGCGCCAATATCGAGGACCTCTACGACGCGATCTTCGACGCGGGCGGTTCGCCCACCGGAATCGTCGCCAAACACGAGTTCTCCGCGGCGACGATGGCTGACGGATATGCGCGCAGCACCGGCGGGATGGGCGTCGTGGCTGCCACTTCGGGTGGCGGAGCGGTCAATCTTGTTGCCGGACTTGCTGAATCGTTCACCTCGCGGGTTCCGGTGCTGGCGTTGATCGGTCAGCCGCCGACCAGCCTGGAAGGTCTCGGCGCGTTCCAGGATTCGAGCGGCTTGTCCGAATCCATAGACGCGGCAGCGCTGTTCGCGACGATCAGCAGGTACTGCGCTCGCGTGACCGACCCGGTCGAGCTGCCCGATCAGCTCGCTGCCGCGATGGCGGCCGCGGAAAGTGGCGGACCGGCGGTGCTGCTGATCCCGAAAGATGTACAGCAGCAGGCGATGCCGGATTCCACCCTCATGCGGCAGTTCGACACCGCTGCGGCCGGAACACAGCTCGATCGAGCCTCGCCGAGCTTCCCGGCAGCGACGTCCCCGCACACCATCGCCACCGAACTCGCCGCCGCCCGGCGCACAGGGAAGGTGGTGATCATCGCCGGTGATCAGGTCGCCCGCGACGATGCCCGCGCTGAACTCGCCGAACTGGTCGCCACGCTGGATGCCGCCATCGGCTTGGCCCCCGACGCCAAGGACGTGTACTCCAACACGGGCCCGGGCTACTGCGGTGTCGCGGGCAGCATGGGTCATGCCGAGCTGGTCGAGGCCCTCTCGGCGGCAAGCGCCTGCCTGCTGGTCGGCACCCGACTGCCGGTCACTGCCCGCGCCGGGCTCGACGCCGCCCTCGCCGACCTCCCGGTACTCAGCGTCGGCGCACGTGCGCCGTACCTCGCGGCGACCCACGCCACCAGCGCGGATCTCGCGGGGACCATCACCACGCTGCTGGCCGACATCGGCGCGGGGTCGACGACGAGCCCGCGTTCGGCCGAGCTCACGCCGATGGCAGTCCCCGAAGCGGCGGGCCCCGGGCTGCGCTATCGCACCGTCGTCGAGGCGATCCAGCGCGCGCTGCCCGATGGGGCGGATATTTTCGCCGACGCGGGTAACACCGGCGCCTCGGTGGTGCATTACCTACGGGTACCCGAGGGCGGACGGTTCACTGTCGCACTCGGGATGGGCGGAATGGGTTACGCCTTCGGCGCGGGTATCGGTTCCGCGTTCGCCCGCCGCGCCGCGCCCGACGGCTCGCACCGCACCGTCGTCATCGCAGGTGACGGCTCGTTCTTCATGCACGGCATGGAGATTCACACCGCGATCGAACACGACCTGCCCATCACCTTCGTGGTGTTCAACAACAACGCGCACGCCATGTGCGTCACCCGGGAGCAGATCTACTACCGGGATCGCTACAGCTTCAATCGTTTTCAACCGTCACATCTGGGAGCGGGCATCGCGGCCATGTTCCCCGGGCTGCCTGCCCGCACCGTCTCCGACCCGCACCGGTTGTCCGACGCACTCGACCACAGCTTCGCCGCCGCCGGACCCGCGTTTCTCGAAATCCTCTGCGACCCCGACGAAGTCCCGCCGTTTCTGCCCTTCCTGTCCGCCCTCGAATCCTCCAGGAGCACCCCGTGACCACCAGCGCCCTGCCTGCCCTGTCCGACATCCCCGATGAGGTGGTGCCCGGCGTCATCCGCATCGAGAACTCCGATCGGGAGACCACCACACCGATCATCATGGACATGCTGCGGTCGGTGTATCCGCACGACCAGATCTTCGGCGACTACTGCCCCGTGCAGACCTACATCGCGGCGCCGCCGCGCGAGGTCTACGAGTACCTCGCCGACACCCGCTCGCTCGAGGAGTGGACCTACAGCCTGCGCGGATTCACCGAAACCGAGGAGCCCGGCCTGTGGCTGTCCTACGACCGCCTCGGTGACGCGACCAAGTGTTTCACCCGCACCGTCGCCCATTCCGACGCGATGACCGTCGACTATCACTGCGCGTGGGACCAGTCCGAGCACCTCTGGATGATCTATCTGATGCGGGTGGTCGACGCCCAGGTGGTGTTCAACAAGCCGGGTTCGGTGGTGACGTGGGTCAACTGCAAGCACCCCTTCTACGACGAAAACGGTTATCCCGAAACAGCTCCGCCGAAACGCCCGGTCTGGGTCGGCGATTTCTGGGAGATGTTCTCCGCCGGACACCAGCTCGAGCTGGACAACCTCAAAGCCATTTGTGAATACCGCGCGGCCAACGGGCTGCCCATCAAGCCGGAGTGGATGCAGTGAATATGCCGCAGGTGAGTCTGGTCGATGTCGCGAGCTATCTGCCCGGCGACCCCGTTCCGACCGACTACTTCACCCAGTTCTCGCGTTCGGAACGGATGGCGAAGAACGTGATGTTCCGTTCGCCGACCGGTCGCCATCACATCGGACGCGACGAAACCGCCGTCGACATGGCCGAGCAGGCTTTCGCTCAGCTGCGCGAACGCCACGGCGCCGATCTCGCCGACGAGATCGACATCATCATCACCCACACCCAACTGCCCGATAATCCGGTGCTCGGCGCCGGGCCCGAACTGGCGCGACGGCTCGGGGCGAAACCCTCGCAGGTGCTCGATGTGCACAACAGCGGTTGCGCGGCGTTCGTCCAGATGATGGCGATGGCCCGGATGATGATGGCGACCAGCGACGCCAAGACCGCGCTGATCGTCGCCGCGCAGAATTGTGCGGGCCCGGTGTTCACCCAGCCCGATATCCGGAAGCTGGCGCAGGCGCCGGTGCCGGGTGACGGTTGCGGAATCGGCTTGCTGCGCAAGGACGATTCGGGCCCGATCCTCGATATCGAAACCCGCACCTATCCCGAATTTGCCGGTGACATGGACTTCTCCACGAACGGTCCGCGCAAGTACTGGGAGCCGGGCGAGGGCCAGGGCTGCGTGAGTTTCTCCGAATCCAAGATCACCAAGGTGTTCGCGCGCGGCAATCGCTTGGTACCCGAGGTGGCGCTGGAGGTCTGCAAGCGGATCGGGGTGAAGAGCAGCGATATCGACACCTTCGTCACCAATCAGCCGAACCGGCTGTTCCTGCGCAACTGGCATGATGCGCTGGAACTGCCCGCCGAACGTCATCCCGATACGTTCGATCAGTGCGGAAACCTTTTCGCCGCGGGCATTCCCGTGACGCTCGACGCGGAGAACCGGGCGGGCCGATTGCGCAACGGGTCGGTGGTGTTGCTGTCGGCGTTCGCGCACGCGGGCGATTTCGCCGGTGCGGCGGCTATTCGCTGGGGCGCCGCGCGATGACTGTGCGGCTGGTGGAACCGACGATCCCCTCCCGTCGGTTCCACACCACTTCGACCCCGACGCTGTTCGACCTCGGTCTCAGCGAGAATCCGTTCCCACCGTTGCCTTCCGTGCTGTCGGCGGTGAATACCGCACTGACTCATGCCAACCGGTATCCGGAGTTCCTTCCGGAAGAACTGCCGCGGGTCATCGCCGATCACCTCGGGGTCTCGCCCGACGACGTGGTGGTCGGCGCGGGGGCCACCGGTGTCGCGATGCAGGTGATGCGGACGCTCGGCAGCGGTGAACTGCTCACCAGTACACCGACTTTCGACGGCTACCCGATCATGGCCGACATGGCCGGGATGACGCTGGTCCCGATTCCCCTCGACGTCGGCGGCAATCAGGACCTCACCGCCATGCGCCGCTCGGTGAACCGGCGCACCTCCCTGGTCGTGCTGTGCCGCCCCCACAACCCCACCGGCACCGTGCTCGACGCGGCGGCCGTCCGATCCTTTCTGGCCGCGGTTCCCCGCCGGGTGCCGGTCCTGCTCGACGAGGCCTACGTCGAATTCCTCGATCCGACAGACCGACTCGATATTCGCACCCTGCTGCACCGCCACCCGAATCTGCTGATCCTGCGCACCTTCTCCAAGGCGTACGGATTGGCCGGGCTGCGGATCGGCTACTGTGTGGGCCGCGGAAAGCTGATCGAACGAATCCGCTACCAGCAGTTGCCCTTCGGCACCCCCACCGCGTCCGTCGCCGCGGTGCGCGCCGCCTACGCGGCAGGCAAGGAACTTCGCGACCGCGTCGACCGCATCAACGGCGAACGCGATCTCCTGCGAATGACCCTGCTGGCCTGCGGAATCGATGTCCCCCGAAGCCACGCGAACTTCCTCTACCTGCCCGGACCCGGGGTAGCCACCGCCCTGCGCCGCGCCGGCATCAAGGCAAAGGCCTACTCCGACGGTAGCGCCCGCATCGCGGTCGGCGACCCTGTCGCAGGCCGGGCAGTCCACGCCGCCCTCGTCGACCTGCGGTAGTCAGTTCGACAACGGAACCCGACCCGGTGCGCACCGGGTCACCACGACCGGGACCTGGACCCTCCACCAGGTCCCGGTCATCCGCGGTTCAGCACCCGCCGCCACCACCGCAACCGCCCCCGCCACCACAACCACTCCCGCCACCGCAGCTACCCCCACTGCCACCGTCACCGCTACCACCATCACCGGTCCCGGCGAACCAGGCACCGGCACTACCCGCGGCAAGCCATCCCGACCTGCGCGCCGTGCCGCCTGCACCCCGCTTCGGCCGCAGCACGATCCTGGTGACGCCCATGATGAAGAACACCAGCGAGCCGAACAGGATCGCCGCCGTGAACATCCACCCGTATGCCGCGGAGATCAGCCCGACAACCAGCAGCACCAGCGCCCCGGCAAGGTACGCCCTGCTCCCCCTCAGGTCAGAACGTGTAGCAGCCATCGGATACCTCCTGCGAATGTCGAACTCGTGGTGCGACCGGGTAGGTCTGGGCTGACCGTAAACGCTGGACCTTGCAATTCGCTTTCAGCCGGCCTGCGCCGATGGCGCGCCACATCTACTCCTCGCCCCGACGGGGCAACCGGTCCTCAGTCCCCGCCGCCACCGCCACCGAAACCGCCGCCGTAGGTCTCGTTCAGCGAGTCCGCGTCGTCGATCCCGCGTCGACCTGCCTTGCCGCCGGTGTCGATCCGCAGACGTTGGTGTTTCGACCGCAAGCGGCGCGAATCCCGAACGCTCAGCACGCCACCGATCATCAGCAGTGTCACCGCAAAGCCGAGCAGGCCGAGGCCGACCAGCAGCGAATGGCTGGTGGCGATCACCCCGACCAGAGCTACCAGAATTCCCGCACAGTAGATCATCAAGATTTGTCCGTTCAGATGTCAGCAGCTACTGCTGCCGCCGCCACAACTGCTGCTACTTCCCCCACCGCAACTGCTGCTGGATCCGGAATCGCAGCTGCCGCTGCTGCTCGATCCGGAGTCGCTGCTCGCTGACCAGGCGCTGCCGCTGGACCAGCTGCTGTCAGTAGAACTCCAACTACTCGAGCCCGAGTGCCTTGCCCACGAGTGAGTACGCGCCCGCTGTAGATTCGCGGCCCGCTGCGCGCGCCTGGTCCTGTCGGCCGACGTATCGGTCGCCCGAATGATCGCCCTGATGATCATCATCGGCGCTCCGATGAGCACTACGACAGATACCGCGACTACGACGATCGCGAACAGTGCGGCGATCACTTCGATGACGTTCACGGGACCCCCTACTTGGATCGGTATGTCGAGACCGACCGTAATCGCGCGTTCTTGCAATCCCCTTGTGGCCGACTAACTGGTCGACGAACAGTCACCGCTCGACGAATCGCTGCGACCATTTCCACTCGACCACGCCGACCGTCGCCGACTCTTCGCACGCCGTGTCTGCCCCGACGCCCGCCGACGCGCCCGGCGAACCGCGGCCGCGTCTCGTTCGTGTCTGGCTTCCGGTGTGGCACCGAGCATGACGAGCCCGACCAGCACCAGCACGACCGTGGTCGCTAGTAGGACTGCTCCCGTACCACCCCCGAGCAACAGCCCGACTACAGCGACGATGAACGCCAAGACAAAGACCATGGTTCCTCCCCGAGATGAGCGTCGCCGCCAACCGACGACACCGAATTACCTACTGCCCCCACGACTTTCCTCAGCAACTGCTGCCGCCACCACAGCTACTGCTCGACCCGGAATCGCAACTCCCCGACCAACTGCTACCGCCGCTGTCGCTACTACCGCTGGACCAGCTCGTACCGGACGAATTCCAGCTGCTGCTCGCCCCCGAGCGGTGTCCCCGTTGCCGATTCCGCGCCCGCGCCAGCTCCCGTGCCTGTCGATTCGCCGCGATCCGCGCGCGCCTTTCCGGTCGCCCCGCCGGATCGGAGACCTGCTGAACTATCGCCAGAATGGCCATGACCGGCACGGTCACGATTCCCACCACGCCGATCATTCCGACAAGAAGCGCGAGAACAGTGGTGACTACATCGCTGATACTCATGGACCCCTCCTACCTGGACCGGTATGTAGGGGGCGACCGTAACCGCGCGTTCTTGCAATCTCCTTGTGGCTCAACCACCGTCGAGGCCGTAGTCAGCGATCACTCGCCGCCGCCACCCCCACAGCCGCCGCCTCCGCAGCTGCTGCTGCCACCCCCGCAGCCGCCCCCACCGTGCCCACCGCTGCCGCTGTTTCCACTGCCGCCGTGATGCTGCCCGCCACCGTCACCGAACCAGCTGACCCCGGCCGCAGACGGCCCCGCGGCCCACCACCGCTTCGATTTCCGTGACCCGCCGGGATCGCGAAAGACGAGAATCCCGCCGACCACGACAATGACCGCCGCGACCACGACAATGACGATCCCCGTGCTCGCCGAATAGCTTGTAGTGATCGCACCGATCAACGCGAGAACGAGCCCCGCCCCGACAACCTTCATGATTCCCCCGATCAAGGTCCTGCCTCCTGTTGTACCGGAGTGCGGGACCCGCCGCTAGGGGGTTAGTTCGCGGGGGCGCAGGTGTCGCGGATGGAGCAGCCGCCGCAGGAGGAGCCGCAGCCGCCCACCGGAGCGGGAGGCAGCAGGGGTTCGACTGTGCGTGCCGCGGCGTTGGCGCCGGCGCCGAGGGTGAAGACCGCGATCACCGCTACCAGCGCGGCTACGCCGAGGCCCGCGAAACCACCGGCTCCGAGAACGACGAGGCCGCCGGCGAACAGCAGGGCGCCCGCGCCTACCGAGGTGGGGGCGGCGATGCGGTTGGCGATGCGGAAATTGTCGTCGCTGTGCAGCGCGGCTTCCGTGGTGACACCGAGGAAGCGGTTGCGGGGCAGTTTGCCGAGCAGTCCGAGCACGCCGGTCGCGATGGCGACCGCGGCCAGCGCGAACAACAGGAGAGCGACGACGACCATTCATGCAGGCTAGCGCACCCGTGCGAATCGCCGCTCGAGCCCTCCCCAACGAGGTGACGGCCCACACAGTCCGTCGACGACGTTCTACGCTGTTCCAGCGCGTCCGAGAATCCAGCGGCGTGGATTCTCGGACACCGTCCTTCTCGGACGTCCTCGGCTCACGCGGCTGATCCCGCGTGAGTGTCGGTTTCCGCTTCTTCCGGGCTGGTTTCGCCGACACCAGAGCGTCGGCCAGAGCCTTCCCGTCCACGGACATTGGTAATCGGGGCTCGCGCTTCGGGCTCCCGAGCCTGGTGATGTCTTTCGCCCCAGGCGGCGAGATTGACCGCGGCGTTGAGATCGCGATCAAGACTGTGTCCACAATCGGCGCAGATAAAAACCCGCTGGGCCAGCGACAACGCAGCTATACGAGATCCGCAGCCCGAGCAGGTTTTGCTGGAAGCAAACCATCGGTCGGCGATCAATACTTGCCCGCCATACCACTGTTGCTTGTACTGGATTTGGCGGGCGAACTCACCCCATCCGGCGTCGCTGATGGCGCAAGCGAGGTGGCGGTTGCTACGCATCCCTTCGATGTTCAAGTTTTCCAACACAATTCGGTTGTGGGTTTTGACCAGATCGTGTGACACCTGATGCAGCGTATGGATGCGCGTGTCACGGACACGGCGATGATGCTGTGCAAGGCATGCGACAGCTTTTCGGCGGCGGTGTGATCCTTTTATCCGGCGATTTACAGCGCGAGCCAGTTTTCGCTGTTTCTGGATCCGTGTCGCAAGGCGAGCGGGCCGGCCGAAGGCCCGCGCCACCTCGATGCCATCGGCCGTAGCCGCGACGATCAACGCCGACAATCCCCGGTCGACCCCGACCCATCCACCGACATCATTCTGGTCACGAGCTGGATGTCTGAGCGAGGCGTGCCGGTCGCAGGCTTCGACAGTGAGTGAGACCGACCACCGACCGACCTTCTCGACGACAGTCGCGTACAGAATCTTCGCCCGGTTCTTGGCCAGCATCCGCCGCAACGGCCTGGTGTCATCGGATACCTCGACGACCCCGATTCCAGGCAGTCGCACCGACCGCGCTGCGCTGTCCTCGCCGACACGGATCGGAGGACGAGTGGTGCTGGTGTACTTGTTGCGCAGGCGAAACGATCGCTTCCCGGACTTCTTCTTGAACCGAGGAAAACCGACACTCTTGTTGCCGGTACCGGAGTGGGCCGTCGCCCATGCAGTCAGTCCACGACCGAGATCTACGGCAGCTTCCTCGAACACTTGCTGACAAACCGCAGTTCGCCACGCCAATCCAGTTTCTACTACCTCGGCTGTACCGGCGGTATCCACTGCGATCGTCCGTCCGGCCTGCACGGACCGTTTGAACGTATTGAACGCGTTGATCTGGTCGAATCCTGACCAAGGCACTTTCACAGCCGGATCACGACTGCGCCTGTCCATGCCTGTCTTCACCCCGGCCAGGCAATGGTTGTACGCAAACCGCGCAGCGCCGGCATGTCGCGACAGAGCCGATCGCTGTTCGACCGTTGGGTCGAGGCGATATCGGAACGTCGTGTGCCGTGCCATTCGCTGGAGTCTGCCAGGAAGTACCGACAATAACTGCTCCGATACTCTGTTAGACGATGTTTACCGGGGATCGGCGAGAACAAGAAGGCAGGACCGTGCAGGACACTCGTGCAACCGAGACTGACGTACCTCAGCACCGGTACAACGCCGAGCTGGCTGGGCGGATCGAGCGCCGCTGGCAGCAGAACTGGACCGAGCGCGGCACCTTCAACGCGCCGAACCCGGTCGGCCCGCTGGCTGGTGAGACACCGCCGGACAAGCTGTTCATCCAGGACATGTTCCCGTTCCCGTCGGGCGCGGGCCTGCACGTGGGTCACCCGCTCGGCTATATCGCCACCGATGTGTTCGGCCGCTACCACCGCATGCGCGGCCGCAACGTGCTGCACGCGCTCGGGTACGACGCCTTCGGCCTGCCCGCCGAGCAGTACGCCGTGCAGACCGGCGCGCACCCGAGGGTGACCACCGAGGCCAATATCGCCACGATGCAGCGTCAGCTGGACCGGTTGGGCCTCGGCCACGACCCGCGGCGTTCGTTCGCCACCACCGACCCCGAGTACTACCGGTGGACACAGTGGATCTTCCTGCGCATCTACAACGCCTGGTACGACCAGGAGGCCGGTCGGGCACGGCCGATCGCGGAGCTGGAAGAACAGTTCGCCACGGGTGCGCGTCCGGTTCCCGACGGGAACTGGAACACCATGTCGGCCGCCGAACGCGGCGCGCTGATCGACTCGTATCGCCTTGTGTACCAGTCGGATTCGATCGTCAACTGGTGCCCGGGGTTGGGTACGGTGCTGTCGAACGAAGAAGTCACCACCGATGGGCGCAGCGAGCGCGGGAACTTCCCCGTGTTCCGTAAGCGCATGTGGCAGTGGATGATGCGCATCACCGCCTACTCCGATCGCCTGGTCGACGATCTGGACACGCTGGACTGGCCCGACAACGTGAAGTCCATGCAGCGCAACTGGATCGGGCGCTCGCGTGGCGCACAGGTGCGGTTCGACGCCGATGGCGAGACCATCGAGGTGTTCACCACCCGACCCGACACCCTGTTCGGCGCGACGTATGTGGTGCTGGCCCCCGAGCACGAGCTGGTCGACAAGCTGACCGCCGGAGCATGGCCCGCCGACACCGACGCCCGCTGGACCAACGACAGCGCCGCCCCCGCGGAAGCCGTTGCCGCATACCGCAAGTCGATCGCGGCGAAGTCGGATCTGGAACGTCAGGAGAACAAGGAGAAGACCGGCGTCTTCCTCGGCTCCTACGCCACCAACCCGGCCGACGGCACGCAGGTGCCGATCTTCATCGCCGATTACGTGCTGAGCGGCTACGGCACCGGCGCCATCATGGCGGTCCCCGGCCACGACGGCCGCGACTGGGATTTCGCAACCACGCTCGGTCTGCCCATCGTCGAGGTGATCGCGGGCGGCGACGTGAGTGAGGCCGCTTACTCCGGCGACGGCGCTCTGATGAATTCCGGCTTCCTGAACGGACTTCCGGTCGACGAGGCCAAGGCGACCATGATCGGTCACCTCGAAGCCGAAGGCCACGGCACCGGCACCGTCCAGTACAAGCTGCGCGACTGGCTGTTCGCCCGTCAGCGGTACTGGGGCGAGCCGTTCCCGATCGTCTACGACGCCGACGGCGTGGCGCACGCGCTGCCGGAATCCATGCTGCCCGTAGAACTTCCGGAGATGGAAGACTTCGCGCCGGTCACCTTCGACGCCGACGACGCGAACTCCGAGCCGTCCCCGCCGCTGGCCAAGGCCACCGATTGGGTCAACGTCGAGCTGGATCTGGGCGACGGGCCCAAGCAGTACCGCCGCGACACCAATGTCATGCCCAACTGGGCCGGATCCTCGTGGTACCAGCTGCGCTACGCCGACCCGACCAACGCCGAGACGTTCTGCGCCGAGGAGAACGAGAAGTACTGGCTGGGCCCGCGCACGGCCGAGCACGGCCCGAACGACCCGGGCGGCGTCGACCTGTACGTGGGCGGTGTGGAGCACGCGGTGCTGCACCTGCTGTACGCGCGGTTCTGGCAGAAAGTGCTCTTCGACCTGGGTGATGTGTCGGGCAGCGAGCCCTACCGCCGCCTGTACAACCAGGGCTACGTGCAGGGTTACGCCTACACCGACTCCCGCGGCGCGTATGTGCCCGCCGCCGAGATCGTCGAGCGTGACGCGAAGTTCTTCTGGACCGGGGCCGACGGCGTGGAGATCGAGGTCTTCCAGGAGTACGGCAAGATCGGCAAGTCGCTGAAGAACGCCATCTCGCCCGACGAGATGTGCGACCTCTACGGCGCCGACACCTTCCGCTTCTACGAGATGTCGATGGGTCCGCTGGACACCTCGCGCCCGTGGGCGACCAAGGATGTCGTCGGCGCGCACCGCTTCCTGCAGCGGGTGTGGCGCCTGGTGGTCGACGAGGAAACCGGCACGGTGAAGGCCACCGACGCCGCACCCTCGGACGAGACCCTGCGCCTGGTGCACCGCACCATCGCGGGCGTCGACGATGACCTTGCCGCGCTGCGCGACAACACCGCCGGCGCCAAGCTGATCGAGCTCACCAACCACCTCACCAAGAACTACCCCACCGGCGCCCCCCGCGCCGCCGTGGAACCCCTGGTGCTGATGCTCGCCCCGCTGGCTCCCCACATCGCCGAAGAACTGTGGGAACGCCTGGGCCACAACGCATCCCTGGCCCACGGCCCCTTCCCCGCCGCCGACCCGGCGCTGCTGGTCGCGGACTCGGTGGAATACCCGATCCAGGTAAAGGGCAAGGTACGCAGCCGAATCCAGGTTCCCGCCGATGCCGATTCAGCGGCGATCGAAGCTGCCGCCCTGGCCGACGAGAAGGTCATCGCCCTGCTCGAAGGTCAAGCACCGCGCAAGATCATCGTGGTGCCGGGCAAGATGGTCAACATCGTCCCCTGACCTGCGATAACACAGACGGCAAAGCCCCGGAACGATCCCTGACGAAAGTCACATCGCCGGGGCTTTTCCGTCAGGCCTGCACCTGGAGAACATCATTCAGCGTGACCAAGGCCAGGTTGCGTTCCCTGATGATGTCGACCAGTTGGCCGTAGCAATGGGTCACCGGGGGGAAATTGGCGTGGCCGATGATGATGGTCTGGGCGGCGAAATACTTGTGGGCGCATTCGATCAGGTATTCCTCGGTGATGAGGCCTGAGTCGGAGAGCGAGCCGTACCACATGGTGGGGACGGTGTAGCCGAGGTCGGCGGCCACCTTGTCGACGGTGGCGTTGTGATATCCGAACGGCGGGCGATAGTACGGCGTGCCGTCGACGCCGAAGTTGTTGCGCAGGAACGTTTTCGTGCGGCTCAGCTGGTCGGCCACCTCGGTGGTGCTGATCTTGGTCAGGGCGGCGTGGTCCCAGGTGTGGTTGCCGAGTTGGATCTGACCCGATTCCACCAGCGGGCGTAGCGCGTCGCGATGGATGGTCCAGGATTCGTAGTAGCCGGTGACGAAGAAGGTGAAGCGGGCGCCGGTGTCCTTCGCCCATTTCACGTAGGCGCCGACGACTTCGGGACTGGCGCCGTCATCGACGGTGAGCGCCATGGAACGGCCCTGACCAGGGAGCGCGGTGATGGGCTTCGGGGGAATGATCGACTTCGGGCCGCCCGGCGGGGGCGGGAGCAGGGGCTGGACGGGGGTCGGAGCGGGCGGCGGCGTGGGGATCTCGCCGCCGGAACCGGCCTCGACGGTCTCGCCCTCGGCGGTCGCGCAACCGGTCAGCGCCACAGCGGTACCCGCGGCCAACATCGCCAGCATTCGACGTCTATCCACTTACGAACCCCTACTCGAGTCATTTCGGCTGGCGCCGCGGGACGATACCTACCGAATCCATCAAACGTCTGAACCAGCGGATACCTCTGTGCGAATTCCAGCGCCGACCCCCTGGACGCAGCTATCGGCGACCATACCGAATCACGCGATTTCGGTCAGCGGGGGCGCAGCACGATCTCGGTGGGATGTCCGTCACGCGGTGTGTCGAGAGCGGTCCGCACGGCACCGGCCACCGTCTCGGCGGTGAGGAATTCCTCAGGCCGGTACTCGCGACCCTCGTCGGCGACGATCGCGCGCTGCATATCGGTGTCGATGCGGCCGGGGAACAGCGAGGTCACGCGGAGCGCGGGCTCCTCCTGGCGCAGCGCGTCGGCGAAGGCGCGCAGCCCGAATTTGCTCGCCGCATAGGAACCCCAACCGGGATGCGCGCGCAGCCCGGCTCCCGAATTGATCAACACCACATGCCCGTTCGCGGCGCGCAGCGCGGGCAGCAGCACCCTCGTCAACTCGACGACGGCGATCAGATTGACCTCGAGAGTCTCGCGCCACTGCTCGGACGAGGACTCGGCGACCGTTCCGAGGTCGGCGATCCCCGCGTTGTGCACGAGGACATCGAGCCGCGAGATCTGCTCGGCGGCCGCCGCCACCGCGGGGTAGTCGGTGAGCGCGACCGGCCAGCCCGTCGCATCGGGCAGCTCGGTGAGAATCGGCTTCAGCGCGTCGGCAGAGCGGGCACCGAGCAGCAGGTCGTGGGTGGGCGAGAGCTCGCGGGCGATCGCGGCACCGAGTCCGCGGCTCGCGCCGGTGATGAGAGCGGTCTGGGCGGGAGTACTGGTCACCGTCATACATCCCACGCTAGCGGGCACAGAGATCTAGACACCCTGGCTGTTTCCCCCAGCGGATGACAGCACCGGCTAGTACCGTCGGACTATGACCGATCCCCGGTACAACTACGGACCAGCGGACCCGCAGTACCCCCAGCACCAGGGCCAGCCTCAGTACGGCCAGGGCCAGCCCCCCTATCCTCAGGGCGAGCCGGAGCCCAAGGTCAATGTGGGCAAGCTGTGGGCTGGCGGTATCGGCACGGCGGTCGTCGCCGCCCTGCTGGTGGTCGTCGCGATCATGTTGATCCGGGGCGTGCTCGGCATCGCGATCCTCTCGCCGGAAGGCGCGGGCGCGTACGGCACCGTCTCCACCACCTCCTACGCCATCGCCGCCGCGGCCGCCGCGCTGCTGGCCACGGCCCTGCTGATGGTGTTGTTGCTCGCCATGCCGAGCCCGCTCACGTTCTTCACCTGGATCTGTCTGCTCCTCACCGCCGTCGCGGTGATCCTGCCGTTCACGCTGGTCGCCGATCTGGACGCCAAGATCGCGACCGCGGCGATCAACCTGGTGGTGGGGCTGTGCATCACCACCATGCTCAGCTCGGTCGGATCGGCCGCCCAGAACACGCCGCGTCAAGCCGGGTACTGATCGTCACAGTGCTGTCGAGATGCCATAGGGCCTGCTCCGCCGCAGAATAGACAGATGACCGACCCAGGTTTCACCTCGACGCAGCTCGCGGCCCGCGCCGCCTACCTCCTGCGCGGCAACGACCTGGGCACGATGACCAGCGCCGCGCCCCGTCTCTACCCACACATGTGGAGCTGGGACGCGGCGTTCGTCGCGGTGGGGCTGGCTCCGTTGAGCGTGGAGCGGGCCGTGGTCGAACTCGACACGCTGCTGTCGGCGCAGTGGAAGAACGGGATGATCCCGCACATCGTCTTCGCCAACGGTGTGGACGGGTATTTCCCCGGGCCCGCGCGGTGGGAATGTCGCAAGCTGGCGACGAACGCGCCCGACGGCCCCGACACCTCCGGCATCACACAGCCGCCGGTGCACGCCATCGCCGTGCAGCGCATCCTCGACCATTCCCGCAGGCACGGCCGCTCCACCCGCGCCGTGGCCGAGGAATTCCTGAACCGCCGCTGGCCGGATCTGGTGCGCTGGCACCGCTGGCTCGCACACGCCCGCGACCCCAAGGAAACCGGGCGGATCACGCTGTACCACGGCTGGGAATCCGGCATGGACAACTCCCCGCGCTGGGACCGCGCCTACGCCAATGTTGTTCCGGGGAAGGACCTTCCGCCGTATCGGCGCGCGGACACCTCGATCGTCTCCGACCCGACCCAGCGCCCCAGCGACCGCGAATACGACCGCTACCTGTGGCTGGTCGAGCAGATGCGGCGCGCGAACTACGACGATTTCCAGCTCACCTCGGTGATGAGTTTCGCCGTGGAAGACGTGTTCGTCTCCGCGATCTTCGCGCTGGCCTGCGAGGTGCTGGCCGATATCGGCGAGGAGTACAAGCAACCGCACGCCGACGTCCGCGAACTGCACGGCTGGGCCGAACGTTTCCGCAAGGGCGTGGTCGCCACCACCGACGAACGCACCGGCGCGGCAAGGGATTACGATTCCCGCTTGCAGCGCTGGATCAGCACCGAGACCCTCGCCATGTTCGCGCCGCTGATCTCGGGCGGCCTGTCCCGCCACGCCGAGCGTGCCCTGCTCAATACCTTCGAGGGCCCTCGCTTCTGCGGGCACCCCGACCTGCGCTACGCCCTGCCACCGTCGACCTCCCCCGTATCCAAGGACTTCCGTCCCCGCGAGTACTGGCGTGGTCCCGTCTGGCCGGTCATGAGCTGGTTATTCTCCTGGGCCTTCGCCCGCCGAGGCTGGGCCGAGCGCTCCTACATGCTCCGGGCCGAAGGACTGCGGCAGGCCAGCGACGGCAGCTTCGCCGAGTACTACGAGCCGTTCACCGGTGCGCCGCTGGGCAGTATGCAGCAATCCTGGACTGCCGCTTCGGTTCTCGACTGGTTGGGCTAGTTCTCAGCGATAGCGGTGTGCCATTCGACAACGATGCCGAGTTCGCGCGCCAGAGTTGATGCCAGCCCTTCCGGGTCGCCGCCGTTGATGGTGGCGCCGCGCAGCGCGGTGATGCCGTAGATGCCGGTGAGGTCGCAGTCTTCGAAGCGGAGGTTCTGCTGGATGCGCGCGCCGGCGAAGCGGGCGCCGACGAGATTGCAGCGCTCGAAGCGCACATTTCGGAACTCGACGCTCTGGAAGTCGGCTTGACGAAGGTCGCAGTCGCGAAAAACTACTGTGCGCATGCGGGATTGGGCGAACGAGGACAGATCGGCGCGGGTGGAGTCGATCATTACGTCGCGGAGAACGCCTGCGGTCCAGGACAATCCGGTGAGGCGACCGTGCTCGATCAGGGACTCGATCAGCGAGGAGTCGTCGGCCTGCACGTTGGCCAGATCGCAGACCCGCAGGGTGGATTCGGCGATGGTGCTGTGGCGCAGGGTGCTCGGAAATCGCACGCTGTCGAACAGGCAGGCCTCGACGCTCATGCCGGAAACGTGGCTCTCGGCGAAATCCGCGTCGCGATATTCGACGTCGGTGACGGTCAGTTCGTCGGTCGGATCGTCGCCGGGCGAGACCGCGAGTCGCAACGCCCCCGGCTTCGCGACCGCCGGTTCGAACCGCACCTCACGCTTGCGCGCCATGCCCACCACTCCCTGTCAGACGATGTCCGCACCAAGATACGGGCACGGGCCGACAGGCTTTGTCGTAACTATTCACAGACACCCACCAACACCACTGGTCACACGAGCAACAAGCCACTACGGTCGACGGCCATGGACACCAAGCGCTGGAGTTCGACGGTTCGTGGTTGTGTTGCGCTCGTCGCCCTGGCCTGCGTGCTTCCCGCCACCGCGCAGGCGGAGCCCAGCGGGCCGGACGTGTCGTCCTGGCAGCATGTGGACGGCCGGATGATCGACTGGCACGCGGTGCGCGCGGCCGGACACCAGTTCGCGATGGTGAAGGCCACCGAGGGTCTGCACTACTTCAACCCGTACTTCGTGCAGGACAGCATTCTGATGCGAACCGCCGGTGTAGCGCGCGGCACCTACCATTTCGCCCGTCCCGAACTGCCGCCCGAACCGCAGGCCGCGATGTACGCGGCGACGGTCCTCGGCCAGAACGGCCCCCTCGATCTCCCGCCGGTCCTCGATCTGGAAACCTCCGGCGGCCTGGCTCCCGCCGCCCTCATCGACTGGACCCACCGCTACCTCAACACTGTGCAGACCCTCACCGGCCGCACCCCGATCATCTACACGTATCCGAACTTCTGGAAGACCGCGATGGCCGACACCAGCGCCTTCACCAGGTATCCCCTCTGGATCGCCGACTACAGCGGCAACGACCAGCCCGAAGTCCCCGGCAACTGGCCCACCTGGACGTTCTGGCAGACCACCGACCGTGGCGTCGTGCCCGGCATCCATGGCGGCACCGACGTCAACCGTTTCAACGCCGCCCATGGCGATTTCGCCCGCTTCGCCAACATGTCCGGTTTGTTCGGCAGCAGTTGACATGACAAAACCGCTACTCGCCCAGCCGAGTAGCGGTTTCGTCAGCGGATCGGGGGTCGGCTAGATGCCGATTCGTCCGCCGTTCTTCTTCCAGACGACCGCTACGGCGGGACGGGGCTGCGAGGTGCCGCCGTCGGGCCAGTGGGACTGCGGGTTGTCGGGGGTGGCGTCATCGGCTTCGCCGGGGTGCTGGACCGAGACGATGACGTGGGATTCGGTGACGATCGGGCCGCAGGTCTCCGCGCCCTTGGGGACGGTGAGGAACTGCTTGGTCTCGCCGCGGTTGGGGCCGTCGAGGATCACCGAGAACAGGCCGTCGTTGGTCTTGAGGGCGTTGCCGTCGGTGGAGATCCACAGGTTGCCGTACGGGTCGAAGGCCAGGTTGTCCGGGCAGGAGATCGGACTGACCTTGGTCTTGTCGAAACCGGCGAAATAGGTGTCGGCGGCGGCGGGGTCACCGCAGACCAGCAGCAGCGACCAGGTGAAGTCGGTGCCGGTGTGGTTGTCGGTGAGCTCGAGAACCTGGCCGTTCTTGTTCAGCTTGCGCGGGTTGGCCTCGTCGACGCCCGGCTTGTCGTCCTTGGCGCGGTTGTCGTTGTTGGTCAGCGCCACGTAGACCTTGCCGGTGAACGGGTTGGCCTCGAAGTCCTCGGGGCGGTCCATCTTGGTGGCGCCCACCTTGTCGCCGGCCAGACGGGTGAACACCGCCACCTCGGCGGCGGTCATGCCGTCGACCAGGGACTTGCCCTTGCCGTCGTCGCCGGTCTCCAGGATCGGGATCCACTGGCCCTTGCCGGTGAAGCCACCGGTGGGGACCTTGCCGGAGCCATCGATCTCGGCGGCGTGGTCGCCGGTGAGCTTGGCGACGTAGAGGGTGCCCGCGTCGAGGATGGTCAGGTTGTGTCGCATCGCGGAAGCGCCGGTGCCGGACTGGATCTTGCGCGAGGACACGAACTTGTACATGTAGTCGAACTTCTCGTCGTCGCCGGTGTAGGAGACGACGTCACCGGAATCGGTGACGTAGATCGACGCGCCCTCGTGCTTGAGGCGACCCATCGCGGAGTGCTTGATCGGCGTGGACGAGGCATCCCACGGGTTGACCTCGACGACGTAACCGAAACGGTTGGCCTCGTTGGGTTCCTTGCTCAGATCGAAGCGCTTGTCGGTGCGCTCCCACTGGTTCGGGGTGCCGCCCTTGGCGAAGCCGTAGCGCTTGACCCGACCCTGCGGGTCGGAAGCCAGGTCGCCGTTCGCGAAGTAGCCGTTGAAGTTCTCCTCACCGGAAAGAACTGTGCCCCAAGGGGTCACACCGCCCGCACAGTTGGCGAAGGTGCCGAGCACCTTGGTGCCGGAGGGGTCCGCGCTGGTAACGGTGAACGCGCTGCCCGCGGCGGGCCCGGTGAGAAGGAACTCGGTGTCGGCGGTGATGCGGCGGTTGTACTTACCGAAGGCCGGAGTCAGCTTGCCGGAGCCCGCTTCGCCCTTGACCTCGACCACGGCCATGCCGTGCGCGGCCTTGGTGATCGCGATCTGCTCGTCGGTCGGCTTGGCCTTGTCGTAGCCGCGGAACATCATCGGGCCGGTGGTGTACTCGTGATTGACCACGAGCAGGTAGCTGTTGGCCTGGCCCTCGATCGGCAGCAGGGCGGCGAAGTCGTTGTTGTACCCGAACTGCTTCAGCTGCGCGGCGACGGTCTGCTTGTCGAAGTCGAACGCGGGAGCGTCGGCGAAGATCGGGTCACCCCAGCGGATCACGACCTGCTGGTCGTAGCCTTCCGGAATGGTCAGCGCGTCTTCCTTGTTCGGCGCCACGGCCGTGAAAGCCGTTCCGGTACCGGGTGTTCCGGCCGGAGTCGGGGCCGGGGTCTTCGCGGCGTCGGAGTCGTCACCGCAGGCGGCCAGCGCGCTCGCCGCACCGACGGCCAGCACCGCGGCCGCGCCGCCCTTGATCAGGCCACGGCGGTTGAGGCCGCTGACGATGTCACCGAAGTAGGCACCCGCTGAGGTGTTCGGAGGCTCGTGGAAGCAGGCATTGCCACACTTGTATTCACAGGTCAGGGCGGCGCGTGCCGACTGACCGTCGTGCTTGACGAACAGGGCGAGCGGTTTCGGACTCACGGTGACTCCTGAGTAGAACGGACTCCGGGCACCGTAAGCAGCCCAAGCGAGCCATCGGGAACGCGAAGATGAACGGACGACCAAAACTCGGCGCGCGCTGTGACCGATCACGAAGGGATCAGCCGCAGCGCGCACCGAGTGCGAAGGGAGTTGTCATCAGGCGTTGATCGGAAGGGAGATCACCACCTCTTGCTCGTTGCCGGGCAGGTAGTGCACCTGCACGATCCGGCCGACCTGTACGTGCCCGACCGCGGTGGGCGGCAGGTACTTCTCTGCGCGGGTCTCGAAGGTGGTGCCGTCGGGGCGGGTGACCACCAGGCCGAGGGCGATCTCGGTGTAGCCGCCGCGGATCCGGCCGGGCACGTCGAGGCTGCGAACCACCGCCTGGGCGGCGATGCCGCGATCGGCGATGTCGAGCTTGCCGCGAGTGGTGATGCCCTTGCGGATGAGGGATTCGTTCATCGCGCGCTGGGCGGCGCCGTTGTCGCCGGAGCGGTCGACCTCGACCTTGTCGGTGCGGCCCGGCAGGTACCGGACCGGCAGGACCACGCCCGGTTGCAGCAGGGCCAGTTCGGTGAGCGGCACGATCATCTTGGCGTGCGAGTCGAAGACCTTTCCGTCGGACCCCTCGACCCGGAAAGCGATCTTGACCTGTGGTTGGTCGTTCACCGAGACACCGGTCTGGCGGAACGAGGTGATGGTGCCGATGCCGACCGCGGCGTCGCGGAACTCGCTGCTGTTGCGACCGGTGAAGGCTTCGAGAATGCCGTCGCCGGTGAAGGCGAAGACGATCGGGACGATGGTGAGCGCGATGATCGGCAGGGCCATCTGGGGACCGACCCAGCCGAGCATCGCACCGGTGAATTCGTCGGGGGTGTAGGTGAGGCCGTAGAAGAGGTAGTAGCCGATGGCCAGGATTCCGAAGGCGACCGCGGCCGCACGCAGCTTGGATTTCATGATTTCTCCTTGAATGGATGCGACCGGGTCGCGAGGGATCAGGCGCCGACGATGGTGGAGCAGGCGAAGGTGATGTCGAACTTCACCGTCGACGGGCCTGCCAGCGGGTTGGTCATGTCGGCGCTGATGCCCTCGCCGGTGATGCGGTAGGTGTTGCCGTCCTTGGCCAGGGTCGCGGAACCGCCGGGCTGGCCGTTGCCGTAGCCCACGGCGTAGGGCAGGCCGTTGGCGCCGCCCTGGCTACCACCGATGGCGACCGCCTGGACCTTCTCGCCTTCGACCGACGCGCTGACCGAGAGGCTGCCGTAGGTGGCATTGGCCGTGTCGGTGAGCGCCAGCGCGAGGGTGCCACCCTGCTTGGCGCAGGTCGTGTCGAACTTCGCGGTGAATTCCTTGCCGTCGACAGTGGCGGTGGATTTGCCCGCGGCCGGGGCCGGGGCAGCCGATCCGGCGGTGCTCGGGGAGGTGGTGCCCGCATCGTCGCTGCAGCCGGTGACGAACAGCGCGGTGGCGGCGGCGGAAGCGGCGAGGGTGGCGATCAGCTTGGTGTTCATGGTGTTTCCGTTTCTCTCGGTGTGAGCGGGTTGGTAACCCGTTGAGAGAAAGGTAGAAATCTTTTCCCGCCTACCGATCCCAACTTTCGTGCTCGGTAACCGCCGCGCCGGTCGCCGAAAATACCTATAACCTGGTCGGATGCGGAGACCGCGCGCCATGGTGCTCGATGAGGTGTGGCGAGAGATCGATGGTGTCGACGCGTTGAGTGGGGCCGATGGCGGACCGCTGCGCCGGACGGTGAAGTTGATTCTGGATCCGCTGGTGCTTCGGCCGATGCAGCATCCGGTGTTGGCGTCGAGCGTGCTCGACGAGGACGGGATCGCGCTGCTCACTGCCCTGGTGCACGCGCAGTCCGATGCGCTTCGGGCCTGCGCGGCGTGGTTCGTCGTGCTGAAGCAGGTGCGGCGTCGGCTGCGGATCACCGAGGGCAACGCACAGGACCTCTACTTCCAGCGCTGTTTCGAGCTGGCGACCGTAGCCGGTGCGCCGGAGGGCGACAGCGGGCACGCGCGGGCCGAGGCGACGCTGCGGGAAGTCCACGACAGCACCGGCGGGCGCACCACCGCAGCCCTCAAACGCCATGTCACCGAGCCTCGTCGAGCCGCCGAGCTGGCGGAACTGCTGGGTATCGCCTGGGCGCGACGCCCGCTCGCCCCCTACGCGGCCCGCGACCTGGCAGCGGAATTGACCGAGCTGCTCGAAGCCTGCACGCTCGCCCACTCCGGCGATCCGGCCGACGCCGGTCCCCTGTTCGACGACCTCCTCGACAACCGCGCGGGCACCCACCGCGGGATCGCCCTGTGGCTCGAGCATCCCGAATCGGGTGCCGACGACCTGGGGCTCACCACGTTTTCCAGCCCACAGCGACCCGAGCTCGGCGCGTCCGCGTCGACCGCGAGCCTCGGTCTGCCCTTCGACCGGACCGTCTACGAACGAGTCTTCACGGTGTTGCAGGGCAGCATCGATCGGACCGATCTGCCCGAGATTCCGGAACTGGTGACGCGGGAGATCTCGCGGAGCTGTTCCCCGTGGGGATTGCTCGAGGAATCCCTGCGGGTCGCCGCGGCGGCGGGTTCCGAACTGGCGCTCGGTCTCTCACCGATCGGGACGGCCGCCGAAGAATTCCACCGGCGAGTGCCGTCGTCGCGTGCGCACGAGGTGGTCAACGGTCGCTGGCGCCGCGAAGGGTATGTGTTGCAGGCACGTCGGTACGCGGTGCATGTGGTCGATGGACAGACAGGGCCGCTCGCGGCGGTGGCCGCCGAGCTGCGTACGCCGTGGCGGCCGTATTCGCGCAGGTTGTGGGTGCGGTTGCACGGTCGGGATGTGCGCGAGATGCCGGTGTTCGATCCCGGTGAGCTGTGGGATCTGCTCGACGGCGTCGCCCGGTCGGTGATCCTGGACCACCGCACCCGGGTCAAACAGGCGCTGACCGCCGACAGCGTGGCCGACAGGGAAGCGAGGGCCAGCTGATGACCGTCGTCCATCTTCGCCATGCGGAGCCCGGCCTGCTCGTGATCGCTCCGGACGGGGCTCCCCTGGTCACCGATGCCGCGCCGGGGCTCGATGTGCTGGTCCTCGAAGTGCTCGGGGGACATCTGAGTTGGCGCCTGTTCGACAGCGACGTGGTACCCGCCGCTGTGCTCGACGACGTCGAGGCGGCGCAGGAATGGGTGTGGGCGGTATACGGCGAGGAAGTCGCCTTGGCCGTCTCGGACAACCGTCCCCGTGCGGTGACAGCCGTGCCCGCTCGGGGGGAGTCGGCGGCGGCCCTACGGCGACTCGCCTATGCGCACTGGGCAAGTCGGTGGTGGCCCGCGTCGACTGTCGACGGGATACCAGCCTTGGATCAACGGCTGCTGGTCGAGGAGATCGAGTCGCTCACCGCGACATGCGAGATGGTGATCGACGGAGACGCCGACGAGCTGTTCCGTGAGCAAGAGCTCGGCGCGGCGCAGACCTCCGACGACAGCGCAGCGTCGATCAGCGGCCGTGCGGAGGATTACGCCCTGGCGGCCGGTGGCTCCGATTCGTCCGAAGGGCTGATCGTCGCGCGCGGCAGCGGCGGATGGGATTGGCGACTGTGCCCGCCCGGCATTCTGGACGCGGGTGAGCAGGCTGTGTCGTGGCAGGTGTCCCGGACGGCCGGGGTATCGACGGTGCAGGTCAACGTGGTTGCCGCGCCGGACTGTAGACAACTCGTTCCCGAATATCTTCGGCCGTACGCCCGGGTGCGAGCGCAGCTGCCCTCGACCGACATGGAGATGCCCTTGCAGCTGCGGGGTGATGCCTGGACGGGCTCGGCCACGCTCCCCGGCACACCTGAAAAATCGCCGGAGATCACCGTTTTCGTGCCCGGTGTCGGTCCGGTCGATCAGCCGGAAGACGAGTCGGCCGTTCGGGATCGGATTCGCCGATTCGTCCGAGCACGGCTCACCGAACACACCTCCGACCGACGCCTGACCGCCGAAACAGCGGCCGCCGAGACAGACGAGGACTTCTGATGGCAGCCACGGGTAGAACCTCGGATCGCGACGACGCACAGCTCACCGCGGGGTATGCGGCCTATCAACGTGGCGATGTGGTCGCGGCACTGGAGATGTTCGAGAAAGCGGCCGAGGGTGCGGCGCCGCGGTTGCGGAGTGCGGCCCTGATCAATGCCGCGAGTATGGCCGATGAGCTCGGCGATCACCGGCGGTCGGTGGTGCTCTTCCGGACGGCACTCGCCGAAATGCCCGAGGACGCCGCGCATCAGCGACCTGCCGCGTTGGTGAACCTGTCGCAGGCTTTCCAGCATCTGGGCGAGTTCGATGCCGCACAGGATGTGCTCGAGGAAGCGCGGACGCTGCTCGCCGACAGCACCGATCAGGGACTGTTGCGGGTGACGTGCCTGCTGTCGCTGACAGCGGTGGCGTTGCACCGGCAGCAGTGGGCGCGCGCGGGTGAGTTGGCCACCGAATCTCTCGGGGTGACAGAACGTTTCGCGCCCGAGATGGCCGGGCACCCGTTGATGAACCTGGCCGCCTGCTCGTTCGAGACCGGGCGATGGGAACTGGCCATCGACTTCGCCCGGCAGGGAGTGGCCGCTTTCGCCGCGGCGGGTGAGGACGCCTCGGTCGCCGAGTCGCAGCAGAATCTGGCCACCATGCTGATACGTGCGGGGCAATTCGACGAGGCCGAGGAGCCGTTGCGGGCCAGTCAGAAGTTCTTCGAGGCGGGCGGGTTGGGCCATTGGTCCGGGATCGGGGCCAAGACGATGGGCTTTCTCGCCGAACGTCGAAACGACTTCGCTACGGCACGTGCGCATTACGAGCGCGCACTGGATGGGTTCGACGCCGCCGGTGCGGTGGTGGACGCGGCGGATGTTCGACTGCGACTCGCCACCCTCGCCTGCGCGGAAGGCGATCTCGCGCTCGTCGAGGAGCTGCTCGACGCGTCGTTCTCGGTCTACGCCGCCCACGGGCTCGGGATGCACTGCGCTCAACTCGACTACTGGCACGCTGAACTCCTCCATGCCTCGATCGAGCGAGCGCCACAACCTGATCCGGAACTTTTGGGCCGCGCGGTGTCGCTGGCGGTCCCCGCCGCCCTCGCCATCGACGCCGTCCGCCACACCCTTCCCAACGGCAACCAGCGTGAGCACTGGCACCGCACCGTCGCCGAACCGGCCATGCGCCTTGCCTTCCGCTGCGCCGCCCTCTCCGGCAACGGCCAACTGGTCAGCGATTTGATCGACACCCAGTGCGCGGGAACAACTCTCGACCTGAACTCCTACAAGGACTCCGAGACGCCTACCCTCGATTTCGAGCTGCTCGAGCCGGCGGCCGCCGAGCAGGTAACCACTCCCGCACTGCAACTCGGCGCCGCGCTCGCCGACGTGGCGGCAGCGGCGGGAATCCCCGTCGCACTCCCCCCTCGGCTCACCGACGGTGATCGAATAGTGCTGGCGGACTTCATCACCTACGCCGAACACCGCTACGGCCGTTCGGTCCGCGACCAGCGGGTACTCGCGCTGTGAACGCACTACCTCCATCCCCGACCGCGCTCATCAGGATGGCTGACGCGGGCGATGTCTACGTGTCGTGGCGATGGGTCGACGACGCGCTCGCACGCGGGGTCGCCACACTGCCCCGCGACCAGGTCCGCGAGGCGCTGCGGCTGCTGACCCAGGCGGTGCCCGATCCCACCCGGCCCGAGGATCTGCGGCGGGTGATGACCGAGGGCGCGCTGGTCGATCCCGCCGCGGAAACCGCACTGGCGCAAGCATTGTCGCGCACCCTGTTGCCCTATGGATTGGCTGTGCAGCTCTACGAACTCTCGCAGCGCGGGGTTCGGCCGCATCTGCGGATTCAGCCTTCGCCACGACTGGCACAGGTTCCGTGGGAGCTCATCGCTCCCGATCCCGCGCTCCGGCTGCTCGATATCGCCGATGTGAGCCTGCTCGCGCCGGTGTCGGTGGTTCATGCGCCGCAACGAATCGTGCACCGCTGGAATGACACTCACGATCTGCCCGTCGTCGCGGTGCTCGATCCTCGGGTGCCCGGATTCCGTGCCGACTCAGAGCTCGGATCGGTACTCGGTCGACCGAGCCCGGAAACCCTGGTGGCCCGGCATTTCGGCCGGTACGGCAATCGCGTCGTGCCCCGTGCCGACGATCCCGTAGAGCTGTTCCGCCGCGCCGACACCGACCGTGACTGGCTCTCCGAAGTTCTCCGGGCCGGTGCGAGCCGACTCGTCTACGTCGGCCATGTCACCGCCCCCGCACCGGAATCCGGGCAGAGCGAACACGCCGAACTGCACCTCAGCTGCACCGCCGATACGCGCGGCTTCGCGGCGACGAACCGCACCCACCGCCCCCTCTCGGCGAAAGACCTCCTACTCGGCACCCATTCGCTCGACTCGCACCCGATCCCCGGCCGCGACCTCTGGCCGATGCCGAGCCGGGTAGCCCTGATCGCCTGCGAAAGCGGCGGCGACCTGCGCTTCACCGAGGCCCTCGGCCTCACCACCGCGGCCCTGGCAGCAGGCGCGGAACTGGTGACGGCCACCCGCTGGCCCCTGCCCACCGACCACGCCTTCCACACGCTCACCCCCACCACGACCTACCCCTTGCAATCCGCCATCTGCGCCGTGGACACCGCCCACGATTCACCCACACCCGTCCCCACCCTGCTGACCTGGCAAAGGTCGCGACTGGCCGCCTGGCGTGACGCACCGACGCCCGAGAACTCACCGCTGCTCTGGGCCGCCTTCGCCACCGTCACCGGCTGACTCGCGTACGACTATTCGGGCAGTCCCAGGCCCGCGGCGAGAACCGGCCACGACCGATAGAAGGCATCACGCCAGTAGCCCCAGGAGTGCGTGCCGCTCGATTGACGATCGAAGGTCGCGGGAATCCCCAACTCGTCCAGCCGGGACTCGAGATTGCGGGTGCACCAGTTGACCGCCGCCTCGATGATGCCGCCGACGACGACCTGATTGGCCAGGCCGACCGGCGTCGGATTCATCATGTACGGGTCGTCGACGCGGTCGTGCGGGCCGGGCAGACCGGAGGCGTCCGAGACGAACAGCCGTGTGCCGCGCAACTTCTCGGCATGGACGACGGGATCGTTGGCGGCCCAGGCCGGGTCGTCGTCGGCACCGTACATATTGGTGACATCGCCGCCACCGTAGGTCTCCACGACCAGCTTGGTGAACTGCTTGCCGATCGGGTCGGCGATCTGCGCGCAGCCGCTGTAGCCGGCGACGGACTGATAGAAGCCCGGCCTGGCCTCCGCCAATTGCAGAACGGCCGTGGCGGTCATCGAGTTGGCGGCGATGGCGTTGACGCCGTTGGTGCCCAGCGCCGCGTCGACCAGGGGCGGGAGTTCATCGAGGAGGAAGGTGCGCCATTTGTTGCGACCCAGCGCGGGGTCGTCACGCTGCCAGTCGGTGTAGTACGCCCAGGCGCCGCCGATCGGCATCACCACATTGACGTCCTTGGTCGCGAGGAAGTCGCCGACATCGGTGTTCTGCCACCAGGTCGCGCGGTCCTCGCCGCCGCCTGCGCCGTTGAGGAGGTAGAGCGCCGGGCGCGGCACGGAGGCGTCCTCAGGCCGCTGCACCTTCACGGTGATGGCTTTGTTCATCGCGGCGGAGAAGACCAGCATGGTCAGATTTCGGTCATCGACCCTACTCGAGATGATGTTCGAGCCGTTGGCAGTAGTCGGCGTCGCGAGGAGTTTCTTGGATTCGACGATCGGATCGCGGCCGTCGGCCAGGCCGTTGCCCGCGCCGAAGGTAGCGGCACACGCGGCCAGCACACTGCCGACGACACCGAAAGCCATTGTGCGCCTGATTGTTTTGCCCATCGGCCGAGAATTCCCCATCCATGAATCGGCAGGCATGACGCAGGCCGCAGGCACAGACAGTATCCGGGGAACCGATCGATCGTCGAGCCAGAGGTATTACGGGCTGCCGACCCCACCTGAGGTGGGGTCGGGGCCTGGTGGTCAGTGGTCGTCGTAGTGGTCCGCGTGAGCAGCGTGGCGGTGGCCGTCATGGATGTAGTCGACGTGGTCGCCGTGCGGCACGGCGACGTGCCCGCAGCCGGGGCCGTGCTCGTGGGTGTGGGCGGTGTGCTCGACGTGTGCTGAGGTCTCGCACTCGTCGAAGTGGCCCTCGTGTTCGCGGTGCAAATGGCCGTCGTGGACGTAGTCGACGTGGTCCTCGTGCGGAACGGCGACGTGGCCGCAGGTGGGCCCGTGGACGTGGGTGTGCTGCGGATGTTCGGCGTGCGTGGTGGTCATCGGCTCTCTCTTTCCGGTTTCCCGGAACTCGGTCCGGTACTGATCGAATGGAGCTGAAGCACTTCCGACATTAGCAGTTGCGCATGGGTTGCTGCGACCCCCCGAACCTGGTCAGAGGACCTGATCGAGGAAGCGACGCAGGCGTGGGGTCTCGGCGTCGTCGAACAGAGCGTCTGGGGTGCCGGTCTCCACGACGACGCCCTGATCCATGAACACGACGCTGTCGGAGACCTCGCGCGCGAACCCCATCTCGTGGGTCACCACGATCATCGACATACCGCCCGAGGCGAGGTCGGCCATCAGTGCGAGCACGCCCTTGACCAGCTCCGGGTCGAGCGCGGAGGTGGCCTCGTCGAAGAACATCAGCTCCGGTTTCATGGCCAGCGCGCGGGCGATGGCGACGCGCTGCTGCTGACCGCCCGACAGCGACGCGGGCCGGGCGTCGGCCTTGTCGGCCAAGCCGACGATCTCGAGCTGTTCGATCGCCAGCGCGCGGGCCTCGTCGGCGGACAGGCCGCGCAGTTTGCGGGGGCCGAGGACGATGTTGTCGGCGACGGTCTTGTGGGGGAACAGGTTGAACTGCTGGAAGACCATGCCGATGCGCTGACGCAGCTTGTCGGGGTTGTCCTTCAGCACCGACTTACCGTCGAGGAGCACGTCGCCGGAATCGGGCTCGTGCAGGCGGTTGAGCACCCGCAGCAGGGTCGATTTGCCGGAGCCGGACGGGCCGATGACGGTGGTGGCGTGGCCTGCCTCGACGTGGATGTCGACACCGCGCAGGATGTGGTTGTTGCCGAGCGTCAGGTTGAGCCCGGTGCCGGTCAACGATGCGCTCATGCCTCCACCTCGCTGGCGCTCGGTTCCGCCATGACCGCATATGCGGCTGTGCTGGTCCGCCGCTCGCTACGCTCGCTCATGCGCCTCGCCCTTCTGTGATGACCGCCTGCTCGATCGGGTCGGCGGGGGTGGGTTTGCCGGTGCGCATGCGCTGGTCGATGTAGTTGACCAGGTGGGTGAGCGGGATGGTGAGCACCAGATACATCAGGCCCGCGGCGACCAGCGGGGACAGGTTGCCGGTCTGGGCGTTGAGGTCGCGGCCGACGGCGAACAGCTCGCGCTGGGAGGCGAGCAGGCCGAGGAAGTAGATCAGCGACGAGTCCTTGATCAGCGCGATGAACTGGTTCATCAGCGCGGGCAGCACCCGGCGCACACCCTGCGGGATCACCACCAGCGTCATCGACTGCCGGTACCCGAAGCCGATGGCGCGCGCGGCCTCGAGCTGACCGGGCTCCACCGACTGGATACCCGAGCGGAAGATCTCACCGATATAGGCCGACGAGAGCAGGGCCAGCGCCACCGCGCCGAGCCAGTACGGGTTGCCGCCGGTGATATTGCGGACCACCGGGCCGACGCCGAGGCCGATCAGCAAGATGATCACCACGGCGGGCAGGCCGCGGAAGATGTCGGTGTAGACGCGGGCTGGCCAGCGCAACCAGCGGGTGCGGGAGATGCCCATCACCGCGAGCAGCATGCCGATCACGGTGCCGAGGACACCCGAAACCAAGGCCAGGATCAGGGTATTCGGCAGGCCGACCTTGATCAGGTCGGGAAAAGCCTTGCGGTACAACGACCAGTCGAAGAAGGTGTCCTTCAACTGCTGCAGGGTCGATTTCTGCGCGACCTGTTCGGTCTCGCCCGGCTGGTTCTCGGCCGCGAGCGCCTTGAAGTCCGGAAGTTGGGGTGTGGGTGCGGCTTTCGAACCGGGCTTCCAGCCAGGCGGGAGTTCGCGTGGCACCCAGTCGGCGTAGAGGCGGGCGTAGGTACCGTCGGCGATCACCGCGTCGAGGCCGGAGTTGAGCGCGTCGATCAGCGGCTGGTTGCCCTTCGCCACCGCGTAGCCGACGAAGTTGTCGAAGCTGAAGGTGTTCTGTGAGATCACCATTCCGTCGCCGGGCTTGATCGCGCCCTCGGCCTGGGCCGACGGCGCCACCCAGGCGTCGACCTGGCCGGACTTCAGATTCGCGTAGGCGGTGTTGTAGTCGGGGAACTTCACCGGATCCAGCTTCAGCTGGTTCACCACGAATTCGTCCTGCACGGTGCCCTGCACCACCGCGATGCGCGAGCTCTGGTTCAGATCGCCGAAGCCCTTCACCGCGCTGCCCTGCGGAACGACAAGGGAGAAGTAGCCGAAGTCGTAGCCGTTGGTGAAGCCGACGAGTTCGCGGCGGGCATCAGTGGTGGTGATGTTGGACGAGCCCACATCGAAGCGCTTGCCCGACACCTGGGCGAGCAGGCCGGCGAACTCGGTGCCGGAGAACTCCACGCGCAAACCGAGTTTCTCGGCGATCGCGGTGAGGAGTTCGTTGTCGAAGCCGGTGAAGTCGCCCTCGCTGTTGACGCAGATGCTCGGCGGGGCGTCGGACAAGGTGCCGACGCTCAGGGTGCCCGGATTGAGCAGGCCGAGTTTCGTGGTGTCGATCGAGTCGACCGGCGCCGTTGTCGCGGTGGTGTAGCGATCGGCGCCCGCGGTCTCGCCCGCGGCCAAGTTGGTGGGCGCGGCGGCGGCCGCCGATGGCCCCGGTGGGGAACACAGATCGCTCGCGGTGCTGGTGTCCGAGCCACCGCACCCGGTCGCCGCGACGCCGACGAGGAGCAAGAGGGCAGCGATCCGCGCCCGAGTTCGTACACCTGCCATGCCGTTAGACCCTAGCCGCAACCTTGCATACCGAGGGTTACGCACGCGAGGCGTATCCGCCGTCGACCGTGCGACGTGGCACTGCGGCGGCTACACCGGGGCACCGCGCCGGATTCAGGCGAGACCTTCGAGCACCTCGGGGTTCACCTCATCGCGCCATTCGATCGCGCGCCGCACTTCGGTCAGGTCGTATGCGGGACCGGAGACGCCCACGGTGAACAGAGTCACACCCGCGTCGTGCAGCGCCTTCGCGTTGTCGCGGCCCTGCCACTGCACCGAGCGCTCGATCCGCGACTCGTCGGTGCCGACCGCCGCCGCATGCTCTGCCAGCACCTTGTTCTTGTGCGCCAGCGTCGACACGTCGGCGAAGGAGTGCCAGATGTCGGCGTACTCGGCGACCAGGCGCAGCGTCTTGCGCTCCCCACCACCGCCGATGAGAATCGGGAGCTCCCGCACCGGCGGCGGGTTCAGCTTCGCCAGCCGGGACGTGAGGCGAGACATGCTGTCCTTCAACAAGTTCAGCCTGCTACCCGGCGTGCCGAACTCGTAGCCGTACTCGTCGTAGTCACGCTCGAACCAGCCCGCGCCGATGCCGAGGATCAGCCTGCCGCCGCTGATGTTGTCGACCGTGCGCGCCATATCGGCGAGCAGGTCGGGATTGCGGTAGCCGCCGCCGGTGACCAGCGCGCCGAGCTCGACCCGCTCGGTCTGCTCCGCCCACGCGCCGAGCATCGTCCAGCATTCGAAATGCGCGCCCGCCGGGTCGCCGGTGAGCGGATAGAAGTGGTCCCAGTTGAAGACGATGTCGACCCCGGCGTCCTCTGCCCGCAACACCGCGTCACGGATGAGTCCGTAATCGGGCGCGTGCTGCGGTTGAAGCTGGACTCCGATACGGACCGGACGACTCATATCGTTGGCTCCTCGATAGCTCGGTTGGCTCCGCGACCGAGGCTACCCGGCGCCGTTGTGGGCCGCTACGATCCCCAGCGACCCACTACTCGGATCGTCCGGCACGTTCCTGCCGGGATGGGATGTTGATCTACGCATGGCTACCGTGACTTTCGACCGCGCTACCCGGCTCTACGCCGGCGCCACCAAACCCGCGGTCGACGCACTCGACCTGGAGATCGCCGATGGCGAATTCCTGGTACTCGTCGGACCCTCCGGGTGTGGCAAATCGACCTCGCTGCGGATGCTGGCCGGCCTCGAAGAGGTCAACGGCGGGTGCATCCGGATCGGCGACAAAGACGTGACCAACGCCGAACCCAAGGATCGCGATATCGCGATGGTGTTCCAGAACTACGCGCTCTACCCGCACATGTCGGTCGCGGAGAACATGGGCTTCGCGCTGAAACTGGCCAAGGTGTCCAAGGCCGAGCGTGACGAGCGGGTGCTCGAGGCGGCCAAGCTCCTCGACCTCGAGCAGTACCTCGACCGCAAGCCGAAGGCGCTGTCGGGCGGGCAGCGGCAGCGCGTGGCGATGGGGCGCGCGATCGTGCGGCAGCCGCGGGTGTTCCTGATGGACGAGCCGCTGTCGAACCTCGATGCCAAGCTGCGCGTGCAGACCCGTACCCAGATCGCGCAGTTGCAGCGGCGGCTCGGGACCACCACGGTCTACGTCACCCACGACCAGGTCGAGGCGATGACGATGGGCGACCGGGTCGCTGTCCTCAAGGACGGCCTGCTCCAGCAGTGCGCATCGCCGCGCGACCTCTACCGCGATCCGGCGAACATGTTCGTGGCCGGGTTCATGGGTTCGCCCGCGATGAACCTGTTCACGCTGCCCGTCGAGAACGGAACCGTCACCATCGGTGGGTATCCCGTCCGGGTGCCGCGTGCGGTGTCCGACGCGGGTGAGGGTTTCGTGGTGCTCGGCATCCGCCCCGAACACCTCGAGGTGGGCGACGGCGGCCTCGAGATGGAGGTCGACGTGGTGGAGGAACTCGGCTCCGACGCGTACGTGTACGGCCGCGCCCTGTCCACCGGCATCAACGGCCAGACCGGCGAAACCATTGTGGCGCGCGTGGATTGGCGCAACCCGCCGCGCAGGGGCGATCGCCTCCGCCTCACCACCGACTCCGAGCACGTGTACTTCTTCAGCGTCGACGGCCGCCGCCTGCGCTGATTCGGATGCGCGGGCGGCTCGTCGATCGAGTCGCCCGCGCCCGATTGCGCTGTGCGCTTAGATGCTCGGCTCGAGGCCTGGTCCGGCCCTATGCTGATGCTCGCCGCCGGTGATCGCCGGGCAGGTTTGCCGACACGAGGTAGTGACATGCGCATAGCAGTACTCGGCACCGGCCAGGTGGGTCGACGGCTGGCGAGCAAGCTCGTCGAGGTCGGGCACACGGTGACGATGGGGTCGCGAACCGCCGACAATGCCGACGCGGCAGCCTGGGCCGCCGAAACCGGGGGAACACACGGCACTTTCGCCGATGCGGCGGGCGCTGCCGAGCTGATCGTGAACGCCACGTCGGGCACGGTCTCGGTGGCCGCCCTCACCGCGGCGGGCGCGGACAACCTCGCGGGCAAGATCATTGTCGACGTCTCCAACGCACTCGACTTCTCACAGGGCTTTCCGCCGAAACTCGTCGTCCCCGAAGCGGGCAGCGTCGCCGAGGAAATCCAGCAGGCCTTCCCCACCACCCGCGTGGTGAAGACGCTCAACACCACCAACAATCAGGTGATGGTCGACCCGACCCGAATTCCCGGACAGCACACCATCTTCCTCAGCGGCGACGACGCAGACGCCAAGAAAGAGGTGGCGAAGTTGCTGAACTCCTTCGGCTGGGCCGACGAGCAGCTGGTCGACCTCGGCGCCCTGAACACCGCCCGCAGCACCGAACCGGTCGTCCTGCTGTGGGTCAGCCTGTTCCAAGCCCTCGGCACCGAAGACGTGACCATCGGCGTGTTCAGCGCCTAGTCGTCGGACTTCTTCTTCCGGCGCTCGGCGCGGTCTCGGAGATAGTCCTCATTGACCCGGACCGCCAGGCGTTCGAGGGGGATTTCGGTGCCGTCGGCGGTGCGGAGATCGACGCGGACCGGTTCGCCGGTCTCGACGTCCACCCGATGTAACGGCGCGGGGCCGGGCTGGAGGTAGGCGTCGCCCCATTGCCAGAGGGCCACTACCGCGGGGAGTAGGTCTCGGCCCATCTGGGTGAGGACGTACTCGTGCCGGGTCCGCTTGCCTTCTTCCTGGTAGGGGCGTTTTTCCAGGAGGCCGGCGGCGGTGAGTTTGCGGAGTTGGCCCGCGGCGGCGGCGTCGGTGATGCCGACGCGGCGGGCGAAGCCGTCGAAGCGGCGGGTGCCGTAGTAGGCCTCGCGCAGGATGAGCATCGCGGAGCGGGTGCCGATGAGGTCCATGGCCCTGGCGATGGAACAGCCCGCCGTGTCCCATTTGCTGAGATCGGCCAGGGGTCCTTCCATCACGGCTGCCATGAGGGACATCATAGCGAATCTGACTTGAGTCGATGATAGTTAGCAGCTACGCTGACTATTGTTAGATAGAGCCAGCGTTGTCGAAAGAGGACTCCCATGCGAGACGCGGTCATCGTAGAAGCGGTACGCACCCCGATCGGGCGGGGTAAGCCGAACGGCGCACTTCACGACGTTCATCCTGTTGATCTGCTGGCGCACAGCCTGCGCGCGGTGGTCGAGCGCAGCGGGATCGATCCGGTGCTGATCGACGATGTGATCGGCGGCATCGTCACCCAGGTCGGCGAACAGGGGGCGAACATGACCCGGCGGGCCGCACTGGCCGCCGGGTATCCGGAATCTGTGCCCGCCACGACGGTGGACCGGCAGTGCGGCAGCAGCCAGCAGGCGATCCACTTCGCGGCACAGGGGGTTATCGCAGGGGCCTATGACATCGTCGTGGCGGCGGGCGTGGAATCGATGGGACGAGTTCCCATGGGCGCCAGCGTGCTCGGCGCCACCGATCTGTCCGGCATCGCCTTCGCGCAGCGCTATCCCGAGGATCTCGTCCCGCAGGGAATCAGCGCCGAGCTCATTGCCGCGAAGTGGGGCCTGACGCGAACCCAGCTCGACGAATTCGCCCTCGGCAGTCATGAAAAGGCCGCTCGGGCAACCAAAGACGGACTCTTCGCCGATGAACTCGCGCCGATCAACGGATTGAACGCCGACGAGGGAATCAGGGTCGGCAGCACCATCGACACCCTCGCGAAACTGAAGCCCGCCTACTACGACCCCGCGATGGCGGCGCGGTTCCCGCAGATCGGCTGGGAGATCACCGCCGCCTCGGCCAGCCAGGTCAGCGACGGAAGTTCCGCGGTGCTGATCATGTCCGGCGAGCGTGCCGAGCAACTCGGGCTGCGGCCGTTGGCCCGGCTCCACAGCTTCTCCGTCGCGGGCGACGACCCGTTGCTGATGCTCACCGCGGTCATCCCGGCCACCGAGAAGGTGCTGCGGCGGGCGGGTCTGGAGATCGCCGACATCGACCTGTTCGAGATCAACGAGGCGTTTTCGCCGGTTGTGCTGGCGTGGGCGAAGGAGACCGGTGTGGATATGAGCCGGGTCAACGTCAACGGCGGGGCGATCGCGCTCGGGCATCCGCTCGGCGCTTCCGGGGCGCGGTTGATGACGACGCTGGTGCACGCGATGCGGCAGCGTGGGGCGCGCTACGGATTGCAGACCATGTGCGAAGCGGGTGGTCTGGCCAACGCCACCATCATCGAACGGTTGTGAGGCGCGATGGCGGCGCTCACCGCGAGCGCCGCCGTCCGGCTCGGGCCTCAGGCCGGGCCGCAACCTCTACGATCGGTCCGGTGAGCGCCGACCTTTTTGTCTATGCGATTCCGTTGCGGACACGGTTTCGGGGGATCACCGTGCGCGAGGGGATGTTGATTCGCGGGGAGTTGGGCTGGGGGGAATTCTGCGCGTTTCCCGAGTACGACGATCGAGAAGCGGCCGGGTGGTTGGCTACCGCTGTCGAGCAGGTGACAGTGGGGTGGCCGGCGCCGGTGCGCGATCGCATTCCCGTGAATTGCACTGTGCCCGCAGTTGATGCTGAGCGGGCAGGTCGGATTGTTCGGGAATCCGGTTGTGCGACCGCGAAAGTGAAGGTGGCGGATCATCCCGACTCGCTGGCCGAGGATGTGGCTCGGGTGGCGGCGGTGCGGAAGGCGATCGGGGAATCCGGGGCTGTGCGGGTCGACGCGAACGCGGTGTGGGACGTGGAGACCGCTGTTCGGCATATCGGGGAGATCGATAAGGCCGCCGGGGGTTTGGAATACGTAGAACAGCCGTGCCGGACCGTAGCGGAATTGGCCGAGGTACGCCGCCGCGTTTCGGTGCCGATCGCGGCGGACGAGTCGATTCGGCGGGCCGAGGATCCGATGCGGGTGGCGGTGGCGGGGGCCGCTGATGTGGCGGTGCTCAAGTGCACGCCGTTGGGTGGGGTACGACGAGCGTTGGCGGTCGCCGGGGCGGCCGGGCTGCCGACTGTGGTCTCGTCGGCGCTCGAGACCAGCGTCGGCTTGGCGGCGCAGCTGGCGTTGGCGGGCGCGCTGCCGGAGCTCGAATTCGCCTGTGGTCTCGGCACGCTCGCACTGTTCGAAGGTGATCTCGTGGCGGAGTCGTTGCTGCCGGTCGACGGCTGGTTGCCGGTCCCGACTTCGCCGCCGGAGCCCGACCCCGCGTTGCTGGACAAGTACCGACATCCCGATCCCGAGCGGGTCGACTGGTGGCTGCGGCGCTACGAGCGAGTCAGCGCACTGCTCGAGCGCGGTTAGCCGAAACGAACACCGCAACCGGTCAACGTAGTTCGAATCAGCAAGGCGGCCTCCGGGCCGATCACACCGTCGACCAATTCGACATAGCGGCTACAGAATTCGGGCCCGTGCGGTGCTGCCGCCGAATCGGGCGACAGGTGGTGGGCGAGTTCGTGCAGGACCACCAATTCGCGAAGCGCCCATGCGGTGGAACCGGTGTACAGCGGGACGGCGAGGACGGCGGTCTCCGGCTCGTAGTGCGCAGCCGCGGCACCACCACGGGCGCGGACCCTGATCGATACCGCGGCCCGCTCCCATTTCGCGCGAACCCAATTCAGCGCCAGCACCTTGTCGGCATAACTCTGCACCGACTCCACAGAGGCGAAGCGCCGCTCCACCGGCAAGGTCAGTTGCGAGCCGTAGACATCGACCGTCCGATGCCCGAACTCGTCGGCACGATCGAAGACCCCACGCACCAACTGCTCACCGTCGTAGACCTTGGCGCGCTGACTGTCGCGCTGCGGCCGTTCCGAACTACCAGGCGACACAGCCCTGCCCGCCGCTCCCCACCGGGAACGCACCGCCGAACAGGACGCCGACGGCTCGATCGAGTGCTGCCAGTCCGGTCGGTCTCATCGGCCCGACAGCTTTCCGCGTGCGGCGGGGAGTTCCGGTGAGACGCCGAGCCGGGCGGTACGACCGGCGCGGTCGCCTGCGCGCCGGGCCGCCGCGGAGTGACCGGTGGAGGTTTGCGGACCTCGCCATGTTCCGCGTGCCTCGGAGGTGGTCGTGTAGAAATCGGTGAGTGCGACCTCTTTGTCGCGCAGGGCCAGGGCGGTTCCGGTCGATTCCACGACCGATGCCTCGGCGACGACCTCAGCCTTCACCTCGGCCAGGCGGGCGCCGATCCGGGCGGCGAAGGCCATCTGGAAGTTCAGGCGGGCGGTGACGCCTGCCACCGGGACCTCCACTTTGCGGCGCACGGTACGACCGAGGCGCTTCTCGGTGACGATCTTGCTGACCGTCGCCTCGCGGTAGGAGCCGGATTTGATGTAGTGGTCCGACGCTCGGACCATCTGGATGAGCAGGCTCGCGTAGAGCGCTTCGCAGGTGTCGATGTCGGCGGCGAAGCCGTAGGCGTAGACCTGGGCGGAGGTACGGGCGACATCGCAGCGAACGTCGTTGGCGCCCGCGATCGCGACGAACAGCTGGACGTAGGTCCGTAGGCCCTTTCGGCCCGGTTCGCCGATCGGAACAATCCGCTGAACAGGGACCGACCTGCGCTCACGCGAGGCCACATGCGAGCGCGCCACGGCCAGATCGATCGAGGATTTCGTCGCCAGCCGTTGGGCCGCGGCGAGGAAGGCTTCGGCCTCGTGAGCATTGTCGGTGGACTCGGCTTTACGCAGCAAACCACCGATGCGGGTAAGCATCCGATCGGGCGTCGACGGCGGTGGACTGGTCACGGTGTCGAGGGTAGGGCACGGCACCGACAGCGAATCGTAGGCGAACTGACCGGGAAGTAAGCCGAAGACCAGGACGATCGGACGCGGGGACCGCTCACCATGTATGTTGCCTGTTGCACCGCACGGTGTGCTGCTGCTCACGTCTTGACCCTGGAGTGTCTGCGATGGCCTTGAAGTTTGTCCCCAGAGCGACGATGGCTGCTGCCTCGATCGCGTTGCTCACCGCAACGTTCGCCAGTGGTTGCTCCAGTGACGACGGTGGCAACGCACTCGACCAGAACCTGACGGGCCGCGGCCCGATCACCTACGTCGAAGGCAAGGACACCACCGAAACCGGTGTGGTCAAGCAGCTCATCGACCGCTGGAACGCCGCGCATCCGAACGAGCAGGTGACGTTCAAGGAGCAGTCCGCCGACGGCACCCAGCAGCACGACGACCTCGCCGAGCACTTCCGCGCCAAGCAGGACGGCTACGACGTGGTCGCCCTCGACGTGCCGAACACCGCCGAGTTCGCGGCCAAGGGCTGGATCCAGCCCCTCGAGGACAGCTTCGCGATCGACACCGCGCCGCTGCTCGCGCCGACCGTGGCCAGCGCCACCTACAACGGCAAGCTGTACGCGGCGCCGAAGAACACCAACGGCGGCCTGCTGTACTACCGCAAGGATCTGGTGCCCAACCCGCCCAAGACCTGGACCGAGATGCTCGGCCAGTGCCAGGTGGCCCGCGACAACAACATCGGCTGCTACGCCGGCCAGCTCGCCCCCTACGAGGGCCTGACCGTGAACACCTCCGAGGTCATCAACGCCTTCGGCGGCAGCTTCGTCGGCGCCGACGGCAAGACCCCCACCGTGAACAGCCCGGAGTCGAAGGCGGGCCTGAAGGTCCTCGTCGACGCCTACAAGAACGGTGACATCCCCAAGGAAGCCATCACCTTCAAGGAAGGCGAGAGCGCCAGCGCGTTCGAGTCGGGCAAGCTGCTGTTCCTGCGCAACTGGCCCTACCTCTTCGCCCAGGCATCCGCCGAGGGCTCCGCGGTGAAGGACAAGTTCGGCGTCGCCCCGCTGCCGGGCAACACCGGCGTCGGCGCCTCCACCCTCGGTGGCTACAACGCCGCGATCAGCGCGTTCTCCAAGAACAAGGCCACCGCCGCCGACTTCGTTCGCTACCTGATCAGTGAAGAGGCGCAGCAGATCATCGCCTCGGGCTCGCTGCCCTCGGTGCGCTCCTCGCTCTACGACGACCCGGCCCTGATCGCGAAGATGCCGTACCTGCCCACGCTGAAGGAATCTATCGCCAGCGCGGTGCCGCGTCCGGTGACCCCGTTCTATCCCGCGGTGTCGAAGGCCATCCAGGACAACGCCTATGCTGCCCTCAACGGCACGAAGTCCGTCGACGACGCAGTCGCCGGCATGCAAAAGGGCATCGAGACCGCCGGTTCGTAGCGGTACGCGCAGCGGACCCGACCAGACCGTAGGAGAGTAGTAACGGTGTCGGATCCTTCGGGAGTCAAGCAGCGCGGGCTAGCGCTGGAACTGCGACAATCCGGCAAGGCGTGGCTGTTCGTCGCGCCCGTGCTCGTCGCACTGGCCGTGGTCATCGGATATCCGGTGGTCGAGGCGATCTCGATGTCCTTCTCGAAGGACTCCGGAATCGACCCGGCCACCGGGATGTTCGTCGAGGGCGGCAGCGCCGGATTCAGCAACTACACGCACTGGCTGCTGCAGCAGTGCGGGTCGCTGACGGGCACGGTGTCGTGTCCCACCGGCACCCTCGGCTCACAGTTCTGGTCGGCCGTCGGGATCACCCTGTTCTTCACCGTGATCACGGTGTCGCTCGAGGCCCTGCTCGGGCTCGGCATGGCCATGGTGATGGGCAAGACCTTCCGTGGCCGGGCGCTGTTGCGCGCCGCCGTGCTGATTCCGTGGGCGATCCCCACCGCCGTCACAGCGCGGTTGTGGGAGTTCATGTTCCAGTACGACGGCGTCGTGAACCGAGTGCTCGGCACGCACATCCTGTGGACCTCGGATATGTGGGCATCGCGCTTCGCGGTGATCGCGGCCGACGTGTGGAAGACCACGCCGTTCATGGCCCTGCTGATTCTCGCTGGGCTGCAAGTGATTCCGGCCGATGTGTACGAGGCGGCCAAGGTCGACGGCGCGTCGGCCTGGCAGCGGTTCCTGCACATCACGCTGCCGCTGCTCAAGCCCGCACTGCTGGTGGCGGTGCTGTTCCGCACCATGGACGCGCTGCGCATGTACGACCTGCCCGCGATCATGACGCTGGGTAACCCGTCGACCAACACGCTGTCGATCCTGGTGGTCGAGCAGGTGCGCCAAGGTCCCAACAGCGCCGCGGCACTGTCGGTGATCACCTTCCTGCTCGTCTTCGCGATCGCGTTCATTCTGGTGAAGGTGCTGGGCGCCAACGCTGTTCGCACGCAAGAAGATCAGCGGAAGGCGAACTGATGAGCATTGTGATGACGAAAGATTCTGCCGCCGAAACGAATTCGTTGCCGGTGCAGCCGGTGCCGTGGAGTAAGCGACTCGGCACGGCGCGGCTCTACCTGGGTGTGGCCATCGTGCTGATCTGGGGCCTCGGGCCGTTCTACTGGATGGCCGTAGTGGCGTTCCGCGACCCGGCCCACACCTTCGACAGCACCCCGTGGCCGACCCACGTGACGCTGGAGAACTTCCGCAACGCCTTCGACACCAGCCGCGGCAACGACTTCGGCAAGGCGCTGCTCAACAGTGTGATCATCGGATCGGCGACCACCGCCGTGGCGCTGATCCTCGGTGTGCTCGCGGCCTACGCGCTGGCCCGGATGGCCTTCGCGGGCAAGTACCTGATCTCGGGGCTGATCCTGTCGGCGTCGATGTTCCCGGCCGTCGTGCTGGTGACGCCGCTGTTCCAGCTGTTCACCGATATCGGCTGGATCGGCCAGTACCAGGCGATGATCATCCCGAACATCTCGTTCGTGCTGCCGATGACGGTCTACATCCTGGCCTCGTTCTTCGCCGAACTGCCGTGGGAGCTCGAAGAGGCCGCGCGCATCGACGGCGCGAGCAAGTTCCAGGCCTTCCGGTTGATCATGCTGCCGCTGGCCGCGCCCGCGGTGTTCACCACGGCGATCCTGGCGTTCATCGCCTCGATCAACGAGTATCTGCTGGCCAGGTTGCTGTCGGGCGACGACACCAAACCGGTGACGGTCGCGATCGCGAGCTTCTCGGGCAACGACCCGCTGGTGCAGCCGTACGCGGCCATCATGGCGGCGGGCGTGATCGTCACCGTGCCGCTGGTGATCATGGTGCTGATTTTCCAGCGTCGCATCATCTCCGGTCTCACCGCGGGCGGCGTCAAGAGCTGACCTGCCGGGTTCTGCCGCCACCGCCGGGTAGAGTCGCCTGCACCGATATCGACATCGGTGCAGGTGAGTTCTTGTCCTCGCTCCGAAAGGAGATGGTGTGGCCTCCCAGCGCGGGCGCGGGCGTTCCGATGATGACGTGCCGTATACCTCGATAGC
This sequence comes from Nocardia sp. Root136, assembly GCF_001427185.1. Taxonomy (NCBI): domain Bacteria; kingdom Bacillati; phylum Actinomycetota; class Actinomycetes; order Mycobacteriales; family Nocardiaceae; genus Nocardia; species Nocardia sp. Root136. The sequence continues at coordinate 226,099 of NZ_LMFE01000013.1, forward strand.
CGGGTTCCGCGATCCACTGGCGAAGGACCAGAAGCCGAGCAAGGGTGCGGCGCGACGGGCACAGGCGGCACGACTGGCCGCCACCGATGGGCCCCCCGACAAGGGTCGCGCACGACGGGAACAGGCCGCCCGGCTCGGCACCGACGAACAGCCCTCGGAACGTAAGCCGCGCACCAGGGGTCAACGCATCCGGCGGCTGCTGCTCGCGTTGTTCGTGATCTTCGTGTGTGTGCCCGCGCTGCTGTTCGTCGCGGTGTACTGGAGTTCGGAGATCCCCGAACCGGCCGAGGTCGCGGTCGAGCAGCCCGCCACCGTGCTGGCCGCCGACGGCACCACGGTGCTGACGAAATTCATTCCGCCACAGGGCAATCGGATTCCCATTCCGCTCACCGATGTGCCGTATCCGGTGCGCGACGCCGTGCTGGCGGCCGAAGACCGCACCTTCTATACCAATGCCGGGTACTCGACCAGCGGCTTCCTGCGTGCCGCTCGCGACAATGTGAGCGGACAGGACAACGCGGGCGGCGGCTCGACGATCACCCAGCAGTACGTGAAGAACGCCTTCCTCAGCTCCGAACGCACCGTCACCCGCAAGATGCGCGAGCTGATCATCGCGGCCAAGATGGCACGGCAGTGGAGCAAGGACGAGATCCTGTCCGCCTATCTCAACACCATCTACTTCGGGCGTGGGGCATACGGGATCGCCGCCGCGTCGAAGGCCTATTTCGACAAACCGGTGCCGGAGTTGACCCTCGCCGAGGGCGCGGTGCTCGCGGCGGTGATCCGCTCACCCTCGGTGCTGGATCCGGAGAACCATCTCGATCAGTTGCGGGCGCGCTGGCAGTACGTCCTCAACGGGATGGTCGAGATGACCGCGCTCGCGCCGGGCGACCGCGACGCGACGGAGTTCCCGGCGATCATCCCGCTCGACGATGTGCCCGCCGAAGCCGTCGTGCTCGGACCGGAAGGGCATATCCGCACCCAGGTACTGCGCGAATTGCGCGCCGCCGGTCTCGACGACGCCGACATCAATACGGGCGCACTGCAGATCACCACCACCATCGACGCCGCGGCGCAGGCGGGCGCGGTGGATTCGGTGCGTGAGCGGTTGTCGTGGCAGCCGCCGGAACTGCGCTCCGCGGTGGTGTCGATCGATCCGCGCAGCGGGGCGGTGCGCGCCTATTACGGCGGCGAGGACGGGACCGGGTTCGATTTCGCGCAGGCACCGCTCCAGACAGGCTCCGCGTTCAAGGTTTTCGCCCTCGTCGCCGCCCAATTGCAAGGCATTCCGATCTCGCGGGCGATCGACAGCGCGCCCATCACCGACCGCGGAACCGAGATCACCAATGTCGAGGGCGACTCGTGCGGGCGGTGCTCGCTCGCCGAGGCACTCAAACGCTCACTGAACACCAGCTTCTACCGGCTCACCATGACGATGGCCGACGGTCCGCGCTCGATCGCCGAGGCCGCGCACCTGGCCGGCATCCCCGAGTACATTCCCGGCGTCGACGGCGTGAGCCTCGCGGAGCCGGACGGTTATCCGCTCAACGGCATCGTGCTCGGCCAGTATCTGGTGCGCCCCCTCGACATGGCGTCGGCGTACGCGACGCTGGCCGCGTCCGGGGTCTATCACCAGCCGTACTTCGTGCAGAAGGTGAGCACCGGGGACGGGCGGGTGTTGCTCGACCGCAGCTGGGAAACCGCGACGGGCAAGAGACATTCAGAGCCCGAGCAGCGGATCTCCGCCGAGATCGCCGATGCGACTACGTCGGCGATGGTGCCGATCGCCAATTACTCCAACGGCCACGGGCTCGCTGGCGGCAGGCAGTCGGCGAGCAAGACGGGAACCACTCAGCTCGGCGAGAGCAAGGACAACAAGGACGCGTGGATGGTCGGGTACACGCCCTCCCTGTCCACCGCGGTGTGGGTGGGCACCGAGCACCCACAGCCGTTGCGCACGGGACGCGGTGGGGCCGTCTGGGGTTCGGGCCTGCCCGCCGACATCTGGAAGCAGACGATGGACACGGCGCTGGCCGGAACGCCGGTCGAACAATTCGAGGTGCCACCGCTGTCCAATCCGCCGCTGATACCGACCCCGGGTACCGGTGTGGCGCCGACGCCGGGCGGCGGCTTCGACATCTTCGGTCCGCCGACGAGCTCACCGCGCCCCGCGCCGCCGCCGTTGATCGTCATTCCGCCCGCGCCGAACCCGTCGACACCGGGTGAATTGTTCCCCGGGCTCGGTGGCGAAGGGCCGCGCTAGATCACGAGTTGGCGCACCCGGACCCGACTACCCTGGCGACATGGCAACATCGTTGCCCAGAGCGCGAACCGCCCGACCAGGGGTCGAATGATCCCGGCGCGGAACCTGTCGGACCGATACGGGAGGATGTGCGGTCGGTACCGACATGCGACGACACTAGACATAGGGGCTACGCAGGTGGATTTCAATGTCGTTGACCGTCCCGAGACGCTGATCGCGGGCACGGTGCTTCGCAGCCCGGCGCTCGCCGTCGAGGGGCCGCGCCGCGCCAAAGTGGTCGAGGCGTGGGCGCACCTGCGGGCGAGGACGTTACCGGGGCCGGTCGCGACGGGCTATGTCGATTTCGCGCCGGAGATCAACTCCTACCTGACTCACATCGTCGGATACGAGTGCAAAACCCTCGCCGACCTGCAGCCAGGCGACGTGCTCGGCCGGATTCCGGCGGGGCGCTACGCGCGATTCGTGGCCAGCGGCGACAACCTCGGCGACACCATCGTCGGGCTGTGGCGCCAGGTGTGGGACGCGGAGGCCGCGGGTGAATTCGTGCGCGCCTATACCGGCGATTGCGAGCAGTATCCCGACGAGCGCACGGTCGAGATCTTCGTTTCGCTGACCGAGGAGAAGGACAGCTGATGGCCGTGGATTTCGAAATCGTCACCCTCGACGACGGCTTGGTCGCGGGTCTCACCGTGCCGTTGGCCGGCCGTGAGGTGACCGCTCGTGATCTTGATCTGGTGAATTTCACCTGGGATCGGTATCTGTCGCGGGAGAAGACGGTTCCCCGCGCGGCTGCCTATATCGGCCAGAACGATCACGCGGTGGCCGTGCTCGGCTACGAGGTGGCCGGGCTGGAGGACATCGACGAAGGTGACGTACTCACCCGCATCCCCGCGGGCCGCTACGCCAAGTTCGTGGTCTCGGACAAGCCCTACGATCTGCTGCGCACCGCGTGGGCACAGGTGATCAAAGCCGAGAACGCGGGCACCATCACCCGCTCGCACACGGCGGAGTTGGAGCGCTACACCGGTCCGACCTCGGTCGAGGTCTACGTCTCCCTGGATTAGAAGGGCGCGCCGAGAACTGCGGCACCAGCCGCAAATGAAACAGAGCCGGTGTGCACGAGAGTTCGTGCGCACCGGCTCTGTTCGTTCAGTGATTAATCGGCACCGATGATGAACGCCTCGAGCTGAGTGCGCGCGACATCGTCGGCGATCTGCACCGGCGGGGACTTCATCAGGTAGGCCGAGGCCGGGATGACGGGTCCGCCGATGCCGCGGTCCTTGGCGATCTTCGCCGCGCGGACAGCGTCGATGATGATGCCCGCCGAGTTCGGCGAGTCCCACACCTCGAGCTTGTACTCCAGGTTCAGCGGAGCATCGCCGAACGCACGACCCTCGAGACGCACGTAGGCCCACTTGCGGTCGTCGAGCCACTCCACGTAGTCCGAGGGACCGATGTGGACGTTGCGGTCGTGGACCTTGCCCGCGAGCGCACCGGTGAGGTTCGACGTGACGGCCTGGGTCTTGGAGACCTTCTTCGACTCCAGACGCTCACGCTCGAGCATGTTCTTGAAGTCCATGTTGCCGCCGACATTGAGCTGGTAGGTGCGGTCGAGCACCACGCCGCGGTCTTCGAACAGCTTGGCCATCACCCGGTGGGTGATGGTCGCGCCGACCTGCGACTTGATGTCGTCGCCGACGATCGGCACACCGGCGTCGACGAACTTCTGCGCCCAGACCGGGTCGGAGGCGATGAAGACCGGCAGCGCGTTGACGAAGGCGACGTTCGCGTCGATCGCGCACTGCGCGTAGAACTTGTCGGCCTCTTCGGAACCGACGGGCAGGTACGAGACCAGCACGTCGACCTCGGCATCCTTGAGCGCCTTGACCACGTCGACCGCGGGCGCCTCGGACTGCTCGATGGTCTCGGCGTAGTACTTGCCGATGCCGTCGAGGGTCGGGCCACGCAGGACCGTCACATCGGTCGGCGGCACGTCGGAGATCTTGATGGTGTTGTTCTCGCTGGCGAAGATGGCCTCGGCCAGGTCGAAGCCGACCTTCTTGGCGTCGACATCGAACGCGGCCACGAACTTCACGTCGCGTACGTGATAGGTACCGAACTTGACGTGCATGAGGCCGGGAACGACCTGGTTCTCGTCGGCATCCTTGTAGTACTGCACGCCCTGCACCAGCGACGATGCGCAGTTGCCCACACCGACGATCGCGACGCGAACTTCGCCGGATCCAACCTTGTTGACATCACTCATGGCCGCTCTTTCCCTCTTTCTGTGGTGCCGCCTTCGTCGATTGCTCCGCCGCAATCAACTCGTTGAGCCAGCGCACTTCGCGCTCGCTTGATTCCAATCCGAGCTGGTGGAGCTGCTTGGTATAGCGATCCAGTGACCCGCTGGCCTTCTTGATCGCTTCCCGCAGACCCTCTCGGCGCTCCTCGACCTGACGACGCCTGCCCTCCAGGATCCGCATTCTCGCCTCGGCGGGAGTGCGGCTGAAGAAGGCGAGGTGAACGCCGAAGCCGTCATCGGTGTAGTTCTGCGGACCGGTGTCGGCAAGGAGTTCGGAGAACCGTTCCCGGCCTACCGGTGTGAGCCGGTAGACGCGGCGCGCACGACGCGCGAGCGCGCCGTCCGGAAGCTCCTCGGCGATCAACCCGTCGGCCTGCATTCTGCGCAGCGTCGGGTAGAGCGAACCGTAGGAGAAGGCCCGGAACGCTCCGAGCAGGCCCGTCAACCGCTTGCGCAGCTCGTAACCGTGCATGGGCGCGTCGAGGAGCAGGCCGAGAATCGCCAATTCGAGCACTGCCGACCTCACTCCCTGACTATGTCGACCTGACAGGCCGAACGGACCTAACCGTGGATGCGAGTTCCAACTATATCGGAGCGATACATCTACGCACAGTCGAATGTGACGCATGCGTCATCGACGCAGGTCAGGGAGAGGGAGAGTTGCAGCGCTAGGCGGGGTACACCGCGATGGGTTCGCCATTGGGACGGATTTTGAGGTATCCGCTCTGCTCGGCTTCGTTCTTGACGTAGATGCTGATTTCCAGTTCGGCGTCTTTGCCGCCGCCGGGCGGGTACCTGACCAGAACGTGCGAGACCCAGCCGTTGGGGACGCGGGTTGTTCCGGCTGCGCCTGACATGAGGCGGGCATAGCGGGCCAGGTCGATGGTGGCGAGGTCGAACGAGCGAGTGTCGGGTGGACGAGAGCCTGATGAACCCCATTTTTCGAAGTCGCCGCGGTACTTCAGCTCGTCCTGCTTGCCAGGTTTGCCGGAATCACGTTCCACCAGGGCGTATTCCGGATACAGGGTCAGCTCGTCGGCGATCGTGGTGCCGTATTCGGCGCGGTAGTCCGCGACGAAGTGGGCCAATCCGTTGCCGGTGGTGAGGTCGGGTAGCGGATCGCCGAGGACGGCGTCACCGACAGTGCGGCCGAGCAGCCCCACACCCGCGCCGAGCAGCCCGGCGAGGACGATCGCACCTACCGGAATCCACCAGCGGCGGGGTGCGCGGGCGACGCCACGCGCCACGGGAGTGGCGGCGAGTTCGGCCGGGACCTGTAGATCGTCGACGAGACGGTCGAGGGCGGCGAAGTTCTCGGCACGCATCGCGGTGGCGGTGCGGGTCTCGTGCTCTGCGGCGCTGAGCTGGCCGTCGGAAAGAGCGGCATCGAGCACCGAGCACACGTCGGCGCGGTCGGTGTCGCGAGCGCGCAGGTTGTTCGTCGGAGACGGAGGCTTCATCGCTGGGTCATCCTTCGTACGGGTAGGTCTTCAGCACGTCCCCCGACAGCGCGAGGACGAAATGGCCCGATTGGGCGACTTCGTTCCGCACGAAGATCGTGATCCCCGGCCCTCCGGCCCAGCTGTCGTTCGCGATCCGGAAGTGGGTGACCGCGCCGTTGGGTACCCGCACGGTGGCCGCCGCCTTCGCGAGCGCCGCGCCGAGCGCCTCGACGTTCACCTGCGCCAGATCGATGTCGACAGCATCGCGCCGACGGGTGTTGATCTGCGAACTCGTCCGCGCGAAGCCACCGCGATAGGTGTAATCGGCGGTTGATTTCGCATTGCCGGGCACGCGCCGCACAGCGGAGGCGTGCTCGTCGTGCAGAACCGCCTCGTCGACCACAGTGTCGCCGAAGATGGCGCGGTAATCGTCGCGAAACTGGACGAAACCAGCGAGGGTATTGAGCATCGGCGTGGGAATCACCAGCGGTGATGCCGCGTCGTAGTCGACTGCCACCGTCGCGGCTGCGGCGGGCGCGGGCTCGTCGTCGCGGACCGTCCACACGAATCCGGCGATGGCGGTGACCGCGGCGAGTGCGATGACCGCCGACCGTGTGCGGTCTCGGCGGGCGCGAGGTTTGGCCGGTGCGGCCGGGCGCTGGTGGAGTTCGGCCACCAAGGTGGACAAATCGCCCAATGTTCGTGCTTCTGCGGCTAATTCGACCATTGCGGCGTGTTCGTCGGAATCCAGTTGGCCGTCGGCGTGGGCGGTGTCGAGGGCGGCGACGGTCGTCGCGCGGTCGGTCGACCTGGCTCTGGTGCGGGCCGGGTACTGGTCGGGGGCACGGCGGCGGGGGCGTTCGGCCGGGGCATCTTCGCCGAAAACCGCAGGTGATTGCAGGTCGGCGGTCAGGCGGGCGAGCTCGCCGACGGTGCGCGCGCTGCTCGCCGACGCGACGCGGTCGTGGTACTCCTGCGCGCCGAGTTGGCCCTCGGCGTAGGCCGCGTCAAGCACGGTCGACACCTGTGCGCGATCGATGTCACGTGCGCGCAGCACCGAATCGACGGCGGCCCGTCGCTGCCCGGAATCAGCCATGGCCGTGGGTCACCTCACCTGCGAAAACATCCGGATGAACCCCGGTATCGGGAGTTTAATCGGCAAAGTCGGATCAAACGATGCCGTGGGCACGTGAATCCGAACCCCGCTACTCTGGTGATCGTGCGAATTCAGCGGCAGGTGGTGGACTATGCGCTTCGGCGCAGGTCCCTGCTGGCCGATGTCTACGCGGGGCGGGTCGGCGTCGCCGAGGTGTGCGATGCGAATCCCTATCTGCTCAGGGCCGCGAAGTTCCATGGCCGAGGCAGCGAGGCGACCTGTCCGATCTGTCGAAAAGAGCAGCTGACGTTGGTTTCGTGGGTGTTCGGCGATGGGCTCGGCCAAGCGGCCGGGTCGGCGCGGACGCCCGAGGAACTGATTCGGATGGCCGAGTCGAACGAAGAATTCTCGGTGCATGTCGTCGAGGTATGCCGCTCGTGCAGCTGGAATCATCTGGTGCAGTCGTACGTGCTCGGCACGGCTCCCGCGCCAGCCAGGCGACGGACGAGTTCGCGAGCCCGGCGCTCTGCTGCCGAATGATGGCTTGTCGAGCGACAGGGCTGCCGAGTAACGGGCTGCCCGCACAAGTAATGGTGGCCACCGCGTGATGCGCCGCTGTTCGGGGTGCACCCTCTCCGCGCCGGTACTCCGGCGCGGATGTTGTGTGTCCGAACCTTACAAGTTATGGAGATCTGGTCAGTGAGTTCGCCCTACGAGTCCTCCCCCCACGGCGATGATCCGCGCGGCGGTCGTCCGGCTCGGGGTGCGCAATCGGGTCTCCCCCCGCAGTCGGGTGATCGTCCCGGCGGTCCCCCGCCGCGTCGGCCGATGCCGCCCGCCGGACCGCGCCCGCAGGGTGCGCCCGGTGGTCCCCCGCAGGGCGGGCGCCCGCAGGGTGGCCCGGTGCCCGGTGGACGTGGTCCGCAGGGGCCGCCGCCGAATCGTCAGCAGGGGCCGCCGCCCAGTGGGATGCCGCCGCGTCGGCCGGGTCAGCCTCCGCAGCGTCCGGGTGGACCGCAGGGTGGACCGGTTCCGCAAGGCGCGCCCGGTCAGGGCAGGCCGCCGCAGGGTCGGCCGGTGCAGCCGGGTCGTCCCGGCACGCCGGCCGCCGGCGCCACGCAGAAGTTGCCGCATCCCGGCGCCCTCGACGAGTCGACTGTGCGTCCCGGTCAGCCCCGGACCGTGCGCGGCGCGAACGACGATCTGGCCCGGCCCGCCCGCGCGGGCGGCGCCGCCGCGGCCGCACGTGCCGGAGCGGGCCAACGCCCCGGTGGCCCCATCTCCGGTGAACGGCGCGCCACCGCGGGCCCGACCACCGGTGAACGTCGGGCCGCGGGCGGTACACCACCGCCGACGGGTCCGCGCAACCGCCGCGACGGCAGCGGGGGCGACGACGGCTCGGGTAGTGATGGCGCGGTGAAGAAATCGCCGTGGCGAATCGTTCGCCGCACGCTCTACGTACTGATGGCCCTGGCCATCGTCGTGCCGAGCGCGGTGTTCCTGGTCGCCTACACGGCGGTTTCGGTGCCGAAGCCGGGCGATCTGGAGACCAACCAGGTAGCGACGATCTTCGCCAGCGACGGCACCACCGAGATCAGCAAGGTGGTCCCGCCGCAGGGCAACCGCACCGAGGTCTCGATCGATCAGATCCCGCCGCACGTGCGCAATGCCGTGATCGCCGCCGAGGACCGTGACTTCTACACCAACCCCGGCTTCTCGGTCTCGGGCTTCGCCCGCGCCGCCCGCGACAACGTCCTCGGCAAGGAAAGCGCCGGTGGTGGTTCCACGATCACCCAGCAGTACGTGAAGAACGCGCTGGTCGGTGACGAGCGGTCGATGACGCGCAAGATGCACGAACTGGTGATCTCGGCCAAGATGGCGCGCCAGTGGAGCAAGGAAGACATCCTCGCCGCCTACCTGAACACGATCTACTTCGGTCGTGGCGCGTACGGCATCGACGCCGCGTCCAAGGCGTACTTCGGCAAGCCGGTGCAGGAGCTGACCGTGGCCGAGGGCGCGGTCCTGGCCGCGACGATCCAGCTGCCCTCGATGCTGGACCCGGAGAAGAACCCCGACGGCGCGCGCTCGCGCTGGAACTACGTGCTCGACGGCATGGTCGCGGAGAACAACCTGCCCGCGACGGAGCGTCAGGGGATGCAGTACCCGCAGGTGGTCACGCTGGAATCGCTGGGCGACAAGAACAACGACGGTGGTCCCGAGGGCCTGGTGAAGAACCAGGTGCTCAAGGAGCTCTCGACCGCGGGCATCAGTGAGCAGCAGCTCAACACCGAGGGTCTGCAGATCACCACCACGATCGATCAGAAGGCACAGGACGCCGCGATCAAGGCCGCGCAGGGCAAGCTCGAAGGCGAGCCGGAGAACCTGCGCACCGCCGTGGTCTCGATCGACCCGCGCACCGGCGCGGTCCGCGCCTACTACGGCGGCAGCGACGGTCAGGGCTTCGACTTCGCCAATGCCGGTCTGCCGACGGGCTCCTCGTTCAAGGCGATCGGCCTTGCCGCCAATCTCGAACAGGGCGTTCCGCTCTCGCAGCTCTACGACAGCTCGCCGATCACCGTCAACGGCATCAAGATCGGCAATGTCGAGGGCGAGGGCTGCGGTATGTGCACCATCGCCGAGGCGCTCAAGCGTTCGCTGAACACCAGCTTCTACCGAATGCAGCTGGACATGCAGAACGGTCCGCAGAAGATCGCCGATATGGGCCACAAGCTCGGTATCGCCACCGAGCTGCCCGGCATCGGCGAGACGCTGACCGAGCCCGGCGGCGTCGGCCCCAACAACGGCATCGTGCTCGGCCAGTACCAGTCGCGCCCGCTCGACATGGCCTCGGCCTACGCCACCCTCGCGGCGTCGGGCGTCTACCACGCACCGCACTTCGTGCAGAAGGTCGTCACCGCCGACGGACAGGTGCTGCTCGATCGCGGCGAGCCCGCCGGCGAGCAGCGGGTGAGCGCGGCCGTGGCCGACAACGTCACCGCGGCGATGAAGCCGATCGCGGCCTACTCGCGCAACCACAACCTGGCCGGTGGCCGCGAGTCCGCGGCCAAGACCGGTACCCACCAGCTCGGCGACACCGGCAACAACCGCGACGCCTGGATGGTCGGTTACACCCCGTCGCTGTCGACCGCGGTGTGGGTCGGCACCGAGCAGGGCGACCCGCTCAAGAACTACGGCGGCGGCAGCATCTACGGTTCCGGTCTGCCTTCCGACATCTGGAAGGCGACGATGGACGGCGCGCTGTCGGGTACGTCGAACGAGTCGTTCCCCAAGCCCGCCCCGATCAAGGGCCAGGCCGGTGTGCCGGAATGGTCGGCGCCCTACACCGCGCCGTCCACCACCGTGCCCGCGATCGTGCCGCCGGTGATCGTGCCCTCGCAGGTCGAGATCCTGCCCGGCATCCGGATTCCGGTGCCCGGGGTGCAGCAGCCCGCGGTGCCGCAGTCGCAGCAGACCCCCGCTGAGACCGGCGCGGGCCCGCTGCCCGGTCAGCCGACGGCCGGACCCGAGGGCTCGCCCGCGACGCCAGGAAACGGCAACGGCGGGTCGAACAGACCGAGCAACGGCGCCACAGGTAACGACAACGAGAGCGACGCGGGAACCACGCCGACCCGATCCCGGTAACCACCGGTAGCCTCGGATGTCGTGACCGATCAGCAACTCGCGGACCAGCCGGCGTCGAGTGGTACCCGGCTGGGCCGCGAGGGTTACGTGGCGCCCGCCCCGCTGGCGCCCGACCTGCGCTCGATCGATGCGCGGGACCGGCCCAGCCGCAACGACTCACTCACGGCGCAACTCTCCACCGTGATCGGCGGCCCGGTCGGCGATCACGCGCTGATCGGGCGGGTGCGGTTCTGGACCCCGCTGCGGGTGATGTTCGCCTTCACGGTGATCTTCCTGGCGCTGGGCTGGACTGCCAAAGCGGGCTGCATCCAGCAGACGAGCGACGGCGACGGCGGTCTGATGCTGGACTGGAACAACGGTCGCCAGTACGTGGCCATGTGCTACTCCGACACGGTGCCGCTCTACGGCGCCGAACGGCTCAACGAGGGCGCGTTCCCGTACAAGAAATCCTGGACCGAATCGACGCCCGACGGTGGCACCGAGACCAGATACATGGAGTATCCGGTGCTTTCGGGCCTGTACCAGTACGCGGCGATGCAGATCGGCAATGTCTGGGACCACCTGCCACTGCCCGGCGCGATGTCGGTGGTGGTGTATTTCAACGTTGTCGCGCTCGGCCTTTCGGTCGGCTGGTTGATCACGGTTTGGGCCTCGTCGCGATTAGCCGGGCGACGGGTGTGGGACGCCGCGTTGATCGCGGTGTCGCCGTTGGTGATCGTGCATATGTTCACGAATTTCGATGCGCTGGCAACGGCTTTCGCGGCCACCGGACTGTTGGCGTGGGCGCGGCGTAAGCCGGTGCTCGCGGGCATCCTGCTCGGACTCGGCGGGGCGGCGAAGTTGTATCCGCTGTTGCTGCTCGGACCGATCGTGGTGCTGTGCATGCGGATCGATCCGATGCAGCGTCAGCCCGCCGCGCGGGCCGCGCTGCGGTTGCGCGATGTCGACAGTCTCGAGACCGCCCGAACTTGGTTGCGTGAAACACCGGCGAGGACGCACCTTTTCGCGTTGCGTCCGCTCGGCGCGGCCACCCTCACGGTGCTCGCCGCGGCGGGCACCTGGGCCGCGGTGAACCTGCCGATCGCGGCGCTGTATCCAGAGGGTTGGCGAGAGTTCTTCCGCCTCAACACGACTCGCCACGCCGACCCCGATTCGATCTATAACGTGATCACCTCGTTCACCGGCTGGCCGGGCTTCGACGGGCAGCTCGGACACGGCGAGCCGCCGACGATCCTGAACACCGTCTCGCTGCTGGCCTTCGTCGCCGCCTGCGCGGGCATCGCCTACCTGGCCCTCACCGCGCCACGCCGCCCCCGTCTGACCCAGCTGTGCTTCCTCGTCGTCGCGGCCTTCCTGCTGACGAACAAGGTGTGGAGCCCGCAGTACTCGCTGTGGCTGGTGCCGCTGGCGGTACTCGCGCTGCCACATCGGCGAATCCTGCTGGCCTGGATGACGATCGACGCGCTGGTCTGGGTGCCGCGCATGTACTACTACCTCGGTGAGGACAACAAGGGCCTGCCCGAACAGTGGTTCACCGGCACCGTCGTCCTGCGCGACCTGGCAGTGCTCGGCCTGTGCGCCCTGATCGTCTACGAGATCCTGCGCCCACAGCACGACGTGGTCCGCCGCGATTTCGTCGACGACCCCGCCGGCGGCGTCCTCGACCGCGCCCTCGACCCGCTACTCCCCTGGCTCCCGGAATTCCTGCGCCCAAGGCAGGCCACGGTCAGCTCGCGACCGGTATCGGTTCTGAACTGACCGGAGCGGGTCCGACGAACACTCCCGCACTACATCCGTAGGTAGCGGGCCTGGAGTTCGGGTTCGGCGGGGAGCATGTCGAGGTCGAGTTCCCAGGCGTTGCCGGTCCATGGGTCGAACAGGGGGGTGCCGGGCATGGTGGGGAGGTGCCTGCACGACTGGGCGAGGAGATCTACTGGGCCGTCGCCGAATTCGCCGCTGCCGCTGCCGACGATGACCAGGGACAGGCCGATCAGGTCGCCGCGCACCATCAGTTGACCCAGGCGCACTACGTCGCTGCCCTGATAGCCGTGGGGGAAGTCGGCGGCAACGAGGATGCGGTGTTCTGTGGGGGGTACGGCTTGTCCACTGTTGTAAGCGATATCGGCGAGTTCGGCCGCGTGGGCGAGTTCGGCGAGGCGGGCGGAGATGTCGCCGTGGTCGGCGATGACCGGGCCTGCCAACAGTGGCGCGAGGGGGGCGGCGAGGGTGCGCAGGCCGCCGGTGAGGTCGATCAGGTCGACCTTGGTCGGCTTGTCGGGGATCGCGGCGACGAGGCGGGCCACCAGGGCGCCGACCACTCGTGAGGCCGCGGCGGTGGATTCGGTGTCGACCCACAGCGGCCGATTCAGCGGCACCGGAACGCAATACGGCACACGCAGGCCGCCGCGGTCGAGGGCGTAGAGCTCGCCGAGCCGGATGCCGTCGGCGCGGGCGGCGCGGGTGGTCCACGCCGGAGCGAGCCATGAGGCCAGCGCGGCGGGCATGGCGGCGTCGGCTTCGGCGATCTCTTGGCCGAGCTGGTCGCTGTCGCGACGGTGGTCGGCGTCGGCCGAGGCGACCAGGTCGTCGTGCCGACGTTGTGCTTGCGCGCGGGCCGCGTCGGCGGCGGGGGTATTGCGGGTCGCCGGGTTCGACACCGCTTCGGAGAGTTCTTGATCCAAACGCTTGGTCGCGTAGTCGCGGGCCGAGACCAGCGCGGCGGCCGAGCGGGCGGCGTCTTCGAAGATCATCCACATGCGTTGCAGCCCGTGGTCGACTTCGAGTGGAATACCCGACGCGGGAACGGGTCTCGCGACCGTCTCGGTGGGAGCGCTCGGCGGCGCGAGTGGTTGCGGCTGCCAGGCCTGGGCGGGTGCGGGCTCCGGCGCGGTCACGCCGTGCGCGGTGAGCAACTGTGCCGTGCCGCCCGCGTAACCCTGACCGAGCGCCCGCAACTTCCAGCCACCGCCACGGCGGTACACCTCGAGGCAGATCAGCGCGCTCTCGCCCGCTGTCGGAGCGATGACGAATTCAGCGGTGGGACTACCGTTTTCGTACAGCGACGCGGTCACCGCACCGAGCGTCCGCCCGCCCGCGACGAACAGCAGCACCGCGTGCGCATCGGACCTGAGCTGCGACAGCGTCAGATCCACCGCCGCCCCGGCGAAGCTCACCCCTGGCGCCGCGGGCCGCGACGCGCACACGTGATCGTGCACGTCGCGAACCCGCAGATCCTCGCCGACCACCAGCGCACCGAGTTCGACGGTGCCGGTGGTCTGCGCGGTGAAGCGCACGGAATCAGCGGTCAGAGCAGTGTTCTGCCCCGCTTTCAGGTGAATCACGGTGTCTGCCCTGCTCTGTCGCTTGGTTCAGTTGCCGCCGAGGAATCGGCCCAACTGCGGCACGGCCTCACCGGGGTGCTTGGCGTTGAAGCCCTCGCCGAGCGCCTGCATCTTCCAGTCGCCCCCTGCGCGGTACACCTTCGCCATCGCCATCGCGGTGAACGGCATGCCGCCCGCGAGGGTGTAGCGCGCCAGCTCGCCGTTGGTGGTGCCGTCGATGAGGCGGCTGAACGCGTTCTGCACCTGCTCGAAGGAATGGCCCTTGTACGAGGTGACGATGAACAGCAGCGTGGTGATGTGCGCCGGGATCCTGGTGAGGTCGACGAGGATCATCTCGTCGTCGCCGTCGCCCTCGCCGGTGAGGTTGTCACCCTGGTGGCGCACCGAACCGTCCTTCGACGACAGCTGGCCGTAGTAGGCCACGTCGACGAGGTTCTGGTCGGCGAACAGGCAGACCGAGGCGTCGAGGTCGATGTCGACGGTGCGGTTGCCGAACATTCCGCGCGTGCGCACCGGGTCCCAACCCAGACCCATCTTCACGAAGGTCAGCGCGGCGCCGCCCTCCTTGCGCAGCGTGACCCGCTGGCCCTTCTGCAGGCTGACCGGGCGATCCTTGCTCAAACTGATCTCGCCGGGCGGCTGCTGCGGCGCACCCTGCGCGGGCGGCGGGTAGCCCTGTCCGGGCGGCGGCGGGTAGCCGCCGCCGGGGGGCTGCTGGGCCGGGCCGGGCGGGGGCGGGTAGCCACCACCGGGCGGGGCATAAGCGGGCGCGGGCTGCTGCGGGTAGCCGGGCGCGGACTGCGCCGGGTACGCGGGCGGGGCCTGCTGCGGCGGGGGCGGCGGGGGCGCGGCCTGCTGCGGGGCGGCCTGGGCGGGCGAATCATCGACCTGCACACCGTGATCGGTGACCAGTGCCGCGAAACCGCCCGCGTAGCCCTGGCCGACCGCGCGGACCTTCCAGCTGCCCTGACGGCGGTACAACTCGAGCGCGATCACGATCGACTCGGCGTTCAGACCATCGATCTGGTAGCTGAACAGCTGGTTGCCCGACGCGTCGGAGACGATGGCGGTGGGCGGGGCGAAGCGGCCGAAGTTGCTGTTCGCGTCGTCGAGGGTGATCACCGCGCGGATCTGATCGATGTCGGCGGGCACCGAGGGCAGCGAAACCGCAAGCGAGGCAGGCTGACCCGCCGGGCCGGGCCGGAGATCGACACCCGGTCCACTCGGCTGGTTGTAGAAGACGAAATCAGCGTCGGTGCGGACCTTGCCCTGCTCGGTTACGAGCAGCGCGGACAGGTCGGCCGGTGCGGTGACCTGGAGCGAGATCACCACGTCACTGACGGCCACCGGGCCGTTCTGGCCCTTGGCGAGTGTTGCAGACAAGTTCGACCCTTCGCTTGTCGTTGGTGGGTGTCGACGGAACTCGCTTGCCACTCTACGAGAAACCGGGCACACACGTCCGGGCTCTTCGCCGCTCACCCACATTGTTCGGCGTCGCGGGCGGAGTTTCGCCTGATCGGTTAGGGTGACGACGCAGTCGGACGACGGCGGTTCGCCCGCCTATTCAGAGGGGACAGCGGAGCCTGTCATGGCGCAATTGTTCGAACAGTCGAAGAAGGTGATCGAGGCGCAGCTCGCGGGGACGAGCATCCGCGCGATCGCAGGCTCGATGGTGGCCTACGAAGGCAATGTGCAGTTCAAATCGGCCGGGTTCGGCGGCGGCGAGGGCGTGCTCAACGGCCTCAAGCGCCGCGCCACCGGCGAGAAACTGTCACTGATGGAATGCAACGGCAACGGTCGCGTTTTCCTCGCGGTGAACGGTCAGAACGTCACCGTGGTGAATCTCAACAACGAGACGTTGCAGGTGGAGTCGCAGCAGCTGCTGGCCTTCGCGGGCAATCTGCGCACCGATGTGCGGTTCGCCGGGGTCGGCGGGATGTCGGCGGGCAGCGGGCTGTTCACCACCACGGTCAGCGGACAGGGTCAGGTGGCGCTGCTGTCGGCCGGTGGGCCGCTGATCCACCTGGAGGTGTCGCCGCAGTATCCGCTCATCGTGGATCCCGACGCGTTCGTCGCCTCGCGCGGCAATCTCAATCAGTCGTTCGTCACCGACGTCTCCTGGCGGAGCATGGTCGGTCAGGATGCGGGCGAGGCGTTCTCGCTGCGGTTCGACGGCCAGGGTGTCGTGCTGATCCAGCCGGCGGAACGGTAGGGCAGGCGATGTTCGAGAAGGTCAACAGCAAGGTCGTCAAGGTCAACGTCGGACAGGCGGGCGGCGTCGTCGCCCGCTCCGGCGCGATGCTGTTCTACACGGGTCAGGTGGCGTTCGCGCCGCATCAGATTCCCGGCGCCGGTCAGGGCATGGGCGGTGGCGGTTTGATGCGGATGGCCGGGCAGATGATGGCCGGTGAGCACGAGCGGACCATGCTGGCGCAGGGCAACGGCGAAGTCCATTACGGATTCGCCGGGCTCGAGGTGCACGTGGTGCAGATGCAGCCGGGTGCGGTGTTGCGAGCCGAGGCGTCGCGACTGCTCGCGCAGTCGGCCGGTTTGCAGGCTTCCGTGGTGTCCGTGGCCAGTTCGGGCGGCGGCGGCGGTGGCGGCGGCGGTCTGATGGGCGCGCTGCGCGGCGCTGCCGCGGGTGTCGCGACCGGCACGGGCATGTTCACCACCCAGCTCAGCGGACAGGGTTCGGCGGCGCTGCTCGCGCACGGCGGATTCCTGGAACTGCAGGTGGGCGGACCGAATCCGATCGTTGTCGACCCACAGGCGTTCGTCGCCGCCTACGGCAATGTGCAGACCGAATTGAAGTCCGCGATGAGCTGGCGCGACGCGGTGGGTCGCGGCGCTGGCGAGGCGATGCAGCTGCATTGCCACGGACAAGGTGTGGTGTTCGTGCAGGCCTCCGAAGAGAAGTTGTGAACCGATGAGCGAAATCCTCTCACCGATGAATCTCGGTGCCAGCGACAACATTCCGGGCAACAGCTACGCCTACTGCATCGACCTGACCGGACCGTGGTTCATGCGCAAGGGCGCGATGATCGCCTACTACGGCCAGATCGAGTTCCAGATGCTCACCCACGGGTTGCAGGGCGGCCTGATGCACATGGTGAGCAGCCAGTTCTCGGCGCCGCTGTTCGCGGGTGACTACGTGGTGGCGCAGGGCCAGGGCAAGCTGATCATCGGCGACCGCGGGTACGACATCAATTCCTACGATCTCGAAGAAGGCAACCTCACCATCCGTGGTGCGAACCTGCTGGCCTTCGAGCCGGGACTGGCCCTCAAGCAGTCGATCGTGCCCGGGTTCCTCACGCTGATCGGTACCGGTAAGTTCCTCGCGTCGTCGAACGGGCCGGTGATGTTCGCCGAACCGCCGCTGCGCGTCGACCCCGAATCCCTTGTCGGCTGGGCTGATTGCCCGTCGCCGAGTCACCACTACGACCAGGGGTGGATCGGCAGCTTCCTCGCGGCGGGTGCGGCCAGGATGGGCGCCAACTCCGGCGAGGAACGTCAGTTCGATTTCACCGGCGCGGGCACTGTCCTGATCCAGTCGACCGAGAAGATCATGAGCGACAACGCGCTGGTCCGCACGATCGAGGGTCAGCTCCAGAGCGGTGTGACGGTCGGTGGTCTACAGCGCATCCAGGGTGTGATCGCCCAGCAGCTGGCTGGTCAGCAGCAGCACTACTGAGCGCTTCGAACCCGGGGCCCGTTTCGGCGCCCGGGTTCGTGCCGGTCAGCCGACCGGCACGGTGCTGCGCTGCGCCGCGGCGTGAAACCACTCGAGGATTTCCTCGCCCGCCAGGATTCCCGCCGCGGTGGTGATCGTGAGGTTGGGGGCGGTGAAGCTCAGTTCTTCGAGCTCGCCGTGGCGTGGACGGATCGCGGCGTCGGCGGCTTTCAGCATCTCCGCGTCGAGTGCGCCGTCACCAGCGGTGAACAAGGTTGCGCTGCTGGCCAATTCGCCCGCTTCGGTCAACCTCTTGCGGACCTCGGCGACGGCGAGACTCTTGCAGACGGCGTCGGGCATCGTGTAGATCTTGCGCCCCTGCTGGGACGCCGACCAGCCATTGGCGCGGCACCAGGTATCCCATTCGGCGAGAAAGCCGGTGGGCACCTGATCGGGGCGGACCACCAGGTAGCAGAACAACTCGTCGGCCTCGCGGTACTTGGTGACCCAGGAATCGTCTATGCGGGAACGTAATTCGGCGCCGACATCGGCGAGGGTAGCTCCGGACGCGTTGACCTGGTCGTCGATGGCGACGCGCCACGCGGGGTCGGGGATGCCGTCGACGAGGATGTTGCCGCCGTTGCTGGTGATGGCGTAGCGCCACGGTGCGCCGGGCAGCGTGATGCGCTGGAACTGTTCGATCGTGCGGGTGGTCGTGGGGATCACCGGGGCGATGCCCGCGAGTTCGCGCAGCGCGGCGACGGCGGCGATGGTCATGTAGGAGAGCGGTCCACCCTCGTAGTACTCGACACACTCCTTCGCAACGGTTTCGGCGCCACCGAAACCGTTGCGGGAGAAGATCATCGTGCGATCCAGATCGGTCGCGAAGAGGGACTCGGCGGTCACCGGGGTAGCTCCTTGATCAGGCCCATACAGGAATAGGCCAGGTCGGGGACCACTTCCACCGGGACATTGCGCGCCGCGGCGAGCAGGCGGATGTGGGCGTGCTCCGGTGCGTCTGCCTCGCGGACCAGCACTCGCCACGGTACCCGGCGCAAGAGCACGCGAGTGGTCTCGCCGACGCCGGGCTTTACGTAATTGACTGTGCTGATGCCGTATTCGGCGCGAACCTTCTCCACCGAGGCCCACCCGGACCAGTCGGGAGTGCGGTCGGAATCCCGGATCGCGGCGACGGCGGCCGGAACCTTGTCGCGGATCGCGTCGAAAGCCGCTGTGACGGTGTCGATCAGCTGATTCGAGACATCGGCGTCGATCAGATCGCGGTAGAACTTGGCACCGTGGAACTCGCCGGGTCCGATCAGGGTGCTGTTGAGGACCGTGCGGGAAACCAGCCCTGACACTGTTGAATTCAGGCAGGCGGAGGCGATGAGGAAGTCGTCGCGGGTGCCGTAGGTCCGCACACAATTCGCGGGATCGGCCAGGACGACGAGCTCGTCGTCGAACCGAGCGCCACCGGCAGCGTGATACGCGTCGAGCGCGGCGGTGAGCTCGTGGGTGATCGCGCCCTTGCCGGTCCAGCCGTCGACGAAGACGATCGAGGACGGATCGTGGTGGCGGGCGAGATAGTCCAGTGCCACCGCGTCGATGCCGCGGTCACGCACGATCGAGACCGCGTAGTGCGGGACGGTGAGTGGCTCGCGGCCGATACCGCTGACGAGCCACCGTCGCATCAGCACGCCGACGGGAGTGCCCGCCCTGGCCAATGAGACCACAACGATGTTCTCACCGCGTTCGGCCACAACGAGTTCGGCCACGGTCGCGACCGCCAGCGCCAACCGCTCGGCACTATCGGCCAGCACGCGGTCGAAGAGCTCGCGATATTCGGCGTCGGGCTGGAACTCCACCGGCAAGGACTCGGCGTAATGGGCAACTCCGGCCTGGATGCGCTGCTCGCGTTCGGTCACATCGGCCTCCAGATCCGCATCCGAGAGATCCTTCAGCAGCCACGAAACATCTTCGGGCGCATAGGAACCGAACTCCGGGCCGTGCAGGGCAACGGGAAGCGCGTCGTGCGACACAGAGACGGCCATCGGCTCAGCGGTCCGGTCCGCGTGCAGCGCACGGGGATCCGCGCCGGGGAGCACAGCGATCAGGACGTCGGCACCTGATGCCGTGAGGGCGTCGACCAGGCCGCCGGGAGCGACCAACTCCGGGGTGTCGGCGGGGGGATCGATGACGACCAGGAGGACGGCGTCGCCATCGGGCCACTGCGCGTTGTACAGGTAGCGCTGAGCGGTGGGATCCGGTTCCGGGGCGGTGAAGCGGAAGCCGCGGCGGAGGGGATAGCCGGGTTCGTCGAGGACGTATGCCGGTGAGCGGGTAGTGGTTTGGAAGCGGGTGGGAGTGCCCGCGTCGGCCAGTTCGGCGGCCAAGCGTAGGGGCAGGTACATGAGTTCTTCGTGGCCGATGACGATGACCGGGCGGCCGACGAACTCGGCGTCGAGGCGGGTGTTCACCTCGTCGGCGATGGATTTCAACGCGATGTCGAACGCGGCGGCATCCGAGCGCAGGATCCCGTGCCTGCCGCCCTCGGGAACGTCTGCGGGCCAGGTCAATTCGATGCGACCGTACGAACCCGATTGTGTTGCGACCGGATTCAGCTGCGGATCAGGCAGCGCCGTGACGGTGTCGATCAGCCCGGCAGGCAGCTCGGTACGACCGGACGCCAGGCAGACCGTGTCGATGCGCGCACCGAGTTGGGCTGCGGCGGCTTCGAATTTGGCCCGGTCGGCAGGTGTGCGCAGGTCGACCAGCGAGGCGAGCACGTAGTGCGAGCGGGGAGCGAAAGCGTGCAGCGCTCGCACCGCGTCGATGGCGGTGTCGCCGGTGGATATCTCGTCGTCGACCAGCACCAGCGGGAGATCGTTGGCGAAGATGGCGGCGGGCGCGGGCTGGAGCAGGTGTGAAGTGGCGTGCGAATGGCCCTCTTCGAACCCGGTGAGCGTGGTGGCTCGCGACTCGTGCCTGCGGGTGGAGTGCAGGTAGCAACCCGCGTCGATCCGCGCGGCCACGCAGTGACCCAGACCTGTTGCCGTCTCGGCGAATCCGAGCACGACGGCTTCGCGATCACCGAGCACTTCGCGCACGAGATCGCCCAGCCGATTGCCCGCGCCGATCACCACACGCGGGTCGGTCGGCAGGTGCTTGCCGAGCACGGTGGACACC
The DNA here is from genome assembly GCF_001427185.1 of Nocardia sp. Root136. Classification (NCBI taxonomy): domain Bacteria; kingdom Bacillati; phylum Actinomycetota; class Actinomycetes; order Mycobacteriales; family Nocardiaceae; genus Nocardia; species Nocardia sp. Root136. The sequence goes on from NZ_LMFE01000013.1 coordinate 247,041, forward strand.
AGCAGATGCGCCCGGCGCGGATTGCGGCGCAGACCCGGCTGCACCAGCGCACCGATCGACAGTGCACCCGTCAGCACGCTTTCAGCGGACAACGCGACAGACCCGCCGTCAGCCGGCACGCCCTCGGCAGACGTCTCACCCGGCAACCCATCCTCGGCCGAGCGCGCGGCGAAGGACTCGCCGTGATGCAGCTCGATGCCGAGATTCACTGTTGCCCATGGCGTTTCGAACGCACTCATTCGGCGATCATCGCTGTCAGCAAGTCCACGAAAGACACTCCCTTGTTCGCCACCCCGAACGCACGGGCCCGAACCAGCGTCTGGCGGGCCCAACTGCGGTGGGGGCGCATCTCGTTCATCTTGTTGCGGTATTCCGAGGCCGCGACGCCACCGACATCGGCGGCCATGATGTCCAGCGCGTCGGCGTACTCCTCGTGGGTCACCACCGACAGCGCGTGCACCACGGCCACGTGCGAGGGGTGGATCACCGTTTTGCCCTGGATTCCGTTGGCGCGGTCGAGAGTGATCTCGCGCAGCAGGCCGTCGAGGTCGCGGCTCACCAGGTACTGGCGGAACTTCACCGCGTCGGATTCCTCGAAGGGCGCGCTGCGCAGCTGCGGCCGGAACATCCGCTCGTGGTCGGCGAAGTACTCCCACACCGGTCCGGTGATGATGAAACCGGTGCCGTCGACGCGCCCGAGGTAGTTGACGATGTCGGCGATCACGTCGGCGACCACTCGCACGTCGTAGATCGTGAGGTCGCGGTCGCGACGGATGCCGAAGGTCGAGCACATGTCGGTGGCGCCGATCCGCACGGCCAGCAGCTGCTCACGGTGTCCGGCGAGCAGCTCGGCGATGCGGGCGAGCTGCTCGTCGCGGGTCTGGCGGTGCACCAGGTTCGCCGATTCGAGCACCGGCATCGCGTAGACCGGACGGCCGAGGCTGCGGTTGGCATCGTCGAGCGCGGCCAGGTAGGCGGGCCCGCTGACGGCGTCGAACTTGGGAAAGACGAATCCGGTGAGCACGTCGGCGCCCCGCCCGAGCGCGGCGACCAGCTCGCCGACCGAGGCCGCGTCACGCACCCGGATGAACAGCATCGGATTGGCGTCTTCGCCCCTGGCGAGCAGGTCGAGGGTGTCCACCGCGTGCTGTTTGGCGGCCTCCACCTCGTGATCTGCGACGGCGTCCTCGAGGTCGATCACCATCGAGCACACCCCGCGCGCGGCACGTCGGCGGATCGTCGCGGCGAGATCAGGGCGGGTCGCGGGCACGTAGAGGGTCGCGCCGAGCGCGGTCGCCAACAGCTCCCGGTCGTCGGGGCCCTGAATCGGCTCCGGTTCGACCAGGAACAACTCCCGTCTGCGGGGACCCTGCAACTGCTGGAAATGGCGCAGCGGTATCTGCTTACGCAAGCAAACTTCCGGTGCGATGGCGTAGCCCGCGGTCATTCCCCCCACCTCATCTGTCGACCCATTGTCATTTCTACTTTTCGGCTGCGTGTTTTCTGATCCGCTCGACTACGCCCGCGATGAACTCAGCGACGGTACCCAGTTCGGTAACATACGCCCAATAGTCCGGATGGCGACCAATAAGTCCAGCGGTGATGCGGTCGAGGCGTTCTGCTTGTGCATCGAGAACCGAGCCCCACTCGGCGACCAGTCCTCGGTCGACCGCGAGCATCTGCGCGTCCCGCAGCCGAAATCGTACGGTGCGGGCCTGAGCTTCGGGATCGGCACGTACCTCACGGAGCAATTCGAGGCGCCGGGTGACGGCGTCGACCAACTGCTCGGCCTCGGCGAGGTACTCGCGTGCGGTGGCGGTCACATCAAGGGCGGTCTCCGGATCACGATCGGCTGCCGCGACGCGCGCGCCGACCAGCGCCTCGTCGGCGGCATCCATGCCACGACGGCTTTCCCGCTCATTGTTGGTCAAGTCCGCCGAACTCGCAGCACTGAACTCACGCAACAGCGCGGAGTACGCGGGCCCGAGCGCACCGGCGCGATTACGGACCGCGGCCAGCCGGGTGGTCACCGACGCGATCGCGTTCGCGGCGGCCGAAGCGCGAGAAGGTGCCTGCGCCAACGCATTCGACAATTCCGTGGTCGCCTGTTCCACCTGTGCCGCTGCCTCGCGCGCGCCCGCGACCGCCGTGCCGGGATCGACCGAAGAGGCTGTGATCAGAGCCTCATTCAGTCTCCTTACACCCGCGGAGATCGAGGGGTAATTCGTGAATCCGGACGACGCCGCGGCGGCCAGCACCTGCTCGGCCTCGGCACGCACATGCGTCAGCAGCTGTGGCACCGACGCCCGCACGGTCGCGGCCTCGGCCAGACCGGCGCGGTTCGCGTTGTAGAACTCGTCGACCCCTCGGGCGGCGTCGTTCAGCTGCCTGACCAACGCATCGGCCCGCCCCGGACCATCGGGCACCGCGGTGCCCGCGGCCTCGGCGGCGTCGAGCTCGTCGGTGAAGCTCAGGTACGCGCCCGCCGCGGCGTAGCACCGCGCGCGCACCGGCTCCCAGACGGCGGCGATCCGGCGCTCGGGAAAGACCTGCCCACTGGCCACCACGCCCGCCTCCGCTGCCGACTGCCTGCTGTCCATATCCAGAAAGGCGGCCGACGTCGCGGCCCGCGCCCCGCTGATCCACTCATGATCCGCCCCCGATCTGAACCATCCGCGTCTGCGAGGTGTCACCGGCACATCCCCTTTCCGAACCACGCATGCGGCCCGCCCGCTCACTGCCGTCGATGGTAGGAGATTCCCCCCGTTAACCTGGGCTGCAGACGGTTCCTACGCAAGATCTGCGAAACCTATTACTGTCGTAGCGGTACCCGGCGATTCGGACATGCTGGGAAACGACACACCGGACTAACCGAAGGGATTCCCGCATGGGTGTCAGTCTGTCCAAGGGCGGCAACGTTTCGCTGACCAAAGAGGCTCCGAACCTGACCGCAGTTTCGGTCGGCCTCGGCTGGGACGTGCGCACCACCACCGGCACCGACTTCGACCTCGACGCCAGCGCCATCGCGACCGGCGCCGACAAGAAGGTCGTCTCCGACAAGCACTTCGTCTTCTTCAACAACCTGAAGTCGCCCGAAGGCGCCATCGAGCACGCAGGCGACAACACCACCGGTGAAGGCGAAGGCGACGACGAGGTCATCAACGTCGACCTCGCCAACACCCCGCCGACGATCGAGAGCATCTTCTTCCCGGTATCGATCTACGATGCCGAGACCCGCTCACAGTCGTTCGGTCAGGTGCGCAACGCCTACATTCGCGTGGTCGATCGCGCCAACGGCACCGAGCTCGCCCGCTACGACCTGTCCGAGGACGCCTCGACCGAGACCGCTATGGTCTTCGGCGAGCTGTACCGCAACGGTGCCGAATGGAAGTTCCGCGCCGTCGGTCAGGGCTACGCCTCCGGCCTGTCCGGCATCGCTCGCGACTACGGCGTCAACGTCTAGTCACCATCGCGAACAGGGGGCTCGGCACATCGGGTCCCCTGTTCGTGCGAAACAGAAAGGTCCCTCCGCGTGATAACGCGCATCTTCGGCCTGTCCATCGTCATCACGGTGGTCTCGCTGGTCGTGGCCTACCTCTACGGTGGCATGACCGCTCTCGCACTGTGCGCGATCCTCGGCATTCTCGAGGTGTCGCTGTCGTTCGACAACGCCGTCATCAACGCCACCGTCCTGGAACGGATGAGCGAATTCTGGCAGCGGATCTTCCTGACTGTCGGCGTGCTGATCGCCGTGTTCGGTATGCGTCTGATCTTCCCGCTGGCCATCGTGTGGGTCACTGCCGGACTGAGCCCGGTCGAGGCCTTCGATTTGGCGCTGAACCCGCCGGCGGACGACGCCGCCTACTTCCCCGACGGCAGCCCGAGCTACGAGACCCTGCTCACCGACGCGCACCCGCAGATCGCGGCGTTCGGTGGCATGTTCCTGGCGCTGCTGTTCCTGAACTTCATCTTCGAAGAGCGTGACACCACCTGGCTCAGCTGGCTCGAGAAGCCGCTGGCCAAGGCGGGCAAGCTCGACATGCTGTCGGTGGTCGTCGCCGGCACCGGTCTGGTGCTGGTCGCGGAGTTCCTCGCCGACGCCGACGACCGCTCGACCGTGCTGGTCTCCGGGCTGCTCGGCATGATCGTCTACATCCTGGTCGACGGACTCGGCTCGATGTTCCACACCGAGGAATTCGAAGAGGGACCACAGGGTGGCCCGTCCACGCTGGTCAAGGCGACCGGTAAGGCCGCGTTCTTCCTGTTCCTCTACCTGGAAGTGCTCGACGCGTCGTTCTCCTTCGACGGCGTCATCGGCGCGTTCGCCATCACCTCCGACCCGATCATCATCGCGCTCGGCCTCGGCCTGATCGGTGCGATGTTCGTCCGGTCGATCACGGTGTACCTGGTTCGCCAGGGCACGCTGTCGGACTACGTGTACCTCGAGCACGGCGCCCACTGGGCGATCGGCGCGCTGGCGGCGATCCTGCTCGTCTCGATCGGCGTGCACATCAACGAGCTCATCACGGGTCTGGTCGGCGTGGCGTTCATCGGCGCGGCGCTCGTCTCCAGCGTCTTGCGCAACCGCAAGTCCGAGCCCGACGCTGTGGCGGACGCCAAGGAATCCACTCCGGTCAGCTGATCCACGGCCGAAGAGTCACAGCGGCGGCGAGTCCCTTCCGGGATTCGCCGCCGCTGTCGTTCACGCGGGTTGCAGTTGGCGGCCCGGTGCTGTGCTCGGTTCGAGGCGCCTGCCACGCATCCTCGCCCGCAGAAAGAGGAAGAACAGGGTGATCAACAGGGCGGTGCGCAACCACACGCCGAACTGGACGATCCCTTCCATCAGTTCGACGCTCTCGCCCTCACCCAGCGCGGCGAAGTACCGGAACACCCCGACGCCCACCGCCGCGTCGGCCACCAGATAGGCCGCGACCAGCGACCACGGCACCTCGAGCAACACCAGGAACGGAATTATCCACAGGGTGTACTGGGGTGAATGCACCTTGTGGAAAAGCATGAAGGCGGCCAGCATCGCCGCGCTCACGCCCACCCACGGGTACGCCGAACTGGGGGTCCAGCGCCGCCAGCCAAGCCACATGGCCAGCGCGAACCCGCCGAAGATCAGGGCGGGCGAGGCGACCGCCACGGCGTCGTGCCAGGTCTGTGTCGTCTCCGCCGCGCGGCCGAACAGGAGCTGGTGACCCCAGTACCAGATCGAGTTGGTGGTGATGTCGGCCTGACGCAACTGCTGGAAGGTGATCGAGGCGCGCCAGCCCTCCACCCCGGCCAGCACGAACGGCAGGTTCACCGCCACGACCGTGCCCATCGCGGCCAGCAGGGTCTGCGCGGCGCCTGCCACATCGAGCTCGCCGATCCGGCGTCGATCGCGCGGGGCGCCCTCGGTGAGCACGAAAACCGCGAGCGGGAGCACGAAGATTCCCGGATAGAGCTTGAGACAGAAACCCAGCGCGAGCAGCACCGCGGCGATGATTCCGCGGGTGCGCACGGACAGACCGGTCAGCATCGTCATCACGTAGACCGCCGCCACCGCCGTGCACACCACCGGCAGTTCCCAGTTGTGGAAGGCGTAGAACACCAGCGGCGGGCCGATCGCCCACAGCAGCGCCGCCGGGCCGGCGATTCTGGCCAGCATCCAGGCCGTGAGCAGGGCGAACGGCGCGAGCAACAGCGCCGAATGCCACAGGAAGTCGGCGTCGTTGTCCACCCCGATGGCGCCTGCCCACATCAGCACGCCGCTGAGCACCGGGTATTCCACCGCGCCGCCGGTCAGCGCACCGTCGTCGGTGATCGCGCCGTCGACATACGGGAAGACGTGATTGTCGATATCGCGGCCGAGCCACAGGAACTGGATGTCGGAATAGCAGACATCCGAATCCTTGCGCTCCTCGAATACCAGACTGCGACCGGATTCATCGATCGCGCCGCCCGCGCACCGGGCTTTGTTGGCGTAGGCCAGCGCGAGGGTGAGCCCACACAGCAGCATCACCACGATGCTCAAGGCCGCGGCCCACGTCGCGCCGCGCCGTGCTGCGCGCTGCCGCGGGCCGACTGTGGTCATGGCGACCACATTATGCGGCGACGCCGCGATCACCGGGGTACACCCGCGGCAGGCATCGATTTCGCTGGTCACTACCCGCTCATGTAGCCTTGGCGGGTTGCTGACGCAACGAACCCTCCTGCCATGGAGAGTCCATGGCCGTTTCCTAGTCCACAGGAGGTGATTGGTCCGTGCGTCAATATGAAGTAATGGTCATCCTCGACCCGAGCCTGGACGAGCGCATCGTCGGGCAGTCCCTGGATACCCTGCTCACGGTCGTCAAGACCGAGGGCGGCAACGTCGACAAGGTCGACATCTGGGGCCGCCGCCGGCTCGCCTACGAAATCGCCAAGCAGGCCGAAGGCATTTACGCGATCGTCAACCTGACCGCGACACCGGCCACCGTGAGCGAACTCGACCGCCAGCTGGGCCTGAACGAGACGGTGCTGCGCACCAAGGTTCTGCGCAACGACAAGTAGTCCGCACCCTTCTCGAATTTGATGTCAGAGCCTAGCTTTAGGCTCGAGCGCAAATCCCGAGATGCGTGGATACTGCACCCCGAGCAGGAGGAACCCCATGGCAGGCGACACGGTCATTACCGTCATCGGAAACTTGACGGCAGACCCGGAGCTTCGTTTCACGCCCGCAGGCGCAGCGGTGGCAAATTTCACCGTCGCGTCGACTCCCCGTGTGTTCGATCGCAATTCGAACGAATGGAAAGACGGCGAGGCTCTGTTCCTGCGCTGCAATATCTGGCGTGAAGCAGCGGAGAACGTCGCCGAAAGTCTGACCCGAGGCGCTCGCGTCATCGTGAGTGGTCGGCTCAAGCAGCGCTCCTACGAAACCCGCGAGGGTGAGAAGCGCACTGTGGTCGAGCTCGAGGTCGACGAAGTCGGTCCCTCGCTGCGCTACGCGACCGCGAAGGTCTCCAAGGCCGGTCGCGGTGGCGGAGGCGGCGGTGGCGGCTTCAGTGGTGGTGGTTCCGGCAATGCCGGTGGTGGATCTAGCGCAGGCGGCTACAACGCCAACAATGGCGGCGGACGTCCGGCCGGTGGCAGCAATGCCGGTGGCGAAGACGATCCGTGGGGTAGCGCGCCCGCGGCCGGCTCCTTCGGGGGCGGCGGCCGCATGGATGACGAACCGCCGTTCTGATCGAACGGCACTCATAGTACGGAGAGAAAACCATGCCTAAAGCGCCCGCGCGCGAAAAGGTACTGAAGAAGAAGGCCTGTGCTTTCTGCAAGGAAGCAAAGTCCGGAATCGTCAATATCGATTACAAGGACACCACGCTGCTGCGTAAGTACGTCAGCGATCGCGGCAAGATCCGCGCTCGCCGCGTCACCGGCAACTGCGTGCAGCACCAGCGTGACATCGCTGTCGCCGTCAAGAACTCGCGTGAGGTGGCTCTGCTTCCTTACGTGTCGACCGCTCGCTGAGAAAGGGAGTCACACAGATGAAGCTCATCCTCACCGCTGATGTCGACAACCTCGGCGCCCCCGGCGACCTTGTCGAGGTCAAGGACGGCTACGGCCGTAACTTCCTGCTGCCCCGCGGTCTGGCCATCCAGGCCACCCGTGGCGCCCAGAAGCAGGTCGACGGAATCCGTCGCGCCCAGGACGCCCGCAAGGTGCGCGACCTGGATCACGCCAACGAGCTGAAGCAGGCCATCGAGGGCCTCGCCGCGGTTTCGCTGGCCGTGAAGACCGCCGACAGCGGCAAGCTGTTCGGTTCGGTCACCACCACCGACGTGGCTTCGGCCATCAAGGCCGCTGGTGGCCCCGTGGTCGACAAGCGCAGCATCGAGCTGCCGAAGTCGCACATCAAGGCGACCGGTAAGCACGGCATCGTGGTGCACCTGCACCCCGATGTGGTTGCGAAGTTCAACCTCGAGGTTGCTGCGAACTGAGTTCGCTGGAAACCACCCCTGTGCGTGCATAGGGGTGGTTTCTGCTTGCCTTTTTCAGGCTGTTTTTGCGATAACTGATCAGTAGCCGATGTTGCGGCCGGTGCGAGCCGTGTTACTCGGCTCACGGTCGGTAACCGCGTGACCTCCAGTTATTCACCCTGTGGATGACTGTGGAAACCGACCGGCAGATTTGTGACTCTCGTCATAGCCTGCACCATCGCTGTTTACCCAACACGCCCGGCTGTTCACCTTTACCGACACGCCGGAACTTCTTTCATCCACAGGGCCCAGGTTGGACAAACCGGGTTCTAGCAGGGCGTTTTACCGTATTGACCTGGGTTTTCCCCATGTTTTCCACAGGCGCTGCACAACAACAGGTGAACTACCCCCAAGTTATCCACAGTTGTGTGCACATGTCGGGTTGGCGAGTCCCGAAAACGTCGCCTAGGTTCGTCGCATTGCCCCGCTTGCGGCCCCCGGAATCACGCAGGCAACCGATTGCTGACATCCGTGTCGGTGTCCGGGAGTACAACGAGTACATCGATGTGTAACCCCCGGTTCTGCGGGCAGAGAGGACTCCCCTGGTGACAACCACCGGTGACCGCGCGCAAACCGAGTTCACGCCTGAGCCGCCCGGCGAGGACTTCGGCCGTCAGCCTCCGCACGACATGGCCGCTGAGCAGTCCGTCCTCGGCGGCATGCTGCTGAGCAAGGACGCCATCGCCGATGTGGTGGAGGTGCTGCGCCCCGGAGACTTCTACCGCCCCGCGCACCAGGCCGTCTACGACACCATCCTCGACCTCTACGGCCGCGGCGAACCCGCCGACCCCGTCACCGTCTCCGCGGGCCTCGACCGCCGCGGCGAACTCAAGCGCATCGGCGGCCCGCCCTACCTGGTCACCCTCACCCAGACCGTCCCCACCGCGGCCAACGCCGGCTTCTACGCCGAGATCGTCGCCGAGAAGGCCATCCTGCGCCGCCTCGTCGAAGCGGGCACCCGCATCGTCCAGTTCGGCTACGCGGGCGCCGACGGCCAGGACGTCGCCGAGGTGGTCGACCGCGCCCAAGCCGAAATCTACGAAGTCACCGAACGCCGCACCACCGAGGACTTCACCCCGCTGGAAGAACTCCTCCAGCCCACGATGGACGAGATCGACTCCATCGCCTCCCGAGGCGGCATCTCCCTCGGCGTCCCCACCGGCTTCACCGAACTCGACGAACTCACCAACGGTCTTCACCCAGGTCAGATGATTATTGTGGCCGCCAGACCTGGCGTCGGCAAATCGACCCTGGGAATGGATTTCATGCGGAGCTGCTCGATCAAGCACGGCATGGCGAGCGTCATTTTCTCGCTCGAAATGAGCCGCACCGAGATCGTGATGCGTCTGCTTTCGGCCGAGGCGAAGATCAAGCTCGGTGATATGCGGTCCGGGCGGATGAGCGATGACGACTGGACCAAGCTGGCTCGCCGGATGAGTGAGATCAGTGAGGCGCCGTTGTTCGTCGACGATTCGCCGAACTTGACCATGATGGAGATTCGGGCGAAAGCTCGGCGGCTCAAGCAGCGTCATGATCTGAAACTCGTTGTGGTGGACTACCTGCAGCTGATGAGCTCCGGTAAGAAGGTCGAATCGCGTCAGCAAGAAGTCTCGGAATTCTCGCGACACCTCAAACTGCTCGCCAAGGAACTCGAGGTTCCGGTGATCGCGATCTCGCAGCTGAACCGTGGTCCGGAACAGCGAACCGACAAGCGGCCCATGGTCTCCGACCTTCGCGAGTCCGGCTCGCTCGAGCAGGACGCCGATATGGTCATCCTGTTGCACCGCCCCGACGCCATCGAACGCGACGACCCTCGCGGCGGCGAGGCCGACCTCATCGTCGGCAAACACCGTAACGGCCCCACCGCCACGATCACCGTCGCCCACCAGCTGCACCTCAGCCGGTTCGTGGATATGGCGAGGGGCTGATCCACGCTCAGGTGGTGATGGTGGCTACGGGTTCGAGGCCGTAGGTGCGGGCGTAGCCGTTTTCGGTGCCGACGAGGAGATCGACGACCTCGAAATAGCGGTCCCAGAACGGGGTTTCGCGTAGGGCGTCGACGAGGAGTTGGTAGGCGTGGTGGTCATCGGCTTCCCATACCCAGACGTCGGTGACGCGGGCGGAGTAGAACTCGGTGTCGTAGAAGCGTGACCGTACGCCGGTGGTCTTTGCCTCGATAGCGGGTAGGACCTGGGTGGTGAAGGCGTTCACGCGTTCCCGGACGGTCAGTGCGAGCCATTCGGGTGTCGTCTTGACGAGCATGAACGCGGTGACCGGTGGTTCGGTTTTCCGAGCGGGCATCGGGGTGTCTCCCAAGGTGTCGGTAGGTCTCAAGCGCGGACGGCGGGGGCGAGCGTGTGGGCGCACCACTGCTCGAAGGTGGTGGGGGACGCGGTTTTCGGGGTGCGGGTGACTCCGGCGTCGAGGCCGTGGTCTTTGGCCCGCTTCATGTCGACGACACCCTGGGCGAAGGCCTCGTCGAGGCCATAGCCGACCAGCTCGGTGCGCAGTTCGTCGAACGACTGGCGTTCGTAGCGGACCGGGCGGCCGAGCTGTTGGGTCATGATGCGGGCCATGTCATCGGGCGACAGGTCGTGCGGCCCGAGGACCGGGACCTCGGCGGTGCCGGTCCACGAACAGTCGAGCAGCAGGCCTGCGGCGACGGCCGCGATATCGGCGACGGCGACGAGCGGGGCTTTGCGGTCGGCGTCGACAACATCGACGAACACCCCCTTGTCGCGGATCGAGTCGACGTCCTCCAGGAGGTTCTCGAAGAAGGACGGGTTGGCCAAGGCTCGGTAGGCCACGCCGGAACCCGCGATGAGGTCGTCCATGGCGAAGGAGGCGGTGACCAGGCCCGCGCGGTCGGCGACCGGGGTACCTCGGCCGAGCGCGGAGACCCCGACTACATGGCCGACGCCGTGGACAGCGAGCGCCTCAGCGGCGGGGCGGGTGAAGCCGCTCCAGCCGTCGTGCGGGGACCGGGAGGCGTCCGGGGGAACGAGCCAGAAGACGGCATCCGCGCCGTCGAGGGCCCGGTCGAGGACGTGGGCGTCGCCGTGCGAGCCGGTGATCACTTCGACCCGTTCGTGCACGACGTCCGGGAGCCGCGCGGGATCACGCACGATCACCCGCAGCTGCTCATCGGACTCCATGAGCTGGGCGAGCAGTGGGCGGCCGATGTTCCCGGTAGGAGCGGTGATAACGATCATGAGGGCCTCGCAGTTCGTTGGATCGGTACACCCGCAATCCTGCGAACAACCACGCATTGCCACAATGGGAATCTCAGCACTGAATTATTGACTGAAATGGAATAACGCTGGTGAACAGCCACGATCCGGTCATCGATGCCAATCTGGCCATCGCGCTGAACGCCCTGTTGGCCGAGCACAGCGTCACGCGCGCCGCCGCCCGCCTGCACACCTCACCCGCCGCGATGAGCCGCACCCTCGCCCGTCTGCGGCGCATCCTCGGCGATCCGCTCCTGGTCCGGGCCGGACAAGTGATGGTTCCCACCCCGCGTGCCGAGGCCCTGCGCGAGGAAGCCGCCGCGGTGGTGCGCAGCCTGGGTGCGCTGCTCAGCCCCGGCACCGGCGTCGACCCCGCGGGTCTGATCAGCACCTTCACCCTGCAAGCCGCCGACCTGGTCGGCGCGGCGCTGGCGCCCCGACTGCTGCAGCTGGCCGAGCAGGAGGCGCCGGGCGTCTCGTTCCGGCTGCTGGCCGAGGAGTTGGAGGCCGGATCCGCGCTTCGCGACGGCCGGATCGACCTGGAGATCGGGTCCATCGACCACATAGATCCTGAGACTCAGGTCGAAGAGTTGGTCCGCCTGCGGATGGTGGCGGCGGTCCGGCCCGGCCACTACCTCACCGAGGAACCCCTGACCCCAGCGCGATTCGCTGCCGCCGAGCACGTCGCGGTCAGCCGACGCGGCCGGTTCACCGGACCACTCGATGCCGCGCTGGCCGAGCAGAACCTTCGACGACGGGTCAGGGTCGTCCTCCCCAGCCACCTGGCCGCCATGACCCTCGCCGCCCGCAGCGATATCGTCTGCCTCGTCCCCGCCGCGCTAGCCGGCGCCGACCCGTCACCCCTCACCGACGACGCGACCGCCCTCGGACTGCACCTCCTCGACATCCCCCTCGCACTGCCCCCGGTGACCATCGGCATGGCCTGGCACCCCCGCCACACCGCCGACGGAGCCCACCACTGGCTGCGCGACGCCATCCGCCGCACCCTCACATCACCTGAGCCCTGATCGCCGCATCGCTGAGCCGGAGCGGCCACGCTACGGTTCAGCGGACGACCGCACGGCGCATCGCCTGCGGCAACGCCGCGATGAGATCGGAATCAGGGTGGGGAAGAGTACGGCGCCGGTCAATCCGGTGGTGCCGGTGTATTGGGCGGTATCGGCGGTTGGCGCGGTGCTGTATTTCCTCGGCGTCCTCCATGTGGGGATGCGGTTGGCGCAGTGGTCGGGCAGCGACGTCGCGATGACGCTGATGTTGCCGATCGGTCTGGTGTTCGGCCTGGTGACGTGGCCGTTCGTGCTCGCGGTGGGGTGGCGTGCGCGCCGGGCGTATCTGAGGAAGTCCGCGGTCCCCGTTGCGGCGACGGTGGTCGAGTCCGGTCACCACGTGCATCGACGGGCCGGACGGATCTTCGTCACACACAGGGTGAAGATCGACGTGGTGTTCACCCATCCCGAGACAGGAACCGAACACCGGATGAAGAAGGAGTTCGCGTTCGCGGAGTTCCGGCGGGCGGCCGCGAAACGGCTCGCGCACCGGTTTCCGCCGGACGCCGAGCTGCCGATGCTGGTGCGCGGACGCGCCGCGGGATTCGATGTGCCGCAGCGACCGCAATGGGTCGACATCTGGTAGGTGGCTACGCCGACCACGGCCCGATACCGATCGCGCAACCGATCTACAACATGTGGCGACCCCTCGGCAAACCCGTTGGAGGGGGCGGATGATGAGTCGATGACCGAAGCGATCCTGCAGGTGAAGTGGAAGTCCGCCCCGGAAGACCACGACTATCCGGCTGCCGCCGACTATATCGAGCTACTCGGCGACAAGGCCCTGGTAGACGCGATCGTGGCCGAGCTCAGGGCCGCGCCGGTGGTCGTCAAGAAGGTGAAGGACATTCTGCGGGCCTCCCAGCTCAATGCCCTCACCCCGGACAACCCGCATGTGCGCAGAGACCTGCTCAAGGTGACCGAGGGCAAGAAGCTCTCGCCGATCCTGCTGGTGCGCGGTGACTGTCGCCGGAACGTGCCGATGCTGATCGCGGACGGCTACCACCGGGTGTGCGCGCTGTACTGGGCCGACGAGAACATCGAAGTACCGGCCAAGATCGCCGCGATGCCATGACCTTCGCGACCCTGGCGCTGGTGGTCGCGCTCGGGTTGATCGGGCCGCTGCTGGCTTTGCCCAAGAAGCTGTACCTGCCGGTGCTGCTCGGCGAGATGGTCGCGGGAATCATCTTCGGCACCACTGGTTTCGGCATCCTCGACCCCACCGATCCGATCTTCGTCTTCCTCGCGGATATGGGTTTCGCGCTGGTGATGTTCGCCGCGGGGACCCACGTTCCCGTGCGTGATCCGCAGGTGCGCACCGCGCTCGGCAGCGGTGCGGCGCGGGCCGTGCTGGTCGGCGTGGTGGCGGCGGTCGCGGGCTGGGCGGTGGCGCAGGCGTTCGACATCGGGCACGCGGCCGTCTACGCGGTGCTGATGGCGTCGTCGTCGGCGGCGATGGCGTTGCCGATCATCGACTCGATGCGGTTGAGCGGGCCGCCGGTCCTGTCGCTCACCGCACAGGTGGCCATCGCCGACACCGCGTGCATCGTCGCGCTGCCGCTGGTGATCGATCCGGCGAACGCCCTCAGAGCCGCGATCGGCGCGGTAGCCGTCGCACTCTGCGCGGTGGTGATGTTCTTCGTCCTGCGCTACCTACAGAAGACGGGTGCACAGCGCCAGGTGCACGAGGTGTCCGAGGACCGGAAGTTCACGCTCGAACTGCGGGTGAGTCTGGTCCTGGTGTTCGCGCTGTGCGGGGTGGCGAGCGCGATGCACGTCTCGATCATGCTCGGCGGGTTCGCTGCCGGCCTGGCGGTGGCCGGGGTCGGCGAACCACGGCGGGTGGCCAAGCAGGTGTTCGCGATCAGCGACGGCCTGCTCGCTCCCCTGTTCTTCGTCTGGCTCGGCGCTCGGCTCGATCTCCGGGAGTTCGGGGAGCATCCTCGGTTCATCCTGCTCGGCCTCGCCCTCGGCTTCGGTGCGGTTGCCGTGCACTGCGCGGCGCGACTGCTCGGCCAGCCGGTGGCCTACGGCACGCTGGCCGCGGCCCAGATCGGGGTGCCCGTCGCGGCGGTGACCGTCGGTAGTCAGTTGGGGGTGCTCGTGCCGGGCGAGGGCTCGGCGATCATGTTGGCGACGCTGTGCACCATTGTGGTGGCGGCGATAGCGGCCGGACGACTCGCGGCGAAGGCCACCGCTCCCGCGGTCGACCTGTGAGCCCGATCAATTCCTGTTCGCGTCAGTAACGATCTTGCTGGTGGTCACGACAATGTTCGTGACATGCGGCCCGTCGGGGGGCCTGCCCACCTGTAGGTCATTCGAACGGGATCACATATGAATCTGCGTGAGTTTCTTGCGAAACATCGCCTTGCTTCGGCTGTCGCCGCGCCTGCGGCGTTGGGAGTCGCGGCGATCGTGGCCGCTTCGTTCGCGGTGACGTCGCAGCCTGCTTCACCGAGCTACGAGCTGACCACGTCGGTGACCGAATGCCGCGAGATGGTGACCATCTCGGTGGCCGGTCGCAACGACACCCCGGTCGAGGGCACCACGGCGATGCTGCTCGACGCCAACGGAAACCCGCTGCCCGCGGCGCTGTCGGGCGATCACAGCAGCGTCTGGGTGGATCCGGTGGTGAACGCACCACGTGACGATCTGGCCGAGGGCGAGTACGCGGCGGTGTACATCGCCTACCCGGCCGATATGTCGACCTATGAGGACGCGGTCAACGCGGGTGTCGCCAACACCCAGCAGGTGATGCGCGAGATCTCGGCGGCCTGCCCGGACACCAAGTTCTCCATCGTCGGCTACAGCGAGGGCGCCGACGTGGTGCGCCGCGTGGCCGAGGGCATCGGCAACGACGATCCCGCAGACGGATACGCGACCGTGAATCCGGACGACGTGCTCGGTGTGGTGATGTTCGCCGATCCCGGGCGCAAGGCCGGCGACGGCACGTTCCTCGGTGCCGAGGACCCGTTCGCCAACCCCGACAACTTCGACCAGAAGTACCAGAACGGCACCAAGCCGATCTCGGGTCAGGGCGTGACCACGGGCAACGACTTCGGCGCGCTCAACGGCAAGATCGCCTCGTTCTGCTCCGAGGGTGACCTCACCTGCGCGGCGCCGGAGAACATCTCGCTGCTGCAGTTGGCCGCCAATGTGGGTCGCCAGATCAATATCGACGACCTGCAGCGCGACGGGCTCACTCCGGCCACCGGCCAGGACATGGCCTTCACGCTGGGCCGGATCGCGATGGCCGCGTTCTCCGACATCGGCTCGAACCCGAACTGGATGGCCAGCGACGAAACCTTCCTCGACGTGCTGCTGAAGGTCTCCGACCCGGATTACAAGCCGGGTCATCCCACCACCACCCCGGCGAAGGCCGACGTGATCGCCGGTGAGCAGCTCTCGCCGCTGGCGTACCTGCCGCAGAAGATCTTCAACGAGATCGTCGGGCTGATCGTGACGAACCAGAACACGATCCCGGTGGCGATGAGCGATCCGTACCAGCTCACCCTCGGCCCGAACGGCACCGGTCACCACTTCGACTACTGGCGTGATTCCGACTCCGCGAACGGCAAGCCGCTCACCTCGGCGGAGTACGCCGCGGCATGGCTCACGCACCTGGCCAAGCAGGCACAGGCGGGCGAGACGGTGAACACCAAGGCCGCACCGGACGACTCCTCGGTGACAGCCGCGCTGGCAGCTCCGACGAAGCCGGCGACGACCACCACCGCGCCGACCAGCACGTCGAAGTCGACCACCTCGAAGTCGACGACGACCAGCCCCAAGTCGACCACCACGTCGAAGACGGACACCAGCACCACGGCACCGTCCACGACAGTGCCCCCGACCACCACGCCGTCGACCACCACGCCGGAACCGGCGACCAACCAGGCCGCCGCACCCGCCCCGACCACGACCGTGGATCCCACCACGACCGTGGCACCGACCACGACGGTGGCTCCGACCACGACTGTCGAGCCGACCACCACGGTGGCCCCGACAACCACCACGCCAGCCAACTAGTCACCGACGACGAAATCCCCGGTGGGCAGCGATAACCGCTGCGCACCGGGGATTTTCGTCTGTCTAGGCCGCCACAGGTTCGGCGACCGGGGGCCCAACGGCACGCTCGCCGCGAGTAGCCGCGATCAACACCACCAGGCCGGTCACCGCGAACCCCATCCCGACCCACAGCGGCGAGACCCAGCCGAACCCGGCACTGATCGCCAGCCCGGACAGCCACACGCCGAGGAAGTTGCCCACGTTGAAGGCCGCGATATTGGCCGACGAGGCGAGAGTCGGTGCGGCACCGGCATGGTCGAGCACCCGCATCTGCAGGCCAGGGGTCGCGCCGAAGCCGAAAAAGCCCATGGCGGGCAGGAGCAGCAGCGCCGCGATCTTGTGATCGGCGAGCAGCGCGAACGCCGCCAGCGAGATCCCGAGGGCCAGCGCGAGCGCCAGCAGGGTACGGGTGAGTGCGCGGTCGGCCCAGCGGCCGCCGAGCAGATTGCCGAAGAACAGCCCGACACCGAACAACACGAGCAGCCAGGGCACCACGCCCTCGGAGAACCCGGTGACACGGGTGAGTAGCGGCTCGATATACATGAACGCACCGAACATGCCACCGAACACCAGCACGGTCATGACCAGCGAGTACCAGACCTGGGTGTTGCGGAATACCGACAGTTCGGCCCGCAGGTCCGGCCGTTCGCGGGTGGTCGGTGCGTCGGGGACGAGCGCGGTGATACCTGCCAGCGCGACCAGCCCGACGACAGTGATCACCACGAACGTGGCTCGCCAGCCCCACTGCTGTCCGATGAACGTCCCCAGCGGGACGCCGAGAACATTGGCGACGGTGAGCCCGCCGAACATGATCGAGATGGCGCCCGCCTTCTTCTCCGGCGCGACGAGCGAGGACGCTAGCACCGCCCCGATGCCGAAGAACGCACCGTGCGCGAGGGCCGCGAGGATCCGTCCGCCGAGCAGTGCCGCGTAGCCGGGAGCCAGTACCGAGGCCGCGTTGCCGACAACGAACAGCACCATGAGCAGCTGCAAGGCGCGCTTGGGTTGCCAGCGATTGACGAGCGGCGTGAGCGCGAGCGCGCCGATGACGACGGCCAGCGCGTAACCGGAGATGAGATAGCCGGCGGTGGGCACCGAGACGCCCAGGTCGGCCGCCACCGGGGAGAGCAACCCCGCGATGACGAATTCGGTGAGTCCGATGCCGAAGCCCCCGAGCGCGAGAGCGATGAGACCGAGTGGCATGTGAACGCTTCCTTCCAACAAGAGCCGATTACCCGCGTGTGCAACTAACTCTAGACGACGTTAGTTGCACACGCGCTATATTGCAACCGCCAGCTATACTCGTCACATGGGTATTGCTGATGACGCCATCGAGGTGCGGGCGACCGGCTGGCGCACCCTGGCCGCGCTACACGCGCACATCGAGACCGCGCTCGAACGCGAGCTGGTGCGCGAGCACGAGCTGTCGATCGTCGAGTTCACCGTGCTCGACGCACTGGCCCGCCAGGACGGCTGGCACATGCGGATCTCGCAGCTCGCCCGCGCCGCCGCACTCTCGGCGAGTGCGACGACCCGACTGGTCAACCGACTGGAAGACCGTGGCTTCCTGGTGCGCGTGCTGTGCGCCGACGACCGCCGCGGCATCTACACCGAACTCACCGAAACCGGCCGAGCCGCCTACGAAATGGCGAAACCGACCCACGATCGAGCACTCGAAACCGCACTCGCCGACGCTGAGCAGATCCCGGAACTGGCCCCCCTCATCGGTTTTCTGCACGGGGTTCCGGCGCCGAGCTGACACGCGACATCGATGCCAACGCGCCGATCATGGTGACTGTTTCGGGTACCGGTGCAATGATCGCTTGGTGACTCAGTGGCTTCCACTCCTCGGCTCGCTCCCGGTCGCCGGCGCAGTTCTGGTCGGCCTCATCGCCAACAACCGAACCCACCGCGAAGGAATCGCGGCCGCCGATGAGCGCGGCAGGCAGGCACTCGACGCCGCGCAGCGCAATGTCGAGCTGTCGAATATGGTGGGCGACCAGCGCGATCACGAAGCGTGGCGCCGCGAGGCGGTGCTCGCCGCGGTCGCCTCGATCCTGGAGACCTCGGCCTCGGTGCGCTCCGATCTCACCACCTGCGGCGAGTGGGATCTGGTCACGGCCGACGAGATCGACGGTGTCGGCGCGCAGATTCACAAGGTGATCTGGGATCGCCCCGGCAGCATGCTGACTCGCCTGCGGGTGGTGGCGCATCGCCGGATTCCCAACAAGTGCGAAGACCTGCTACGCACCCTCACCGCCGCCCAGCACATCACGATGCAGCGGCTGAAACTGCACATCGACGTGGAGGCGACCGTCGAGGAGCTCGAGGAGATGGCCTCGCTGTGGCAGAAGGCGATGCGCCACGCGGCCGAGCAGGAGCGGGCGCTGGTCGAGACGACGCGCATCGAACTCGGCATCGAGATCGCGTCGAAAGGCACGGGGGTAGAGCCTGTTCCGGTGCCTCAACCGGCGACCACCGAAACCCGTTCGGAAGAAGTCGCCTTCGAGGAAGTCACCGGGGAACGGCCCACCGAACCGGAGAGAACAGCCGAGCCGGAGCAGCCCCTCGAGCCGGAGCAGGTCGTCGAGCCACAGCAGGTCGTCGAGCCACAGCAGTCGGTCGAGCCGGAGCGCGCGAATGAGGCGTCGCAGCAAGATGATCCGCGCGACGCCGTCGACCCGCGCGAAGCACAGACCGTCAAGGTCTGACCTCGACGAATGCAAGCCGGCCCGGCCGGATGCTCATCGCGGTAGCGGCTCGAACACCTCGTTTTCGAACAGCTCGAGCATCCAGTAGCGTTCCGCCGAATGAACATCCGGCGAACAGCATAGAGTTCGTGATGGTCTGAGCGTTCAGCTGACGCGACACCATAGGGCCGGGTAGCGTGGATATATGGCACGCAGGGGTGCCATACCCGACAGCGTGGTCGATCGTCTGAAGACTTTTCACCGAACCACTCTCGTCAGGGGGCGATCTCTCATGGATTTCATCGCGCCGTTGGATGCGCTGTTCCTGCTCGCGGAATCTCGTGAGCACCCGATGCACGTCGGATCACTGCAGTTGTTCGAACCGCCGGAAGACGCCGGTCCCGAATATCTGCGCGAGTTCCGCGACACCTTGTTGGCCGACAAGAACGTTCGGCCCACGTTCAGTAAGCGGCCCGCCACCTGGCTGGGCGCACCGCAGATGGCATGGACCCAGGACGACCACGTCGACCTGGACTATCACGTGCAGCGCAGCGCCCTGCCCGGACCGGGCAAGATAGACCAACTGCTCGACCACGCGTCGACCTTGCACAGCGGCCTGCTCGACCGGCACCGGCCGATGTGGGAGGTGCACTTCGTCGAGGGCCTGGCCGACGGACGTTTCGCGCTCTATTGGAAGGTGCATCACGCACTGGTGGACGGGGTTTCGGCCCAGCGCCTCATGCGCCGCACGCTGAGCACCGATCCGTTCGCGACCGAGCTCATGCGGCCGTGGAACCTGCCGCGCAAGGTCGGCCCGGCCCGCCCCGGCAAGTCGCGGCTCGGCGGGCTGATCGACACCGTCACCTCGGCGCGCTCGTCGACCACCGCGTTGATGAAGGCGACCCGCACCGGCCTGTTGCAGCAGCAGCTCACCCTGCCGTTCGAGGCTCCGCGCACGCTGTTCAACGTGCCGATCGGCGGCGCCCGCAAGTGCGCGGTGCGCAGTTGGTCGATGGATCGGGTCAAGCAGGTGAAGAAGGCCACCGGCGCCACGCTCAACGATGTGGTGCTGACGATGTCGGCGGGTGCGTTGCGGGCCTATCTGCTGGAGCGCGACGCTCTTCCGGACAAGCCCATGATCGCGCTGGTGCCGATGTCGTTGCGCGAGGAAGACGATGTCGACAGCCAAGGCGTGAAGGTCGCGGCGCTGCTGTGCAACCTGGGTACCGATATCGCGGATCCGCTGGAACGTCTTCGGGTGGTGAGCGAATCGACGCGTCGCAACAAAGAGGTGTACCGCTCGCTCACGCCGATGCAGACGCTGGCGATGGCCGGGGTGATGTTGAGTCCGCTGGCGGCGATGCTGTTGCCCGGGTTCGCCTCGGTGGCGACGCCGCCGTTCAACATCGTCATCTCGAATGTGCCCGGTTCGAACGAGTCGCTGTACTGGAACGGCTCGCGCCTGGACGCCACGTATCCGCTGTCGATCCCGCTCGACGGGCAGGCCGTGAACATCACCCTCACCTCCAGCGGCAACAACCTCGATTTCGGCCTCGTCGGCTGCCGCCGCACACTGCCCGACCTGCATCGACTGCTCGATCACCTCGAGGATTCCCTGGTCGCGCTGGAGGATGCCGCGCTCTAGAAATTAACCATTTTCGACTAAAATAGAACGTGTTACAGTTCGGTATGCGTACCGAATTCTGCGAACAGCTCGGCATCGAGTTCCCCATCTTCGCCTTCACCCACTGCCGCGACGTCGTAGCGGCGGTGAGCAACGCGGGCGGGTTGGGGGTACTCGGCGCGGTCGGCTTCACCGCTGAACAGCTCGAGGTGGAGCTGGCCTGGCTCGACGAACACGTCACCGGCATCTACGGCGTCGACCTGGTGATCCCGTCGAAATACGAGGGCAAGGGCGTCGACGGGCTCTCCCCCGAGCAGCTGGAAAAGCAGCTGGCGCAGATGGTTCCGCAGGGCCATCGCGACTTCGCCCAGCAGATCCTCACCGACCACAACGTGCCCGCGCTGCCCGACGGTGAGCACCACAACGAGTTGCTCGGCTGGACCGCGACCACCGCGGGTCCGCAGGTCGACGTGATCCTGAACCACCCCAAGGCCAAGCTCGTGGCCAACGCGCTCGGCACCCCGCCCGACGACGTCGTCAAGCGCATCCAGGATTCCGGCCGGGTGATCGGCGCGCTGTGCGGCTCGGTCAAGCACGCGATGAACCACAAGGCAGCCGGCCTCGACTTCGTCGTGTGTCAGGGCACCGAAGGCGGCGGACACTGCGGCGAGGTGTCCTCGCTGGTGCTGTGGCCGCAGGTGATCGATGCGATCGGCGATGTGCCGGTGCTGGCCGCCGGTGGCATCGGCAACGGCGCGCAGGTCGCGGCGGCCCTGGCGATGGGCGCGGCGGGCGCGTGGACCGGGTCGCTGTGGCTCACCGTCGAAGAGGCCAATGTGCCGCCAGCCCAGATGGACACCTACCTCGAGGCAACCAGCCACGACACCATCCGCTCGCGTTCCTGGACCGGCAAGCCGTGCCGCATGCTGCGCAACGACTGGACCGACGCCTGGGAATCCACCGAGACCCCCGACCCGCTGCCCATGCCGCTGCAGATGATGGTCGCCCTCGACGGCGTCAAACGCGGACACCGCTACCCCGAGGCCGCCAAGGACGTGAACTTCAACCCGGTCGGGCAGGTCGTCGGCATGATGAACAAGGTCGAACGCAGCGCCGACGTGGTCAACCGCCTCGTAGAGGAGTACGTCACCGCCTACGACCGCCTCACCCGACTCAACGGCTGAGCTCGTCCGCCTCCCCGAGAACTTCAGCCAGACTCAGGTGCGGGGAAAGCCGGCGACGCGGCAAGCTTCGGAGCCGAGCCGGTCAGCCCGTACCCGATGAGTTACCCATGTGCTTGCGAGATCTCGGGAACCGGTGCGATTCCATCGGTTGCTGGGACCGCTCACTGTGCGGGCTACCACTACACTCGGCGCATCTGACCTGTGGGGCGGTGTTCAGCACACCGCCCCGCAGCATTGCCCTACGGTTGCGGACGGCGGTGACATGGCTTCGGAGGAGTACCCGAGCAAGACCTGGAAAGTGGCCAGGACCCGAGTCGCCCACGCCATCGCCAAGATTCGCGAGGAATACGCGAAGGCCACGCCACGGCCCACCGAGCACGAACCCGTCGACCCGCCGGTACCCGCCGATCTGCTGAATCTGCTGTGCCGCATCGGCGTGGCACTGGTCGGCGCGGGCGAGACCTCCGCACGGGTGCAGGTCATCCTCGACAAGTTGTCCCGGCGCTACGGCACCGACAACATCCATTTCATGGTGTTGCCCACCGCGGTCTTCGTCCGGGTACGCACCGACGAAAGCTCCGCGATCGACATGCTCGACGCCCGCGTCGGCACCCTGCCGCTCGACCAGATCGACGGCCTCTACCGGCTCATCGACCAGATCGAGCAGGACGCGCCGCCGCCGAGCCAGGCGTCGATGGATCTCGACAAGATCCTCACCCAGAAGCCCGGCAGTCCGCCGTGGCTGATCCTGCTCGGGCAGGTGGTACTGACCGTCGGCATCGGGATGATGCTCAACCCGGGCGCGCGGGCGCTGGTCGGCTATGTGGTGCTCGGCCTCGTTGTCGGCGCGCTGACCCAGCTCGCCGACAAGGTGCGGCTGCTGTCGATGGCGTTGCCGGTGGTCGCTTCGGCGGTGGTCGCGGCGCTCGCGTACGGCTTTCCCGGCGCGCTCGCCGGTGGGCAACCGCAGCAGTTGCTGATTCCCGCGGTCGCGACGCTGCTACCCGGCGCGATGCTCACCAACGGCACGATCGAGTTGGCGACCGGATCGATGGTGGCCGGTGCCAGCCGGGTCGTCTACGGCATCAACATGCTGTTCCTGCTGGCGCTGGGTTCCTACGTGGGGATCAGCCTGCTCGGACCGCTGTCGGATCCGCCGGTGAGCACTGCCCAATTGGGTTGGTGGGCACCGCTGCTCGGGGTGCTGCTGATCGGCTACGGGCATTCGTGGCGGTCGAGCGCGCCGCAGAACACGGTGGGCTGGCTGTTGCTTGTCCTCTATGTCACCTACGCGGCCCAGGTCCTCGGCAAGCACGTGTCCGGTCCGCTGACGGGCACATTCCTCGGCGGGCTCGTCGCCGTGAACGCCGCGTATCTGATCCAGAGCCGCAAGCACGCGCCACCGACGCAGGTGGCGTTCCTGCCCGCGTTCTGGATGCTGGTGCCCGGCGGGATCAGTTACACCGGGATCTCCGACCTGGTCACGCATTCCCTGTCGGGTGTGTCGAGCGGCGGGCTGGAGGTGTTGGTGTCGGCGCTGCTCTCGGTGATGTCGATCGCGCTCGGTGTGATGGTCGGCTCGGGTCTTGCCACCGCGCACACGCCGCGTGTCAGCACCCTCATCGACACGGTGGTGCCACACCATCTGCCCTGGATACACACCGCGGGCACGTCGAAGAAACCCGACTCAGACAGCTAGCCGTTCGGTTCAGACGGCCGAGCTCAGTGGCACCGTGTGGATCGGCGTCTCGCCGACGAGCTGGCCGAAGCGGGCGATCACCTTCTCGTGGTACAGCGCGAACAGGTCCTCGAACAGCGCGAGTTGCGCCTCGCTCGGCGGGGAGTCGGCGTCCCATACCGCGAGCAGCGCCCGCCAGACGAGCACGTGCAGATCGGGGGCGACGGCGAAGTAGGCGGCGATCGCCTCCGGCACCTCCACGACCATATCGGCGATCGAATTCAGCACCGCGCGTTGCATACTCATCTCGAGCACGCCGAGGAGCTTGCGCACCAACGCGATCTCGGCGGCGATGATGCGCGCGTGGTCGGGCACGGCGTGGCGCGCCATCGCCTCCAACTCGTCGACGGCGGCGGCGAGCTCGGCCGGATCGAGCACCTTCTCCCCCGCGGTGTAGGCGAGCAGCGCCTCGCCGACGATCCCGCGCTCCACCTCGACGATGTCGGTGAACATCTCGGCGGCGACCGCGGGCGCGGTGATCGAGAACCGGAACAGGTGCCGGTAGACGTCCATGCCGCCCTCCACCCGCACATCGCGGATGGTGAATCCCTTGCCGCGCCTGGCCTCGACGAATCCGTAGGACTCGAGCCTGCCGAGGATGAGCTGGGCGGTGGCGCGGTTCATCCCGAACTCGTCGGCGACCTGACGCACCGACGGCATCAGCTGGCCGGGGCGGTACTCGCCGGTGGCTACCCGGCGCGCCAACTCATCGGCAACGTCGGCGACCACCGTCCGGGATCCCATCGAAACACCTTTCGGTCATCATCCGGCTACGTCCCAGACAGTTTAGGCGCTGGAACCCGACCCCGCACCCACCTGCCTGCGCTGTGGGGCGGTTCACGTCACCCAGCTGTTCATTGCTTGGAACCGACCGAACAGCTTGTTCGGCAATCGGTGGGCAACCCGGCCGATACCGCGGCACGCGATACCCGAACCGCAGATCGTTCGCCGGGCAACGCGCGCCGCTGGATCAGACAGCACTGTGCGACACCGTGATTGAATACGCAGGCAACAGGGCAGCTAAACATCTTGGGAGGAATTGTGAGAACAACTCGGCTCGCCGCGAGCGCGGTTGCCGTACTCGCCGTGATCGCAGGCTTGTCCGGCTGCAGCAACGACAAAGAGGATCACTCAGCGCACGCGTCGAGCACCACCGCGACGCCGACGACCTCCGCCGCGGCCACCACCGCGACGAAGCTGACCGGTAGTTCGGCCGCCCCGCTGCCACCGCCGAGTCCGACCCATCCACCGCAGCCCGCCCTCCAGGACGTGAACTGCGGCCAGGTCACCGGTGGAAACGGCGCCACCGCCGAGGTCATCGTGTTCGCCTCCGACGCGGGCCGGGCCGGCTGTACCGAGGCGATCAATGTCGTCTCCGATTACCTCGGTGTCCCGCGCACCGGTGACGCCGCGGCCGTCGACGGCTGGACCTGCGAACCGCAGCCCGACACCACGGTGCCGCATATCTGCGTCAACCAGGGCCTGACCATCGGCCTGCGCGGCAACGCGGCACCGGCCAGTCCGCCGCCGCCCGCCCCGAGCCCGGTCCGCACGGTCGACCCGACTATGCCCCCGGTGACGACCACCAGCAGCGTCCCGCCCGTCCCGCCGCCCGTCGTCGACGACGTGAACTGCGGACCGGTCACCGACGCGGGCGGCGCCACCCGCACCGTGATCGCGATCGGCACCGCCGACGGCCGTCCCGGTTGCACCGAGGCGATCAACGTGGCCACCACCTACGTCACCACGATCGCCCCGTCCGATTCGGTCGTCGTCGAAGGCTGGCAGTGCAATTCCCAGCCCGATACCCAGGTCCCGCAGGTGTGTTCGAAGGACGGCCTCGTGATCGCCCTCCGAGCGACCTGATCCTGGAAGTCTCGTCTTCGCGGCCCGCCCGATTCTGGACTGACCGAAGGGCCGCGACTCGAGCGCGCCAGCGCTCCAACAATTCAGATCATGTCTTTTTTGTCCAGCCAGCCCATGACGGGCCAGCCGAGACCGACCGGAATCCAGCAGGTCAGCACGCGGTAGAGCAGTACGGCGGGGACTGCGATCTCGGCCGGGACGCCGAAGGCCGCGAGACCACCGATCAGCGCCGCCTCGACCGCGCCGACGCCACCGGGTGTCGGCGCGGCCGAGGCCAGCGTGCCGCCGATCATGGTGACGATGGTGACGGCCACGAAATCCGTGCCACCACCGAAGGCTTCGACGCTCGTCCACAGCGCCAGCGCCTGCCCGAGGGTGATCATGCCGCAGCCGCCGACGATGACGATGAATCGCTTCGGGTCCTTCGCGAGGTCGACGAGTTCGCCGAACACTTCCTTGACCTGCGGGCGCACCGAATGATTCACCCAGCGACGCAGCGTCGGCACGAACATGAACGCGCCGATCAGTCCCACACCCACGCCCGCGGCCAGATACAGCACCGTCGCGTCGGGCACGATGTGGGCCAGGTTGCTCGACGTTCCGGCCACCACACTGAACACCACGAGCAGCACCAGGTGGGTGAGCACCTGCATCGACTGCTGCATCGCCACCGCGGCCGTAGCCCGCAGCGTGGACATGCCCGCCTTCTGCAGGAACCGCACGCTCAGCGCCAACCCGCCGACACCGGCGGGGGTGGTCGTCGCCACGAAGGTGTTGGCCAGCTGCTCCACGAGCAGATAGCGCATCTTGATCAGGCCGTCCGCACAGGCACCGAGCGCGGCGGCGGCGCCGACGTAGGTCAACCCCGACACGGCGAGACCCGCGAGCGCCCACCACCAGTTGAGCGTGCGCAGCTGACTGAAGAACGTCGGCACCTGGCTGAAGAACGGATACGCCACGTAGACCAGCGCGACCAGTAGGACGAGCTGGATGAGCTGGTTGCGGGAGAAACGGGTGATCTGCTCGGACTGGATGCGGTCGTGGCCGGTTTGCCTTCGCACCTCCTCGCGGGCGGTGGACATCACTTTGGTCCACTGCGGCACCGACTTTCGGATGCCGATCGACATGGCCGATTTCGTCAGGCGCCGGGCCGCGACGGCGACCTTGTCCTCGCCGAGTGCCTCGATCGCCGCCGAGACCGCCTCGTGTTTGCCGTAGAGCGAGGTGGTGGTCACCAGCAACTGGGCGATGTCGGTCTGACGTTGCGACTCGGCCGAACCGAATTCGGCGGCGGCGAAACCGCCGAACAGGGTGTCGCCCTGGCTGACTCGCACGAAGTCGGGTTGCAGATCGCCGAGGCTGATCTGGTTGTCGTGCAGGCGAAGCAGCGAACGCCACACCCCGGGCAGCACCTGCGCCGACAAGGTCGCGATCGGCGTACCGCGAGGCATGGTGTGCGCGTACAGCATCCAGCCGCGACTCAGGCCCGCCACCACGACCTGATGGCTGTCGGCCATCCCGAGGTCACCGATCGCGATGCCGAGCAGCGCCCGATGTTCCACCGCACGGTGCATCGATCCGTGTAGCGGTGCGGTCTCGCTGGAGCGGAAGGTGATCCAGCGCCACACCTGCCGGATCGCGCCGAAGCTGCGCTGGTTCTTGCCGTACAGCTCGACGACGATCTCGTCTTCGGGCCCGTCGACCTCGGTGGCGAGCAGCAACGGTCCGCGCCCGGCCGGCCGATCGACCCGGAAGGCTTTCACGGTATGGCCCCGCCCGGCGAGCACCCGGACCGCGGCGTCGAGGGGCACCTCGAGCGCGGGCGTGCCGACCAGCCAGACGATCACCGCGCCGACCAGCCAGCCGACCGCCAAGCCGAGCATCGCCCGCGCGGGCACCACCGAGCTCACCACCAGGTGGATCGGCGCGAACATCAACAGCAGAAACCACATCCAGCGCCGGGGCCGCACCGGCAGCCACGGGCTCGACACGGTGAGCATGGCCGCGAGCATCGCGATCCAGCGTGGATCGTCGAGGAACTGGGAAAGGAAGGTGTCGAAGCGGTCAGGGACCGGCATGTGCCATTTCGGCGTGGAGATGCCCGCGCCGGTGATCGACAGGGCGAGCACCGCGAACAGGCCCGCCGCCCCGTACCCGGCCAGCAGCTTCCACTGCCTGCGCAACACGAGTTCGATGAAGATGGCGAACGGCAGTGCCAGGATGAGCATTCCGTAGATCAGGTAGACCATGGTCGCCTGGTCCTGGCTGAGAAAGTCCACGATCCTGGCGACCGAGCGTTCCAGCGCCAGCCACTCCGGCCGGGTGATCAGCGAGCCCGCGACCACCACGGCTACACCTATCCCCGCCAGCACCACCCGGACGATGTCACTGGTACGCCGGATCAGCGGTTGCAGGAGTTTCCCCGTGACCGGGATCTCCCGACCGTCGACTCGCATGAGCCGCACGATACACACCGACACGCCGCAGACCCGCCGGGACATCACCCAACCAGCACGGTCGTTCCCGCGTGCCGTGAAGCCGATCACAGGCCGTCACAAACACTGGCGTTACCCCGTCCAGGAAGTAGGAAAACCTCCACTCAGCCGGAAGGAACGATCATGCAGGTTCTGCTCGCAGGTGCCACCGGCGCCATCGGCCGCCCCCTGATCCGCGCGTTGTCCGCGAACGGGCACACAGTTTCCGCGCTCGTCCGCAATCCGAACGCGAACCCGCTCGTGCGCGAGCTCGGCGCCACCCCGGTCACCGCCGATGTGCTCGACCGCGAGGCACTCCTACACGCTGTCGACGGTCTGCGCGCCGACGCCGTGATCCATCAGGCCACCGCCTTGCGCGATGCCAAGGTGCAACGCCGGATTCCGGCCGACGATCCGACCGGGCTGCTGCGGACGGCCGGCACGGCCAACCTGCTCGCGGCCGCGTCGGTGGTGGGCGCCGGGCGGTTCGTCACCCAGTCGCTGATCCTCGGCTACGGGTACCACGATCACGGCGACCGGCTCGTCACCGAGCGCGACCGGTTCGGGGTGTACGACGGTGGGGTGGCCGACGAGGTGGTCCGCGCGTGCGTTTCCGGCGAGAGCCAGGTCTTCGACGCGCCCGGTGTCGACGGAATCGCGTTGCGGTACGGGCTCTTCTACGGTCCGGGAGCGTTCAGTGATCTGTTCGCGGACATGATGCGCAAGCACGCGCCGGTCGGGCCGTTGGGTTCCGGTGGAGTCAATACCTGGGTCCATGTCGACGACGCGGCCGCCGCGACCGTCGCCGCACTCGAACGCGGTGCACCCGGTCGCGCCTACAACATCGCCGACGACAACCCGATCACCTGGCAGGAATTCTTCGCGGAGGTCGCCCGCAGCCACCGGACTCCACGCCCGATCCGCTTGCCCGCGTGGATGATCCGACTGGCCGTGCCCTATATCGGCGCGCTCATGTCGGATACCTCGATGCGGATCTCGAGTCGGCTGGCCAACGACGAATTGGGTTGGAGTCCTCGATATTCCAGCGTTTCCGCCGGTCTCGCCGCCTGACGGATCGATCCACCGCTTCCGGATGCGCTACGCGGGTCAGTGCGCCGCTCTCGCCATGACAGCGGCGCGGTCGTGGCCGGGGATCACTTCGATATCGGCCGGGAGGGCGTGCAGTCGGTGAATGGTTTCGAAGGCCCGGTCGCGGGTGGCGTCGAGTAGTTCGCCCAGGAGCGGAGCCTTTTCCCGGATGAGGTCGATCTGCAGGGTGCTCCAGACCGCGTCGCCCGCGAGCAGGACGCGGGAGCCGTCGTCCACGGCGAGCAGGATGCCGACACTGCCGGGAGTGTGGCCTGCCAGGTCCACGATCAGGACGGAGCCGTCACCGAACAGGTCGTGACTACGGGCGAAGGTGAGTACCGGCGGGCCGTCGAGTTCGTAGAGGTCGAAGGCGCGCCCGCGCAGCGGCCCTCGGGCGACGCCGAGCGGCACCTGCGCACCGGCCATGGCCCACCGGTACTCGATATCGGGCACGCGGATCGGGACCAGGCCGGGCAGTTCGTACAGCCCCGCGACGTGGTCCCAGTGCAGATGTGTCGGCAGCACGAAGTCGATATCGTTGCCGGTGAGGTCGTGAGCGGCCAGTACCTCGCTCAGCCCGTGCACCGGGCTGTCGGGGGCGACCAGCAGCGGCACGGGAAAGGGCAGCTCGGGCAGCACTCGCTGGTGCACGCCCGCGCAGATCGCCGGGTCGACCAGGAAGGTGGCCTCCGGGTGGCGGACCAGGAACGTCGACATGGTCAGCTGCGTGGACCGCAGGGTCCGCACACCCTCGGCGACGATCGCCGTCGGCGCGGACAGCTCCGCCTGCACGAGCGCGGTCAGACCTACGGTGTTGTGCGCGGGAGGGACGGGAACGCACTCCAGCCCGTCGAGAAATGCGGTGTCGGCGCCGCGCGGCCAGAGCAGCCGTGGACCCGTGGTGACGACACCGACCCAGCAAGCGAGAACAGTCGATAACATCGTCGTGCGCTCACCCATATGTGCCACCGTAGGCGATCGCCCACACCCCGACCACCGGGCCAGGTCGAGCCGCTGTTGTCAGCGGCCAACGCCCGATAACATTCGGCGTCTAGTCGGTGCGGCCCATCAACCGATCTGTTTCGCGTCGTTCACGTTTCGTGGGCCGACCCGCACCACGCTCGCGCTGCGGCAGGGTGGCGAGGACTTCTTTCGGAGGCGGCGGCGGGCTGCGATCGATCAGGCACTGGGCGGCGACGGGCGGACCGACGCGCTTGTGGATGATCCGCTCGACGACGACGATGCGCTCGAGGCCGGCATGACGGACTCTGATCTCGTCACCCGGGCGGACGGTCAGCGCCGGTTTCGCCGTTACCCCATTAACGCGGACATGCCCGGCGCGGCAAGCTTCTGCCGCGGCCGAGCGTGTTTTGAACAGGCGCACTGCCCAGGTCCACGCGTCGACGCGGGCCTGGGTATCGGAGTGCTGGGGGGTCACCCCTTAGACGATACGGCGAGCCGTGACGACGTCGTCTGCGCTGAGGTGGGTGTAGGACACCGGGGTGCCCGACTGCACGGCGTTGAGGAGCTGACCGTTGCCCGCGTAGATACCGACGTGGCCGCCACCGTTGGTGATGACGATGTCACCGGCCTGCAGGTTGTCGAACGAGACGGGAGCGCCGACGTGCGACTGCTCGAAGCTGGTGCGCGGCAGTTCGACACCGGCCTGGCGGTATGCCCACTGCACGAGGCCGGAGCAG
Source organism: Nocardia sp. Root136 (assembly GCF_001427185.1). Lineage (NCBI taxonomy): Bacteria > Bacillati > Actinomycetota > Actinomycetes > Mycobacteriales > Nocardiaceae > Nocardia > Nocardia sp. Root136. Next base: position 277,771 of record NZ_LMFE01000013.1, read on the forward strand.
TCGAAGCTCTGCGGGCCCGCGGCACCCCAGTTGTACTGGGCGCCCAGCTTGCCGCGAGCGGCATCGAGGGCGACGTTGCCTGCGGTCTGCTGCTGCGGCTGGGAGAACGGGTTCTCGAAGTTCACGCTCGGGAGCTGCGGTGCGGCCTGGCCCTGAGGGGCGACCATCGCCTGCAGCTGCTTCTCGACCTGCTGTGCCGGCTGCTCGAGCTCTGGCGGCAGATCGAAGTTACCCAGACCGGGGATGTTGATCGTGGCGGCCTGCGAAATCGCGGGCATCGCACCGGTTGTAGCGGCCACCGCGCCCATGACGAGGGCACCCTTGACGGAATTCGGCAGTCGAGAATCCCGCTGCAAGCTGTGTTTACCCACCGAGACGAGTCTCCGATCTTGCTACTCTCCCGCCGCTTCGTCGCGAATCGCTTGGCGATCATGACTATTCGGCGGTGACCCAGTGGCGCCGCTTCTCTGACGAACCGACAGACTCCACTAAGTCACGAGAAGATTACGGCCTGTGATGAGCGCTGTCCAGCGAAGCACGCAAGTTGTTTTCCTCCGACCGGAAAAGCCCAGAACAAGGGCTACGGCACCGGCGTGTCGGCGCGAGTAACGATTTCATCGTCACCGCCGCGCGGCGCGTTACCGATCGCGTAGCGCGCGCTCGAGTTCGTCGATGCGCGTCCTGGCGTCGGCCAGGTCGACCTCCAGCCTGCCCAACATGATCATCAGCGGCCCGATCGCCAGATCGGCCACCACCTGCGGATCCGGATCGTCGTAGCCCGCGCCGATCGTGGCCAGCAGGCCGCGCCGGATCGTGTCGACCAGGTGCGCGCCCTGCGGCAGCGGCCAGCTCGCCACGATCTCCGCGGTGGTCTGAGGTTCGGAGGACATCGGGCTCCATTCCGGATTCGACGGCAGTTCTCGGTTTCGCTAGCAGTATCTAGGACACAGCCGAGAGTTACCGAGATTCTCCCGTGCCCACGCGCTACGGTTATCCGGCATGGACCCCGTGCGCAATCCGTATGCACCCGGCGCCGGCCAGCGTCCACCCGAATTGGCCGGGCGCGACAAACAACTCGCGGCGTTCGACATCGTGCTCGAGCGCATCGCCCGCGGCCGACCGGAACGCAGTGTGATGCTCACGGGCCTGCGCGGTGTCGGGAAGACCGTGCTGCTCAATCAACTTCGCTCCGCCGCCATCTCGCGCGGCTGGGGCACCGGCAAGATCGAGGCACGGCCCGACCAGGATCTGCGCAGGCCACTGTCCTCGGCTTTGCACATGGCGGTGCGCGCGATCGCGATGTCGCACCGCAATCCCGAGCGCGTCGACGATTTCCTCGGCATCCTCAAGGCCTTCGCGTTGCGCGCCACCGCGGACAAGGGCATGCGCGAACGGTGGCAGCCCGGTATCGATGTGCCCGCTGTGACCGGCCGCGCCGACTCGGGCGATATCGAGATCGATCTGATCGAACTGTTCAAAGAGGCGGCCGCCCTCGCCGCCGATATCGGGGTCGGCATCGGCATTTTCATCGACGAAATGCAAGACCTCGGCCCCGCCGACGTGTCCGCGATCTGCGGCGCCTGCCACGAGCTGAGCCAGGACGGCGCCCCGTTGATCGTCGTCGGCGCGGGCCTGCCCCATCTGCCCGCAGTGCTCTCGGCCTCGAAAAGCTACTCGGAGCGACTCTTCAGCTACCACCGCATCGATCGCCTCGACCGCCAGTCGGCCGACCTCGCCCTCATCGCGCCCGCCGAACGCGAGGAGGTGAAGTTCACCGAAACCGCGCTCGATTCGCTCTACCGAAGAGCTGACGGCTACCCGTATTTCGTCCAGGCCTACGGCAAGGCCGCCTGGGATCAGGCACCCGAGAGCCCGATCACCGCCGAGGACGTCGCGGTGGCCTCCCCCGCGGCCGAAGAGGAACTGGCGGTCGGCTTCTTCGGCTCCCGCTACGAACGCGCGACCCCCGCCGAACGCGAGTACATGCGCGCCATGGCCGACCTGGCGGGCGACGACGCCCCGGTCGCCACCTCGGCGGTGGCCGCCGAGCTCGGCCGCAAGCCGGCCTCGGTCTCCCCCGCGCGTGACGGCCTGATCAAGAAGGGCCTCATCTACTCGGCCGAACGCGGCACGATCGGCTTCACGGTCCCCCACTTCGGCCGCTACCTCCGGAGCGTATGAGCGTCTTCGGGTTTCTAGTAATTAACCTAGAGATACGAAGAATTCCCTGCGGAGCTACGTCTCGACAGCCGTCTACAAATTTCTAGTGAAAGTGCTAGATCTCCGAAGATTGTCCTGAGTAACGATGCGCGCCCACCCGGAATCGTTTGCGCATCGAGTGGATAACGCGAGGGTTGACCGGTTAACACACTGGAAACCTTCTCCGAAACACCAGGCAGGAACGCATATTCCTAAGGGCGTCCCGCCGCAGACGGAGGAGGCCGCAATGTCGAAGACCTTCCCTATCACCGGCACCGGCGGTCGCCGCTGCACTGTCGTCGCCGATGACGGTGTGCCCATCGCGGTCCGCAGCTTCGGCGACAATGACGCGGCCCTGACCGTCGTTTTCGTCCACGGCCACTGCCTGCACACCGAATCCTGGTCGTTCCTGCGCGACCATCTGCTGCGGGATTGGGCCGCCGACGCCCGCATGGTCTTCTACGACCATCGCGGCCACGGCGAATCCGGGCACGCCCACCACGCCACCTACACGATCGACCAGCTCGCCACCGATCTCGACGCGGTGCTGCGCGCGGTCGTACCGGCCGGGCCCGTGGTACTCGTCGGACATTCGATGGGCGCGATGGTGGTGCTGGCCTACGCCCGCATCTACCCGGCGGCCATCGGTCACCGGGTCGCCGGGATCGGCCTGATCGCGGGCGCCGCGGGCGGCATCACCGAGGTCGGCCTCGGCAGACTCCTCAATCGGCACGCTGTGGCCTCGCTGCAGCGCGCGGTCGTGGCCGCGCCCAGGGTGATGCAGGCGTCGAAGCGCTTCTCCCGCTGGATCTTCGGTCCGCTGATCCGCGAGGCGAGCACGGGCACCCGGCGCCTGAACCCGCGCGTCGCGGCCATCGCCACCGCGGTGCTCAACGAGACCGCGCTGCTGACCATGTCCGGCTTCCTGAGCTCACTGCTCGACTTCGACGAGGCGAACACCCTCGCCCGCTTCGGCGATCTACCCGCTCTCGTCCTGGCGGGCTCGGCCGATCTCATGGTGCCGTTCACCCACTCGGTGGTGCTGGCCTCACAGCTGGCGGGCGCCGAGTTGGTACGGATCGAAGGCGCCGGTCACAGCGTGATCCTCGAACACGCCGAGGACGTCGCCCACTCGATCACCACGCTGGTCGACCGGGCGAGGATCGGCGCGCGCACGGGCTACGCCGTCGCTGGGTGAGCGCAACAGTTACCGGACGGCAATCCTGTGTTCTCCCACAACATCGGGCGTAAACCGAAAAGATCCGTTATTGTGGTGGAGATCACGTTGTGTGGTGAGTCACACGGCTCGGTGCAGTGCGGCCCGGGACTTTTCGGGCGTACCCGTGATCCGGCGAGTCGGTATGCCCGCCATATACACAGGAGGTAACGATGACACGCAGCGATATCGCGGAACTGCGCTACGCGGTCGGCCAACTCCGGCAATCGATCGGCGCACTGCGCTCCAACTACGGCGACGCGGCCACCATCCGTCGTCTGGAGAACGACCTCGAGCGGCTCGTCATCGACGCCGAGGACTTCGAGCAGGCACCACCGCCGGAACTCGCCGTCCCACGCAGGTCGGAGCCGATCTACGTCCCCGACAGCAAGTCCGACGAAGCAGCATGGATGGGCGCCCAGGACGAAGGCCTCGGCTTCCACTCCCGCCCCAGAACGAAGTAAGAACCTGATCACCGGCGCGACGGCCCTGCCTACAGGGTCGTCGCGCCGACCAGTATCTTTGGAGCGCTGGCGCGCTCGAGCGGGGCCCTTCGGGCCCCCGATCTTCCCTCCCTACGGGCACTCCTTCGTCGCACCCTTCGGTCAGTCCAGATCGGGGCGGGCCCCTTTCGGGTAGAGACACATCAGGACTACCCCGCTCGGTGTCGGCCCAGTTTGCGGGTTCGAGAGCCGTGGAAGCGGGCGCCTCGTGGGGCTTCGGTCGGTTCGTCGGCCTCGGCCGATTCGAACAGGGCCGCGATCCCGTGATCGTGGCCGAGCGCGATGGCCTCCAGTCCGTAGCGACCGCCGGTGCGGCCCAGTTCGTGCAGCATCGTGGTCATGATCCGCAGGCCCGTGGCCCCGACCGGGTGCCCGAGCGCGATGTCGGAGCCGTTCACATTGAGCCGGTCGAGTGGGTCGAGTTCCCATTCGGTGGCCAGTGCGAGCACCTCCACCGCGTAGCCCTCGTTGATTTCGAGCAGATCGATCTCGTCCAGCGAGCACCCGGCTCGCCCGAGCAGCTTCGAGACCGCGGGCGCTGCCCCCAGTCCGGGACCCGCGTTGTCACACCCGGCCGCGGCCCAGCCCGCGAGAAACGCCATCGGCGTCACCCCGAGCTCGCCGAGCCGGTCCTCGGCGACGACCAGGCACGCCGACGCCCCGAGCCGATGCGAACTCATGTTTCCGACTGTCACCACGCCCTCGCGCAGCAGCGGGCGCAAACCGGCAAGCGTGTGGGTCGACAGGTCGTCGCGCACGCCCTCGTCACGGGTGATCTGGTGATCGCCGAACCCGGCGGCCACCCCGACGACCTCGGCCGCGAACGCGCCCTGCCGCCAGGCACGAGCCGCCTTGCGATGACTGGCCACCGCGAACTCGTCGGCGGCATTGCGGTCGATCCCGTAGTAGTGCGCCAACCGCTCGGCGTTGTGCAATCCCGCGGTCCCACCGGGCAGCCCCGCATGGGTCGTCGCGCATTCCACCCCGCCCGCGACCACCACATCCGCGGCGCCGGTCTGGACCATCATCGCCGCGGTGATCACCGCCTGTAGTCCGCTACCGCCGTGTTTGTCGGTGACGAAACCGGGTACTGCGAAAGGTAATCCGGCACCGCGAGCGGCGAGCGAACCGACCGCGGGCACATCGGAGAGGCCACCATCGATACAGGCCATGGCCACATCGTCGATGCGTAGCGGGTCGATCCCCGAGCGTTCGATCACGGCGGACAACACCGTGGTCGCCAGCCACTCGGCGGGCATCCCCGACAACGCACCGCCCTCCACGCCACTGGGCGTGCGGACGGGCGCCACGATCGCGGCTCTTCTCATTGCGCGTCACGCTCCTCTCCCCGGCACGGGGGAATACCTGTCACAGGGCACCACAGGTTTGTTGCGCAGGCATGACGGGTCGTCACGACCTTCACGCCTGTGATCGAGATCACCGCCATGTGTGGTGACCGAGTGCATGAGACCCACCGCGAGCGGCATGAACAGAGGCGTATGGTGCTCCACATCACAATCCATCGCGGTGGGTAATGATCACTGCCGCAGACCCGAAGATCAGCGAGGCATCCACCGTGAGTGCCGCACCGACCGCTTCCCCCGCTTCCCACTCCGCGGGCACCGGCGTCTTCAGCAGAACGCGCGCCCGCATTTCCGCGCGCACCCTCCGCACCGACCGCTGGTGGCTACCGCCGCTGTTCACCGCGCTCGGGCTCGCCGCGTTCGTCACCTACGCGACGATCAGATCCTTTGTGCGGACCGCCTATTGGGTGCCCGAGTTCCACTATCTGACGCCGTTCTACTCCCCGTGCCTGAGCGACTCGTGCGTACCGGGATCGGCGCATTTCGGTACCCCGTTCCCCGAGCTGCCGATGTGGATCCCGCTGGGTTTCGTGGTGCTGCCGTTCCTGCTCGGCTTCCGGCTGACCTGCTACTACTACCGCAAGGCCTACTACCGCTCGGTGTGGTTCTCACCGCCCGCCTGTGCGGTGGCCGAACCGCACGCGCGCTACACCGGTGAGTCGCGGCTGCCGTTGATCATCCAGAACGCGCACCGCTACTTCTTCTACGTGGCGCTGGTGGTCTCGCTGATCAACACCTACGACGCGATCACCGCGTTCCACGGCAGCAGTGGCGGTTTCGGTTTCGGCCTCGGCAATATCGTCCTGCTGGTCAACGTGATCCTGCTGTGGGCCTACACCCTGTCGTGCCATTCGTGCAGGCACATCGTGGGCGGGCGGCTCAAGAACTTCTCCGCCCATCCGGTGCGGTACTGGTACTGGACCCAGATCTCCAAGCTCAACACCCGCCACATGGCGCTGGCCTGGACCACCCTCGGCACCCTCGTGCTCGCCGACTTCTACGTGATGTTGGTTGCGAGCCAGACCATTTCGGACCTGCGGTTCGTCAACTGAGCCGCGACAACGCGAGGAGCTTGTATTTCAATGCCAGACGTGGAACGGCACGACTACGACGTCGTGGTGATCGGGGCGGGCGGCGCGGGTCTGCGAGCCGTGATCGAGGCACGCGAACAAGGTCTTTCGGTGGCGGTGGTGTGTAAGTCGTTGTTCGGCAAGGCGCATACCGTGATGGCCGAGGGTGGTTGCGCGGCGTCGATGGGCAACGCCAATGAGAAGGACAACTGGCAGACGCACTTCAAAGACACCATGCGCGGCGGCAAGTTCCTCAACAACTGGCGCATGGCCGAACTGCACGCGCAGGAGGCGCCCGACCGGGTGTGGGAGCTGGAAACCTATGGGGCGCTGTTCGACCGCACGGCCGACGGGCGGATCAGCCAGCGCAACTTCGGCGGCCACACCTACCCCCGCCTCGCCCATGTCGGCGACCGGACCGGCCTCGAACTGATCCGCACGATGCAGCAGAAGATCGTCTCGCTGCAGCAGGAGGACTTCGCGGCGACCGGCGACTACGAGGCCAGGATCAAGGTCTTCGCCGAATGCACGATCACCGAATTGCTCACCGACGGCGGGGCGATCGCCGGCGCGTTCGGCTACTGGCGGGAATCGGGCGGCTTCGTGCTGTTCAAGGCGCCCGCGGTCGTGCTGGCCACCGGCGGAATCGGCAAGTCCTACACGGTGACATCGAACTCATGGGAGTACACCGGCGACGGCCACGCGCTGGCACTGCGCTCGGGCGCGACGCTGATCAATATGGAGTTCCTCCAGTTCCACCCCACCGGCATGGTCTGGCCGCCGAGCGTGAAGGGCATCCTCGTCACCGAGGGTGTGCGCGGCGACGGCGGCGTGCTGAAGAACTCCGACGGCAAGCGGTTCATGTTCGACTACATCCCGCCGGTCTTCAAGGGTCAGTACGCCGAGACCGAGGAAGAAGCCGATCAGTGGTTGCGCGACAACGACTCCGCGCGCCGCACTCCCGACCTGCTCCCCCGCGACGAGGTCGCCAGGGCGATCAACGAGGAGGTGAAGGCGGGCCGCGGCACCGAACACGGCGGCGTCTACCTCGACATCGCCTCCCGGATGCCCGCCGACGAGATCGTGCGCAGGCTGCCGTCGATGCACCACCAGTTCAAGGAACTGGCCGATGTCGACATCACGGCCGAGCCGATGGAAGTCGGCCCCACCTGCCACTACGTGATGGGCGGGATCGAGGTGAACCCCGATTCCGGCGCGGCGCTCGTCCCCGGATTGTTCGCCGCCGGTGAGTGTTCCGGAGGCATGCACGGCTCGAACCGGCTCGGCGGCAACTCGCTGTCGGACCTGCTGGTGTTCGGCCGCAGGGCAGGGCTCGGCGCGTCGGCCTACGTGCAGCAGCTCTCCGACAAGCCGACGCCCGCCGAAGCCGACATCGAAGCGGCCACGAACACCGCACTGGCGCCGTTCGACTCGCGCGCGGACGGCTCCGGCGAGAACCCGTACACCCTGCACTCCGAACTCCAGCAGACGATGAACGACCTGGTCGGCATCATCCGCAAGGAACACGAGGTGCGCGCGGCGATCGACAAACTCGCCGAGTTGCGCGCCCGCTACGCCAACGTGGCGGTGCAGGGCAAGCGGCCGTTCAACCCCGGCTGGCATCTGGCCCTCGACCTGGCCAACATGCTGATCGTCAGCGAATGTGTCGCGCAGGCAGCGCTGTTGCGTACCGAGAGTCGTGGCGGCCACACCCGCGACGATCACCCCGGCATGAACCCGGATTGGCGCAACACGTTGCTGGTCTGCGCGGTCGATCCGTCGTCCGATGCCCAGATCCCCGACGTCACCGTCACCCGGGCCGACCAGACGCCGATGCGCGAAGACCTACTCGCCCTGTTCGAACTGAGCGAGCTCGAAAAGTACTACACCGAGCAAGAATTGGCTGAGCACCCGGCAGCCGAGGGAAAGGCGTAACCATGGGATACGACGCCCGGTTCCGGGTCTGGCGCGGCGACATCGAGGGCGGCAGCCTCGAGGACTACACGGTGGCGGTGAACGAGGGCGAGGTGGTGCTCGACATCATCCATCGCCTCCAGGCCACCCAGACTCCCGACCTCGCGGTGCGCTGGAATTGCAAAGCGGGCAAGTGCGGTTCGTGTTCGGCGGAGGTGAACGGGCGCCCGCGTCTGCTGTGTATGACGCGAATGTCGACGTTCACCCAGGACGAGGTCATCACCGTCACGCCGATGCGGACCTTCCCGATCATCAAGGACCTGGTCACCGACGTCTCGTTCAACTACGAGAAGGCACGGGAGATCCCCTCGTTCACTCCGCCGCCCGGTCTCGCGGCGGGTGACTACCGGATGAAGCAGGTCGATGTGGAGCGCTCCCAGGAGTTCCGCAAGTGCATCGAGTGCTTCCTGTGCCAGGACACCTGCCATGTGGTGCGTGATCACGAGGAGAACAAGCCCGCCTTCGCGGGCCCGCGCTACCTGATGCGCATCGCGGAGTTGGAGATGCACCCGCTCGATACCCGCGATCGACGCGAAATGGCCCAGGAGGAAGCAGGTTTGGGCTATTGCAATATCACCAAGTGCTGCACCGACGTGTGCCCCGAGCACATCAAAATCACCGACAACGCGTTGATTCCACTGAAAGAACGGGTCGTGGATCGACAATTCGACCCTATTGTCTGGCTCGGCAATAAATTGTTCAGACGGTAGGTACTGTTGTCGCTGCGGGGTGCGAAGCCCCGCAGCGACGGCTGCCTACAAGACAGCGACAGTCCCTACAGCGACTAATCCGACCAGTAATCCGATGAACAACGCCGACAGCAAAGAGCTGGTGAGAACGTAGATTCCGATCGCCGATACCGCGAACAGCAGGATCACGATCAGGCGTTCCACCCCGTCCTCAGGCGCTAGCCTCCGGTACCGGGGTGGCATTTTCTTCAACCCTCGGTCCATATACCCGGGTTACCCGACCGAGCGTCGCATCAAACCTCGGCCTATGCCGAATATCTATCGTTCTGTGATCTAGCGTGATCAAGGACGATCGAACTCACCGTCGTGCACGCCCGCGGTGAAGGCGGTCCATTCACTCGGGGTGAAGATCAGCACCGGACCCTCGGGATTCTTGCTGTCGCGCAGGGCCACATGCCCCTCTGCCAGCATGGCGACCTCCACGCTCCCGTCACCGGTGCCTGCCCGCAACCAGGTGGCGCCGGTGGTGTCGATGTCGCGCTTGGTGTTCACGCGAACGCGCCGGTGTCGATGCCACGGGTGAAGTCGTCCCAGCTCGCGCCGTCGAACACCAGAGCGGGACCCGCGGGATTCTTGCTGTCGCGCACCCCGACGTGCCCGCCGAACAGGAAAGCTACTTCGACGCAATCCTTGCCTGCACCACTCCGAGTGCTCTTGAACCAGTGTGCGTCAACAAGATCGAAACTCATGCCACATACTCCTTCGCGACCTGCCGTAGCAGGTCTCTACTCGGTGGGATATCCAGCGCATGGCGCTGGAGGCATTCGTGAGCCCGGTCGTACCTTCGAACATCCGCGCGTCGTTCCAGGTAGAGGTCGCCGGTAAAGCCTTCGGCGTACACCACCGGCGGTTCGACCGGTTGCCCCTTGCTGTCGGTACCGAACTCGAGAACCGTGAAAGGTCCGGTCGAGACTCCGAGTGGAACTCCGGCGGCAAACGGCAGGATGCGCAATGCGACATTACTTCGGGAACTCGCGTCGGCGAGGTGTCGCAACTGCGCAGCCATCACCTTCGCATCACCGACGATGGTACGCAATACCGATTCGTGCAGAACCACATCGATCTCGGCGGGTGAATGCTTGCGGGTGATCAACGCCTGACGTTGCATCCGCAGTGCGACCCGGCGATCGAGCTCGTCGACCGAATCCTTGGGAAAGCCGAGATGATTCAGTGCCCGTGCGTATTCCGCCGTCTGTAGCAGACCGGGAACCAGTTCGGATTGATAGGCGCGCAACCGGTGCGCCGATGCCTCCAGACCCACATAGATATCGAAATTCTCGGGAATCAGATCCCCGTAGGCGTGCCACCAACTTTTGACGGCAGCCTGCTGCGCGAGGCCGGTGAGACCGCCGGCGAGATGGTCGGGAATGCCGTAGATCCGGCACAGTTCGTGTACATCGATAGTGCGGATGCGGTCGGCCTGCCCCTTTTCCAGCCGCTGCAGGGTGCTGGCGCCCCACTCCATCAGCCGGGCGGCCTCGGCGATGGTGAGCCCGGCCTGGGTGCGCCAGTCGCGCAGGTAGCGACCGAGTTGGCGACGCGGCAGGGTCGAGGAGACGCCTGCCTGCCCGTCTGTTCCGTTCGATGCCACAGCCCCACTCCTTCTGTGTCGCACGCCGCCATCCGCTCCGAGCCCCGCGGTGACGGTGGAATTCGTCCACTGTGGGGAATCCTGCACTCCCCCTTGGATCTTGTGCTGGGAATTCGTGCTAAATCTAGCCGATCGGGCGTGTACTCACCGTTAGCCGGGTATTTGCGTGCTGTGCTTGGGCCATGCAATTGAGCGAAGTGAACATGCGCGTCGCCACAGCACTGCTGAGTTGCTCCACCGATCCGGGTCCGATGGAGCCCGAACAAGCCCATGCCGCAATGCAATTGCACCTCGACTGCACCGTCGAAGAGTGTCGTGTGCGCAGGCGGGCGCGTAATACCCTCGTCGAAGCGGGCCGCTGCGTACTGGACGCGCGCGCGACGCGCTAGCGGTGGCCCGCATCAGGGGTAACCCGGCCCAGTGTCGGCCCCACTCAGCAGTGTCCCAACTCAGTGGTGACGATGGTCGGTGAGCGGGTCGCGCGGGCCGAACTTCGGTTTGTGCGCCTGCCCGCTCAGCCCGAGCAACCGCACCGCGCGGTAGCGGTGCGGTTGTAGCGGTCGCAGGTATTCGACCATCGCGTCGTCGTCGATCGGGTGACCGAGCAGGCTCCAGCCGACGACGGCGGCGAGGTGGTAGTCACCGACCGAGAGGGCATCGGCATCGCCGAAGGCGCGTTGCGCGGTCTCGGCCACCGTCCATACCCCGATGCCGGGCAGGCTGCGCAAACGTCGCGCGGCCTCGACCGGGTCGAGGGTGGCGGTGCGTTCGATCGAGTCGGCGACTCTGGCGGCGCGCACGATGGTCTGTGCGCGCTGCGGGCCGACATTGGCCCGGTGGTATTTCCACGACGGGATCAGCCGCCAGGTGTCGGCGTCCGGCGCCACCATCAGGCCGATCGGCGCCGGGCCGGGTGCCCTCGTCCCGAACTCGCGAACCAGGGTGCGCCAGGCCGCGAACGAGGATTTCGTGTGCACCTTCTGTTCGAGGACGGCCGGGATCAGCGACTCCATCACCAGGCCGGTCTTCAGCATGCGCAGGCCCGGAACCGTGCGATGGGCCTCGACCAGCTTGGGATGTTCCGGGGTGAAGTCGTCGAGGTCTTCCTCGAGGCAGAGCATGCGGTCGAGACCGGCCAGGAATTCCTCGGCGCCGGGGCCCCAGGCGCGGGCGGTGGCGCCGTCGCGGCCGTCCTGGGTCAGGCGGTAGGTCACCACGCCGGTGGGCAGTCGTGAGGCGTGCCAGTGGGAGCCGTCGGGGCCGACGTGGTGACAGGGGTCGCCGCCGCCGCGGCGCAGTGGTGCCACGGTGATGCCGACGTCGAAGGGCCTGCTCGACCGGACGGTCCTGGACAGCCCGGCCGAAGCCAGGTGCTGGTCCAGGGTCTGATCACGCATCCGACCATTGTGCGCCTGTGATCGGGGTCAACCGATAGCCGGTCCGGTCGAGCAATCGAGCAGGTACCTGGCCAGATGCAGGCCGGGGGTGCGCGCGAGTTGGTCGGCTTGTGTTCGGCACGAGAAGCCGTCGGCCAGGAACACGGCGTTCGGTGCCGCGTTTCTGAGCGCCGGGAGCAGAGTGTTCTCGGCGACCGCCACCGAGACGTCGTAGTGGCCGTTCTGCATGCCGAAGTTGCCCGCCAGGCCGCAGCAGCCGGCCAGTTCCTGGACGGTGACGCCCATCGCGGCCAGGATTCGGCGTTCGGCGTCGAAGCCGCCGACGGCGTGCTGGTGACAGTGCGGTTGGACCACGACGGTGTCCCGCGGCCGCCGGGGTGGTTGCCAGGCGGGGTGCGCGAGGAGGAATTCGGCAAGGGTTCGGACGGCGGCGGCGACCTGTTTCGCTCGTGGATCGTCGGGGAGTAGTTCGGGGAGGTCGGCGCGCAGGGTCGCGGTGCAGGAGGGTTCGAGGCCGATGATCAGGCCACCCGCCGCCGCGTGGTCGGCTAGTGCGTCGAGGGTGGCGCGCAATCGGGTGCGGGCGCCGTCGAGTTGGCCGGTGCTGATCCAGGTGAGGCCGCAGCAGACACGCGCTTCCGGGATGCGGACGCGGTAGCCGAGTTGTTCGATCAGTTGTCTGGCGGCGATCGCGTTCTCGGGGTCGAAACTGTTTGTGAAGGTGTCGATCCACAGCATGACTTCAGTAGCCGCCGACTCGTCGGCACCGGTTCGTTCGTTGTCGTCGGACCAGCGGCGACGCAACGACTTCGGGGCGAGTCGTGGCGCTTCTCGCCTGGGATCGATGCCGGCCAGCCGCATGCCCGCACGGCGGAGGCGGGGGCGGGCGACGACGGCGTTGGCGAGGCGCGGGAAGTGCTGGGCGATGGCGAGCCAGCGGGGGAGTCGGCCGAGGACATAGTGATCCAGGGGGCGTAGGCGTCCTCGGTAGCGGCGATACAGTGCCTCGGATTTGTAGGTGGCCATGTCGACGCCCGCGGGGCAGTCGGAGGCGCAGGCCTTACAGGACAGGCAGAGGTCGAGGGACTCTTCGACTGCCGGTGCGCGCCAGTCGAGTTCGCCGCGGACCACTTCCTGGAGCACTCTGGCCCGCGCCCGCGTGGTGTCCTTCTCGTCGGCGGTGGCCAGATACGAGGGGCACATGAAACCGCCGGAACCCCCGGTGTCCGCGCGGCACTTGCCGATTCCTACACATCTGTGCACAGCTGTGGATAAATCGCCGGAGTCTGTGGACAGGGCGAAGCCGCGTGCTGGAACCGGCGTGAGCGCGACTACTCGCAGGTCGGCGTCGACGGGTTTCGGGGCGACGAGGACACCGGGGTTGAGGATGTCGTCGGGGTCGAACAGGGACTTGAAGCCCGCGAAGGCCGCACGGGCGGCCGGTGAGTACATGACTTCGAGCAGTTCGGATCTGGCGCGGCCGTCGCCGTGTTCGCCCGACAGCGATCCGCCGTGTCGCACCACGAGTTCGGCGGCGTCGAAGAGGAAGGTCCGGAATCGCCGGGGGGCGTCGGCGATCGGGAAGTCGAGGCGGACGTGGATGCAGCCGTCGCCGATATGTCCATACAGCAGGCCGCTCACGTCGTATTCGGCGGTGAGCGTGGCGAATTCGCGCAGGTATGCGCCTAGATTCTCCGGCGGGACAGCGGCATCTTCCCAACCGGGCCACGCCGGATTCCCCTCGGGAGTTCTTCCGGCCAGACCTGCCCCGTCGGCACGGATACGCCAGAGTGCCGCTGTGGCAGCGGGATCGGTGACGATCCGGTGGTCATCGGCATTGCTCACCGTGCACAGTCGCTGGGCCGTAGCCAGTGCCTCCGCCGGGCTAGCTCCCGCGGTTTCGACGAACAGCCATCCGCGACCTCGCGGCAACTCGGGCACCGTCCCACGATGCGCGCGGACCACATCGACGAGTCCGGCATCGATACCCTCCACCGCGATCGGCGCGCATCCGGTCACCGCGGCGATATCGTCCGCGGCCGACGCGATATCGGGATAACCGAGCACGGTGAGCACGGTCGCGGCGGGCACCGGCGTGAGCGCGACCTCCGCTTCCAGGAGTAGTCCACAGGTTCCTTCGGAGCCGACGAATGCCTTCGCGGCCGACGAACCACGTTCCGGCAGCAGATGTTCCAGACCGTAGCCGGATGCCTGACGATCGAACCGTCCCAGTTCGGTGCGCAGCACAGCCAGGTTCGCCGTGGTGAATTCCGCCAAGCCCGGCACCGCCGTCAAGTCGGCGCCTAGCGTTCTTCGCGCCCCCGCACCATCGAGAATGCGCAGCTCAAGGATGGTATCGGAGGTTCGACCCCAGGCCAGCGCGTGCGGTCCGCAGGCATTGTTGCCGATCATTCCGCCGAGCGTGCAGCGGTCCTGCGTCGACGGATCCGGCCCGAACCGCAACCCGTGCTGCCGCAGCCGCCGTTGCAGATCCGACAGCACCACCCCCGGCTGCACTCTCGCCGTTCGCGCCTCGACGTCGACCGCGCGCACCGTGTTCATGTGTCTGCTGAAATCCAGCACGATGCCGGGTCCGATGGCATTGCCCGCGACCGAGGTGCCCGCGCCGCGAGCGGTGACCGAGAGCCCGTTCTCGCGTGCGAAGTCCACCGTGGCGGCGACGTCGTCCTCGGCACGTACGAACACCACCATGACCGGGCGGACGCGGTAGTTCGAGGCGTCGGACGAATACTCGACGCGCCTGCGCACCGACGCGTCGACCGTGCAGTCGACCCGCGTGCGCAGGGCATCGGCCAGCATTTCCGCGCTCCGGTCGTCGTCCACCCGACCAGCCTATTCGGGTCGCCGGGCTGTGGTTCCGTGCTCGTCCGTCGTGGGCGCGACGGGCCGGTTCCAGATGGCCGAGGCGCGATTCGGTGGCCGGTTTCGCTCTGCGCGCAATCCGGTGCCGACGGAAAGTATTTGCTGTCAACCTTTGTTGAGGTTTTAGTGTCAGAGGGCAGGAGTTCAATGGGTGGGGAGCCTCGAGGAGAGTGGCAGTGAGTATCGAATCAGTGGCCTACAGCCAGATGTACCGACGCGTGAACGCGCCGGAGGAAAAGCGCCCGTTCAGCATGGTGACGGCGCGGCGGATCGTGCGGTTCGCTGAGCATCATCGGCGGCGGATCGGCGGGTTCCTGCTGCTCAGCGTGGTGGCCGCGGTGCTCGGGGTGGCTACCCCGGTGCTGGCGGGGCACGTTGTCAACGGGATCGTCGACGGTTCGGCGCCACGAACGGTGGTGCTGCTGGCGCTCGCTATCGCGGGGTTGGCGATCCTCGACGCTGGGCTCGGTATCGCTATCCGCTGGCTGTCGGCCCGGATCGGCGAGGGTCTGATCCTGGATCTGCGTACCGCGGTGTTCGATCACGTGCAGAAGATGCCCGTCGCGTTCTTCACCCGGACCCGTACCGGCGCGCTGGTGAGCCGACTGAACAGCGATGTGATCGGCGCGCAGCGGGCCTTCAGTGACACCCTCTCCGGCGTTGTCACCAACCTGGTCACCCTGGTGCTCACCCTCGCCGTCATGCTCAGCATCTCCTGGCAGATCACCCTGCTCGCGCTCGTGCTGCTGCCCGTCTTCGTCATCCCGGCCCGGCGCGCAGGCGACAAGCTCGCCGGCATGCAGCGTGAAGCCGCCCAGCTCAACGCCGCCATGAGCACCCAGATGACCGAGCGTTTCTCCGCACCCGGCGCCACCCTGGTGAAGCTGTTCGGCAGGCCGAACCAGGAATCGTCGGAGTTCGCGGAGCGCGCCACCCGGGTGCGCGACATCGGTGTGCGCACCGCCATGCTGCAGACCACCTTCGTCACCTCGCTCACGCTGGTCTCCGCGCTCGCGCTCGCCCTGGTCTACGGCCTCGGCGGCTGGTACGCGCTGACGGGCAGCCTCGACGCGGGCTCGGTCGTCGCGCTCTCGCTGCTGCTCACCCGCCTCTACACCCCGCTCACCGCGCTGGCCAGCGCCCGCCTGGAGATCATGTCGGCGCTGGTGAGTTTCGAGCGCGTCTTCGAGGTGCTCGATCTGAAGCCGCTGATCGAGGACGCCCCGCACGCCACCCCGGTGCCCGACGGCCCGGTCGCGGTGGAACTGGACGCGGTGAACTTCGGTTACCCCTCGGCCGACAAGGTCTCGCTCGCTTCACTGGAAGACGTCGCGACCTTGGACAGCCGTGGCGGCGTCGAGGTGCTGCACGAGGTGTCGCTGCGCGCCGAACCCGGCCAGCTCATCGCCCTGGTCGGCTCCTCCGGTGCGGGCAAATCCACGATCGCCCAGCTGGTTTCACGTCTCTACGATGTCGACTCCGGCGCGGTCCGGCTCAACGGCTCCGACGTGCGCGATCTGACCACCGAATCCATCCAGCGCACCGTCGGCCTGGTCACCCAGGACGGCCACCTCTTCCACGACACCATCCGCGCGAATCTCCTGCTCGCCCGGCCGGAAGCCACCGAGGAACAGCTGTGGGACGCCCTCGATCGCGCCCGCCTGCGCGACCTGGTCGACTCACTGTCCGATGGTCTGGACACCGTGGTCGGCGAGCGTGGCTACCGCCTCTCCGGCGGCGAACGCCAACGCCTCACCATCGCCCGCCTGCTCCTCAAGCAACCACGGGTGGTGATCCTCGACGAGGCGACCGCCTCCCTCGACTCCACCTCCGAAGCAGCCGTTCAGGAGGCTCTCACCGAGGCCCTGATCGGCCGCACCGCCCTGGTCATCGCGCACCGTCTCTCCACGATCCGCGCCGCCGACCAGATCCTGGTCCTCGAAGACGGCCGTATCGTCGAACGAGGCACCCACGCCACCCTGCTCAACGCCGACGGGCGCTACGCCGAGCTCTACCGAACCCAGTTCGCCGACGACCCGGTAGCCCCGGCCGTCGTCTGAGCGAAAGACCTGTTCAGCCCAGCTCCCAACGACCAGTCGACCGAGACAGAGGTCCGGACGACCCGGTCGCGGGAGCTGGGCTAACCGTCGGCGTCCGGACTGTTTCCTAGGTCCGCGTGCCGTAGGGCGGTGACGATGGCCAAGGTGGGGGTGCGGCCTGCCTCGGTGTGGCTGAGCATGGCGTATTCGGCCAGGCGTTCGTCGCCCGAGGTGATCGCGTCGATGAGGTGTTGGTGTTCGTCACGCTGTTCCTCGGTGTTGCGTTCGGTGGTGAGGAAGAACAGCCAGGCCATGCGCGCGAGGATCGTGCGCATCAGCTGGGTGAGTAAGGAGTTGCCGGACAGTTCCACGATGGCGCCGTGCAGCTTCGCGTTCGCTTCGGCGATGCGCAGCGGATCACGAGACTCGGTGGCTACCTGCGCTTCTCCCAACGCGGCCTGCAACGGGAAGCTGTCGTGGCCCTGCCTGATGCGGGCGGCGGCCAGGCGGGCGGCAAGCGGTTCCAAGCCGATGCGGACATCGAAGAGTTCTTCCACCGCAGTGGCATCCCAGGAACGCACGACCGCGCTGCGCCGCGGCAACGCGCTGACGATGCCGTCGAATTCGAGTAGTGCCAGGGCCTCTCGCACCGGAAGACGGGAAGTGCCGAGCATGGCGGCCAGGCGCGCCTCCGGCAGCTTCTCACCTTCTCGGTACTCCCCCGTGATGATCGCGCGACGCAGATCGTCGTAGATCCGGCGCGTCTGGGAAGTGTCGTCGACGGCTGCTACCGCCGGACGTAGGTTTCGGGCCACTCGGTCAGTCTACGAAGGCGTACAGGCGTCGGCGGACGACCGTCGCGCAGTGTAGCGACGATCACGCGAAATTCCATTCGGTAGACCAAATATATCTTTGGCTTCTGTAATGACCTGCGCGCAAGCATGCTGAAACGGTCGAAAACTGGGCTTGACGCCTATATTACCGCCGGTTGCCAGCGTTGAATCATTCACGGACCCGAAACTTTCAGAACACAACGGGGATACACGGAAAACCAATTCTGTATACCGAATGACATTCTCGGCCCACAGAGAGGATCAGTGTTGGCCGTCTATCTGATCCGCCGCCTCGCCCAGGCGGTGATCACCGTGTTCGCCGTCATCTCCCTGGCGTTCCTGCTCGGCAGACTCACCGGCAGTCCCGTGGCTTCCCTCCTGCCGGAAACGGCGAGCGAAGCCGACATCGCGGCGCTCGAAGCCGAACTCGGCTTCGACAAACCACCGCTGACGCAGTACCTCGACTACCTGACCGGGATACTGACCGGCGACTTCGGGGACTCGTACCAGCAGTCCGGCACCTCGTCGATGACGCTGGTCCTCCAGCGCCTACCCGCGTCACTGCAGTTGGGTGCCGCCGGTTTCACGATCGGCCTCGCACTGGCCGTGGCGGTCGTGCTGGCCATCCATCTCAGCGGCCGCTGGTCGCTGCGCGGGGTGGCGCTCGGGGTCGGCGCGGCACGACTCGCGGTGCCGGACTTCCTGTTCGGATTGCTGCTGGTGCTGGTGTTCTCGGTGACGCTCGGCTGGTTGCCGTCGCTGGCCGGCGCCGATCCACTCGCGATCGTCATGCCCGCCGTGACCATCGCGACGGCACAGTTCGTCGTCTACTCACGCCTTCTGGACAACTCACTGGTGGCCGAAAGCTCCCAGGACTACGTGCGCACCGCGTATTCGCGCGGCGAGCGGCGGTCGTCGGTGCTGCTGCGTGAGGTGCTGCCCAACGCGCTGCTACCGGTGCTCACCATCTCGGGAATCACGCTGGGCACCTTGCTCGGTGGCCTGGTGATCGTCGAAAACGTCTTTGCCTGGCCTGGATTGGGCCAGCTGATGCTGGATGCGGTGTTCAACAGGGACTTTCCGGTAGTCCAGTCCGGATTGATCGTGATCGCGACCATCTTCGTGATCGTCAACTTCGGCATCGACGTCCTCTACGGCGTCATCGATCCGAGAGCGAGACTCCGTTGAGCCGTCCCCGCAATCCCGCCACGATCTTCGGCGTCGCGATGATCCTCACGGTCGTGCTGTTCTCTCTGCTCTATCCCCTCCTGCCCGGCTATGACCCGTACGCGCAGCAACTCGCGTCGGCGTTCGTCCGGCCGTTCACCGACGGGCACTATCCGCTCGGCACCGATTCCCTCGGTCGTGACCTGGCGAGCAGGCTGGCGCTGGCCGGACGGATCACGCTCGGGCTCGTCCTGGTGATCGTGGTGGTCAACGCACTGATCGGGATGACGATCGGGACAGTGTCCGGCTACTTCCGCGGGATCGTCGACAACGTCTTGATGGGCGTCGCCGATGTGCAACTCGCCGTCCCGATGACCTTGGTGATCATGGCGGTGTCGGCGATTCGCGGCCCGAGTACCGCGCTGATGGCGACGATCCTCGGCGTCACCTTCTGGGTCGGCTATGCCAGGGTGGCCCGCTCGGTCGCACTCGGTCTGTCGGGCCGAGATTTCGTGATCGCGCCGAAGCTGCTCGGCGCGCGCTCGGGCTGGGTGATGCGCAAGCACGTGGTCGGGCACGTCACCGTGCCGGTGCTGATTCTGGCCACCGCCGATCTCGGCAATGTGCTGATCATGATCTCGTCGTTCGACTATCTCGGGCTCGGCGTACAGCCACCGACCCCGAGCTGGGGCTTGATGATCACCGACGGGCAGAAGTACCTGCGCCAGGCCCCGTATCTGACGATCGTGCCCGCTGTCGCGTTGCTGCTGGTGATCGGCGGCACCTTGCTGGCCAGTAGGCGATTCACCGATGAGGGCCAAGGGCTACGCCGGGTCCGGCGAGCGCCACGTGCCCGCCGCGGCGCCCTCGCGAAAGAGGTAATGGCATGAACGCGCTCTTGGAAATCACAGATCTCACAGTGGGTTACGAGACCGCGGGTCAGCGGGTCGTGCTCGTCGACTCGGTGAGTCTGCGCCTCGACGAGGGCGAAGTGCTCTGTCTCGTCGGCGAATCCGGGTCGGGTAAGTCGGTGACGATGCTCGCCGTCCTCGGCCTGCTCCCGCCGCCGTTGACGATCTTCTCGGGCAGCGTGCGCTTCCGCGGCGATGAACTCGTCGGCGCCGACGACGAAACCCTGCGGCGGCTGCGCGGTGCGCAGCTCGGCATGGTCTTCCAGGATCCGATGACCACGCTCAACCCCGTGCGCCGGGTCGGCGCCCAGATCGGCCGTGCGCTGGCGGTCCATCAACGGCTCGATGCCAAGGCTCGCAAACGCCGGGTGATCGAACTGCTCGCCTCCGTCGGCATTCCACAACCCGCGCACCGGGCGCGCGCCTATCCCCATCAGTGGTCGGGCGGTATGCGTCAGCGCGCGGTGATCGCCATGGCCATGGCCAACGAGCCGGCGGTACTCATCGCCGACGAGCCGACCACTGCCCTCGATGTGACCATCCAGGCCCAGCTCATGGAGGTGCTCGCGCAGGCGAGGGCGCGCAGCGGCGCGGCAATGGTGCTGATCACCCACGATCTCGGACTGGTCGCCCAGCATGCCGATCGGGTGGCGATCATGTACGCGGGCCGGGTCGTCGAAACCGGGACGGTCTGGCAGATCTTCGACGCCGCGGCCCATCCCTACACCCGTGGTTTGCAGCGCAGCCTGCTCGGGCAGGCGGGCGCGGGCCGCGCCTACGCCATTCCCGGCTCGCCCCCCTCCCCCACTAAGCGACCGCCCGGCTGCGGCTTCGCTCCCCGCTGCGAGTTCGTGGGCAAGAACGGCGAATGCGACACCGCCACCCCAGCTCTCGTCGACTTCGGCGACGGACGCGACCTCGCCTGCCCGCCGGTGCTCACTACCCCTCTCCGACAGGACCTTTCGGCATGACCGCGATCGACACCGCCGAGGAAGTGATCCGCGTCGACGGACTGGAGGTCAGCTTCACCAGCCGCCGCGGCCTCACCGGCAAACGCAGGCTACGTGCTCTCGACGGCGTCAGTTTCGGAGTCCGGCGCGGTGAAACCTTCGGCCTCGTAGGCGAATCCGGCGGCGGCAAGTCGACCTTGGTACGCACAATCTTCGGGATCAACACTCCCACCGCCGGTTCGGTGCGCATTCTCGGCCGAGACCTGGCCACTCTGCGGCCCGCCGCGAGCCGGGCGCTGCGCAACAGGGTGCAGCTGGTGTTCCAAGACCCCTATTCCTCGCTCGACCCCCGAATGACAGCGCACGACATCGTCGCCGAACCGCTACAGATCGCGGGCGGTTACTCCCGCGCACGCGTCGTGGAACTGCTCGAACAGGTCGGCCTCGGCCAGGACGCGCTCGACCGGCGTCCCGCCGAGTTCTCCGGTGGGCAGCGGCAGCGGCTCGGCATCGCCAGGGCGCTCGCGCCGCGACCGGAGGTGCTGGTGCTCGACGAGCCGGTCTCCGCGCTCGACGCCTCGGTACAGGCGCAGGTGATCAACCTGTTGCAAGACCTGCAGGCACAACTCGGGCTGTCGTATCTGTTCATCGCACACGACCTTTCGGTGGTCCGGCACCTGTCGGACCGGGTCGCGGTGATGCATCTGGGCAAGCTCGTCGAGATCGGCGCTACCGAAGACGTGTTCACCGGGCCCCGGCATCCGTACACGCGGGCACTGATCGCGTCGGCCCCCGTCCCAGACCCGCACCAACGGCGTCGCGACACCTCCACGCTGGTGCGCGGTGAACTCCCCGATGCGGCGAACCCTCCGAGCGGCTGCACCTTCCGCACCCGTTGCCCACTGGCGACGGACGAATGTGCGACACGCATCCCGGAACTCGAACCACAAGGTCCCGCCGACCATGTCGCGGCCTGCCTGCACCCGCTCGCACGCCCTTCGAAAGGAAACTGATGAAACCGATCACCCGCAGTGTGGCAACAGGACTCGCTGTCCTCGCGTTCTCCACCTTCACCCTCAGCGCCTGCGCACCGGCGGGCACCGAAACCGCGTCGACGAAGACGCTGGTCGTCGGTGCGGTCACCGAACCGACGGACGTGCCGGACCCGATCACCGACGGGTCGCTGGCCGGCTACAACTACTACTTCGCGACATTCGACCAGCTCGCCAGGTTCGACAGCGAAGGTGTGATCGGGCCGAAACTGGCGACCGAGTGGGAGCACAACGCCGACTTCACCCAGTGGACCTTCACGATTCGCGACGACGTGAAATTCCACAACGGCGAACCGGTGAAGGCCTCCGATGTGGCGTTCACCTACAACAAGATCAAAGCCACTCCCACTGGCGATCCGGCCACCTACATGGAGATGTTCGCCTCGGCGGCCGTCGGACCGGACAACACGGTGGTGTTCAGCCTCAACGCCCCCTTCTCCGCGTGGCCGACGATCACCACCGGCGTCTCGATCGTGCCCGAATCCGTCTACACCGCGCTGGGTTCCGCCGGATTCGCGGCCGCGCCTGTCGGCTCCGGGCCGTTCGTCTTCGACCACTACACGCGCGGCGTCGAATACGTCGTCAAGCGCAATCCGGACTACTGGGGCGACAAGGCCACGCTCGAGACCGTGACCTTCAAGACGGTGGCCGACGCCGACGCCCGCCTCAACGGCGTTCAATCCGGCAGCCTCGATGTGGCGCTGGTGGCGCCGAATCAGGTCGCGGCCGTCGATGGTTCCAAGAATGTGCACATCGAGTCGCGGGTCTCCAATGGCGTCACCTTCCTCGGCATGAACGCCACGGCGGGCCCGCTGGCCGACCAACGGGTGCGTGAGGCGATCGCGCTGTCGATCGATCGGGACGGCATCGTCAAGAGCTTGCTCGCGGGCCGTGCGACGGTCGACAACCAGCTGGTCGCCAAGAATGTCGGGGGTTACGACCCCAAATATCCCGCTCCGGTGCGTGATACGGCCAAGGCCAAGCAACTGCTGGCCGCAGCGGGTTACAACGGCACGCCGATCCCGTTCCAGTACGCCACGAACGGGCGCATTCCGCTGAGTTCGGAGATCGCCCAGTCGATCCAGGCCAACCTGGCAGAAGTCGGGATCACCATCAGTCTGCAGGGCACCGATCAGAGCAGTCTGTCCCAGATGATCTACACCAAGAAGGCCGCCACCGGCATCTACCTCAATACCTACGCGCCGTCGACCATGGACGGTGACGCGCCGATCGCCTCGATGTTCGGCGGGCAGTGGAACGACTACGCGATGCTGCCGGAAACTCAGGCGCTGGTCGCCAAGACCCGCACCGTCGCCGGCCAGGCCAGGATCGATGTCTACCGCGACCTGTTCACCCTCAACGATTCGAAGGCGCTGCTGCTCGGCCTCTACACACCCGATGCCAGCTACGCGGTGGATCCCGCGTTGAACTGGAAACCACGGGCGGACGGGATGATCACCGTCGACGCCGCGACCTTCGGCAAGGACTGAGCGCGTGGGTGATTCGCTTCTCGTCACCGATGTCCGCCCCTGGGGTGGCCCGCCGGTGGACCTACTGATCGAAAACGGGACGGTGGCCGCGATCTCCGCGGCCGCCGACTCGGCGGCGCCTGCCGGTGAGCATGTCGACGGTGCGGGCCGGTTGATCCTGCCCGCGCTGTCGGATGTGCACCTGCACCTCGACTCGAGCAGGCTCGGACTGCCCTTCCGTGCCCAGACCGGGATGCCGGGTCGGTGGGGCCGGATCATGAACGATCGCGAGCACTGGCGATCAGCGGAACGTTCCGTAGCCGAGCGGGCCTCGTTCACCCTCGCGGTCGCGGTAGCCAACGGCGCCACCAGAATTCGCAGTCACGCGCAGGTCGACGCCGACACCGGACTCACCAAGCTCGAAGGCGAACTCGCGGCGCGGGAACGCTACAACGGCGTATGCGATGTGGAGATCGTGGCGTTCCCGCAGGTCGGACTCCTGCTGGAGCCCGGTGTCATCGATCTCATGGACGCGGCGCTGTCGGCCGGAGCCGACCTGGTCGGCGGGATGGACCCGTGTGAACTCGACCGCGATCCGGTGCGGCATCTCGACGCGGTGTTCGGGTTGGCCGCGAAACATCAGGTCGGCGTCGATATCCACCTGCACGAAGCGGGTGAGCTGGGACTGTTCACCTTGTCGCTGATCGTCGAACGCGTACAGGCGCTGGGGATGTCGGGCCTGGCGACCATTTCGCATGCCCGCTGTCTGGCCAGTGGGCTGCCCGACGTGCCCGCGGCGATCGAGCGGCTGTCGGAGTTCGACATCGCCCTCACTCACGCGGCAGGCGCGCAGGGCTGGGCGCTGCCGTTGCTCGACCTGGCCGCGGCCGGTGTGCGCGTCGGGGTGGGTATGGATGGGCAGCGGGATTACTGGTCGCCCTATGGCAACGGCGACATGCTCGACCGCGCGTGGCAACTCGCGTTCGTCAACGGGTACGGGTCCGACGAGCACGTCGAACACGCGCTCGGCGTCGCGACCTGGGGCGGGGCGAGCGTCATCGACCGGACCCTGCGCCCGCTCGACGGCAGCAACGCGCATCCGGGTTTCGCGGTCGGCGACCCGGCCGAATTCTTCCTGGTCGACGCGGTGAGCCCGGCGGCGGCCGTCATGGATCGACCGGCCGAACGCACCGTAATCCACAGGGGCCACATGATTTCCGTCGACACCGCACTGGATGGATTCGAGATTCCCGGTCGCTGGGGCGGGGAGAGGAGCTGAGGATGCGTCGCAGTATCCGTGCTCGCCACGTGCTCGCGTATGCAACGGCATCGGAGGCGCAGGTCCTGCTCACCGATGCCGAAGTGGTGGTGGAGGACTCGCACATCGTCGCCGTCGGTCCACGCGGCTCGGAGCTCGTCGACGAGGTGATCGAGCTCGGGGACGCGGTGCTGACGCCCGGCCTCATCGACCTCGACGCGCTGACCGATATCGACCACACCATCTTGGATTCGTGGCAGTCACGCGAGTTGGGGCTCGGCCTGCAATGGTCGCGTGACTACGCGACACATCGACGGCGAGCGGTGTTCGATGCCGAGGAGCGGGCGTTCATCCGGGAGTACGGGTTCGTCCAATTGCTGTTGCACGGAGTGACGACGGCGATGCCGATCGCGTCGGAGGTGCACAGCGATTGGGCGGAGACCTTCGCCGACGCCGTGGCGATGGCCGAATCCGCGCGGCGGCTGGGCCTGCGGGTCTATCTCGGGCCCGCGTACCGGTCCGGGGTCAACGTGGTCGACGCCGACGGCTCGCGGTCCATCTACTGGAACGACGAACTCGGACTCGACGGATTCGATGGCGCGGCGCGGTTCCTGGAGTGGGCCGCGGCGCAGGACACCGATCTCATCCACCCGACCTTGCTGCCCTGCCGGATCGAGACGTTGTCCGAGGATCTGCTGCACCGAACCGCGGCGCTGGCCGCGGAGACCGGCGTGCTGGTCCGCCTGCACGCCCTGCAAGGGTTGCACGAGCGAGCGTTCGTGATCGAGCGGTTCGGGGTGCCACCGCTGGCGGTACTCGAGCAGACCGGCTTACTGGGACCGAATCTGCTCATCCCGCACGGGATCTACATCGATTCGAATCCCCACGTCGACGCCGATACCGATGACGATCTCGGGACGCTCGCGGCATCGGGAGCGTCCATCGTGCACTGTCCGCTCACCTCGGCCAGGCACGGATCGGCGCTCGACAGTTTCGGTCGGTACCGTGCGGCGGGCGTGCGGATCGCCCTCGGCACCGACTCGTTCCCACCGGATCTGCTGCGCGGCATGGATATCGGCGTCACCTTGGCCAAGGTGCTCGCCTCTCGACTCGACGCGGCGACCTACAGCGACTACGTATCAGCCGCCACGCTCGGCGGGGCCGAGGCACTTCACCGACCGGACCTGGGCAAGCTGGCGGCAGGGGCGACCGCCGACCTGGTCGCCTTCCGGCTCGACGACCCCCGCGACGGAGTCCTCGACGATCCGATCCGCACCCTGTGCATGAACAGCACCGGGCGCGCCGCGGATTTCTCGATGATCGCAGGCCGAATCACCTTGCGCGACGGAGTGATTCCCGGCATCGATCTGCTTACCATGACTCGGCGCGCGCAGTCACTGTTCGACCGGATGCGCGAGGCCTACACCGAACGCGACTACCTACGCCGCCCCGCCGGTGAACTGTTTCCGCCGTCCTTCCCTGCGAAGTAGTCAGTTCCCGGACTGGATTCAGAACTCGTTGGCTACGCCGATCACGGTGCGGCCGGAGTGGGTACCGTCCTTGATCGACTGCAGGACGGTACCGACTTCGGTGATCGGGGTGAAGGACTCGATCGTCGAGAGGTGCTGCGGGCGAAGCTGTTTGCCCAGCGCGGTCCACAGGGCGCGGCGCTTGTCGATCGGCAACTGGACCGAGTCGATGCCGAGCAGGCTGACACCGCGCAGGATGAAGGGGAGCACGGTGGTGGGAAGTTCGGCGCCGCCGGTGAGACCGCTCGCCGCGACCGCGCCGCCATAGCCGATGGCGCTGAGAACGTGGGCGAGCGAGGCGCCGCCGACGCTGTCGACCGCCGACGCCCAGTTGGCCTTGTTGAGCGGGCGCGGCTTGGCGTCGGGGTCGAGGGGGAGTCGGCCGATCACCTCGTTGGCGCCGAGTTCGGCGAGCAGGTCGCTCGCGTCGGTCTTGCCGGTGGAGGCGATGACCTCGAAGCCGAGGCCGGAGAGGATGTCGATGGCGACGGTGCCTACACCGCCGGTCGCGCCGGTGACCAGGACGGCGCCGTCGTCGGGAGTGAATCCGTGGTCGAGCAGGGCCTGCACGCTCATGGCGGCGGTGAAGCCCGCGGTGCCGATGGTGGCGGCGTCACGGGTGTCGAGGCCATCGAGCTTCACCACCCACTCGGCAGGCACCCTGGTGTATTCGGCGAAGCCGCCGTTGCGGGAAACGCCCAGTTCGTAGCCATGCGCGATCACCTGATCGCCGGGGGCGAAGTCATCGGTATCCGAGGAGACCACCTCGCCGGTGAGGTCGATGCCCGGCACGATCGGATAGTTGCGAACCACCCCGCCGCGCGGCGTGATCGCCAGCAGATCCTTGTAATTCGCGCTCGAGTAATGGACCTTGATCGTCACGTCGCCGACGCCGAGGAAGTCGTCCCCCACCGTTTCGCGGGCGAGCACGATCCCACCGTCGGATTCACGGGCAACCATCGCTGAGAACTCCATCGCCCGAGCATACGAGTTCGCAGCCCCGATATGGAGGGGCCCGTGACCGAGGTCAGGGTGGAAGTAGTTCCAGGCGGACGCCGAGGAGGCGGACGGGGCGGTCCAGGTCGAAGCGGGCGATTATGGCGAGGGCGGTGTCGACGATGGTGGGGATGTCGTCGGTGGGGGTGGGGAGCTTTTGTTGTTTGCTGCGGGTGTAGAAGGTTTTGGTGCGGACGGTGACCGAGACTCGGGTGCTCGTTCGGTGGTGTTCGCGCATTTCCTCGGCGACTTCGGTGGCCAGGCGGGCTACCTCGCGGTGGATTTCCTCGGGTTCGGTGAGGTCGTGGGGGAAGGTTTCGGACTTGCTGCGGCCTACCGGGATTCGTGGGGTCGTCGAGAGTTCGGTGTCGCCCTTGCCGTGGCCGAGGACCCAGAGGTAGGGGCCGGTGCTCGGGCCGAATTCGGCGGCCAGGCGGGCGCGGTCGGCGGACATGAGGTCGGCGACCGTGGTGATGTCGAGGTCGGCCATGCGTTTGGCGATGCGGGCGCCGACGCCCCAGAGTGCGTCGGTGGGGCGGTGGCCCATGAGTTCGGTCCAGTTGGCGGCGGTCAGTTCGAAGATGCCCGCGGCGGCGCCCTCGTCGTGTTCGGGTTCGGCGGAGGTCTTGCCGGTGGATTTGGCGAAGCCGGTGGCGAGTTTCGCGGTGAGCTTGTTGTCGCCGATGCCGACCGCGCAGGTGAGTCCGAGTTCGATGATGGCGGTGCGGATTTCGGCGGCGAGCTGCCATGGATCGGCATCGGTGGCGACGAAGGCTTCGTCCATGCCCCAGACCTCGACGGCACCGGCCACCTGGCCGAGTGTCGCCATGATCTCCTCGGAGGCCACCTCGTAGACGGCCATGTCGACCGGCAGGAAAACGCCCTCGGGGCACTTGCGTTGCGCCATCTTCAGCGCCATCCCAGCACGCACGCCGAAGGCCCTCGCGGGATAGGAAGCGCAGGTCACGACCTTGCGGGGCTGATCTGGATCGCCCTCACCACCGACGATGACGGGCTGACCGCGCAACTCAGGGCGACGCCGGAATTCCACCGCCGCCTGGAATTGGTCGAGATCGACATGCAGGAGCCACCGGGGCACGGTTCTGTCATACCCCATGGCACCGACAATCCGGCGTAACCGGGCGTGGCAATATCCGTAGCGCGCCAACCGATCACGACTGAGCTCGAAGAACGGAACACCCGATGCCGACCGAAGCCACCACCCTCGACCTCGACCTGGCGCGCCAGGTGCTCGCCGCGCAGCCTTTCGCCCGTCTGGTCGGCACCGAGCTCACCGAATTCGGTGATGGCGCGGCCACGCTCGTCATCGATATCCAGCCCGAACACGGTCAGCAGTTCGGCTTCGTGCACGGCGGGGTGCTCGCCTACGCCGCCGACAACGCCCTCACCTTCGCCGCGGGCACCGTCCTGGGCCCCAACGTCCTCACCGGCGGCTTCACCATCACCTACCTGCGCCCCGCCCAGGGCGAACGCCTGCGGGTGCACGCCACCGTCCTCGGCGCCACCCGCCGCCAGGCCGTCACCCACTGCGACGTGTACGCCGAAACCGAGGGTGAGGAACCCATCCTCTGCGCGGTCGCCCAGGGCACCACCCGCCGCGTCGAAAAGGACCTCGCCCCCTCCGCCGAGGAGGACGTCGAATTCGACGACGATGTCGAATTCGACGACGATGTCGAGTTCGACGACGACCAGGACAACTACGACACCGACCAACTGGCAGTGGTCATCGTCGACGGCCCGGTACTGCCGCCGACCGTGAGCCGCTAGCGGGCTGCGGATACGAAGAACGGGCCGCGCGCAGATGACTGCGCACGGCCCGTCGACGGTTCGGATCAGGCGCTGACGGCGAAGGTCTTGCCGTCGGCGGCGGGTTCGGCGATGGGTTCGATGGCGTAGGCCAGGATGTCTGCCACGTCGGCGACGGGGCGGACGTTCAGTGCGGCGAGGACCTCGGCCGGGACCTCGTCGAGGTCCGGTTCGTTGCGGGCGGGGATGAAGACGGTCTTCAACCCGGCTCGCTGGGCGGCGAGGAGCTTCTGTTTCACGCCGCCGATGGGCAGGACGCTGCCGTTGAGGGTGACCTCGCCGGTCATGCCCACATCGCCGCGGACCGGGCGGCCGAGGGCCAGCGACACCAGCGCGGTGACCATGGTGACGCCCGCCGACGGGCCGTCCTTCGGGACAGCGCCCGCGGGGAAGTGGATGTGGATATTGCGGTCGAGAACCTTGGGTTCGATGCCGATTTCCTCCAGGTGCGAGCGCACGTAGGTGAGGGCGATCTGCGCGGACTCCTTCATGACATCGCCGAGTTGGCCGGTGAGCGTGAGGGAGCGTTCGCCCTCGGCGCCGTTGGCCTCGATGTAGAGCACATCGCCGCCGGCACCGGTCACCGCGAGGCCCGTCGCCACACCGGGGACCGAGGTACGTTCCATCGAATCCGGGGTGAAGCGGGGGCGGCCGAGGTAGTCGGTCAGGTTGTCGATATCTACGACCAGCGACGTCACCGCTCCCGCCGGCCGCGCACCCGATTCGAGGTCGATGACATTGTCGTAGCCGAGCGTCGGGTCGTAACCGAGCGCGGCGTCCTCGTCGCGAGCGGCTGCGTCACCGGTGACGAGGCGAGTCGCCGCCTTGCGCAGGGCTTTTGCCACCAAACGCTCCATCTGACGAACACCGGCCTCGCGGGTGTAGTTCGCCGCGATCTCGCGCAACGCCGAGTCGGTGATCGACACCTCCTGCGCGGTCAGCGCATTGCGCTCCAGCTGGCGGGGGACCAGGAAGTCGCGGGCGATGGCCACCTTGTCGGCCTCGGTGTAGCCGTCGACGGTGATGAGCTCCATGCGGTCCAGCAGGGGACCGGGAATGGTGTCCATGACATTGGCGGTCGCGATGAACAGGACGTTCGACAGGTCGAGGTCCAGGTCGAGGTAGTGATCGCGGAAGGTGTGGTTCTGCGCGGGGTCGAGGACCTCGAGCAGGGCCGCCGCCGGATCACCACGGAAGTCGGACCCGACCTTGTCGATCTCGTCCAGCAGGACAACGGGATTCATCGACCCCGCCTCCTTCACCGCACGCACGATCCGGCCGGGCAGCGCGCCGACGTAGGTGCGGCGGTGGCCACGGATCTCGGCTTCGTCGCGCACGCCGCCGAGGGCGACGCGAACGAACTTGCGGCCGAGAGCCTTTGCGACCGACTCACCCAGCGAGGTCTTACCGACGCCGGGCGGACCGACCAGCACGAGCACCGCGCCGGAGCCACGTCCACCGACGACCTCGAGACCACGAGCGGCCCGCCGCGAACGCACCGCCAGGTACTCGACCATGCGGTCCTTGACCTCTTCGAGGCCGTGGTGATCGGCGTCGAGTACCGCGCGGGCGGCCGAAACATCGGTGCTGTCTTCGGTTTTCACCGTCCACGGCAGTTCGAGCACGGTGTCGAGCCAGGTACGGATCCAGCCCGATTCCGGGCTCTGGTCGCTGGCGCGCTCCAACCGGCCGACCTCGCGCAGCGCCTCGGCGCGCACGTTCTCGGGCAGGTCGGCGTTCTCGACGCGGGTGCGGTAGTCGTCGGCGCCGTCGGGTTCGTCCTCGCCTAGTTCCTTGCGGATGGCGTTGAGCTGCTGGCGCAGCAGGAATTCGCGCTGGCTCTTCTCCATGCCGTCGCGAACGTCTTCGGAGATCTTGTCGGTGACCTCGACCTCGGCGATGTGGTCTCTGATCCAGTCGATCTGCTTGGTCAGCCGCACGGCGACATCGGGGGTCTCGAGCAGCTCGCGCTTCTGGTCATCGGACAGGTACGGCGCGTAGCCCGCGGTGTCGGCGATGGCCTCGGCGTCGGCGAGCTGGTTGACGATGTCGATGATCTGCCAGGCCTCACGCCGCTGGAGCACGGCGACGACCAGCTTCTTGTACTCGGCGGCCAGCGCGATGGTGTGCTCGTCGGGCTCGACCGCCTCGACGAGTTCGGCCTCGACCCACAGCGCGGCGCCCGGCCCGGTGACCCCGTGCCCGATCCGCGCCCTGCGCTCGGCCTTCAACACGGCCGCGGGCGCGCCGCCGCGCATCCGGCCGACCTGTTCGATGGTGGCGACGACGCCGTAGGAGGCGTACCCCTCGTCCAGACGCGGTGCGACCAGCACCGAGCCGGTTTTTGCGGCCTGCGCCGCGTCGATGGCGGCCTGCGCGGATTCGTCCAGTTCGATGGGCACGACCATGCCCGGCAGCACGATCGGATCGGTCAGGAACAGCACCGGCAGGTTCTGAGCTGAAGTCATGTCGACCCTTCCAAGTTGAGCTTCGCTGACTCAACATGGACCCCCGGTGGTTTGTTCCTGCAGGTGGCGCCGTTCACTCACGGCGAAAAAGTTCTCCGAAATTCTTTCGTCGGGGATGTCGAGAACGCGCGGGCGGCTCCGTCCCAGGGGTACGAGCAGCCGAACGGGCCTCGACGACATCGAAGGAGCGACCGCCATGGAACAGCACGAGATCACCGAGATCCTGAACCGCCCGCACAGCCAGGAACTGCTGGCCCGCGACCTGCTCCGCATGGCCTACGTCGCCAAGGACGGCACGCCGCGCAATGTCCCGGTCGGTTTCGCCTGGAACGGCGCGGAGATCGTCGTCTGCACGTCGACGAACGCACCGAAGCTGCCTTCCCTGCGCCACAACCCCGCGGTCGCGCTGACGATCGACACCGAGGTGCACCCGCCGAAGATGCTGCTGATCCGCGGGCGGGCGGAGTTGGATGTGGTGCACGGCATCCCGGCGGAATACCTGGAGATGAACGGCAGCTACGAGATGACCGCCGAGCAGCGCGTCGTGTGGGAGGCCGAGGTCCATTCGCTCTACGAGGGCATGGTCCGGATCGTCATCACGCCGACCTGGGTCAAGCTCATCGACTTCGAGACCACCCTGCCGTCCGCTGTCGAGGAACTCATCCAGCAGCGGGCCGAACGTCAGAACGCCTGAAACCGACCTGTCCCGGCCAGAATGGGCCGAAACGAATCGAGGAGAACATCATGGCCAAGTACCTGCTGCTCAAGCACTACCGCGGCGCTCCCGCCTCGGTGAACGACGTGCCGATGGATCGGTGGACGCCGGAGGAAGTGACCGCGCACGTGCGATACATGGAGGATTTCGCCGCACGGCTGCGATCGACCGGCGAATACGTCGACAGTCAGGCGCTGACCACGCAGGGCACCTTCGTCCGCTCCGACGGCGAGGGACGCCCGCCGGTCACCGACGGGCCGTTCGCGGAGACCAAGGACCTGATCGCGGGCTGGATGATCATCGACGTCGACACCTATGACCGGGCCCTCGAACTGGCCGGTGAGCTGTCGGCGGCGCCGGGCGCGGGCGGGAAGCCGGTCCAGGAGTGGCTCGAACTGCGGCCGTTCTACGCGGAATTGCCCACGGTGACCGAATGAACGAAGCGCTGGTGCGCGCGCTCGTCCCCGCGGTGATCGGGATCCTCGTCCGACGCGGGGCCGAGTTCGCCGCGGCCGAGGACGCGGTACAGGAGGCGCTGATCCGGGCGCTGGAAACCTGGCCCGACGATCCACCGCGCGATGCGAAAGGCTGGCTCGTCGCCGTCGCATGGCGAAAGTTCATCGATGCGACACGGGCCGAAACATCACGGCGGGGTCGGGAATTCGTGGTGGATGCCGAGCCCGAGGCCGGGCCGGTGCCCGCCACGGACGACACATTGTGGCTGTATTTCCTGTGCGCGCACCCTTCGCTGTCTCCCGGCTCGGCCGTCGCGTTGACCCTGCGCGCGGTCGGCGGCCTGACGACCCGACAGATCGCGACGGCATACCTGGTTCCGGAAGCGACTATGGCGCAACGGATCAGCCGGGCGAAGAAGCGGATCACCGGCTTACCGCTCGACCGTCCCAGCGATCCGGCGACCGTGCTGCGCGTGCTCTACCTCGTCTTCAACGAGGGCTACAGCGGCGACGTCGATCTGGCGGCCGAAGCCATCCGACTCACCCGCCAGCTCGCCGCCTCGACCGACGAACCCGAGGTCTCGGGACTGCTCGCGCTGATGCTGCTGCACCACGCTCGCCGTGCCTCACGCACCGAGGGCGCCCGTCTGGTGCCGCTCGCGGAGCAGAACCGAACACACTGGGACACAAGACTTATCGCCGAAGGGGTGACCATTCTGCAGGCCGCCTTGGCCCGTGACCGGCTGGGCGAATACCAAGCCCAAGCCGCGATCGCCGCTCTGCACGCGGACGCCCCGAGCACCGCCGAAACGGACTGGGTACAGATCGTGGAGTGGTACGACGAACTGCTGCTTCTCACCGACAGCCCGGTGGTGCGCCTGAACCGCGCGGTCGCGCTCGGCGAGGCCGACGGACCCCGAGCGGGCCTGGCCGCACTGGCCGACCTGGACCCAGAACTGCCGCGCTACACCGCATCCCGTGCCTACCTGCTCGAACGGGCGGGCGACCTCGCGCAGGCCGCCACCCTGTATTCCGAGGCCGCACACGCCGCCACCACCGTGCCCGAGCGCGACCACCTCACCCACGAGGCGGCCCGGGTACGGCAGCTGCTGTCCTGAGTCGCCTTCGGCGCTAAGTGGACCGCGGCAGCCGATCGTCCGCGACCAGATAGGTGATGCCGAGATCGCGCAGGACGATGCCGGGCTCGCTCGCGTGAACCGGACCGAGCGCCTTCACCAGATCCACCGACGTCAGATGATCAGCCGGGTGAACGCCGTCGGTGTGGTGGAAATCGACTGTGGCCGTAGCAGTTCCAGCTGCAGTGGTGGTGACCAGGCGATAGCGCAGCGGAACCGCGCCGGTGCCTCGGGTGCGGATCGAACGGTAGGTGATCCGGTCACCCAGGGTGTAGACCGCACCGTTCTGCTCGGGAGTATCGGAGCGTGCGCCGGTGAAGGCGGCGTCTTCCAGTACGCGCAGACCGGAGAAGTAGTAACCGGGCACGATCTCGTCCGGCACCGTGTTCCACGGATACACGCCCTCGTCGGGTAGCTCGAGCTCCTCGATCAGTTCGATGCTGGTGATCTCCCGCGTCGCCGCGGCGAGCGAGCGGGTGAGCCGGGCCGCCACCGCCGATTGGAAGCCGCCGGTGGCGTGCAGGGTGGACGATCCGGTGCGGCAGGCATCCCGCACCTCGTCCAGGGGGAGGGCTTCGAGGGGCAGTGCGGTCACCACGTCGCGACCCGCGCCGAGCTGGGCGACCGCCGCATCGACGTCGGCCGTCAGGTGGATAACCACCGCGGCCGAGGAAGGCGGCGCGACGGAGATATCGGGATGCGCGGCGATCCGGTCGGCGAGCGGCCCGGCGCCGAGCACCGCGACCGGAAGCGGGGAGGTCATGCTGTCTCCAGACGGTATCGGGGGCTCAGATCGGGCGTCGCGACACCGGCCGGCGCCGCGCACAGTTCCGGGATGACGTCGAGCATCGCCTTGACCGAGATGTCGGTGACCGCGGACCAATCGCCCTCGTACGACTCGTCGTCGAGTTCGTTGCGCATCTCGATCCGGGCGGGGCTGCCGTCCAGCGTGATCACGTGCCCGCCGGCGAGGCTGCGCGGATGATCCGGCCCGAGGTGGGCGTTGCCCGGGCCGACGTGCCAGCATTCGGCGTTGGTCATGAACAACCGGTCGCCGAGGTAGCCGCGATAGCTCATGTGGATGGCGCCGACCGTGCCCGGCTCGATCACACTGCCGCCGGCCCGCACCCGGGTCCGCGCAGGCACGGGATAGACGTGCCGTTCCACCCGAACGTCCTCGGCGCGGGCACCGAACAGCGTGTGTGCGACGTTGGCGAGCACCGCGTCGAAGTAGAAGTGCTGCATGAGCGCGATGGCGTGGTCGGAGTCGACCGCGCTCAGCGGCATCCCGAACCCGAGGCTGGCCAGCCCGCCCCACATGCCGTCCGGTGCGGCCGAAAGATCGCCGACCTCCAGGAATTTCACCTCGCGCACCTCGTCGAGCAGCCCGGCCAGGCGTAGCAGCAGTTGCTCCACCATGAGTCCGGGGTGCAGGCCCGTGCCGTGCAGCGATACCCCGCCTCGCAGGCAGGCGGCCTGAAGTCGCTCGCCTGTGGCCCGGCGTGGGATCGCCCGGTCCACCACCGGCGCGGCCAGACGCTCCAGGACGGGGCCGGTGAACCGAAGCGGGCCCGAATCCGCCACGCGCATCAGCGCTTTCAGCGCCGACAGTGCCTTGGGCAACTGCGGCCCGAAGGCGCCTCCGGTCACCCGCATCTGCGCGACAGTGCGCAATACCTCCAGCGGCGAACGCGATTCGGACAGCCAGGTGGGCATGGCCGGATTGTGATAGGACGCCGCGGACACCACGTTCTTGCCGGACTCGAGCAGGTCCAGCACATCGGCGTCCGCGCCCTGCACCAGCGACGGTGTCGTCGGCGTGTGCACAACGCAATCCGCTTTCAGCGCAAGGATTTCCGCCTTGGACGTGGTCGCCGTGATGCCCACCGGCGCCAGCCCGACCAGTTCGCCGATGTCCTTGCCGTGCTTGTGCGGGCTGAACACCTTGACCCCGACAACCTCGAAATCGGGGGATGCCAGCGCCGTGCGCAGTGCCCGCCCGCCCATGTCGCCGGGGCCCCAGATGATCAGCCGATACGGACGTGTCACAACCGCCTCCTTGCCGTTGGCGGTATTTCTAACACGCCGAGCCGTGAGATATATGGGCTTTGATTCTCTTATTGTCTCGTTGCGCGATCTGCCGTAGCTTCCCCTTCGAGTCAATACGCTGATTTCGTTGAAGGTCTCTCACGATGGCGACAGCGCCAGAGGTGTCACTGTGCAGAATCAACCACCCGCAGCCGAGCTGCTGGAGTCCCTGGCCGAACTACTGGAGAGCACACTGCTGCCGGCCTTGCCGCCCGCTCTGCGGCACCGTGCGCGGGTGGGCGCGAATCTGGCCAGGATCGTGCGGCGCGAGATCGATCTCGCGCCTGCGGCGACGCGACATGAACACGAACTGCTGGGCGCGGCCGACGACGAGCGCGCCTTGTGGCAGGCACTTGTCGAGGTGGTGCGCGCCGACCTGGCGATCGCCAAACCCGGTTACGACAGCTGGAAGGGGGAGTGACCACCGATCTCGTCGCAGGTCTGACCGAGTTCCTGACCCGAACCCTGGCCGCGCCCACGCGAGTAGACGAGCTGGAGTACCTCTCGGCAGGCGCGCGTCGGCGCAACGTGGGCTTCACCGCGCACGTCGAGGGGGAGCGCGCCCGCAAGCTGGTCGCCACGCTCGTGCCTGCCGCCGTGCAGATCATGTCGGTCGAGGACGAGGCGGCGGTGCGCGAGCTGGCGCGCACGAACGGAGTGGCGGTGCCCGCGGTGGTAGCGGTCTGCGCGGATCCAGTCGTGGTGGGCGAGCCGTTCGTTGTCAGCGAGCATGTGTCCGGGGAGACCGTCCCGCGCAGGGTATTACGCCTCATCGCGGCCGCGGGCAACGCCGAGACGGTGGCCCGCGAGTGGGGCGAGGCGATGGGCAGGCTGCACGCCATCGATCCGGCCGCCGCTCCGCGCACCGTGCCCGCCGCGGGCGCCGATCCGGCCGCCGCCCTTTTCGCCGTGGCCGAGGCGGACGTGCGTGCGCTGCTCGGCGACCGGCCGGTGTTCACGCTGGCGCTGCGCTGGCTCGAACAGCGGCTCCCGGGCCCGCCGCCGCGCACCGCGCTGCTGCATACCGACCTGCGCAACGGCAATATCGTCGTCGCCGCGGACGGTTTGCGGGCCGTGCTGGACTGGGAGGGCACTCAGCGTTTCGGCGACCCGATGCGTGACGTGGCCTGGCCCGCACTGCGGATGTGGCGCTTCGGTGCGGACGAACGGGAGTTCGGCGGTTTCGCCGACCGCGCGAGCTTCCTGCGCGGCTACCGGGCCGCGGGCGGTGACTTCGATCTCGACAGATTCCGCTGGTGGAAGGTGATGGGCACGCTGGCCTGGGGCGTCGGGCTGGCCGCTCAGGCCGCCGCGCACGTAGACGGCAGTGTGCGCGACATCGTCATGGCCGCCAGCGGACGTCGTGTTTCGGAAATCGAGTGGGATCTGCTCATGCAGATTCGCCCCGAGGCGAAAGTTTAGGAGAGACAGTGGATTTCGAACTGCCCGAAGATCTGGCCGGATATCTGACCGAGCTGGACGCTTTCATCGAGGCCGAGATCATCCCGCTCGAGCAGCAGGCCGACAACATTCGTTTCTTCGACCACCGCCGTGAGGACGCCCGCACCGACTGGGACCGTGGCGGCCTGCCGACCGCGCAGTGGGAGCAATTACTGGCCGAAGCGCGTCGTCGTGCCGATGCCGCGGGCCACTACCGCTATGCCTTCCCGCGCGAGTTCGGCGGGCGCGACGGCACCAATCTCGGTATGGCCGTGATTCGCGAGCATCTGGCCGGACGGGGGCTCGGTCTGCATTGCGACCTGCAGAACGAGCACGCCATCGTCGCCAACAATGTGGGTCTGCTGCTGATGCTCGAGTACGGCACCCCGGCCCAGCGAGCCGAGTGGGTGGACGGGCTGGCCGCGGGCACCGAGTTCTTCGCCTTCGGCATCACCGAGCCCGATCACGGTTCCGACGCCACCCACATGGCGACCACCGCTGTCCGGGCGGGCGACGACTGGATCATCAACGGGGCCAAGACCTGGAACACCGGAGTCCACATCGCCGACGCCGATCTGATCTTCGCCCGCACTGCGGGGCAACCCGGCGACGGACACGGCATCACCGCGTTCCTGGTGCCGACAGACGCGCCCGGCTTCCGCGTCGAGGAGTACCTCTGGACCTTCAACATGCCCACCGACCACGCGCGCATCTCGCTGACCGAGGTGCGGGTCCCGAGTTCGGCGATCTTCGGACAGGAAGGTCTCGGACTCGGCGTCGTCCAGCATTTCTTCAACGAGAACCGGATCCGCCAAGCGGCCTCCAGTCTCGGTGCGGCGCAGTACTGCATCGACCAGTCCGTGGCCTACGCCAAGGAGCGCAAGCCTTTCGGCAAGCCGCTGGCAGTGAACCAGGCCATCCAATTCCCACTTGTGGAACTGCACACACAGTGCGAGATGCTGCGCGCGCTCATCCACAAGACCGCCTGGTCCATGGACACCTACGGCACTTTCGCCGCCTCCGAACAGGTTTCGATGTGCAACTACTGGGCCAACCGGCTGTGCTGTGAAGCCGCCGACCGGGCCATGCAGGTGCACGGCGGTCTCGGCTACTCGCGGCACAAGCCGTTCGAGCACATCTATCGGCACCATCGGCGCTACCGGATCACCGAGGGGGCGGAGGAGATTCAGATGCGGCGGGTGGCCGGGTATCTGTTCGGGTTCATGGACCGAACCGCGGTCAAAGGGGTGTGAGTCCGCAGATAACGACCTCGGCCTCCCCGGGTTGAGGACCGGGGAGGCCGAGGGCGTTGGGACAGGCGGTCTAGAGGTTCGAGGGACGAATCCGCTCGGTCGGCGGGTCGATCGTGCGGCGGGAGTTGGAGCCGCCACTGCTGAGGAAGCCGAGGACGGCTCCCGCGATCAGGGCGATGGCGCCGACGATGCCCAGGATGATCGGCAGGGTCTTGCCGAAGAGGTCGAGCTTGTCGAGACTCTCCTGGGTGACGGCCATCTGGGCCTCGATGGTCTCCTCGTCGAAGACGAGGTGCGACTTCAGCACCGAGACGTCGACCTGGTTGGCGCTACGGCCGTAGTACATGTGGATCTTCTCGCCACCCTTGAGGACCGCGCCGGTCCTCGGCTCCACCCACACGTCGCGGGTGTTGGTGTAGAAGCGGGTCATGGTGACCGGCTCGGTGCCCTCGAGGCCCCACTTGGCGGCGGGCAGGGCGAGCTGGTGGGAGGGGTGCTTGACGACGTCCCACATGTTCGTCACCGGGATGTCCTGGCGGAAGTGGTAGACCGGCACGCCGTTGATCTCCGACTCCTCGATGAAATCGATGTCGTAGGTGGCGCGGGCGTTGAGGTCGAAGTACGGGTACGACTTCTTCTCGGTGCCGATCGGGAAGCGGTACTGCAGGCCGCGGCGCTGCTGCTCGACGGGGATCGCGGCGCCCGACTTGGGGTCGGCGGCGACGGCGATCGAACCGTTGGGCGAAGCGTCGATCGGCGCGCCGGTGACGCGGTCGAGGGTGACGCGGTCGACCGAAGCGGTGAGCAGGCCCTCCTTGGGATCCCGGTCGTCACGACGCAGGGTCTGACCGGCCTGGACGGTCATCTCCTCGGCGTCCGAGGGCTCCTCGACCGTCAGGAAGCGCTGCGAAACGAGCGGCACATTGGTGTTCACCGTGGCCGCGCCCTCGGTCGCGGTGAGCGACTTCGAGTCCAGCACAAGGCTTTCCTCGCCGGGCACGCTCTTGGCGACCGTGGTGATGCGCAGATCGAGCGGGGTCTTGGCGACCTTGTCGACCGTGTAGGTGGGGATCATGACGGCGGCCGCGAGCAGCAGCGCGCCGAGACCGACGAGGATGCAGGCGATGAGCCTGCGTACGTTGCTCATCGCGAGCCGTACTGCACGTTGCCGAGCAGCGACGAGCCCGGATCACCGGACTCCTCGGGCGCCGGGATCGAATTCTGTTGCGCGCCTGCGGTGATGCCGAGAACGGCAATCACCCCGATGACCGCGCCGGCCAGGCCGCTGACCAGGCCGGGGACGACAAACTTCATAAATCGAACTCCAATTGCGTGGTGCGAGACTCAGCCGACGGAGAAGAAACCGAGGGTCGGGGCGAACGAGCAGGTGCGGTCACCATCGGCGGTGGCCGTGGTGAGCGATCCGGTGATCACTGCCGCGACCCGGCCGGGACCGGTGTCGGCGATAGCGGTGAGAGTGGCCGGGCCGTCGGCGTTGATGCCGGCCTCGGTGGTGAGCGGCTGGGTGCCGGTGCGACGGTTGTCGAGGTTGACCCACTGCACCGTCATCGGCGGATTCTGCACGACCGTGGCGGTTTTCGTGCCGAGTGCGGTGAAGACGAAACCGGTCTGGCCCGCGGCCGGTCCGGGCGGCGGCAGCTCGGCGGGGCCGGGGACGGCCAGCGCGGTGCCGACGGAATCCGACGTCGGGCCGATGCAGCCCTTGCCGATGGTGGGGTACAGGAACTGCGCGATGCGCGGACCCTCCGAAGGCGGCAGTTCGGGACCGCCGCCACCGCTGCCGTCGAGGAAGGTGATGACCTTTTCGAGAGTGGCCTTGACCTGCGCGGGGATACCGGGCGTGGCCAACAGCACGCGGGCCTGGGCCAGAATCGCGGCCTGCCCGCCGTCGGCGATGGGGCCGGGGGCGGAAATCGCGCCTACGATCGTCGGTGCCAGCGCGGCCAAAGTCTCGGAGGGGACGTTCTCCGCGATGGCAGGGACGCTGGGCTGTGTCGCGGCGGACTGCGGGGCAGCCATCGTCGGCGTGGGTGCCACGAGTGCCGCACCCGCCGCTAGTACGAGGGCGGACAATGCGGTCCGCGATGCTCGGGTGCTCAGCACTGGTCGGCCGTCCTTTGTTCGGTGGATAGATGAAGCGATCCGGAAAGGTCAGTGTTATTCCGGGTTTCAGATACTTTGGAGAGGTGACTACAGCGGACAGGCGGTATGGGGGTCGTACGGTCGTCGCGCGTAAAGCCGAACGACGACTGCGATTCCTGGAAGCAGCGACGCGAATTTTCGCGGAACGCGGGTACGCCACGTGCTCGC
Source organism: Nocardia sp. Root136 (assembly GCF_001427185.1). Lineage (NCBI taxonomy): Bacteria > Bacillati > Actinomycetota > Actinomycetes > Mycobacteriales > Nocardiaceae > Nocardia > Nocardia sp. Root136. The sequence continues at coordinate 318,634 of NZ_LMFE01000013.1, forward strand.
TCGCCGAGGTGTGCGCGGCGGCCGGGCTGTCCAAGCGGCAGTTCTACGAGGAGTTCGAGACCCGAGAAGACGTGCTGGTGGCGGCCTACGACCGGATCCAGGACGACGCGGCGGCCGCGGTGGGCACCGCGCTGGTCGCGCTCGGTTCCACCGATCCGAAGCTCGCGCTGCGGGCCGGTTTCGGCGCGTACCTGGAGTCGCTCGGCTCCGACCCGTATCGCGCGCAGGTGGCGGTGATCGAGGTGGTCGGGGTGAGCGATCGGATGGAGACCCATCGCCGGACCCGCAGGCACGCCTGGTCGGCACTGATCGAGGGGGCGCTGGTCCAGGTCGGCGTGCGACTGCGTGGCGATGCCGAGCTGACCACCGCGTTGATCACGGGCGCGGTCACCGGCGTGGCGCACGAGTGGCTGCTGCGCGAGTCGCGCCCGCCCGTCGACGAGCTGGTCGATCTGCTCACCGGTGCGGCCCTGGCGCTGGTCACTTTCGACTGACATCAGGGCAGCCTTCGGGATGGTGGCAACAACGCTCACCTGCCGCCTGCTCAATCGACTCCCTTTCCGGACAATGTGAGACCGATCGGCTTCACAGTGTGGGCGAGAGTTTGACATATTAGTGACCCAGATCGCAATGCCGGAATTTCTGAGACCGGTGTCACCTGGGGTGATGCCATGACGGCAGCCATCGCTCAGCAGCCCACACAGGGGCCGACGCGGGCGAGCACTCCTGGACAAATGACCGGCTTTGCCCGCGCAGTGGCAGCCGTGGGCAATCCAGCGGCAACCTGTTCCAGTTCGGTGGGGGTGCATCGTCAGCCTTTGCGGAGAGAGCCGGCGATGGTGCCGCCGAGGTAGCCGGGTGTTCGGTAGGCGAGCGTGCCGTCGGATTGCAGGGTGACCGTCGAGGTGGCGCCCTGGTCCATGCATCCGCTCCCGGCGGTGAGCCTGGCGCGGAAGGTGAGACGGTCGGTGGTGGCCTCGGTGAGGGTTTCCGCGCGGGCGCAGCGGTCGTGGGACAGCGTGCCGGTGTTGGCCGAGGTGGCCAGTTCCTCACCGACGGCGCCCTCGGCGATGGTGAGTTCGATGTCGAACTGGACAGGGCCGTCGGCGGCGCGGCCCTTCCAGGTGCCGACGAACTCGGTCGGGACGGTGGTCGCGCCCGATCCGGTGGCGGTCGAACTGGGTGGAGCGGTGGTCGGACTGACAGCGACGGAGGTCTCGGCGAGGGCGGTGCTGGTTCCGGTGCCGCCGGTGGGCTGGGCGTTCAGTTGGGTGCCGATCAGATAGGCACCGCCCGCGACCGCCACCGCGACCGTCGCGGAGGCGGCGATCAGCAGAGTCCGGGTTCGCCGCGACGCGGTAGCGGGCGGCGGGCGGCCGGTGAACGTGTCGGCGGACTTGTGCGCGGCTACAAAGGGCCGCGGGGTGAATTCGCTGCTCATCACCGCGGAATACGGTCCCGGGTGAGTGGCCGGTTGCCGGGGCGCCTCGGCGGAACCCGAGGTGAATCCACCGGACTGGCTATAGGGAGTCGGTGCTGATCCGCTGGTGGCGGTCGGCCCGTACGGTCTCGACGAGCCGGTCGGCGAGGTACGCGTCGGGTTCGCGGTTGGCAGGTTCGGCACCGAAGTGGCCGTCGACCAGCCCGGTGCGGAGGTCGCGCCGACGTCGGGACGCAATGCGCCGGGTAAGTCGGCGGGGCCGTGATCCAGGTCGAGTAGACGGACGGCGGCGGTACTGATGTGCGCGACCACTTGTGGCGGCAGCCAACCGGAGCGTTCAGGGGCGCCGATGCCGTCCAGCTCCGAAAGGACCTGTTCCGGTGTCGGTCTGGCGGCGGGATCCTTGGCCAAGCAGGACGAGACGAGCGGGCGAAGGGCCGGGGGCAGGGCCTCGATGCGGGGTTCCTCGTAGACGATGCGCCAGAGCATCTGCATCACCTCGGCCGTGCCGAAGGGGCCGTGGCCCGCGGCGGCGAAGGTGAGGACGCCGCCGAGCGCGAAGACATCGCACGCGGGACTGAGGGTTTCGCCGCTCACCTGCTCCGGGCACATGAAACCCGGTGAGCCGAGGAACTTTCCGGTCGTGGTGAGAGCCGAATCCGCGATCACCCTGGCGATGCCGAAGTCGATCACCTTGGGTCCGTCGATCGCGAGCATCACGTTCGACGGTTTCAGGTCGCGGTGCACGATGCCCGCCGCGTGCACCGCGACGAGCGCTTCGGCGAGCCCGTGCGCCAGCGCCAGCAGCGCGGGCTCGGCGAACGGCCCGAACTGGGTGACCGCGTCGGTCAACGAGATCCCGGCGACGTAGCCGGTGGCCAGCCACGGCGCCTCGGCGTCGACATCGGCGTCGAGAACCGGTGCGGTGAAGGCGCCGCCGACGCGTTGGGCGGCGGCGACCTCGCGACGGAATCTCGCGCGAAACTCGTGATCGATCAGATCCGGTCGGATCACCTTCACCGCGACGGTGCGCCCACCCGGATTCCGGCCCAGATACACCTTGCCCATGCCCCCGGCACCGAGCACGCCCAGCAGTCGGTAGTCGCCGATCCGCCGAGGATCGTTCGGGTCGAGCGGTTGCATCGCGGGTGGTTCCTTCGAATCAGGTGAGCTGGGCTCGGGTTTCGGCCAGTAGCTCCGACAGCATCGGTCTGGCCGCGTGATCCTCGGCCAGTGCGGCGACGGCCTCGGTGAGGATCTTCTCGGCTTCGGTCGGGCGGTTCAGGTCGATCAGGAGCACGGCACGCTCGTAGTCGGCGCGGGTGGCTTGGTCGGTGGCATCGATGGCGCGGAAGCCGATGGCAGCGGCCTCGGCGCGCGGGAGCGCCTCGGCGCAACGTTCGGCACGGCGCAGGATTCGGGCGGCATTGTGGTTGTGCCGGGCCGTGTGCCAGGTGAGGAGTTCGGTGTCGGGGTGGGCGGTGGCGAGCTGCGCGATCGCCGCGTCGGCCGCCGCGATGGCCGCGACCGCGGCGGCGGAGTCGCCGGTCCAGTGCAGTGACAGCGCGGCGCTGTAGCGGGAGTAGGCGACGCGGATCGGGTCGCCGTGCCGCTCGGCGGTCTCGGCGGCCAGCGCGTAGCGCTCGGCGGCCTCGGCGTCGCGATCGAGCGTGTCGAGTAGATCGGCGGTCTCGACGAGAGAATAGGACTCGCCGACGAGATTGCCGGTGGCGCGATCGAATTCGATGATCTCGTCGAGGACGGTGAGTGCTGCTTCGTCCTCGTCCAGCTCGCGATGCAGACCGACCAGCAGGAAGCGGCAGTTCCGGGCTTGCTCGTCGGCCCCTGCCCGCTCCAGCCCGGCGATGGTGTCTTCGGCCTGGTCGGCGGCGTCGAGGAATTGGCCGATGGCGCGGTAGGCGACAGCCAGATCCCACTGCACGTACGGCACTTGCGCACTACCTGCCGCGGTGCCGATCGCGATCGCGGTGAGCAGCTCGCTGACCGCCTCCTCGTGCCTGCCCAGGTGGATGAGCAGGGCGCCGCGCCGCGCGTGTACGACAAGGCGCAAGCTGTCGGGAAGGTCGGCGTCGACCAGACCCACTGCCTCATCGATCATTTCCAGCGCCGCGGCCGCATCGCCTGCGTCACTGAGAATTCCGGAAAGGTATTGGGCCGCATCGGCCACCCGCCACGCCCGACCGGCCCGGCGATACGCCGCGACCGCCGCGTGTCCGGCCGTCGCGGCCTCGGCGAGTTCAGCGTTGTTCTGGTGCAGATACATTCGGTGCCTGGCCACATCGCCGAGCAAGCTGTCCTCGGCTGCCTCGGCGGCGTCGACCGCGGCCCGATCGAGCAAGCTCGGCAGCTCGGCAGCATCGTCACTCGACAGCTCGCCTCGATCGAACAGTGCGAGCAGACCGCCGGAAAGCCGTAGCGTCGCAGTCGCTCTGATGTGCGGTTCGGACGAGCTCTCCAGGTGAGACAGAGAATCTCGAAGCAGCCCAACGGCTTCCGTCGCGTCGCCGTGCCTACTGAGTAACAGGCCGAGGCGACCCAGATCGGTCTGGCGACGGTCTTCCTCACCTGCTGCGGCGAAATGCTCTGCCGCCCGACGCAATAGCGATTCCGCGCCGATGCGATCAGTCGTCTGCAAGGAACTGCCTGCCATCGCGGAGAGGCGTCTGCCTGCCAGGCTCGGCTCGTTCGGCTCGGGCTCGTCTGCCAGCCGCTGTGCCAACGCCCGCAATTCGGCGAAGGCGTGCTGCTTGTTCGCGTGCTCGGCGCGTTCGATCAGTTCGATGGTGGTGAGCTGGGGGATCTCGACCGCCGCTGCTGTCGCACCCGGCTCGACCGGCACCCGGTGCGCGGTGGCCGCGGACAACGGCAGGTAGTCGACAATCGGCGTGCTCGCCAGCTTCGCGTGGACCAACGCGGTCTGGTGGTCGGTGCCGTTGCGCCGGTCGAAGCGGGCGGCGATGGCGAGTGCCTCGTCGGTGAGCTCCACTTGCAGTGCGCGCGCGTTCGATTCGACGGCGGGCCGGTCGGCGTTGGCAGGGCGTCGCAGCTCGGTGTCACCGTGACCCTTGTCGACGAGGGTGCGCAGGAGCAGTGCCGCGGAGGAGAGGAAGGTGAGCGCGTCTTTCGGACTCGGCGCGCGATCGAGCCAGGAGAAGTGGCGGTCGAGCAGTTCCAGGCCGCGCACCTGATTGCCGGACAGGGCGCAGAACTCGAGGTGGTCGCCGATCGCGGCGAGGTCCTGGGGTTTGGTGCGCAGCAGGCGGTAGGAGCGACGATGCGCGCTGCGCGCCTCGTCGAGTTGCCCCGTACGCAGGTAGGGCAGCAGGAGTTCGGTGAGGATCAGCTGCGGTTGCTCGGAACAGCCGAGTTCACCGCCGAGGACCGGGGCGGCCAGCTCCACGGCTTCGACGTCGCGGCCCTGGCTCGCGAGCCAGGCCACGCGGTTGGTCGGATCGCAGCCCTCACAGTCCGAATTCTCGTCGCGCGGTGTGGTGCACCATCTTTCGTACCATTCGGCGGCCGCAGCGAGGTCGCCGATGTGTTCGGCCACCCGGTGCCTGCGGCCGTAGACCGCGTTCAAGCTCTGGCCCTCGACCCGGTAGCGCCGTTCCATCTGATCGAGCGCCGCCAGCGCCCGATCCTTGGGCACCTCGGGGAATTTCGTCATCGCGCCCACCGCGGTCTTGAACTTCCACCGCAGCGACGGCGCCACCCACGACTCGTGGGCGCCGGGGTCGCGATCGTATTCGGCCAGGCAACGGGCGAACGGGACGAACAACTTGGCCGGGCTCATCCCGTGGCCGTACGCGTCGATCATCGCCATCCGGATGTGGAACGCGAGCTGAGTGTGCCCGCCCGCCTCGGCGTGGCGCAGGACCTGTTCCAGCAGTGCGTCTTTGGCGTCACCGTAGGGCAGATCGTAGGCCTGGAACAGCAGCCGCTGTAGGTCGTCGGGGGTGTTGGCGGCTTCCGACATCAGAGCTCTCCCCGGGGATCGTGAACCGCCCAGTCGAGCAACCCGACGAATGATTTGTTCAGCAGCGCGGTGTCGACCGGGCGCATCGGGTGCTGGCCGAGCAGCAGCGCCTGGCTGTAGAGCGCCTCGACCGCCGTCGTCACCAAGCGAGCATCCGCGAGCCCGGTGATACGGCGTACCAACGGGTTGCGGTAGTTGAGGACCAACTGCGGACGGTCGCCCGCCTGCTCGGTGTCGAAGGCGCCGAGGACATCGGCCCACAGTTCGTCGGCGACCTCGCGGGTGGCGCGCAGTTCGGCGCGGTGCTGGGCATCGCGGTCGAGCAGATACAGCGCGGCCAGCGACGGTGGGTCGAAAGTACGCAGCACCACTTCGCATTCGAGGCGGTCGAGCACGCGCTGGGCGGTGGTGAGGAAGGGCCGAAGTGCGAGTTCGGTGGCCGGGTCAACGAGGTCGAAATGGGTGGCCAGCTCGGCGGGATCCAAACGGAGCACCCGGATTTCGGGATCGATCGCGGGCAGGCGCTCGAGAATATCGGTGATATAGGAGTAGCCGCCGTTCACCAGGCCGATGCCCGCGGCACTCGCCACCGCGGCGAGCTGACGGAACTCCTCCACCGACGGGGTGTAGCGGACGACGCCGAAGCGACGGCGGAATTCGGCCAGCGGGATCTGGCCCGCATTGGTCTCCACCGGCAACCAGCGGTCCACCAAGCGCAACATGTCGTCGTCGTGCAGGGCGAGGGCCTTCACACCGAGGTCGTGAATGCGCAGGAAGCGGTGCAGCGCGGCCGGATCGGAGGTGGACAGTTCCACCAGCCAGTCCCTGATCCGGGCGCCGAGCGCTTCCCTTGTGCTCTCCAGCAGGTCGTCCTCGTAGAGGGCTTCGCGGCTCGCGGTCGGGCGCAGTTCGGTGGTGTCGACGACGCAGCGGACGAAGAAGGCCCAGTCGGGCAGCAGCCCGGTGACGCTCTCCGCCAGCAGCATTCGCTTCAAATACACGCGATGGCCCGCCTTGGCCGCCGGGTTCACCGGTTGCGGGAGCACGAAAGCCACACCGGTGACGCCGGATTCGGCACTGGCGAGATCGAAGGTGGCGAAGGGGGTGAACCCGAAGGTGTCCTCGGCGTAGGCGGCGAGCGCGGTCGAGCGGTCGGCGGGAGTGGGATGGGTGGCGCGCCACGGTACTTCGGGCTCGGTGATCGACTGCCCGTCGACGGTGACCTCGACGGGCAGCAAGCTACCGAACAGCCGTGCCAGCTCGACGACGGTAGTCGGGGTGAGCCACTGCTCGGCGCCGCGGCGGGGCGCGAGAATCACGGTGGTGCCTGGTTCGTCGCGTTCCTGCGCGGCGGGCTCGACGCGGTAGCGACCGTCGGCGAAACCGGTCCAGCGCACGGTCGGGCCGCCGCGGGCCGACCGGGTGAGCACCTGGGCCTCGTCGGCGACGAGGAAGCACGACAGCAGACCGATGCCGAACTGGCCGAGGAACTCGTGCCGGGCGAAGCCGAGGTCGTCGCGCTTGCCGCTGCGGCCGATCGTGGCGAGGAAGGTGTGCACCTCGGTCTCGGTCAGGCCGACACCGCTGTCGTGGACGCGAATGGTGCCGTCACCGGTACTCGCGGGCGTCTCGATCCTGACCTGTGCGCGTGCCTGCGGGTCGAGGGCGCGGCGGGCGGTGATGGCGTCGACCGCGTTCTGCAGCAACTCGCGGACGTAGACCCGTGGACTGCCGTACAGGTGATGACTGAGCAGGTCGACGATGCCCCGCAAGTCGACCTGAAATACCTGCTCCACCGGGTTTCCCTCCCAAAAGCTGACCTTCTGCTGGGTCACTGTAACTGGATCTGCGGCGGCTGGCGTCGCAGTTCTCTGTGTCTATATGCGGCTGGCGCCGCAGTTCTCGGCGCTTGACTCCACCTCTTCCCTCCCTACGGGCACTCCTTCGTCGCACCCTTCGGTCAGTCCATCGGCGGAGGCGCGCCGAGAACACGGAGACTGCTGATCAGGACTGGCGGAAAGACAGCGACGGGGTTCGGGTCAGCGGGGGCCTCGGGTGATCTCGGTGCGGTTGGTGATGGCGAGTTTGGCGAGGATGTTGCGGACGTGGGTTTCCACCGTGCGTTCGGAAAGGACCAGGTGGGTCGCTATTTCCCGGTTGGTCAGGCCGGTGGCGACGAGGTCGTGTACTTCGCGTTCGCGGCGGGTGAGCGGGTCGGCGGTGCGGGTGGCCGTGGTGATCTCGGCGAGCAGAGCGTCGGCGGATCGCAGGCGGTATGGCATGTCGAGGCGGCGGAAAGCGGTGGCGGCTTGTTCGGCGGCGGTGCGGGCGGCACGGAGATCGCCACGGGCGAGGAGGGTACGGGCCAGGCCGAGGTGGCCGAGGGCGATGGCGGGGCGGGCGCCGATCTCGGTGTCCATGGCCAGGCCCTGGCGGTAGAGGTCGACTGCGGCCTCGAGGTGGCCTGCCACGCGGGCGTTGTCGGCGCGGATGCGGGCGATCGAGCCGACGCAGAAGAGCGCGCCGGTGCCGTCGGCGGCATAGTGGTGCTCGCGGCCGTCGAAGGCGCGGTAGACGCGGTCGGCGGTCTCGGCGTCGTCGAGGAGCTCGGCCACGACGCCCACCGAATACACGGTGCCGGACCAGCGCGGGCCGATCTCGAGGGTGTCGGGCAGCAGGCGGAACGGCGCGAACAGCGCCCTTGCCTCGTCGAGATCGCCAGCCAAGGCGTGCATCATCGGCGCGAACAGCTGGGCGATCGTGATCTTCGGGGCGAAGGCCAGCGAAGCCAGCGCCGCGGTGAGCTCCTCGCGGTCGATGTGTCCGACGATCACGGCGTGCATGCCGCGGAAGGCATGGTGCAGGCCCGCGAGGGAGTAGTCACCGATGCCGGCTGCCAGCTCGTAGGCGGCGGTGTCGAAGTCGAGGGCGGCGGGGAAGTCGCCGATCAGCGCCGCGCGAGTGGCACGAAGGCGCAGCAGATGCCAGCGGGCGATCGGCAGGCGGCGGCGATCGGCGAGGAGCTCGATGTGGTCGAGGGCGTCGTCGAAGGCGGACAGGTCGCCGCGTTGCAGGGACGCGTCAGTTGTCCACACGTATCCCCAGAGTTGCGCGAGTGGCTGTTCGGCGTCGACCGCGATCTCGATCGCCTGTGCCGCGAGCTCGCTGCGCTCGGTGAGGAACTCGAGGGCGGCAAGGGAGAGATGGCGGGCGTGGATCGCGTCGAGGACGACATCGGGGTCGGTGGACCGTTCGGCGGCGCGCATGGCCTGGTCGGAGAGTTCTCTGGCCTGGATACCCGCGCCTCGGTCGGCGGCGGACAGGGCGCGCTGGGCGAGAATCCGGGCGATCGAGTCGGGATATTCGTCGGGGTCGAGCAGGCGTAATGCCTTGCCGCAGAGCAGGTCCAATTGCGTCATCACCGCCGGGGTGGTGACGCCCTGGACGACGAGGCCCGCCTCGGCGAGAAGGTCAGGGCGATCGGCCCGTTCAGCGAGGGCGCCCGCCTCGACACAGTGGTCGAGGCTGGTGGCGACCCGGCCCGCGGCGAACTCGTCACGGGCCAGTTCGATCAGCAACTGTGCGCGTTCGGCATCGGACGTGGCGGTACCCGCGGCGTCGATTGCCCACTGGCCGAATCGAATTGCCTCGGCGTACGCGGCGCTCGCCCGCGCCGACCGCGCGGCTCGACGTGACCAGTGGCGGGCCTGCGGCGAGTCGGCGCGGGCGCAGGCGTGGCGCCAGTGGGTCGCGATCGCGCCCGCCACTGCCGAATCCGGTCCACCGCGCGCGGCCAATGCCTCGGCCGCCGCGCGGTGGTAGGCGGCTCGCCGCGAGGGGACGAGATCGGCGTACACGGCATCGCGCACCAAGGCGTGCGTGAAACCCGTTGTCTCGTCGGCGAAGCGACGAACAATGCCCGCCGTGGTCGCCGTATCGAGCGCCTTCGACACCTGATCATCACTGCTCGGGGCGTGCTCCGACACCGAGGTGTACACCCGCGCGAGTAGATCGGCATCGATACGCTCGCCGAGAACACTGGCCGCACCGAGGATCTCGACCTCGGCAGGGTCGAAGCGGTCGAGCCGCGCGAGGATCAGGCGGCGGATTCCGGGGACCGAGAGCAAGGGGTCGTCTCCGAGATCCGTGCCGGATTCGATGACGAGGCGAACGAGCAGGGGAGTGCCGTCGGTGCGCTCGTGCACGCGCTGTGCGAGATCGGTCGTGCGGCCACGCTGTTCGAGCCAGTAGCGAACCTCGTGTTCGGAAAGTCCTGGTACCGGCAAGGATTGGAAGTGAGGCAGGCGCAGCCAATCGGGCTGGTCGGCGAGCAGGGTCTCGCCCATCGGTTCGCGAGCGGTGCCAACGATGAGCACCTTGGTGCGCGGCGTCTCGGTGGCCACATGGGTGAGCAGGGCCAGCGAGGTGGGGTCGGACCAGTGCAGATCCTCGAGGACCAGCAGCAGCCCCGACGGCGCGGCAGCCGCGGTGAGGACATCGGCGACCTCGGTGAACATGCGGAAACGCTGGGCGGCGGGCCCACCGCCCGGTTCGGTGACGGTGTCGAGGGCGGCGGCCAGTTCGGGGAGCTCGCGGGCCGCGCGGCGCCACGGCCACAGCGGTGGCATCCCCGCGTCGTCGAGGGCGTTGCCGCGGGCGACCCGCAAGCCCGCCTCGACCGCCAGCGTGGCGACACACTCGGCCAACCAGGATTTGCCGATCCCCGCCGGACCGCTGACCAGCACGAACCGGCCCGCACCCGAGGCCGCGGCCACCACCGCGGCGCGCAGGCGGGCGAGCTCCTCATGCCGTCCGACGGCCGGAGTCTGCACGCCTAAGTATCGCGCGCGGACGTGAGTTCAGTACTGCGAATACGTACCGGCACTGATCCGCGCGCCGCCGATCGGCGCGAGGCTTGATCTGTCCGATTCACCAGGTCAGGAGCTGAAATCATGTACGCACACCTCATTTGGTTCGACCAGCCACGCACTGCCGCCGAACTGGCCGCCGTCGACTTCGCCGATGCCAACCGCATCGAGCCCGCCGTCGCCACCGTGCCGGGCCTGCTCGACTTCTACGAACTGCGCCGCGCCGACGGTTCCGGCCTGGTGATCGGCATCGCCGAGACCGAGGAGGCGCTGCACGCGGTGCGCGAGGCGATCCTGGCCACCGAACTGCTGCCGGGGGAGGACCCCGCCTTGCTGCCCGGCCCCGACCGGGTGGAGATCTGCCCGGTGCTCACCCATCGCGACCGCGCCGCCATCTACGCGGAGGGGGCCATGTCATGAACCTGATCGTGCTGGGTGGCCGGATGCCGATCGGCCGGTGTGTGGGCCTGGCCGTGCAAGCCGTCCTGCGCTACAGGTCGGCCAGCGCGATGCCCGTGAGCGGGCTGCCGATCCGGACCAGGTCGGTATCGAAGCCGGTGCCGACGTGGACCAGGCGGATCGTGCCGGCGAGATCGCTCACATAGAAGCGGGAATCGAAACCGGTCACGCCGATCGCCTCGTGGTAGCCGGTGGAGATGATCGTCGGGGTCCCCACCTCCGGCTGGACCTTGGCCGCGTAGAGCGCGTTGCCGTGGGGCGCGGCGCCGCGGTCGGTCCAGACGAGATCGCCGACACCGTGGAGTTCGACATCGATCGGCTCCGGCAGGTTCTCCCAGAGCAGTTCGATATCGGTGCGGGCGGCGGGATCCGCGCCGGGCGGCAGGTCCATGGGAACGCGGAAGATCCGGCCGTCGCCGGCTTTGGCCGCGCCCTTCTGGGTCCAGTAGAGCAGGCGGCGGTCGAGGTCGAGACAGATGCCGACGCACCAGTTGCGGGCGATATCGGCGTCGACCTCGCCCTTGCCGGTGATCACGAGGGCGTGCAGGTCGTCCCCGCGCAGGTCGCAGGTGAGGACCTGCATCCCTTCGCGATCACACCAATACAACCGTCCCGCTTCGAAATCGGCGGCGAGTTGCTTGCCGGTGGTGAAGGCGCCGATCGGGACGATCGTGGTGCGATTGCCGCCGTCGAGGTCGACCCGCTCGATGGAACCGTTGCGGGAGAAGAACTCCGGCTCGACGCCGCGCTCGGGTCGCGCGTCGGGTGTGCCCATATTGGTCCAATAGATATGGCCGCGCAGTTTGTCGACGACAACACCGTCGGGAAACCGATCGAGGCCGTCGACCACGGTGCGCACCTGTTTACCGTCGAGTGAAATAGCGTGCATCGCCGCCGCTTCGAGATCCAGCGCCACTATTTCGGTCATCGACTCAGCCCTGCTTCGGCTTCGGGTAATCGTCGTAGAAACCCGCACCGGTTTTCACGCCGAGTTTGCCCGCGTCGACATATTTCTTCAGCAGCTCGACCGGACCCTTCGGCAGATTCGGATTCTCCTGCTCGTAGTGCTCCTCGATATCGAGCACCACATCCAGACCCACCTGGTCCATCATCCGGAACGGACCCGCCTTCGTTCCGAAGTTGCGCGCGAACATCTCGTCGACGTCGTGCGGTGTCGACACACCCTCGTAGACCACCTCGAGCGACTCACGCTTGATGGCGGCCCAGATGCGGTTGAAGATGAAGCCGGTCGACTCCTTGTGCACCAGGAACGGGTGCACGCCGTATTCCGGGAAGGTCTTCAGGACGAAGTCGAGAATTTCCTCGGACGTCTTGCCGTCCGACATCACGTCGAGCACCGTCGACTGCGGCGGCATGTAGAAGTGGGTGTTGAGCATGCGGTCGTTGGTCTTCAAGCCCTCGGTGAACAGTCGGCTCGCGTACGACGAGGAGTTCGAGGCGACGATCGCGTCGGCGTCGGCGTCGGCATCGAGCTGGGCGAAGACCTTCTTCTTCAGATCGAGGTTCTCCGGAACGGCCTCGACCACCAGCCACGCGCCCTTCACGCCGATGGCCTGATCCGGCACGTACTCGGCGGTGCCCGGCTTGCCGTCGGGCACCGTGGCGGCCACCTCGGGCAGCTGTTTCTCCACGAAGGCCACGGCCGCGTTGCCGACCTCGCCGTCGGGATCGATGATGCGGACCTCGCCGCCCCTGGTGGCGAACATCAGGGCGATCCGTCTGCCCAGCGTGCCACCGCCGATCACAGCGACCGGACGCGCGAAATGATTCTTCGGAACAATGCTCACGGCGACTCCCTTTGCACAGGCGACGGGGATGAACTCGGTGACGCATACGACAGCCTTGCCAGCCTAGCGCCGACAGCGGATCACCAGGCTGTGGGACGCACCCGCTTGCGTGACACCCCGTCACCACCGGGCAGAATGTGGTTGCCTTATCCTCACGTTCTTCACGTATTTCGCGCGTCAGCACTAGGGGGCTCTTCGATGACCACACTGGCCTCCGGACTGTTCATCGATTGGGAAGAGCTGACGGGGCAGTCGAAGTTCGTCGTGGAGCTGATCAGTTTTCCGATCTTCAGCGCGCTCGCAGGCTGGCTCACCAACTGGACCGGCGTGCTGATGTTGTTCTGGCCGCTGTACTTCAAGGGCTTCCGGGTCCCGCTGCTGCACGTGCTGTATCCCTACCTACCTCGGCGCGTGCAGGTGTTGCCCACGTTCTCCGGTGACGGGCGCCAGCTCGGCTTCCAGGGCTTCATCCCGGCACGCGCGGAGAAGATGGCGAGCATCTGCGTGGACTCGGCGCTGTTGCGGATCGGCAGCCCGCGCGACTTCATCCACGAACTCGACCTCGACGGGATCGGCGACTATCTCGCCGAACGGGCGCGCGATCAGGTGCAGCCGATCGTCGACGAGATCATGTCCCGGGAGAACCCCGACCTGTGGCGCTCGCTGCCTCGACCGGTGAAACAGGCCATCTACCAGCGGATCGACCGGCAGTTGCCCGCGCTGTGCCGGCGCGCGTTCGAGACTCTCGGTGACAATATCGACCAGCTGCTCGACGTGAAGAACTTCGTGATCCGGTATCTGGAGAAGAACCCGGCCATCCTCAAGGACCTGACCACCACCATCGCCGCGCCCGAGCTCAAGTTCATGGCGCGGATCGGCCTGCTCGGCGCGCCGTTCGGCCTGATTCTGGCGCTGTACCTGCACGTGCACTCGAAGATCCCCTACTTCGGCGCGATCCCGGCCTGGGTGATCGTGCTGTTCGCCTCGGCCATGATCGGCGTGACGGTGAACGTGATCGCGATCAAGATGGTGTTCGAACCCGGCGATCCGCAGCCGCGCTACAAGTACCTGTGGCGCCAGGCGCTGCTGGCCAAGCGTCAGCCCCAGGCCGCCACCGACCTCGCGCACATCCTGGCCTACCAGGTGCTGACCGTGGAGAACCTGTCGGTCGAGCTCTTGGAAGGGCCGAACGGGGACAAGACCCGTCAGCTCATCGAGCGGGTGGTGTCGGAGGAGATCCACAAGCAGCTCGGTGCGACCGCGTTCGTGGTGCGTGCCGCGCTCGGCAAGAAGCAGTTCGAGAACCTGGCGGTCTCCGGCGCCGGTGCCGGGGTGCTCTCGGCGCGCACGATGATCGAGGACGAACAGTTCGTGCTGGAACAGGCGAAGAAGATCGACGACTTCGCGGCGCGCAAGCTGCGGACTCTGACGCCCGGCGAGTTCATGGAGATGTTCTACGCGTCGGTCGAACAGGACGCGTGGTTGCTGTATCTGCACGGTGGGGCGCTGGGTATCGGTGTCGGCGCACTCCACCTCGTCACCTTCGGTTGGTAGTTCTCAATAACAAGCACGCGTGCTTGCATTTTTTGGCGGTCGCTGCGACTCTTGGTGACGACGGCGCGCCGCTACCGGGTCGCGCCATGATCGGCAAGGGAACTCCATGGCTGACCTCGCAGCGCTGCTCGACGATTTCGCCGCCGAATGCGCGGATCTGGAAAACCTGGTCGCACCACTGACCCCCGAGCGGTGGAAGACGCCGACGCCCGCGCCACGCTGGGACATCGCCACCCAGATCGCCCATCTGACCTGGACCGACGAGGTGTCGGTGCTGGCCGCGACCGACGCCGATGCCTTCACCGCGTTCCTCACCGAGGCCGCGTCGCGAGCATTCACCCTCGTCGACGAAGGCGCCGAGGAAATCGCGCAGACACCACCCGCCGAGCTGCTGGTCCGCTGGCGCGCAGGCCGCGAGCAGCTTATCGCCGCACTGGCCGCCGTGCCTCCCGGCACCAAACTGCCGTGGTTCGGCCCGCCGATGAGCGCCGCGTCGATGATCTCGGCCCGCATCATGGAAACCTGGGCCCACGGCCAGGACGTCGCCGACGCCCTCGAGGTAACCCGAGTCCCCACGGCCCGCCTGCGCACCGTCGCCCACATCAGCGTGCGCGCCAGGAACTACGCCTACCTGGTCAACGGCGAATCCGGCCCCACCGAAGAATTCCGCGTAGAACTCACCGCCCCCGACGGCACCCCCTGGACCTGGGGCCCCGAAAACGCCCCCCAGCGCGTCACCGGCCCCGCCCTCGACTTCTGCCTCGTGGCCACCCAACGCCGCCACCGCGAAGACACCGCCCTGATCACCGAAGGCCCCGACGCCGACCACTGGCTCGGCATCGCCCAAGCCTTCGCAGGCCCGCCCGGCCAAGGCCGCGAAGCAGGCCAGTTCGCCTAACCACCGAACCCCACGTCGGCAAACCCCAAATCCGCCATGACCGCACTCCCAGCCCCGCACCCGCGACCCCTAGGGAGCGGCGGCCACGAAGTGGCCGGTCCGCGGCCGGGTCGCCGGTTAGACGCCGTTGCGTACGCGACGAAGGAGCAAGCAACGGCGTCTAACCGGCGGCCCGTGGTGGCCGCGGACACGCGCGCGCCAGCGCGCCAACAAACACAGCGTCAAACCGTCCTGGACTACCGAACACCTGACTCGCCGTCACGCCCACCCATCCCCCGAACAGGCGAGCGCCAGTCCCTGAGCGCCATTCGTGCCGACTGCCCCGGACTTCATTGGCCGGGGGTGACCACCGTGGCAGTCGTGAATGACGCTCGCCTGCTTCCATCAGATACCCGATACGCGGTGTGAGAAACACTTGCCCATGCGAAAATCCGCCCCGACTAGGAGTGATACGGCATCGTTTCGGATGTGGCTCTGATCTCACTGCGGTGGAGCGGTTACTGTGCGGCTCAACACGTAACGTGGAATCAGCACGTGGCTTTCAACGATGCGGGCCCGTTCAACTCGGGTATACCCACAGCCACAGGAGGGAACCGCATCGTGACCGCACATCGGCCTGCTCAGATCGTGCGCCTGTCCGCGATCGTGATCTCCGGCGCAGCCAGCCTCTGCCTCACCTTCGCCGCGGGCGCCTACATCGTCAATCACATGCCGGAGCTCGGCCCGCCACCCGCGCACGATCAGGCGGAACCGACCGCGACGCCGAACCCCGGCCCTCATCGCCCCTTCTCGCTCGAGGACTCCGCACCACACGCCGGCGTCGAGCTGGCCATGTCTTTCGGGGCGCCGACGCTGACCACCGAGCGCTCGGAACCCGCCGCCACGCGCACGCCGATCACTGCCCAGCAGTCCGGAGTCGGTGCGCGACCGGCCAATTCGCCGCTGACCGGACGGGTGGGTATCGGCGGCACCTATGTCGGCGCGCAGGTGGCGCCGCCGCGCAGCGACAGCGTGTCGTTCACCGTGGACACGAACCTCGTGACGGTGGCGGCGAAATACCTCGGCCTGACCCCGGATCCGGCTGCTGTGACCGCATTGCACACCGAATTCGACGCGCGCCGTGGGGAATTGGTGTTCGTATTGTCGGACCCCGGCCTCGGCAGCCACACGCTGCGGGTCGAGGGAACGGGCACCGAACCAGCCGAGACCCCCAGCGCCGAGACCCCCGGCACTACTACGGAATCGGGCGACGACGACGGCGACGCCGAAGCACCGCGGTCCTCGATCGAGGACACCCCGGCTACCGTCGGCGTGTGACTCCTCCTCACGGCACCTCGAGCGGTGCGTACGACTTCTGCGTGGTCGGCGGCGGCATCGTCGGCGTGGCCACCGCGCATCGGCTGCTGACCGAGTATGCCGATGCGAGCCTGGTCCTCATCGAGAAGGAAGCCGCGCTCGGCGCGCATCAGACCGGGCACAACAGCGGCGTCATCCACTCCGGGATCTATTACCCCCCGGACAGTTTGAAGGCGCGGCTGTGCCGGGCCGGTGCGCGGTGGACGAAGGAATTCGCCGCGGCCCACGACATTCCGTTCCGTGAATGCGGAAAGTTGCTGGTAGCCACCGATTCCGCCGAACACGAGCGGATGCTCGCGCTCTACGAGCGCTCGATCGCCAACGGTGTGGAGGTCGAGGCGATCGATGCGGCCGAGCTGAGGCGGCGCGAACCACGGATCAGCGGCGTCGGCGCGCTGTTCGTGCCTGCCACCGGCATCATCGACTACACGAAGATCACCGCCGCGCTCGCCGTCGAGGTCGAGGCGATGGGCGGGGAGATCCTGCTCGGCACCGCTGTCGACGCGATCACCGAGAGCGCCTCAGCTGTCACGGTTTCGGGTCCGAGGGGCTCGGTCACCGCGGGCACGCTGATCGTCTGCGCGGGCTTGCAAGCCGACCGGATGGCGCGAAAGGCCGGGATAGACACCGATTTTCGTATCGTGCCGTTCCGCGGCGAGTACTACCGACTCCCCGCTGAGCGATCGGACCTGGTACGCACGCTGATCTACCCGGTGCCCGACCCCGCGCTGCCGTTCCTCGGCGTACACCTGAGTCCCACCATCGACGGCGAACTCACCGTCGGCCCGAACGCGGTACTCGGCCTGTCGCGGGAGGGCTACCGCAAGGGCAGCGTGAACCGACGCGACGCCATCGACGTGCTGAGCTTCGCCGGCGTGCGCCGGGTGGCCCGCGACCATCTCGCCACGGGGGTGCGCGAGCTCCGCAATTCGGTGTTCAAGCGCGGCTACCTCGCCGAATGCCGCAAATACTGCCCCGAACTCACCACCGACGACCTGCTCGCTCACCGCGCGGGTATCCGGGCCCAGGCGGTGCTCCGCGACGGCACCCTGGTGCACGACTTCCTCATCGAACGCACGCCCCGCTCGATCCACGTACTCAACGCGCCCTCCCCGGCCGCCACGTCGGCGATGCCGATCGCGGAATACCTGGTCGAACAAGTCTATTCCGCTAAATAAACCGGAGATTTGTAGTACTTTTGGCTCCTGTACGCGTGGGCGAGGAAACCCATCCGGATCAGGGAGGGCCGATGGGCCACATCAGGTTTGCGAGTGACGTCGGCGCGACGGTAGACGCCGCCTTCGCCTATACCGAGGATTTCCGCCACGGGCAGCAGTGGATGTTCGGCGTCACCGAAGTGACGCCGCTCGGCGAACCGGATCAGGGGCTCGGTGCCGCTTTCGCGGTGAAAGTCCGGTTGTTCGGAGTGATTCCGCTGCGATCATCGGTGGAGATCACCGAATATCGGCGCAATGCCGTTATCGGGTATACCCTGCGTGGGCGGGTATACGGAACCGTTACCCTACGCTTCGATCCACTCGGCTACGAACGGTCGGTACTGACCTCCGAAGCCGACTATCCACCACCACGCGGCATGTTCGGCCGCCTGTGCCACGGCCTCGTCGACGCGGCCGCGAAATCGGCACTGCGCCGAACGGAATCGCGGTTGCGAAGGGAGATAGAGGCATTCCACGGTACCGATCTTGTCGGCCGCATCGCCTAGGGTGGCGGTCATGATCATCGTGAGCACCGACGGGTCCTGCCTGCGTAATCCCGGTGGTGCCATCGGCTGGGCATGGGTGAATCATTCCGGGCCCGCCGACAGCGGCGGTGCCGCCAGCGGCACCAACCAGATCGCCGAGCTCCGCGGCGTGCTGGAAGCCATCCTCGCCCACCCCGGCGCCGAGCCGATGCTCATCGAGAGCGACTCCCAGTACGCCATCAAGTGCGCCTCGGAATGGATCACCAGCTGGCGACGCAACGGCTGGCGCACCTCCACCGGCGGCGCGGTGAAGAACGTAGAGATCATCAAGCAGATCGACCGGGCCATCACCGGCCGCGAAGGGCCGGTGCGTTTCCGCTGGGTGCGCGGGCACGTGGGCAACTACTTCAACGAAGAAGCCGACAAACTGGCAGGCGAGGCCGCGCGGGCAGTCCGCGACGGTGTACTGATACCTGCGGCGCCAGCCGCCCCGGACCCGGTTCTCGGCCGCCTTGATTCTGGACTGACCAGAGGGTGCGACGAAGGAGTGCCCGGCGGGAGGGAAGAATCGAGGCTTCGGGGCCGAGAACCCGCGGCACCAGCCGCAAATAATACGGTCTCCACAGGGAAGTCGGTCGCAGCTGACGCGCCGGTGGCAGGGACTCTCACCCTGTTCTAGGTGCGGTGCGACCGGAGTGGGACCGGACAACGAAACGCCGCGGGCGATGAATCTGCCCGCGGCGTTTCGGTTGGCTCAGTTTCCTGACGTGCTCAGTTCCCAGGTGTCGGGGCGGGCGCCGGAGCGGGAGCCGGTGCCGGAACCGCCTGACCGGGAGCCGTGCCGCCGCCACCGGCCGCGGCGCCGCCGCCGTTCTTGAGCAGCGGCGAGTCCAGCTTGCTGACCAGCCACTTGTCGCCGGAGCGCTCGAGGCTCATCTCGATCGCGAACATCATCCGATCGGGCTGGGTCTGGGTGAAGTTGGTGCGGTACTGGGTCATGGTGACCATGGCCTTGACGTCGTCGGTGCTGCCCGACATGTAGGCGCACTGCACGTCTTCGCCGGTCGACTTGACCTGGGCCTGCACCATCGCGCCCTTGAGCGCCTCGCTGGCATCGCTGAACTCCTTGAGGTAGTCGCCGGTGGCGCCCGCCTTCATCGACGCGATATAGCCGTCGAGATCCTTGGAGTAGTCGTAGTTGGCCAGGATGGCGCCGTAATCGCAGGCTGCCTTGGTGGACTCGGCGATAGCGTCGAGCTTTTCGGCCTTGTTGTTGTTCTGCAGGAAGAACACCACACCCGCGGTGATCGCGCCGACTGCGACCACACCGGCCACACCTGCGGCGATCCAGCCCGTCGAGCTCGATGTCGCGGTCGGGGCAGCGGCCGGAGCCGGCGCCTCGGTCACGGTTTGCGCCTTGACAGTCGGCTGATCGACCTCGGGAGTGGCCGCCGCACCCTTCACGGTGTCGTCGGTCTTCGCCAGATCGGGCTTGTCTGCCGCGGCAGCATCGGACTTGCTCTGGGCATCGTCGCTGGTCATCGAATCAATCCTGCTCTTTCCCGGCGCACATGATCGCACCGATTTCCGATTGTGGTCCGTGAGCCGGGCCACACTTCTTCCCCGCGAGTATGCCCGGTCAAGCTGTGAACAGCCTGGCCGGGCACCATCTCACTTGGCGGGAATAGGTGTCCGCTCCTTCGGGTCGACACCGGGCGGCATCTGCGCGCCGTTATTGGGCACGTTCGGGCGCGGGGCGTTGGCCGAACCACGGATCTGCAGGTCAGAGGTCGGGTTGGTGCAGTAATTCCACTTCGGAATGCTGCCGTCCTGGACCTCTTCGTTGCGCCGGTACTCGGTGTCGTAGTTACACGTCGGACGTGGCCAGATATCGATGATGGTGTGGAATTCGCCTTCGTGCGCCGGGGCGCCGATCGACCCGAGGCCCAGCGCCAGCGACGGGAACAGCAGTCGCAGGGCGGGCTGACGCAACTGCGCCGCCTTGGTGATGGCCACGAAGTTGGCCGCCAGCGAGCTGATCGGATCAGCCGTCGAGTCCAGCACCGCACCGAGGGTTTCGAACTGCGCGGGCGCGTTGTCGAGCACGCCCTGCAGCTCGGCGTTGGCGTTGTTGAACTGGGTGAGCAGCGCGCCCGAATTACGGGTGAGCGTCTGCAGATCCGGCTGAGCGTTCGAGGTGGTCTCGGCGATCACCCGCAGGTTGGCGATGAGGTTCACCGTCTGCGGAAGCAGGTTGTCCAGACCGGCGACCACCAGGCTGACGCCGTTGATCATGCTGCGCAGCTGGTCGGGACCGGCACCGAGCGCGATATCGAGCTCGTCGAGGATCACGTCGAACTGCTTCGGATCCACCTGGGCGATCAGCGCGCTCGTGTCATCGAGCACGGCCCACACCGGAACCGGCGTCTGGATCTGCTCCGGGCTGTACTTGATCACCGCGCCGTCGCTGAGGAACGGGCCGACATCGCTCTTCGGACGGAAGTCGATGTACTGCTCACCCGCCGCCGACAGCGCCGCCACCTGGATCATGGTGTCGACCGGGATCTTGAAATCCTTGTCGATCTGCGTCTTGGCGGCGATCGCCTCGCCGTCGTTGATCAGTTCGATCGAGGTGACCTTGCCGATCCGGAAACCACGCATGGTCACGTCGTTGCCCGGCTGCAGACCACCGGAGCGGTCCAGGTTCACGGTGACGTCGTACTCGGATCGCAGCGGATTGACCCGCATCACGTTGACCAGCAGGTACGTCCCGCCGAGCAACAGCACGACTACGAGCGCGCTGTTGGCCAGCAGGATCTTGCTGCCGGCGAACTTCTTCAGCCTGCTCATCGGTGGCCTCCCACTCGGCCCTGAACGATCTGCAGCACCTGGATGAAGCTGCCGACGAAATCGTTCACATCTTTCATGTCCCAGAGCTTGCTGTTCGCCGGGTCGGTCAGCGCGCCCACATCGAGGTTGGTCAGCGTCGCGTACGGCGCCAGACCCTTACCGAGGAACGTCTGGTTGGCGCCGGGACGGATCGCGTGCAACTGATCCATCACATATCCGAAGTCGTTGCCGGTCGCGGCCAGCGCGTTCATCAGATTGTCGAGATTGGTGAGCAGGTCGGAGAGCTGATCACCGGTGGTGTTGGAGTAGTCGCCGAGGGCGGCGGTAGCCGTGGCCAGCTTGGTGAGCAGGTCACCGATCGCCTTGTTGTTCTCGGCGATCGCGCCGATGGCCTGGGGCAGCGTGTCGGCCACCTGGCCGAGCTGGCCCTTGTTGGCCTCGATGGTGTTGGCGAGGGTGTTGAACTCCGTCAGTACCGAGTCGACCTTGGCGCTGTTGTTGTTCAACTCGCCGATGACGCCTGTCATCTCGTAGATCAGGTGGCCGAGTTCACCGCCGTGCCCGTTGAGGATCGAGCCGAGTTCGGTACCGAGCCTGCTCAGGCTGGCGACGCCGCCGCCGTTGAACAGCATCGACACCGAGACCAGCAGCTCTTCCACCGTGGCGCCGGCCGAGGTGGCTTCCAGGGTGAACGTGTCACCCGCGGCCATGTCGGGCCCGCCCGCGGCGTTCTTCGGGCTGCTCAGCGCGATGAAGACGTCGCCGAGGGGAGTGGCCTGGCGCAACTCCGCGGTGCTGCCCTTCGGCAGCTTGTAATCGACGTTGATCTCCATGTCGACCATGGCCTCGAAGTTCTTGGTCGTGATCGCCGACACGACGCCGACATCGGAACCACCGACCTTCACCTTGGCCTGATCGGGCAGGTTCAGGGCGTTCTCGAACTTCGCGTGCAGGGTGTAGGTCTCGCCGCCGGTGCCCGGCTTGGGCAACGGCAGATCCTCCACGGTGAAGCCACAGCCGGTCGTGATCGCGACCGTGGCCAATGCGGCTGCGGAGAGCAGCGCGCGGCGGGCCTTCATCGTCATTCGTCGGTTCATTTCGTCAGTCCGAGCAGTGCGGCGGTGAGCCCGTAGTCGGGGCCGAAGTCCTGGACGTTCCCGGTGGTGCGGCAACCATCGGGCCGCATCTGGATCCGCTCACAGAACACGCTGACGATCTCGCCCGAGAGAGCGGTACCGACCAGGCCCTGCAGGCGGACGAAGCCCTTTTCCTTGTTGATGGCGCCGTCGATGTTCTCCATGAGCAGCGGCACCACGTCGACGATCTCGATCATCGCGCCCGAGTTGGCACGCAACTGGTTGGTGACCGTGGTCAG
>NZ_LMFE01000014.1:0-223201 GCF_001427185.1 Nocardia sp. Root136
CCTCCCACGACCGGGGGGTACATGAAAGATTGGAACCAATAATAATTATTGGCACTGACATTCATCGACACACTATTGAGTTCTCAAAGAACACACGCACAAACAGAATAACCGGATCTTTCCGGATCTTCCGAAGGGCAACTGTTCCAGCCTAACCTCACGTCCAGACGATGTCAATCGTAAGCCTGGTCACAAGATCTTCAGCTCTGTCAGGCGCTTTCCCCGTACTACCGCGTTTTCCCTTGGCCCGCCAGCCTCTCGGGCTAGCGTCTCGGCTCCGGGTTGGTGTCCGTGTCGCTCTGACTTCCAATAAGTTACGCGCCGGATAACGCCGCGTCAAATCGCCTGGACAACACCGGATCTCCGCAGGTCACGGCGGTGCGCTCAGCCGCTGCGCCGGCCTGAATCACACGCATGTGACTCAGGCCTCCGCAACGACGTCAGGCTATCCGATGCACGCCCGCCATGTTCTTCTTTCCGCGCCGCAGCACCAGCCACTCACCGTGCAGGTAGTCGGCATCGGACGGAGTCCATTCGACGTCGCTCACCCGCTGGTTGTTCACCGACGCGCCGCCTTCGTTGACCACCCGGCGGGCCGCTCCCTTGCTCTCGCACAGGCCCGACGCGACGAGCAGGTCGACGATCGTGTTCGGTTCACCGGGCACGACCTCGGCCACCTTGCCGTCCACCGCGGTTTCGCGCAGCGCCGCACCGAGCGTGGACAGCGGAAGTTCACCCAGCTCACCGCGACCGAACAGCGCCCCGCTGGCCAGTTCCACCGCGCGGGTCTCGTCCGCGCCGTGCACCAACGTGGTCATCTCCGCGGCCAGGCGCTTCTGTGCCTCGCGGGCGAACGGACGTTCCACCGTCGCCTGCTCGAGTTCGTCGAGTTCTTCGCGACTCAGGAAGGTGAACCAGCGCAGGTAGCGCACGACGTCGGCGTCGGCGGTGTTCACGAAGTACTGGTACCAGGCGTAGGGGCTGGTCAGTTCGGGGTCGAGCCACAGGCTGCCGCCACCGGTGGACTTGCCGAACTTCTTGCCGTCGGCCGAGGTCACCAGCGGCACGGTGAGCGCGTGCACATGCGCGCCGTCGACTCGCCGGTTCAGCTCCACGCCGGCGATGATGTTGCCCCACTGATCGGAGCCACCGACCTGCAACGTGCAGCCGTGCTCGCGCCGCAACTGCAGGTAGTCGTTGGCCTGCAGCAGCATGTAGCTGAACTCGGTGTAGGAGATGCCGTCGCCTTCGAGCCGCCGCTTGACGGTGTCGCGGGCGAGCATGACGTTCACCGAGAAGTGCTTGCCGATATCGCGCAGGAAGTCGACGGTCGACAGCGGGCCCGTCCAGTCCATGTTGTTGACGATGACCGCCCCGGTCGGCGATTCGTCGAGGTCGACGAAACGCTCGAGCTGGCCCCTGATCCGCTGTGCCCACTCGGCCACGGTGTCGGTCGAGTTCATGGTGCGTTCGCCCACGTCACGCGGGTCGCCGATCATTCCGGTCGCGCCGCCGGCGAGCACGATCGGCCGATGCCCGGCCAGCTGGAAGCGCTTGAGCGCGAGCAGCGGGACGAGGTGGCCGGCGTGCAGGCTGGCGGCGGTCGGATCGAAGCCGGCATAGAGCGTCAGGGGTGCGGCGGCCGCGGCAGCGCGCAGCTCGTCCAGGTCGGTGGACTGCGCGATCAGGCCGCGCCAGGTCAGTTCGTCGAAGATGTCGCCGGTCACGCTGACCTATCTTTCCGCATGCGGTTCGTCAGTCGCGTGCGCGGGTGATCCAGGCGAGCAGATCCGCTTCGACCTCGTCGCGGTTGGTTTCGTTGAGGACTTCGTGGCGGGCGTCCGGGTAGACCTGATAGGTGAGGTCGTTCAGGCCCGCGCCGCGGTAACGCTGCACGAGCAGGTCGGACAGGCGCAGCTTGTTGTTGAGCGGGTCCTTCTCGCCCACCATCACATAGATCGGCAGGTCGGTGCGTACCGTGCTCGGGTTCGACAACCGAGTCTGGGCGTTGGCCGCGAGCAGACCCATATTGGTGTCGTCGATGGCGAAACCGCACCAGGGGTCGGCGTTGTAGGCGTCGACCTGGGCTTCGTCGCGGCTGATCCAGTCGGCCTCGGTGCGGGTGGGCTGGAATTCGGCGTTGAAGAATCCGATCAGGTCACCGCCGGCGGCCGCGATCTCGCCGAACAGCCCGTCGACGGCGGTCGTGCCGCTCAGGACGACCTCGTCGACGAGGTCGGAGTGGTCGAGGAGGTACTGCTGCACGGCGAACGAGCCGAGGCTGTGGCCGATCAGGGTGACGGGCAGGCCGGGGTGGCGTTCGCGCAGGATCTCGGTGAGCGCGACCTCGTCGGCGACGAGCAGGTTCCAGCCGTCGGGGCCGAGGTCACCGGGGACCGTGCCCATGCTGAGACCGTGGCCACGGTGATCGTCGGCGTAGACGGCGAATCCGAGGCCGGCGAGTCGTTCGGCGAGATGACCGTAACGGTCGGAGTGCTCGCCCATGCCGTGCGCGATCTGCACGACGCCACGCGGCTCGGCATCCGTGGGGAGCCAGCTCCGCACATGGATGGCGGTGCCGTCGATGCTGGGGAAAGTGAACACGGGCGCTCCTGCTCGTACGGTCTTTCGACGTGGTCTTCGATCGTCGCATTCCGGTCCGATTCGCCCAATTGGGTTCGCCGACGAGATCGGCGGGGTGATCTTGGCTCCGCGGCCGAAGCGCCTCGTCGGCCGACACTCCTCGGCACGCCGACGATCGCCGGAACCCCCCGGGCTCCGGCGATCGTCAGCGTGTCGAGTCGCAGATCAGCGCACCAGCGCGGTGATGGTGGCGCGACGTTCGTAGGCGATCCAGGCGAAGATCGCGGCGAGCACCAGCGGGAAGATTCCCATCGCGGGCTTGTCGGCGATGAAGGCCTGCGTCGCGGCGGCGAGCACGGTGAGCACGGACAGTCCGGCGGCGGCCAGACCACTGAGTCGCGGCACCATCAGGCCGATACCGCCCGCTACCTCGACGACTCCGATGAAGATCAGCAGCCCGAGGGGGATGGTCAGATTCTCGGGGGCGTTCTCCATCAAGGTGTTCGGGATGACGAGCTTCGGACCGCCCGAAGCGATGATGAAGAACAGGCCGAGCACTACCTGCAAGGTCCACAGGACGCGGTTGCGGATCTTGCCGGGCTGGTAGGCGGCGTCGGAGAAGTTCGCGGAAGGGGTTGCGGTGGTCATTTCGTGTCCTTCGGGTCGGTCGCGCTCGGTCGGTAGCGCGTTCACCAGATAAGACGGACCATCGCCCGCGAACTCATCGCTGTCGGCAAAGGATTTTCCGCACGCTGCTACGTCCTCGGTTCGGGCGCGCGTGGGCTGCGCCGATAGACCGAGACGGCGGGCGAGGCCGCAAGCCAGAACCGCCATGGCACCTCGGCCGCGACGCTGACCCCGACGCGCGGACCGGACGCGATATCTTCTTGTGGCACAGGTGGTTTCAGTTCGAGGTGCAGGGCGGAGAAGGGGTCGAACAGTTCGGTTCCGTAGTCGGACATGCTGACGCCGAGTGCGCTGCCGACATTGCCCGGCCCCCTCGCCAGATCGGTGTCCTTGCGGGCAGCGGGCCTGCGCTCGCGCGCGAGATCGATGCCGTCGACCACTTCTGCCGCTCGAACGAGCACCGCACCGGCCTCACCGTCGTAGCCACCGGTCACGTTCACACACAGGTGAATTCCGTACGAGCGATAGACGTAGAGCCGCCCGGCCGGGCCGAACATCACCGCGTTGCGCGCCGTGGGGCCCGGCCAGGAGTGCGCGGCCGGATCGGGCCACGGACCGTCGGGGTCGCTGCCGTAGGCCTCGACTTCCACGATGCGCAGCGCCACCGGACCCGACGTCAGGATGGCGCCGAGCAGCCGGTGCGCGGCGGCGGGCGGATCGACGGCCAGTTCCTGGGCGGACACGATCTTCATTCTCGCTCGCACCTCGGTGCCCCGTGGCGGCCGGGTCAGGCAACGGCGAACCGGCAAAGGATTTGTCAGCCGAGCAGGTCGGTGCCGCGATACAGACCTGCCAGTTTGCCGGGGTTGACCTGGAACCGCAGGTGCTGGATGTGGCCGTCGACCAGGTCGAAAGTGAAGGCGGCGCCGGGGTTTCCGGCGAAGGAGGCCAGTGCGCCGAGCTCGCCGTTGATGTCGGCCGCGGTGAGTTCGAAGCCCGCGGACGACGGTTTCGCGAGGACGCCGAGGATCCAGCGGGCGACATGGTCGGGACCGTGCAGCGGGCGGCGCGCGGCGGTGACCACGCCGCCGCCGTCGGACCAACACGTGACATCGGGGGCGAGCAGGTCCATCAGGGCGTTGAGGTCACCACCGGCGCAGGCTGCCATGAATTGTGCGGTGACCTGGGCGCGAGCGGTCTTGTCGGTATCGAATCGTGGGCGGCGCGACTGGACGTGGCTCTTCGCGCGGTGCGCGATCTGGCGCACACTAGCCTCGGGACGGTTCAAGGCTTCGGCGATTTCGGCATGCGAGTAGCCGAACACTTCGCGCAGCAGGAACACCGCGCGTTCGACGGGGGTGAGGGTTTCCAGCACGACGAGCATGGCGGTGGAGACGGTATCGGCCAATTCGGTGTCCTCGGCGATATCGGGCGATGTCAGCACCGGCTCGGGAAGCCAGGGGCCGACATAGCTTTCGCGGGTCGCGCGGGCGGAGGTGAGCCGGTTGAGCGAGAGATTGGTGACCGTGCGGACCAGGTAAGCCCTGGGGTGGGCGACCGCGGTGCGGTCGGTGTCGTTCCACTTGAGCCAGGTGTCCTGCAGGACGTCCTCGGCGTCGGTGACGGTGCCGAGCATGCGATAGGCCGTCGCGAACAACAGGCGACGGTGTTCGAGGAACGGATCCTGGTCGGCCACGGCGTCAACCTACTTCACGCGGCGGCGCGGGTTGCGCTACCGCCCTTGGACAATTGCACGTTCATGGTCATCTTCTTGCTGGCCTTGAAGGTCGGCACGGGGCTGCTGCTGACCATCTCCTTGTAGGTGCGCGCGGCCCAGCCGGTCAGGTAGAGGCGGCGTGGGCTGTCGTCGGCCTTGGTGAACTGGATGACCGCGTCGCGGCGGCCCAGGCTGACGGGCTGGTGGAAGTAGCCGAAACGGAACGGACGAATCCTCTTGCCGCGCAGTTCGGCGGCGATCACGTCGGCGGTGTAGGCGGCGGTGGGCAGCCCGCTCTGGCAGGTGCCGTGTACCCGACCCCAGGCCTGGCGGACGGCGGCGGCGTCACCGATCGCGTGAATCGTGGGGTGCGACACCGACTTCAGTGTGGGGTCGACGACGATCAGTCCACGCGAGTCGGTCTCGATGCCCGCCTCGGTGGCCAGCGGCGAGACCCGCACACCCGTGGTCCAGAGGATGAGGTCGGCGCCGATCACTGTGCCGTCTGCGAGCTCGACCGCGTCAGGCTGCACTTCGGCAACACGCACGCCGATCTCGCGGACGACGCCGAGCCGATCCAGTGTCTTGTTCAGATGCGTGCGGGCCTTGTCGCCCATCATCGCCCCCGGCTCGCCCGAGCTGATCAGCGTGACGCGCAGACCGGGGTGGCTTTCCGCGATCTCGGCGGCGGCTTCGATGCCGGTGAGACCGCCACCGCAGACGGCGACGGAACCGCCCTCGGCCGCGAGAGTGGCCAGCTCGCCTGCGAATTCGTGGGCTCGGCGCGGGTCGTCGAGGGTCATGGCGTGCTCGGCGACGCCGGGCACGAGAGTCGTCTCGGCGGTGCTGCCGAGGGCGTAGACCAGTTCGTCGTAGGCGAGTTCGCCGGCGCCGTCGACCTGGACGCGCTGGGCGGCGGGGTCGATCGCGGTGACCCGGCCCTGGACGAATTCGATGCCGGTACCGTCGAGGATTTCCGGGATGTCGTGATGCGCGAGTTCCTGACCCGCGGCGATCTGGTGCATCCGCAGCCGCTCGGTGAAGCGGGCCGACGGGTTGACCAGCGTGATCGCCACATCCAGCTTCCTGGTACGCCGCGCCAGGCGGATCGCGGCCAGCATGCCGGTGTAGCCGGCGCCGAGAACAACGATGCGGTGCGTGGTGGTGGTCATTGCGGTGCTCCTTGTCGATGGGATGTGCATAGGACAAGTGAGCCGCGACCAACGTGACAGGCTTTTATGTGACCTGCATCACATCACTCTTTACGGCGGCGTGAGCGCCCTTCGCATCAGAATCAGCCACCGCCGCCGCTCCGCCTCCGGCATCGGCTCGACCGGCGCGGCACTCAGCAGCAGTACGACATCATCGGCGGTGACGTCGGGATACAACGCGCCGTCACCATGCGCCGCGGCGACCAACCGCTCGACTGCCGCCCGGCCGCGCCGCTGGATCTCACGCAACGACTCGTCGGCGACTCCCGTGACGGCGAGCCGGAACAGCCGCTCCTGGCGCAGGTCGATCACGACGCGTCGAAACAGTGCGACGAGCGCGTCGAGGCCCGAACTCGTGCCGTTCTCGACAGCTTCGAGTACGGCATCCAATGACTCGCCGACACCGTCGACAAGATCGGCAGCGATTGCCTCGATCAGGTCCTTCTTGGCCGGGAAGTGCCGATACAGGGTGCCGACCGCGACGTCCGCCGCCGCGGCAATCTGATCCATGCCGACCTCGGGCCCGCGCGCGGCGACGAGTTCGCGTGCGGCGGTGAGGATCGCCTGACGATTACGCAGCGCGTCCACGCGCAGGGGTTGACCGTTCATCTCGCCGCCATCCTCGCAGATCCAGTCTTGCGAATAACATGAACCACTGGTTCACTTTAACCTGAACCAGGCATTCACCTTTAGGAGTGAGTCGATTGAACAGATGGACCGAAGCAGATATCCCTGATCTGACCGGCAGAGTCGCCGTCGTCACCGGCGCCAATACCGGCCTCGGCTTCGAAACGGCTCGCGCGCTTGCCGAACACGGCGCCCGCGTCGTCCTGGCGTGCCGCGACCGGAGCCGGGCCGAGGACGCGGCCCGGCGAATTACCGAGCGGTCACCCGGAACCTCGATCGACTGCGTTGAACTCGATCTGGCCGACCTGTCTTCGGTCCGCGCCGCGGCCGCGACGATCCGCAGCCGATTCGACCGTATCGATCTGTTGATCAACAACGCGGGCGTCACGGGGTTGACCGGTCGCACCGAGGACGGGTTCGAGATCCAGTTCGGCATCAATCATCTGGGCCATTTCGCCCTCACCGGGCTGCTCATCGACCGCATCGTCGCGGCTGCCGCGGCGCGAGTCGTCACCGTCAGCAGCATCGGCCACCGGTTCGGCCGGATCGACGCCGCCGACCCGGCCGCAACGACCGGAAATTCCTATGCCAAGTCGAAACTGGCGAACCTGATGTTCACCTACGAACTCGACCGCAGGCTCGCGGGCACCCCGGCCGAAGCGCTCGCCGCCCATCCTGGTGGCGCCAGCACCGAGGTCTTCCGCTACTCGCCCGCCGCGTTCCGGCTACCGAATCTGGCGATCGCTCGTCTGTTCGGCCGCACGCCCGCCATGGGCGCGCTGCCGACGCTGCGCGCCGCCACCGATCCTGCCGCGTCGGGCGGCCAATACTACGGCCCGTCAGGTCTTTTCGAGATCGGCGGATTCCCGGGACAGGCCGAGGCCGCCGAGCGTGCGCACCAGCGCGACAGCCAGGCTCGGTTGTGGGCGGTATCCGAAGAACTGACCGGCGTCGCATTCGAAACCTGAACCGACCTCGGCCACTCGGGGGTAGTTCCCAGGGTGAAGATGGGGGCGCTTCCCGATGTGCGGCGAGGGTCCGGATTCCTATCGTCGGAGCATGTCTTCTCGTGCTCGCCCGCGACGCATTCTGCTCGGTGTCGCCGTTGTCGCCCTCGCCCTGATCACCGCGATCGCAGGCGCGGTGAGCTGGACGTGGGCCTCCGCCGATATCTCCACCGTGGGGACGACAGAATTCACTCGGCCACTGGTCATTCCACCGCTGGCCGAGTCGACCGTCGACGCCGACGGCACCCGGACGTTCTCGCTCGATATGCAATCCGGGACAACCACCTTCGAGCCCGGCCGCGCCACCGAGACCTGGGGTTTCAACGGCAGCTATCTCGGCCCGACACTGCGCGCGGCCCGCGGCGAGCGCGTGCGGGTCCAGGTGCGCAACCAGTTGCCCGAGGCCTCGACAGTGCACTGGCACGGCATGCATCTACCCGCCGCCATGGACGGCGGACCGCACCAGATGGTCGATCCCGGCGCGTCGTGGACGCCGGAATGGACTGTCGCCCAACCTGCTTCGACCCTCTGGTACCACCCACACCCACACGGCGCGACCGAGGATCACGTGCGCCGCGGCCTGGCGGGGATGTTCCTGATCGACGACGTGCCGAGCGCGGAGCTGCCGCTGCCGAGCACCTACGGCATCGACGACATCCCGGTGATCGTGCAGGACATGCGCCTGCGCGGCCGCCGCCTCGACGGCGCGCACGCGATCTTCCGCGATACCGGGTTCCTCGGCGATCGCACCATGGTCAACGGCACCCTGTCTCCCTATCAGGAGGTCGGCGACGAATCGGTGCGGCTGCGCCTGCTCAATGCCTCGACCGCGCGGATCTACACCTTCGCCTTCGACGACGCCCGCCCGTTCGCCACGATCGGCTCCGACGGCGGCCTGCTCGAACAGCCCGTCACGCTGGATCGCATCCGTCTCTCCCCCGGTGAACGCGCGGAGATCGTGGTTCGGATGTCGCCCGGCGAACGCACCGTGTTGCGGAGCGAGAAGCTCGAGGCGGGCCTCGGCTTCTGGTCGAACCGGTTCTCCGGTGGCGACGACACCTTCGATGTCCTCGAACTGCGCGCCGCCGCCACCTTGCGGCCCTCCCCCGCGCTGCCGGATGCCCTGGTGCCGCCGTCGATTCCCGACGGCGCGGACTCGGTCGTGCAACGTCGATTCGACCTCACCCTCGGCGGCATCAACGGCGAGCGCATGGACATGAGCCGCATCGACACCACCGTCACCCGGGGCACCACCGAGACCTGGGTCGTGCACAACATCGACGGGATGGCACACAACTTTCACGTCCACGATGTGCAGTTCCGGGTGCTCGCCTACGACGGCGCCCCGCCCCCACCCGAGCTGACCGGCCCCAAGGACACGATTTTCCTGCCACCGAATACGGCCGCGACCCTGGCTCTGCGCTTCGACGGACCGGCCGATCCGACGACGCCGTACATGTATCACTGCCACCTCCTGTGGCACGAAGATGTCGGAATGATGGGCCAGTTCACGGTCGTCGAACCTGGTCAGCAGGCCGAAACACCCCCGGGACACGCCCACTGACCTTGCCACATCGACACCGTCGCGCTAAATTCATCACGTAGTGAATTCAACACTCGATGAATTGAGGCGACCATGTCGCACACCGCACCGCCACCGATGGTCGTCCAGGTCGCGGGCCTGACCGTTCAGCGCGGAAAACGTCCCGTCCTCCGCGGCCTGACCCTGGACATCCCGCGCGGCTCGATCACCGGCTTGCTCGGTCCTTCCGGCTGCGGGAAGACCACCCTGCTGCGCAGCATCGTGGGAACGCAGCTGGTGGAGTCGGGCACTGTCACCGTGCTCGGGGAGCCCGCGGGCAGCGCTGGGTTACGTCGTCGGGTCGGCTATGTCACCCAGGCGCCGAGCATCTACGCCGACATCAGCGTCCGCGACAACGTGGCCTACTACGCCGCGCTCTACGGGCGCGGCCGGGACGACACCGAATCCGCGCTCGGCGCAGTCGGTTTGGCCGATCACGCCGATCAGCTCGGCGATCAGCTCTCGGGCGGGCAGAAGACCAGGGCGTCGCTGGCGTGCGCGCTCGTCGGCAAGCCCGAGCTGCTCGTACTCGACGAACCGACGGTGGGCCTGGATCCGGTGTTGCGCGTGGAGTTGTGGAAGCAGTTCCGCGAATTGGCCGCGGCGGGAACGACTTTGCTGGTGTCGAGTCATGTGATGGACGAGGCCGAACACTGCGACAAGCTGCTGCTGATGCGCGACGGCGAACTGCTGGCCCAGCTCAGCCCCGACGAACTGCGCGAGCGCACCGACGAACAGAACCTCGAGGCCGCTTTCCTGACCTTGATCACGATGGGAGAGCACCGATGACCACCCTGCGCCCCTACACCGCGACCACCGGCCGGATTCTGCGACAACTGCGCAACGATCACCGCACCGTGGCGATGATCCTGGTGGTTCCCGCCCTGCTCATGACGCTGTTGTACTTCATCTATCAGGACGCGCCGCGCGCGCCGCACTCCCCGCTCACGATGTTCGACCGGGTGGGTATCACCATGCTCGGGATCCTGCCGTTCATCGTGATGTTCCTGATCACCGCGATCGCGATGCAGCGCGAACGCACATCGGGCACCCTCGAACGGCTGCTCACCACTCCCCTGAGCAAGCTCGATCTGCTCGCCGGGTACGGCAGCGCGTTCTCCCTGGCCGCGGGCGCACAGGCCGCGGTCGCCTGCGTGGTCGCGTTCTGGCTGCTCGGGCTCGATGCCGCGGGCAGCCCCGGTTGGGTCATGCTGATCGCGATGGTCGACGCGGTCTGCGGGGTCGGGCTCGGACTGCTGGCGAGCGCCTTCGCGCGCACCGAGTTCCAGGCCGTGCAGTTCATGCCGGTGATCGTCGCGCCGCAGATCTTCCTGTGCGGGCTGTTGGTTCCGCGCGACCGGCTACCCGAATGGCTGGAGGCGATCAGCAATGTGATGCCGTTGAGTTACGCGGTGGACGCGCTGCAGCAGGTGTCGGTGCACGCCGAGCCGACGGCCGCGATGTGGCGCGATACCGCCGTCGTCGCCGGGTTCGCGGTGGTGGCACTCGGCCTCGCCGCGGCTACTCTGCGTCGACGCACCCCCTAGCGACCGAGGCCAGGCAACGACGAGAGGAGCACCCCATGAGTGACGGCGAATCCGGTTCCGGCACAGCGAAATCCGGTCGCACGGGGCGCAGGCCGGGCAATGCCGACACCAGGCTGGCGATTCTCGACGCGGCGCGGGTGCGGTTCGCGGGCACCGGGTTCGACAAGACATCCATCCGCGCGATCGCGGCCGATGCCGATGTCGACCCGGCCCTGGTGCATCACTATTTCGGCAACAAGCAGCAACTGTTCGCCGCCGCGGTGGACTTCCCGGTCGACCCGGACACGACGCTGCTCGCGGTCGACGCCGCACCGCTCGACGAGCTCGGGCAGACGATCGTGCGCGCGGTCGTCACGGTGTGGGACTCCCCCGCCGGACCTGGCATCGTCGCCATGGTGCGCAGCATTTTCGCGGGCGGCGATCAGAATCTCGCACGCTCGTTCCTGCTCCAGGTGGTGCTGGAACGGGTCCGCGTGCGCATCGCGACCCCAGCTGACGACGGACGCGCCAGAGTCTCGCTGGCCGCGGCCCAGATGGTGGGGGTGCTGACCGCCCGCAAGATCATCGCACTGGAACCGCTGGCCTCGATGCCGATCGATCTCGTGGTCGATGCTGTCGGCCCGGTTATCCAGCGCTATCTGACAGGCGATATCGACACCGGCAGTTGGTGAAACAGCGCGAGCTCACCGTCACCTCGCCGACCGCCGGAGTCCACGACCGCAGCATCGCCGCGTAGTGGGGCGGCTACCGGATGGGCCGGTCAGGATTCGGCGACGAAGAATTCATGTTCGGCGGCGGTGACGTCGCGGGCCTCGTCGATCAGCAGCACCGGGATGCCGTTGTCGATCGGGTAGGCCCGACGCAGCCGGGGGTTGTAGAGCACACTCACATCGGCTTCGGTGCGCACCAGCTGCAGCGGGCCCTTGTCCTGGGGGCAGGCCAGCAGGCCGAGCAGGGTTGCGTCGATGGTGGATTCGTGCGCCATGTGCCTAACCTACCGCGCCCGTCGGAACGAGATGTAGCGGTGTCCGAAGAAGCTGAGCACCGCGACCAGACCCATGACGATCACCGAGGCCGGCGCGGCGGGGAACCCGAGGCCGGTGACCGCCAGTTCCACCAGGATCACGTTGAGCAGCAGACCACCCAGGTTCACCCCGCAGAAGGCCAGAAAGTCCCGGGCGAGGTGGCCCTGCACGCGAAACACCAGGGTGCGGTGCAGGACGAAGGCCACGATCGTGCTCACCGCGTACGCGGCGACGACGGCCAGACCGGGCCTGCCGTCGCCGAGCACGTGCAGCCAGAACACGACGAGTGCCATGCCGAGCAGGGTGTTGAACCCGCCGACGATCGCGAACGCCAGCTCCTGCCGTTTCACGACGCGCAGCAGCGGACCCGGTGTCTCGAGCACGCCGCCCGCCGCCTCGACAGTCATCGCACCGCGTCCGCGAGCGCGGTGTCGTCGTCGGCGATCGACTCCGCCGCCGGGGCCTGCTGCTCCTGCTCGTCGTCGGGCTTGCGGCCACGCACATACAGCCACTGGAACACCGCGAGGCCGAGCAGTCCGAGGCCGATCGCGGCGCCGCCGATCTTCCAGCCCGGCGGACGCCAGGTCAGCTCGAGGTCGCCGTTGCGGGTCCCGGCCGGGATGTCGACGGCGACGAAACTCTTCGCGACGACCTTGAACGGGATGTCCTTGCCGTCGAGGCTCACCCGGTATCCCGGCCAGCCCAGACGCGCGAACACCACACGCCCGCCTGTCTCGGAGCTCACGGTGACGCGGCTGGTCGTATCGCTTTCCGAGGTCGAGACCGCGGTGGCGTTCTCGACCGCCGAGATCCGGCCGTTGCGGGTGGAGATCAGCCCGTCCTCGCGTTCGAGGACCGAGATGTAGTTCTCGTGGCCGGGGTAGTCGACCCACTTCCAGCCCGCCGGGGCCGGTTCCGTGCGCGCGGCCGGGTAGAGCGCGCGTTGCAGCACCACTCGGTCGATGTTCATCAGATCGACAACCGTTTTGCCCGTCGACGGCTCGACCGCGAACGCGCGGCGGTAGGCGTCGGGGCACACGCTGGTGTCCCAGCGCATGCAGAGCATGTCGCCGAACCAGAAGTGGCCGTTGGGGGTGTACCCGCTGACGTAGGTGCGCTCGATGTCCTTGGCGTAGTTGCCGAACACCAGCGAGCCGTAGGCGCCGTCGAGGGTGCGCTCCCCCGGCTGGATCAGTGCGCGATCGCCCAGCTGCAGCGTGGTCCCCGCGAATTCGGGGAACGCCGCGCGCGCCGCGGCCCGATCGCTGGGCAGATTCCAGCTCATCGGCGTCGGCTGCGCCCGCTCCACCTGGACGTAGGCGATCGGCGACACCGCGATGATCGCGAGCGCGACGGCCGCCGAGATCCCCTTGTTCACCGCCAGCCACACCAGCGCGGCCCCGAGCGCGGCAATGGCCAGCGCGGCGATCACATGCGCGATCCAGTTGTGTGGGTCGGCCGAGAACGACCGCACCCACAGCAAGCCGATCAGTACTGCCGCCGCGATCCCCCGCGCACGCCAGTCCTTGAACGTCGCGAACCGCCCGAGCAGCACGCACACCAGCAGCAGCAGACCGAGCGCCACCATCGGCAGCACCCGGGCGGGCCAGCGCAGCGGGCCGATCGTGCCGGGGCCTGCCGTCCACATCAGCGCCGCGATCGCGAACAGCGCGATCCCGCTGAGCTCGCGCCAGGCCGCGCGCGCCTTGCCCCAGTCGATGAAGGCCAGTGCCGGAATCAGGAACCAGGCGATGTAGACCACCGGCAGCGGCTGCACGTAACCCCACCACGAGGTGAAGGCGGGCAGCGTCGAGGGCAGGCTCGCGTTCAGTGATTCCGACCAGGGCACGGTGAGGAACTGGTCGTTGTTGATCTGGGCGGTGCCACGCCAGGTGACCTTCGCCGACAGCATGCTGGGCAGATACGTGGCCGCTCCCGCCAGCGCCGCCAGCCCTGCCACGGTCAGCAGTTTCAGCGACGGACGCCAGGTCCGCTGGTAGATCAGCTCACCGATCGCGACCGCGCCGATCATCAGACCGGCTTCGACCGCCGGGAAGATGTACTGCACCGAGATCGCCAGGTAGAGGTAGACGAACACCGGGATCGGACCGCCGCGACCGCGCGAGTACCGAACCCCCGACGCCCACGCGTGCACCATCCACGCGGTGCCGGTGAACGCCGTCATCCAGCTGGCCTCGTCGAAGAACAGCAGCCACCCGGTGAACGAGATCGAGACGCCGGCCAGCGCCGCCCACTGCACACGCGAGCCGTAGGCCAGGCAGATCCGGTAGACACCGAGGCCGAGGATGATCGCGAAGATCAACTTCACCACGGTCGCGTACAGCACCAGATTGTCGACCGAGGGCGCGATCAGATCGATCAGCAGCTGCGGCGGATTCAGCAGCCCGGCTTCCTCGATCGCGTAGTTTCCGGCCATCCAGTGCTCGGGCACCATCACCGGCAGATCACCGTTGCGAAGCCGGTTTCCGAGCATCACCCACAGCGGGACGTACTGGGATTCGGTGTCGTCGGTATAGAAATGCCGAACGTTGGCGAGGAGAACCGCCCCATAGCCCGCGATCACTCCGAGGGAGGTGATCAGGCCCCAGATATAGACGGAACGACGGGACGGGGTTCTACTTTCCACCACGAGGACCAGACCCTACAGGCACACGCCCGCACCGGCACCGTCGCACAGCGGGATCGCTTCCACCGAGGTGTCACGCCGCAGTGTTAAAGTGCCCACACCTGAGGGTCTCTGCTCCCGTTGGTTCTCGGCCGAGAACCGCGCGGCCACGGCCGCCGAAATTACCGAAAGTGTCCGCGATGCCGATTCCGTCCGCACCCTTGTCCAGGCCCGACACCGTGGTGCGTGCGGGCGCGCCCGATCGCAACGGGTCGAGCCCGGTGCACTCGGTGTCGGTGGTCGTTCCGGTGTACCGGGGTGAGGACACGATCGCCGCGCTGGTCGCCGAGTTGGACCGGCTGACGGGCCCGAGCACGACGGCAGCGGGCGCCCGGTTCGCCGTCGAGGAGATCATCCTCGTCCACGACAACGGTCCCGACCGCTCCGATGTCGTCCTGCAGGAACTCGAGGGCTCCTTCCCGCAGGTGCGCGCGGTCTGGCTGAGCCGCAATTTCGGTCAGGACGCGGCGACGATCGCCGGTATGGCGGCGGCGCAGGGCGACTGGATCGTCACGATGGACGAGGACGGTCAGCACGACCCCGCGTTCATCGCGGACTTCCTCGACGCGGCGCTGGCCTCGCGCGCGGACCTGGTCTATTCGAAGCCGTCCAACACCCGCCCGCACGGCTTCCTGCGCAATCTCACCTCACGCGGCGCCAAAGTGGTCCTCGCGACGGTGTTCGCGTTCCCGGATTCGACACGCTTCGAGAGCTTCCGGCTGATCCGCGGTGACATCGGTCGCCAGCTCGCCGAGGTCGCGGCCAACGGTGTGTACCTCGACGTGGCGCTCACCTGGGTCGTCGGCAATACGGTGTCGGTGCCGGTGGTGCTGCGCGCCGAAGGCCGTGAGGAGTCCGGCTACAACTATCGCCGCCTGTTCTCGCTGTTCTGGAAGATGGTGCTGTGCAGCGGCACTCGCGGCCTCCGGCTGGTGAGCATGCTCGGGGTCACCCTCGCGCTGGCCGGGGTGATCATGGCCGGGGTGGTCATCGTGCAGGCGCTCACCCAGGACAACCACGATCCCGAGGGTTGGGCCTCGATCATCGTGGTGATGCTGCTGTGCTCGGGCGCGATGCTGTTCTCGCTCGGACTGATCGCCGAGTATCTCGGTGTCGCACTGCACATCCTGGTCGGCAAGCCGCTCTACCTGACGGTGCAAACCCCGACACCGCGCCCGGATACGATGCATGTGCCGGCCGTGAACCATCTAGTCGACGCCGTGGTACCGGCAGCCGCGACGGAGAAGGGCCACCGCGAGTGAGCGACCGCATCATCTTCAGCAGGCCGTTCCGCGCTGCCGCTGAACGCCCCAATCTGATGACCGTGCTCGATTCCGATCACAGTCATGGCGACGGTCAATTCACCAAGTCGGCGACCGCGAAGATCAAGGCCATCACCGGCGCCGACCACGCGCTGCTCACCACCTCGTGCACGCACGCACTCGAATTGGGCGCGCTGCTGCTCGAGCTCGGCCCCGACGACGAGGTGATCGTCCCCAGTTTCGCGTTCACCTCCGCGGCCACCTCGATGGCATTGCGTGGTTCCACCTGTGTGTTCGTCGACATCGACGAGTCCACCGGCAATATCGACCCCGCCGCCGCGGCCGCCGCGATCACCGACCGCACCAAGGCCATCGTGGTGATGCACTACGGCGGTGTCGCCGCCGACATGGAACCGCTGCTCGCGCTGGCCGCCCAGCACGGCGTCGCGATCATCGAGGACAACGCGCACGGCCTCGGTGGCACCTGGCGTGGCAGGCAACTCGGCACGATCGGCACCCTCGGCACGCAGAGTTTCCACGACACCAAGAACGTGCACTGCGGCGAGGGCGGCGCGCTGCTGCTCTCGGACGAGATCCTGATGGGTCGCGCCGAGATCATGCGGGAGAAGGGCACCGACCGCGCTCGCTTCCTGCGCGGTCAGGTCGACAAGTACTCCTGGCAGGACATCGGTTCGAGCTACCTGCCCAGCGAACTCAACGCCGCCGTGCTCGACGCCCAGCTGGCCGAGTTCGACACCATCCAGGCCAACCGTCACCGTGTGTGGAACACCTACGCGGCCGCGCTGCCCGAGTGGGCCGCGCGCAACGACGTGCGCCCGATGACGGTGCCCGCCGACGCGGGCCATACCGCGCACCTGTTCTACCTGCGCATGCCCACCGAGGACAGCCGCGACGGCATCATCGCCCACCTCGCCGAACGCGGCATCGTCGCGCCGTTCCACTACATTCCGCTGGACTCGAGCCCGGCCGGCCTCAAGTACGGCCGCACCCCGGTGCCGTGCACGCGCTCGGCGAACTTCTCGGCGACGATCGTGCGACTGCCGCTGTGGCCGTTGCTCAGCGAGGCCCAGCTCGGTCGGGTCGTCGACGCGGTCACCGAATACCGGGTGTAGCCCTCTCTACGAACAAGGCCGCCCGGTTGCGCCGGGCGGCCTTTGTCGTGCAACGGACCGCGGCCGGGACACCCCCGCCGCGGTCGCCGGTCAGCTCCCGCCGAACAGCACCGCCGCGACCGCGTCGGTGAGCACCTCGTAGGTCTCGGTTTCCCGGTTGTAGATCCAGGTGCCCGGGCCCGCCTCGGGCAGACCCGCGGCCTGGACCGCCGACGCCGAGGGGCGGAAGCTGGCGCTACGCGGGATCTCGTCGACGACGTAGACCAGGTCGGGACGCTGGGAACCCTCCAGCCCGCGCATCGCCTCGGTGACATCGCCCGGTTCGATCCGGAACCCGTGACGCACGCTCAGCGCGGCTGCGGCGATGACCCCCGCCGCGGTCTTCAGCCCGAACGCGACCTCCATGTCGACCGGGGTGATGTCGTTGAGCATGTCCACGATCGGCTGGGTGAACACCGGGCCGCGTGCGGTGCGGATCACCGTGTCGCGCCGGTCGACCAGCCAGTAGTCACCGTCGCTGTCGCGCCGGAACAGATTCTCCGTCGGCCACCAGGCGTCACCGGCCCGGAATACGCCGCGCAGGCCGCCGTCGGAGATGTCGCCACCGTCGACGGCCTTGCCGAGCAGCAGGCCGGGTTCGTTGTCGGCGCAGCGGCGCGCGAATCCGTCGTCGCCGACGAGGATCTGTTCGCTGATCGGGTCGTAGGCGACCAGTTCCACGCGCGCGGTGCCGGGCACGGGCCTGCCTTTGGAGCCGATCTTGGCGCCGGTGACATTCGCCAGCACCACGTCACCGTCGATCGAGGCGTAGAACTCGAGCACCCTGGCCGGGACGAACTGTTCGACCGTGCGCCGCCAGAGTCCAGCGGGCATACCGGAGCCGATGAACAAGCGGATCGGGTGGTTGTGGCCCGCGGGGAAGACCTTGGCGTCGAGCAGATCGCGCAGCATGGTCCAGGTGTAGGTGACGACCGTGACGCCGTAGCGATGCACCTCTTCGGCGAAGCGGTTCGGGTCCATGTCCACCGGCCTGGCCAGCGCGATCCGGCTGCCACCAGCGATCGCCCCACCGAGACTCACCAACAGCCCCGACGAATGATGCAGTGGCGCAAGGCAGTACACGGTGTCGCGACGGTCGAGATCGGCCGCGCTCGCGGTGCCGAACGCCGAGAGCGCCCAGCGATGGTTGGTGATGTACTTCGCCTCGAGGCGGTCGCCGGAGCCGAGCACGAGCACGAACGCGAGTTCGCGCGCCAGACCCGGGTTCGGCCGGTACCACGCGGGCACCCTGACCTTCGCCGGGTCGATCTGCTCCAGGTCGACCACCCGGTCACTGGTGGCCACCGCGAGCGAACGACTGTCGCCGCCGCCGAGCACGAGCACCCTGGCAGCGGTCGCGGCGGCCGAGCGCAGGTTCTCCGGGTCGGTGACCAGCGTCTGCACGCCGGTCAGCTCGATGGCGCGGTCGAGTTCGGCGCCGGGCGCGAGCAACACCGCGACAGCGCCGATCCGCGACAGCGCGGCCACCGAGGCCAGCGCACTCGGTCGCGTCTCCATCATCACGCCGACCCGCATCGCGGGCCGGATGCCGACGGAGATCAGGCCGCGCACCACATTGTCGACGCGCTCCTCGACCGCGGCATTGGTGTGCACCCGGTCGTCGAAGAGCACCAGGTCCTTCTGCGGCGCGCGGGAGGCGTGCTCGCTGAGCAGTTTGCCGAGCGAGATACGGGTGTGCGGCTGGATCATCCCGAGCCGCGTCAGCCGAGGCAGCGCCCGCGCCGCCTCGCCCGCCATCTCGATCGATCCGCGAATCGTGTTGCCCGCGATGCCTTCCAGCGCCTTACCGACGCCCGCGCCCGCCTCGGCCAGCCCGGCAGCGGTGTGCACCATCCGGGTGGCGGCGGTGCGCGGCGCGTTGCTCGCGACGTGTTCCTGCATGGGCACGATCTGCTCGGGCAACGTGCCGTTGCCGTCCATCCAGGTGATCCAGTCGCGCACCATCGGCCACGTGTGATTGGTGGCCGTCGAACCGGCGACGAGCCCGAAATGGCCTGCCACCAAGCTGGCTTCGTACACCTCGGCATTGGGCGCGGCCCGCACGATGCCACGCACGGCGGCGGGCTGACCGATGTCGTCGACCTCGCCGACGAACGCGAGAATCGGGCACTTCAGCTCGGCGAGCGACACCGGATGGTCGCGAATCACGAAGCCGCCCAGCATCATCCGGTTGTGGGCGACGAACTGTTTGAGCAGATCGGCCACAGCCGGACCCGAATATCCCACCCAGCCCTCACTGTTGAGGAAGCGGCGCTGACGTTCCTTGGGCAGCAACGCTTCCCGATCGTGCAGTTGCAGCAGGAAGTCGATGCGCGACTTGGCGGTCTTCACCGGATCGAGCATCTGGAAACCGATGCGCACCATCGATTCGGTGATCGGCAGCCGGTGCATCACGTGGTCGGCGAGGAAATCGGCGACTTCGGAAACCAGACCGTAGGGCAGGCCGAACGGCATCCCGTTGACGATGTCGACGGGGCTACCGAAGGTGACGATGGAGGCCACGCCCTTGCCGTAGCGATAGGCGGTGGTCTGGTAGGCGAACATGCCGCCCTGGGAGTACCCCATCAGGTGCACCTGCGCGCCGGTGGCCTCACAGACGGAGTCGATGGCGGAGTTCACCGCGAGTACGTGGTCGGCCAGGTCGCGTTCCCAGCCGCCTTCCTCGGTCGCGGGTGAGCCGAAATCGATGACCCAGCAGTCGATTCCGCTGGCATGCAGGATGCCGACCGCGCCGCCTTCGGCGTTGACGTCCCAGATGTCGGCGTTCACCATCAACGGCGGCACCAGCAGCGCCACCGGACGGCCCGGCGTCGAATCGTCGGGGAAGTAGTGCCGTAGCCGATACATGCGGCGACGCTCGACGACCTCGAAGGGCGAGGACTCGACATCGTGTGACAATCCGCCGAAGCGGATCACCTCCAGCCCGTTCTGCGCGGTAGCCAGCAACCGCTGCACCGAACCGACCACACCTTTTGGACTGATATCCACCGTTCCCACCTGGCCTTACCTGCTTATAGTGACACATCTCACACACCCCGATGTGCTCACATGAGCTAACCACACCAGACCTCTATTATGTGTCGGCTGTGACAGGCCGCATGTTCCAGCGATTCGAATCACATGCCCCGCTCAACGGCCGATCACGCTGCGGTCACAACTCTCGAACGGTTCGCCGTCACACCCGCGATCGCCCCGAAACGGATGACCCAGGCGACCGGAGCCGACTCGTCACGTCGATCAGCCGGCCACCGCCGTGCCCGCAATCGCTTCCCACACAACGGATCTCCCGGTCATCACTATATTTTACCGAATACCCGACGTGCGGCCACTTCGAGCACCTACCATCGTTGACGTCCGGAACGTACTGACACGCATCAGATTTCGTGCAACACCGTTTCACCAGCCCGGTTTCCGCGCAGGACCATTCGCTTCGCACTGTTACCCACCCTTCAGCCTGTCGCGCACCCCTCGCGAACAGGCCGATCGGCCGTGCCGCTCCCCAGGTGAGGACACATGCCATGACCGTTGAGCAGCCCTGTATCACCGGGTACAGAGAGGGCAGCTTCCAGTACCCGATGATCGTCGCCGATAAGGTGGCCAGGTGACCGAACAGCTCGCCGACCCGTCGACCGACCGTGAAGCAATGCCTGTGGAGTTGGTCGACGACGCGGGTGTGGCGATCGGAGCGTGCTCGGTGGCCGATGCTCATCGGCCACCGGGCACGCTCCACCGCGCCTTCTCCGTGCTGCTGTTCGACCGGCACGGGCACGTCCTGCTCCAGCAACGCGCAGCAGTGAAGACCAGGTTCCCGCTGCAGTGGGCCAACACCTGCTGTGGGCATCCGACGCCGGGTCAGGCGGTGACGGAGGCGGCCGCGATCCGGTTGCGCGAGGAGTTCGGGATGGCGGCCGAGCTCACCGAGGTCGGTGCGTTCACCTACCGTGCCGGCGACGAGACGACCGGCCGCGTCGAATACGAATACGACCACGTCCTGATCGGTGTCGTCGGCGATCCGGCCCCGCGGCCGGACCCGGCCGAGATCGCTCACTGGGCGTGGATCGCTCCGCAGGCCGTGCGTGCCGATCTGGCGGAGAACCCCGGCAAGTTCACGCCGTGGCTGGCGCAGGTGCTCGAGATCGCCGGACAGGCCCACCACCCCTGACCGGGCCCGTCCGTGCGATCTTTTTTCGTTCCGTTCTCCATAGCGGTCGACCGGATAGATGCGCATATCTATATCAGTCGATGTTTCTGATTCCTTGGCTAACTCACAGGCTCACCACAGTCCGTGAACAGGCCGTCCGACAAAGCTGAACATCGAACGGTCCGCACGACGGCGAGTGAGGTAACGATGGTCGAGGTCGAGATCAACGACGACACGGTGACAGTCAATGTGCTCGGTGGGCATCGCCTACTCGCCCTACGCCAGCAGGTCGTGATCGACCGCGCCGCGATCACCGAGATCGTCAGCGCCGAAGTGGACCTTCGACCCCCGTGGGTCCGTGCCCCCGGCACCTTCATTCCCGGCGTGATCGCCGCGGGCGTCTACCGCGGCAAAGGCCGCAAAGAGTTCTGGGACACCACTTTCGGCGGCAGCGC
Organism: Nocardia sp. Root136; assembly: GCF_001427185.1. Classification (NCBI taxonomy): domain Bacteria; kingdom Bacillati; phylum Actinomycetota; class Actinomycetes; order Mycobacteriales; family Nocardiaceae; genus Nocardia; species Nocardia sp. Root136. Next base: position 21,664 of record NZ_LMFE01000014.1, read on the forward strand.
GGTGCGCATCGACCTGGACGGGCCCGATTTCACCCGCCTGGTGGTCGACGTCGACGATCTCGACGCGGTGCTGAACGCACTGGCCACCGAGACCGCCGGCGTCTGAAGCGGCCTTCACGAACCGAAGGATTCCAGCAGACCCACGTAGTTCTTCGCGGGCGGTGTCGCGAACTCTCCCCTACCCGACTTGCGCAGTCCCATCGTCAACAGCGACTGCACGGTCAACGTCGCCGCCGCGACACCGTCGATCACCGGCACCCCGATCTCGTCGCGGATGTGCGCGCACAGATCAGCCATTCCCGCGCACCCGAGCACCACAGCGTCGGACCCGTCCTGCGCGACGGCCACCCGACACGCCTCGGTGACGATCTTGCGCGCGTCCGGGTCGGTATCGAGTGCGAGTACCGGTATCTCACACGCGTGAATCCCCCGGCAGAACCTCTGCATCCCATAGTGTTGCGCCAGATCCGCCGCCCGCCCGATGGTGCGGTCGAGCGTCGTGACGACACTGAATCCGCGACCCAGGTGACTCGCGGTGCGCATGGCCGCCTCCGCGATCCCGATCACCGGTCCCGCCGCCAGTTCCCGTGCCGCGTCCAATCCCGGATCACCGAAGCAGGCGATGACATACCCGTCCACGCCGTCGGCCTCGCCCTGCCGGATCGCGGCGAGCAGGCCGGGCACACTCATCGCTTCGTCGTAGTGGCTCTCGATCGAGGCGGGCCCGATCTCGGAGGTGACCGCGTCGAGCAGTGTGCCCCGGCCCGCGACGGCCAGCGCACACTGCTCGATCGTGTCGGTCATCGCCCGCGTGGTGTTCGGGTTGACGACCCTGATGCGCATCAGACACCGACCTCCTCGGCAGCGGCCGCGCGCCTGGCGCCGGTCAGCAGGTAGTAGACGACGAAGCCGATGCCGCAGCCGATGAACCAGCTGTACTGGGCGGCGGTGTGCATGCCGGGCAGGCTGTTGGCCAGCACCGGGAACACCGCGACAGCGGCGGCGACGGCGGTCGCGATGATCGCGGCCGGGTGGTAACCCTTCGTGTAGTAATAGGTCCCGGTCTCCGACATCGTGAACAGATCGTCGACGATCACCTTCTGTTTGCGCACCAGGTAGTAATCGCAGATCAGTACCCCGAACAGCGGGCCGATGAAGGCGCCGAGCACCTCGAGGGTGTAGTGGATGACGTCGGGATTGTTGTACAGATTCCAGGGCGTGATCAGCACCGAACCGACCGCCGCGATCATGCCGCCCGCCCGCCAGCTGATCCGCTGCGGACTCACGTTCGAGAAATCGAAAGCCGGTGAGATGAAGTTGGCGACGATATTGATCCCGATGGTGGCGATGGTGAAGGTGAGTGCGCCGAGCACGATCGCGAAGGTGGAATCGATCTCGGCGACGGTGGCGACCGGATCGGTGATGAGTTCGCCGTACACCGGCAAGGTCAGCGAGGCGGTGACCACGACCAGTACCGAGAAGACCAGGAAATTCACCGGGAGCCCGAGGAAGTTGCCTTTCTTCACCGCGGCGAAGCTCTTGCCGTATCGAGAGAAGTCGCCGAAGTTGAGCATCGGACCCGAGAAATACGACACGACGAGCGCGATCGCGCCGAGCATCACCGGCACCGACGCCCAGCCGGTGTATTTCACATCGCCGAGGTTCAGATCGATGGCACTCCAGCCCGCCTTCGCGATGAGGTAGCCGCAGAGCAGGAACATGACGACATACACAGCGGGACCGCAGAAGTCGATGAACTTGCGGATCGATTCCATGCCGCGCCAGAACACGCACGCCTGCACCACCCACAGCAGCAGGAAGCTGCCCCAGCCAAGGGCCGACAGGCCGAGGAACCCGTAGTCGGCGGTGACGGCGTAGGGCGCCAGCCCCGGAAACAGTTTCACCAGAACGACATCCAAGGCCGCCGACGCGAGGAACGTCTGAATGCCGTACCAGGCCACCGCGATCAACCCACGGATGATCGCGGGGACGTTGGCGCCGAGCACGCCGAACGCGCTGCGGCAGATCACCGGATAGGGCACGCCGGTCATCTGACTCGGTTTCGCCACCAGATTGCAGAAGAAATACACGATGGTGATGCCGAGGAGCAACGCGGCGAGCACCTGCCAACTCGCCAGACCGAGCGCGAAAAGGCTTCCCGCCGTGACATATCCACCCACGCTGTGCACGTCCGACATCCAGAACGCGAAGATGTTGTAAGTGCCCCAATTCTGCTTGCGCAGCGGCGCCAGATCATCGTTGGTCAGCCGCGGATCATAAGTGGGAGGTTCGCCGGCGAGAACCGCCGAGGACGTAATGGTGTCGGTCATGATCGTTCCCGTCCGAAAGGGTACATCTGCTGAACTGACGGTAAGTATCAGCAGTTGCCCTGCGGTTTCCCGGGAATTTCGCGCCTATTGCACCGAAGATATATCTTCCGGCGCGAGCAGTCCGGTATCGGTCGGCAGGGTCGCGACCACCTTTTCCAGCCTCCGGTGGTGCTCCTCAGCGGCCACGAGGAGGCGGTCGATATCGCGCGCGAGGAACGCGTCGAGCATGGCGATATGGTCGATGTGCAGGCGCTCGCGGTCGAGCCGGTCGATATGGACCATCGACTGCACCGGCTCGGTGACATTCCACGCGGCTTCGAGCATGTGCAGCAGCCGGAACATCCGTGACGGCCGCGTCAGCGCCACATGGAAGCTGCGGGACTGCCGCTGGTATGCCTCGGGATCGTCGTCGAGGATGGCGCGTTCGAGGAGGTCGTTCACCGCGAGCAGGTGCGCGCGTTCGGGCTCGTCGGCGTGCATCGCGGCCGCGGCGAGCGACGCCGTCTCCAAAGTGTCACGCACGATGTACATTTCGCGCAGTTCACGGGCGGTGAGCTGGGCCACCTGGTAACCGCGCTGCGGGCGGTGGGTGACCAGCCCCTCCCCGATCAGCGTCTTGAGCGCCTCACGGACCGGGATATGACTCACCCCGAACAGCTCGGCGACTTCACGCAGCGGGATCACGGTGCACGGCGGTACGGCGCCGTCGAGGATCACCCGGCGCAGTTCGCCGAGGATCACTTGCGGTCGGCCTGGCTCATCGACCACAAGCCTTGCGAGCAGCGCCGATCGTCGTCTCGAGGACATGCGAACATGCTATGGCCGGTGTATTGCGCGCGGGCTGCCCGATGTGACAGTTGGGAAACGATCACCGTACCGACCGGTCCCCAGTGTGCGATGGCATGCTCGGGTGATGGGAGTTACCACAACACAGTCGGTGGATCGCCGTTTCGTCCGCTTGGTCGCCGTCTTCGACCATCTGTTCCGCAAGCCCGCACACGGCGGTGGCGCGCTGTGTGTCTATCTGCACGGCGAGCCGGTGGTGGATGTGTGGGCGGGCTATGCGAGTCCGGGTGTGCCGTGGACGGCGGAGTCGGTCGCGTTGGGTTTCTCCACCGGAAAAGGCGTGGCCTCCACAGTGATCCACCAGTTGGCCGATCGCGGGCAGCTCGACTACGACAGTCCCGTCGCCGAGTACTGGCCGGAGTTCGCCGCCGCGGGCAAGGCCGACATCACCGTGCGCGATGTGCTCACCCACCGCGCGGGCCTGCACCGTCTGCGCGGTCTGCTGCCCGGCCCGATCGAGAGTTTCCTCGATGACGAAGCCGTCACCGCCGCCTTGGCCGCGGCCGCTCCCGACCCTCGACACCGGATCACCAGCGGCTATCACGGCATCAGCTACGGGCACTTGGCCGCCGAGATCGTCCAGCGGGTCACCGGCCGCGATTTCGTCGATGTGGTGCGCACCGAGCTCGCCGAACCCCTCGACGCCGAAGAACTCTGGTTCCGGGTGCCGCACGACCAGCGCCACCGCATCGCCACCACCTTCCCGCGCCTGCGCGCCGCGGGCATGGACTGGGACACCGGCTCCGACCTGCTCACCCGCACCCGCTTCAGCGCCGCCGCCGAAACCACCCCGCGCGGTTTCGCCGACCTGATCGTCGATGCGCGCGTGCACGATTCGGTGATGCCCGGGGTGAACGGCGTCTTCTCCGCGCGCGCCCTGGCTCGCCTCTACGCCGCCCTCGCCAACGGCGGCGAGCTCGAGGGCACCCGCATCCTGTCCCCCGACTCGATTCCCCGCTTCGCCACCCGCCAGGTCTTCACCCCCGACTATGTGCTGGCGTTTCGTATCCCGTGGGCCCTCGGCTTCCACGGCGTTCCCATGAAACCCTCCAAGGCCGACCCCATCTCCGCCTTCGGCCATTTCGGCCTCGGCGGCTCCGGCGCCTTCGCCGACCCCGAGACCGGCCTGTCCCTGGCCTTCGTCACCAACCGTCTCGGCGGCAGACTCACCCCGCTGGGTGATGCCCGCCTCACCCGCCTCGGCACCATCGCGCACAACATCGCTAAGACCGAACTAGCCACCTGACACTGCCCGGTCCCGAGCCGGGCCCGGAACCTACGCCTCGTACCGGTCGGGCCTGGCACTATGTGGCGGATGGAGACCGTTGGGCTGGGGCGGATCGAGGAAGCCGCGCGACTGCTGGAGCCGGTGATCCGGCGGACGCCGATCGTGGGGTCGCGGGTGTTGTCGGAGCGGGCGGGCACGCAGGTGCTGCTCAAATGCGAGAACTTGCAGCGAACCGGGTCGTTCAAGCCACGCGGGGCCTACAACCGGATCGCGCATCTTCCCGCGGCGGATCGGGCGCGGGGTGTGGTGGCGGCCAGCGCGGGCAATCACGCGCAAGGGGTGGCATGGGCGGCGAGCGAGCTCGGGATCGCCTCGACGGTGTTCATGCCGGTCGGGGCCTCGCTGCCGAAGCTGGTCGCTACGCGCGCCTATGGCGCCGACGTGCATCTGGTGGGTGACACGATCGATGAATCCTTGATCGCCGCACAGGAATTCGCCGATCGGACCGGCGCGACCCTGATCCATCCCTTCGACCATCCCGACATCGTCGCCGGTCAGGCGACGGTCGCGCTGGAGATTCTCGCGCAGGTTCCCGATGTGGGCACGGTCGTCGTGCCGACCGGTGGCGGTGGGCTGCTCGCGGGCGTCGCGGTGGCCTTGCACGCGTTGGCGCCGAATGTCCGGGTGATCGGCGTGCAGGCGGCCGAGGCGGCGGCGTGGCCGGATTCGCTGGCGGCGGGCCGACCGGTTCGAGTGCCGCGGATGTCGACGATGGCCGACGGTATCGCGGTCGGGCTACCCGGCGCGGTGCCGTTCGTCCATGTCGCCGAGCTGGTGTCCGAGATCGTCACCGTCGACGAGGACGCCCTGTCGAGAGCCCTGCTGCTCTGCCTCGAACGGGCCAAACTCGTCGTCGAGCCCGCGGGTGCGGCGGGCGTCGCCGCCTTGCTCGCGTCCGCGCTCCAGGATCTGCCCGGCCCGGTGGTGACCATCTTGTCGGGCGGAAATATCGACCCGCTGTTGCTCACCCGCGTGATCGGCCACGGCCTCAGCGCCGCGGGCCGCTACCTGGCCATGCACGTCACGATCGATGACCGACCGGGAGCCCTGTCCGCGCTGCTCGCCGTGGTCGGGCGGGCGGGCGCGAGCGTGGTGGACGTCGTGCACTCACGGACGGGTCCGTGGCTGGCCGTCGACGAGGTCGAGGTGTCACTCACCGTGGAAACCCGAGGTGTCGCACACCGCGACGACGTCCTGGACGCCCTGCGTGCCGCCGGTTTCCGCGTCCACGCGGAGCTCTAGGAACCCGGCCCCACCGAGTTTCCGGCAACCACGAGCGCACGCTAGACGCGGCCCTCGGACGCCCGGTCCGGAGGCCAGCGGTCGGTGATCAACTCGGTCATCTGGTCCACCCAGGTGTCGTCGAGGGCGGCGTCGTGGCGGATGAGGATGCGGAAGATCGCGGTGCCCGCTACGACTTCGGCGAGCATGGGGAGTTGATCATCGGCGCGGCGTTCGTGGCCGAAGCGGGATTCGAAGGCGGCGAGGTCGCCTGCCAGTCGGTCGATCATCATTGTGTGCACTTCGGGGGCGGCGACGGTGTCGGCGATCAATCCCGGTAGCGCCGAGCGCACCTCGGGGCTGTCGAACATTTTGCGGACCGTCTCGACCAGCGCCCGGATGTCCGCGCGGATATCGCCGCCCGAAACATCCGGTGGCGCGATGACTTCGGCGGACAGCACGGCCTCGTGGACGAGCTGCGCCTTGTTCGACCAGCGCCGGTAGATGGCGGCCGTGGTTGTTCCGGCGCGCGCGGCGATCGCCGACAGCGACAGCGCGGGGTAACCCGTGTCGAGAATCAGCTCCCTGGTGGCCGCGATGATCGCGGCATCGATCCGGCTGTCGCGTGGGCGCCCCGGGGGGGATGGCGCAGACCTCTTGCCTTCGCTCTCGCCTTCTGTTGTCATGATCACAGCATAATTCCAATACGGCACGCATCATATTTGAGGACGACCTGTGAATCTGAGCCCGCTCGACGAGTACCCGCTGCATCAGGTGGCGGCGCCCCTCACCTGGCCGGGCGCCTCCGATCGGAACTTCTACGATCGGTCCTACTTCAACGTGCTCGACCGGGACGGACGCTTCATGGCGCTCACCGGGATCGGCTATTACCCGCGCCTCGGGGTCAAGGACGCCTACTTCGTCGTCCGCCGGGGTGACACCCAGACCGCGGTGCGGCTGAGCGACGCCATCGACGACGACCGCCTGCACCAACACGTCAACGGCTACCGGATCGAGGTCGTCGAACCCTTGCAGGAGCTACGCCTGACCTTGGCCGAGACCGAGGGCATCGCCGCGGATCTGACCTGGCGCGGGCTGTTCCCCGCCGCGCTGGAGCGGCCGCACGAGATGCTGACCGAGCGGCGAGTGACGTTGCAGGCGTGCCGCTTCGCCCAGGTCGGTACATGGGAGGGCTGGATCGAGGTCGACGGCGAGCGGTTGACGGTCGAGCACGACACCAGTGTGGCGAGCCGTGATCGCTCGTGGGGCATCCGCCCGATCGGCGCGCCCGAACCCGCCGGTCGCCCGGATGCCGCGTTCCGCGGCATGTGGTGGCTCTATCTGCCGCTCGCGTTCGACGACTACCAGCTGTTCCTGATCCTGCAGGAGGATCCCGATGGTCACCGCAGCCTTTACGACTGCACCCGCCGCTGGCGCGACGGTCGCGTCGAGCAGCTCGACGGTGTGCGTGCGACCATCCACTACCGGCCCGGAACGCGGATCCCGACGGGCGCGCACGTCGAGTTCATGAACCGGGCGGGTGATCGGATCGAACTCGACGTCGAATCGAGGTTGTTCGCGCCCATCGCGTTCGGCTCCGGTTACGGCGGCGACTCCTCGTGGGCACACGGCACCTGGAAGGACGGACCGTTCGCGGAACGGGTCAGCTACGACATGACGGATCCGGAGGTCATGGCCAGAGCGCCGTTCAGTCTCATCGACCACGTGGGCCGGGCGGTGTGCACGGAAGCCGACGGGCAGACGCGCGAGGGCGCGGGCCTGTTCGAGCACGGCGTGATCGGACCGCACTATCCGTCGGGTTTCTCCGACTGGACCGACGTGGCGAAATAGGCACGGTGCCATGAAGATCATGACAGCGCTCTACGGGCCGACGGATGCGGTCGAACGCGCGACCGTGCTCCGGGAGGCAGGCGCATCCGGGGTATTCACCTTCGAAGGACCGTTCGACGTGTTCACGCCGCTGGTGCTCGCATCGGCGGTGAAGGGGCTCGACGTGATGTCCAACGTCGCGATCGCGCTGCCCCGCAATCCGATTCAGCTGGCACACCAGGCCAACGATCTGCAACTGCTCACCGAGGGGCGGTTCATCCTGGGTCTGGGCACGCAGGTGCGCGCGCAGATCGAGAAGCGCTACGGGGCCGAGTTCGACCGCCCGGTCGCGCGGATGAAGGAAATGGTGGGGGCGTTGCGCGCGATCTTCGCCACCTGGAACGACGGTGCGCGACTGGACTTTCGCGGTGAGTACTACCGACACACCCTGATGACGCCGACCTTCGTCCCGGGGCCGAACCCGTACGGTCCGCCACCGATCTATCTCGGTGCGCTCGGGCCGCGGTTGACCCGAGCCACCGCGGAGGTGGCCGACGGTCTGCTGGTGATGCCGTTCGGGACGAAACGGTTCCTGCACGAGACCACGTTGCCTGCCGTGCGGGCCGGTCTGTCGGCCGCCGGACGCTCCGAGGACGACTTCGAGGTCGTGCCGGAGATCATCGTCTCGGTCGGTGACGACCACGCCTCGACCCGGATGCTGTTGGCGTTCTACGGTTCCACCCCGGCCTACCGGCCGGTGCTCGACGCCCACGGCTGGGGTGATCTGCAGCCGGAACTCAACGCGATGTCCAAGCAGGGACGGTGGCGGGAGATGGCCGCCCTGATCGACGACGACATCCTCCACACCATCGCCGCGTGCGGCACTCCGGCCGAGGTGGCCGCGCATATTCGCGATCGGGTCGACGGTGTGTCGGACCGGCTCTGCCTCTATCAGCCGGGGCCCATCGCCGTCGACGCGCTCGCCGAGATCGTGGACGCACTGAAAGGATCCACATGTCGCTGACAACGATCGAATTCGACCAGGTCGTCGACGACAGCTACGGCGGCAAGGCGGCCGGGCTGGCCGAGCTGCGCCGTCTCGGACTCGCGGTGCCGGTCGGCTTCGTCATCGCCGACGCTTCCGCACAGGACGGCATCGACGCTGTGACGGAGCGGTTCTCGGAGCTGACCGCCGGCGCGACTTCCGTGGCGGTCCGGTCTTCCGCGGTCGGGGAGGACGGAGACGACCAGTCCTTCGCCGGCCAGTACGACACCGTGCTCGGTGTCGACTCCGTCGATGCCTTCGCCGCGGCCGTGCGCGAGTGCGCCGCGTCCGTCCATTCCCGGCGAGTCGCGTCCTATAGCGAAAAAGCTCCCGCCACTATGCATCTGGTGGTGCAGCAGATGGTCGACGCGCGTGCCGCGGGCGTGGTGTTCACCGCGGATCCGGCAACCGGCCGACGCGACCTCATGGTGATCGACGCCATCGCGGGACTCGGCGAAGCGCTCGTCGACGGTACGGCATCGTCGGACCACATCGTCCTCGATTCCCACGGCGATACCGCCGTGTGCGAGGTCGGCGCGGTCCCCGTCTTGTCGCCGGCGGAGATCGCGGAGATTCGGTCCGACGCGCTGCGCGCAGCGCGGCACTGGGGCAGGCCGATGGACCTCGAGTGGGCGATCGACCGCTCCGGCACACTGTGGTGGCTGCAGGCTCGACCGATCACCACCCTGCCCGGTGACCTCAACGAGATGGATTCGCCGCTCGCGGGCGCCGACCACGTGTACACACGCTGCAACATCGGCGAGATGATGCCGGGGGCCTTCTGCCCGTTGACCGCCTCGGTGTCCGGTTATGCCATCGACTACGCGATGCAGATGACGCAGGTGGTGGCGCGGGCGCAGCCGAGGTACGAGCGGCCGTGGCTGCAGGTCGGCTATTTCTACGGGCACATGTTCCTGAACCTGACCGAGGGCACGGCGCTGAGCTCGGGCCTGCTCGGCAACTCGTTGGAGCAGTTCTCCACATCGATCTGCGGCCGGGTCGTCGAGGAACTGAAGGCCGAACCGCCGAAACCGTTCGCCCGCAGACTCGTCAACACGATCCGACTGACCACGCACGCGTTGTCCGCCGGGCCTGCGATCCGCCGTCTGGACGACAAGATCGCCGGATTCCGGATCCCGACCGGCGACGACCCGCGAGAAATACTGCGCCAGTTGGAGTTCGGTGTCGACGAGTATTGCGACGTCACGCTGACTCATGTGCGGTCCTCGTCCCGCGCGGCTGTCGCGGCCAACATTCTCGAGGGCGTGCTGACAAAACAGGCGGTCGAGAACGGACTCGACGCGGACGAGGGTCGTGCCGAGGCCACCCGGCTGATGGCCGGCGCGTCCGATGTCGAGAGCGCGCTCATGGTGGAGGAGCTCGACGCGGTGGTGCGAACCATCGCCGCCGATCATGCGGCTGCCGAGAGGTTTCTCGCGGCGGAGCCGGCCGACGCGGTGATCGAGCTGCGGACGGCGAGTAACCCCGGCGGCGAGGCGTTGCGACAGTTCTCGGCTCGGCACGGTCACCGCGGGTACCGCGAGCTGTGCATGCGCGATCCGTCCTGGGCCGAGGACCCCGGCGGGCTGGGAGCGATGATGCAGGTCATGCTGCGCTCCGCACTGGATCCGGCCCACCGCGCACCGCTGCCCGCGCCCGAGAGGACGCCCGGATCGGCGACCATCAGGTTTCTCGCCCGGCTGGCGCAGGGCGGCGCCCGAGGACGCGAGAAGACGAAGTCGAAGATGGCGCTGATGGCGCACGCGCTGAAGCTGGGCTACCGCCACCTGGGAGCGGTGCTGGCCGAGTCGGGGCGACTGCCCGATGCCGACCTCGTCTTCTTCTTCGACCGTGCCGAGTTGGCTCGCGTCGTCGGCACCGATGACATCGCCGCACTCGTGCAGTGCGCGCTGCAGCGCCGAGAAGCACTGGCGTACCAGAACTCTCTCGAGTTCGACGACGTGTCGGTGGGCAGGCCCGCCCCGCTGCTCGCCCCGCCGCCGCACGCGATCACCGACGACCAGATCGTGGGCAGGCCCGCGAGCCGAGGCAGCGTCGAAGGCGTTGTGCGCGTGGCGAAGTCGATCGTCGACGCGCGAGAAGTGCGGCCCGGCGAGATCCTGGTCGCCCCGGTCACCGACGTGGGGTGGACGCCGTACTTCACCGTCATCGGCGCGCTGGTCACCGACATCGGCAGCTCGGTATCGCACGGCGCTGTGGTGGCGCGCGAATACGGTCTCCCGTGCGTGGTCAACACCTTGGTGGCCACGAAGGTGCTGCGCACCGGAGACCGGGTCCGGGTAGACGGGGACCGAGGTCTGGTCACCCGACTCGGACCGCCCTGATGCCAGGCCCGCGACCTGGCGATCAGCTCAACCAGGCGCGGGCATCCTCGGCGGTCTTGCGGACCTCGTCGAGCTGTTCGGCCACACGCACACCGGCGGTGCCACCACGCGCGTTACGCGAAGCGATCGAGCCCTGAACCGTGAGCACCTCGCGCACACCGGCGGTGAGCGCGGGGTCGACGGCGGCGAACTCTTCATCGGTCAGCTCGTCGAGACCGACACCGCGCGCCTCGGCGACGCGCACGCACGCACCGGCCGCCTCGTGGGCGACCCGGAACGGAACACCTTGGCGCACCATCCATTCCGCGATATCGGTGGCGAGGGTGAACCCGGCGGGTGCGAGTTCGGCCATGCGGTCGGTGTGGAAGGTCAGGGTGCCGACCAGACCCGCGATAGCGGGCAGGAGGAGTTCGAGCTGGGCCACCGAATCGAACAGGGGCTCTTTGTCCTCCTGCAGGTCCCGGTTGTAGGCCAGCGGTTGGGCTTTCAGCGTGGCGAGCAGGCCGGTCAGGTTACCGATCAGGCGGCCCGCCTTGCCGCGGGTGAGCTCCGAGACATCCGGGTTCTTCTTCTGCGGCATGATCGACGAACCGGTGGACCAGGCGTCGGCCAGGGTCACGTAGCCGAATTCCGGTGTGCTCCAGATGATGACCTCTTCGGCCATCCGGCTCAAATCGACACCGATCATGGCCAGCACGAACGCGGCCTCGGCGGCGAAGTCACGCGAGGAGGTGGCGTCGATCGAATTGGCCGCGGAGGCGGTGAAATCCAGTTCGGCGGCGATCTGCTCGGGGTCGAGGCCGAGCGAGGAACCGGCCAGCGCACCCGAACCGTACGGCGAGATGGCGGCGCGCTTGTCGAAATCACGCAGACGTTCCAGATCACGCAGCAGCGGATGCGCGTGGGCGAGCAGGTGATGCGCGAGGAGCACCGGCTGGGCGGCCTGCAGGTGGGTCTTGCCCGGCATCACGGCGTCGGGGTGCGCGGCGGCCTGGGCGACGAGGGCGTCGACCACGTCGAGCACACCGGCGGCGACGCGACGCACACCGTCACGCAGCCACATCCGGAACAGGGTCGCCACCTGGTCGTTGCGCGAACGACCGGCCCGCAGTCGACCGCCGAGTTCGGTACCGACCCGCTCGATCAGCCCGCGCTCGAGTGCGCCGTGCACGTCCTCGTCGGAGTCGGCGGGGCCGTAGGCGCCCGAGGCGACATCGGCGGCGAGCGCGTCCAGACCGGCCAGCATGGCGGGCAGGTCGTCGTCGGCGAGCAGTCCGGCCTTGTGCAGTACACGGGCATGCGCCTTGGAGGCGCGGATGTCATAGGGGGCCAGCACCCAGTCGAAGTGGGTCGACTTACTCAACGCCGCCATCGCTTCGGCCGGGCCGGAAGCGAATCGCCCACCCCAGAGCGCACCTTCGTTGGTTCCACTGTGGGTCATAGTCGATGTCTCCTCCGGGTCGGGATGGCGGGCATGGATGATGACGGCACCGGCCGATCCGTGGGGACCGGCCGGTGTCGAGACTACGAGGGTGACTCTGCGCCTGTTACTTCTGGTTCAGGTCGCGGCGGGCGGCGACCTTCGAGGACAGGCCGTGGATCTGGACGAAGCCCTTGGCCAGGGACTGGTCGAAGGTGTCGCCCTCGTCGTAGGTGGCCAGGTTGAAGTCGTAGAGCGACTGCTCGGAGCGACGGCCGTTGACCACCGCGGACCCACCGTGCAGCACCATCCGGATCTCGCCGGTGACGGTCTGCTGGGTGTCGGAGATGAAGGCGTCGAGCGCGCGCTTGAGCGGGGAGTACCACAGGCCGTCGTAGGCCAGCTCGCCCCAGCGCTGCTCGACCTGCCGCTTGTAGCGGGCCAGCTCACGCTCGACGGTGACGGCTTCGAGGGCCTGGTGCGCGGTGATCAGCGCGATGGCGCCCGGCGCCTCGTAGATCTCGCGGCTCTTGATGCCGACGAGCCGGTCCTCGACCATGTCGAGACGGCCCACACCCTGACGACCGGCGCGGGTGTTCATCTCCTCGATGGCCTGCAACACGGAGACCGGGCGGCCGTCGATGGCGACCGGCACACCCTTCTCGAAGGTGATGATGACCTCGTCGGGCGCCTCGAAGTTCACCGTCGGGTCGGCGGTGTAGTCGTAGACGTCCTTGGTGGGCGCGTTCCACAGGTCCTCGAGGAACCCGGTCTCGACCGCGCGGCCCCACACGTTCTGGTCGATGGAGAACGGCGACTTCTTGGTGACGTTGATCGGCAGGCTGTTCTGCTCGGCGAAGGCGATGGCCTTCTCGCGGGTCCAGGCGTAGTCACGGACCGGGGCGATGACCTCGAGGTCGGGCGCGAGCGCACCGATGCCGACCTCGAAGCGGACCTGGTCGTTGCCCTTGCCGGTGCAGCCGTGCGAGACGGTGGTGGCATTGTGGAACTTCGCGGCCTCGACGAGGTGCTTGACGATCAGCGGACGGCTGATGGCCGAGACGAGCGGGTACTGGCCCATGTACATGGCGTTGGCCTGGATGGTGGGCAGGCAGTACTCGTCGGCGAACTCGTCGCGCGCGTCGACCACGATGGCCTCCACGGCGCCGCAGTCCAGTGCGCGCTGTCGGATCGCGCTCATGTCCTCGCCGCCCTGGCCCAGGTCGATGGCCACGGCCACCACCTCGGAACCGGTCTCCTTCGCGATCCAGCTGATGGCGACGGAGGTGTCAAGCCCACCGGAGTAGGCGAGTACGACGCGATCGGACATGTCTGTTGTGCTCCTCGAAGTCTGGTACGTAAAAAGGCCTGCCCTGAGCAGTATGTATGCTCCGGCCGCCGGGCGGCTCACGCCGTTGCTACAAATGATTATGCATGATGATGCAATCTCATTCATAACCGGGGGGTACGGCCTCGGGCCGACTATCGCGAAATAGCCGATCACCTGCGACGACACCACCGCCACCCTAGGCGAGTACGCTCAGCTATGAGACGCTGGTCACAGCAGATAGCCATTGGGTCGGGACCGAAGGAGAGCCATCATGCAGTCGCTACGTGATTTCGCCGAGGCCAACTACGACCTGATCGGAACGGTTGTCATCGGACTCGGGAACCTCGGCCTGACGGTGGCCAAGGCCGTCATCGACCTCGGCACTCCCCTGCTCCAAGGATTCTTCGCCTGACTCACCGACCTCGAATCCAGGGAGCACATCATGGATGAAGTCCTGCAGTTCCTCTCCGACAACTACGAGGCAGGCGCCGCCCTAGGCCTCTATGTCGGCCGCGCCGTCTTCGAGATCACCGCCCCACTGACCCTGCTGATCCTGAACTTCCTCAACTCCTGACACCTCACCTGTGGCACTCTGGGAGAGCATTATTCGGCTCGCCACACGTGAGGACGAACAAGATGCTCCACTACATCGCGCAGGAATTCTCGACCCTCGGCAACGGTGTTCTCGATGTCGGCAGAGCAGTCGTCGAGCTGGTCCAGGACATCATCGACATCGCTGTTCCGAACAACCGCGGTGGCGGCGCGGGCGGTGGGCAGTACCCGTTCAACTGACGGCGCATCCCCGCTTACGGCGTGAGTTGCCGCTGACGGCAGCACCGCGCGGCTAGTGTGCGAATCATGACCGACGATGTTCGGCTCGACGCAGGTTCCGCAGGTCTCACGATCGCCCCCGGCGACGGCGGCGCGATCCACAGCTCACCGTCGACGGCACCGAACTGCTCCGACAGGATCCGGGCACCGGCTGTTTCGTCATGGCGCCGTGGGCCGGTCGGCTCGGCGACGGCGAACTGACGGTCGGCGACCACACGTATCAGATGCCGATCAACAACCCGCCGCACAGCATTCACGGCACCGCCCGCGACGGAGCGTGGGAGGTGGTCACGGCCTCGCCGACCGAGGCGACGATCAGCCATCGTCTCAGCGATCCGTGGCCGTTCGCGGGCACGGTCACCCAGACGTTCACTCTCACCGACACCGGCCTCACCCTGGCGATGCGCATCGCCACCGACCACGACGCCTTCCCCGCCCAGGGCGGCTGGCATCCGTGGTTCCTGCGCGAAGTCCCGCCCGCGACCGGGCCGGTGCGGCTCGATTTCGACCCGGCATGGCAGTACGAACGCGGCGACGACTACCTGCCCACCGGCCGCAAGATCGCGCCGACACCGCCACCGTGGGACGACTGCTTCGGCATGCCCAACGGCGTTCTTGCCCGCCTCACCTGGCCCGATTTCCTGGAGTTCACCATCACCAGCCCGGTCCACGACGTGGTCGTCTGGACACTGCCGGAACAATCCCTGTCGGTAGAGGCCCAGTCCGGCCCACCCAACGGCCTGAAAACCGAACCACGGATGGTCACGCCCGACTCGCCACTCGATGTCCGCGTCGACTGGACATGGCAACGCCTGTCGCGGAACCGAACGACTCCGCAGCCCGAGTAGCCCGGCCCCACAGCCGATTACGGTGAATCCGTCTCGGCACAGGTCGCATGCGCTCACTGCGGCGAGCGGACGCTGCGGAAGGTGAGTGCGACCAGGAAGGTCAGGGCGGCGATGACGGCGGCTGCCGCGAAGGCGGCGGTCATGCCGCCGACCAGGGCATGGGTCGGTGAACCGCCCGCGTCGCGTGCGGCGGTGCCGAAGATCGTCACCAGGATGGCCAAGCCCAGCGCGCCGCCGGTCTGCTGCATGGTCTGCAGGGCGCCGCCCGCCGCGCCCGCCTCGTCGGGTGAGACCGTGGACATGATGATCACGTTCAGCGGTGAGAACGCCAGCCCGATACCGCAGCCCATCGCGACCATCGCCACGAACAGCAGTGGGAAATAGCCGGAGTTCTCCGACAGCCGGGTCAGCAGTACGAGTCCGATGACCATCGCGACAGAGCCGGTGAGCGTCACCGGCTTCGGGCCCCATCGCGCCAGTAGCCGCGGGATCAGCCGGATAATGGTGAACATCAGCACCGCCGTCGGCAGAAACGCGAAACCCGTTGCCAGCGAGCTCATTCCCAGCACATCCTGCAGATATTGCGTGAGGAAGAAGAACATCGACATGCCTGCCATCGGCCCGAGGAACATGTTCAGATAGGCGGCGGCGCGGTTACGATCGGCGAACAGGTGCAGGGGCAGAAGTGGTTGTGGCGCACGCAGTTCGATCGCGATGAAGGCCGCCAGCAAGGCCACCCCGACCGCGAGCCAGATGTCGGTGCCCGCCGCGCCCCACCCGTGCGAGGCGGCACTGATGAAACCGTAGACCAGGGCGGCCACGCCCGCGGTCGCAGTCACCGCGCCCGGCAGGTCGAGCCGGGCGGCGCGACGTGGCAAGTCGGGCAGGTACCGCAGTGCGAGTACCGCGATGACCAGGCCGAACGGCACATTGATGAACAGCACCGAGCGCCAGCCGAACCATTCGGTGAGCAACCCGCCGACGATCAAGCCGATCGCGAATCCGGCGCTGGACATCCCGGAGAACAGGGCGAGCACCCGGATTCGAGCCTTGGGCTCGGTGAACGTAGTGGTCAGCAGCGCAAGGGTATTCGGCCCGGCCATGGCGCCACCGATGCCCTGGAGCACGCGGGCCGCGAGCAACCACCCGGCCGACGGCGCCAGGCCACCGGCCAGCGAGGCCACGGTGAACAGCACCACGCCCGCGATGAACATGGTGCGCCTGCCGAACAGGTCGCCCGCACGTCCGCCGAGCAGCAACAGGCCGCCGAAGACGAGCGTGTAGGAGTTCATCACCCAGGACAGGCCGGTCGCGCTGAACTCCAGGTCGGTCCTGATGTGCGGCAGCGCCACATTCATCACGGTGATGTCGAGAATGATCATGAGCTGACAGGTCAGCAGGGTGACCAGGACGATCCGTGGCCGAACGCGTTCGACCCGGTCGATTTCGGAGAGTGTGGGGGTAGTCAAGAACGCTCCATCAACAAGGAACTCAAACGGAGAGAGTCTCCGTTTATGACAGAGTTAGCATAGGGAGAAAGTCTCCGGTTCCGCAAGACTAAACGGAGACTTCATCCGTTTCCAGTGGAGGATCTCGTGGACGCACCGTCGCGGCCGATGCGCGCCGACGCACGCCGCAATTACGAGCGCATCGTCGACTGCGCCCGCGACGCGTTCGCCGAGCACGGCACCGACGCACCGCTGGACGACATCGCGCGGCGCGCGGGGGTCGGACCCGGAACGCTGTATCGCCACTTCCCGAATCGCACCACGCTGATGGAAGCGGTGTATCGCGCCAATATCGAGACACTCGCCGCACGGGCAGGCGAACTACGTCGAACGCACGCCCCCCTCGACGCGTTCGACGCCTGGTTCGGCGAACTCGTCACCTACATTCTCGAAAAGCACGGCCTGGCAACCACTCTCAAAGCCGCCATCGACCGAACCTCGGGCACTTTCGCCGCCTGCTCCGCCCTGCTGGCCGAGGCCGCGGGTTCCGTGCTGATCCCGGTACAGGAGACAGGTGAGATCCGCCCCGAGGTGAGTCCCCGCGACATCCTGCGCCTCGGCCACGGCATCGGCGCGGGCTGCCAGGCCGCCGCCGAGTCCGCCCCGCTGCTCACCGACGTGGCGCTTGCGGGCCTGCGCGCCCAGCGCTGATCGCGCTCAGGCCAGGTCTTCGATCTTCGCCGCCAGTTCGGCGCCGGTGAGCGGCTCGCGAGCGATGACGGCGATGGTGTCGTCGCCGGCGATCGTGCCGACGATGTAGGGCAGGGCGGCGCGGTCGAGGGCGCTGGCCAGGAAGTGGGCGGCGCCGGGCGGGGTGCGCAGGACGGCGAGGTTGCCGCTGGCGTCGGTGGAGACGAGCAGGTCGCCGAGGAGCTTGGACAGGCGGCCGGTGCCGCCGGTGACCCCGCGCACGGGGCTGCCGTCCTCGGGAACGATGTAGACGCCCGCGCCGCCGTCGGCCGCGCGCAGTTTCACCGCACCCAGTTCGTCGAGGTCACGCGACAGGGTGGCCTGGGTGGTTTCGATGCCCTCGGCCGACAGTAGAGCGGCGAGCTCGGTCTGACTACGGACCGAATGCGAGGTCAGCAGTTCGATGATGCGGGACTGGCGGCCGGCGCGGGTGCGGGCGATGGCGGGCGAGCCCTTCTCGGGTGCGCTCATGCCTGCGCCTCGCTGTCGCTCGGCTCCGGTATGACCGCACGGGCGGCTGTGTTTTCCGGCCGCTCGCTGCGCTCGCTCATCGCCCGGCCCCCACGCCGGCCCCGGTTCGCGGTCTCACGCGGCGGCTTTCGCGAGCAGCCACACCAGCAGCGCCTTCTGGGCGTGCAGGCGGTTCTCGGCTTCGTCCCAGACCACGCTGTGTTCGCCGTCGAGCACTTCGTCGGTGATCTCCTCGCCGCGGTGCGCCGGAAGACAGTGCAGCACAATCGCTTCCGAAGCGGCGTGGGCGAGCAGCTCGGTGTTGAGTTGGAACGGACGGAACGGGCCGACGCGGTCGAGACCGTCGTTCTCTTGACCCATGGAGGTCCAGGTGTCGGTGACGAGCACGTCCGCGCCGGTCGCGCCGACCACCGGGTCACCCGTGACCGACACGGTCGCACCGGTTTCCGCGGCCCGCTTGGCGGCGGCGTCCAGGATCCACGGCAGCGGTTCGAAGCCCGCGGGCGCGGCCACGGTCACGTTCATGCCCGCCGTCACGCCACCGAGCAACAGCGAGTGCGCCATATTGTTGGCGCCGTCGCCGAAGTAGGTGAGGTTCAGCCCGGCGAGCGAACCCTTGCGCTCGCTGATCGTCTGCAGATCGGCGAGCACCTGGCAGGGGTGGAACTCGTTGGACAGCGCGTTCACCAC
Source organism: Nocardia sp. Root136 (assembly GCF_001427185.1). Classification (NCBI taxonomy): domain Bacteria; kingdom Bacillati; phylum Actinomycetota; class Actinomycetes; order Mycobacteriales; family Nocardiaceae; genus Nocardia; species Nocardia sp. Root136. Next base: position 40,357 of record NZ_LMFE01000014.1, read on the forward strand.
GGGAACCGTTGCGGTGACAGCCATCTCGTCGAGGCGGGCCTGTTCGAAGGTCCGCCACACGATGGCGTCGACGTAGCGCGAGAGCACGCTGCCGGTGTCACCGAGGGTTTCCTCACGACCCAGCTGGGTGTCGCGGCCGTCGACGACCACCGCGTGCCCGCCGAGCTGCGCGATGCCGAGCTCGAACGAGAAGCGGGTGCGGGTGGAGTTCTTCTCGAAGATCACGCCGACCCCGCGCGGGCCGTCCAGCGGCCGGTGCAGGAAGGGGTCCTTCTTCAATGCGGCGGCGATGGCGAGGATCTCGGCCTGTTCGGCCTGGGTCACATCGTCGTCGCGCAAGAAATGACGCAGGGTCACTTGGTCGCTCCCTTAGCATCGGCGGCGGCCTTGTCGAGGATCTCGGGCAGGTCGGCGACGAAATTATCGGCCTGGGTTTCGGTGAGCACCAGGGGCGGCGCCAACCGGATCACGTCGGGCTTGGCGGGGTTCAGCAGGTAGCCGGCCTCGCGCGCCCGTTCGTCGACATAGGCGGAGATGTTGTTCTTCAGCACGATGCCGATGAGCAGACCCGCACCACGCACGTGGTCGATCTCCGGATGCTCGAGCAACGCGATCCCGTCGCTGAGCTTCTTGCCCACCCACTCCACGTGGGTCAGCAGGTTGTCGGAGTCGATCGTGCGCAACACGGCCAGAGCCGCCGCGGCACAGACGGGATTGCCGCCGAAGGTTGTGCCGTGCAGACCCGGCGTGAGCAGTTCGGCGGCCCGGCCCTGGGCCAGCACGGCACCGATCGGCAGCCCGCCACCGAGGCCCTTGGCCAGGGTGATCGCGTCGGGCACGATGCCCGCCGCCTGGTGCGCGAAAAACGTTCCGGTGCGCCCGATTCCGGTTTGCACCTCGTCGAGGATCAGCAGCGCCCCGGCCCGCGAGGTGATCTCGCGCGCCTTGGCCAGGTAGTCGAACGGCGGGACGACCACACCGCTCTCCCCCATCATGGGCTCGAGGAAGACCGCGGCGGTGTCGGAATCGACCACGGCTTCGAGCGCGGCGGCGTCACCGTAGGGCACGTGCACGACGCCGGGCGGCATCGGCTCGAACGGCGTCCGCTTGGCCGGCTGACCGGTCAGGGCGAGCGCGCCCATGGTGCGTCCGTGGAACGCCTCCTCGGCGGCGACGATCTTGGACCGTCCGGTGAGCCGCGCGATCTTGAACGCGGCCTCGTTGGCCTCGGTGCCGGAGTTGCAGAAGAACGCCTTGCCCTCACCGTCGCCGAAGTGGGCCAGCAGCTTCTCGGCCAGCTCGATCACGGGCTCGCTGGCGTACAGGTTCGACACGTGGCCGAGCGTGCCCAGTTGCTGGGTGACCGCTTCCAGGATGGCGGGGTGGGCGTGGCCGAGGCTGTTGACCGCGATGCCACCGAGGAAGTCGATGTAGCGCTTGCCGTCGGCGTCGTAGACCACCGCACCGGCGCCGCGCACCAGCGCGACCTTCGGGGTGCCGTAGTTGTCCATCATCGCGGCCGACCACCGCTGCTGCAGCTTCTCTACTTCGCTCATGATTGCGTTCCATCCGGCGACCCGGCGGGGGTCACCATGGTTCCGATTCCTTCTCCGGTGAACAGTTCCAGTAGTACCGAATGCGGCACGCGCCCGTCGATCACGTGGGCACTGGGGACCCCGCCGAGCACGGCGCGCAAGCACGCTTCCATCTTCGGCACCATGCCCGCATCCAGGCGCGGCAGCAACTTCGCCAACGCGTCGGTGTCGATCTGGCTGGTCAGCGAGGAGCGGTCCGGCCAGTCGGTGTAGAGGCCCTCGACGTCGGTGAGCACGACGAGCTTCTCCGCGCCGATGCCCTCGGCCAGTGCGGCGGCGGCGGTGTCGGCATTGATGTTGTGCACCACGCCGTCGGCGTCGGGGGCAATGGTGGAGACCACCGGGATGCGGCCCGCGTCGATCAGGTCGAGCACGGCGCCGGGGTTGACCTCGGTGACGTCGCCGACCAGGCCGATGTCGGTGGCGACGCCCTCGACGGCGACGGTGCGCCGAGTGGCGGTGAACAGGTGCGCGTCCTCACCGGAGATGCCGACCGCGTACGGGCCGTACGCGTTGATCAGCCCGACGAGCTCACGGCCGACCTGACCGAACAGCACCATCCGCACCACGTCCATCACCTCGGGGGTGGTGACGCGGAAGCCGCCGCGGAATTCGCCTGCCATACCGAGCCTTTTCAGCATGGCGTTGATCTGCGGGCCACCGCCGTGCACGACCACGGGATGTACGCCGACGGTGCGCAGGAACGCCATGTCGGCGGCGAAGGCGGCCTTGAGTTCGTCGTCGACCATGGCGTTCCCGCCGTACTTCACGACCACGATCTTGTCGCGGAACTTCTGCAGCCACGGCAACGCGTCGGCGAGCACGTGCGCTTTGTCCAGCGCCGAAAGATTTAGCACCGCACTGCTACTCATGAGCTGTACGCCGAGTTCTCTTCGACGTAGGCGTGCGAGAGGTCGGTGGTGCGCACCATCGCGGTGCCCTCGCCCACATTCAGCTCGATCAGCACGTCGATGTCTTCGCCGGACAGGTCGACCTCGCGGGCGCCGGGCGCGCCGACACTGTCGACGCAGACCGGATTGCCGTTGAACGACACCGCGATCCGGTTCGGATCGAGGGTCACCGGCGCGATGCCGACGGCGGCGAGCACGCGACCCCAGTTCGGGTCGGAGCCGAACAACGCGGTCTTGACCAGACTGTCGCGGGCGACCGCGCGGGCGACGGTGAGCGCCTCGTCCTCGGAGACCGCGCCGGCGACGGTGACCTGGACCCGCTTGGTGACGCCCTCGGCATCGGCCATCAGCTGCGCGGCCAGGTCGTCACACACGGTGAACACCGCGGCGTCGAGATCCTCCTGCGAGGGCGCGACGCCGCTGGCACCGTTGGCCAGCAGCAGCACGGTGTCGTTGGTGGAGCAGGAGCCGTCGACATCGAGCCGGTCGAAGGTGTACTTCGTGGCCTTGCGCAGCGCGGAGTCGAGCTGGTCGGGCGTGGCGACGGCGTCGGTGGTGAGCACGACGAGCATGGTGGCCAGCGACGGCGCGAGCATGCCAGCGCCCTTGGCCATCCCACCGACATTCCACTTGTCCTCGCTGTGGAACGCCGACTCCTTCGGCACGGTGTCGGTGGTCATGATGGCGTGGGCGGCATCGGAGCCACCCGACATGCCGCCGCCCATCTCGTGCACGATCTCGGTGATACCGGGGACGAGCTTGTCCATCGGCAGGCGGTCACCGATGAGACCGGTGGAACAGACCGCGATCTCGCCCGCGCCGGTCTCGGTGCCCCAATTGCTCAGTGCCGCGGCGAGTTCCTCGGCGGTCTTGTGGGTGTCCTGGAAGCCGCCGTGGCCGGTGCAGGCGTTCGCGCCACCGGAGTTCAGGATCACCGCGCGCACGTGACCGGTCTTGAGTACCTGCTGCGACCACAGCACCGGCGCGGCCTTGACCTGGTTGCTGGTGAACACACCGGCGGCCGAGTACTCGGGGCCCTCGTTGAGTACCAGTGCGAGGTCCGGCTTGCCGCTGGCCTTGATACCGGCCGCGATGCCCGCCGCGCGGAAGCCGAGCGGGGCGGTGACGCCCTGGGTGTGGATCAGTTTGCCGTGGTCCGGGGTCTGCGGATCAGGGGTCGTCACGGTGCCACTCCTACGGTGGAAAGTCCTGCGGTCTCGTCGAATCCGACGGCCAGATTCATCGATTGCACCGCGGCGCCCGCGGTGCCCTTGGTCAAGTTGTCGATCGCGCCGATCACCACGAGCAGACCCGCGTCGACATCGACGGTCACCTGCAGGGTGATAGCGTTGGAGCCGAGTACCGAACCGGTCTGCGGCAGTACGCCTTCGGGCAGCAGGTGCACGAACGGTTCGTCGGCATAGGCTTTTTCGTAGACGGCGCGCGCCTGCGCGGCATCGACCTTCACCGGGGCGGTGCAGGTGGCGAGGATGCCGCGCGGCATCGGCGCCAGCACCGGGGTGAACGACACCGAGACATCCACGCCGCCCGCGGCTTTCAGGTTCTGCGCGATCTCTGGAGTGTGCCGGTGCGCGCCCGCGATGCCGTAGGCCCGCACGCTGCCCATCACCTCGGAACCGAGCAGACCGACGTCGAGTTTGCGACCGGCACCCGAAGTGCCACTCACCGCAACGACATTCACGGCGGGTTCGATGATCCCGGCGGCGATCGCCGGGGCCAGCGCCACACTGGACACGGTCGGATAGCAGCCGGGCACCGCGATCCGGCGAGCGCCGGTGAGCTTCGCCCGTCCACCGGGCAGTTCGGGCAGACCATAGGGCCAGCTGCCCGCATGGGGGCTGCCGTAGTACTTCTCCCAGGCAGCGGCGTCGGTGAGCCGGTAGTCGGCGCCGCAGTCGATGATGATCGTCTCGTCGGACAGGGCGGCCGCGATGGCGCCGGACTGGCCGTGCGGGAGGCCGAGGAACACGATGTCGTGACCGGCCAGGATTTCGGGGGTGGTCTCGTCGAGGATCCGGTCGGCCAGCGGCAGCAGGTGCGGCTGGAGGGCGCCCAGTGCGGTGCCCGCGTTGGAACCGGCGGTCAGCGCCCCGATCTCGAGGCGCCCGGCTCGGTATTCGGGATGTCCGAGCAGTAGACGCAACACTTCGCCACCGGCGTATCCACTCGCACCGGCAACCGCCACCCGCAACACGGGTCCTCCCGACGAATCAACCATGTGATGATTATGCACGACTATGCAAGCTCATTCATGAGCGGGTGTGACCGACTTCGCCTCCGACGCTCCGATCAGGCGCGCTACCAGCGGAAACACCAGAACGGTCGTCGCGCCCGCCGCGACCAGGATCGAGGCGACATCAGCGGTCAGCAGCCCTGCCTGGGTGGCTACCTGGGTCACCGCGACGATGATCGGCAGGCCCGTCGCGGCATAGAGGGCCAATTCGACCCGCTCGCGTCCGGTCACCAGGTTGTCCCCGCGCGGCATGAATCGCTCGCTCAGCCAGACGGGCACGCCGCGAGCGATCGCGATGGTGACCACGAACCACAACCACAGCCCCGGATTCCGACCGACCGCCGCGACATCGATGCCCATCCCCGACACCACGAAGAACACCGGGATCAGCAACCCGTACCCGATGGCCTCCAGCGACGAGTCCACATCCGGGTGTCCCGCCGCGATGAGCCGTCGCAGGATCATGCCCGCGGCGAAGGCGCCGAGCACCACATCCAGATCGAATTCCTCGGCGACCACCATCAGCACCAACAGCAGCAGCACCACCCCACGCACCGGCAGCTGCGAGGTACCGCCCCCCAGTTTGCCCAGCGCGGCGCCGAGATCGGGCATGCGGTCGAGCATTCGCAACGGCACGAATCCGACGACAAGGGCCGCCACCGCGAACATCAAGACGATCACCACCGCGCTACCGGGATTTCTACTGGTGAGCAGCACCGACATCGCCACGATCGGCCCCAGCTCACCCACGGCGCCGTGCGTCATCACCGCGCGCCCCAGTGGCGAGTCGACGATTCCGGACTGCTTCAGGATCGGCAGCAGGGTGCCGAGAGCGGTGGAGGTCAACGCGATAGCGACCGCGACACGCGTGCCGGTCGACTTGTCCGCCGCCACCACGACGATCGCGAACGCGAACAGCAGGCACACGATCCACACGATCCACGCTGTGTGCCCCGATCGGCCACGCAACAACCGCGGATCGAGCTCGTAGCCCGCCAGCAGGAACAGCATCCCCAGTCCCAACTCGCTGACCAGGTCGACGCCGCCCGCGCTACTCGCCCACCCGAGCACATGCGGCCCGATCACCGCCCCGGCCACCAGCAGGATCACCACATCCGGCAGGTACCCGCGCACCAGCCGCGACAGCAGCGGCGCGGCCACCGCGATGAGCGCGATCCAGAACATCGAGACGATCGGCGAGGGATCGCCGACACCAGCGGAAGCGAGCAGATCCATGCAGGTCATCGTGGCACAGCGCCACCGCCGATCCGCGAAACCGCGCGCGGTCGATCCTCACCCCACTCACTGCACCAGGCAGCCTTCGATCAGCTCATTTGTGGACGATCGTTTCGCCCGCACCGGGTTTCCAGACGGTGATGTCGAGGCGGTCGTCGATGACTTCGACCGTCGAGGCGCCGGTGAGGTCGGCGATGTAGAAGTGGTCGAACTTCTCGCCGCGGATGTCGAAACCGCTGTCGTCGAAAAGCTTTTGGGCGAAGCGGGCGTGGACGGTTTCATCCTGGAGGTCGGTGACGGTGCCGAAGAGTTTCGCGTCGCCGTCGGAGACCATGGTGTCGACGGTGGCGGTGTGCAGGCAGAAGCGCGGGTCGCGAGCGAGGTCGTCGAATTTTCGGGTGTTCGGCATGCCCGCCAGGACGAGCATGCCTTCGAAGATCACCGGTTCGATCGGGCTGATTCGTGGCGAACCGTCGGCACGCAGGGTGGCGAGCATGCACAGCTTGCCGGTGGCCTGGTGCCGACGCGAGAACAGGGCGGCGACGCTCGGTGCTTCTTCGGTGAACTGTCTCCACGTGGTCATATCTCGTACGGTACGACCAAACCTTGACATCTTGTGTCAGGTTTTGCGGCTAGTCTCGGGAATATGCGGGCGAGCAGGTTGGTGCAGTTACTGCTGCTGTTGCAAGCGGGCGGCGGGGCGACCGCGAGTGAGTTGGCACGGAAGCTCGAGGTCTCGGTGCGCACGGTGTATAGGGACGTGGAGGCGCTGTCGGAGGCGGGCGTTCCGGTGTACAGCGAACCGGGGCGCGGTGGCGGCGTGCGGTTGATCGACGGCTACCGAACCCGACTCACCGGCCTCACCTCCGACGAAGCCGACGCCGTATTGCTCGCCGGCCTCCCCGGCGCCGCCGCCGACCTCGGCCTCGGCACCGTGCTGGCCACCGCCCAGCTGAAGATGCTCGCCGCTCTCCCGCCGGAACTGCGCGGCCGGGCCACCCGCATCGCCGAACGCGTCCACATCGACATGCCCGGCTGGTTCGCGCGCCCCGACGACACCCCCACGCTCGCCACCGTTGCCGACGCCCTCTGGCACGACCGCCGCCTCGCGATCACCTACCACCGCCGCGACCGCACGGTGGAACGAACCCTCGACCCGCTCGGCCTGGTCATGAAGGCAGGCACCTGGTACCTGATCGCCCGCGAGCACTCCGACATCCGCTCGTACCGGGCGAGCCGGATCGCCACAGCCGAACCGACAGGCGAATCCTTCACCCGCCCCACCGATTTCGACCTCGCGACGCACTGGCAGGACTCGGCCGAGCAGTTCGCACGATCGATGCTGCGCGTCAGCGCCCACTGCCGGATCGCCACCGCACACCTGAGCCTGCTGCGTCTGATGAACGACCCGGCCGCGGTGCGCGAGGCCCTCGCCTCCGCGGGCCCACCCGACGCCGACGGCTGGGCCGAGATCACGATTCCCGCCGAGTCCTACGAGGTCCTCGCCCACGCCTTACTCCCCTTGGGACAGCACGTCGAAGTCCTCGACCCACCCGAACTCCGCGCGACCATGACCACCACTGCCGCCGCCATGCTCGCGCGCTACCACCGGTCGCCGCCGGCTCACCTATGAGCCGCCCCGGCTGAACTCGACGCAGTCCGGGCACTCGTCCACGATCGGGTGGGTGCAGCGCAGGACATGGGCGAGAAAGTCGATGGTTCGGGTGAGGTCGTCGACGCGAGTGCGCAATTCGGCCTGTTTGTCCGCGAAGACCGCCACGCGACGGGTGCGAGAGCGGACCGCGAACAGATCTTTGATCTCGGCTAGCGACAGCCCGGCTCGCTGGCAGAGCTGGACGAGACGGGCTCGGACGATCAGGTCGCCGCCGTAGATCCGTTGTCCGCCGGGCGCGCGGGGTGGAACGAGAACGCCCACGTCTTCCCAGTGGCGCAGGACGTGGGTGGCGACACCCAGCTCGGCGGCGACATCGCCGATGCGGCGCGACTCGGCGGTATTCGACACATTCGCCCCTTTACTTCAGGTCGACCTGAAGTTTTAGCGTAGTTCGCATGGGACACAACGACAATCGGACGCAGTTGATCGACCCGGTCGCGTCGCCGGACCTGTGGCGGTGTTGCCGGTCGGTGGGGTCGGCGGTGACCGGCGCCCTGCGACCACGCCGACCCGACCACAGGTTCCTGACCTCGCTGCCCGACAACGGCCTCCCCCGCGGCACGACGACGGTCGAGCTGACGGTTCTGGCGCAGAATGCCAAGCGGGTACCGACGGCGGCCGTCGTCGAAGGCGTGTTCGCCCCGCGCCGGATCGAATCCGCGATGACGGCCTTCGTCGTCCGGCATCCGACGGCAACCTTTCTCGTCGACCCCGGCATCTGCGTCGATGTTCAGGACCAGGCGGTGGCCGAGCTTCCCCGCGTTCTGCGAGTCGCGGTGACACCACCGAGTGACATCATCGATATCCGAGACTCTCTGCACCGCAGCGGAATCGCCGCCCATGACATCGACTTCGCCCTACCGACGCATCTGCATTGGGACCATGTCGCCGGGCTCCTCGATCTCCCCGAGTTGCCACTGCGGCTGCACCGGCCCGAGCACGACTGGGTGATGGAGGGTCCGGTGGCACCGGTCGGCGGCGTGCGGCGAGCTGTTCGCGACAGACCTCTCGATGTCTACGAGCTCGACGGCCCGCCTGTTCTCACCTTCTCCCGCAGCCACGACCTGTTCGGAGACGGCGCCGTGGTGCTCGTCGACCTGTCCGGCCACACGCCGGGCAGCGTCGGCTTGCTCTTGCGCACCGAGCGCGGCCCGGTCCTGCTCGCGGGCGACGCGATCTGGCACAACCTCCAGGTCGAGGAGCTGCGACAGAAGTCGGGCTATCCGGGCATGCTGGCCGACAACGACCGCACCGAGACGTGGCGAACCGTCCACCGCCTGCACGCGATCCGCGGCGCCGTCCGCATCATTCCCAGTCACGACCATCAGGCGGCGTGCGCGTGGACACAGGACCCACACACCTCCCGATCGAGCCAGATCTGAGGCAGTCGGGTTCGCCGACAACGACCGCGGCTCAACAGGTCCAGTCGAGAATCTCTGTCATGGCACGGAGCTGGGCCGATGTGGGAGTCAGGCGCAGTGCCGTGTTGCGGAGGGCTACCAGTGGCCGCGCGGACAGCTGACCGACGATGCCGATCCGGGCGGAGCGCTCGGTGATCATCTCGGTCCGGGGGCGACGTTCTCGGTCGTAGCGAGCGAGGCCGTCGGGCTCGCCTGCCAGCCGGCCGAGGACCACCGCGTCTTCGAGGGCTTGGCAGCCACCCTGGCCGAGGTTCGGCGTCATCGCGTGGGCGGCGTCGCCGAGCAGGGCGATGCTGCCCGCCGTGAAAGTCGGCAGCGCGGGGAGGTCGTAGATATCGTTGTGCAGCACCGTGTCCGGGTCGGCGGCGGCGAGCAGGGTCGGGATCGGATGGTGCCAGTTCTGGAAGAGATCGCGGACTTCGGCGAGGCTGCCGGTGGCGTTCTCGACGGCGTTGTAGACCGCGAAGCAGTAGACGCGGCCGTCCGCGAGCGGAGCCATACCGAAACGTGCGCCCCGACCCCAGGTTTCACCGAATTCGGTGAGCGCCTCGTCGATGTCGACCACCGCGCGCCAGGCGGTATAGCCGGCGTAGCGCGGTGCGACGTCGCCGCAGACGGCACGCCGGACGACGCTGTGGATCCCGTCGGCACCGACGACCAGATCAGCCGAGGAAGTGCCCGCGGAGTGGACCACCGTCCCGTCGGTGGTCACTTCGCGAACCGTGACGCCGGTGCGCACCATGCCTTCATCGAGCGCCGCGCGCAGAATGTCCAACAGCCGGGCACGGTGGATCACGATCGGAGCTCCGAAACGCTCGCGCAGTGTCGCCACGTCGGTGCGTGAGAGCCATCGCCCACGGTCGTCTCGAATTCCGGCCGACACCTCCGCCATTCCCTGCGCACGGACCGTGTCACCAACACCCAGAGCATCCAGCGCGCGTAAGGCGTTGGACCACAGGGAAATCCCGGATCCCACCTCCGCGACCTCCGGCGCTCGCTCCAACACCTCGACAGACCAGCCCCTCCCCGCAAGCGCGAGCGCCGCGGCCATGCCGCCGATTCCGCCACCGACGACGATTGCTGTGGACATCGCACACTCCCTCGTTCAGGTACCTCCGTGACCGTACTACGGCTGTAGTGACCAACACTACGAATGTAGTGCGATTCACTACGGGCGTAGTATCGGCGCGTGTCTACCAAACGTGAACAGGTCCTCGACGCCGCTATCGAGGTACTGGGCACCGGCGGGTCGCGTGCGCTGACTCACCGCGCGGTCGACCGGGCCGCCGACCTGCCGCCGGGTTCGACATCGAACTATTTCCGTACTCGCGAGGCGCTGCTCTGCGGTCTCGCCGAACGCCTCGAACAACGCGATCACGCCGACTGGGAGACGCTGAACCGCGCACTCGGCCCCGCTACCGTCGAGCACCTCATCGACGGTCTCGCCCTGTTCGTCACTCATGCGACAACCACCGACCGCATCCGCACGCAGGCACGCCTGGCCCTGTTCGGCGAGTCGCAGACGATGCCCGCGCTCTCCGAATCACTGCATCGTGGGCACCAGCGCCTGCGGGCCTGGGCGGTCGAGATGGCCGCTGCTGTCGGTGTGGCCGCGGCCGATGCCGGCATCCTCGTCGACTACCTCGACGGCGCGGTCGTCCACCGGCTGACCGGCGCGGAGGACGGCAAGGACCCCCGCGAAGCGTTCGCCCGGCTCACGCGGGCGCTACTCGACTGATCGACGCCGACCGGTCGAGTAGCGCCCGGCATTCCCCGACTTTCGTCCAGGCGGAAACCCCGGCTCGGTGAACAGTGGTCAGACGATCGAGAACAGCAAGGCCGCGACCGCGAAACTCACCACGGACAGAATGGTTTCCAGGACCGTCCAGGTCTGCAGCGTCTGTTTGACGGTCATGTTGAAGTACTTCGCGATGATCCAGAAGCCACCGTCGTTCACGTGGCTGAGGATGATCGAGCCCGCCGCGATCGCCATGGCGATCAACGCGATCGACATCTGCGAGTACCCCTGCTCGGCGACCAGCGGGGCGACGATGCCGCCCGTGGTGACGATGGCGACCGTCGCCGAACCCTGCGCGATCCGCAGACCGCAGCTGATCAGGTAGGCGAGCACGATGATCGGCAGACCGGCCGCCGACATCGTGTCGGCCAGCGCCGTGCCGATGCCGGTGGCCGAGATGACCTTGCCGAAGAAGGCGCCCGCACCGACCACCAGCAGCACCATGCCGACCGGTTTGAGCGATTCGGCGGTGATGGTGCTCAGTTCCTGCACCGTCGAACCACGCCGGATCCCGAGCAGATAGAACGCGACGAGCACGGTGATGAGCAGTGCGACCGCGGGGGTACCGAAGAAGGTGAGCACCTGCAGCAGCGCCGAATCCGCGTCGAGGAGCTGGTAGCCGAAGGTGGCGCCAAGGATCAAGACCAGCGGGATCGCGATGATGCCACCGATCAACCCGACCGAGGGCGGCGACTTCGTGATCACCGCGGTCCCGCCCGAACCTTCAGCAAGCTCCGGCTCGGGCTCCAACCGCACGAACTCCTCCGGCACCGAAACCTGCACGCGCTGACCGATATAGGAGCCCCAGACGATGCCCGCGGCGAGGAAACCCGGGATGCCGCAGACGAAGCCCATGAGGATCAGCCAGCCCAGGCTCACCCCGAGCAGCCCACCGAGCGCGACGGGACCGGGATGCGGCGGCAGGAACGCGTGCGTCATCGACAGACCCGCGAGCATCGGCATGGCGTAGAGGACCAGCGATCGCCCACCACGCTTGGCCGCGACGTAGACCAGCGGCGCGAGCACGAAGATGCCGATATCGAAGAACACGGGGATACCGAAGATGAGGCCGAGCAGGCCCATCGCGACGGGAGCACCCTTCTCGCCGAACATCTTCAGCAGCTTGTCGGTGAGCACGTCGGCGCCACCGGATCTTTCGAGGATCGCGCCGAGTACGGTGCCCAGACCGATGATCACCGCGATGTGGCCGAGGATGCCGCCGAAGCCTGTTTCCAGCAGTGACTCACCGGCTTTCAGCGGTGTTCCGACGATCTGGGAGATCGGTAGTCCGGCGGCCAGCGCCAGCAGCAGTCCGGTCAACAGCAGCGCGATGAACGGCTCCAGTTTGACCTTGATGATGGCGATGAGTAGCACAGCGATCGCGAGACCGCACAGCACCAGCAACCCGGGGGTGGTGGTGCGCAACCAGTCGATGGTGGCGCCCATGGAAGAACCTCTCAATCAAGCGAATGAACGAAATGCGCGGCTTTGGAGCCGATGTGGGACCAGCGCGCGGCCTCGACGTCGGACGGGGCCACCACGTCGGTGCCCGCGGTGACGGCGATCGCGCCCGCTCGGAGGAAGTCGCGGGCGTTGTGCGAATTGACGCCGCCGGAGGGGATCAGGAACATGTGCGGAAACGGGCCGAGCAGATCTTTGACGTACTGCGGGCCGAGCGCGCGAGCCGGGAAGATCTTCACTGCGGCTGCCCCCATCTCCGCCGCGGCGAGGACCTCCGACGGCGTGAACGCACCCATGATCACCGGAATCGAGTGCGCTACAGCCACTTCCGCGACTTCCGGACGCAGCGCGGGTGTCACCAGGAACCGGGCACCGACCTCGATGGCCACTTCGGCCTGCTCGCGAGTGGTCACGGTGCCGACGCCGATCACGGCGTCGGTGACCGCGGTGGCCTTGCTAATCGCGTCGAGCACCCCGAGGGTGGTGAAGGTCAGTTCGACCGCCCGCAGCCCGGCGCCCGCGAGCGCCGCGGCGAGCGCGGCCGGGTCGGGGATATCAGGGGCGCGGACCACCGTGAGGGCCCGGTCCGCGCGGATCACGTCCATGGCCTCCGACGACGAGCTGAGCATCGGGTTCATCGCGTTTCCTCCTTCGTGGTGTCCAGACGCAGGGCGCGTCCGGCGCGCACGCCCGTGGCGGTGCCGTTCTCCAGCGCGAATTCGCCGTTGACCAGCACGTGCTCGATACCGCGTGCCTGCTGTTGGGGATGGTCGAAGGTCGCCGTGTCGTGGATCGTCGCCGGATCGAAGACGACCAGGTCGGCGGCGTAGCCGGCTCGGATCAGGCCGCGGTCGGCCAGGCGCAGTCGCGCGGCCGGTCGGCCGGTGAGGTGGTGCACGCAGTCCTCGAGGCCGAGAACGCCCAGCTCCCGGACGTAACGCGACAGGTAGCGCGGAAAGGTGCCCCAGGCGCGTGGGTGAGGTCGGGCGCCGACGAGCAGACCGTCGCTGCCGCCCATGTGGCCGGGGTCGACCATGATGGCGCGCACGTTCTCCTCGTGGCCGACGTGCTGCAGGATCGTGGTGGCGAGCTGGTCGCGGCGCAGCAGGTCGAAGAACACTGCCACCGGGGCGATGCCGCGCTCGGCCGCGATCTCGGCGACCGTACGGCCCACCACGTCCGACAACGCGTCGTCGCCGACGCCGCTGATCTGGATGGTCTCCCATTCGACGGTGACGCCGTGGCAGCCGTCCGAGCCGTTGACGTCGACATCGGCGGTGATCCTGGCACGCTCGGCCGGATCGTCGAGTCGAGCCAGTGCGGCGTCGGGGCCGCCCGACATCGCCCAGCTGGGCAGCAACGCCGACAGAGTGGTCGAGCCGGGCAGATAGGGATAGGTGTCGAGGGTGATGTCGCAGCCGTCGGCGCGGGCCGCGGCCAGCATCGCGAGGAAGTCCGGTGCGCGGCCACGGTTCACGCCGAAGTTCATGGTGGCGTGGGTCAGGTGCAGCGCGCAGCCGGTGGCCTTCGCCAGGCCGATCATCTCCGCGTATGCCTCGAGCGCGCCCGCGCCGTAGGAGCGGGTGTGCGGCGCGTAGAAGCCGCCGTAGGAGGCGACCACCGCGCACAGCGCGGCGAGTTCGCCTGTGTCGGCATACATTCCGGGCGTGTAGGTGAGTCCGCTGGACATGCCGACCGCGCCCTGGTCGAAGCCCTCGGCCAGCAGCGCGCACATCCGATCGATCTCGGCGGTGGTGGCGACACGCTGTTCGCTGCCGACCACGAGCATGCGCAGGGTGCCCTGCGGGACGAGGTAGGCGGCGTTGGGCGTGATGCCCTGGTCGAGGCGGTCCAGGTATTGCGCGACGGTGCGCCAGCTGAAATCGAAGTCCGCCGGGTTGCCGTTCCAGCCCGCGATCTGCTTGCGCACCACCGCGAGCGTGGCCTCGTCGATGGGTGCGTAGGACAGCCCGTCCTGGCCGATCACCTCGGTGGTGACCCCCTGGGTGATCTTCGGGAAGTGGTCGGGATGGGTGAGCAGATACAGGTCGGAATGCGCGTGCATGTCGATGAATCCGGGCGTGAGGACCGAACCAGGTCGCACCGCGACGACTCTCGCGTCGGCTTCGATGGTGCCCGGTGGCGCGACCTCGGCGATGCGGCCCTCGCGGACCAGCACGTCGCCGCGGGTGCGTGGGCCGCCGGTGCCGTCGACGATGTCGATGTCACGGAAGATCAAGTGCGTCATGGTCATCCGTCAGAAGTAGGTGCGGATCAGGTCGACCACGCGCGGGTCGGGCACGTCGGCGCTGTCGATCACCGGGATGCGGCGCCACTTGTCGAACGCGGTGCAGGGGTGCGAGAGACCGAGCCGCACGACGGAGCCGACCGGCAGATCGGCCGGATCCGCGCCGGGCATGCGCAGGAAGGTGTGCTGATCGTTCAGCGCGGTGACCACCGCGTTCGGCGGGAGCGCGCCGCCGATGACCTGCTGGGGCACCGGCAGGCCTTCATCGAAAGGGAAATCGCGTTTGCCGCCGTCGAGCAGGGCCAGTTCCGGTTCCGGTCGCGAAACCACCCGAGCCCAGCCGTGCATCGCCGAACGCAGGCCGGGTTCCTTCGCGGGCGCGGCGAGTGGGGAGATCCCCGCGTAGAAGCCGTCGTCGTGCACGAGGTAGGCGCCGCTGCGCAGGACCACGGTGGTCGCCACGCCGCGCGCACCCTCGGGATCGGCCAGTCCGGCGAGTTCGTCGACCACGAGTTCGGGGTAGGCGCTGCCGCCGGCGGTGACGACCGCCGAACCCGAATAGGCGCCCGCCGCAGCGAGTTCGGTGTGCAGCGCGGCCAGTTCGCCGAGGTAGCCGCGCACGGCCGCGACGCCCTCGGTGCTGCGATCGTGGGCCAGTGCGCCCTCGTAGCCCGCGACACCGGCCAGGCTCAACCGCTCACTCGCGCCGACTGCAGCGGCGACCGCGCACGCTTGGGCACGGGTGCGCGCGCCGGTGCGGCCGTGCGGTCCGCCCAGTTCGACCAGCACCCGCACGCGCGGCCCAGGGGCCGTATCGCGCAGGATCTTGTCCATCAGTTCGACGGTGGCGACGCCGTCTACCCAGCAGTACAACTCGAAGTCGGGATTCCGCGCCGATTCCGCTGCGGCCCAAGCCAATCCGACCGGGTCGATCAGCGTATTGGCAAGCATGATCCGGCCGACGCCGAACGAGCGCGCGAGCTGGGCCTGCCACGCGGTGGCCAGCGTGATCCCCCACGACCCGGCCACGAGTTGCTCGCGCCATAGCCGCGGCGCCATCGTCGTCTTGCCGTGCGGGGCGAGCGCGACGCCAGCGCCGGTGGTCCACTCGGCCATGAGGTCGCGGTTCGCGTCGAGCCTGCCGCGGTCGAGGGTGAGCAACGGCGTCTGCCACTGATCCAGACGCGGTGCACCGTCGAGGTATTCGCGCACGGTGCTCCCCCACGCCGCGGGCGGCGCGCTCTTGTCCTGGGGTCCGAGCACCTCGTCGGCGAGGGCGTCGACGACGTCGTTGTCGATGATCACAGCATCCCTTTCTCCTCGATCGAACCCGGGGTGGCGGCTCGATCGATCATGTCGGATCAACATTGCGCAATATGCAACGGTGGTTGCGCTGAGCGTTTCTGCTCGTTATTGTGCATCCCGAGCGCAGTGACCGCAAGCACGAAAGGGCGAACGAGGTGACCCAGGCAACAACCACTCGGCCCAGGGCGGTCACCGTCGGCGAGGGACTGGCCGTGCTGATCGCGGGCGCGGGGCCCCTGGAACAGTCCGCGCGGTTCGAGCGCGGAGCAGGCGGCGCGGAGGCCAATGTGGCCGTGGTGCTGGCCCAGCTCGACGTGTCGGCGGCGTGGCTCTCACGGGTCGGCGACGACGGATTCGGGCGATACCTCGTTGCCGAACTCGCCGCGCAGGGGGTGGACGTCGAGTCGGTCGCCGTCGATCCGACGCGGCCGACCGGTCTCTACGTCAAGGAACGCGGTGCGGGCTCCGGCGCGGCCAACGACCTGGGCGCCGACGCCAGCCGGATGCACTACTACCGCACGGGTTCGGCCGCCAGCGCGCTGTCCACCGCCGACCTCGCGGCCCAGGTGTCGCTACTCGACAGCGCCGATCTCGTGCACTTCACCGGCATCACCCCGGCGCTGTCGGAGTCGGCGACCGAGCTCACCCGCGCCCTGCTCGCCCGGCCACGGCACGGACTGGTCAGCTTCGACCTGAATTACCGTCCGGCGGTGTGGGGTTCGCGCGTCGACGAGGCCGCCGACGAACTCGGCGCGCACATTCGCGGCGCCGACGTGGCGTTCCTCGGCGCCGACGAGGCCGAGGAGATCTTCGGCACCGGCGACCCGGCCGCCTTGCGCGCGTTGTTCCCCGAGCCCGCCCAGCTGATCGTCAAGAACGACAAGCACACCGTCACCGGCTTCGACGGCGAGTTCTCGATCGAGGCGCCCGCGCTTTCCCTGGCGATCACCGAACGCATCGGCGCCGGTGACGCCTTCGCCGGCGGCTACCTCGCCGCCCTGCTGCACGGCGCGGACCTCCGCACGCGCCTGCGGTACGGCCATCTGTGCGCGGCGGCGGCGCTCACCGCGACCGGCGATGCGGCGAAACTGCCACCGCCGGAGGATATTCAGCGCCTCGCGCTGCTCCCGGACGATATCTGGGCCACGCTGCGCTATCCGGCGGCTCTGGATGAAACGATCAGCGCATGAGTCAAAGCGTGTCGCGGGCCCTGTCCATTCTCATCGCCCTCGGCGAGAGCTCGCAGTCCCTCGACGAGCTGGCAGTCCGGCTCGGCGTCCACAAGTCGACAGTGCTGCGGCTCCTGCAGACCATGCAGGCCGATCGGTTCGTCGTGCGCGACAACGCGCACCGCTACTCGCTCGGCACCCGGATGTTCGAATTGGCCAGTCGCGCATTGGAGAACCGTGATGTGCGCACTGTCGCCCGCCCGCACCTGAGCGCGCTGGGCGCGGCCACCGGGCAGACCGTGCACCTGGCCGCCTACGAATCCGGCGACGCTGTCTACATCGACAAGGTCGACGCCGAGCAGGCGGTGCGGATGTACTCGCGCATCGGCAGGCCCGCGCCGCTACACTGCACCGCCGTCGGCAAGGTGCTCGTCGCCGCGCTGCCCCGCAGCGAATGGCCCGCGGTGGCAGCGCGATTGGACTTCCACCCGTTCACCACCCGCACCCTGCGGACCCCCGAGCAGTATCTGGCCGAGCTGAATCTCGTTGCCGCGCAGGGGTTCGCCGAAGACCACGAGGAACACGAGAGCTTCGTCAACTGCATCGGCGTCGGCGTGCGCGACGGGATCGGTTCCGTTGTCGCCGCCGTGTCGGTCTCGGTTCCCGACGTGCTGCTCGACCACGATCAAGTGCTGGCACTGTTGCCGCAGGTCAGGGCGACGGCCGACGCCATCTCCACCGAACTCGGTTGGGACCCCCGCCGAGACGTCACCGCGAGGAAAGGCTGAACCCCATGTCCGACAAGACCCCCGTGCGCACCTCCGACGCCCCGGCACCCGCCCACACCTTCTCCCAGGGCGTGCGCAAGGGCCCGTTCGTCCAGGTGTCCGGTCAGGGCCCGGTGGATCCCGAGACCAACGAGTACCTGCATCAGGGTGATGTCGCTGCCCAGACCACCCGCACCCTGATGAACGTCAAGGCGATCATCGACGCCTCCGGCGCCACCTTCGACGACGTGATGATGCTGCGGGTCTACCTCACCAAACGTGAGGACTTCGCGATCATGAACGAGGCGTACGGCGAGTTCGTCACCAAGCACACCAGCAACGGCGTACTGCCCTCGCGCACCACCGTTTTCACCGGCCTGCCCCGCGCGGAGATGCTGGTCGAGATCGACGCGATCGCCGTCGTAACCGACTGAGCCACGGCGATTCCCACCATGTCATGGACGCCGTCGGTGCGTGCGTGTTGTGATGGGGCGCCCCCACACGGGGGTGTTCACCCCGTTCTACCCGAGGATCAGCCTATGTTCGCCAAGTTCGCCCGCCCGCTCGCCGTTGCCGGCCTCGCCCTGTCCGTGACCGCGATCGGCGCCGGAACCGCCTCGGCCGCCCCCGCGCAGCCGGTCGTCGGCTCGGTGTCGATCTGCACCGGCATCCCGGTCGGACCGTTCACCATCAGCGTCTGCCTCTGAGTGTTATCCCGAGTTGCGCAGGGCGGTGGCCAGGCCGTTCATGGTGAGCAGGATGCCCCGCTTCACCAGTTCGGAATCGTCACCGCCGCGCAGCCGGGCCAGCAGGTCGACCTGGAGCTGGTTCAGCGGCTCCAGGTAGGGGAAGCGGTTGTGGATCGATTCGGCCAGTGACGGGTTGTCGCTGAGGAGTTCGGTGTGGCCGGTGACCGCCAGGTACATGCGGATGGTGCGGGCGTGTTCGTCGGCGATCATCGCGAAGATGTCGGCGCGCAGGGTTTTGTCGGTGACGAGCTCGGCGTAGCGCGCGGCGATGTCGAGGTCGCTCTTGGCCATCACCTGGGCCAGGTTCGACAGCACGGTATTGAAGAACGGCCAGCGCTGATAGAGGTCGCTGAGGCGCGCGAGACGGGCCGGGTCGTCGCCGACCCAGTCTTCGAGGGCGGTGCCGGTGCCGTACCAGCCGGGCAGCATGACCCTGGCCTGACTCCAGGCCATCACCCACGGGATGGCGCGCAGGTCCGAGACCGAGTTGGTGGGTTTGCGGGAGGCGGGGCGACTGCCGATATTGAGGTCGCCGACCTCGGCGACCGGAGTGGATTCGCGGAAGTACTCGACGAAGCCCGGGGTGTCGTGCACCAAGTTCGCGTAGGCGGCGCGCGCGCGGGCGGCGAGGTCGTCGAGCAGTTCGTAGGCCGGTTCGGCGTCGTCGCCGAGGCCCTCCACATCCAGGAGCGTCGATTCGAGCGTACCCGCGATCAGCGATTCCAGATTGCGATGTGCCGCACCGGATTCAGAGTACTTCGCGGCGATCACCTCGCCCTGCTCGGTCAGTCGCAGCGATCCGCGCACCGCGCCCGCGGGCTGCGCCAGGATGGCGTCGTAGCTGCGGCCGCCACCGCGACCGACGGTGCCGCCGCGACCGTGGAACAGCCGCAACCGGATTCCCGCTTGCCTCGCCACCTCCACCAGGTCGAGTTCGGCGCGGTAGAGGGCCCAGTTCGCGGCGAGGTATCCGCCGTCCTTGTTGGAATCGGAGTAGCCGAGCATCACTTCCTGGCGCATGCCCGCCGCCTCGACCAACTCGCGATAGACCGGAACCTCCAGCACCGCGGCCAGCGTCGCCGCACCGGCGCTCAGGTCCTCGATGGTTTCGAACAGCGGGACGATGCCGACGGGACAGCTGGGCGCGGTGTCGGAGCCGCCCGGATCGAGAATGCCCGCTTCCTTCAGCAGCAACGCCGCCTCGAGCATGTCGCTGACCGAGGTGCACATGCTGATGATGTAGTTCGGGATGGCGGCGGCGCCGAAGGTATCGATGACCTCCTTGGCGGCGCCCAACACCCCGAGCTCCTTGGTGGCGAGCTCGCTCAGCTGCGCGTTCGGCCCGAGAAGCGGTCGGCGCGTGCGCAATTCGGCGGCCAGCAACTCCACGCGCTCGGCCTCGGACAGGCTCGGATAGTCGGGGTGCACACCCGACCATGCCAGCAGTTCGGTGACGACCTGTTCGTGCACCTCGGAGTTCTGGCGCATATCCAGGCCCTGCAGGTGGAAACCGAAGGTCTCGATGGCGTGGCGCAGGGCGGCGAGGCGGTCGTCGGCGAGCAGTCCGTCGCCGCTGGCGCGCATGGACTCGTCGATCGCGTCGAGGTCGTCGAGGACGGCTTGGGGTGTCGGATACGGGGCGGCGCCGGCATCGAGGCCCTGCTCGGGCAGTTCGCCCAGTGCCTGCTCGGCGGTGGCACTGAGTCGACCCCGAATAGCGTGCAGCGCACGGCGATACGGTTCGTCGGCGAACAGGCCGGGGTCGGGATATCCCGCGGCCGAGAGCTCCGCCACCAGGGGCGACACCTGCACCAGCCGCGCCGATTGCGACAGGGTCTTCTCTAGTTCGACCAGTTCGTCCAGGTACCGGCCGAAAACGTAGGCGGCGGCCTGTTCGGCTGCCGTGTGCACGACGTCCGCTGTGACGAACGGGTTTCCGTCGCGGTCGCCGCCGATCCACGATCCGGGCCGCAGGATCGGGCGCGGCAGGAGCTCCTTCTCGGGCCAGCGCGCCCGCAGTGCGGCCCGCACCTGCGCGTTGATCGCGGGGATCACATCGTAGAGAGTCAGGTCGTAGTAGCGCAGCCCGACGGAGATCTCGTCCTGGATCCGCAAGCGCGCCAACCGGATCAGCGCCGTGCGCCACAGGGTGAGCACTTCGCGCCGGATCCGCAGTTCGGATTCGTCGAGACCGGACTCCCCGGGCTCGAGGCGGCGACGAAGGCGCATGAGCTCGGTGATCTTGGACTGCACGTCGAAGACGGTGCGCCTGCGGGTTTCGGTCGGATGCGCCGTGATCACCGGGGAGACGAGCGCGTCGGTGAGCAGGTCGGCCACCACCGAACCGTCGAGTCCGGCGGCGTCGAGCTTGTCGTAGGTGGCGGCCAGCGAGGAATCCTGCGGCGGCTCACCCGCCGCCACGTGCGCGGCGCGGCGGCGATCACGTTGGATGTCCTCGGCCAGATTGGCCAGCAGCACGAAGTAGCTGAACGCCCGGATCAGCGGAATCGCGACCTCGGTGGGGGTGCCGTCGAGCATATCGGCGACTGCGCTGCGCTCGACCTCCTCGCGGCGCACCCGGAACGCCTCGATCCGGACGCGCTCGATCAGGTCGAACACCTCGGGACCCTCGTGGTCACGGATGGTGTCGCCCAGGATGCCGCCGAGGAAGCGGATGTCCTCGCGCAGCGGCCGGGTTGCTTCGGGTTCCATCTCGATTCGCGATTCGCCCATGGTCAGACAGTATTGCCGCGGGCCCGCGGGCGCGACCCGACGCCGCACCCGCCCCGCATGTCGCGCTCAACCGCGGTGGCGGGCGGTGAAGCGGATCTGGTTGCCCCACGGGTCACGGAACGCGCAATCGCGGCCGTATTGCTGATTCACGATCTCCTGCGCGACCTCTGCCCCGGCGTCGCGAATCCGGGCGAAGGTGCCGTCGACGTCGTCGGTGGCGAAGATGATCGTGGATTGGGCGCCGCCGTCGATGCGCGCCTGCGCGGCCGCCCGGTAGGCGGCGTCGGGGGCCATCTCCGGGACCTCGAGCACGAATTCCAGGTTCTTCTGGTCGACCGGACCGACCGTCAGCCAGCGCGTGTTGTCGCCGAACGGCATGTCGGTGCGGACCTGAAGGCCGATCAGGTCCCGATAGAAGGTGAGAGCCTCGTCCTGATTGCCCACGAGCAGCATGACGTGGGTGAGGGAGAGATCTTCGCCGTGGCGCATACGGTCTCCTCTGGTCGGGCACGGATGGGCGCGCCGACGTCATCGGCGCCTGCCGTCCAGAGTAGCCAGCAAACCTAGAGTTGCCGGATCACCCGCGCCGGATTTCCCGCCGCGAACACCCGGTCCGGCAGATCGCGGGTCACAACGCTGCCCGCGCCGACCACCACATCGTCCCCGATCGTCACGCCGGGGCACACGATCACCCCGCCGCCGAACCACGCGTTGTCACCGATCCGGATCGGCGCCGCGGATTCCCACCGCTGCCTGCGCTTTTCGTGATCCTCCATCGGATGCAGCGCGGTGAGCAGTTGGCAGCGCGGCCCGATCGAACAGTCGTTCCCGATGGTGATCGGCGCGCAATCGAGCAGGATCGCGTCGTAGTTGAGAAAGCTGTTCGCCCCGATCTCGATCAGGTAGCCGTAGTCGCACTGGAACCGCGGCATGATCCAGGACCCCTCCCCCAGCTTGCCGAGGAGATCGCCCAGCAACTCGGTCCGCCGCCCGGTCTCGTCGGGCCCGGTGCGGTTGAACTCGTCGCACAATCGTTGCGCCCGTTGCCGTTCGGCCACGAGTTCTGGATCGTTGTCCCGATACAGCTCCCCGGCCAGCATCCGCTGCTTCTGTTCGCCCACCCCGCCGAGTGTAGGGGTGGGCGAACAGGGCCCGAGTGCGCTGCTTGCGGCGATTTACTTCGCCGGGTCGACCCCGAAGGTCTTCGCGATGTCGTCGAGCACCGCGTGCGCGCCGGTGAGGCCGACCGAGGTCAGCCAGACCAGGTCGTCGACCGGAGTGACCTTGCCCCGCAGCTGATTCCACAGCGGGTTGGCCGCGGCGGCCGCCTTGCGCTGGGCGGCGGCGTCCTCGCCGTTGCTGGTGAGGAAGATGTAGTCGGCGTCGGCGTCGAGGAGACGCTCCGGGCTCAGGGTGATCGAGAAGTCGTTCTTCGGATCGTCGGACTTGTCGAGCTGGTTCAGGCCGGTGTCGGCGAAGATGTCGCCGACGAAGCTGACCCGCTGCATCAGCCGGTCCTCCTTGGGCAGGAAGCGCAGCAGCGACACGGTGGGCGCGTTGCCGCCGTTCTTCTCCTTGATCGCCGCGCCGATCTTGGCGGCACGATCCTGGTAGGCCGCGAGCTTGGCCTCGGCGAGGTTCTCCTTGTCGACCGCCTTGGCGAGCAGCAGGAGATTTTCCTTCCAGGTGGCGCCGGTGGTCTGACTGAACACGACCGGGACCGTGCCCGATCCGAGCTTGATGCCCTTGAACTGCTCGTACTGCTTCTCGTGACGCACCTTCGCCGACACGATCAGATCCGGTCGGGCGCCTACCAGCTTCTCGATATCGGGGGTCTGTAAGTTGCCGATGTTCACCGCTCGCCCGCCGCAGGTCTGGGCGGCCGCGCCGAGGAACGCGGGCAACTTCTCGCCCATGGACTGGTACGTCGTGTACGCGACCACTTCGGTGTTCAGCACCAGCGCGGCGTCGACGAACGTCTGGTCGAGGGCGGCGATCCGAACCGGTCGGGTGGTGATGGTGGCCGGGTCGACCACCGTGCCGACATTCGTGCCCGCCTTGTCCTTGACCGCCCCTGCCTCGATGGTCCGCGGGTAGGCCCCGCCGTCGAGGTTGCTCGCGGTATCGCAATCGCTACCGGCGGCGCCGGTGGCCGACCGGTCCTGTCCACACCCGGACAGGCTCAGTACGGCGGCGGCGACTGCCGCGGCGGCGGCGAGCCGACGGCTCAGTGGGGTCTTCATCGAGGTCTCCCGAGTGGTTCAGAGTTCTTTAGGGTTGCTAACCTAGCGAAGCCTTACCTAATTACCAACTATGAAGAGGGATAGTGCCCGCATCGCCGCCCGGAGTCGTGTTCGCCAACACGCGGACTCGCCGGTTGCTACTCATCGCCGGACTCTTGGCCGCGGTCTTCGCGGCCGTTCTGCTCAGTTTGGCCATCGGTTCGAAATTCATTGCTCCCCTTGATGTTCTGCACGCGCTCGGCGGCACGACCGACACCGAGACCGGCGCCATCGTCAACGGCCTTCGCCTGCCGCGCACCCTGCTCGGCGTCCTCGCCGGTCTCGCGCTCGGCATCGCGGGGGCGGTGATCCAGGGGCACACCAGAAACCCCCTGGCCGATCCGGCATTGCTCGGCATCACCCAGGGCGCGGCTCTCGGCATCGTCCTCGCAGTGATGATCGGCGGCATCTCGAGCCTGTTCGGTTACGTGTGGTTCGGCTTCGCCGGTGCGCTGATCGCCACCATCACCGTGTTCGTCATCGGCGCGACGGGCCGAGGCGGACCCACGCCGGTGACCCTCGCCTTGGCCGGCGCCGCCGTCAGCTACCTGTTGCAGGGCCTGATCTCGGCGGTGGTGCTGTTCGACACCGACGTCACCGACATCTATCGCTTCTGGAAGGCCGGTTCGCTGGTCGGGTCCAACCTCGACGTGCTCGGCAAGGCGACACCGTTCGTCCTCGTCGGGATCGTCCTCGCCCTGGCCAACACCTCCGCGCTCAACGCGCTGGGCCTCGGCGAGGACACCGCCCGCGCACTCGGCCATCGCGTCTTCCTGGCGCGCAGTGTCGGCATCGGCTCGATCGTGCTGTTGACCGGTGCGGTCGTGGCGATCGCCGGGCCGTTGGGCTTCGTCGGGCTCGTCGTTCCGCACCTGGCGCGTGGCATCACCGGGCCCGACTACCGCTGGCTGGTGCCCGTCGCCGGGCTGCTCGGCGTGGTCATGGTGCTGGTCGCCGACATCGCGGGGCGGCTGGTCCTGGACAAGGGCGAACTGCCCGCGGGCATCATGCTCGCCTTCGTCGGCGTCCCGTTCTTCATCGTGCTGGTCCGCCGCCGAAAGCTGGTGAGCATATGAGTACGGTCCGGGCGGTCCGGCTGGGACCAGTGTCATGGCAACTGCGACTACGCACGACGGCGGTCCTGTTGCTCGGACTCGCGATACTCGCCGCCGCGGCCTGCGTCGCGCTCGCGCTGGGCACCTACACCATGCCCGACGGAGGCCCGGTCACGCCGTGGGACGTGCTCGCGGTGCTCACCGGTGGTGGCGACGACGGCCTCGCCTATGTGGTGTGGGATCTGCGGCTGCCCCGGATTCTCACCGGCGCGCTGGTCGGCGCGGCACTCGCGTTGTCCGGCGCGATCACCCAGGGTATCGCCCGAAACCCGTTGTCCAGTCCCGATATTCTCGGCGTCACCGCGGGCTCTAGCGTGGCCGCGGTCGCGGTGATCGCCCTGTCCGGCAGCCGCGGCCAGATCAGCGGCGCCGCCGCCGAGATCGGGGTGCCCGTTGCGTCGATGCTGGGCGGATTGCTCGCCGCGCTGTGCGTTTTCGTGCTGGCCTGGCGAGGCGGGATCGAAGGCTATCGACTCGTGCTCGTCGGCCTCGGCGCCGGTTCGCTGCTCTCGAGCGTGACCTTCTGGCTGCTCAGCGTCGGCGACGTCGATGTCGCGACGCGCGCGGTGACCTGGCTGACCGGCAGCCTCAACGGCAGCAGCTGGATCCAGGTGACACCGGTGGCGATCGCCTTGGCGGTGCTGGTGCCGGTGGTGCTCGCGGGAACCCACCTGCTCGGCGCGCTGCACTTCGGCGACGACACCGCCCGCTCGCTCGGCGTGCGGCTCAACGCTGCCCGCCTGACGTTGCTGGTCCTGGCGGTGCTGCTCGCCGGAGTCGCCACCGCCTCGGCGGGCGCCATCATCTTCGTCGCGCTCGCGGTGCCGCAGGTGGCGCTGCGCCTGACCGGTTCGGCGCAACCCCCGCTGCTCACCTCGGTGGTGCTCGGCGCGGCCTTCACTGTCGCCGCCGATCTCGTCGCCCGCACCCTGCTGCCCGCAGGCGAACTCCCCGTCGGGGTGATCACCGCCGTTCTCGGCGCGCCCTATCTGATCTATCTGTTGATGCGGCGCAACCGTGCCGGGAAAGCGGGCGCGTGATGACCGTTCGGCTACAGGCCAGCGAGCTGACCCTCGGCTACGGACCGACCACAGTCGTCGACGGTCTCGACCTGGATATCACCGGTGGCACCGTCACCGCGGTGATCGGACCCAACGGATGCGGCAAATCCACGCTTCTGCGCGCGATGGCGCGGCTGATGCGCCCCACCGGTGGCCACGTCCAGCTGGACGGCAAGCGGATCGACCGCATGTCGACCAAGGAAGTGGCGCGCGTGCTCGGCATCCTGCCCCAATCACCGCTCGCCCCCGAAGGTCTCACGGTCGCCGACCTGGTCGCGCGCGGCAGACATCCGCACCAGCGCTGGTACCGCCAGTGGTCCGACGACGACGAATCCGCCATCAACGAAGCCCTGACCTGGACCGACATGGTCGAGTTCGCCGATCGCTCACTCGACGAGTTGTCCGGCGGACAACGCCAGCGCGCGTGGATCTCGATGGCGCTGGCCCAGAACACCGACCTGCTGCTGCTCGACGAACCCACGACCTTCCTCGACCTCGCCCACCAGATCGAGGTTCTCGACCTGGTCCGGCGCCTGCACGCCGACGCGGGCCGGACGGTGGTGATGGTGCTGCACGACTTGAATCTGGCGGCGCGCTACGCCCATCGGCTGGTCGCGATGCGCGCGGGCCGGGTGGTTGCCGCGGGAACGCCGGCCGAAGTTCTCACCGAGGAAGTGGTGGCGGAGGTCTTCGGGCTACGCGCGAAGGTGATCGAGGACCCGGTCACCGGGACCCCGCTGGTGGTCCCGATCGGACCCGTCGACACCGATATCTCGCCCGAACGCTGAACAGTAGGGTCATGGGGTGACATCTGGGCGGACACGACACAACTACACCGGCACCTCGGTGGCCGAACGACAGGTCGAGCGCCGGGCGCTGTTCATCGACGCGGGACTGACCGTGTTCGCGGAGAAGTCGTACGCCAACAGTTCGCTGACCGATGTGTGCGCGGTCGCGGGGTTGTCGCGTCGACAGTTCTACGAACAGTTCGCCGGGCGCGAGGAACTACTCGTCGCGGTGTACGACGCTGTGCAGGACAAGGCGGGGGCTGCGGTGGCCGAGGCGCTGGCGGCGGCGGAATCCGACGATGTGCGCGCACTCATCGATGCGGCGGTGCGGGCGTACGCGAAGGCGATCACCGACGACATCCGTTGCGCCAAAGTCGCTTTCGTCGACATCGTCGGGGTGAGTCCCGAGATCGAGAAGTACCGGGCGCAGGTCAGGGATCGTTGGGGCGAGGTGGTCGCCGCGATCGCGGCCGGGCGCGACGGGGTACGGATGCCGCCCGGCGGATGGCGGGTGCCGATGGCGGCGTTCATCGGCGCCGTGAACGGCGCCGTGCACCAATGGAGCCTGGACGACCCTCGACCGCCCGTCGACGAACTGGTCGATGTCTTCTCCACCATCCTGAACAGCCTGATCTCGGCGGCACCTGCCGGCAGCTGATTGCGATCCACGCCACACTCATGTCATAGTTGCCGCAATTGAGACGAAGGAGTCTCAATAGATGTGAGGACTGTGCGCGATGAGATCTCCCTTCGTTCAGCGATGGCTCGCCCTTGCCACCGGCTTGCTCGCGGCGGCAACAGTGGTGACAGCCGGGCCGGTATCGGCCGAGCCGGCCGCCCCGCCGCCCCCGCCGGTGATTCCGCTGCCGCCCGAATTGGATCCGGGCTTCTACCTGCCGCCCGCCGACGTCGTGGCGGCGACGGCGCCGGGCGCGATCATCGCGGTCCGACAGGTTCGGATCGCCGATTTCGGCCTGCTGCCGATCGATGTCGACGCCTGGCAGGTGTCCTACCGATCCAACAACAGCCGTGACGAGGCGATCCCCGCGGTCGCCACCCTGATCAAACCGCGCGGGCAGGCGCCCTCGCCGCGCAAGCTGCTGTCGGTGCAGCTGGCCGAGGACTCGACCGCGGGCTACTGCGCGCCGTCCTATGCGCTGCAACATCTTTCGGTGGCCGCGGTGGCGGGCCAGATCGTGGTGCCCGCCGAATTCCTGTTCGCGCAAGCGGCGCTGTCGCAGGGCTGGGCCGTGGTCGTACCAGACCATCAGGGTCCGAACTCGGCCTACGCGGCCGGACCGCTGGCAGGCCGGATCACCCTCGACGGCATTCGCGCGGCGACCGGCTTCGCCCCGCTCGAGACGGGACCGACCGCGCCGGTGGGGCTCTACGGCTACTCCGGCGGTTCCATCGCGACCGGCCATGCCGCCGAACTGCGCAGCACCTACGCACCCGAACTGAACATCGTCGGCGCGGCCGAAGGCGGCGTCGGCGCCGATCTCAGTGCCGCGCTGAGCATGGCGAACAACCAGCTCACCTCGGGTCTCGTCTTCGCCGCCGTTCTCGGGCTCACCCGCGAGTACCCCGATTTCGCCGCCTATCTCGACGAGCGGCTCGACCCACTCGGCAAAGCGCTGACCGCGATCAAATCCCCACTGTGCGTGCAGTATCAGTCGGCACTGCTGCCGTTCCTGAATCTGACCGGCATGATCGGCTCCGACGGCAATCCCCTCGATGATCCGCCGGTCGCGGCCATGATCGCCGACACCCGCATGGGCAAGTCGGTCCCCGATATGCCGCTGTTCATCTGGCATTCCGCCTGGGACGAGATCCTGCCGCTCGCCGCCACCGACACCCTGGTCGACACCTACTGCCGTACACCGAACACGTCGCTGACCTACACCCGCGACCATGCCAGCGAACACATCGTCGCGGAAGTGGTCGGCGGTCCGGCCGCGCTGATCTGGCTCCGCGACCGTCTCGACGGCATTGCGGCCCCCACCGGCTGCACCATCTCCGACGCGGGCACCATGGCCGCCACCCCCGGCGCCATGGATTTCCTCGGCGACTCGCTCGCCGCGAAGTTCGCTTCCCTGTTCGGCATGCCGCTCGGGTAGCCGCTGACTCGTCAACTCGGCGATACACATTGACGTTTGATGTTGATTTGTATCATACTCGCCGAGTTCGTCGATCATGAGCAGGAGGTGCCCCGTTGACCGACAACGCCCGGGCCGCGCTGGAGATTCTTCGCGATGCGAGCCAATTCAAGTGGTATGTCATTCCGCTGTTGCTGTTGGTCATCTACATCTACGCGGTCGAGGTCGAGCGGCGTAATTGGAATGTGCTGTTCGCCGGGCTCGCGCTGTGGGGCATGGACTGGTTCAACGAGATCTGGAACGCGCTGGTCTTCCACTTCACCGAGCGGGCGCCGGTCTGGGCGGCGAGCGGACCGACGGCCTATCAGATCCTGATCGGGCTGAATATCGAGATCTGCTTCATGTTCGCGATCATGGGAATCGCGGCGGCGAAGATGTTACCGCCCAAGGAGACCCGGATCTTCGGATTGCCGAACCGACCGGTGCTGATCGCGCTCAACTCGATCGCGGCGGTGGGTGTGGAGGTACTGCTGAACAAGGCGGGAGTCCTCACCTGGGATTGGTCGTGGTGGCAGCCGAGCTTCCCGTTCCTGATCTGGATCATCGGGTACGTGCCGTTCTTCGCGGTCTGCTTCTTCGTGCACGATCTGCCGAGCGTGCGAAGCAAGGCGCTCTTGGTCGGCACGATCTTCGGGATCGACGCGATCGCCCTCATCGGTTTCGGCGCGGCGGGGTGGCTGTGAGGCGCGGGCTCCGGCGTTCCGCGTTGATCGCGGCGGCCGGACTGGTATTCGCCGGAATGACAACACAATCGGCGGTTGTCGCCGATCCGGGGTGTCTGCCGGTGGGTACCGTCGGCACGCCGGAAGTGACAGTCGACGAATCCACCGCCGGACTGGCGGCTTTCACCCCGGCGACGGTCGCGCTCCCCGAGCAGGTGCACCTGCGCACCACCACCGAGTCGTTCAACCGGCGCTGGACGTTCGCCGCCCGCGACGGTCAGGTCTACGTGAAAGAGGCTGCCGCTCTCGGTGGTTGGCGCACCGTCGCGCTGCCGGGCTGTCTGGCAGGCACGATCGCCGGTGTCTCCGCCGACGACGACGAAGTGATGATGATCGACCGCGACGGCCGGTTCATCACGATGGATCACGCGCTCAGCGCCCCCGCGGCGTGGAATTGGAGCAGCCGCTACGGCACTCCGCTGTGGACCGGCCCCGGCAACACCTTGCCGCCCGGCGCGTCTACCTGGTCGTGGTCGGTGCTCTCGCCCAACGAAGATCACCGGTGGACCGATACCGCGGGCAACGAGCACCCGGTCGGCGGCGCGAAGGTGTCGCATGTGTTCGCGCTGACCCATGGTGGTCAGCGGATCCAGTACGTCGACCCGTGGCTGCCGGTGGATCACAGCTACGAGATGGGTACTCCGCTCGGTGGGCGGTTCCAGGCCGTCGCGTTGTCCACCAGCGCGTCGACCTCGATGGTGGTCAACCGGTACGGCGACTTCTACACGCGCCTCTACGATTTCGACATCTCCGGCGCGGACAAGGTCTTCTTCCGCTACTCCTACGAAGACCAGCGCGGCCTGCCCGAAGCGCCGGACATGCTCTCCGAGCGCATCGACCCCCGCTTCGCGGCCATCCAGTTGCCCGCACCGGACTGGATCGCGCAGCCGAAGGTGCCCGGCGAGATCACCGACCGCATCTCCGTTCACCGGACCGGGCCCGGCTCGGCGGCGCGGGAGTTGCGCGTCGAAGGTCGCGCCGGTGGCAGGACCGGGTTCTGGCACAAGATGCTCACCGACGAGTCGTGGACCTTCGTCGCCGCCGATCAACCGCTCTCCGGTGCGGTGCTGGAGAACTCGCCGGTGAACCGCGCGCAGGAGACGCTCGGTCCCGTGTCGCCCTACGACTACCAGGGCGTCTCGTCCCAGGGGTGGACCGCGCGGATCCAGTCCTTCGATCCGGCTGTCTCCCCCACACCGCTGCGGCTCGAATTCGGTGACGGGAGCGGGCTCGACATCGTGCTGCACACCGTCGACGGCTTACGGCAGACGCCGCAGCAGCCCGGGATCACCGGTCAGCCGCGGTTCTTCGATGGGACCGTCGAGGTGTCGCAGGAACTGCTGGCCACGCTGGATACGCAGCCGCCCGCCATCCGTGACTTCGTGCGGAACACGTTGGGCGGGCACAGGTTCACCGATACCTCGGTCGATGTCACCGACGCGCGGTTCCATCTGGCCCTGACGGATCTCACCCTGACTCGGCGCTGATCACCGCCCGGGGTGTGCTCAGCTCACCTCCCGGTGGCGGGGTTGGACGCGGTGCAGCAGGACCTGCTCGAGGAGCGCGACGAGGACATCGCGCACGGAGTCGCGGTCGCGGGCATCGCAGTCCAGCACCGGGATCCAGTCGTCGAGGCCGAGGGCTTCGCGGACCTCGTCGAGGTCGAAGCGGGTGGCGTCGGCGAAGCGGTTGACCACCACGACGAAGGGCGTGTGGTGTTCTTCGAAGTAGTCCAGGACCGGATAGCAGTCCTCTACCCGCCCGGTGTCGACGACGATGACCGCGCCGAGGGCGCCGTCGACCAGGTCATCCCACAGGAACACGAACCGGTCCTGGCCGGGCGTCCCGAACAGGTAGAGGATCAGGGATTGCTCGAGGGTGATGCGGCCGAAGTCCAAAGCCACTGTGGTCGCGGTCTTTTCGGCGCGATGACCGGGATCGTCGATGCCGAGGGAGACCTCGGTCATCGAGGCCTCGGTGACCAGCGGCTCGATCTCGGAGATGGCGCCGATGAAGGTGGTCTTCCCGACGCCGAAGCCGCCGCTGACCACGATCTTCACCGAGGACGGCATTGCTGGTGCCTTAAAGTGCGCGGACAAGGTCGCGGATCCTCTCGATGGCGGCGGTCGACAGTTCGGGCGCGTCACGGACGGTGACATGTCCCGCCGCTGCCAGATCGCTGACGATCACCTTGGCGATGCCGATCGGAACCCGCAGGGCGGCCCCGATTTCGGCGATGGAATGCGGCGTCAGGCACAGCTGCACAACGGTGCGCTCCTCGAACCGCAGCGGCGCCGACAGCGCGGACGGCGGCGCCTGGACAAGGGTTTCGATGCGCAGGCCGTCCAGCACCGGAACGGTGCGGCCCGCGGTGAGCACGAACGGGCGAACGAAGCGGTCGTCGACATCGTCGTGTGCGGTGGGGGTCACCGGCACCGATGGCAGGGGGCCACGCCAGCCCGTGGGCCGGCTCATCGGGATCATGCGCGGGTCGGGCAACCGCGGGAGATCGGGATCTCTCATCTGCGCAACGACTCTCGCAATTCGCTGATCAGCAGCGGGTCGAGCAGTGATCCGGCGCGTTCGGCGAGAACGGCCATCTCGTAGCCGACCAGGCCGACATCGCAGCCGCCGTCGGCGATCACGCCGAGGCAGCTGCCGTCGCCCAGTGCCGACACCAGCAGGAAGCCGCGCTTCATCTCGATCATGATCAGCTTCAGACCGTCGAAATCGTAACTGCGCGAGGCACTGCGGGCGAGGCTGGACAGACCGGACACCATCGCGGCGAGCCGGTCGGCGCCGGTGCGGTCGAGGCCGTCCGACATCGCGATCAGCAATCCGTCGGAGGAGACGGCGACGGTGTCGCGTACGCCGTCGGTGTTGCGGACGAAATTGCCGAGCAGCCAGTTGAAGGTGTGCGGATCAGTGGTCGGTAGGTGGGTGGTCACCGGGTCTCCTTGGGTCTGGTCCGATCGTCAGCGGGTGGGATCGAGTGGGGTGGCGGCAGATTCGGTCTCGCCGCCGCGTTCGTGGCCGGTGCGGAACGAGGAGAGCATGCTGCGGGTCTGGTCGGGGGTCCGTTCGGCAACCGGGGGACGGGCCTGCTCGGCAGCCGGATCGCGGCGGGGCCGCTCCGGTGCGCCGGTGACCTTGGTGCGTTTGCTGCGTTTGACCAGGCCGTTGCGTGTGCGTTCGACGGCGGCGGCACCGGCGGGTAGCTCACGCGGCGGCTCTACCGTCGAGCCGTTGTGGCCTCGGGCTGCTCCCTCGGAAAGCTCCGGAATCACCGCGCTGTAGCGATCGTCGGCCGACGATCCGTTACGGACCGCACCGTCGCGCGGTGAGTGCGCGGACTCTGGTGTGCTGCTGAGGAATTGCGCGTAGACAGAGCCGTTGGACGAATGGTTCGCCGAGGTCTGACCGTTGCCACTGCTCGGTCCGAATTCCACGGTGCGGCTGTGCCGAGATCGGCCGTTGGTGCCGGACCACGTGGTGCCGTCGCCGGGGATGGCGTGGGAGGAGCCCGAACCTGCCACACCGGCGGGGATCTCGTGGTGTCGTGGCGTCGTCGAGCCGACCGTGACACCATTGCGGGCCTGCCCTACCGAGTGGCCTGCGGCATCGCCACGCCCGGCGATCGCCACCGTGCTCTTGCCGGTGGCGACCGCACCGTTGCGCGTCGGTGTCGACTCGTACACCCCGGCACCGGACGAATGCCCGTCCGTCACGACGGTGGCATCGCGCTCCAGCGCCACGAGGTCCGCCGAGCCCGTGCCCACTCCGGAGCCTCGGGTGGCGCCGTTTCTCGACTCTGCTGTCTGCCCGGCCTTTTCGTCGGCTAGCAGCGATGGCGGGAGGAGCAAGCGGGCGACGATGCCGCTGACCGGCGACGTGTTCAGTTCCACGTCGATGCCGAGGCGACCCGCCAGCCGACCGACTACGTAATGGCCGAGGTAGCGGGTGGAGGCGACGATGAAGTCCTGCTCCCCGCGCAGCCGGGCGTTGGCTTCGGCGAGTTGTTCGGCGGGCATGCCGACGCCGTGGTCGACAACGGCGAGCAGGTAGCCGCCCGCGACCTTGCGGCCGTACACCTCGACCTCGAGATCGGGCGGGGAGAAGGCCAGCCCGTTCTCGATGAGTTCGGCCAGAATGTGGGCCAGTTCGCTGACAACGGCGCCGGTCACCGCGATGTCGTCGATCCGGCGCAGCACCACCCGCCGGTAGTCGTCGACCTCGGACAGTCCTGCCCGGATCACGTCGGTGAGCGCGATCGGTTCGGCCCACCGGCGCGGGCTGGCCTCGCCGACCAACACCAGCAGGCTTTCGGCGTTGCGCCGCATACGGGTGGCCAGGTGGTCGAGTTCGAACAGGTTCGACAGTGCTTTCGGGTCGAGTTCCTCGCGCTCGAACTCGCTGATCAATCCCAGCTGACGCCGCACCAGGTTCTGATTGCGGCGGGCCAGGTTCGCCATCGATTCGGTGGTGTTGCGCCGCACCAGCGCCTGCTCGGAGGCGAGGTCGAACGCGGTGGTCTGCACCCGATCCAAAGCGCTCGCGACAGCGGCGATCTCGACGCTCGCACCGCGCGGCGTGCGCACCGGCGCGGGCGGATCGGGATGGGCGTCGGCGGCGCTGTGCCAGGCCTCGATCACCTCGGGCAGTCGCGTGGAGGCGACATCATCGGCCTCGGTGGCCAACCGGGCCAAGGGGCGGACGATAGCCCTGATGCTGGCGAGGACGAGCGCGAACTCGGCCGCGATCGCCAACAGCGCGGCCGCGGCGAAAGCGGCGAGCATCAGCGCGGCGTCCAGACGGAGTTTCTCCGCCCGCACGCCGACGTCGTCGCCGATGACCTGCTGCACGGTTCGCTGTTCGTCGATGACCGCGGTCATCTGTGCCCACCACACGGCCGGGTCGATCGGTTGGATCAGCGGTCCCAGCGTCGAGGCGATCGCGATGTTCTCCGATTCGGTTGCCCGCATGGCGTTCTCACTCGCGAGCACCGCGTCGAGACGAGCCTGCTGGGCGGGCGTCGCGTCGTGGCCGAAGGCGGTGAGCGCGGCATTGCGGGCCGCCCGGATGTCGAGGAACTGAACGTACTCCCCCGACGCGAATTCCCCGGCGGCGAAGACGCCGTTGAGGAACCCGCGCTCACGGGCCGTGAATTCCTTCGCGTCGCCGAGGGCGTAGAGCGCTTGCAGGCCGTGCCGGACGGCCGGGTCACGCGCCTGGTCCAGACCGAGCGAGAGACGGTTCAGCGCGTCGATGCCGTCGGTGTAGAACTGGAACGCCGCCTGCCGGGTGACATTACGATTGTCGACCTGGGAACGGATCCCGGGCAGCCCCGCCAGATGGCCCAGCGCCGAGCGCACCTCCCCCGCACCTGGCGGGTCGCCCACGACGGCGTTCACCAGGGCGCGCAGGGCGGCGTCGGTGCCCGCGCGCTGGTCGGTGACGGGTTGACGCAGGCGCTGATCACCGCCGAGCAAACCGTTGCTCAGACCTCGCTCGCGCTGCACCTGCTGCACGAGGTCCTGCGCGGCCAGTGCGACCGCCACGGCGTCCACGGTTTCCCCGCTGCGACGGTAAGCGCTGACCTGGGTCGACATGGTCAGCCCGAGCAGCGCGAGCACCAACACCAGCGACACCACCAGGATCCGGGCGAGCTGACCGGAGATGGTGCGCGGCCGGATCAGCGCGGCGCCGGGCCGCTGCCCTCTAGCGCCGCCGTCCGATCGGGTTCCGGTCGGGTTCGGCCGGGAACGTGCACGCACACCTACTCCTTTGCAATGCCACCGCAACGTCGGTCACGGTGGCCTACGGAAAGTCAGGTGCAAACTTGCACTCCGCGCGGTGCGCGGTCAATGCGGAACGGTGTAAAGCAGCAATTCGTGCGCTGATCTAAACATGCCGGAAATTCAGCGGGCTTTGTGTAGCCGAATGCTCACAGTCGTATCGGCAGCGAGTTGGCCGACCGGTTCACTGCCGGATACATACCGGCCACCAGAGATCGTGACGCGCAACACATTTGGCGCGGCCGATCAGAAGGCGCAATTCAGTGCCGACTCTATACCGGTTGCGACGATGCCATGCAAATCGAGAAGCGAAGTCGTGTCGATCAATTCGCATTGCCGAACGGTATTCGTGGAATTACTCGCCGCCGAGAATTCCCAGCACCTGATCCGAGTAGAAGAACGGCTCCAGGCGTTCCCTGATCAGCCCGGCCAGCACCCCGTTGCGCTTGGCGGACTCGATGACGGCCGGACCGTAGCGCAGGATCTCGGCACTGATGTCGTCGGCGTCGAGGCCGAGTTCGGGCAGCATCGCCGAGAGGGTGTGGTTGCCGTACCTGGTGTAGAACACCTCGACGCACTCGCGCACGAGCAGGCCGAAGTACTCCTTCTCCCTGGTCGTCACCGCGATCTCGTAGCAAATCTGGACCAGCTCGTTGAGGTCCTTCTGGGTGAGGTATTCACGCAGGCCCGCGACGGGCTCGTCGGCGTGCAGATCCCAGAATTCCATCGCGGCCGAGTGCACCGGGGCGTCACGCAGCATGTCGCGGATCGCGTTGTTGGTGCGCTTGAGCGCGAACAGCGCGCCCTTGCCCGCGAGGTCACCGACGAAAGTGCTGTCGGCCGCGACCTTCTTGGCCCGATTGGCCGCGGTCTGACCCAGCGACATCAGCGAGGAGACGCCCGGAATCTTCTCGGCGCGTTCACGATTGGCCTGCATGAAGTCGCCGATCAGCTTGTCGACGAAACGCGAGGCCACGGTGGCGACGAGCGGGCTCTCGGTGAGCCGGTCCAGGATCCGCTCCTGGGCCTGGTGCATGCCGAAGATCTTCTCCAGCAGCGCTTCCACCGGTTCGCGGTCTACGACGTCGCCGAGGGTGTATTCGGTGTTCGACGCGATGTGGTCGTAGATGGCGTCGGAGAAGATGCCGACGGTATCGGCGATCACGGGGCTGCCGCCGATGCGGTCGAACACCGTGGCCACCGTCTGTTCGCCCTGCTCGAGGGAGACCACGTCGCCGAACCGAATCGTCTCACCGACGGCCAGCACGGCGGCCACGTCCCGGGCGATCACCTCGGCAAACCGGTCACCGGTCACCTCGGCGAGCAGGAATTCCACCTGCGCGTCGAGCAGTCGGTCGGCAATCTGGCGCGCCTGCGTCATTTGTGTCCACCCATCACGGTCGTTGCTGGAGGGGAGGACGCGTGGCTACTTGTCGCCGGAATCGTTGCCCTGCACCGATTTCCGGATCTGATCCAGCCGCTCACGCGCGGCCTTTTCCCGCGCCTCCCACTGTTCGTCGACGCTGCGACCCGCGGGAGTCTGCCGGTCGAGCTCGTCCATTCCCTGCGCGGTGCCGAAACGCTGCTCGACCTTATCCCGAACCGAGTCGAATGTCGGCACTCCGGAAGTGGAATATCCGCCGGTGGCGGTAGGTGCGCCGGTCACCGGCAGTCCGGACGGTACCGGCGGTACCGGGATCGCGCCTCCTACCTGCCCGGATGCGACGGGCACCACATCCGCGTCGACGACGTCGGTGTCCAGAGTCACAGGTGATCCGGTATCAACATGACCGATTTCGGCCTGGGCCAGTGCGGCGGCGACCGCGACGAGCCCGGGACGTCCGGCGACCGCGGCGCGCAGCACCGAAACCAGCTCGTGGTCGGGTAGCGCGGCCATCCGGCCGAGGAGTTCGCTCGTTTCGCTCATACCGCCAGGCTACGCAGCATCAGCGACCGCCGACCAGCGTTATCGCGCCGCCCAGTCGGCGATGATCTCGGCCCACTCGGCGCCGAGCGTGTCGATCACATCGTTGTGACCCGCGCCGGGGACCACGATCAGGTGTTTCGGGTCCTGTGCCGCCGCGTACAGGCGTTCGGCGTGGCGCAGTGGCAGGAGTTCGTCGCGGTCGCCGTGCATCATCAGCACCGGGACGCGCAGGTTCGCGATGCGCCGCAGGCTCGGATACGCGTTCGGGATCAGCGGGGCGGGCAGGAACGGGTAGACCGAGCGCGCGGCGGCGCGCATGCCGCTGAACGTCGACATGAGGATCATGCCCGCGGGCGGATATTCGCCCGCCAGTTCGAGCAGTACCCCGCCGCCGAGGGATTTGCCCAGGTAGTAGACCCGATCGGGATCGACTTCCGGTTGGTCGAGCAAGGCTTGGCGGGCGGCTCTGGCGTCGAGGTAGGTGCCGTGTTCGCTCGGGGTACCCGTGCTGCGGCCGAAGCCGCGGTAGTCGAACGCCAGGACGTCGAAACCGGCTTCGACCAGCAGCGCGATAATCGAGACGCGGTCGCCGATGGTGCCCGCGTTGCCGTGCGCGTAGAGGATGTGGCCGCGCGGGCGCTCGGCGCGCACGAACCAGCCGTGCACCTCGATGCCGTCGGCGGTGCGCATGGTCAGATCGCGGTAGTCCAGACCCAGTGCCGCCGGGGTCCGGGCGAGGTGTTTCTCGGGGTGGTAGACCAGCGCGTTGAGGACGCGTGTCGCGGGGTGGCGGATCACTTGCCGCGACCCGCCTGGAAACCGAAGTCCCAGTGGTAGAGGCGGGCGATCTCCACGACGCCACCACCCGGTTGACCGGCGGGCGGTCGGACGAAGGCGCCTTCGCGACGTACCACGAACTCGCCGTTGACGTTCTCCAGTACGAACAGCACCGCGTCGCGGGAGTTGTCGGTGCAGCCGTCGAGCGTCATCTCGATGGGCGCGGAATTCACCGTGTTCAAAGTGACGGTCGCGTGCACATTGCGGAAATCGCTGGCACCGTCGTAGATCGAGGCGAACACGAGGATGCGCCGGATGAACTGGGTGCAGTCGAGGTTCACCGACAGGTTCTCGCCGGTGATGCTGGCGCCGGTGCGGTCGTCCTGGTCGAGGTGGATGAACGGCGGTTCGTAGAGGGCGCCGAAGCGGCGGTCGAGGGCTCGCACGGAACCGATGGCGCCGTTGACCAGTTCGAAGAAGCAGCACAGGTCGAGGTCGATGTTCTTGCCGCGGAGTTTGCCGAAGAGACGGCCGGTGGCCGCCATCGAGGTCCAGTTGAGATTCACGCGCATGACGCCGCCGGTGGCGCCGTGTTTGGTCAGGGAGACGCTGGGAGCTTCCTTGGTGAGGGAAACTTTCGCCAGGTTCACCGGCGGTGTCGCGGGCTGGGCGAAGGGAGGGTTGTGCTGGGCCGCCGGATTGAACGGCTGCGGCGGTTGGGGTGTGGGCTGCTGCGGACGATTCGGCGGGGGCGCGGGGATGAACGGCTGGGTCGGCGGGGTCGGGATCGATTGCTGCTGAGGCGGCGGGGCGAACGGCAGGCCAGGGGGCGGCGGCGGGGCCGGCTGCTGCGGGGCCGCGTCGTCGACGGAGATGCCGAAATCGGTAGCGAGCCCGGCCAATCCGCTGTCATACCCCTGACCGACGGCGCGGAATTTCCACGCACCCTGGCGTCGGTACAGCTCACCGAGCACAAAGGCGGTTTCGGTGGTCGCCCCGCTGCTGTCGAAGCGCGCGACCTCGGCACCGTTCGCGGCATCGATCACCCGGATGTAGAGCCCACGGAACTGCCCGAACGTTCCCCCGTCGGCAGAGGCGGCGAGCACGATCGTCTCGACCTGCGGCTCGACCTGCCCGAGATTCACCGACAGGGCGTCGACAACGGTCTGCCCCTGCTGTTTTCCTTCGTACCGAACGGCCCCCGAAGGATGCACGGCCTGGTTGTAGAACACGAAGTCGTCATCGGAGCGCACCTTCGCCCCGGCGAGCAACAACGCGGAGGCATCGGCATCGGGCACGCCCTGCCCGGACTGCCAACCCAATTCGACGCGGACCGCGGAGGCAGGCACCGCAACGTTGGCGCCTTTCATCATCGACACACCGCCCAACCTATCCCGCGCCGGACCCGTCGCCCCTACTCCCCCGCATTCCGGCGCGAGGGACTATCACACCACGACGAAGGCCGCCCGGTGGAACCGGACGGCCTTCGGGTGTCGAGTGCGGATCAGCCGCGCAGTTCGGCGCCGACCGCGGTGGTGGCCGAGGCGACGGCGGCGTCGCGGGCGGCGCTCGCCTCGTCTTCGGTGAGGGTGCGGTCGGGGGCACGGAAGCGCAGGGCGTAGGTGAGGGATTTGCGGCCCTCACCTGCCTGGGCGCCTTCGTAGACGTCGAACAGGGCGATGCTTTCGAGCAGGTCGCCACCGCCGGTGCGGAGCGCGGTTTCCACCTGCGCGGCGGGGACGGTCTTCTCGACGCTGATCGACACGTCCTGCAGGACGGCGGGGAAGGCCGAGATCGCCGGGGCGGGCAGGGACTCGTTCAGCGGCAGGGCGTCGAGATCGACTTCCAGCGCGCAGGTGCGCGGCGGCAGACCGGCACGCTCCAGGACGGCCGGATGCAGTTCGCCCGCGTGACCGACGACGACACCGTCGACGAGCAGTTCGGCGCAGCGGCCGGGATGCCACGGCAGGTAGTTGGCGGATCGGCGTTCGATGACGATTCCGGCCGCGTCGGCGATGTCGTCGACCAGCGCGAAGGCGTCGGCGGCCTCGGCCGCACGGCCCGGCCCCCACGGCCCACGAGGGTCGTGCTTGCCGCTGAGCACTGCGGCCACGTGCACCGGCTGGGCCGGCAGCGAGGC
Source organism: Nocardia sp. Root136 (assembly GCF_001427185.1). NCBI lineage: Bacteria > Bacillati > Actinomycetota > Actinomycetes > Mycobacteriales > Nocardiaceae > Nocardia > Nocardia sp. Root136. The sequence goes on from NZ_LMFE01000014.1 coordinate 80,442, forward strand.
TTTGAGCTCGGCGATCTGCTCGTCGGTGGGACGACGATCCACCGGCAGCGCCTCGACCGAGTGGGTCTGCGCGCCGGGCCGTACCACCTGGGCGATGCCGTAGATGGTCAGGTCGCGTGCGCCTCGGGAGATATTGCGGATGGCCACTTCCAGCAGTCCCGGCAGCAACGTGGTCGCCAGTTCGGGGCGGTCGCTGTCGAGGGGGTTCAGCACGCGAGTGGTGTTGCGACGCGGGTCGTCGGCGTCCAGACCCCACACCTCGAACACCCCACCGGGCAGGAAGGCGGGCGGCGGCACCTCGACGGCGCCGGCGAACGCCAGTGCCCGGCTCACCGCGCGGCGACGCTGCTGGTGCGCGGTCAGACCGCGGCCGCCGGGTGCGGTCGGCAGGATGGACGGGATCTGCTCGAGCCCCTCCAGCCGCAGGACCTCTTCGACCAGGTCGGCGGGCTGGGTGAGGTCGGGGCGCCAGCTCGGCGGGGTCACCAGCAGCTGGGTCTTGCCCGCGTCGTTGACCTCGATCTCGACGCCGGCGCCGATCTGGGCCAGCCTGCGCACGGAGGTGCCCGCCGGGTAGGTGACGCCGGCGACGCGGTCGGGCAGGTCGATGTCCATCGCGATCGGCGCGACCGGCTCCAGGGGCACCCGGATGTCGGTGAGCGCGGATTCGATGGTGCCGCCGGTGATGTCAGCGAGCAGGGTCGCGGCGCGGTCGAGCGCGGCGATATTGATCTCGGGATCGACGACCCGTTCGTACCGCTTGCCCGCCTCCGAGGAGAGCTTGTGGCGGCGCGAGGTCCGGTACACCCGCAGCGGGTTCCAGACGGCGGCTTCCAGGACCACATCGGTGGTCTCCGGCCCGACCTCGGTGCTCGCACCGCCCATGACACCGGCGAGGGAGATGACGCCGGAATCATCGGCGATCACCACGTCCTCGGCGTCGAGGGTGCGCTCGGTGTCGTCGAGAGTGCGCAGGGTCTCGCCCTTGTGCGCCGAGCGAACGACCAAGCCGCCGTGCAGCTTCGCCGCATCGAAGGCGTGCAGCGGCTGACCGAGCTCGAGCATCACATAGTTGGTGACGTCGACGGCCGGGGAGATCGGACGCATGCCCGACAGCATCAGCCTGCGCTGCAACCACAGCGGGCTCACCGCGTTCGGGTCGATCCCGGTGACGCGGCGCGCGCCGAAGCGGGTGCAGTCCGAATCGTCGTCCAGGCGCACCGCCCAGGCGAGCGCTTCGGCCTCGGGCAGCGTGCGCACGGCCGGGTCGGCGTATTCGAGGTCGAAGCCGCAGGCCAGTTCGCGGGCCAGCCCGCGCACCGAGAAGCAGTAGCCGCGATCGGGAGTGATGTTGAGTTCGATGATGGTGTCATCGGTGCCGAGCAGCACGTTCGCGTCGTCACCCGGCTGCGCGGAACCCGGCTCGAGCACCAGGATGCCGTCGTGATCCTTGCCGATGCCGAGTTCGGCGACCGAGCAGATCATGCCGTTGGAGGTGTGCCCGTAGGTCTTGCGCGAGGAGATCTTGAACCCGCCGGGCAGCTCACCGCCGGGCAGCACGACCACGACGAGGTCGCCGACCGCGAAATTGCGTGCGCCACAGACGATTTCCTGCAACTCGGGGTTGCCGACATCGACCTTGCAGAAGCGGATCGGCTTCTTGAACTCGGTGAGCTCGGTGATCTCGGCGACGCGACCGACGACCAGCGGCTTGTCGATGTCACCGCCGATCGGCTCGAGCTTGTCGACCTCTTCGACTTCCAAACCCACCCGGACGAAGCCCGCGTCGAGCTCTTCCGCCGACACCGACCACTCGGGGGTGGTGCGCTGCAGGATCTCGGTCAGCCAGGACTGTGCTACTCGCACTTGACGTTTCGCTCTCTCTCTAAGACCGGATACCGAAGGGCAGGGTGAACCGCACGTCACCCTCGACGATGTCGCGCATGTCGGCGATCGTGGTCTGGAACTGCAGGGTGCGTTCCATGCCCATGCCGAACGCGAACCCGGAATACACCTCGGGGTCGATGCCGCTGGCGATCAGGACCTTCGGGTTGACCATGCCGCAGCCGCCCCACTCGATCCAGCCCGCGCCGCCCTTCTTGTTCGGGAACCACACGTCGACCTCGGCCGACGGCTCGGTGAAGGGGAAGTAGTTCGGGCGCATGCGAGTACGGGTCTCGGGGCCGAACATGGCCTGCGCGAACGCGTCCAGGACACCGCGCAGGTGCGCCATGGTCAGGCCCTTGTCGATCGCCAGACCCTCCACCTGGGAGAACACCGGGGTGTGGGTGGCGTCGAGCTCGTCGGTGCGGAAGGTGCGACCGGGGCACGCGACATAGATCGGCAACTCACGCTCGAGCATGGACCGCACCTGCACCGGGGAGGTGTGCGTGCGCAGCACCTGGCGCGAACCCTCCGGGGCGATGTGGAAGGTGTCCTGCATGGTGCGCGCCGGGTGATCGGGCAGGAAGTTCAGCGCGTCGAAGTTGAAGTGCTCGGTCTCCACCTCGGGACCCTCGGCGACCTCCCAGCCCATCCCGACGAAGAAGTCGGCGATCTGCTCGGAGATGACGGTGATCGGGTGCCGGGCGCCGACGGGCTGACGCCGGGCGGGCAGCGTGACGTCGATCTTCTCGGAGATGAGCACCGCCTGATCGCGCTCTGCCAAGAGCGCTGCACGGCGCGCCTCGAACGCGTCCGACACCCGCTTACGCGCGAGGTTAACCCGCTTACCGGCCTCGGCCTTCTCCTCCTTGGACACACTGCCCAGCCCACGCTGCGCGAGCGCGATCGGCGACTTGCCGCCGATGAAGTCGGTCTTGGCGACCGCCAGCGCGTCCAGATCAGCCGCCGCGGCAAACGCCTTCTCGGCCTCCGCCGCCGCTGCCGCGAGTGCCTCCTCGGTCAAAGAGGCGTTTTGCTCGACTCCACTGTTGTCGTCGGCCACGATCTTCTCGACTCTCCCCTGGGGATCGGTTCGCGGGCGCGTCATTGCCATCCCGCATCGGTGCTGCGTAAATCCTATGGGATGGGGTTCCCGCGATTCATCCGGATTACTCGCGAGCCGATCGTCGCTGGTCCACGGGTCCGAGTGCGGACCGACCAGTCCAGGTCAGGACGATGATCGACTGACTCGCGCTCGGGGCTCCTGACCGCCACGCCGCCGAACTGACGCGCCCATCCGTGGACGCGCACTCTGCCCGCCGGCGAATGGGCGACTCGGTCGATAGCCGTCGAGCCCACGGACCCCGATGGTTTCCGCACCGGCTCCCAGCAGGTCGACGACGAGCAGTTCTCGGCCGAGTCGGCGGAGTAGCCGAAACCCCGCTCCGACATCGTGTTGCTCACCCGCCCTAAGGGCGGGAGTTCCGTGCGGCCTGTGGCAACCGGCGCGAAATCGACTGTTTCTCAGAGCAATCGGAAAGCGATCGGAATCAGAGGGAACCGAATGGGTTCGGGGCGCGTCCAAATGATCAAACACACCAGCGTGTTCGACTCGAGAACAGGACGACTCGATGGCTGAACAGACCTGCGATCCAACGCCGCCGCAGGGGCGGCGTACCGCTCCTGGGAGCGGTCTTGCGTTGTGTGGCTTCGGGATACGGCCCGCGGGGCGACATTCGTCTCCGCGCGTGGAGAGTTTGTGTGCGCGTCGTCCCGAACGGCGCGAGGCCGCCCCGGAGCAGGGGCAGCACCCGGATGGTGTCGGGTGACGGGGATCGGCGACCGTCGGGGCGGATCGCCTGCCGGTTCGGCCTATGTTCGGTTCCAAGGTGCCCGGCCCAATCGGCACGGTCGCTATCCAGGCGTGTTCGGGCTGGTCAACGGGTTGTGGATGGAGGGACAGTTGAGCGCCGAGGAGGTCCGGTTCCGGCGCTCGGGCAATGATTGGTTCAGTGAGAATCTGACGAATCCGAGCGAGGTGGATCCGCGCGTGTACGACCGCGACCTGCATCCGGGGGCGGCCTCGTGGTTCAAGTCGAGCGCGGTGTCGATGATCGAGCGCGTCGGTGGCTATCTCGCGATTCTCGACGCCCACGGGATCGAGTGGGAGCGGCGGGAGTCCGATTCGCCGGGAACCATCATCTATGACGATGCCCAGCAGGTGGTCGTTCAGCCGAACCGCAGTCGGCCGGGGCAGCCGACTGCGGTCGGTGGCTATTCCGCGGGCTTGCTGTGACGCGGAAGGAAAACCGCTACCACCGCGGCGAAGGCGACTAGAGCGGCGCCGACCCACACGGCGGGAACCAGCCCGTCGACGTAGGACTGGGGGTCGGTGTAGGAGCCGTAGGAGGCGAACACCGAGGCCAGGACGGCGATGCCCATGGCCACGCCCACTTCGCGGACGGTGCTGCTGATGCCCGATGCCATGCCCTGGTCAGCGGGGGAAGCGCTGGCCATGACGATGGTGGACGAGGGGGCGAAGGTGAGACCCATGCCGATGCCGCCGAGGACGAACGGGGCGACGAACGCGAGGTAGGGGACGTCGGCGGTGGTGATCATCGCCATCCAGGCAAGCGACACTGCCAAACAGAGCTGGCCGATCGCGATGAGCGTGCGGGCGCCGACACGGTCGACGATCAGGCCGGCCAGTGGCGCGACGACCATCGGAACCATCGTCCACGGCATCGTGCGGATGCCCGATTCCAGCGGCGAGTAGCCCTGCACCACCTGGAAGAACTGAGCGAGCAGGAAGATCGAGCCGAAGACGCCGGACGAGAAGCCGAAGGACACGATGAAGCTCAGGCTCAGGCCGCGGGATCTGAACATGCGCAGCGGGAGCATCGGGTCGGTGACGTAGGTTTCCCAGGCGACGAACGCCACGAGCAGCGCGACGCCGCCGATCAGGGCGGTGAGCACCTGCGGTGCGGTCCAGCCGTCGTCGGCACCGTGGATGACACCCCACACGAGCGCGAGCACGCCACCGGCCGAGAGCAGCACGCCCAGGTAGTCGAGTTTCCGTGCGGCGCCTCGTGATTCAGCGAGCATACGCGCGGCGAACGGCAGCGCCAGCAGACCGATCGGAACATTGAGCCAGAAGATCCACTGCCAGTTCAGACCGTCGACCACCGCACCACCGACAACCGGCCCGACCGCGACACCCAGACCGGCGATGCCGCCCCAGATGCCGATCGCGGCGCTGCGCATCGTCGCGGGCACCGCGGCGGCGAGCAAGGTGAGCGACAACGGCATCACAGCCGCACCACCGACGCCCTGCACCGCACGGGCCGCGATCAACATCCATGGTTCGGTCGCCAGCGCGCACGCGCCGGAAGCGACGACGAAGATGCCGATACCGGCCAGGAACACCCGGCGGCGGCCGATCCGGTCACCGAGGGCCGAAGCCGACAGCAGCAGCGCGGCGAAGGACAACGTGTACGCGTTGATGAACCACTGCAGGTCCGAAAGCGAGGCTCCGAGTTCCGCTTTGATCACCGGCAGGGCGTTCGTCACGACGAGGTTGTCCAACGTGACCATGAACATCGGAATGCCGACAGCGGCGATGACCGCGCCGAGCGGTTTGTTCTTCGCCCCGGAGACCGGCGGCACTTCGGCGGCGTGCGCGTCGCCGGATTCGAGTGTTTGCGTCATGCCCAGCCCTTAGTTGTTATTGACTGATAACTACACTGTCCATGGTTATGCATCGACTGATAACATGTCAAGAGGCAGACGAACGAGGAGGCACTGGCGCCCATGACGAGAACCCGGATGACCGCGACCGAGCGCAGCGCCCAGGTGCTCGAAGCCGCGATCCACGCCTTCGCCGAAACTGGTTATGCCGCAACGAAGACCGATGAGATCGCCCGGCGGGCGGGAGTTTCGCAGCCCTATGTGATCCGCCTGTTCGGGACCAAGCAGCAGCTGTTCATCGCCTGCATGCTCGAGGTGTGCACCCGCATCGAGCAGGTGTTCCGCGACGCCGAGATCGCCCCGGACGCCGACACCGCGCAGGCATTGCACTCCCTCGGCAACGGCTTCGACATCTTCCTGAAAGAACGCGAACTCCCCCTCATCCTGCTGCACGGCGCCGCCGCCAGCGCGGATCCGGCGATCGGCGACCACATGCGAGAACGGTTCGGGCGCATCTATCGCCTGATCGGCGAACTCACCGGCGCCGATACCTCGGAATCGCGCCACTTCGTCGCCACCGGCATGCTGCTCACCATCATGACGGCGATGCAGGTCGCGGGCAGCGACGCGATCCCACTCCCCTGGGCCACCGAAATCCTCGCCGACCTGGGCGGCGCTATCGCGCCATCATCCTGACTCCTCCGCACCCCGCGATACGACGGGGCGTCGGGCCGTCTACTTCTGGCCGCTTTCCAGCTCCCGGATTCGTTTCGCGGCCTCCGCCAGCCGCTTCTTCCTTGCCTCGTTGTCGGTCTTCTTCAGATCCTCATAGACCTTTTCGTCGGAATCGCTGAACCGCAGGATCATTCGCGGAATGCTCAGCGTGATGATCAGCGACGGCCACACGATCCAGGCGTAGTCCCACCCGACGATCACCTGCAGCACGAGAAAACCGATCAGGGTGATACCGACGATGATCCAGTCGATCGAGGCGATCGTGTCACCGCGGGCACGCAGGGCGGAGAGTTCGGCTGCCGCGGTGGAGACCACGACCGGTCCATCGCCGCTTTTCGTCACGGTGTCGTCGGCAGCGGGCACTGCGAGCAACCGCCCGTCTACCCTGGTCAGCGGCACGCCGCCGGGCAACCCGCGGAACGGTTCGGTGAGTGTTGCCAAGGTGCGGGCTGCGGCGACGGTGCCCGAGCGGTCGTAGAATTCGGCGACGTCGAGCCGCCCGTCGGCGAAATGCTTGCCGAGCACGTCGAGCGCGTGCGTCCGTTCACCGTCGCTGAGACGCAGTCCGTCGGGATCGGGAGTCGCGGTCATAGCGGCACTTCCTCGGTAGCGCAGGACATCGTTAATCGAGTCTAGTGCCGCATCTACCCCTGCGCGATCGATACCGAGCGCGGCCCTTGGCCCTACTTCGCGTGCTGGACGCGTGCGCTCGCGTAGAGGCAGATAGCCGCTGCCGCAGCCAGATTCAGGCTTTCGGCGCGGCCGTGGATGGGAATGCGGATGCGGTGATCGGCGCGGGCGGCGACGGCGGGGTCGAGGCCGTGGGCCTCGTTGCCGAAGAGCCAGGCGACCGGTCCGCTGAGGATGTCGTCGGCGGCGTCGAGATCGACCTCGCCGGTGGCGGCGGTCGCGAGGATCGTCACGCCGGCGGCGGAGATCGCGTCGAGCGTCGCGGTGATATCGCGGCTGCGGGCCACGGGGACGTGGAACAGGCTGCCCGCGCTGGCGCGCACGCATTTGCCGTTGTGCGGGTCGACGGTCTCGCCCGTCAGCACCACACCGTCGGCGCCGACGGCATCGGCGACCCGGATCAGGGTGCCCGCGTTGCCGGGTTCGGCGATCTCGACAGGGACGGCCAGCATGCGCGGGCCACGGTCGAGGATCTCGCCGAGCGGCACGTCGACGAGTTCGCACACCGCGACAAGGCCGGGCGCGGTGACGGTTTCGCCGAGATGTTCGGCGGCGCGATCGCTGACCAGGGTGGTGCGGACGCCGTCGGCGGCGGCACCGGCGATCAGCGCGTTCTCCCGACCGGCGGCCGCGAGCGAATAGAAGATCTCCCGGACGCGACCGGTCTCCAGGGCGGCGGACACGGCGTTGGCGCCCTCGGCGAGGAACAGGCCGGACTTGCGGCGCTGGGCCGCGCGCTGGAGCTTGACAGCGGAAACGACCCGCGGGTTGCGCTCGGAGAGCGCGTCCACGGGTCGTTCCGACAGATCGCTATGTGTTGTCAAGCTCAGGCAGCGGTGGCCGGGGCGTTGACGTCGGCCGGCAGTGCGGCCTTGGCGACAGCCACCAGGCCGGCGAAGGCCTCGGCGTCGGAGACCGCGAGCTCGGCGAGGATCTTGCGGTCCACCTCGACACCAGCGGCCTTGAGGCCCTGGATGAAGCGGTTGTAGGTGATGTCGTTCAGACGCGCGGCGGCGTTGATACGAGCAATCCACAGCTTGCGGAAGTCACCCTTGCGCGCCTTGCGGTCACGGTAGGCGTAGGTCAGCGAGTGGAGCTGCTGTTCCTTGGCCTTGCGGTACAGGCGCGAACGCTGGCCCCGGTAGCCCTTGGAGGCCTCGAGGATGGAACGGCGCTTCTTCTGAGCGTTGACGGCCCTTTTGACGCGTGCCACTTTGGTAGTCCTTGATCATCTGGGGGCGCGGCGGCGCCCGAATTCGGTAGTTGTCGGCGTCCGGTTATCCCGGCCGCGGAATCGTCGGGTTGCGACGGTCGAGCTGACCCGAAGGTCAGGCGAGACCGAGCAGCCGCTTCACGCGGGGGACGTCGACGGAAGCGACGGACTCCGTGCCTTCCAGACGACGAGTCCGGCGAGAGGACTTGTGCTCCAGGAGGTGGCGACGGTTCGCCTGCTCGCGAAGCAGCTTGCCCCGGCCGGTCACCTTGAATCGCTTCTTGGCGCCGCTGTGGGTCTTGTTCTTCGGCATGGATTCCTCTATCTAGTCGTTGAAATCGTTTACTGCGGGTCGGCCGGCGCAGCCTGCTCGGCAGGCGCGGCCTGCTCGACCGGTGCGGCCGTCTCGACCAGCGCGGCCGGTTCGGCACTGGCGGGACCGGTCGGCAGCGGCTGACGTGTCGCCGCCGGCGCCGAGGAGTCCTGCTGGGCCTTCACCCGCGTCTTCGCGCCCTTGTGAGGAGCGAGGACCATGGTCATGTTGCGGCCGTCCTGCTTGGCCGAGGTCTCGACGAACCCGAGATCGGCCACGTCGGAGCCCAGACGCTGGAGCAACCGGAAGCCGAGTTCGGGACGCGACTGCTCACGACCGCGGAACATGATCGTGACCTTGACCTTGGACCCGGCTTCGAGGAAGCGAACGACGTTGCGCTTCTTGGTCTCGTAGTCGTGGTCGTCGATCTTCGGACGGAGCTTCTGCTCCTTGATCACGGTCTGGACCTGGTTCTTACGGGACTCGCGCGCCTTCTGCGCGGTCTCGTACTTGAACTTGCCGTAGTCCATGATCTTGCAGACCGGCGGACGGGCATCGGGTGCTACCTCGACGAGGTCGAGGTCGGCTTCGAGCGCGACGCGTAGTGCATCTTCAACACGCACGATCCCAACCTGTTCGCCGCCGGGTCCGATGAGACGAACCTCGGGAACACGGATGCGATCGTTGATGCGGGTCTCAGTGCTGATGGGGCCTCCTAGGTCAAGCGGTGTCGTCTTAACGACCGCACGCAATAACTGCAACCCCTGTTTCAACACGAAAGCCCCGGTGCGGTATTTCTCCGCCACGGGGCCCGATGTCGACCGATCGCCCACAGCCGAAACCCTCACAGGCTCGGTTGTCGACCCCCGCGTGCCAGGCACACGGGAAACCCACCACAATGAGCGGGTGACCGGGACCGTTTATCCGAACGATTGCTCGCCGGTAACGGTGGGAGTCGGGCTCCACTTATCTGCCCCACGGATGCATGACACATCCAGGGGCGGTCGTCAGCGAAGAGCTTAGCATGGCGTTGGGCTATGACCGAATCGCACCTGGCGCGAGCATCCGGAATCCGGCTCGCTATAGCCTGATCAGCATGACTGACGAGCTCGATCCTCCTGTGCGCGACCTGGCCGACATCCCCGCCGTCGAGGTGATCAGCCGGGCCGCCGTGATGCTGATGAGCTCGGCCGCGGAGAAGCTGGGCCTGGCCGAGGAGACCCCGGATTCGGGTGCGGGCGTCGACCTCGACGAGGCGCGCCGGGTGATCACCGCGCTGGCCGGGCTGGTCACCGCGTCGGTGGAGTATCTCGGCCCGCACGCGGGTCCGATCCGCGAGGGCCTGCAGGCGCTGCAGCGCGCGTTCCGCGAGGCGTCGTCGGTGCCGGACGCGCCGGGGATGGGGCCGGGCGAGAAGTACACCGGCCCGGTGCACTGAAAGTTCTGTCAACGAAAAGATCCGCCGACGCAGAGCGTCGGCGGATCTTTTCTGTGCTGCGAACGAACGTCGCGACTCAGACCACGGGGGTCGGAGTGGGGCCACCGGGGGTGACCGACACCGCCGATCCGGAGGAGATCATATTGGCGAGTGCGGCGAGCAGGGCTGCGCTTCCGGTATCCATTACAGGCGTTCCTTTCGATCCAGGTCAGACGGTCGGCTTGGTGGGCTCGTAAGCCAACGATGACCCGCCGGCGAGGAAACCGAGAATCTGGGCGATGAGCGCCGTGGTGGCTTCATCCATGAGGACGTTCCTTTCGAACTACACGACGATCGAGCCGTCGACAAACCGCTACGACCCGGCATTCCGGGGACGGTGAGGCGAATGTTACCTACGACTGTTTCACTTCGTGGTGCTTTCGGAAAGTCCCTTCCGGGATGTCTCGAAAGGAAGGTAGCCCGGTTCAGCGCAGCGCGGCCGCCTTTCGGGCCAACCGCTTGGCCGCGGCCGTCTCCGCCGGTGCCTTCTTGGCCGCGGGGCCGGCTTTCTCGGCAGCCTTCTTCGGCGCGGTCTTCTTCGCGGCGGGCTTCTTCGGTGCGGGCGCGGCCAGTACCTCCTTGAGGAACTGGCCGGTGTAGCTGTCCGACGCCGCGGCGATGTCTTCGGGAGTGCCGGTGGCGACCACGGTGCCGCCGCCGGAACCACCCTCGGGGCCCATGTCGACGACCCAGTCGGCGGTCTTGATGACATCGAGGTTGTGCTCGATGACGATCACCGTGTTGCCCTTGTCGACCAGCCCGTTGATCACCTTGAGCAGCTTGCGGATGTCCTCGAAGTGCAGCCCCGTGGTCGGCTCGTCGAGGATGTAGACAGTGCGCCCCATGGACCGCTTCTGCAGTTCGGCGGCCAGTTTCACGCGCTGGGCCTCACCGCCGGACAGGGTCGGCGCGCTCTGGCCGAGGCGCACATAACCCAGGCCGACCTCGACGAGGGTCTTGAGGTAGCGGTGGATCGAGGTGATTGCCTCGAAGAAGTCGGCGGCCTCGTCGATCGGCATGTCGAGGACCTCGGCGATGGTCTTGCCCTTGTAGTGCACCTCGAGGGTTTCCCGGTTGTAGCGGGCGCCGTGGCAGACCTCACAGGGGACGTAGACGTCCGGGAGGAAGTTCATCTCGATCTTGAGCGTGCCGTCGCCCGAGCAGGCCTCGCAGCGTCCGCCCTTGACGTTGAACGAGAACCGGCCGGGTTGATAGCCGCGCACCTTCGCCTCGGTGGTGGAGGCGAACAAGGTGCGGATCTTGTCGAAGACGCCGGTGTAGGTGGCCGGATTCGAGCGGGGGGTACGACCGATCGGCGACTGGTCGACCTGCACCAGCTTGTCGAGGTTGTCGAGACCGTTGATCCTGGTGTGCCTGCCCGGCACCTGGCGGGCGCCGTTGAGTTTGTTGGCCAGCACGGTGGCCAAGATGTCGTTGACCAGGGTCGACTTGCCCGAGCCCGAGACACCGGTGACCGCGGTGAGCACACCCAGCGGGAACGCTACGTCGACATTCTGCAGATTGTGCTCGGTGGCGCCGACGACGGTGAGCCTGCGCTTCTTGTCGATCGCGCGGCGCACCAGCGGCAGCTCGATCTGCTCGCGGCCCGAAAGGTAAGCGCCGGTGAGGGATTCGGGCACGTCGAGCAATTCGGCGTACGTGCCGCTGTGCACCACCCGGCCACCGTGTTCGCCGGCGAGCGGGCCGATGTCGACCACCCAGTCCGACGCGCGGATGGTGTCCTCGTCGTGCTCGACGACGATCAGGGTGTTGCCCAGCTTCTTCAAGCGCAGCAGCGTCTCTATGAGCCTGCGGTTGTCGCGCTGATGCAGGCCGATCGAGGGCTCGTCGAGAACATAGAGGACACCGACCAGGCCCGAACCGATCTGGGTGGCCAGCCGGATGCGCTGGGCCTCACCACCGGACAGGGTCGCGGCGGCGCGCGAGAGCGTCAGATATTCCAGGCCGACATCGAGCAGGAAGCCGAGCCTGGCCTGGATCTCCTTGAGCACCTGACCGGCGATCGCGGTCTCGCGCTCCCCCAGCGTGAGCGAGTTCAGGAAGTGCGCGCAGTCGCCGATGGACAGCTCGCTGACCTCGGCGATCGACTTGTCGGTGCCGTCGGCGGCCAGCGTGACGGCCAGGATCTCCGGGCGCAGTCGTGAACCGTTGCAGACCGGGCACGCCACATCGCGCATGTAGCCGTCGTAGTGCTCTTTCATCTGCTCGGACTCGGTGTTCTCCATGCGCCGCTGCAGGAACGGCATCACGCCTTCGAAATCGGCGTAGTAGGAGCGCTTGCGGCCGTAGCGGTTGGTGTAGGCCACGTGTACCTGGTCGGAACTGCCTTCCAGCACGGCCTTGCGTGCCTTCGCGGGCAGATCGCGCCACGGGGTGTCCATGGAGAAGCCGACCGCTTCGGCCAGGCCGGAGAGCAATCGGTTGAAGTACTCGGCGGTCTGCCCGCGCGACCACGGGGCGATCGCGCCGTCGGCCAGGCTCAGGTCCGGATCGGGCACCACGAGTTCCGGGTCGACTTCCTTGCGGATGCCGAGGCCCGTGCAGTCGGGGCAGGCGCCGTAGGGCGAGTTGAAGGAGAACGAGCGCGGCTCGAGGTCTTCGATGTCGAGGGGGTGGCCGTTGGGGCAGGCGAGGCGCTCGGAGAAGCGGCGCTCGCGGTCGTGCGCGTGCTCGTCGCGGTCGACGAAATCGAGCACGACGATGCCGTCGGCCAGCCGCAGCGCGGTCTCGATCGAGTCGGTGAGGCGCTGCTTGGAGGCGGCCTTCACCGAGAGGCGGTCGATGACCACCTCGACGTCGTGCTTCTCCTGCTTCTTCAGCTTCGGCGGATCGGTGAGCGGATACACCACACCGTCGACCCGCACGCGCGAGTAACCCTGGGTCTTGAGCTGGTCGAACAGGTCGACGAACTCACCCTTGCGGGTGCGCACCACCGGCGCGAGCACCTGGAACTTGAGGCCGTCGTCCATGGCGAGCACCTGGTCGACGATCTGCTGCGGGCTCTGCTTGGCGATCAGCTCGTGACACACCGGGCAGTGCGGCGTGCCCGCGCGGGCGTAGAGCAAGCGCAGGTAGTCGTAGACCTCGGTGATGGTGCCGACCGTTGACCGCGGGTTGCGGTTGGTCGACTTCTGGTCGATCGACACCGCGGGCGAGAGGCCCTCGATGAAGTCGACATCCGGCTTGTCCATCTGACCGAGGAACTGTCGCGCGTAGGCCGACAGCGATTCGACGTAGCGGCGCTGCCCCTCGGCGAAGATCGTGTCGAACGCCAGGCTCGACTTCCCGGAACCGGACAGACCTGTGAACACGATCAGGCTGTCGCGCGGCAAATCCAGGTCTACACCTTTCAGGTTGTGTTCCCGAGCTCCGCGCACAGTGAGGCGTTCCGCCACCTGGTGAATCCCTTCTCCATCGTCATCCGCCGATCGGACATAATCCCCCGCCGACAATGCTAGGCGGGGGGTCCGACAGGTTTGGCTGGAGCGCTGGTGCGCTCGCGTTCGCGGCCCCGTCGGTCCCGCCGATCAGGCACCGTCGCTTGCTCCCTCGTCGCCTCGCAACGACACCTGATCGACAGGACGGCCGTTGCGCGGCGAACCCTCCTCGAGGTCGGGTCGTTGTCGTCGAGTTTCGGCTCTACGCCCACGATTTCGGCGATGCGGATTATGTTTGACTACAGGTGGGGATCGTTCGACATGATGAAGGAGCCGGCGTGCTCGAGGTATTTCTGGTCGACGACCACGAGATCGTGCGGCGAGGATTGATCGACCTGCTCGAGGGTGATCCAGAACTCACTGTGATCGGTCAGGCAGGCGGCGTCGCCGAGGCGATGGTGCGCATCCGCGAGGCCCGCCCCGACGTCGCGGTCCTCGACGTGCGGTTACCCGACGGCAACGGCATCGAACTGTGCCGCAACCTGCTCGCGGAGTTCGACGACCTGCACTGCCTGATCCTGACCTCGTTCTCCGACGAGCACGCCATGCTCGACGCCATCCTGGCCGGCGCCAGCGGCTATGTGGTGAAGAACATCGACGGGATGAAACTGGCCGACGCGATCAAACAGGTGGGCGCTGGCCACTCGCTGCTCGATACCCGAGCGGCCGACGCGTTGCGCGCCCGGCTGCGCCGCAGCGCCGAACCCTCCGGGCCACTGGCCGGGCTCACCGACCAGGAACGCCGACTACTCGAACTGCTCGGCGAGGGCCTGACCAACCGGCAGATCGCCGCGCGCATGTTCCTCGCGGAGAAAACGGTCAAGAACTACGTGTCGCGGCTGCTGGCGAAACTGGGTGTGGAGCGCCGCACCCAGGCCGCCGTCCTGGCGACGAAACTGCGCGAGCCGTGACGGCTCAGGACGGGACGACGATGGTCAGGTCCCCGTCGTAGCGCCGGTAGAGCAGGTTCCCGCGGCCGGAGTGGCTGTCGGTGAAGAACAGGTAGGGCAGCCCGGCGGCGCACAACGCGTCGGAGGCTTCGTCCTCGGCGAAGATGGGAGCCGCGTCCTGAACCACCCGCACCGGCATCGCGCTCGCGGTCAGCGGCAGCTCGGCCGACGCGTCCGCCGCGGCGGTGTGCCGCTGCCTCGCCAGCGCGACGCCGTGCGGGTCCGCCCAGGTGACGATGGCGTCCTCGCCGGTGTCGGCGTCGGTGAACAGATAGGCGTCGTAGTCCATCGCGTCCAGGACGGTGCTGGCTTCCAACGGGGTGCCGGTCATCAGGGCACAGTCCTTGCGGCGGATGATCGGCCGCGTCTCGGTGATCTGGGCCAGCGGGCGACGGGCCGGATCGGGCCACGCGCCGCGCGCTTCCTTGCCCGCGCGCCGGGCGAGCTGGCGGTCGAGCCGTTCGGCGGCGAAGGTGACCGCGAAACCGCCGGGCCCGGTGACCTGGACGCGGGTGAAGGTGTCGTTGGTACGGATGTTGGCCTGCACCAGAGTCGGCTCGTCATAGCCCTGCGGCGCGGTGACGCGCACCCTGGCCGGACTGTCGAGGTGGTGCCTGCGCATCACGCGGGTGATGGCGCGAACAGCACGGGTGACATCCTGGGCCGGCACTTCGCCGCGGGTGGTCACGGCGAGCTCCGGGTCCGCGGCGGTCGTCCAGTGCTGGGTGCTCGACAACGAATTCATCATGTGCCCCACTTCTCGATCCCAATTCCCGGTGCCCAATGCCACCACTACCGCCGGTGCGAGTGAAGGGCCGAAAGTCCCCTCATTGCGGACTAGACTTCGAATGGACTCACTCGAGGAGCTGCGAAGACGGGGTACTGCGATGGCGAACGACGGTCGGGGCGGCCGCTATTCGGCTGACCAGACGGTGTCGCGGCAGATGTTGCGCAGCCTGATCGGCGAGGTCGCCGATCGGGTCGAAGTGATGATCGGTTCGCGCGATCGGATGGACGGCCTCGTCGAGGCCATGCTCACGGTCACCGCTGGTCTGGACCTGGACGAAACCCTGCGCACCATCGTGCGGACCGCGATGAACCTCGTCGACGCCCGCTACGGCGCGCTGGCGGTGCGCGGCCACGATCAGCAGGTCGCGCAGTTCATCGACGAGGGCATGCCGGATCAGATCCGCGACCGGATCGCGCGATTACCCGCGGGCCACGGCGTACTCGGCGCGGTGTTCGCACACAAGGCGCCGCTGCGGCTGGCCGATCTCACCCAGCACGAATCCTCGATCGGTTTTCCGGCGGGACATCCGCCGATGCACACGTTTCTCGGTGTGCCCGTACGCATTCGGGACGAAGTCTTCGGCAGCCTCTATCTCACCGAGAAGTCCGATGGACAGCCGTTCACCGAAGAAGACGAAGTCCTGGTCCTGGCGCTGGCGGCCGCGGCGGGGATCGCGGTCGACAACGCGCGGCTCTACGAGCAGGCACGCACCAGGCAGGCGTGGATCGAGGCCACCCGCGATATCGCGACGGAATTCCTGGCCGGTACCGAATCCGACCGGGTGCTCGGCCATGTGGTCGATCACGCGCGCGGGCTGACCGGATCGCATCAAGCGTTCCTCGCCTCGGTGCCGGTGCCGGACGAATTACCGGGCGAAATCAGCGAATTGGTGGTCACGCAGTGGACCGGCCCCGACGCGGGCCAGGACTGGCAGACCATTCCGATCGCGGGGACGGTGGTGGGCGACGCGTTCAGCAGGCGGACGCCACTGCGCTTCGACGATGTGTCGAAGGTGACGCTCGGCGTCGAGTTCCCCGTGGCCGAACTGCCCGGCGCCGGACCGGCTCTCGTGCTGCCGCTGTGCACGCCCGATGCCACCCTCGGCGTCCTGGTGACATTCCGGCCGCCGGGTTTCGCACCGTATTCCGACGAGATGCTCGAGCTGACGGCGGCATTCTGTGATCAGGCCGCGCTGGCGGTGCGGCTGGCCGACGCGCAGCAGCGAATGCGCGAACTCGACCTCGTCGCCGACCGCGATCGGATCGCGCGCGACCTGCACGATCATGTGATCCAGCGACTGTTCGCGATCGGCCTCACCGTGCAGGCGACCATGCCCAAAGCGGTGGTTCCCGAAGTGCGGCAACGGCTTTCGACGGTGATCATGGATCTGCAAGAAGTGGTCCAGGAGATCCGCACCTCCATCTTCGATCTGCACGCGGGCAGTTCCGGCCACAGTGAGGGACTGCAGCAGCGCCTCGAGGTCGCGATCCGGCGCCAGACCGCCGACATCGCCCTGCGCGCGACGATCCAGGTGTCGGGCCCGCTGTCGGTGCTCGACCCGCAGCTGGCCGACCACGCCGAGGCGGTGGTGCGCGAGGCGGTGAGCAACGCGGTGCGCCATTCCGGCGCCGACACCGTCGCCATCGTGATCGAGGTGGCCGACGATCTGGTGATCACGGTGTCCGACAACGGCTGGGGCATCCCCGCCCACGTCATCCGCAGCGGGCTGCGCAATCTCGAACAACGCGCGCAGGAGGCGGCCGGGAACTTCGAGATCGGTCCGGCCGAGCGCCCCGACGCCGACGGCAATCACCCCGAGATGCCGGGCACGCAGCTGCGCTGGGCGGTGCCACTGCCCCAGGACGCGCCGACGACCGGCGGGTTCGCCCTCGCGGCCGGACCCGAGACAGGCGAGGACTGAGTCAGGCGGGGGCCAGGATCACGGCGGCGTTGTTGCCGCCCATTCCCATCGACAGCTTCACCGTGGGGCCGTCGATCAGCGGGGTCGGGCCGTTGAGCAGTCGCGGGTGCGCGGGCGCCACGATCGGCGCCGACGCGGCGATGCCACGCTCATAGGACAGTGCGATCGTGGCGACCTCGATCGCCGCGCACGCGCCCTGGCTGTGCCCGGTGAGTGGTTTGAGCGCGGCGATGGCGGGCCGGTCGTCGAAGACGGTGGTCATCACGTCGCGTTCGGCAGCGTCGCATTGCCTGGTACCGGTGCCGTGCGCGTTGTAGTACGCCACGTCGGCGGCCTCGATCCCGGCGTCGGCCAGTGCGCGCTGGACGCAGGCGATGATCTGGGCGTGGCCGGGATCGACCGAGACGACATGGAAGGCATCGTTGGTCATCGCGCCGCCGAGTAGCCGCGCGTAGGGCAGCTCGACCGCGTCGGTGAGCAGCAGCGCCACCGACGCCTCGGCCATGGTGAAACCGAGCGAACCCTCCTGGAAGGGCCTGCAGGCGGTGAACGGTTCGGCATCGGCGATCGCGGCGCCGAGGCCGACGAAATGCTCGAGCATGTCCGGGGTGGCCGAGAGGTCGGTTGTGACACACAGCACATCGTCGACCAGACCCGCGTCACGCCACATCTTCGCCGTCAGCAGGGCGACAGTGCCCGAACTGCACGCCGCCGACACGTTCATCGCGGGCCCGTGGAAGCCGAACTCCTGCATCACCACCGAAATGGGTGTGGACGGCAGCAGCCGCAGGTAATCGCGCGAGCGCCGATGGCCGTCGTCACGACGGTAGAAATCGCGCCAGTCGGCGACATCGCCCAGGGTGAACGCGTGAATGAGGCCCACCGTGCGGCCTTCGCGGCGCCAGCCACGAGCCTGCGCGTCGTCGATCGCCTCGGCGGCCGCGGCGTAGACGGCACGCCCGAACAGGCCGGTTCCGTGCGCCGCGTCACCGCCGTCGGGTATCCGCCCGACCCAAGCATGCTGATCGCGTCCCGGCCCGTAACCGGGGTACAAACGGGCGGCCGGTTTTCCCCCCATCAATCCCTGCCACAGTAGTTCGCGACCCCACCCGTAACTCGAGACGACACCGATGCCCGCGAGCGACATAGAATCGGTGCGGTGGGTCATGCCGCCCGTGAGCACATCCGGTGTCACATCGCTCCTCGCGGATTTTCATGAAGGATCACCAGACTAGTCCGGGTTATGCCGTTCGCAGACCAGGCCGAGATCGGGGGTTTCGCAGTGGGAGAAGGAAGGACCGACGCGGCGAGCGCCGAGCAGCTCGCGCAGCGCTACCGGTCGCTGGTCGAACACACTCCCGATGCCATCTGCGTGCACGAGTCCGGGACGATCGTCTATGTCAATCCGGCCATGGTGCGCCTGCTCGGCGCCCGCTCGGCCGACGACGTGATCGGCTTGTCGATCACCGTGTTCGTCCACCCCGATTCCGTGGCGGCCATGCTCGACCGGATCGACCAGCTCACCGCCGAGGGTTCGGCATCGCCGCCCGCCGATATGGACCTCGTCCGGGTGGACGGGCGGACGGTCCCGGTCCAGACGGTGTCGGTCCTGACCGTGTGGCAGGGCGAACCGGCCTACCAGGTGGTGGTGCACGACCTCACCGCACAGCGGGCGGCCGAGGCGTCGGCGCGGCGGGCGGAAGCGTATTTCACGACCGTGGTGTCCCAGCTCGAGGAAGGCGTACTCGTCGTCGATCGTCGGGGTCGCCTGGAGTCGATCAACCCCGCGGGCAAACGCATATTCGGCATCGCCGACTCCGAGGAGGTCATCGGGCGGCTCTTCGGTGATCTGCCGATGAAGATGGTCGACAGCGCCGGGCAGCCGTTGCCGCCGGGCAAGCATCCGATGGCGCATACCCTCGCGACCGGCGAGGTAGTCACCCAGTTCGTCTTCGGTGTCGAGCGCGCCGACGGACACCAGGTATGGGTGTCGTGCAACTGTCGCTTGCTCAACCCGGAAAGTCCGGATTCCTCCGGGGTGTCCTCGTTCTCCGACATCACCGCGTATCGGGCCAGCAGGCGCCAGCTCGAGTTCCAGGCCACCCACGACGCACTGACCGGGCTCGCCAATCGTTCCCTGATCCTGTCGCAGCTGGCCTCGGCGCTGGCACACGAGGGCGGCAGCATGGTCACCACGGTGCTGTTCATCGATCTCGACGGATTCAAGGCGATCAACGACACCCTCGGCCACGCCATCGGTGACACGGTGCTGCAGATCGTCGCCCAGCGGCTGCAACAGGCACTGCGCAGCGAGGACCTGGTCGGACGACTCGGCGGCGACGAATTCCTGGTGCTGCTGGCAGGCCATCCGCAGCGCGCCGATCTGCCCGCACTGGTGGAGCGGCTGCGCGTCACGATGTCGGACCCGATCATCGCCAGCGGTCACCGCCTCGAGGTGAGCGCCTCGGTCGGCATCACCGAGCTCGGCCCACACGAGAACCGCACGCCCGAGGCCGTGCTGCACGACGCCGACCTGGCGATGTACCGCGACAAGCCGTCGGCACATCGTGAGCTCGGTCTCGGTCAGAATCGACGCTCGAACAACACCCACGCCTCCTGACAGACTGGTCGGCGTGATCGTCGAACACGTGCTGCTCCCCGTGCGCCCCGGTGCCGCCGCCGCTTTCGAGGCGGCCTTCGCGCAGGCGTCTCCGATCATCGCGGGAATGCCCGGTTTCGGCGGGTTGTCGTTGTCGCGCTGCGTCGAGCGGCCCGACGCCTATTTGCTGCTGGTGCGGTGGGAACAGTTGACCGACCACACCGTGGGATTCCGTGAGTCGCCGGAATATCAGCGCTGGCGTGCGCTGTTGCACCACTTCTACGAGCCTTTCCCGGTGGTCGAACACTTCACCCCGGTCCTCGGTGACGAAGTCTTCCCGGTCGCGGCGGCCACGCCGGCGGACACGTAGACTCGACAACTCTGTTCTCAACGCGGTGACAAAGGAGTCCTGTTTTGCCCGACCGCCTCGCCGACGTCTCCCCCGCCGCGGACAACCGCGAGATCGAACAGGAGCAGCAGTACCTCTCGGTGCTCTACGACCGGCTCGACGCCATGCGCGAGTACGCGCAGAACCGGCTCAAGACCGTGCTGCTGGAAGCCGGCGGCACGCCGCAGGCGCGCAGTGAGCGCGAGTCGTTCACCCAGCTCTACAACGAGGATCTGTCCAAATACGACGCCGCCGAGCACGGCCTGTGCTTCGGCCGGATCGATCTCGAGGGCACCGAGGACGAGGCGCGCTACATCGGCAGGCTCGGCATCCTCGACGAGGACAACGACTACGAGCCGCTGCTGCTCGACTGGCGAGCTCCGCTGGCCCGCCCGTTCTACCTGGCCACCACCGCCAACCCCGAAGACGTCACCCGCCGCAGGCACATCCGCTCGCGCAATCGCGCGGTGACCGCGATCAACGACGAATACCTCGATCTCGATGCCGCCCGACGCGACGGTGTGGTCGGCACCGACGACGGTGTCGGCGGCGAGAGCGCGCTGTTGACGGCGCTCAACGCCGCGCGCACCGGGCACATGAACGACATCGTCGAGACGATCCAGAGCGAGCAGGACGCGATCATCCGCTCCGAGCACAAGAGCGTGCTCGTGGTGCAGGGTGGGCCGGGTACCGGCAAGACCGCGGTCGCGCTGCACCGCGCGGCGTTTTTGCTCTACACCTACCGTCAGCAGCTGGCCAAGAGCGGCGTGCTGATCATCGGCCCGAACGCCACCTTCCTCGACTACATCGGTCAGGTGCTGCCCTCACTCGGTGAGACCGGCGTGCTGCTGTCGACCATCGGCGACCTGTATCCGGGAGTGAAGGCGGTGCGCGAGGATTCGCTGCGCGCCGGAGAGATCAAGGGCTCCCTCGACATGCTCGAGGTACTCAAGCAGGCGGTGCGCGACCGTCAGGAAGTGCCGTCAGAGCCGGTTCGCCTCGCTTTCGACGGCTATCCGGTGATGCTGGATCGCAAGATCGCGACCAGGGCGCGCGGGCGGGCCCGATCCTCGCGGCGCCCGCACAACCTGGCCAGGCCGATCTTCGCGTCGTCGGTGATCGACGCGCTCACCGATCAGCTCGCCGCGACCATGGGCGCCGATCTGTCCGGCGGCACGAGCCTGCTCAGTTCCGCCGACCTCAGCGAAATCGGCGACGAGATGCGCGCCGACCCGCACGTGCAGGCCGCGATCAGCGCGCTGTGGCCGGTGCTGTCGCCCCAGGACGTGCTCGCGGACCTGCTCGCCGACCCGGCCCGCCTCGACCGCGCGGCCAAGACGCTGAGCGCGCAGGATCGCGCCGAGTTGGTGCGTTCCGACGACGGCATGTTCGGCGCGGCCGACGCCCCGCTGCTCGACGAGCTGGCCGAACTACTCGGCGTCGACGACACCGAGGAACGCGAACGCTCGCGTCGCCGATGGCGGGCCCAGATCGAGGAGGCCCAGGACGCCCTCGACATCCTCACCGGTTCCGCACCACAGGACATCGAGGACGAACTCGATCCCGAGATCCTGATGGCCTACGACCTCATCGACGCCTCCCAGCTGGCTCAGCGCCAGGAATTCGGCAACCGGCAGACCACCGCCGAACGCGCCGCGGGCGACCGGACCTGGACCTACGGTCACGTGATCGTCGACGAGGCGCAGGAGCTCTCGGAGATGGCGTGGCGAATGGTGATGCGCCGCATCCCGAATCGCTGGATCACCGTCGTCGGCGATGTCGCCCAGACCGGCGATCCGGCGGGTGCGTCGTCGTGGCAGCGGGTACTGGAACCCTATGTGGCACAACGCTGGAAGCTCACCGAGCTCACGGTGAACTACCGCACCCCCGCCGAGATCATGGCGGTCGCGGCCGACGTGCTCGCCGCGATCGATCCGGGCACCGAGGTGCCGCGTTCGGTTCGCGAGACCGGCAATCCCCCACGCGCCTACCGGGTGCCGCCCGCCGACGTCGTGGGCGAGGTCGCACGATTGCTCGAAGCCGAGCACGGTCCTGGCACCGCCGCGGTCCTCGCGCCCGCGGCCTGGGTTCCCGAATTGTCTGCGCTGGCAGGCGAATCCGTTCAGGTGCTCACCGTGCACGACGCGAAGGGCCTCGAGTTCGACCGTGTGTACCTGGTGGAGCCGCAGGCGATCCTGGACGAGTCCCCGCGCGGACTCAACGACCTGTATGTCGCGCTGACCCGCGCGACCCAGCGGCTGGCCGTGGTGCACACCGAGCAGCTTCCCGAGGTGCTGTCCTCCCTGGGCTAGGTGTCACGACCGGAGCGCGTCACGCGAGCAAGCCGGTGACCAGCGCCTCCAGGCCGGCGGCGTAGGTGCTGTCGGCGTCGAATTCGGTCCAGCGGGAACCGATCTCGGCCAACCGGGGCAGTTGCTCGGGGTCGAGGTTCGCGAAGACCTCGGCCCGGTAGGTCGGCCCTTCCTCGGCGCGCCGCACCGCCCGGCCGGTGACGATCAGCTCGCCCGCCGTGTAATGCCAGATGGTGCGATACGCGGCCACCGCGCGCTCGAGGGGAAGGCCCGCGGTGATCGCCGCGTCGATGATGGTCTCGGGAAACCACAGCGCCGAGCGGCCGAGCAGGTCGCCGTCGGCGAGCACGTCGACGATCCAGGAGTGGGCCGCGAGGGCGTCGCGCATCGCGGTGGCGGCCACCAGGATTCGCTGCCGCGGGTCGTCCGGGAGCTCGGGCCAGGCGATCGCGTCGGCGTAGTCGTCGAGGAGCAGGCGCAGCAGGTCCTGCTTGTCGCGGACGTGGTGGTAGAGCGCCATCGGCGTGCAGCCGAGTTCGGTGGCGAGCCTGCGCATCGTCAGCTTCTCGACGCCGTCGGCGGCGATCACCCGGTGCGCCGCCGCGACGATGTCCGCGCGGGACATGCGCGCGGGTCTGCCGGTGCGCGCTGGTTGATCCGACTGCGAGGTGGGCATGGTCCCATCTTGCCCATGCGAAGCCGGGGTATGGACAAGGGGCCGCGGCGGAGTTAGTTTTTATACGTGTATAAAAACACTTCGCCTCCTCGTCCCGGCACCGCGCTGACCGCGGTCGCCATCGCACAGTTCGTGATCGCCCTCGATATGGCGGTCGTGAATGTGGCGCTTCCGTCGATCGGCGACGCGCTCGGCTTCGCACCGCTCGACCTGGCCTGGGTGGTGCACATCTACGCCCTGACCTTCGGCGGTTTCCTGCTGCTCGGCGGCAAGGCGTGTGACCTGTACGGGCGGCGCAGGCTGTTCGCGGGCGGACTGCTCGTCTTCGCGATCGCTTCGCTCGCAGGCGGATTCGCGCAGGAGCCATGGCAACTGGTGGCCGCGCGCGCCGCGCAGGGCATCGGGGCCGCGGCCATCGCACCGGCCGCACTCGCCACGCTCACCACGACCTTTCCCGAAGGGCCCGCCCGCGTCCGAGCGCTCGGCGTCTGGGGTGGGGTCAACGCCGCGGGTGGCGCGCTCGGCGTGCTCGTCGGCGGACTACTCACCGAGTACGCGAATTGGCGCTGGGTGATGCTGGTCAATATCCCGATCGTCGCGATCGCGCTGCTCGCCTTGGGCTGGGGCGTACCCGCCGACGCACCGACGGGTACGCGGGCCCCGCTCGATATCGTCGGCGCGGTGCTGGCGACGGGCGGTATCGGACTACTCGTCACCGGCGTGATCCGCACCGATCACTACGGCTGGGCCGCTCCCGAGACAGGCGTGACCCTCGCCGTAGCGGCAGCGCTCCTCGCGGGTTTTTTCGTGGTCGAGACACGCTCGGCGAATCCGCTGTTGCGGCTGGGTCTTTTCACCAACCGCTGGGTGAGCGGTGCCGACCTGTTCGTCTTCTGCGCCGCCGCGGGCCAGTTCTCGGCCTTCTATCTGGTGTCGCTGTATATGCAGCAGGTGCTGCACATGAGCGCGGGAGCCACCGGGGCCGCTTTCATCCCGTTCTCGCTGTGCGTCATCGTGGGCACCCTCGCCGCGACCCGAATGGCCGTCCACTTCTCCCCCAAGCCATTGCTGGTCGGGGGCGGTCTCCTCGCCGCCCTCGGCATCAGCTGGTTCGCACTGATCAGCCCCGACGGCGGATTCCTCACCGATGTCCTCGGCCCGTCGATCGTCGGCGGCTTCGGGCTCGGACTCTGCCTCGCCCCCGTCGCGGTGGCAGCCGTCAGCGGCGTGACACCCGAAGAAGCCGGGATGGCCTCCGGCGCCTTCAACAGCGCCCGCCAACTCGGCGGCAGCGTCGGCGTCGCCGTACTGGCCACCCTCGCGGCGGGTCGTACCGGCGCGAGCGCCGATCCGGTCGCGCTCAACAACGGCTACGCCTTCGCGTTGGCGATCGCCGCTGTGCTGTTCGCCGCCGCCGCGCTTGTCGCGGCCACCGTTCTACCCACCCGGCTCGACCGCTTCGAAAACCCGGTCCGCGAGGACATTCCCGCAATGACCCCGTGAAAGGAACTCCGATGACACCCATCGATCTGTTCGCCCGCGCCCTGCACTTCCAGCCGGAGGGCGCGGTGCGATCGGGCCCGCGCCGGATGGCCGCCGAGTCGGGCGGCTGGCAACTGGCCACCTTCCATGTCGACACCGACGCCGACGTCCACGCCGACCAGTGGGAGATGCACCCATCCAGCGAGGAAGCGGTGTGCTGCCTCGCCGGTTCGCTGCGGCTCTACCTGCGACCGGAAAGTCCGGGCGAGGCGGAAACCGCGGTGCGACTCACGGCGGGTACCGCGTTCCTCGTGCCGCGCAACCGCTGGCACAGAATCGAACTCGACGAGCCGTCCGACATCATGTCGATCGGGCTGCGCGGCGGTACCCGGCAGGAGCCCGTCGCAGGCTGACCGGTGGCTACCACCGAAAAAAGGTCGAGGGCGCCGGTTTCCCGGCGCCCTCGACCTTGTGCGGTACCAACTGTGAACTAGCGGACGGTGTGCACGATCAGCACGTCCGAACGGGACTTGCGGGCTACGTCCGAGGGGACGGAGCCGAGCAGGCGCCCGGTGAGGGTGTTCAGACCTCGGTTGCCGACGACGAGCAGGTCCGCGTCCACCTCGTTGACGAGGTCGAGCAGCGAATCCACCGGCTCACCGACGATCGCGCGATCGACGATGTTCTTCGCACCGGCGGCCGCGGCCTTCTCCCGGGCGACAAGCAGGATCTCGTTGGTCGGGGCCGAGCCACGGACCTGGTAGGCCTCGTCCTTGAGCACATCGGCGGCAGCGGCGACGTCGCGATCGTCGGTCGGGAAGAAGGCGCAGGCCAGCACGAGAGTTGCCCCAGCGTCCCCGGCGAGCGCCGCGGCCTTCTCCACCGCCACGTACGACGAATCCGAGCCATCAGTACCGACGACAATGGTCCGGTAGGCGGTCATCTCTCCTCCAACTTGGTCGGTGCCAGCACCGAACCACTCGGGAATCGAGCGTCAGCGCGGCAATTGGCTCGACCCTAACGCCAAATCAGGCCGATTTATCAGAAATCGCAACAGATCACACCGGGAGTGTTGACGCCACTACCCGTGGTCACGGTGGCCTTCGCGACAGTGGAGAAGATCGACCTGCGGCAATAAGAGCGCAGGTCGAAGAAATTGTGGCCTATCACAACACAATCAACACCGCAGTGCGCCTGGGACTTTGATCACATCAGCCGAAGAAACTCGGGAGCCCGCAGGCGGCGCTTCCGGTACCGGTATTCGGGGCGACGGTCACCGAGGCGGGGGTGAGCCACCAGGACCGGTTATAACTGTCGACCTTCGCCGTCACCTCGTGCGCGCCGGCGGCAGTAGGACGCCACGAGGTCTTGGTCTGGCCGATCGTCGGGACCTCGACGGTGCCGATCACCACGCCGTTGTCGTAGAAGGTCACCGGCGCGCCGGTATTGCCGGAGCTGTAGCCGACGACGTTGACCGCGACCAGGGTGTAGGAACAGCCGACCTGCGGATCGGAGCTCGATACGCTGACCCATTGGCCGTCCGAGATATCGGCGTGCGCGCCCGGTGCGAGCAAGGCCGTGGCGGCCAATGTGGTCGCGAGAGCGGCGCCGAGGCGCGAGGTCCGTTCGAAAGATGTTGTCACTGTTGATGTCCTGACTTCTCCACGCAGCAACTGCCGCTGCGAATGCGCAGACACTATCGACGAACGCCGCCGTCTTTAGTTGGAATGCCAATATTTCAGACCCCCGACTTCTGGGGTCTGTACGCACGATCACCGCGCGGCGGGGACCACGCTCACCGCCTGTGCGCTGCGGGCGTATTCCATCGGCGACATCCCGATCTCGGCGGTGAATTCGCGACTGAAATGCGCCTGGTCGAAATAGCCGAGCTCGGCGGCCAGTACCGCGAGATCAGGGCGGCCGCGCGCGAGCAGGTCTGCGGCGTCTTGCAATCGGAACCGGCACAGCACCCATTTCGGGCCTGCCCCGACGTAGCGGCGGAACAGCCGTTGCAGGGTGCGGATCGGGATCGCGAAACGATCGGTGACCTGGTCGACCCTGGTCAGCTCCGGATCCTCGGCCATAGCCGTGACGATGCGCGTCACCAGCGCGTAGTGCGGATCATCGGTGCGACCACGGCCCGCGAAGAATTCCTCGACGATGACCCGTCTGCGCTCGTCGGACTGTTCGGCCAGCACCCGCTCGGCCAGCCCCGCCGCCTCGGGTATCACCGCGCCCAGCGGCGCCGAATCATCGCGCAGGGCTCCCACATCCATGCCGGTGAAGGCACCGAAGCCGCCGGGGGCGAACCGGATACCGAAAGTCTCACCTTCCCCAGCGAGTTCACGCACGTATTTCGTCGTGCACACACCGTTGACGAAGCCGCCGGTGCGGGTGGTGCTGCGCTCGAAGGTGACATTCACACACGGAAACGACAGCACCTCGGCCGAATAGCTGGGCTGTCCGCGCAGATCCCAGCGCACCACCCAATACCGGTCCGCGAACTCGGCCAGCGCGGGACCTACCCTGAGCCGGTTCAGCGATCGGTGCCTGGCCTGCTCCTCGGGGTGCAGAATTCCTTTCACATCACCGGGATCCGGCGCCGCCGTCATCACCGGCCGATCTGTCGCGTTCTTACAAGACGGGCCGTCAGCGCCGGAGCAGGATCGTAGTCATGACCAATCCCGTTGCGCCCATTCCGGAGGGCTACCACTCCATCACCTGTTTCCTGGCCGTACCGGACGGAAACGCGGCCATCGACTTCTACACCGCGGTCTTCGAGGCCAAGGTGCTCAGCCGCGCCGATCAGCCCGACGGCCAGCCCGCGCACGCCGAACTGCTCATCGGTGATTCCACCCTTCAGCTCGGAATGCCCATCCCCGACAGCAACGTTCGCGCGCCGCAGGACTGGGTGCATACCTCGGTGGTGCACTACTGCCCCGATGTGGACGCGGTGATAGCCCGTGCGCTCGAACACGGTGCCCGCAGCGCCGAGGAGCCGCAGACCTTCGTCACCGGCGACCGCTTCGGTGTGGTGATCGACCCCTTCGGCCACCGCTGGGCGGTGATCACCCGCGTCGAGGACGTTTCCAAAGAAGAGGCCGACCGCCGCGTCGCCGCCTGGATGGCAGAGCAGGGTTGACGGCGTGCGCCACGGGGCTCGGCTCGGCATTGCTCAGCTGAGCCCCGCGGCGTCCATACCGCGCAGCTCCTTCTTCAGGTCGGCGATCTCGTCACGCAACCGGCCCGCCAGCTCGAACTGCAGTTCGCGGGCCGCGTTCATCATCTGCGCGGTGAGTTCGGTGACCAGGTTGGCCAATTCGGCGCGTGGCATCGACTTCACGTCGCGTTCGGCGTAGATGCCCGAGCTGACCGCCCGGCCCGGCTCGCCCTGGGCCCGCCTGCCGCGACTGGCGTTGCGACCCGAGCCGCCGACGGCCACTTCGTCGTCGGCCTCGAGATACACCTGGTCGAGGATGTCGGCGATCTTCTTGCGCAGCGGCTGCGGGTCGAGGCCGTGTTCGGTGTTGTAGGCGATCTGTTTGGCACGGCGCCGGTCGGTCTCCTCGATGGCGTGCTGCATCGAGTCGGTGATCTTGTCCGCGTACATGTGGACTTCGCCGGACACATTGCGCGCCGCGCGGCCGATGGTCTGGATGAGGCTGGTGCTCGACCGCAGGAAGCCTTCCTTGTCGGCGTCGAGGATCGCCACCAGCGATACCTCGGGCAGGTCGAGGCCCTCACGCAGCAGGTTGATGCCGACGAGCACGTCGTATTCGCCAAGACGCAGCTGCCGGAGCAGTTCCACGCGGCGCAGCGTGTCGATCTCGGAGTGCAGGTAGCGGACCTTCACGCCGAGGCCGAGCAGGTAATCGGTGAGGTCTTCGGACATTTTCTTGGTGAGCGTGGTGACCAGGACCCGCTCGTTGCGCTCCGCGCGCTCGCGGATCTCGTGCACCAGGTCGTCGATCTGGCCCTTGGTGGGCTTGACCACGACCTTCGGATCGACCAGACCGGTCGGGCGGATGACCTGCTCGACCACCTCGCCACCGACCTGCCCCAGCTCGTAGTTGCCGGGAGTCGCCGACAGATACACGGCCTGACCGATTCGCCCGGCGAACTCCTCCCAGGTCAGTGGGCGGTTGTCGACCGCCGAGGGCAACCGGAAACCGAAATCGACCAGGTTGCGCTTGCGCGACATGTCACCTTCGAACATGCCGCCGATCTGCGGCACCGTGACGTGCGATTCGTCGATCACCAGCAGGAAATCGTCGGGGAAGTAGTCGAGCAGGGTGGCCGGCGCCGAACCTGCCGGGCGCCCGTCGATGTGGCGCGAATAGTTCTCGATACCCGAGCAGAAGCCGACCTGACGGATCATCTCCAGGTCGTATTCGGTGCGCATGCGCAGCCGCTGGGCCTCGAGCAACTTGCCCTGACGCTCGAACTCCTCGAGCCGCGCGGCCAGTTCGGACTCGATGTCGCCGACCGCCCGTTCCATCCGCTCCGGCCCCGCCACGTAGTGGGTGGCCGGAAAGATGCGCGCCGAATCGACTTGGCGCACAACATCAC
The DNA here is from genome assembly GCF_001427185.1 of Nocardia sp. Root136. NCBI lineage: Bacteria > Bacillati > Actinomycetota > Actinomycetes > Mycobacteriales > Nocardiaceae > Nocardia > Nocardia sp. Root136. The sequence continues at coordinate 109,586 of NZ_LMFE01000014.1, forward strand.
CGGTGAGCGGATGCAGGTAGTAGAGCGCCTCGATCTCGTCACCGAAGAACTCGATGCGGATCGCCAGCTCCTCATAGGACGGGATGATCTCGACGGTGTCGCCGCGCACCCGGAACGAGCCGCGGGTGAACGCCATGTCGTTGCGGGTGTACTGCACGTCGACGAGCAGGCGCAGCAACGCGTCGCGGTCGATCTCGCCGCCGACTTCGAGCTGCACCGACCGATCCAGATACGACTGCGGGGTGCCGAGGCCGTAGATACACGACACCGACGCGACCACGACCACATCGCGACGCGAGAGCAGACTCGAGGTCGCCGAGTGCCGCAGCCGCTCGACGTCGTCGTTGATCGAGCTGTCCTTCTCGATGTAGGTGTCGGTCTGGGCGATGTACGCCTCGGGTTGGTAGTAGTCGTAGTACGAGACGAAGTACTCGACCGCGTTGTTGGGCAGCATCTCGCGCAGTTCGTTGGCGAGCTGCGCGGCGAGGGTCTTGTTCGGCGCCATCACCAGGGTGGGCCGCTGCAACTTCTCGATCAGCCACGCGGTGGTGGCCGATTTACCGGTACCGGTGGCTCCGAGCAGGACGACGTCCTTCTCCCCCGCGTTCACCCGGCGCTCGAGCTCCGCGATGGCCGCGGGCTGGTCGCCGGCGGGTGAGTACTCGCTGACCACCTCGAACCGGGCGCCCGAGCGCTCGATCGTGCCGACGGGGCGGTGTTCGGAATGGGCGATCGGGTGACCCCGCTCTTCGTACCCTTCCGTCGGGATCTCGGTTGCGAATGCCATGGACCCAGCTTAGGCACGACCACTGACACGTTTCGGCTCCGGCGAGCAGGCTCCCGTTCGCCACACCACGCGCCGCGCCGACGACCGTCGGTCACCTCGTTGTCGTTCCCGTGAACTTCTGCTCATCGATACCGTCACAGCGCTGCGCGAAGATGACGACGATCACTGGCACGCAAACCGACGGCGACTGCCATTTCCCCTGGTACAGGCGATCGCGTTCGAACGCGGCGAATGCCCGGCACTTCGCCCGATGTCCGAAAAGTCCTTTGTCCCAATGATATTCGACGAGTGCGGTCGCGAATCGAACCCGCCACACACCCCGACGCGGGCGTACCCTGAGTTGATCATCGGCACGTGGTGAAGGACAAGGCCATGAGCGTTCTGCTTCCCCTGCTCGTCGCGGCTCCAGCGGTAACCGGGTTCGCCGGTTATTTCGCCAGAGAGATACGCGGCCCGCACGCACCGCCCACTGATCCGACGCTCGTTTCACCCTCCGCCAGACCCCGGGTCGAGTACTTCGACCTCGCCGAGCTGACCAGTACCGACGCCAAGGGCTACGTCCACTCGGTCGACCGGTACGAAGTACAGCCATGGGGGGTCTACCTGGCCCGCATCCTCGACCGACCGCACGGTCGCTACGAGGAGTCGTGGATGTTGCCCGGCCACGCCGTTCGCGCCACCATCAGCCACGATCGGCCCGGCCATCACCGCAGCCACGACTACGTGCTCGACATCGTCGAGTTCGTCCAGGTCGGGCCGAAACGGTGGCGGGCCACCGACTACTTCCTCGACATCGCGGTGCGGCGCGGCCGGTCGTCGACCCTGTCCGGGTCGAGCGAACTGCTCGCCGCGCACGCCGCGGGCCATGTCGACACCGAGCACGCCGATCGGGCCTTCGAACGCGCCGCTCGTGTGCTCGACGGCTTGGCCGCCAACGACCACGATGTCGAACAGTGGCTGCGCTCCCGCGACATCACGCTGACCTGGATGTAGCCGGCGACCGGGCGAGGGTTTGCCCGCGCCGGTAGATTCTGCGCTCATGACGCAGGCATCCACCGTGCACGTGCATCCACCCAAGGTGGAGTACTTCGACGTCGCGGCCAGAACGAACACCGACCCCAAGGGCTTCGTCCGGCCGGTGGAGATCTATCGGGTGGAGCCGTGGGGCCTGTACATGGGTCGTCACTCCGATCACGCGCACTTCCACTACCTGGAATCGTGGGTGCTGCCCGATCTGTCGCTGCGGGCGTCGAAGCTCCACTACAACCCCGGCGTCGAACAGTGGCAGGACATCTATGTCGATGTCGGCGCGTTCACCAGGGAGTCGCCGACGCTGTGGCGCTCGGTCGACCACTATCTCGATCTGCTGGTGCGCACCCGACGTGACGTGCGGCTCGTCGATGTCGACGAACTGCTGGCCGCGCACACCGACGGCCTGCTCGACGCCGCGCAATGCCAGGCCGCGATCGAACACGCGACCGCCGCGATCGACGGGATCGCGGCGCACGGGTATTCCCTCGAGGATTGGCTGAGCACCTTCGAGATGACCCTGACCTGGCGCCGAAACGACGAACCGCCCGGCCCTCGGTAAGGGTCCGGGCGGTTCGCGGAGTCGGTGTCAGCCTGCCGACAGGCTCGGGAACAGATCCGCGAGGCCACCGCCGCACGACGCGCTACCGGTGCTGCCCGCCGCGCCGACAGTGACGGTGATCGTGTCACTGATCAGCAGCTGACGAGCCTCGAGCTTGTGCTGGCCCGCCGTGGTCGGCTTCCAAGTGATGCTCACCGTGCCCGACAGCAGCGACGGCGACACCGGGCTGCCCGGGATATCCACCCCGTTGTCGGTGAACTTCACCGAGGTCAGCCGGTCGACCTCGACGCTAGCGGTCAACTTGTAGCTGCAACCGACCTTGTGGTCGGTTCCGGCCACGGCGAGATTGCCGACCCAGGCCGAGGCCTGCGGAGCGGCCAGCACGAGGCTGGCGGCCACGGCGCCGAGGGCGGTGATGCCGAAGCCCGCACGGCCGAACTGACGCTGATGTGTTGTCATAGGCGCTACAACTTCCCTGTGAATCGAGTCACCCTGTAGTGACTTCGCACAATTTACACAGCGCGCTGTAGCGTGCGGACAGTTTCCGAAACATTGATGTTTAACAGATTGGTACGCGGTTCACGCGCGGGCGCGGGCCCACTCGGTGACCACCGGATAGACCGCGTCGAACCATGGTTCCTTCACCACGTAGTAGGCATCACCGGCGGCGTCATAGGTCAGATCCGCCGCCGCGAGTTCGGCCCCTCGCTTGACCGCCAGATACTCCGCCCGCGCGCTGTCGTTCGCCCGCAACCAGTCGCGCAGGTCGAGCGCGAACCGCTGGCCCAGTGAATCCTGCACGCGCAGATGGATATTGGCGGGTCGACCGGGATCGGCATTGCCGTGCAGGCGTTTTCCCCACCGGGCGAGGTCGGTGCCTTCGGGATCGCCCTCACTCGGCTTCGGATTGTCGTGCGTCACCCGAGTGGCCAGCGGGAACCCGCCCGCCGTCAGCGCGTCGGTCAGCGATTCGGCCGTGGCCATGTCGGCCACCGTCACCTGGATGTCGATGATGTCCTTGGCGGGCAGGCCGTGCACCGCGGTCGATCCGACGTGATCGATACGCACCGCCGACGCACCGCACGCCAGATGCAGCCGCGCGATGATCCTGCGCGCCTGCACGTCCCATTCCGGGTCGGTGACGAGGCGGTAGTCGGCGCGCGCGCGGACGCCCTCACGCTGATTGCGCTCGAACGGCACCAACCGTCGCGTCCACAGCTCCCGGACCTGCTCCTCGACCACCTCCGGTGCGCCGTTGTTGTCGAGCCACACATCGGCGACCGCACGGCGCTGTTCGTCGGTGGCCTGCGCGGCGATCCTGACTCGCGCGTCCGCTTCGGCCACCCCGCGGTGTTCGACCAGTCTGCGCAGCCGGGTCTCCTCCTCGGCCCCGACCACCACGACGAGCTGCATCAGCGGCGCGAGCCCGTTCTCGACGAGCAGCGGAATATCCTGCACCACAATGGCATCCGCGGGCGCGTCGCCGATCAGTTCCGCGGTGCGGGCACCGACCAGCGGGTGGGTGATGGCGTTGAGCTTGCCCCGCGACACGTCATCGGCGAAGGCGACCGCGGCCAGCGCGGGCCGGTCGAGACTGCCGTCGGGGCTCAGGATTCGCTCACCGAACTCCTCGACCAGCGCGGTCAGGCCCGGCGTGCCGGGGGCGACGACCTCGCGGGCGATCGCGTCGGAGTCGATGAGCACCGCCCCTAGCTCGACCAGTGTCCGCGCCACTGTGGATTTACCCGCTCCCATGCCTCCGGTGAGGCCGATCCGCAACATGGGCCCAGTCTCGCATCCCGACCGACGGGCCGGGGCAGGTCCCACGACACGCCCACGCGCGGAGCGGCGGGAGATCCCCGGCCGGGCGCGTCGAGTGGATTAATCTACCGCGCAGGCGAGAAGGCCGCACGACTACCGACGGGATGATCATGGGTACCAGGAACAACCGGACGGCTCGCCACCGTCTCGGCATGCCGGGCGGTGTGCACTGCATCGAATTCCCCGCCGTGGCAGCAACTCTCGCCGAATATCGACGCTCCTGGTTCAGCACCCTGCTCTCCCCCGCCAGACACAGCTTCGCCGCGATGCGCAAACGCCCCAGGATGGCCACCGGCTACTGGTCGCCCGCCGCGGCCACGAACTGATCGGTGGGCCCGGCGCAGCGCCGAGCCCACCACCGGCTCACGCCCCGATGAGACCACTCGGCGCGCGCCGGGTGCCCGGCTGTTGCGTCGGCATCGCATTCGGCGGCACCGGGTACGGCACACCCCGCCCCAGGCTGCCCGCCGCGATATTCGGACCACACTGCGCGATCGCCGCGTCGGCTTTGGGACGGGGGTCGGGCAGCACCGGTTTCGCGGCGTCCGGCGCCGCCGCGAAGTCGAACGTGGAGGTCATGTCGCCGGTGATGCCGCGTCGCCAGGCGGTCAGGTTCGGCACGTCGACACCGAATCTGGTTTCCAGCAAACGCAATTGGGACGTGTGGTCGAAGGTCTGGGATGCCACCAGCCCACCGCGACTGTACGGCGAGATCACCATGCACGGCACCCGATAACCCAGTCCGATGGGGCCGGTGATCCCGCCCGCCGCAGGCACCCGATCCAGTGGCACCGTCAGGAATTCACCCGGGGTGCCTGGCGGTGGGGTCGGCGGGGTGACGTGGTCGAAGAAGCCGCCGTTCTCGTCGTAGCTGATGATCAGCGCGGTCTTCTCCCACACCGCCGGATTCGAGGTGAGGATATCGAGGAGCTGCACGATCCCGAGCGCGCCGAAAGCCGCGGGCAGCGCGGGATGTTCGCAGTGCAGTAGCGACGGCACCACCCAGGACACCGCGGGCAGGGTGTTGCCGGCGACGTCGGCCTGGAAGTCGTTCGGATAGATCGGTGCGATACCACGGCGCGCCAGTTCGGAATTCGGGTCGGCGGCCTGAGTGAAGCAGCCCATCATGCCGTCCAGGACCATCGACGAGATGGGGCCGGCATCGCGATTGCTGTAGATCTTCCACGGAACCCCACCCTCGGACAGGTTCTCCGGGTAGGTGCGCCAGCTGTAGACGTTCTTCGGGATCAGCGTCGGCGTCTCCACCAGCGGACCGCCCGCCAGGCCGTCGGGGTCGATGCTCGCGCTCATCCAGTACAGCCGGTTGGGGTCGGTGGGACCGAGCACCGAGCAGTGGTAGTTGTCGCAGAGGGTGAATGCCTGCGCGAGCTCGGTGTGGATCGGAATGTCTTCCGGCAGGTAGTAACCCATCGCCGCGGGCGCGTTGTCGGGCCCGACCGAGGCCACCGACATCGGCATCCAGCCGTCGTTGCGCCCGTCGTTGAATGCCTTGTGCATGCCGGGCCAGGTGTGGTCGGGGTCGTTGATGCACTCCCCGTCCAGGGTGGCGCCGCGGGTGGTGTCGAGCCGAAACGGTTCGACGAAACCCGCTGCGGTGGGCCCGATTCCGGGCGACCACCCGAATTGACGCCACGACGCGGACGCCTCACCGAACCCGCGCACCCCCGACAGGGTGCCGAAATAGTGGTCGAAGGACCGGTTCTCCTGCATGAGCAAGACGAAATGCTCGATGTCGCCGAGCCCGCCCATGCCGGCCGGATCGGCGGCAAAAGCTCGGTCGATGATCGGATTCGCCCAGGTGGCAAGCGTTCCCACCGCACCGGCGGCCATAGCCTTCGCAAGGAATTGTCGCCGGTTGAGACCGGCGAAGGGACCAGAACTCATCGTGAGTGGAGCACCTTTCCCGTAGGGGATGGAGCAATCGCGCACACGCTACACCCACCGGAAAAGGCCGAAGGCCCCGGTCCGTGTGGACCGGGGCCTTCGGTAGTGCAGTTGTCGATTCAGCCGTTACCGGTGAATCAGGCGTTGCCGCTCACTCAGGCGTTGCCGCTGAGCTTCTCCCGCAGAGCCGCGAGCTGGGCATCGCTGGCCAGCGAGCCGCCCGTGGACTCGGCCGGACCGGAGGTGGACGCAGCCGCGCTGCCACCGGTCTCGGAGGAGTAGTTGCCCGCGACGGGACCGCCAGCGGCGGCCTCGGCGGCAGCGTCGGCTGCCATCTTCTCCATCTGAGCAGTGTGCATCTTGTGGCGACGCTCGGCCTCGGCGTAGCGGCCTTCCCACTCTTCACGCTGCTTGTCGAACCCGTCGAGCCATTCGTTGGTCTCGGGATCGAAGCCCTCGGGGAAGATGTAGTTGCCCGCATCGTCGTAGCTGTCGGCCATGCCGTACTTCGACGGGTCGAACTCGGCGTTGTAGTCCTCGTTCGCCTGCTTCAGCGACAGCGAGATACGACGACGCTCGAGGTCGATGTCGATGACCTTGACCATGGCGTCGTCGCCGACGGCCACAACCTGGTCCGGGACCTCGACGTGGCGCTCGGCCAGCTCGGAGATGTGGACCAGGCCCTCGATGCCCTCTTCGACGCGCACGAAGGCACCGAAGGGAACCAGCTTGGTGACCTTGCCGGGCACGATCTGGCCGATGGCGTGGGTCCGGGCGAACTGACGCCACGGGTCTTCCTGAGTCGCCTTGAGCGACAGGGAGACGCGCTCGCGGTCCAGGTCGACGTCGAGAACCTCGACGGTGACCTCGTTGCCGACCTCGACAACCTCGGACGGGTGGTCGATGTGCTTCCAGGACAGCTCGGAGACGTGCACCAGGCCGTCGACGCCACCCAGGTCCACGAAGGCACCGAAGTTGACGATGGAGGACACGACGCCCTTGCGGACCTGGCCCTTCTGGAGCTGGTGCAGGAACTCGCTGCGGACCTCGGACTGGGTCTGCTCGAGCCAGGCGCGACGCGACAGAACCACGTTGTTGCGGTTCTTGTCGAGCTCGATGATCTTGGCCTCGATCTCCTTGCCGACGTACGGCTGGAGGTCGCGGACACGACGCATCTCGACGAGCGAGGCGGGCAGGAAGCCACGAAGACCGATGTCGAGGATCAGGCCGCCCTTGACGACCTCGATGACGGTGCCCTTGACGGCCTCGTCCTTCTCCTTGAGCTCCTCGATCGTGCCCCACGCGCGCTCGTACTGCGCCCGCTTCTTCGACAGGATCAGGCGGCCTTCCTTGTCCTCCTTCGTGAGGACCAGGGCCTCGACCGCGTCGCCCACGGAAACGACCTCGTTCGGGTCGACGTCGTGCTTGATGGAGAGCTCGCGGGAGGGGATGACACCTTCGGTCTTGTAACCGATGTCGAGCAGGACCTCGTCACGATCGACCTTGACGATGGTGCCTTCGACGATGTCACCATCGTTGAAGTACTTGATCGTTGCGTCGATGGCGGCCAGGAAATCCTCGGCGGAGCCAATATCGTTAATGGCTACCTGCGGCGAGGTGACGGTGGTGGGCATATGTGGGTTTGCTCCGGACGGATTGTGGTCGGTTGCGGACATTGGATCTTTCGGTACGCTGCGAGATCACCGCGACGACGCGACGAAGGGATACCGGTAAAGTATCGCACGGACCGTCGCACTTGCCGCTGATCAACTTCAGCGTCCCTCTACAGCGTGCATCAGCCTACGCGACCCGCGCCGAGCCGGGCAAACCACCCCCCGCACCACGCCGATACCCTGTTCGGCGTGTCCGACGACGAACGCCACGCGCAGGCCAACGCGCTTCTCGGTACCTCCGCAACCACTCGAACCAAGATCGACTCGCGCGACAGCGAGCGCGCGAATCGCCGCTGGTGGGACGCCGACGCCGAGCAGTACCACCAGACCCACGCCGACTTCCTCGGCGTCGACTCCCCGGGCGGTGAGTTCGTGTGGTGCCCGGAGGGCCTGCACGAGGGTGACATGGGCTTCCTCGGTGACGTGACCGGCAAGACGATCCTGGAGATCGGCTGCGGTTCGGCGCCGTGCTCGCGATGGCTGGCAGGCCACGGCGCGTTCCCGGTCGGGCTCGACGTGTCGATGGGGATGCTGGAGCGTGGCGTGGCCGCGATGGATCAGGGCGGACCGCGGGTGCCGCTGGTTCAGGCGGGGGCCGAGGCACTCCCCTTCGCCGACGCGTCGTTCGACCTGGCCTGCTCGGCGTTCGGCGGCGTGCCGTTCGTCGCCGACTCGGCGCTGGTGATGCGCGAGGTGGCGCGGGTGTTGCGGCCGGGCGGGCGCTGGGTGTTCTCGGTGAACCATCCGATGCGCTGGATCTTCCCCGACGATCCGGGCGAGGCGGGTCTGACCGCCACGATCCCGTATTTCGACCGCACTCCTTATGTAGAGGTGGACGGCGACGGCGTGCCGACCTATGTCGAGCACCACCGCACAATCGGTGACCGGGTGCGCGAGATCGTCGGCGCTGGCCTGCACCTGGTCGACATCGTCGAACCCGATTGGCCGGAGTGGCTCGACCGCGAATGGGGTCAGTGGTCGCCGCTGCGCGGACAGATCTTCCCCGGCACCGCCATCTTCATCGCCGAGAAGCCCTAGCTCGTCGGCCGCAGCATCAGCGCCGTGTTCGATCGCGAGCGGCATTCAATTGCTGCTGTAGGTGTGGACTCCGACCCGACCAGGTCGCCGATGAAGGCAAGTATCCACTCCATGCGCCCGCCCTCGACGGTGACGTTCACTCGCACCGAGCACCCTTATCCGGTGAGCCGGTCTATGCCTGATCGGGTGGCGGTGACGTAGCGACAAGGCTGGTCAGCTCGCGACGGAGGCGCTCGATCTCCCCGCTACCGGTGGTTGCGAAGCGCAGCAGTCGGATCCCGTAGGCGGCACAGATCGCGTTCTTGTGCGCGTCCCTGCTCAGCTGTTCCGGCCGATTCTCGTGGAATTCGAATCCGTCGACCTCGATTGCGCACAGACGTTGCTTGGTCACGCGGTTGTAGACCTCGAAATCGACCGAGGAACGGCGATTCCGCGCGAACCGCAGTTGATCACCGCGCAAGCGGTCGGTGTCGGGCAGAAGGTGCTTCAGCGGAACCTGCTCCGCAAATGTCAGCCCGGGAAACTCGGCAGGCAGCAGCTGCCCGAGCACAGCGCGCATCACTCGCTCAGACTCGTGTCCGGGGCTGCGGGCAACTCGAGAAGCCAGATGGTTCAGCCGCTCGGAGTACTGCCTGTACAGCAGGTCGAAAACCGACACAATGCCACTGTCGAAGACCTCTTTATCCGGATGTTGGTACCGGATGTAGCCGATCAGGTCGCGGAGATTCCTGCTGCGCGGCAGCATCTCGTTGTTGGTTACCAGGACGAACCGCTTCTTCGCGCGCGACACCGCGACATTGACGAGGTGCGGGTCGTCGACGAACTCGAGGCCGCCGAGTCCATTCTGGCTGCTCGACTTTTCGTCGAGCACCGTGGTCATCACGATGACGTCCTTCTCCCGACCCTGGAAGCTGTGGACGGTGTCGGCCTCGCTGTCGGCGATCGTCGCGCTGACCCGATCGGCTTGCTTACGGTAGGGCGAAGTGATCCCGATCTCGGCAGGCTCGAACCCTGCGCAATACCGTTGCAGCACATCCTGTTCGATGACGTCGATCTCGCGCTGGTTGATTCGGCCGCCACTACGGAAACGTCGCATGTGATTGCCCGCACTGGTCCGTGCCACAACCATGGCCTGGAAGTCAGGTCGGCTTTTACTGAAGGGGATCAGGTCGTCGTCGTAAAACTTCTGATTGCAGAAGCCGATGATCGCGGGGTCGCAGCGGTAGTGCTCGCGCAGCATCACTCGAGGTAGCGCGTCACCGAACAACTCGGTCAGCGAGGACAGGATGCTGTGCCGATGAAAGTCGTACGCCGGGTGGGGTACCGGCGCGCACAGGTGCGCGGGGATCTTGCTGTCGACAGGTCGCAGCTGGCGTAGATCCCCGACGACGATCAGATTGCGGCAACTCGACATCGCGACCGCGGCGGCGAGCAGGTCCACCTGTGACGCCTCGTCGATTACGAGGTAGTCGACCAACCGGCCTTTGCCGATGCTGCGCTGCAACGAATGGCAGGTACTCAGGACGACGGGGTAATCGCGACTGAATTCCGGCCACCGGCGCAGGTAGTGCTTGTCGTAGCGTTGCGTCGCCTGGTTGAGGTAGCGCACTCGCAGGCTCTCGGTCAGCCATGCTTGCGAGTGCTCCCGCTGATCCTCGGCCAGCGTGTCGAAATGCTTGCCTGCCAGCAACCTCTCCGAGGTCACAATCTGTTGCCCCAGCTCGGCGAGCTTGGTCCGGTAGTACAGCTGGTGCAGGCGGAGGACGACGTCGACATCCTGGTCGTCGGCGAAACGCATCGACCGGTACATGAAGTATTTTCCGATCCGATCGATGACCTGTCCCAGACCGCTCGTCCGTGCCAGCTCGGGGTCGGTATCGGCGATGAATGCGAGGATCTTGTCGGATCGCCACCGCAGCACCGGTAGATTTTCCGAGTCGGGCAGTTCATGGCGCGCGAGATATCCGTCGAAATGCCGCTGCTCCAAGAGATAGGCCGCGTGCTCGGCGCGCAGCTGGGCGAGGTCGCGTTCGATTTCGCGCAATCCGAGCAGTCGGCGGTCACGTTCGACCATGGCGATGGCCTGCGGCACCGGAATCGGCGCCATCGCACGCAACACATCGATCTGATGGTTGCGCGCCACCTGCTCGTCCAGAAACTGCTCTCTCTTCGCCGCCCGGCCGAGATTGGCGACGATGTAGCCGAATCCGGCCTCATGGAGCTTCGTGTTGACGTTGTCGACGGCGGTGTTGTTGGAAGAGACCACCGCGATGGTCTTCGACTCGTCTCCGACGATATTGGCGATGAGATTGAGAATGGTCTGGGTTTTGCCGGTGCCAGGTGGCCCATCGATCACCGAGATCGGATAGCCCAGCGCGTTCGCGACCGCGGCCCGCTGGCTCAGGTTGGTGCGGAACGGATACAACGGTGGCCCGCCCGGGCCGGCAACCGTATCTATCCGTCCCGCGTGGAGATAGCGATGCAGAACGCTCTCAGGATGGACGAACAACCCGGCACAGTGAATGTCGCGCAGCGTTGAGCTCGGCTCGGTAAAGTGCTGCGCGATCGATGTCCAGTACCGCAGTACTCGCTCGGGGCCGGGGTCGTGCCGATGATCTCGAACGAGTTCGACCGCTGCGGATGGGCAGGCGGTGAACTCATCGGTGGATCCGTGGAAAACATGCATCCAGGTCCCCTGCGGACCTGTGAACCGCAGCACCTGATGCACGGTTTCCCGTAGCTCGCCGCCGATCATGACTCTGGTCCGGGGGTCTAGCGGGACGACCTGCGGCCCGGTCAGGATCGCCACGTTGTGCTGGGCATAGTCGTAGGGCTTCCCTCCGCTGCGGGTGTAGACGATGCGTATGCGGTGACCGGTAGGACGGATGTCCTCGATGTCTTGTGTGCGGTCCCTGAATACGCCGTCCGTTCGAACCAGGACAGCTACCTGCCGTGGATTGACCACCAAGCCCCCATCGCCCCGTCGGTGACGTGACGAGAATACCCGCCCGGGACGGCTCAGCGTGCGCAATACGTCCAGAAAACAGCTGCACGGCAACCGATTTCAACTCTTCGAGGATCCTCAAAAGTCCGGGAGCGCAGCGAAGGACGGGTCGACCCGCACGTTCGGCACCGTGTCGGCGACCCAGCGGCGCGCCCTGGTCAGGGCGTGGTCGGGGAACTCGACGTCGAAGCGGACGTCGTCGGACAGTAGATAGGGCAACCGGCCGCGCAGGCCGGGCGCGTACGGGTGGGGCGGGCACATCTCGTCGCGTCGCACTTGCCGCCCGATCGCGGTCTCGCGCGCACCGGGCACACCGGTCTCGGGGCAGATGACCTGGAACACCGCCGAACACCGGTCCTTGGGCACCACGATCGACGCCGCGAAGACGAGCTCGCCGCGCGGACCCCCGAGCTGGGTCTTCTCCACCCGCAACAGGGCGGGCAACTGGTCGACCCACACCACGAACGCCTCGATCAAGCAGCCGGTCCGTGCGTGGTGCTCGGCCAGTCGCCTGCGTAGCCGTTTCAGGTCGTCGAGTCGAGCGGGCAGGTCGGGCACGCCGTTGACATAGTTCAGCGCGACGACGTCACGAGTGGCCGGATTCCCCCAGGTCGTGTCGTCCAACTGTTGCATTCCAGGAATGTCGAACGAGATGGGCACCGGATCAATTTACCGGCGCCGTCGACTTCGGTTGTCCCCGTGCGGCGCTCGGCGCGTCGATCAGGGGACAATCGCGCTCTTCGACCAAGTCGACGAGCCAGGCTTCGTGATCGATCACCATCGCGCGGCTGCGCGGGGTGGCGAGCACGGCCGCCAATGCGGTGCGAAACGCCTCGGCGGCCGAACGGTCGTCGAAGTCGAGATCGATGAGCACCCGCTGTGGTGTGTCCGCGACCCGGCCGACGCGGTAGCCCCGCACCCCGTTGTCGGCGCGGAACCGCTCGAACTGGTCGAACGCGGCCTTCCAGTCGTCGTAGTCGCGAACGGTGTTGTCGATGTGCAAGGTGACGGTCATGATGGCCTCCGGTGTCGTGCCGAGTGGGATATCTCGATCATCGGCCCGCCCGGAGCGCCGCAACATCCCTGATCCTGGGGGGATTTCGCCGTAGGCTGGGACATGTGCCGAGTACCTTGGCCGACCGGATCGGCCGTCTGTGCCGCGCCGATCACTCCGCCAAACGACTGCGTGAACTCGTCCTGGTCGAGATCCGCGCGACGATCCCGTTCGCCGGTCATGTCTTCGCGCTCACCGATCCCGTCACCGCGGTCGCGACGGCGCCGCTCGCCGATGTCCCCGGCCTCGACTTCGGGCTCCTGCCGGACTTGATCCACGCCCGCTACCTCACCCCGCTCAATCGCTGGGACACTGTGCGCGGCACCGGCGCCCACTCTTTGCTCGGCGCGACCGACGGCGACCCGACCCGGTCCCTGCTGTGGCGCACCGCTCAGCGCGATCTCGGCGTCACCGACTCCGCCACCATCACTTTCGCCGACCGCTATGGCTGCTGGGGCTTTCTCGAACTGCTCCGCTACACCGAATCCCCTTTCACCACAGCAGAACTCACTGCGCTGAGCACGCTGACCTCCACCGTCACCGTCGGCCTGCGCCGTACCGTCGGGGCCACGTTCGTCGAATCCGATGCCCGCCTTCCACCCCTCGGCCCCGCGGTCGTACTCCTCGACGACACCCTGCGAGTGCGCGCCCGAACAGCGGCCGCCGCGGATTCTCTCCTGCGGCTACTCCCCCCGGACGAACCGATGCCGCCTGTCCCCGCCTCGGTCTACAACGCGGCCGCCGCCCTCCTCGCCATCGAGGCGGACACGCCCCTCGGCCCCGCCACGTCACGCGTTCACCTGGGTGGCAATCGCTGGCTCACCGTGAAAGCCGACCGCATCGGCACCGATATCGCCGTGGCCCTGGAATCGAGCACCGCCACCGAACGCCTCGACCTGTTCGCCCGAGCCCACGGCCTCTCCGCCCGCGAATCCCAGGTCCTGACGCTCTTGGCGACCGGCCTGGATTCCCACGAGCTGGCCACGGAGCTGTTCCTGTCCGAACACACGATCAACGACCACGTCAAAGCCATCCTCGCCAAATCCGACACCCGAACCCGCCAACGCCTCCTGTCTCGCGTCCTCGGGGTCGGCTGATCGGCCGTGCGATCGATCCTCTAGTCCCGCTTCGGCTTTCGGCCCGCTTGGTCGAGGGCCAGGCGCAGGGCGTATTCGATTTGGGAGTTGATGCTGCGCAGGTCGTCGGCCGCCCACTTGGCTATTGCCTCGTGGACGGCCGGGTCGAGCCGCAGCAGGATCTTTTTGGGGTCCCTCTTCGGCTGGGTCATCGGGCGGCTCAGGAGTAGAGGGATCCGGCGTTGACCACCGGCTGGGTGGCGCGGTCGCCGCAGAGGACGACGAGCAGGTTGGAGACCATGTTGGCCTTGCGCTCCTCGTCGAGTTCTACGGTGCCCTGTTCGGCGAGGCGATCGAGCGCGAGGGCGACCATGCCGACAGCGCCCTCGACGATCTGGGTGCGGGCCGCGACGACCTGGGCGGCCTGCTGGCGCACGAGCATGGCCTGGGCGATCTCCGGGGCGTAGGCGAGGTGGGTGATGCGGGCCTCGATGACCTCGATGCCCGCGGTGAGGGTGCGCTCGCGCAGCTCGACGGTCAGTTCCTCGGCGACCTCGGCGCCGTCGCGCAGGCTGGTGCGGGCGTCGTCGTGGGCGTCGTAGGGGTGGGTGGTGGCGAGGTGACGCACCGCGGCCTCGGACTGGGTCTCGACGTATTCCTCGTAGTCGTCGACGGCGAAGGCGGCCTTGAAGCTGTCGACCACCTTGTAGACGACGACGGCCGCGATCTCGACGGGGTTGCCGTCGGCGTCGTTGACCTTGAGCTTCTGGGTTTCGAAGTTACGCACCCGCAGTGAGATGGATTTGCGGTCGGTGAGCGGGACCACCGAGAAGAACCCCGGGTCACTGACCGAGCCGATGTAGCGGCCGAAGAAGGTGACGACCTTGGCCTCGTTGGGGTTGACGATGATCAGCCCGGTGGCGAGCAACCACACGACAAGGATCACGACGACGGCGGCGACCGCGCCGGTCCAGGCCAGTGCGCCACCGTTGTGCTGGGTGGCGGAGATGAACGCGAGAACGGCAGCGCCGCCGAACAACAGGGTGAACACCAGCCACCCCAGCACGACGACGAACCCGTTGGCGCGGAATGCGGACCGCAGCTCCATGACATCCTCCCGATATCTGAGTGATATCACTAAGATAGTAGATATCGGGAGGACGGGCAAGGGGCGTCAGGAACCGGGGGCGATGTTGCGGTTGGCCCGAAACATGTTCCGCGGGTCGTATTTCGCCTTCGCCGCCGTCAGCCAGCGGTAGGTGTCCGGGGAGTACCCGGCCGCGGTCTGGGCCGCGTCCGCCGCACCGCCCGCGCCGTAGAGGAACGCGAGGCTGTGTCCGATCGTCCACGGCGCCAATGCTTCTCGAACGGCAGCCAGCCCTTCTGGCGCGGCGTCGCCCGCACCTGGTCCGGTGATCACCCGCACGATGTATTCGGCATTCCGAAAATCGATCGACGCCGGGCCGCCGTGTCGGAGGGCTGCGCCGAGATGGCGGATGTCGATCACCGCGTCGACCTGGCCGCCCGGCGCGGTCAACGCGCGCAGCGCGGACAGGCCCTGCGGGGTCAGCTCCGCGAGCAGCGCGTTGGTCGCGGCGTAGGCGTGTGGGAAGGGCGGATCGCTGTGGATGGTGTGCGTTTCGGCGTAGGGCATCGTCCGTAGGTCCTCGTGCAGACGAGGTCCGATCCGCCGCAACGGCGCCACCCACCGTTCCCCTTCCTCGTCCGTCCCGTCGAAGGCGATCCGGATCGAGGCAACGTGGCGGCCGCGCAGCGATTCCGGCACGGGCGGGATGTCGGGATAGGTCACCACCGCGACCGTCGAGGTCAGCTCGCTCGGCACGGTCGCGGTCCATTCCCGCCACGCCGCCAGCGCCGCATCGACGAGCGGCGCGTCGAAAACCAGCTGTCCACCATAGATTTCGGCAACGGGGACGAGGTCGAGTTCGAGCCCGGTCACCACACCGAAGTTCCCACCCGAACCCAGTACCGCGCCGAACAATTCGTCGTCCGGGCCGAGCGAGCGCACCCGGCCGTCGGCGGTCACCAGTTCGATGCGCCGGACATGATCAGCGGCATAGCCGAATTCACGCGCCAGCAGTCCGAGCCCGCCGCCGAGCACATACCCGACGACGCCCACCGACGGTGACGACCCGTTCAAAGGCGCCAGCCCGTGTCGAGCGGCCGCCTCGACCAAAGCACCAGCGCGCACCCCGGCACCGATGCGCGCGGTCCGAGTCTGCGGGTCGATGGCGATGTTGTCCATGCGTCCGGTCGTGATGAGCACCCCACCGTCGACAGCGACCGACAATCCGTGTCCGGTCGCCTGCACAGCGACCGGCAGCCCGTGCCGTGCGGCGAACTCCACCGCGGCACGCACGTCCTGGCTGTGCAGGGCGCCGACCACGAACTCCGGACGGTGCGTGTAGGCGGTTTGGAAGCCGGCGACCTCCTCGGCGTACCCGGGGTCGTCCGGCGTGAATACGGGACCAGCGAACTTCGTTGCGATATCGGTCATGTCTTCGACTCTGCGCCGACCGGAAGAATAAGTACAAGAGATAGATCTTCTCCTATCTATAATTGATAGTTATGGAACTGCGGCAGCTGCGCTACTTCGTGACGGTCGTCGAAGAAGGCGGGTTCACCAGGGCCGCCGAGCGGCTGCACTTGACCCAGCCCGGCCTCAGCACTCAGATCCGGCAACTCGAACGCGAACTCGGACAGCGCCTGCTCGACCGCGGCGCTCGCACCGTGACGCTGACCGATGTCGGGGCCGCCGTGCTCGAGCACGCGCGCACCGCCCTGGCTGCCGCAGACCGGATCGGGGACACCGTCGGGGAGTTCACGGGCTTGCTGCGCGGGCAGGTCCGGGTCGGCATGATCTCCGGGGCGGCGTCGGAGGTCTTCGATGTGGCGGGGGTGCTCGCCGATTTCCACCACGACCATCCGCAGGTCGGGATCAGCCTCACCGAGGACACCGCCGAACGGATGCTCGCCGCCGTCGAGCACGGTGAGCTCGATATCGCGCTGACCGGGTTGACCGGCGCCCCAACAGATTCCAGCATCGGCCTGCACGTGATCCTGCACACCGCACTCGTCGCCGCCGTCGCTCGCGACGCACCCGTCGACCCCGCCGAATCGGCGGGCGCTATCGCCTTGCAGGACCTCGCCGATCGCCGCCTCATCTGCCTCACTCGGGGCACCGGCCTGCGCGGCGTCTTCGAACGTTCCTGCGCCGCCGCCGGTTTCACGCCGGACATCGCCTTCGAGGCCGCCGCTCCCCCGCTGCTGCTCGAACTGGCCGCGCGCGGGCTGGGAACCGCCATAGTCCCCGCCCTCACCACCGCCGAAGCAGACGCCTTCGGTGTGCGAACCCTCGACATCGTCGAGCCCACCATCCACGGCCGACTGGCCCTGGCCTGGCGCACCGATCCCCCGCCCGGCCCGGCGGCGAAGGTGCTGCTCGGGCAGTTGCGCATCGCCTTCGGTGGTCACGCCTGACCCGTCGCCCGATAGGCGCGGCCGGTCAGGATGTGGATTTCAGACGGGCGATTTCGGCTTCGAGCTCGGCGTTGCGGTGTCGGAGGCGGTCGATTTCGGCTTCGAGTGGAGCGCGGCCGGCGCGGGCGTAGTCCTGGATCCACTCGGTGCGGTAACGGGGAGTGATGTTCTTGGTGCAGTTGCGGTCGAACGCTTCGATCCGCACCACGAACGCCCGGTCCGAGCGCGCGTCGATCGGGCCCGCCGGGGTGGTCAGGAGTCGGTCGAGGAGCTCGGGATCGTCGGCGCGTTCGACGACCTCGGCACGGCCGAAGATCTTGACCCTGGTGCGGGTCGGGTAATCGATGAAGAACAGCGCGACCCGATCGTCGGTGTCGAGATTGCCCAGCGTGACGAACTGGTTGTTGCCCGGGTATTCGGCCCACGCGATGGTCGCGGCGTCGAGCACGTGCACAAAACCCGTTGGACCGCCGCGATGTTGGATGTAGGGCCAGCCGGAGCCGGTGACGGTCGCGAGGTAGAACGAGTCGGCCGCCCGGATCAGGCCCGCCACTTGCGGCTCCAGTTCTTCGGGTTCGCCGATGTCGGCGCCGTCGGCCATCCGCCTGCCGTGGACGGTGAAACCGCCACCGCTGTGCTGGCGGCGCGCGGTGGCCGCGGAGAAGGCGATGGCTCCGTATCGGGTCGGCTTGTTCACCCCACCCACGGTACGACTCGTGATTCGTCAAGGATCGGTCCGCCGTGCCGCTGATGTCGGCGCGGGCGTCAGCGCTACGCTTTGGCTAACCGATGAAGGAGAGCTCGACCAGGACGAGGAAGGGCGTGCGTGGTGGAGTCGACTACTGCTGCGAAACTGCAAGAGCTGCGGGACAATCTGACGGCGGCGCGGGAACCCGCGGGGGATGCGGGAATCGCCAAGCGTGCGGCGAAAGGAATACCCGGCCCACGCGAACGCATCGAAATACTTCTCGACCAGGGCAGTTTCACCGAAATCGGCGCGCTGGTGAAACAGCCGGGCGCGGCCGACGGTCTCTACGGTGACGGCGTCGTCACCGGACACGGCAGGATCGACGGGCGACCGGTGGTGGTGATCGCCCACGACCAGACCGTGTTCGGCGGATCGGTGGGTGAGATGTTCGGGCGCAAGGTCGCGATGGCGATGGATCTGGCGGCCGACATCGCCTGCCCGTTCGTGGCGATCAACGACTCCGGCGGTGCGCGGGTACAGGACGCGGTCACCTCGCTGGCCTGGTACGCGGAGATGAGCAGGCGCCAGACCCGGCTGTCCGGGGTGGTGCCGCAGGTGTCGGTGATGCTGGGCAAATGCGCTGCGGGCGCGGTGTATTCGCCGATCAATACCGATGTGCTGATCGCGACCGAGTCGGCGTACATGTTCGTCACCGGTCCCGACGTCATTCGCGAGACCACCGGCGAGGAAGTGACCCTCGACGAGCTCGGCGGCGCGTTCAACCAGGCGCACAACGGCAATATCCACCATGTGGCGGCGGACGAGAAGTCCGCATTCGAGTGGGCGCGCACCTATTTGAGCTTCATGCCGTCTAATTGCTACGAGCGTGCGCCGCTGGTGAATCCCGGTCTGGAACCGGAGATCACCGACTCCGATCGCGAACTCGACGCGCTGATACCGGATTCCGATCGCAGGGGCTACGACATGTACGAGGTGCTGCTCCGGATCTTCGACGACGGGGAGTTCCACGAGATCGGCGACGGCGCCGCCCGCAACCTGATCACCGGATTCGCGCGGGTCGACGGGCGCAGCGTGGGTGTCGTCGCCAATCAGCCGCTGGTGGCCAGCGGCGCGATCGATGCGCGCGGGTCGGACAAGGCCGCGCACTTCATCCGCCTCTGCGACGCGTTCGACATTCCGCTGGTGTTCGTGGTCGACACTCCGGGCGTGCTGCCGGGGGTCGAGGAGGAGAAGATCGGCGTCATCAAACGCGGCGGCCGGTTCTTCTACGCGGTGGTCGAGGCGACCGTTCCGATCGTCACCGTCGTGGTCCGCAAGGCCTACGGCGGCGGCTACGCGGTGATGGGGTGCAAGCAACTCGGTGGCGACATCAACCTCGCGTGGCCCACCGCGCGGATCGCCGTGATGGGCGCCGAAGCCGCCGTGGGCCTGACCCAGCGCAGACAGCTCGCCGCCGTTCCCGAGGCCGACCGGCCCGCTGTGCGTCAGCAGATGGTCGACTTCTACAACGCCGCCGTCGCCACCCCGTGGATCGCCGCCGAACGCGGCTATATCGACGCGGTCATCGAGCCCTCGAGCACCCGCCTGGAAATCCGTAAAGCGTTGCGCCTGCTCGGTGACAAGCACATCGAGCAGGCGCCCCGCAAACATCGCCTGATGCCGTTGTAGCGGCCCGTCACTGTCAACCGACGCCGTGAGCCCAGGCTCACGGCGGCTAAGCCCCGACCGGATCTGTCTGTGCCACAGCAGAGCTCCCGGCCTGCGAGCGCCGTACGACCTCACGGACGACCAGGTAGATCGGGAAGGCGATGGGCGACAACAGGATTGTGCCGACCAGCAGCGGGCCCATCAGGAGCGGATGGACGTCGCACTCGCGGCTGTCGAGGTAGATCCAGCGTCCGAGGAACAGATCCCACGCGATGATCTGCGCCCACAGCGCGGTGAGCACAGCGGGATCGGCAGTGGCTTCGGTGATGGCGGCCAAGGACGGCGAGGTCACCAGCGACCACATCGCGCCCAACACCGGCACCGCGACGATCGCCCACACCACCAAGGGCACCAGCACGATCCACGGTGAGGAGATGATCGTGCGGGTCCAGCGCCAGGTCGGGGCGAAGATCATCAACGCCCAGAACGGCACAGTGACGAAGAACGACAGGTCGAACAGCGTGCTCATGCGGTGGCTACCTTTCGATTGCCGGCCGCGCTCGCGACCGAGATCATTACTCCGACAACAACTCCGGTGACGATCGCGGCCGCGACGGTGAGTGTGGCCTGATCGGGGTGGATCAACGGCTGCCCACGCAGCGCCTGCCAGGTGACCAGCGCGAGCACCGCCGCGTAACCCGCCGACGCGGTGATGATCAGGCCGAGCCGAACACGCACCGACCGCAGCAGCGCGATCCGTGGCGACAGCACCACCAGCAGTGCCGCGAGCAACGGCAGCGCCTGGAGGGCGTGCATGCCGAAGAAGTGCGGAATGCGCAGGTCGCCGTTGGTCGTGCTCCACCCGGTCAGCGGCATGCCGGGCGTACCGTCGGGCGCTCCCACCGTGTGCGCGCCCGCGATTCCCTCGACGCCGGATTCCTGCTGCGGCATCAGATTTCCCAGCGCCAACCCGACCAAGGTGATCGCGATGCCGAGACGAATCGACCAGGTGATCGAGGCGTCGCCGAGACGTGCGCGCATCAGTCCGATCCCGATCACCAGGGTTGCCAGGAACAGGATGACGATGGTGGATCCCATGATCACCCAGAGGGTGCCGTCCAGGGCCGTGGTCGTGTTGTAGTGGCTGCGAGTCCCGCGGATCACCTGCCCGAAGATGATCGCCTGTTCGATCACCCCGGCGATCACGATCACCGTGGCCATGCCCGAGGCGAGCCGAGAAGGCTTGGGCCGCAACGACATCAACCACGCCAGCGCCACGCCGTAGAAAACGAACGAGATCGCGAACTTGGTCGGCTTGAACCAGGCGGTCGACCCGGCGATCATCCGGTCGTCGACCAGCATCCCGATCAGGCCGACCACGACGAGCGCGGCGTTGACGGCGGAGAAATACATCAGCGGTCGATGCAGAGGAGCTTGGGGGCGTGGCAGCGAGGGAACGGTCAGGACTGACATCGGAATCTCCCAGATATAGATAGCTATACTATCCGTTATGGATAGCTAGACTATCCGCTATGGGTGACGTAGGCAAGGGGTAGGAACACAACGGAGGTAAGAGTGCGAATCTCGGAGTTGAGTGAACGCAGCGGCATCGCGGTGGCCACCATCAAGTACTACCTGCGTGAGGGACTACTGCCCGCGGGTGAACGCAGCAGCCCCAACCAAGCCAGCTACGGCGAAGACCACCTGCGCCGACTGCGCCTGATACGCGCGCTGATCGAGGTGGGCGGGATACCGGTCGCCACCGTCTCCGATGTCCTCGCCGCGATCGACTCCCCCGAGATGCCCCTGTTCCATGTGCTCGGGGTGACGCAGGACAGTCTGTCCACACCCGTGCCCGCCGCCCACGATGCCGAATGGGACCGTGCGTACGAGGCCGTGCGCGCGGAGATGGACCGGCGCGGCTGGGACATGAAACCCAGCCCGCAGGCCATCGACACCCTCACCGGAGTGATCGTTCGACTCGCCCAACTCGGCTACCGGGACTGGGCCGCCACCACCCTGCCCACCTATTTCGACAGCACCCGCGCGGTCGCGGAGAACGACGTGGCGTCGGCCCTGTCCGCGGGCGGACGCGACGACATCATCGACGCGGTCGTCGTACTCACCGTCCTCGGCGACACCGCACTGGCCGCCATCCGCCGCATCGCCCAGGCCCAGGTCTCGCTGGAACGCCTGAAGAACCAGGAAACCCCCTGAGAAAACCTCAGGGGGTCAACTGATCTCGCAAGAACACAGTTCGGCCGAACTACGCGGGGAGGCGGGACAGTCAGAGCAGACGTGACAGGAAAGCCTGGGTCCGCTCCTGTTGTGGGTTGGCCAGCAGTTCACGCGGCGGACCCGACTCCACGACCACACCGGCATCCATGAACACCAGTTCGTCGGCGACCTCGCGGGCGAAGCCCATCTCGTGGGTCACCACCAGCATGGTCATGCCCGAATCGGCCAGCTCCCGCATCACGGCGAGCACCTCACCGACCAGCTCCGGGTCCAGTGCCGAGGTCGGCTCGTCGAACAGCATCAGCTTGGGATCCATCGCCAGCGCTCGCGCGATGGCGACGCGCTGCTGCTGACCGCCGGACAACTGCGCGGGGTAGGCATTGCGCTTGGCCGAGAGCCCGACCCGCTCGAGCAGGTCCTCGGCCCTGGCGATCGCCTCGGACTTGCGGATCCCGCGCACCTGGATGGGCGCTTCGATCACGTTCTCCAACGCCGTACGGTGCGGGAACAGGTTGAAATGCTGGAACACCATGCCGATATCGCGACGCTGCACCGCGGCATCGCGCTCGTGCATCTCGTAGAGCTTGCCGTTCTTCTCCCGGTAGCCCACGAGATCGCCGTCGACATAGAGCCTGCCCGCGTTCACCTGCTCGAGGTGATTGATGCACCGCAGGAACGTCGACTTGCCCGAGCCGGACGGCCCGACCAGGGTGAGCACCTTGCCGCGCTGCACCTCGAGCGAGATGCCCTTGAGCACCTGTAGCGCGCCGAAGTTCTTGCACACCCGGTCGGCCAGCACCATGGGCGGGACTGCCACTTGTGGTTCGGTCATTTCGCCTTCACCGCCGCCTGCGCCGTGGCCAGTTCCTGGAGCTGCTTTGCCGTCAGCTGCCGGGTGGCACCGCGCGAGTAATAGCGTTCCAAGTAGTACTGGCCGACCATGAGGACGCTGGTGATCGCGAGGTACCAGGTGGCACAGACGAGCAGCAGCGGGATCGGCTGGAAGTTCACGCCGTAGATGTCACGGGCGCGGCCGAACAGGTCGGTACTCAAGGGAATCGCGGTGACCAGCGAGGTCGTCTTGAGCATGCCGATCAGCTCGTTGCCGGTGGGCGGGATGATCACCCGCATGGCCTGCGGCAGCACCGTGCGGCGCATGGTCTGCGTCCACGACATACCCAGCGCCACCGACGCTTCGCGCTGACCCTCGCCGACGGAGTTGATGCCCGCGCGCACGATCTCGGCCATGTACGCGGCCTCGTTGAGACCGAGGCCGATCACCGCGAACAGGAACGCGGCCTGCAGGTTCTGCACGTCGAGGTGGAAGAACTGCGGACCGAACGGCACGCCGAGATCGATCTGCTTGTACAGCGAGGGAACGAGACCCCAGAACACCAACTGCACGAACACCGGAGTGCCACGGAAGATCCACAGGTAGATCCAGGCGGCCGTGCGCAGCACCGGGTTCGGCGACAGGCGCATCACCGCCAGCACCGTGCCCAGACCCACCGCGATCGCCATCGCGAGCACGGTGAGTTCCAGGGTGACGATCGCACCCTGGGTGATGCGGGTGTCGAACAGATATTTGCCGTAGGTATCCCACCGGTAGGCGGGATTGGTAGCAGCACCGTAGACGAACAATCCCACCAGGATCAGGATGATTGCCGCCGCGATCCAGCGGCCCGGCCTGCGCAGCGGGACCGCTTTGATCGGTTCGGGTTCGGTGCCCGGTCCGGGCACCTCCACCGTGTCTTTCTCGTCGGTCACGTCAGCTCACTGCACCGTTGATCACCGAGGTCTTGATCTGACCGTCCTGCACACCCCAGTTGGTGGTGATCTCGCCGTACTTGCCGTTGTCGATCAGGTGCTGCAGCGCCTTCTGCAACGACACCGCCAGCGGCGAGGTCTTCTGCACGGCCCAGCCGTAGGGCGCGGAGTCGAACAGCGGGCCCGCCGACTCGATCTTGCCTTCGCCCTGCTTGATCGCGTACGCGGTCACCGGGGAATCGGCCGACATCGCGTCGACCTGGCCGAGCATCAATGCGTTGGTCGCGGCGCTCTGCTCGTCGAATGCCTTCATATCGATAGCGGGCTTACCCTCGGCGACGCACTTGGCGCTCTTGGCGGGAATCTCGTCGGTGTGCTCGACCGTAGTGGCCTGTACGGCGACTTTCAGGCCGCACGCATTGTTCGGATCGATCGTTTTACCGGTTTGCTGGGCCCACTGGATGCCCGCGGAGAAATAGGTCGTGAAATCGACCTGCTGCTCACGTTCGCGCGAATCGGTGATCGAGGACATACCCACGTCGTAGGTCCCTGCCTGAATGGCGGGAATGATCTTCTCGAACGAGGATTCGACATAGTCGACCTTCAGTCCGAGGGTGCTCGCGACGGCGTCGAGGAGGTCCACATCGAAGCCGACGATCTTGCCGCTCGCGTCCTTGTACTCGTTCGGCTGGTACGGCACGTTCACGCCGACGACCAACTTGCCTGCCTGCTTCACTTTGTCGGGGACCGCCGCGGCGAGCGCGTCGACCTTCTCCGCCGACACCTTGTCCACCGAGGCGCCGTCGCCCTCGGTGTTCTCGGCGCAGCCGGTCAACAACAAGGCACCGCCGGCGACGGTACACAGCAGCCGCACGGCGCCACGGCCGAGGACAGTTCGAACAGACAAAGGAGCCTCCACATTTCACGTCGACGCCGGCCACGTGTCAGCGCCTGTTTGGCAATGTATGCGAACCGGACACAGCGTGGTGCGACAGTAACCGAAGATTAATCAGCCGATGTGAAAGGGGTCCCTTCACCTCCGGTGCACACGGGCACTGACCTGTTCGGTGAATTCGCTGGTGGAAGCCAGTCCGCCGAGATCCGCGGTCGCGATTCCGGCCGCGAACGTCGCCGCCACGGCGCGGGTAATCCGGTCGGCGGCATCATGGAGAAAACGATTGTCGTCACGAACTGCCAACCAGCGCAACAGCATTGCCGCCGACAATTGCAGCGCGGCGGGATTGGCCCGATTATGTCCGGCCAGACCCGGCGCCGCGCCGTGCACGGCCTGTGCCATCGCGCGCGTGTCGGAGCAGTTGAGCGAGGCGGCCATGCCGAGGGAACCGCTGAGCTCACCGGCCAGATCCGAGAGGATGTCGCCGAACAGGTTCTCGGTGACGATCACGTCGTATTCGGCGGGTGAGCGCACCAGGTGCGCCGCCATCGCGTCGACGTGTTCGTCGTCGACGGTCACCTCCGGATACTGCTCGGCCACCGCGTAGCAGACGTCACGGAACAGCCCGGTCGTCATCGGCAGCACATTGGCCTTGTGCACCACGGTGACCCGCTTGCGCCGACCCTGCGCCAGCCGCAGCGCCTGATGCGCGATCCGCTCGCACGCCTGGCGCGTGATCACCGCGACCGCCATCGCCACGTCCTCGGTGGGACGGAACTCCCCCGAGCCGGCGAACATATTGCGATCGGCGTAGAAGCCCTCGCTGTTCTCCCGAACGATCACCAGATCGATATCGGGCGCCATCGCGCGCACCCCGGTGAACGCGACGGCGGGGCGGATGTTCGCGTAGAGCCCGAGGCGTTTGCGGATGACGCCGCCCGGTGCCACCCGAATGTCCGACGGGTAGGAGGCGTTGTCGTGGGGGCCGAGGATCCAGGCGTCGAGATCGGCGAGGGCGGTCAGCGTCTGTTCCGGCAGCGGGTTGCCGTACGCGGCGATCGCGTCGTGCCCGATCATCAGCGGAACCCACTGCACCGGGGCGAGCCCGGCCGCGCCGATCGCCTCATCGACGACCGCACGGGTCGCGGCCACCACCTCGGGGCCGATTCCGTCGCCGTCGATCACTCCGAGTCGCAGGCTCGCCTTCGTCGCGTTCACTCCGCTATCTTCGCGCGCACCCGCCCAGCGGGGACCACGCGGGCGGTACTGACACGCGGCCGAGACTGAATTTCTGGCCGCTGTAGTGCGGATTCGCTGCCCGACCGGGCCGTGACAGCCGGAGCGTCGCCCGATCGGGGGAAGATAGTAGGACGCCGCGGCGTTACAGCCGAGGACACCGACAAGGAGAGGACGTCATGGCCACCCAGACGCTGACCCAGCAGAACTTCGACGAAGTCATCACCGGAAACGACGTGGTCCTCGTCGATTTCTGGGCTTCCTGGTGCGGTCCGTGCCGCAGTTTCGCGCCGACCTACGAGACCTCGTCGGAAAAGCACACCGACGTCGTCTACGGCAAGGTCGATACCGAGGCCGAGCAGGGACTCGCCGCTGCCGCCAACATCCAGTCGATCCCGACCATCATGGCCTTCCGCGAGGGCGTGCTCGTCTTCGCCCAGCCCGGCGCGCTGCCGCCTGCCGCGCTCGAGGATCTGGTGACCCAGATCAAGGACCTGGACATGGACGAGGTGCGCAAGCAGATCGCCGAGCAGCAGGAGTCCTCCCCCGCCGAGTAGTTCGGCGCCGCGTCTTTCGCGCGCAACGCAAAGGGCCCGTTCACCTTTCGCGGTGAACGGGCCCCGATGTGTTCGTGTGGTGTCAGCCCGCGAGCAGGTTGACGCCGGCGATCATGGCGCGCACGGTCGACTCCGCGCTGTCGGCGGCTGTCGCCACCGCCCAGCCACGCCTGCCGTTGATCTCGCAGTGCATGAACGTGGCGATGCCGTCGGTGGTCGGGCGCTGATGGAAGCGCAGGATCTCGAGGGGGTAGCCCTCGTCGTAGAGCGCGGAGGTCATCACGGCGACGGGGCTGCCGGTGGCGATGACGGTGCGAAGATGGTCGGCGAATTCCAGGGTGGCGGTGAAATCCGTTCCGGAACAAGACCATTCGCGAAGCGCGATGGATCCGTCGGCGCGGGTGTACCGGTCGAGGAAGGCGGCGGGGTCGAGGTCGGTGAGCTCGGCGCGCAGACCCTTGGGGGCGGCGTCGAACAGGGCATGGTCCAGTGTCAGCGTCATTGCAGGTGAGGTCTTCCCGAAGATGTCTTCGTTGGCAGGATGGGACCAGCAGAACGATGAAAAGCAGCCCGCAGCGTAGGGGCTGGTCCGAATCAGACCCCGCTACGGCGGATTACTACGAGAAGAATTCGCCGTGAAGCTACCTGCGCGGTCTGCGCAGCAGCGACCGCGAGGTCGCGGTCAGCGACTAGCAGCGCGGCACAGCGGGCGGGATTCGGCACGCAGTCGAGAATAGGGCGATCGCCTCGAAACCGCAACCTGGTTCACCGCCCGGAGTGTCTACTCGTGAGTACCATCACCGCAGCTCAGGATCGGTAACGTTGGCCGCGGCACGGCGATGGGTACCGTATCGAGTATGGGGACACTCATGGCGATGACGATTCCGGGGCTGGCGTGTGCGCTGATCCTGTTGGCGTTCATCGAGGTGGCGATCAACCGGGCCACCGGGACACGTTTTCTGCCGTGGACGCGCAAGCGTGGGGGCACGGTCGCCGCGGCGACCGGCTTCGAACATCTCACCGCGATGTTCCAGGGGTCCAAGCACCACGAGTTCGAGCAGCGCCAGAGCACGCTCATGCATCGAGAGGACCCGTCGGAGGGTGCGCCGCCGCGAGATCGGGTGGATCTGGCCGGCGGGTCGGCATCGCTGGTGGCCCGCGAGCGCTGAAGCCGTTCCCAGCGCGCGTCGCGGGCGAAAGCCTCAGCGCGCCGTAGGTTTTCGACGACATCGCCGCCGCTGCTCGATCAGCGCCCCGGCACCTCGCCGGAGAGGGGTTCGACCGAGGCGAGAGCCCGCGCCGAACCGTTGACATCGACCTGCACGCGCAGGCTGTCGGGCTGCGAGCTCGTCCGCAATACCACCTTGTCGCCCATCATCACCGGGCCGACGTGTTCGACGATCGCCCGATACGGCAACCGGTGGCGGCCTGAGTGCGCCGCGAGCGCCTCCTCGACCGCTTCCCAGTAGACGGCGTTGTTGACGTGGCCGAGCCGATCGACATCGGTGACGCGCAGCGGGAACGGCACCGCCTCCACGTGTGGGTCGTCGAGTTCGGTGAGGGCCGCTTTCCAGCGGAGGCGGTGCTCGGTGGTGCTGGCCAGCATCGGCGCCATGAACGCCTCGCTCATCCGGGCGGGCCGGCCGGCGACAGGGTCGATGTGGATCAGGAAGGCCGCGGCCTCGATGTGTCCGCCCTTCTCCCCGCGCAGCTGAATTCGCATGTCGCACCAGCGATTCGAGAGCGCGTCGGCCCAGCGACGTAGCTGGACGCGGTCGCCGAACACGATCGGCTCGTACACGTCGATGACGGTGCGCCGCACGATCCACGCCTGATGGGTGTGGCCGTCCTCGACAGCATCGAGGTGATCGAACCCGATGTCCTGCAGATACCGCGCCACCGCGTCGAGCCGCAACCGGTCGTCGCCGTCGGTATCACCCAGCCGCACCGGCCACGACATCGCGAAGGCCTGCTCGATATCGGGGCAGTCGGGCAGCGGGGTCGCGATGACGTCAGCAGGCATAGGGCCGATGCTGCCACAGTTCGCCACGCCCGCCCCGATCCGACGAAACCGGGCGTGCACCGGCCGGTCGCCGGGAACACTCCGGCCGGCGCGCGGTCGGTCCGGGCCCGTCACCCCGCACGCGGGGCGAGCGTTTCAGCGACGCCTCGATCGAAGATATTGAACCGCAGAACTTTTCGTCCGTAAGGTCGGTTCGAAGCCCCCGGACAGGACGGATGCGATGCTGATCGATTTCACACCGGACCACGCGCTCTACCCCTTCGAGTCCCGCTGGTTCGATTCCTCCGCCGGCCGGGTGCACTACATCGACGAGGGCTCCGGGATCCCCCTCCTGTTCTGCCACGGCAGCCCCACGTGGAGCTTTCTCTACCGCAAGATCATCATGCGATTGGGTGACCGGTTTCGTTGCGTAGCAGTCGATTACCCGGGCTTCGGTCTGTCCGAGCGGCCGCCGGGCTACGGCTACACCATCGCCGAGCACTCGGCTGTCGTCGGCGAGCTCGTCGACCATCTCGGACTCGACCGGTTCGTGATCATGGGCCAGGACTGGGGCGGGCCGATCGGTGCCGCGGTGGGCGCCGACCGCGCCGACCGCGTTCGCGGGCTGGTGCTCGGCAACACCCTGTTGTGGCCGACGGAAACGTGGCCGCAGAAGGCGTTCAGCCGGGTCATGGGCAGCGCGCCGATGCAGCGGCGGATCTTGCGTGACAACCTGCTCGTCGAGCGTTTTCTGCTCCGTGAGCTGCGGAACACGATCAGCGACGCCGAGGCCGATCACTATCGCGCGGTGCAGCCCTCACCAGAAGCCAGGCACGGCATCGCCGCGATGCCCGGACAGATCCTGGCTGCCCGCCCCTTTCTCGAGCAGCTGGCCACCGACGTGCCCGCTCGACTCGCGGCCACCCCGACACTGCTGATCTGGGGCATGAAGGACATGGCTTTCCGGCCTGCGTCGTTCCTGCCACGGATGCGCGGCACGTTCACCGATCACCAGGTCGTCGAGTTGCCCGACGCCGGACACTTCGTCCCCGAACACGAGCCCGGCACGATCGCCGAAGCTATCGTCCAGCGTTTTCGCTAGCGCCGCCTGGACAGTGCGCCGGTTCCGGTCGTCGAGCCCGAGCGAATCTCTGGCTAATAAAGTGTGACCAGATTGTGAATCTCCCGCGTGTCGCCGCCGGGAACGGGCGATCGCACTGTAGCGTCGCCGCCGCTAGGCCAATTGTTACTGCGTGAAAGGAATTGTTCGACATGGCATTCGAAGTCACTGGGGCTATCGGCGATCACTACAACGAAGCCGGTGGCGCGTCCAGCCCGCTGGGTGAGCCGACCTCGGCGGAGCAGGACGCCCCCAACGGTGGCAAGTTCCAGGAATTCACCGGCGGAGTCATCTACTTCAAGCTCCCGACCGGAGCCAAGACCGTGTACGGCGCCATCCGACTGGCATGGGAAGCCGAAGGCGGCGCGGGCGGCCGACTGGGCTACCCGACCACCGACGAGCAGGACATCGACGGCGGCAAGATCAGCCAGTTCGAGAACGGCTCGATCAGCTACTCGATCGCCGACGATGCGGTGACGGTCAACGCGTAATCAGCGTTGCCTGACGATGGGCACCTACCCGCGCGGGTAGGTGCCCATCGTGGCGTCTGGGCCGTCTCAGTGCGCGGCCGCGTCCCAGCTGCGGCCGGTGCCGACGGAGACGGTGAGCGGCACCGAGAGGTCGATCGCGGCTGACATCTGTTCGCGCGCAAGGGCTTCGAGCGCTTCACGTTCGCCCTCGACCACCTCGAAGACGAGTTCGTCGTGGATCTGCAGGAGCATGCGCGAGCGCAGTCCGGCGTCGTGGATCGCCTTCTGCACGTTGATCATCGCGACCTTGATGATGTCGGCCGCGGTGCCCTGGATGGGGGCGTTGAGCGCCATGCGCTCGGCGGATTCGCGGCGCTGGCGGTTGCTGGAGTCCAGGTCGGGCAGGTAGCGGCGGCGACCGAACAGGGTTTGGGTGTAGCCGACCTTGCGGGCCTGGTCGACGACGTCGGACAGGTAGTCGCGGATGCCGCCGAAGCGATCGAAGTAGACGTCCATCTGCTCCTTGGCCTCGGTCGTGCTGATCTTCAGCTGGGCGCTCAGGCCATAGGAACTGAGACCGTAGGCGAGGCCGTAGGACATGGCCTTGATCCGGCGGCGCAGCTCGGGGCTCACTTCCGCGATCGGGATGTCGAAGGCCTTCGACGCGACGAAGGTGTGCAGGTCCTCGCCGGAATTGAACGCCTCGATCAGACCGGCGTCGCCGGACAGGTGCGCCATGATGCGCATCTCGATCTGGCTGTAGTCGGCGGTCATGAGCTCGGCGAAGCCGGGACCGACCACGAACGTGTCGCGGATCTGGCGGCCGGTGTCGGTGCGGATCGGGATGTTCTGCAGGTTCGGCTCGGTCGAGGACAGTCGACCGGTCGCGGCGATGGTCTGGTTGAACGTGGTGTGCACGCGGCCGTCGTCGGACACCGACTTGAGCAGGCCGTCGACGGTCACCTTGAGCCGGGTCGCGTCGCGGTGGGCGAGCAGGTGTTCCAGGAACGCGTGGCCGGTCTTCTCGAACAGCGATTCCAGCGCGTCGGCGTCGGTGGTGTAGCCGGTCTTGGTGCGCTTGGTCTTGGGCATATCGAGCTCGTCGAACAGCACCACCTGCAACTGCTTGGGCGAGCCGAGGTTGATCTGCTTGCCGATCACGTCGTAGGCGGAGTTCGCCGCCTCGGTGACGCGGTCGGCGAACTGCTGCTGGAGGTTTTCGAGCTGGGCGACGTCGACCGCGATGCCCGCTTCCTCGAGCTGACCGAGCACCCCGAGCAGCGGCAGCTCCATCTCGGTGAGCAGCGGGGTCGACTCGATCGCCTCGAGTTCGGTATCGAGGGCCACGGCCAGGTCGGCGACCGCGCGGGCGCGCAGCATCTCCTCGCGCGCGATATCGGCGGCGACGGTGTCCTCGTCGTCGAGCAGGGAGAGCTGGCCGGTGTCGCCGGTCTCGACGCGCAGTTCGCGCTTGAGGTAGCGCAGGGACAGGTCGTCGAGATTGAAGCTGCGCTGGCCGGGGCGCACCAGGTAGGCCGACAGGGCGGTGTCGGTGGCGAGACCGCCCAGGGTGAAGCCGCGCCCGCGCAGGGCGTGACCGGCGGACTTGGCCTCGTGCAGGGCCTTGAGCACCTCGGGGTCTGCCAGCCACGTCGCCAGGGCCGTCTCGTCCTCGGGGGTGAGCACGGTCAGATCGATGTAGCCACCCTCGCCGTCGGCCGCGGCGATGGCCAGGGCCCGCGCGTCACCGTGCACCGGGGTGCCGGTCCCGACGATCGAGAGGCCGTGTCGCACACCGGCTTTCGCATGCTCGGCCAGCCAGTCGGCGACCGCGCCCTGATCGAGGGCGCCACCGCTGATCTCGAAACCCGATTCGGCTTCCGGCTCGGGGGAACCGAGGGTGTCGAAGAGCCGGTCGCGCAGGACCCGGAATTCGAGGTCGTCGAAGAGCTGGTGGATCTTGTCGCGGTCCCACGGCGCCTTGGCCAGCTGATCGGGGCTGTAGGGCAGCGGCACCTCGCGCACCATCTCGGTGAGCTGGCGGTTGAGCACCACGCTGGACAGGTTCGCGCGCAGCGACTCGCCGACCTTGCCCTTCACCTGATCGACCCGGTCGACCAGGGTGGCGAGGTCACCGTATTCGCGGATCCACTTGGCGGCGGTCTTCTCCCCCACCCCGGGAATGCCGGGCAGATTGTCGCTCGGGTCGCCGCGCAGAGCCGCGTAGTCGGGGTACTGGGCGGGCGTGAGTCCGTACTTGGTCTCCACCTCGGCCGGGGTGAAGCGGGTCAGATCCGAGACGCCCTTCTTCGGGTAGAGCACGGTGACGTCGTCGTTGACCAGCTGGATCGCGTCGCGGTCGCCGGTGACGATGAGAACCCGGTAGCCCTGGGTCATCGCCTGGGTGGTGAGGGTGGCGATCACATCGTCGGCCTCGTAGCCGTCGATGGCCATCACCGGAATGCCCATCGCGCCGAGCACGTCCTTGGTGAGTTCGACCTGCCCACGGAACTCGTCGGGGGTGGCGCTGCGATTGGCCTTGTACTCGGGGTACGCCTCGGTGCGGAAAGTCTTGCGCGACACGTCGAACGCCGCGGCGACATGGCTCGGCTTCTCGTCGCGCAGCAGATTGATCAGCATCGAGGTGAATCCGTACACCGCGTTGGTGGTCTGACCCGTCACGGTCTTGAAGTTCTCCGCCGGTAGCGCGAAGAACGCGCGATAGGCGATCGAATGCCCGTCCAGGAGCAGCAGCGTAGGCCGCTCGCCATCGGGGGCAGTGGTCGGTGTCGATGCCTGCGCAGTCGTCGGTGAACTCACGCGCATGAGTCTAGGCACCCCCACCGACAGAACCGGCCCCGCATCGCCCGAGAGCGATGCGGGGCCGGACACTCGCCGGATCCCGGGTCAGTCCACGCCGAGGTAGGCCGACTTCACCGCGGAGTCGGTCAACAACGCCGCACCAGGGCCGGACTTGGTCACCTCACCGGTTTCCAGGATGTAGGCGCGATCGCTGCGGGTCAGAGCCTGTTGGGCGTTCTGCTCCACGAGCAACACGGTGGTGCCCTGGCGGTTGATCTCGCTGATGATCCGGAAGATCTGCTGGATCACCATGGGAGCCAGACCCATCGAGGGCTCGTCGAGCAGCAGCAGCTTGGGCCGGGCCATGAGGGCGCGCCCGATCGCGAGCATCTGCTGTTCGCCGCCCGACATCGTGCCGCCGACCTGCTTGCGACGTTCGGCCAGGCGGGGAAACAGCTCGAAGACCCAGTCGAGGGTCTGCTGGTACTCGGCCTTCTTCTCGAAAGGTCTGCCGTAGCAGCCCATGTCGAGATTCTCCGCGACGGTCATGCCGGGGAACACCCCGCGACCTTCGGGGGCCTGGATCAGACCCTCGACCACCCGATCGTGGGCCTTCATCGTGGTGATGTCTCTGCCCTGGAACAGGATCCGACCCGAGGTGAGCGGCAGCAGACCGGACAGCGCCCGCATGGTGGTGGTCTTGCCCGCGCCGTTGGCACCGAGCAGGGTCACCAGTTCGCCCGGGGCGACCGAGAGCGAAATGCCGTGCAGCGCTTCGATCCGGCCGTAGTTCACGACCATGTCCTGCACCTCGAGCAGCGGCTCCGCCGGCTCGACAGCGGCTTGCGGCTCGTCCTCGCGCTCGGACACCGCCACGGTGTCCGCAACCGTCGGTGAGATCACACCCTCCGCCGCGGCTGCCACGGAGCCCTCACGCACCTCTTCGACGGTGTCCGCGTCGGGAACGCCGAGGTAGGCCGCGATCACCGCCGGGTCCTCGCGCACTTCGGTGGGCAGGCCGTCGGCGATCTTGCGCCCGAACTCCAGGACCACGATCCGGTCGGTCACGCCCATCACCAGGCGCATGTCGTGCTCGATGAGCAGCACGGTGTAGCCGTCGTCGCGGATCTTGCGGATCAGATCCATCAGCGCCGACTTCTCGCTGGGATTGAAACCAGCAGCCGGTTCGTCCAGACACAGCAGTTTGGGCTCGGTGGCCAGCGCCCGCGCGATCTCGAGCCTGCGCTGGTCGCCGTAGGACAGGTTGCGGGCCTTCTCCACCGCGCGCGGTGCGATACCGACGAACTCGAGCAACGCCATGCCGCGTTCGATGGCGTCGCGTTCCTCGCGCTTGAACTTCGGCGTACGGAACACCGCGCCGGGCACCGACGTGGTGTGGCGAGCGTCGGTGCCGACGACGACGTTCTCCAGCGCCGTCATCTCGCCGAACAACCGCACGTTCTGGAACGTGCGCGCGATACCCATTCGGGTGATCTCGTTGCGCTTGGTCTTGGCCAGTGGCTGACCGTCGAAGTGCACGCTGCCCGACGCGGGCTTGTACACACCGGTGATGGCGTTGAAGCAGGTGGTCTTGCCCGCGCCGTTGGGGCCGATCAGACCGAGGATCTCGCCGCGGCGGATCTCGAAACTGACCCCGTCGAGCGCGGTCAGACCGCCGAATTTGACGGTCAGACCGTCGGTACGCAGCAGCGGTTCGCCGACGGCGGTCTCGATCGCGCGATGCGGCGCGACCACCTCGGCGACCGTCTCGGCATCGGCGAGTTCGGGCATCACCGCGGTGACGTCGACCTCGCCCGCGGGCTCGACCTCGGGCGGCGGCCGGTAACCGGCCTTCATGTCTTCGTTGTCGTACAGCGCGTCTCCCGCGCCCGGCCCCGTCATTGCCCTGCTCCGATCGATTCGGCCGCCGGCTCGCGCACTGGTGTGCGCGTCACGGCCTGGTACACCTGTCTGCCGTAGGCGAGCAGCTTCTGCCGCACCGGGAACAAACCCTGTGGCCGCAGAATCATCATCACCACGAGCGCGATGCCGAAGTAGAGGTACTTCAGGTCACCGAGGTTCTGAGCGCCGCCCGGACGGAACAGCAACACGCTGCCGAGCAGCAGCAAACCGAGGATCACCCCGACGATCGCCACTCCGATCACCACCCGCCGGACCCACACGGCCAGCGAATCCTTCTTCCACCGCCACAGCAGCCACAGTCCGATCAGCAGCGCGACATCGAGGCCGAGCATCAGATAACCGGTCGACTCGCTCGACACCAACTGCACCGACTGCAACCGCATCGGCAGGTAGGCGATGAGGAACGCGCCGACGATCACGCCGAGTTTGTTGCCCGAACCACCGAGCACCACCGCGCACAGGAACAGCATCGACAAGATGATGTCGAACTGTTTGGGGTTGACGTAGGTGACCTGACCGGCGTACATCGCGCCGGACAGTCCGCCGACCGAGGCCCCGATCACGAACGCCCACAGCTTGAACTTGAAGGTCGGCACGCCCATGATCTCGGCGGCGTCCTCGTCTTCGCGGATGGCGACCCAGGAGCGGCCGACCCGGCTGCGCTCGAGGTTGCCGATGATCAGCAGCACCACGATCACGAAGGCCATGCCGAGCCAGAACCACCAGGTGCCGTTGCTCGCCCGCTGGAAAGGATTCCAGCTGTTGGGGTCGCCGAGGTTGCCCGGGGAGAAGAAGCCGCCGGGGTGCGCCTCGGACTCGCCGACCGCGGGGTACGCGATCTTGGAGAGCCCGAGGCTGCCGTTGGTCAGCTCGCCCAGGTTGTCGGCCATCAGTCGGACGATCTCACCGAAGCCCAGCGTCACGATCGCGAGGTAGTCACCGCGCAGGCGCAGCGTCGGCGCGCCGAGGATCAGGCCGGCCAGCGCGGTCAGCGCGATCGCGATCGGCAGGCAGGCCACCCAGGCCCAGCCGGGTTCCAGCCAGCCGCCGTCGGTTTGGTTCCACGGACTGTTCGGACTGGTGAGCAGACCGACCGTATAGGCGCCGACGGCGTAGAAGCCGACGTAACCGAGGTCGAGCAGACCGGTCTGGCCGACCACCACGTTCAGCCCGATGGCGATCAGCGCGTACATCGCGAATTGCGCCATCACACCGCCGAAGCTCACGCCCGGAGTGTCGAGCAGCGGGGGCGGGAACAGCGGCATCAGCGCCAGCAAGGCGATGATCGGCACGCCGACGGCCCACTGGGCCGGACGCGAGAGCCCGTCCCACCAGACCCGGATCGCGTCACCGATGCCACGTCGATCCTGGTGCGCGACAGGTGCTTTCGGGGTTTTCGTCAGGTCGGTCATGCGCGTGCCCTCCCCAGGCTCTCGCCGAGGATGCCGGTCGGCCGGAACATCAGCACGGTCACCAGCAGGACGAATGCCACCACGTCACGCCATTCGGTACCGAACAGGATCTGTCCGTACTGCTCGGCGACGCCGAGGATCAACCCGCCGAGCAGCGCGCCACGCAGGTTACCGATGCCACCGAGCACCGCGGCGCTGAACGCCTTGATACCGAGGATGAAGCCGCCGGAGAAGATGATGCCGGTGGGGATGTAGAGCGTGTACAACATCGCGGCGGCGCCTGCCAGCAGCCCGCCGATGAGGAAGGTCAACACGATGACCCGCTCACGCGAGACGCCCATCAGGGTGGCGGTGTCGGGGTCTTGGGCCACCGCACGGATGGCGCGGCCGAATTTGGTTCTGTTGATGACGATCTCGGTGGTGACCGCGAGCACGATGGCCGCGGCGAAGATCACCAGCGCCACATTGGTGACCGGCGCGCCGAGGAAGGTGAACTGCACCTTCGGTTCCACGAGCCGGATACCGGTCTGGGCGTTGGACCCGCCGAGACCGGGCTTGA
Source organism: Nocardia sp. Root136 (assembly GCF_001427185.1). Taxonomy (NCBI): domain Bacteria; kingdom Bacillati; phylum Actinomycetota; class Actinomycetes; order Mycobacteriales; family Nocardiaceae; genus Nocardia; species Nocardia sp. Root136. Next base: position 146,373 of record NZ_LMFE01000014.1, read on the forward strand.
TCTTGGGCAGGATGTAGTGGACGAACTCCTGGATCACGAACGACATACCGATCGCGGTGATCAGGAAGGCCAGCGGTTTCGCGCCCCGCCTGCGCAGCGGCCGGTAGGCGACTCGTTCGAGCCCCACCGCCGCGATGCCGGAGACGAGCATGCCGAACAGCATCGCCAAGCCCAGATACAGAACCGTCAGCCCGACACCCTGGGAATACACGTTGCCGCTGGGCGCGAAGCCGAGCAGTTCCAGTCCCACATAGGTGCCGAACATGCCGAGCATGAAGATCTCGGAGTGGGCGAAGTTGATCAATCGAAGCACGCCGTAGACCAGCGTGTAGCCGACAGCGACCAGAGCATAGATCGAGCCGTAGGTGAGGCCGTCCACGGTCAATCGCCAGAACTGGTCGATCACCCCGGAGACGTTGAAATCGATGGACCCCTCGGCTAACAGGGATACACCGAGCGAAGCCGCTGATGTCATGATTACTCTCGCGTCAGGCGAGCGGTGCGCGTGGCATCACAGCCACGCGCACCGCCGCACACATCGTCTGAACTACTTGACCTGGTACATCCAGATCTGGATGTTGGCCAACTCGCCGGTCTCGCCCCACTTGTACTGGCGGGCGACACCGGTGCCGTCGTAGTTACGGACGTAGTCGACGAGCTCGGCGCGGGTGACCTTGCCGGAATCGATTCCCTTGAGCAGGATCGTGGTCAGGTCGTAGCCCTCGACGGAGTAGACGCCGGGCGCCTGGCCGTTGAGCGCCTTGTAGTCGGCGGCGAACTTCTCCGGCGCGGGGCTGCACGGGCACGACAGCAGCGCGTCCTTGGACGAGGAACCGGCCTGACGGACGAACTCGGGATCGTTGGTGCCGTCGGCGGAAACGAAGGCCGCGGTCACGCCACCGGAACGCAGCTGCTGCACGAACGGTGCCGCCTCGGCGTAGTAACCGGCGTAGAAGATGGCGTCGGGCTTGGCCGCGGACAGCTTCGAGACCGCTGCCGAGAAGTCCTTGTCACCTTCCTTGACGCTCGTCCCGCAGGAGGCGTCGGCCGCGGGACCCGCGGCGGTGATGAAGGCCTTCGCCAGACCGGCACCGTAGTCGGTGTTGTCCTGCACGACGCAGATCTTCTTGAAGCCCTTCTCGCCGGTCAGGTAGTTGGCCACGGCCGGACCCTGCGAGTCGTCGTTGCCGAGACCGCGGAAGAAGGTCTTCCAGCCGTTCTGGGTGAGCGTGGGGTTGGTGGCCGACGCCGTCAGCGTGGGCATGCCTGCCTCGCTGAGGATCTGGCCGGTCGCCTTGGTCTCACCCGAGAAGGTCGGGCCGACCAGCGCCACGATGTTCGGGTCGGCGACGATCGTCGGAACCACCTGGCTGGCGATCTGCGGCTTGCCCTCGGTGTCGAACTGCTTCACCGAGACCTGACAGTCCGGGTTGGCCTTGTTGTGCTGGTCGAGCGCGAGCTTCACGCCCATGATGATGTTGATGCCGAGGGCGGCATTGCCGCCGGTCAGCGGGCCCGCCATGCCGAGGGTCAGCGGCGCGCACTTGGCCTTGCCGTCGCCTGCGGGGTCCGCGGCCGCACCGGCTTCGGTTGTCGCGACGGCCTTACCCTGGGTATCGAGCTGAACAACCGACTGGATGGAGAGATCGGTGTTGCCGCCACCGCCGCCATCGGACGACTTGTCACTGCATCCGGACAACACCAACGACGCGGCAGCTCCGATAACCAGAACTCCTCGCGTCGACCGACTGCGCCATGTCGAACTGAGCACGTCTCACCTCTATGTCCTGTGCTCCCCGGGTTCACCGAGGGGGCCGACCACGTTCAGCCCGCAGAGAACATATCGCCGCTTTGTTAGATCCGCATCACATTCGCATCATGTCGGACGCCTCTTGTCCAGCAATAGTTCACATTATTGTTTCGCTTGCGTAAACATTTTCTGCTTTCGGCCCGCGAGGCAGCGAGAGCCGAACCGTGTCACTGCGGGGTGAGGTTCTCCAGCACGACTTCGGCGACCGCCTTCATGGTCGTGCGGCGATCCATCGCGGTGCGCTGAATCCATTTGAACGCCTGCGGTTCCGACAGCCCCTGGGTCTGCATGAGCACGCCCTTGGCCCGCTCCACCAGTTTGCGCGTCTCCAAACGGTCCGACAGATTCGCTACTTCTGTTTCCAGCGCGGTGATTTCGTGAAAACGACTGGCCGCGAGTTCGATCGCGGGGACCAGATCGGATTTGGTGAACGGCTTCACGAGATAGGCCATCGCGCCGGCGTCCCGTGCCCGCTCGACCAGGTCGCGCTGACTGAACGCGGTCAGAATCACCACGGGCGCAACACGTTTCGACGCGATCTCGGCGGCGGCATCGATGCCGTCACGGCGCGGCATCTTCACGTCCATGATGACCAGATCGGGGCGCAGCTCCTCGGCGAGCTCGACGGCCTGCTGCCCGTCACCCGCTTCGCCGACGACGTCGTAGCCCTCCTCCTTGAGCATCTCGACGAGATCCATCCGGATCAAGGCCTCATCCTCGGCGACGACGACCCGCTTGGCCGCGGCCTCACGCGTGGCGCCGGCTGCATTCGTGCTCATAGGTTCGACCCCTCTGGATTCTGATGCCTGTCGATCACACCACGACTGGCGTTGTAAAGAGTACCTTTTGCTTCCGCGCAGAGAATGCGCCTGCGATGAGATCGCGCACACCCTGCGCCGGATACTCCCCCGCGGAGCGCGGCCACTTGCGCCGCGCTTCCGCCGTGGTGCCGAGTGTGGGACTCGAACCCACACGTCCTTCCGGACAACGGTTTTTGAGACCGTCGCGTCTGCCAGTTCCGCCAACCCGGCGCACCGCGGTCACTATAGCGTCTCGGCGCGCCGGGAAGCCAACCGCCGGTCGAACCAGACGTCGGCCCGCGCCGTAGTACCTCGTAAGGGCACCACGGAAGGGGCTGCGATCATGCGCGTGCACAGAACTACGGTCGACCTGGACGCCTACCCCGACCTGGTGATGATCCTGCTCGGGATGCGCGTGCGCACGCCGCGCGGGGTGCTGCGACTGCTCGGCGTCGGCCCGAAGTTGTATCGCTCACATACCGACCGACCCGACGGATTGCTTCGGCACGAAGACATCGTGTGGTCGATGTTTCCGCCCCACTGGGGAGCCAGGCAGTACTGGCGCGATCTGGATTCGCTCGAGCGCTGGACGCGATCGGAGCCACACCGGCAGTGGTGGCGGGAATTCCTCCGCGATTCCGGCGGCACCGGCTTCTGGCACGAGGCCTACTTCCGCCGCGGTGGGATCGACGCGGTCTACGACGACATGTCGACCACGACCGGACTGGCGGCGTTCGCGCCGGTCGTGCCCGCGCGTGGCCCGATGTTCTCCACCAGGGGCCGCGTGCACGGCACCCCGCCGGCGGTGCCGCCGGTTATTACCGAATCGAATTATTATGATCGGAAAGAGTGACGGCCGACACATATCATCGCAAGGTTTCCCACCCCTATCTCGCGGGTATCACGGTCACACACAACAGATTTGCGCATCGTGAATGATGTACGGCATTCAACCGAAAGGTGAATAGGTAGTACCGCGCTTGTGATGGTTACAATTCCGACCTACTCCGTGACAATCGACCCGATTACGGTGTCGGTATGCACGTGCTCTTCGTCTGCAACTCCAATGTGTGCCGGTCGGTGATCGCCGAACGGCTCACCCGGGCGTTCGCGACAGAGCACCGACTACCCGGCCTCACCGCGGAAAGCGCGGGCACCCGCGCCCTGGTCGGCTTTCCGCCCGAGCCGATGGCGGTGGAGACCATCCAGGGCCTCGGTGGCGACACCTCCGGATTCAAGGCCAGAAAGCTCCGGCCCGAGATGGTCGATCGCGCCGATCTGGTGCTGACGATGACCGATTCTCTACGCGACCAGGTCGGCGAACTGGCTTTCGGCGCCGCGCCGCGCACCTTCACCCTCGCCGAGGCGTATCGCATCGCCAAGGTCACCGGCGCGAAATCCATTGCCGCCCTGCACTATGCGCGCAACAACCTGGCCTACGTCGGCCGGGAGAACATCGCCGATCCGATCGGCCTCTCGCCGGAGGCCTTCCTCGAGGTCGGCGACCGCATCGCCGAAATGCTGTTCCCCGTACTGGGAGCGCTCGCCCCGCACGAACAGACGAAACTCTCCGGCGACGGCGATCGCCCCGGCCTGGTGATAGCACCCGGCGCGCCCGCCGGGCCCCTGTCGGCCTTCCTCGCCGCGCAGCGCGGGCGCTGAGTCCGCGCTAGGGCTGTTCGCCACGGCGCGCAGGGATTAGACTTCGGCGCGGACGTGGGTGGTTACCCCTTGCAGGTTCGACACACGACGGGACTACAGACTTGCCGAAACGCATTTCGGATGTTTCGCTCCATGTGTATGTGACGCCGGAGATCCTCGACCGCATCGTCGCCGGTGTTCGAACGGTCCTCGACGACCATGTGCACGACCGCGATGTCTATGCCTGGCGGTTCACCATGCCTGTCGACGCGAGTGATCCGATTCATCGCGATCTCGAATCACAGTGGCGCGGAAGCTTTCCCGGTTGCGATCCGAGCGCGGAGAGCACCTACGAGATCGCGCTGAGTCTGGTCGGTGATCCGGCCGATCTCACCGACGCCGACATCGCCGACCTCGAGCGCGGGCTGGCACTGGCCGTGTACGGCGTGCCCTTCACCTTGCGCGCGCATCAGCGCACCGACGTCGTCGAACCGGAACTCGACCACGAACTGCGTTGAGCTGTCCGCCCGTGTGAGCCTGCAGCGGTACTCAGCGCGCCGGGAAATGCCGGATGACGCCTTCCTGCACGGTGGTGGCGATCAATTCGCCGGTGCGTGAATAGAACCGGCCCGTCGCCAATCCGCGCGAACCCGCCGCGACCGGCGACTCGGTGGCGTAGAGAACCCACTCGTCGAAACGGAACGGGCGATGGAACCAGATCGAATGGTTCACCGTCGCCGCGAGAATTCGGTCCAGCCCCCACGACAAACCGTGCGTGGTGATGATCGAATCGAGCACGGTGGTGTCGGAGGAATAACCCAGCGCGGCGGTGTGCAGCAGCGGATCGGCGGGCAACGTGCCGTCGGTACGCATCCAGACGCGGTTGTGATTGAGCTTCTCGCCGGTGCCCTTGAGGATCCACGCCGGATCATTGGTGTAGCGCATGTCGATCGGGTGCGGCGCCTTGATGAACATCTCCAGCTTGTCCTCGAAGCCGGCGAAGCTCTCCTCCACCCGGGGCAGGGTTTCGGGATCGGGCACGTCGGGGCCCTCGTGGGAGTGCTCGAGGCCCTTGCCGAAGTCCTGGAACGCGGCCAGCATCACGAACAGTTCCTGGCCGTCCTGGCTGGCCGTCACCGTCCGGTTGGCCAGCGCGCGACCGTCACGGTGACGCTGCACGTGATACTCGATCGGCTTCTTCACATCGCCGCCGCGCACGAAATGCGCGTTGATCGCGTGCAGCGGCCGATCCCCCGCCGTACGACCGGCCGCGATGATGGCCTGCGAGACCAACTGCCCACCGAAGGTACGGCTCCACACCTTCTCCGGGTGCTTGCCGAGGAAGGTGTCCTCGCCGATCAACTCGAGGTCGAGCAGGTCGAGCAACACCCGCAGATCGGGTGTCGGCTCGCCCTGGGTGGTCTCGAGTTCGATCGAACTGTTCACTACTAGTGGTCCTCTTCGCCGATGCGGTGCACGTGGATCAGGTTGGTGGAACCGACGGTACCCGGAGGGGAACCGGCGACGATGACCACCAGGTCACCCTTGCGATAACGCTCCAGCGACAGTAGCGCCTGATCCACCTGGTGGATCATCGCGTCGGTGGTGTCCACCATCGGCACGATGAACGTCTCGGTGCCCCAGCTCAGCGTGAGCTGGCTGCGCACCTCCGGCATCGGGGTGAACGCCAGCAGCGGCAGCGGGGTGTGCAGACGCGCAAGGCGGCGCACGGTGTCACCGGACTGGGTGAACGCGACAAGGGCCTTGGCGTTGAGCCGCTCGCCGATATCGCGGGCGGCGTAGGAGATCACGCCGCGCTTGGTGCGCGGCACGTGGGTCAGCGGTGGTACCCGCGAGGTTTCGGTCTCGACCGCGGTCACGATGCGCGCCATGGTGCGCACCGCGTCGATCGGCCATGCGCCGACCGAGGTCTCACCCGACAGCATCACCGCGTCGGCGCCGTCGAGCACCGCGTTGGCGACATCGGAGGCTTCCGCGCGGGTGGGGCGCGAGTTCTCGATCATCGACTCCAGCATCTGGGTGGCGACGATGACCGGCTTGGCGTTCTCGCGCGCCATCTGGATCGCGCGCTTCTGCACCAGCGGCACCTGCTCGAGCGGCAGCTCCACACCGAGGTCACCGCGGGCGACCATCACCGCGTCGAAGGCCAGCACGATCGCCTCGAGGTTCTCGATCGCCTCCGGCTTCTCCAGCTTGGCGATCACCGGGACCCGACGGCCCACGCGGTCCATGATGTCGTGCACGAGTTCGATGTCGGACGGCGAGCGCACGAACGACAGCGCGATGAAGTCGACGCCCAAATCCAGGGCGAATTCCAGGTCGGCGATGTCCTTTTCGGACAGGGCGGGCACCGACACGTTCATGCCGGGCAGCGACAGGCCCTTGTTGTTGCTGACAGGGCCGCCCTCGGTTACCCGGCAGACGACATCGTTGCCCTCGACGGATTCCACCGTGAGGCCGACCTTGCCGTCGTCGACGAGCAGCCGGTCACCGGCCTTGGCGTCCTGGGCGAGCTCTTTGTAGGTGGTCGAGACACGGTCGTGGGTGCCGTCGACCTCGTCGACGGTGATCCGCACCTGCTCGCCGTTGGCCCACACGGTCTTGCCGTCGGCGAAGCGGCCGAGGCGGATCTTGGGGCCCTGGAGATCGGCGAGGATGCCGACCGCGCGGCCGGTCTCGTCGGAGGCCGCGCGAACCATCTTGTAGTTGTCGGCGTGGTCGGCGTGGTCGCCGTGGCTGAAGTTCAGCCGGGCCACATCCATGCCGCTTTCGACGAGCTCACGAATACGATCCTGGGTGGCAGTGGCCGGGCCCAAGGTGCACACAATCTTCGTCCGTCGCATCACGGCCCCTAGCCTAATGCTTGTCCGCCGCTCCGCGAATTTTGCCGGTCGGGGGGTTGTCCTCACCTATCAACCGGACCGGCGATTATCGACGGAACGGGGCCGAGCGTTCCCGATGAGTTACCCATGTGTTCACGAAATCACTTGTCATCGAACTGCTACGTGTCGGGAAAGCCTTGTCTCCAGACGGGTTTGGCCGAAGCCGAGAATCAGGCAGATCACCCAGTAGTAGAGGGCCGCGACGCCGTAGAGGGCGAAGAAGTCGAAGGTGGGCGCGGCGGCGAGCTGGGCAGTGCGCAGCAGTTCGGTGACCAGGATGGTCGAAGCCAGAGAAGTGTCCTTGACCAGCGAGATCAGCGTGTTCGACAGCGGGGGTACCGCGATCCGGGCGGCCTGCGGGAACACGATGTCCCAGAGCGTCTGGACATAGGACATGCCCAGCGATTGCGCGGCCTCCCACTGCCCGTGCGCCACGCTCATGATCGACGAGCGCACAACCTCGGCCGCGTATCCACCGACATTGAGGCTGAACGCGATCACCGCCGCCGGGAACGGATCGATGACGATCCCGAACTGCGGCAGGGCGTAGAACACGATGAACAACTGCACCAGCAGCGGGGTGCCGCGAATGATCGAGATGTAGAAGCGGGCAGGCAGAGACAGCACCCGCCGGGTCGACATCCGCGCCAGCGCGACACCCACCGCGATGGCCAGGCCGATGACGAAGCTGATGGCCGTGAGCGGCAACGTCATCGTCACCGTGGCCTTCAGCATCGGCACCAGGTTCTGCCGGATCAGCTCCCAGGTAGCCGGATCCATCCGCTATTTGCTGACGTCGGTGCCGAAGTACTTCTCCGACAGCCGAGCCAGGGTGCCGTCGGCCCGCAGCTCCGCGAGCGCCTTGTCGACATCGGTGATCAACGCGGTGTCGTCCTTGCGGGCGGCGAAGGCCTGCTTGCTGGTCTCGCCGGTCTGGGCCGCGACTTTGATGCCGGTGTCACCGGTCTTCTTGGTGTACTCGCCCACGGCGAGAGTGTCGTTGACGGTGGCGTCGACCCGACCGGCCTTCAGCAGCTGAACCGCCTGCACGAACCCTTCCACCGCTTCGACTTTCGCGCCCGCGCCCGCGGCGACCTTGCTCCAGTTACTGGTGGCCGACTGCGCGGTGGTCTTGCCCGCCAGGCTCGCCAGCGAGGTGATGGTGGTGTTGTCGGACTTGGTGACGATCACGCCCTCGGAAGTCGTATAGGGCTGCGACAGCGCGTACTTGGCCGTGCGCTCGGGGTTCACAGTGACCTGGTTGGCGACCAGATCGAAACGCTGGGACTCGAGACCTGCGAAGATCGAGTCCCAGGGGGTCTGCACGAATTCGACCCGCTTGCCGAGCTTCTCGCCGACCGCGCGAGCGACCTCGACGTCGTAGCCGGTGAGCGTGCCGCCCTCCTGGTAGCTGAACGGCGCGTAGGTGCCCTCGGTGCCGACCTTCAGCACATTCGGGTCCGAGGCGGACGAGCAGGCCGACAGTCCCGTCGCGGCGACGACAGCGAGTACGGCGGCAGCAATGAATTTGCGCACGGACATCCCTTTCTCCGCTGCGCGTATGGGGCACGCGCAGGCCCAGCGACGCTACGGCGCCGCCACAGACCGACACAGAGTATCGCTCACCGTGATCGCAATACCGGTGGGGAAACGCGAAAACGGGCGCTCCGCGTGAGCAGAGCACCCGTCTACATCCCCGTGTGGGCGAGCAATCACTCGCGCAGCGGGCGACCCTGCGCGTCGGGCACCTTGCCGGTGAGCATCATGATGCCGTCGATCAGCGGCCAGATGGCGCCGAGGCCACAGGTCAGCCAGGTGACCGCGATCTGGGCGATGCCGAGGCCGGTGTAGCCGAGGTAGAAGCGGCCGACACCGAAGCTGCCGAGGAAGATCTGCAGCAGACCGGCCATCAGCTTCTGCTTGTCCGAGAAGGGCACGCCGTACATGTCCCGGCCGTAGGGCGCTTCCGGATCGTTCGGGTTGTAGCCCTGCGGCATGGCCCCGTACGGCGCGGCACCGTAACCCGGCTGCGGCTGCTGGGCGTACGGGTCGGCGGGCTGACCGTACTGCGGCTGCGGCGCACCGTACTGCGGCTGGCCGTAGCCGGGCTGCGGCTGCTGGGCGTACGGATCGGAAGGCTGACCGTAGGCCGGCTGACCGTACTGCGGCTGCGAGCCGCTGTCCTGCGGCTTGCTCAGGTCAGGTCCGTACTGGGGATTGGGGTTGTAGGGGTCGGTCACTCATGTCCTCCATCATTCGTGCGGGTACCCATCGTGGCCCCCGGCCAGTGGCGATCAACCGAACGACGGTGCGCCCGCGACGATCACGCCGACATTGTTGCCGGTACTGCCCTGTGTTGTCTTGTCGGGTGCCACCGATCGGCGCTCGCCATACATTCGGAATATCGCGGCGGGCGTCCGCAATGTTGCCGGACGCCCGCCGAGTCGACGAAAACTGTCGTGGATCAGGACTTCTTCGCACCGGATTTCGTCGACTCCGCGGAGTCGTCGGTCGCGGAAGGAGATTCCTCGCCGGTCGCCTCCGCCGCGGCCTTCTCGTCGGCCTCATCACCCGAATCCTTTTCCACCGCAGCGGAATCCGACTTCTTCGTGACATCGACGGCCGCGGTCTCGGCGTCCGTCGCCACGGTGTCGTCGGCCGCACCGGCCGCCCGCAGCGCGGAGAACTGCCACGGCCAGGGGCGTGGCTCAGCATCGGGCTGCAGCTGCGCCGGTGTCTCGCGCCCCTTGGTCGCCAACGCGAAGTAGGCCATGGCGGCGAGGAAGACGAGTGCGGAGGTGAACGAGTTGATCCTGATGCCGAGAATGTGAGTGGCTTCGTCGTTGCGCAGCAGTTCGACGAAGAACCGGCCGAAGCTGTAGCCCGCGACATAGAGCGCGAACAGGCGACCGTGACCGATCTTGTAGCGCTTGTCGAGCAGCACCAGCGCGACGACGACCAGCGCGTTCCAGACGAGCTCGTAGAGGAACGTCGGCTGCACGACCTCGAGCACTCGCCCGGTCGACACCCCGTTCATCATGTCGCGCGCGCCGGTCTCCGGGTCGAACCGCTCGTAGATCTCCAGGCCCCACGGGACCTCGGTGGCGCGTCCGTAGAGCTCCTGATTGAAGTAGTTGCCGAGCCTGCCGATCGCCTGCGCCAGCAGCACTGCGGGCGCGACCGCGTCGCCGAGCGCGGGCAGCGGGATCTTGTACATCCGGCAGCCGATCCAGGCGCCGATGGCGCCGAAGAACACCGCACCCCAGATCCCGAGGCCGCCCTGCCAGATATAGAGCGCCTCGACGGGGTGCTTGCCCTCGCCGAAGTACTTCTGCCAGTCGGTGGCCACGTGATAGATCCGGCCGCCGACCAGGCCGAACGGCACCGCGAACATCGCGACATCGAGCACGGCGCCCGGCTGACCACCGCGCTCGCGCCACCGCCGTTCACCCCACCAGATGGCGACGACGATGCCGAGAATGATGAACAGTGCGTACGCCCGCAGCGGGAAGGGTCCGAGGTGCCAGACCCCCTGGGGCGGACTCGGAATGTAAGCCAGGACTGAGTTCACCCGGCCCACGTTAGTGGAGAGGCTTACGGGCGTGTTGCCGCGACCCGGACGGCGGACGACGGGCCGGTGACGAGCGATGGGCCCGGCCGCTGATCAACGGCCGGGCCCATCGTGCGACTCTCAGGAACGAACGGTCGCCGCGCGCACGCCTTCAGCTAGCTCGGCGGTCAGTGCGCGGACCGCGTCGAGGCCCTCGGGTACAGCCGAGACCAGCGCCGAACCGACGATGACGCCGTCGGCGTACGCGGCGATCTCGGCGGCCTGCGCACCCGAACGCACGCCGAGGCCGACGCCGATCGGGATGTCGGAGTGCGCGCGGATGCGCGAGCACAGCGCGGGCGCGGCCGAGGAGACCGCGTCGCGCGCACCGGTCACACCCATGGTCGAGGCCGCGTAGATGAAGCCACGCGAGGCCTCGAGGGTCTTGACCAGGCGCTCTTCGGTCGAGGACGGTGCGACCAGGAAGATGCGATCCAGGTTGTGGGTGGACGAGGCGACGAACCAGTCGTCGGCCTCGTCGGGAATCAGGTTCGGGGTGATCATCCCGGCGCCACCGGCCGCGGCCAGGTCGCGGGCGAAGGTGTCGACGCCGTAGCTGAGCACCGGGTTCCAGTAGCTCATCACCACGGCCTGACCACCGGCGTCGGCGATCGCCTCGACGACGGAGAACACGTCGCGTACGCGCACCCCGCTGCGCAGGGCCTGCTCGGCGGCGGCCTGGATGACCGGGCCGTCCATCACCGGATCGGAGTAGGCGACGCCCACTTCGACGATGTCGCACCCGGCTTCGACCAGCGCGCGACAGGCGGCGATGGATCCGGCGAGGTCGGGAAAGCCCGCGGGCAGGTACCCGATCAGGGCGGCCCGACCTTCGCTACGCGCGGCAGCGAAGGTGTTCGCGAGACGGGACTGCTGGCTCACTGCTTGTTCTCCTCGGCGGCATCGTCATCGAACAGGCCGAACCAGCGGCCCGCGGTGTCCATGTCCTTGTCGCCACGACCGGACAGGTTGACCAGGATGACCGCGCCCTCGCCGAGCTCGGAGCCCAGCTTCAGCGCGCCCGCCACCGCGTGCGCGGACTCGATCGCCGGGATGATGCCCTCGGTGCGCGAGAGCAGCAGCAGCGCGTCCATCGCCTCGGTGTCGGTGATCGGCCGGTATTCGGCGCGGCCGATGTCCTTGAGGTGGGCGTGCTCGGGGCCGACGCCCGGATAGTCCAGACCGGCCGAGATCGAATGCGATTCGATGGTCTGGCCGTCCTCGTCCTGCAGCAGGTACGAGTACGCGCCCTGGAACGCGCCGGGGGTGCCGCCGGTGAAGGTGGCCGCGTGCCGCCCGGTTTCGACGCCGTCACCGGCCGCTTCGAAACCGACGAGGCGCACGCCCGCGTCGGGAATGAACGCGTGGAAGATGCCGATGGCGTTGGAACCGCCGCCGACGCAGGCCACGACGGCATCGGGCAGCCTGCCCGCCTGCTCCGTGGTCTGGATCTGCTCGCGCGCTTCCAGACCGATCACGCGCTGGAAATCACGCACCAGCAGCGGGAACGGGTGCGGGCCCGCGGCGGTGCCGAAGCAGTAGAACGTGTCGTCGGCGTGGCTGACCCAGTCGCGCAACGCCTCGTTGATGGCGTCCTTGAGAGTCTGCGAACCCGAGGTCACCGGAATCACCTCGGCGCCGAGCAGCCGCATGCGGGCCACGTTCAGCGCCTGGCGGGCGGTGTCGACCGCGCCCATGTAGATCACGCAGTCGAGGCCGAGCAGCGCGCAGGCGGTGGCGGTCGCGACGCCGTGCTGGCCCGCACCGGTCTCGGCGATGACGCGGGTCTTGCCCATCCGCTTGGCGAGCAGGGCCTGGCCGAGCACATTGTTGATCTTGTGCGAGCCGGTGTGGTTGAGGTCCTCGCGCTTGAGGAAGATCCGCGCGCCACCGGCATGCGCGGCCAGCCCGGTGCATTCGAACACCGGCGAAGGACGGCCGGTGTAGTCGCGCTGCAACCGGTCGAGCTCGTCGAGGAAGGTGCGATCGGTGCGGATCTTGTCGTACTCGGCGGTGACCTCTTCGATCACGGCCATCAGCGCCTCGGGGACGTGGCGTCCGCCGTAGACGCCGAAGTGGCCACCCGCGTCGGGTTCGTAGTCGGAGTGCTGCGCGACACCGGCGCTCGCCGGGGGAAGCACCGTCACCGGATGCTCCGGCGAGCCGGCTTCGGGCAGGACGGGTGCGTGCCCGCGGTCACCAGTTCGGACACGGCCGAACGCGGGTTACCACTGGTCACCAGGCCCTCGCCGACGAGCACGGCATCGGCGCCCGCACCGGCGTAGGCCAGCAGGTCGGCGGTGCCGCGGATGCCGGACTCGGCCACCCGGATGACCTCGGAGGGCAGGCCGGGCGCGATCCGCGCGAACACATCGCGGTCGACCTCGAGGGTCTTGAGGTTGCGCGCGTTGATGCCGATCACCGTCGCACCGGCTTCGAGGGCGCGGTCGGCCTCTTCCTCGGTGTGCACCTCCACCAGGGCGGTCATGCCGAGGGATTCGGTGCGGTCGATCAGCGAGGCCAGCACGTCCTGTTCGAGCGCGGCCACGATCAGCAGGATCACGTCGGCGCCGTGGGCACGGGCCTCGTGGATCTGGTACGGACCGACGACGAAGTCCTTGCGCAGCACCGGGATGTTCACGGCGGCGCGCACGGCGTCGAGATCGTCGAGCGATCCGCCGAAGCGGCGGCCCTCGGTGAGCACGCTGATGATGCGCGCGCCCCCGTCTTCGTAGGCCTTGGCCAGCACGGCGGGATCGGGGATGTCGGCCAGCGCGCCCTTGGAGGGGCTGGCTCGCTTCACCTCGGCGATGACACCGATTCCGTCCTCGTGCAGCGCGGCGTGTGCGTCCAGCGGTCCCTTGACCGCGGCGGCAGCAGCTTTGATCGCTTGAAAATCGAGGAGGGCTTCGCGAGCGGCAACATCCGCTCGGACCCCGTCGAGAATCGAGTCGAGTACCGTCATCTGGCTCGAATCCTTTCTGGGGAGACGCACTTCTCGCCCGAGAGTCCCCTCAGGCGCTGTCTCACCGATGCTGGTAAAGAATAAATGCCCGTCGCGCGTGTCACTGCGGCGGGGGTGCTGCCGGTCACTTGTTTCCCTCGGCCGGACGCTGGTCGGCGCCCGAGGTGTCGGAGGTGTCGGTCGGGTCGGTGCCCGCGTCGAGCGCGTCCCACAGCACCCGGTCCGACAGTGGCGCCGCGGTTCCGGTCTCCGTGTTCTGCTTGCTCACCGCGGCGCTGGCGTCGGCCTTACGGAACACGGGGTTGTCGTATCTGTCGGAGACCTCGGCGCGTTCACCGGGGCGACGGGTGAGCAGGATGCCCGCGGCCAGTGCCAGGCTCGCCGCGAAGATCGACAGGATCGCGGGGGCGAGATGCGTCTCGGCGGAGCTGACCACCGCGCGCACCGGCAGCTCGGCCAGCGTGCCCGCCCGTTCGGCGGTCCTGCCCGCGCCGACGGCCAGCGCGAAGCCCGGCACCGCGGCGGCCGCGGCCACCACCGAGATCACCACCCCGAGCAGCTGACGCAGCACGCCCTTGACCGCGAAGACCGCCGCGATCGAGGCGACCAGCACCAGCGCGAGCGGGGTGAGCGCGCCGAACCACACGCCACCGTTGAGGTCGTCGGTGCGCGGTTCGGTGAGACCGTCGGCCGAGTGCACCGTCACCCACGTCATCCGCGAGGACGCCCACAGACCGGCGGCCGCCAGCGCGAGCAACACGACCGGAACGATCGGCTTCGCCGTCGGGGCGGGCGTGGCGCCCGTCCCCGGCACGTCGGCGTCAGTCGCGTCGACCGACCGTCCGGTGTCGTCTTCTCCTGGGGTGGCCGTCACAGGGCCCCGCCTTCGTAGGTGTGCAGGGTCTGCGCCGCCGCGATCGCCTTGAGCACCGCCATGGCCTTGTTGCGGGCCTCGGTGTCCTCGGCGATCGGGTCGGAGTCGGCGACCACGCCCGCGCCCGCCTGGACATAGGCGGTGCCGTCCTTGAGCAGGGCGGTGCGGATGGCGATGGCGGTGTCGGCGTCACCGGCGAAGTCGAGGTAGCCGACCACGCCGCCGTAGATGCCCCGACGGGTCGGTTCCAGCTCCTCGATCAGTTCCATCGCCCGCACCTTCGGCGCCCCCGACAGCGTGCCGGCGGGGAAGCAGGCCCGCACCGCGTCGAGCGCGTCCTTGCCCTCGGCGAGCAGCCCGGACACCGTCGAGACCAGGTGCATCACGTGGCTGTACCGCTCCACGTGGCGGTACTGGGTGACCTTCACCGTGCCGGGACGGCAGACCCGACCGAGATCGTTGCGACCGAGGTCGACGAGCATCAGGTGCTCGGCGTTCTCCTTCTCGTCGGCGAGCAGATCCTTCTCGAGCAGGATGTCGTCCTCGGCACTGTCGCCACGCCAGCGGGTGCCCGCGATCGGATGTGTCGTGGCCACCCCGTCTTTCACGGTGACCAGCGATTCCGGACTCGATCCGACGATGGAGAACGCGGTGCCGCCCACGCCGTCGGGGATGTGCATCAGATACATGTACGGGCTCGGATTCGAGGCCCGCAGCATCCGGTAGACCGCGAGCGGGGACCCGGTGTAATCCATTTCGAAGCGCTGCGAGAGCACCACCTGGAACGCCTCGCCCGCCTCGATCTCCTTGATCAGGCGGCGCACGCCCGCACCGAATTCCTCGGTGGTGCGCCTGCGCAGGAACTGCGGTTCGGGCTGTTCGAAGACCGACACCGTCGAGGGCGCCGGGGTGGCCAGCGCGGCGGTCATCCGGTCGAGCCGGGCGACGGCGTCGTCGTAGGCGGCGTCGACGCGGGAGTCGGTGCCGTCCCAGTTCACCGCGTTGGCGATGAGGGTGATCGCGCCCTCGTGGTGATCGAACGCGGCCAGGTCGGTGGCCAGCATGAGCACCAGTTCGGGAACTCGCAGATCGTCGGCGGCGAGCTCGGGCAGCCGTTCGATCCGGCGCACCGCGTCGTAGCCGAGAAAGCCGACCATGCCGCCGGTGAGCGGCGGTAGACCGGGCAGCCGTTCGGTGCGCAGCAGTTCGAGCGTCTCGTGCAGCACGCGCAGCGGGTCACCGCCGGTGGGTGCGTCGGCGGGCACCGTGCCAAGCCAGGCGGCTTCACCGTCGACGACGGTGAGCGCGGACGGGCTGCCCGCGCCGATGAACGACCAGCGCGACCACGAACGCCCGTTCTCCGCGGATTCGAACAGGAAGGTCCCCGGCCGGTCACCGGCCAGTTTGGAATAGGCCGAGAGCGGAGTTTCGGAGTCCGCCAGCACCTTTCGGGTCACCGGGACGACCCGGTGCTCGGCGGCGAGCAGCCGGAACTGTTCGCGGGTCGTGGTGGTTGGTGTCGACGCGCCCTGCATGAGCCCATCATCCCAGGCGTGCCGTCGCCGACGCGCGCGGACCCGACCCCGCGCCGAATCGGGCGGTGACCGGCATCACTACACTCTCGCGCGTTCCATGTCGCATGCGGTAACCCCCTTTCCGAGAGGAGCAATGTTGTACCCCTCGCACCAGGGCGCACAGGACGGCCGGCTGGCTGTCCCGTCGCAGCAGCACTACGGTCCCGGCCAGCAGGCGGTGTCCACGAGCGCGATCAACTCGTTCGTCACCTACGCCAAGGCCATCCAGGACCTCGACAAGAAGAACTTCCCCGACGAGTACGCCGGGCACAGCGATCGCATCCGTGAGCTGGAACCACTGCTGCGCGCGCACGGCATCCTCGACGTGATGCAGATCCGCAATCCCGACATCGCGGCGCTGCTCGACCAGTAGGCCGCGAAGATCCCCGCTCGTCTCCGTGAGCGGGGATCTTCCTTCGTGGGCCGCTGATCGTTACTGTCTGGGCATGCAGCCAGGCCAGCGCGCTCCGCAGTTCGAGCTCCCCGATCAGTCCGCCCAGCTCCGCACGCTCGACGGCTTGCTCGCCGACGGCCCGGTGGTGCTGTTCTTCTACCCCGCCGCCAATACCCCGGTGTGCACCGCGGAAGCCTGCCACTTCCGTGATCTGAGCGGCGAGTTCGCCGCGCTCGGCGCCGCGTGTGTCGGCATCAGCACCGACAGCACCGAGGTGCAGGCCGGTTTCGCCACCAAGCAGCGCCTCGATTACCCCGTGCTGTCCGATCACGACGGCGCGGTGGCCGCCGAATTCGGCGTGAAGCGTGGACTGCTCGGCAAGCTCGCCCCCGTCAAACGGCATACCTTCGTCATCGACACCGACCGCACGATCCTGAAGATCATCACCGGCGAACTGCGCGCGGCCGTGCACGCCGACGAAGCACTGGCTTTCCTGCGCGAACGCAGCCACACCCCGGAGTAGCGCCGATCGACGAATCGCCGGGCGACGGATCGACGCCCGGCGACCTCGACGCACTTACGCTGGCCAGATGACAACCGGCGAGGTGCAGTCGAGCGGTCAGAAATCCACGGCCGTCATCTGGCGCAACCGGGCGATCATGGCGCTCGCCACGGTGGTGGTGCTGGTGATCGCCTACTTCGTTCTTTCCTCGTTCATCCCCCGATGGTGGGCACAGCGACTGGCCAACACTGTGCACGGCAGTTTCAGCTCGGGCATCTGGTGGGGTCTGGTCTACGGGTTCGTGTTCACCCTGCTGCCACTGCTGCTGCTGATATTCGCGGTGCGGGTCTGGAAGCGCAAGGGCGGCAAGTTCATGGCGGGCGCGGCGGTGATCGTCGCGCTGGCCTGCTCGCTGCCGAATCTGATGACCTTGACGATCGTGCTCGGTGGCAACAATGCCGCACACGCCGGTCAACGCATTCTGGATGTGGACGCACCGGCCTTCCGCGGCGCCTGCCTGGTCGGCGCCATCATCGCGGCGGTGGTGTTCGCACTGGCGCTCGCCCTGCTGGGCAAGCGTGGATTCAGCCGTCACAAGGCCGCCAAGGCCGCCGCCCAGGCGCCGGAGCCTGTCACCCCGCCGATGACCGGCGATCGATAGCCTTCACGCACACCCCCGCGGTGATGTGAGTGACCTCACGACCACCGCCAACTCGCGGACGCCACAGCGACGTCGTGGCAAACTCTTTCTTGTGAGCGCCCAACTCCACCATGTCCGCCGTCCGGCCGCGAGGCAGTCACGGCGATGACTCAGTGGCTCGACCCCGTCGAACAACGCGCATGGCAGGCGATCGTCGCGCTCATGACCCGGATTCCCGGCGCGTTGGACACCCGGCTGCAACGCGAGTCCGGGCTCACCCATTTCGAATTCCGCGTGCTCAGCGCGCTCTCGGAGGAGCCGGGCCATCGTCTGCAGTTGAGTGATCTCGCCCACAAGGCAAATGCGTCGCTATCGAGACTGTCGCATGTGGTGTCGAAGCTGGAACGACTCGGCTGGGCCCGCCGCGACACCACCGCGGGTCGACGCGGAGTGCACGCGGTACTCACCGACGCGGGCTTCGAAAAGGTGATCGAGGCCGCCCCCGGCTATGTCGACGCCGTGCGCAGGCTCGTGCTCGACGGTCTCACCGATCAGCAGACCGCGCAACTGGCGGTGTTCGGAGAAACTCTGTCCGACCGGCTGAATCGAATCCTCGCCGAAGACGGCGACTAGTCCGCGGCGAGCAGGACGTCGGCGTCGAAGCAGGTGTGGGTGCCGGTGTGGCAGGCCGCGCCTTCCTGATCGACGATCAGCAGCAGCGTGTCGCCGTCGCAATCGAGGCGCACCTCGTGCACGTACTGGGTGTGCCCCGAGGTCTCGCCCTTGACCCAGTACTGCTGCCGCGAGCGCGAATAGTAGGTCGCCCGACGGGTGTGCAGCGTGCGGGCCAGCGCCTCGTCGTCCATCCACGCCATCATCAGCACGTCACCGGTCGCCTTCTCCTGCGCGATCGCGGCGATCAGTCCGTCCTCGGTGCGCTTGAGGCGGGCGGCGATGGCAGGGTCGAGGCTCATGCCTCGTTTATAACAGCAGCCAGTTCGATGGCCACCAGCAGTTCGACGAGGTCGTTCACGCTGCGCACATTGCGACCGGTGAGCTCCTGGATCCGGCCGAGGCGGTACTTGGCCGTATTGAGGTGGATGTGGAGGGTATCGGCGGCCTCGCGCAGATTCATGTCGGCGGCGGCGAACGCGCGGATCGTCTCGGCCAAGGTCCCGCCGCGAACACGGTCCTCGGCCAGTGCGCTGCCGATGCGCGGGTCGACCAGCTGGCGGGTCGTGTCATCGGCACGCAGGAGCAGGTATTTGAACGGCGTGATCTGCGGCAACGCGAGTACCCCACCCCCTTCGGGCAGGAGCTCGAGCGCGGCCTGCGCCTGCCGGTAGGCGCGGGGAATCTGGGCGACCTCGGTCACCGTGGTGCTCACCCCGATGGCAAGCGTGATGCCCTCGGCGCCCAGTTCGTCCTGCATCGCGCGCAGCCGCTCGCACAGTCCGTCGGCCGCGACGCCCGCACCGAGCGCGGGCACTGCGACGATCTCGGAACCGCGCACCACCGACAGGGTCCGCAATCCGTTGACCGTGCACCGCGCCAGCGCCGCGGATACCAATTGCTTTGCCTGAAGCAGACTTTCGGACGAGTCCTCGCCCCGATCCAGGACCACCGCGGTGACGACGACCACCGGCGTGGCGCGTTCGGCCCCGATGCCGTGCGCGGTGGCCACCGACAGGTGCGGACCGCTCGCGGGCAGCGCGCCGTCGAGCAACGCGTCCATCAGAGCCTGCGAGTCGCGCCCCGATTCGGCGGCCACGTACTGCTGGAATTCCAGATACGCGTCGGTGGCCTGGGTACTGATCAGATCGGTGTAGCGCGCCAGCGGTCCAGCTAGCGACAGCACGGCCGCGCGACCGGCCTCGGAATCGCCCGCGTGCGCGAGCAGCGATTTCCAGATGGCCCGCTGGCCGAGACGGAACGCGGCGATGTAGTCGACCAGCGGCAGCCCGGTGCGGGCCCGCCGCGCCGCCGCCTGCCGGGCATAGGCGACGTCGGACGGGCAGACCCGACGGTGCTCGAGCAACGCGCCGAGCCCCGTGCGGCTCAGCCGGGCGAGCTGATCGTGCACGTCATCGAGCAGGCCGGGACCCGCGGTGGCGTAGCCGGGCAGCTCGGCGCGGATCTTGGCCATCACATCGTCGGCGATCTCGTCGGCGTGGTCGTAAGCGGCGCCCGCTATCCGGTGACGCTCGGCCCGCACCTGATCGGACTCGGTCGAAACGGATAAAAGTGATCCAGCTGACATATTTCGGGAGTGTGCATGCAACGCGCCCACAGTGTCAACCACGTCACACTGTCCGCAGCGGACGAGCACCGGCCGAGTTTCTTGGTCCGCAACGTCCGATGTGGGCTCCGACCTGCGGTCTTAGTGTTCTTCACATGCTCGAGATAACCAACCTGACGGTGCGCTTCGGCGGCATCACCGCTTTACAGGACGTCGGGTTCACGGTCGCTCCCGGCGAGATGGTCGGCCTGATCGGACCCAACGGCGCCGGCAAGACCACCCTGTTCAACTGCATGACCCGGCGCAACCGGCTGACGTCGGGCACCATGCGTTACCTCGACACCGATCTGTCCACGGTGCGGCCCGACGCGCTGGCCACGCTCGGTATCGCCCGCACGTTCCAGAACCTCGGTCTGTTCCCCCGCCTCTCGGTGCGCGAGAACGTCCTCGTCGGCGCGCACCACCGGGCCTGCGCGGGCTTCGTTTCAGCCGGACTGCGGTTGCCGAAGGTCCGCAAGGAGGAAAAGCTGCTGCGCGCCGAGGCCGACGAACTGCTCGAACGCCTCGACCTGACCGCGGTCGCCGACCACCCGGCCTCCGGCCTGCCGTTCGGCACCCTCAAACGCATCGAACTCGCCAGGGCGCTGGCGGTGCGGCCACAGCTGCTGCTGCTCGACGAACCGGTGAACGGCTTGAGCCACGGGGAAGTGGACGAATTCGCCGCCCGCCTGCGCGGCCTGCAAGCCGACCTCGCGCTCACCGTGATCGTCGTCGAACACCACATGGGTTTCGTGATGGGCACCTGCGATCGGGTGATCTGCCTCGAGTTCGGCCAGGTGATCGCCGAGGGCAAACCCGAAGCGGTGCAGCAGGATCCGGCCGTCATCCGCGCATACCTGGGAGCTTCGGCATGAGCGAGCACTGGCCGACGGCCGACAACGCGTTTCTGACGGTCACCGATCTGCATGCCGGTTACGGTGCGGCGAAAGTCCTGCACGGCGTCAGCTTCTCGGTCGAGCAGGGCACCGTGTGCGCGATCCTCGGCCCCAACGGCGCAGGCAAGACCACCCTGCTGCGCGCACTGTGCGGAATGATCAAGGTCCGCGGCAGCCTGGTCCTCGACGGTGACGAAGTATCCGGTCGCGCACCGGAATCGATGGCGCGCCTCGGTGTCGCCCATGTCCCCGAAGGACGCGGCACCTTCGCCCCGCTCACCGTCGAAGAGAACCTGCGTCTCGGCGCCTACACCCGCCGTGACCGCGCCGCCGTCGACACCGACCTGCGCCGCGTCTACGACTACTTCCCGATCCTGCGCGACAAACAGCGCGACGCCGCGGGCGGCCTGTCCGGCGGCCAGCAGCAGATGCTCGCCATCGGCCGGGCGCTGATGCTGCGGCCACGCATGCTGCTGCTCGACGAACCCTCGCTCGGCCTCTCACCGCTGGTCACCCAGGAGTTGTTCGGGATCGTCGCCACCATCAACGAAGAGGAACGCACCACGGTGATCGTCGTCGAACAGAACGCCCATCTGGCGCTCAGTGTCGCCCAGCAGGCGCACGTCCTGGAAACCGGGCGCATCGTGTTGTCGGGCACCGCCGAGCAGATCAGGGCCGATGAGCAGGTCACCCGCTCCTACCTGGGAATCCAGGTGAAGCCGTGATCGAATTCCTGCAGCAACTCGTCGAGGGCCTGTCCGCGGGCGCTATCTACGCGGGTCTCGCGCTGGCGCTGGTGCTCATCTACCGATTCACCGGGATCGTCAATTTCGCCCAGGGCGAGCTGGCCATGTTCTCGGCGTTCCTGGCCTGGCAGCTGAGCCAGACCATGCCGTTCTGGGCGGCGCTGATCCTCACCCTCACCATCTCGTTCGCCGGCGGCATGCTGATCGAACGGGTGGTGATCCGTCCGGTCGAGGGCGCACCCGAGATCACCCTGGTGATCGTCACCGTCGGACTGTTCTTCACCATCAACGCCACCGCGGGCTGGATCTGGTCGTATCAGACCAAATCGTTCCCGAATCCCTTCCCGGAGGGGGCTCTCCGTGGTGGCGGCCTGAGTGTGGGCTACGGCAGTCTCGGCGTCCTGCTCGTTGTCGCCGTGGTCATGGCGCTGCTGTATCTGCTGTTCCGCTACACCAGGATCGGACTCGCGATGCGGGCGGTGGCGTGTAACCCGCAGTCGGCCAAACTCGTCGGCATCCGGGTCGGCACCGTACTCGCGCTCGGCTGGGGACTGGCCGCGCTGGTCGGATCGGTGTCGGGCGTGCTGTCGGCGCCGCTGCTGTTCCTCGAACCCAACATGATGGGCGGAGTCCTCATCTACGCCTTCGCGGCGGCGACGCTGGGTGGGTTCGACTCCCCCGGCGGCGCGGTGGCAGGCGGTCTGATCGTCGGCGTCGCCGAAACCCTCACCGGCGCTTACGTCGACGCGATCGGCACCGAACTCAAGATCGGTGTGCCGCTGGTGATCATCCTGGGCGTGCTGTTGCTGCGCCCGCAAGGTCTGTTCGGACACGCGGCGGTGGAAAGAGTATGAGCGAAGTGAACATTGCGGCTACGCCTTCGGCAACGCCTGTCGCGACACCGGAACCGAAACCGAAACCGCACCGACTGACGACGCTGCGCTGGCCGCTCGTCGCGACGGCCGGAGTTCTCCTGCTGGCCTGCGTCGCCCCCTTCCAGTTGGTGCCCTTCCACACCTTCCAGCTGGCCATGGCGATGATCTACGCGGTCACCCTGCTCGGGCTGAACCTGCTGGTCGGCCACACCGGCCAGATCTCGCTCGGCCACGGCGCCTTCTTCGCGGTCGGCGCCTACACCGCCGCGATCGCGATGGAGCGCTGGGACATACCGTATTTCGCGACCATCCCGATCGCCGCGGCCATCGCCTTCGTTCTCGGTTTCGCACTCGGCGTCCCGGCGCTGCGACTGCGCGGGCTGTACCTGGCCCTGGTCACCCTGGCCATCGCGATCTTCCTGGTCCCCCTGCTCAAGCGGTTCGACGGACTCACCGGCGGCTCGATGGGACTCGTCGTCGACAAGCCGGTGCCGCCCGCGTGGACCGGCCTCGCCGAGGACCAGTGGCTGTATTTCCTGGCGCTGGCCACCACCGTGCTCAGCTTCGTGCTGGTCGCCGGGATGCTGCGCTCGCGAGTCGGGCGGGCACTGCACGCGATGCGCGACAACGAGATCGCCGCCGAGGTGCTCGGGGTGAACCTGGCGCACTACAAGACGCTCGCCTTCGCCTGGAGCGCGCTGCTGGCCGGTGTGGCCGGCTGTGTCTACACCTGGGTGATCGCGTTCGTCTCGCCCGACTCGTTCGCGCTGACGTTGTCGGTCACGCTGCTGGCCGGGCTGGTCGTCGGCGGGCTCGGCACCACCTGGGGCCCGCTGCTGGGCGGACTGTTCGTGATGTTCGTGCCCAGCTTCGCCCAGGACGTCAACCAAGCCGCACCCGGCGTCATCTTCGGACTGCTGATCATCGCGGTCATGTACCTCGCGCCCAAGGGATTGGCCGGCCTGGCCACCCAGTGGACGCAATGGCTCGGACATCGTGTCCGGAAAGGGAAAACTCATGCGCACTAGGGCAATCCGCTCCATCGGTGTAACGGCCGCGCTTCTCGCGACCCTCACCGCGTGTGGTGGTCGCGGCGAGGAGACCGGCTCCGTCGGTCAAGGCGACTGCCAGGGTCAGCAGACCACCGGAATCACCGACACCACCATCAAACTCGGCGGGGCGTACCCGCTGTCGGGTCCGGCCTCGGCCTACAGCGAGGTACCCAAGGGCGCCAAGGCCTACTTCGACTACATCAACGCCGAGCAAGGCGGCATCGACGGACGCAAAGTCGACTACATCGTCCGCGACGACGGCTACCAGCCGCCCAAGACCGTCGAGGAGACCCGCCGCCTGGTCGAACAGGACCAGGTGTTCGCGGTATTCCAAACCCTGGGCACGGCAACCTCTTCGGCGGTCACCGACTACCTCAACCAGCGCAAGGTGCCCCAGGTCTTCGTCGCCACCGGGGCGAACAAATTCGGTGCGGGCACCGAGCACCCGTGGACCATCGGCTGGCAGCCCAGCTACCGCACCGAGGGTCTGGCCTACGCGCAGTACGTGAAGGCGCAGCGGCCGAACGCCACCGTGGCGGTGCTCTATCAGAACGACGACTTCGGCAAGGACCTGCTCGCGGCGTTCACCGAGGGCGTCGCCGGCAGCGGGGTGAAGGTGATCGCCGAGCAGAGTTTCGAGGTCACCGACCCCACCGTCGACGCCCAGGTGCGCAACCTGGCCAACTCCAAAGCCGATGTGCTGCTGAACTTCTCGACGCCGAAGTTCGCCTCGCAGGCGCTGGCCGCCGATGTGCGCAACGCCGACTGGAATCCGTTGCACGTGCTCGCCGTGGTCTCCAACACCATGGCCACCCTGCGTCCGGTGGGCCTGCCCAATGTCCAGGGCACGGTGACCGCGGCATTCCTCAAGGACGCCGCCGACCCGCGCTGGGCCTCCGACGCGGGTATGCAGGCCTACCGATCCAAGCTGGCGCAGTACGCCCCCGGCGCCGATCCCGAGAACCAGCACGCCATGGCCGGATGGACGATGGCCGAGAGCTTCCGCAAGACCATGGAAGCGGCGAAGTGCCCGACGCGAGAGGGCCTGCGTGACGCGATGCGCTCGCTCGACAACGTCTCCGCCGACCTGATGCTGCCCGGCATCTCGATGAAAACCGGTGCCGACGACGGCTATCCGCTCCAGGCCGTCGGTATCCAGACCTTCGTCGGCGAGCACTGGTCGCTGACCGACGGCGGCCTGATCGACACCAGCGGCAAGTAGTCGCCCCTCGACGTTGCGCAGCGCAGCCCAGCGTGCGCGGCTTTTCGAAATATCCGAACGATGAGGATCCGAATATGAAGTTGTCAACCACTCTGGCCACGGCGGCCATGACCGCGCTGGCGCTGTGCGTCAGCACCGGGACCGGTAACGCCGATCCGGCACCGCAGACCGAGGTGCGCTACGAGGTGAGCAGGCAGGGTGACTCCGCGGTGCTGTCCACCGACGGCAAACTGCACATCGTCGACGGCCAGCTGCTGCTCACCACCGGCGCCGACACCCCGGTCGCCGCCCTGCCGCTGACCTACCGCATGGACGACAAGGTGTTCCCGATCGCGGCCACCATCGACGGCGGCACCGCGACCCTGACACCGTCCAAGGAGAACGGCGCACCGGTGGCCGCGGCCACGAACGTGATCACCCAGGATGTGGCCGCGCAGCAGATCGCCGAGTCCTTCACCCCGCGTGATCAAGCCGCGCTCGGCGTGCTCAGCCAGCGCCTCGGCGTCGGCGGCGCCGTGGCGGCCATCGTCGGCGCGGTGGTCGGCGGCGGCATCGGCTGCCTGGTCGGCGGCGCCGCGGGTGCGGCCATCGCCAGCCCGGTGATCGTGCTGCTGGTGCCGTGGGTCGGCGCCACGGTGGCCGGTTGTGTGCTCGGCGCGGCCACGCTCGGCGCGGTCGGCACGATGCTCGGCCTGGTCACCGTCGGTGGCCCGCTGGCGGTCTTCTCCGCCTACCAGTACTTCTCCACCATTCTCGCGCCGTGCCCGGCCGAGCTCGGAGCGTACTGCAAGGACCCCGCGGTTCCCACGCCGCCGAAGTAGTCTCCCACCGCCGTTCTCGCCGGCCTGCCCGATGAACTCGTCGGGCGGGCCGGCTCGTGGCCGTTACCGGCCGGTTAGGAATCTCATGCGCAGAACAGTTTTCGATGCCGAGCACCGCGCCTTCCGGGCGTCGATGCGCGCGTTCATCGAGGACGAAGTCGTGCCGAGTTTCGGCAAGTGGTACGACGAGGGACGGGTGCCGCGCGAATTCTATTACCGGCTGGGCGAACTCGGGATCCTGGGCTTGGAGGTGCCCGTCGAGTACGGCGGCTCCGGCCTCGAGTCGATCCGCTACCGCGCGGTGCTCGCCGAGGAGATCGCGCGTGCCGCAGTATCTTTCGGTGGTTCGAGCGCCCATGTGTCGCGCTGTCTGCCGCTGCTCGACGAGCTGGCGACCGCCGAACAGCGGCAGCGCTGGCTGCCGGGATTCGTCACCGGTGAAATGATGTTCGCGCTCGCGGTCGCCGAACCGGGGACCGACACGGAGCCCGCCGGCATGCGCACCACCGCGCCGTTGTCGCTGGACGGCACCGAATACCTGCTCAATGGTTCGAAGACCTTCGTCATCGGTGGGGTACACGCCGACCGCGTCATCGTGTGCGCGCGCACCGCGTCCCCGAATTCCGCGGACCCCTCCTACGGCCTGTCGCTGCTGGTCGTCGATGCCACGGCGCCCGGTTACCGGGTGGGCCGCGCGCTCGACACCCTCGGCCGAAAGGTCTCCGACACAGCCGAACTCACCTTCACCGATGTGCGGGTGCCGGTGAGTGATCGCCTAGGCCAGGCGCACCGCGGCCAGGCCCATCTCGCCGCGCAGCTGCCACGGGAACGTCTGACCATCGCCGTCGGTGCCCACGCGCAAGCTAGGGCGGCAGTGCGATTCGCCCACCGCTTCACCACCGAGCGCACCGCGTCAGCGCATTCGGTGGCGAGTTTCCAGAACACCGGGTTCGAACTGGCCGCCTGCCGCGCCGAGGTCGATGCCGTCGAGTCGGTCGTCGACCGTGCGCTGGCCGCCCACGACCGCGGCGACCTGACTCCCGCCGACGCGGCCTCGGCCAAACTGTTCTGCACCGAGTCGGCGGGGCGGGTGATCGACCGTTGCCTCCAATTGCACGGCGGCATCGGCTATCTCGCGGACTCCCCCATCGCCCGCCTCTACGCCGACCACCGGATCGACCGCATCATGGGCGGCACCAGCGACGTCCTTCGCACGATCATCGCCGCCGAGATGGGCCTGTGAGGCCGGGTCAGCGGGCGCGGTTCAGCTCACCGAGCGGCCGCCAGGTGCGCCGCTGGTCTTCGGGCGTGGTCAGCTCGGTCTGCGAGAACACCACATCGGTGGCGCCCGCGGCGAAGTAGTCGGCCACCCGTGCGGCGACCGTCTCCTCGTCGCCGATCACCACCAGTTCGGCGGCCCGCTGCGCGCCCGAGAGCGCGACCACACGCTGATAGGACGGAATCGTGTCGTAGAAGGCGGTTTTCGCCGCGGCGATGTCGCGCGCCTCGGCGACGTCGGCGGTGACGACACCGGGAACCGTCGACATCGCGAGTCATCGCGATCGACGCACAGTGATTCCAGCGTCGGAAGAGTCTCGGCGTCCGGCGAATTCGGCCGGAGCTCGCGTCAGCGAACGGTGATGCCGTCCGCGCGCATCGCGTCCTTCACCTGACCGATGGTGAGGTCGCCGAAGTGGAACACGCTCGCGGCCAGCACCGCGTCGGCGCCGGCGTGCACGGCGGGCGGAAAGTGTTCGACCGCGCCCGCCCCGCCGCTGGCGATCACCGGCACCCGCACCGCCGCGCGCACCGCCGTGATCATCGGCAGATCGAAACCGGCCTTGGTGCCGTCGGCGTCCATCGAGTTCAGCAGGATCTCGCCCACGCCGAGTTCGGCGCCGCGGATGGCCCATTCGACGGCGTCGATACCGGTGCCGCGTTTGCCGCCGTGGGTGGTGACCTCCCAGCCGGACGGGGTGTCGGGCGCACCGTCGGGCACGGTGCGCGCGTCGACCGAGAGCACGATGCACTGGGCGCCGAAGCGCTGCGACATCTCGAACAGCACTTCCGGGCGCGCGATGGCGGCGGTGTTCACCGACACCTTGTCCGCGCCGGCGCGCAGCAGCCGGTCGACGTCTTCGACCGTGCGCACGCCGCCGCCGACGGTGAGCGGGATGAAGATCTGTTCGGCGGTGCGGGTCACCACGTCGAGCATGGTGCCGCGGTCGCCGGTGGAGGCGGTGACGTCGAGGAAGGTCAGCTCGTCGGCGCCCTGGGCGTCGTAGGTCGCGGCCAGTTCCACCGGATCGCCCGCGTCGCGCAGGTTCTGGAAGTTCACGCCCTTGACCACACGGCCCGCGTCGACGTCAAGGCACGGGATCACGCGGACCGCCAGGGTGCTCGGCGCCGTGGTGCTCGCTCGTTCGTCGGTGCGCGGTGTCATGCGGTTCACCCTCGTTCTTCTTCGCTGACGGTGCAAATCATTTCCAGCAGTTCCTCGTGCACGCCCGGCGCGGCGGCCAGCACCGAACCGGAGGTGATGGTCCACGGCGCGCCGGCGAGGTCGGTGACCACGCCACCCGCGGCGCGCACCAGCGCGACCCCGGCCGCGTTGTCCCACGGATGGTGCCCGAACACGACCGCGCCGCCGAGCGCCCCGGACGCGGTGAACGCCAGGTCGATGCCGGTCGCGCCGTGCATCCGCACCCGCGAGGACAACCGGCTCAGCGCACCGAGCAGGTCGAACCGGAACTGGCCGGGGATGCGGCCCGCCGAGTCGAGGTTGAAGGCGCCGAAGCCGATCATCGCGTCGGCGAGCCTGCCCGGCGCCAGCGGCGGCAACGCCACACCGTCGAGGTACACCGGCCCACCGGTCACCGCGGCGTAGCGGCGGCCGAGCATGGGCAGCCAGGTCAGGCCGATCACCGGTTCGCCCTCGTGCACCAGTGCCAGCAGCGTGCCCGACATGGGATGGCCGGAGGAGTAGTTGAAGGTGCCGTCGATCGGATCGAGCACCCAGGCCGTGCCCGAGGTGAGCGCGGGCCCGCCGAATTCCTCGCCGTGCACCGCGATCCCGGTGCGTTGCTGGAGTTCGGCGGAGATGGTGCGTTCCAGCTCGAGATCGAGTTCGGTGGCGAAGTCGTTGCGGCCCTTGGTCACCGCGCTCGGCGCGCCGAGTCCTTCGACGAAACGCGGCACCACGCCGTCCAGGATCTGGGTGGCGACGGTCAGCAGGTCGGTCAGTTCGGCAGTGCTCGGCGTGGCGGTCATCAGTGGTGTCAGCGCACCGCGGCCAGCGCTTGCGGCAGCGTGAACCGGCCCGCGTACAACGCCTTGCCGATGATCGCGCCCTCCACACCGTCGTCGGCCAGGCCCGCGATGGCGACGAGGTCGTCGAGCACCGAGATACCGCCGGAGGCGACCACCGGCGCCTCGGCGGCGTTGGCGACCTCGCTCAGCAGTTCCAGGTTCGGCCCGGTCAGCGTGCCGTCCTTGGAAACGTCGGTGACGACATAGCGCGCGCACCCGTCACGCTCGAGGCGTTCGAGCACCTCCCACAGGTCGCCGCCGTCGGTGACCCAGCCGCGGCCGCGCAGGCGCCACTGCCCGTCGATCTGCTTGACGTCGAGCCCGACCGCGATCCGGTCGCCGTATTCGCCGAGTACCCGGGCACACCACTGCGGGTTCTCGATCGCCGCGGTGCCGATGTTCACCCGCGCGCACCCGGTCGCCAGCGCCGCCTTCAGCGAGTCGTCGTCACGGATACCACCGGACAGTTCGACCTTCACATCGAGCTCGCCGACGACCTGGGCGATCAGTTCGCGATTGCTTCCCTTGCCGAAGGCCGCGTCCAGATCGACCAGATGCACCCATTCGGCCCCCGCTTGCTGCCACGCCAACGCCGCGTCCCGAGGCGACCCATAGCTCGTTTCGCTACCGGCCTCCCCTTGCACAAGGCGCACGGCCTCACCATTGGCGACATCGACAGCGGGCAACAGCACAAGACTCACCCATTCAGACTAGTAGGTCTGTGTCCGCGTTCCCGCAACGGTCCGCGGCGGTGAGGCCCGTGTCACGCGAACCCCGCCGTGCGCGCTCAGTCGGCCGCGGCGTCGAACATGCCGGGCCCATAGGAGCCGCCCTGCTGACGCAGGATCACCCCGAGCCGGTTGGCCGCGTTGATCTGCGCCGCGATGACCGTCGAACCGGCCCAGCACAACGGCCACCCGGCCCTGATCCTGCGACTCGACGGCACGATCGACACGGTGTTCGCGGTGCGCGTCGACGACGGTCTGATCACCGGGCTCTACTCCGTGCGCAATCCCGACAAGCTGTCGCGGACTGATACAGCGATCACGCTGCGCCGTTGACCTGGCCGGCCTTCGCCACAACGCCGCTGCTGCACCGAATCCTGTTGAGCGGGCGTCGATTACAGCTCATGTCGGTGGTCCTGGATACAGTTCGTTGCGACGCGCGGATCCGCGTCGGCTGGACCGATCAGAGGAAAATTGTGTTCCGTACAGGTGTAGTGGGCAGTTTGCTGGGTTCGATCGCGATTGCGGCGGTGATCGTAGCGCCGAATGCGGCAGCGGACGCCCCGGATGCGGCGCGGCTCGCGGGCTGCGATTTCGGCCGTGAAGTGTCGACCTACGACCACGCACACGACCTCGATGGCTACTTCGAGCGTGTCCTCGCCCGGAGCACGGGCGCATTCCATGCCGAGTTCACCGAGTCCAGGGGCGCGCTGGCAGCAGCCATGCGTCAAGCGGAGGTTCGCTCCACCGTAGAAAACATCACCTGCGGCGTGGTGAGCGGCGACTTCCTCAACGCGGACGTTCTGGTGACGATGACACAGGTCCGTTCCAACGCGAACACTCCCGAACCCGAGCGCCTGAACATGGTCATCAACGTCAAGCTGACCAATGTATGGGGCCGTTGGCTCGCGCACGAACTCGATTCCCCGCTGCTGAAGTAGTCAGTCGAGGCGGCGGCGGAGTTCGAGGAGTCCGTCGCCGGTGAGATCGTCGAGCGCGACGGTGCGGCCGACCACGGCCAGGGCGATGGCCTCGCCTGGGCCGCGCACTTCCGGGCCCTTGCCCGAGGACCACGACACGTCGGTGGCGACGAAACGCAGGCCCTTGGTGAATCTGCCGGGGAAGGCGAAGGGATCGGGGTAGGACAGGACCGCGATGAGGCGGTCGGCGGGAATGGTGCGAGGACGACCCAGCGGGCGTCGGATGTCCTGGTGATGGACCACGAGGTCGGAGAGCATGAGCCGGGGCGAATACTTCGACAGCCGACCCGACTCCCTGTCGAGTTTGTCCACCAACTGCTCGGTCGAGAGCTCCGAGAACGACTGCGCGAGAGCATTATTGGTGCGATTCACCGAGCCGCGACTCTTCAGCACCACCCCCGCGTAGCTCAGCGGACTCAGCGTGTCCTGCATCAGGTGTCCCACAACATCGCGAACCCGCCACCCCGCGCACAGCGACGGCGTCTCCCATTCCTGCTCGGTCAGACCCCGCAGCAGTTCGACCAGTTCGGCCCGTTCGTCGACCAGCATCCCCCGATAACTCATACCGCCACCTTAATCGGGCCGACCGTCTCGGCGAATCCTTCCACGGTCGGATTCTCCTGGGTGAGGAGGGATTACGATCCGTGATCCGTCCAGGGCGGCTGACCTGGACCGACGCGTCGAAGCCGACCGTGCGGCGATGCGCGACAATGAACGCCGCGAACTTCTCCTCCGCTGTCCGCTTTCACCTCCACGAACAGGATCGGCGCATACCTTGGCCAAGCAGAATCGTCGGCGCCGGACCGGTCGTAAGCCGACAGCCGCTCCCGGACTCCCGATCGATGCCGCGTTGTCGGGCGATCCGTCGCAGGTCGCCGACGCGATCGCGACCGTCGCCTTCCTCGCCGCGCAGGGCGACAAGATCGCGATCACGAGGTTCGTCGAACAGGTAGCGGGCGCGGAGTCGGCCGCCGGGGTCCAGCTCGCCGCGCGACGAATCATCGCCCGCGCCTTCGAGTTCGGCTGGTTGCCCAGGGATGTGCACGAGGCCGCGCGCAGGCGGGTCGACGAGTTCGCGGTCGGCTATCTGACCGATCTGCTGGCCGACCACCGGGTCGGCTTCACGCCCGAGTCGGTCGACGAGATCTGGCAGTCCCAACTGGACGAACTGGACGCCACGGTGTGGTGGACAGCCGAGCGCCCCCACCTCCACCAGTGGGCCGACCGTGCACTGCTCACCGACGACGAGGCCCTCGAGTCGGCCCTCACCGCCCTGTCCCTGCTCATCCAACTCCCGAAACTCGAGCAGATCGTTCCCCTCCCCGGCACCCGCGGGCAGACCGTCACCCACCACCATGTCGACGAGAGAACCCTCGGCCGAGTCCGCGGTCTCCTGGCCAAAGCCGAGTCGACGTCCTTCGCCGAGGAAGCCGAAACCCTGTCCGCCAAGGCGCAGGAACTCATGACCAAGTACGCGATCGACCGTGCCCTGATCGATTCCCAGCGCACCGACCCCGACCTCCCCGCCGCCCGCCGTATCTGGCTCGAAACCCCCTACACCGACGCCAAAGCCCTGCTCATCGATATGGTCACCCGAGCCAACCGCTCCCGCGCGATCTTCGTCGCCGACTGGGGTTTCGTCACGATCGTCGGCGACGATCCCGACCTCGACGCCGTGGAAATCCTGTCGACGTCCCTGCTCGTCCAAGCCACCCGCACCATGATCGACAACGCCGCCACCGAGGAATCCCGCTCCCGCCACTACCGCAAGGCCTTCCTCACCGCCTACGCCACCCGCATCGGCGAACGCCTCGCCGAGGCCGCCGAAGCGACCATCGCCGACTCCCCCGACCCCACCCACCTACTCCCGGTCCTGGCCACCCACCAGCAACGAGTGGACAAAGCCTTCGACGCCTACTTCCCCACCGTCCGCACCCGCGGCATCACCATCCGCAGCGCCGAAGGCTGGACCGCGGGCACCGAAGCCGCCGACCGAGCCGACGTCGACAAACCCTGACCCGCTCGAGCTACAGCGAGCCGATCCAGTTGCGCAGCAGCTGCGCACCCGCGTCGCCGGACTTCTCCGGGTGGAACTGAGTAGCCGACAGCGGCCCGTTCTCTACCGCGGCGAGGAACGGCACGCCGTGCTCGGCCCAGGTGAGCTTCGGGGAGGCGATGTGTTCGTTCTCGGGCAGTTCCCACTGCTGGGCCGCGTAGGAGTGGACGAAATAGAAGCGGGTGTCGGCGTCCATGCCGGCGAACAGGGTGCTGTCGGCGGGGGCCTTCACCGTGTTCCAGCCCATGTGCGGCAGGACGGGGGCGTCCAGGCCCGCGACCGTGCCGGGCCATTCGCCGCAGCCTTCGGTCTCGACGCCGAACTCGACGCCGCGGTCGAACATGACCTGCATGCCGACGCAGATGCCGAGCACGGGACGCCCACCGGCGAGGCGCTGGCCGATGATCCGGTCACCGCGCACCGCGAGCAGCCCGGCCATGCAGGCCGCGTACGCGCCGACGCCGGGAACGACGAGTCCGTCGGCCGCCAACGCGGCCTGCGGATCGGCGGTGACCTCTACCTGCGCTCCCGCACGCACCAGCGCGCGTTCGGCGGAGTGCAGGTTGCCGGAACCGTAGTCGAGCAGAACAACGGATCTCACAGCACACCCTTCGTGGACGGCACACCGCTGACCCGCGGGTCGATCTCGACGGCGGCGCGCAGAGCCCGCGCGACAGCCTTGAATTCGGCCTCGGTGATGTGGTGCTGGTCGCGGCCGTAGAGCACCCGCACGTGCAGGGCGATACGGGCGTTCTGCGCGATCGACTCGAAGACGTGCTTGTTGAGCACGGTCGAGTACGAGGCGCCGGGGCCCGCGCTGGGAATGATGGTGTGCACCAGGTGTTCCGGCTCGCCGGTGAACACGCAGTAGGGGCGACCGGACACGTCGACGGCGGCGTGCGCGAGGGTCTCGTCCATCGGGATGAACGCGTCGCCGAAGCGGCGGATGCCCTTCTTGTCGCCCAGCGCCTGGCCGAGTGCCTGACCCAGCACGATCGCGGTGTCCTCGACCGTGTGGTGGGCTTCGATCTCGATGTCGCCCTCTGCCCGCACGACCAGGTCGAACCCGGCGTGCGCGCCCAGTGCGGTCAGCATGTGGTCGTAGAACGGCACCCCGGTGGAGATCTCGGTCTGCCCGGTGCCGTCGAGGTTCAGCTCCACCAGAATCGAGGACTCTTTGGTGACGCGTTCCACCCGCGCTGTTCTGCTCATGATGTGTTCCTCCACAGGTGGATTCAGTGAGTAAGGTCGGTGCCCGCGATATCGCGGCTCACGCGCAGGAATTCGTCGTTCTCGGCGGCCAGGCCGATGGTGGCGCGCAGGTAACCGGGGATACCGACGTCGCGGATCAGCACGCCCGCGTCGAGGTAGTGCTGCCACGCCGCGCCCGCATCGGTGAACCGGCCGAACAGCACGAAGTTGGCGTCGCTGGGGATCACGTCGAAGCCGACCGCCGCCAGCGCGGCGGCGACCCGGTCACGCTGAGCCGCCAGTTCCGCGACGCTGCCGAGGGTTTCGTCGGCATGGCGCAGCGCGGCGCGCGCCGCGGCCTGGGTGACGACCGACAGGTGATACGGCAACCGCACCAACAGAATCGCGTCGATCACCGCGGGCGAGGCGGCCAGGTAACCCAGGCGCCCACCCGCGAAGGCGAACGCCTTGCTCATGGTCCGAGTGACCACGAGCTTGGTCGGGAACCGGTCGATCAACGTGATCGCGCTCGGAGCCGCCGAGAACTCGCCATAGGCCTCGTCCACGACGACGATGCCGGGCGCGACATCGAGAATCCGCTCGAGCTCGTCGATCGGAATGCTGTGCCCGGTCGGGTTGTTCGGGCTCGTCACGAACACCACATCCGGGCGGCGTTCGACGATCTGGGCCACCGCGTAGTCGATGTCGAGCGAGAAGTCACCGCTGCGCTTGGCCTCGACCCACTCGGTGTCGATGCCCTCCGAGATGATCGGGTGCATCGAGTACGACGGCACGAAACCCAGCGCGCTGCGGCCGGGCCCGCCGAAGGCCTGCAACAGCTGCTGCAGAATCTCGTTGGAGCCGTTGGCCGCCCACACGTTCGCGGTGTCGACAGCGACGCCGGTCTGGCGGGTCAGGTACTCGGCCAGGTCGTGACGCAGTGCGACGGCGTCGCGATCCGGGTACCGGTGCAGGTCCGCGGCGGCGGCCCGCACCGATTCGGCGACATCATCGATCAGCGCCTTGCTCGGCGGGTGCGGGTTCTCGTTGGTATTGAGCTGGACGGGCACCGTCAATTGCGGTGCGCCATAAGGCGATTTGCCCCGCAGGTTGTCGCGCAGCGGCAGTTGGTCCAGGGTCGCCGAGGCGCCGGGCACGGTGGGAGTGCTCACGACAGCGCCTCGAAACGCGCCTGCACAGCCTGACCGTGCGCGGGCAGATCCTCCGCATTGGCCAGGGCGACAACGTGTCCGGCCACATCCTTCAACGCCGCCTCGGTGTACTCCACGATGTGGATGCCACGCAGGAACGTCTGCACGCTCAGCCCCGAGGAATGCCGCGCGCAACCCGCGGTCGGCAGCACGTGATTGGAGCCCGCACAGTAGTCACCCAGGCTGACGGGCGCCCACGGCCCGACGAAGATCGCGCCCGCGCTGCGCACCCGCGCGGCGACCGCGGCGGCGTCGACGGTCTGGATCTCGAGGTGCTCGGCGGCATAGGCGTCGACCACCCGAAGGCCCTGCGCGATGTCGTCGACGAGCACGGTCCCGGACTGCTTGCCGCTCAACGCTTCCCGCACGCGATCGTTGTGCTTGACCACGGCGAGTTGAGCATTCAGCGCGGCGTCGACCGCGTCGGCCAGCGCTACGGAATCGGTGACGAGCACACTGGCCGCGAGCACGTCGTGCTCGGCCTGGCTGATCAGATCAGCGGCCACATGCACCGGATCGGCCGTGGCGTCGGCCAGCACCGCGATCTCGGTCGGGCCCGCCTCGGCGTCGATGCCGACCAGCCCACGGCACAGTCGCTTGGCCGCGGTGACATAGATATTGCCGGGGCCGGTGATGAGATCGACGGGCTCGAGCGCCCCACCGTCGGTATCGACACCGCCGTACGACAGCAATGCCACCGCCTGCGCGCCACCGACAGCCCACACCTCGTCGACCCCGAGCAGCGCGGCGGCCGCCATGATCGTCGGGTGCGGCAGCCCGCCGAACTGCGCCTGCGGCGGCGAGGCCACCACCAGCGATTCGACACCGGCGGCCTGCGCGGGCACCACGTTCATCACGACCGAGGACGGATACACCGCGTTGCCGCCGGGCACATACAGCCCGACCCGCTCCACCGGCAGCCACTTCTCGGTGACGGTGCCGCCGGGCACGACCTCGGTCACCGTGTCGGTGCGCCGCTGATCAGCGTGTACCTTCCTGGTCCGCTCGATCGCCACCTCGAGTGCGGCGCGCACGGCCGGGTCCAACTCGGCCAGCGCCTTGGTCAGCTCGCCGACCGGCACCCGCACCACGGCGGGCCGCACACCGTCGAACTTCTCGCTGTAGTCCAGCGCCGCCGCGGCGCCCCGATCGCGGATGTCCTCGACGACCGGCCGCACGTGATGCAGCACCGAGTCCACGTCGACCCCTCCGCGCGGCAGCGCGGTGCGCAGCTCGGCAGCGGAAGGAGTACGACCGCGCAGATCGACGCGGGCGAGCTCGATGCGGGAAGTCATATCGGGGTACGGTCCTGTTCTGTGGTGGGGCTCAGGTCAGGTACCAGCCTAATGGTCGCCCGCCATCGCTTTTCCACCCACATCCCGCCGAGGCGACGGACCCGTCCTACGGATCCGTCGCACGTACCACCTAGCGGGTGTCTCCGTCGATGCGCAGACTGCCACCCGAGCTCACCACGCGCATGACCATGGCCTTCGTCGAGCCGTTGATGGTGATGCTGGCCAGGCGCATATTCGTGGAGCCGTCGGCATTGTTGCCGCTGACCGCGGTGATGCTGGCGAAGTTCTCGACAGTGCGGTCGTTCCAGTATTCGCGGAACGCGGACTCACTCCCGTACACCTCTTGTGCGGCGGGGGTGAGCAGCGACCACGAACCGCCCGGGTTGCTGAAGAAGTTCTCGACCAGCAGACCGGCCGAACCGATGTCCACCGTCCCGACATTGCCGGCCTGACCGAGCGGCGGAACCGCCGCGCTCGGCTTGGGAGCCGCCGAGGCCTGCACCGAGGTCGGCGGACTCGCCTGCACCCGCGGTGAATCGGAATCGGAGCTGCTCAGCGCGCTGACGGCGACGGCGATCGCAGCGACGAGCGCGCCGACACCGGATCCGATCAGCACCGCACGCCCCTTGCCTGCCTGCTTGCGCGGGGCGGGCATGGGATGAGCCTGGGTCTGCGGGTGCGCCGCGGTGTCCTGCCGGACCTGCGGACGCGGATTCGAGCGGATCTGGCGGGTCGTGGCCGTGGACGCGCCCGCGTGGGAGGCCCGGCGACCGGACTGCCGGATCACCTGGGTGGTCGCCGCGGAGTTGCGACGATTGAAAGCCTCACTGGCAGGCACGAATCCGGCGGGGACCGCGTTCTCGTCCTCGGCGAACGAGGCCAGCGCGTCGCGGGCTTCGGTCATCGTCGGACGGTCGAGGGGGTCCGGGCTGAGCAGGTCGAGCAGGAAGTCGGTGGCCGGGCCCGCGTTGTGGGGCTCGCGCACCTGTCCGTTGGCGGCGGCGTAGAGCACCGCGAGGGGGTTGGCGTTGGCGCCGTAGGGCGGTTCGCCTTCCAGCGCGTGGAAAAGCGTTGCGCCGAGGGCGAATACGTCGGCGGCGGGCGTGGGATCGGAGCCGCGCGCCACCTCGGGCGCCAGATAGGCGGCAGTACCGCAGATCAGCCCGGTCTCGGTGAGCGTCACGTCGCCGGCCGCACGGGAGATGCCGAAGTCGGTGATCTTCACCTCACCGTGGTCGCCGAGCAGGATATTGCCCGGTTTCACGTCGCGGTGCACCAGACCCGCCTGGTGGGCGGCGATCAGGGAGGAAGCCACCTTCTCACCGATGCGGGCGACCTCGAGCAGCGGCAGCGGGCCCTTCTGACCCAGCTCCCCCGCGAGGCTGACCGACTTGAGGTACTCCATCACCAGGCACGGATCACCGTTGTGCTCGGTGATGTCGAATACCACGATGGCATTGGGATGCTGGAAGCGCGCCGCATTGCGGGCCTCCCGAATCGCGCGCTGGCGCAACACATCCCGCTCGCCCTCGGGCAAGCTGGGTTTGATGTGGATCTGCTTCACTGCCACGGAGCGTTGGAGGCGTTCGTCGACAGCACGCCATACAACGCCTGTGCCGCCGCTACCAATACGCTCGACCAGGCGGTAATGCTCCGCGATCTTCTGACCGGTATCGATGGCGCCTACTCCGAACCTTCTCGAAATTGTGACATCCCGCGTATTGACCATGGGTATGGTCCGCCGCCGAGTGTAGCTGGCGCAGTGATGACCGCGTGCGGCAGCGGGGGGATTGCTCGCCTGCGGGGGGAAAGACGACTCATGGTGTCACACGTAGCATCCGTCCCGCTGCCTCGACCGCCGGTCCGGAGCTTCCGGCGTCCGCGACGAACACCGCGAACGCCAGATCACCCTCGATGCCGACGAACCAGCCGTGGGCGTGGGTGTCGTCGAGATACTCCGCGGTGCCGGTCTTGCCGAGCAGACCGGGGATGTCGCGCAGCGCGGTGGCTGTGCCCGCACTCACCGTCTCCCCCATCATGGTCTCTAGCTGCGACGTCACCGTCGCGGGCACCGGCGGCGAAGTCCGATCCGGGGTGCCGGGACGGCCGCGGATGAGGCTCGGCGCGGGCGCGGAACCGTGCACGAGGGAGGCCGCGACGAGCGCCATCCCGAACGGCGAGGCGGTCACCGTGCCCTGTCCGATGCTCGATTCGACCCGTTGCGCCGGATTTTCGGCGGGTGGAACTTTCCCTGTGACAGTCGTCAAGCCGGGTGTCACATAATCCACCCCGAGGCCCAACTGTTGGGCGGCCGCGGTCAATCCGTCGGCGGGCAATTGCACTCCCAACTCGGCCATCGTGGTGTTGCACGAACGCGCGAACGCGGTGTGCAGGGGCACCATACCCAGGTCGAAGCCGTTGTCGTTGGGAATCGTGCGGCCCTCGATGGTGGCGCGGCCCGGGCAGGGCAGCACGGTGTCGGGGGTGACGCCGCCCGCTTGCAGGGCCGCCGAGACCGTGACGGTCTTGAACGTGGAGCCCGGCGGGTAGAGCCCGGTCAGCGCGATCGGGCCCTGGGCGTCGGCGGGCGCGTTCTGCGCGACGGCCAGCACCTCGCCGGTCGAGGGCCGCAGCGCGACGATGGCGGACGGGGTGGCGATCGGGGTCAGCGCGTCCTCCGCCGCGTGCTGGAGGTCGATGTCGAGGGTGCTGGCGATGTCGGGGGTCGGCTTCGCGTCGGGTCCGGCGATGCGCTGGGTCCCCTCGGCGGTCTGCGCGCGGATCGCCCAGCCCGCGGCGGTGTCGGCTTGGTCCTGCCAGACCTCGGCGAGCCCGCCGATGGTGGGTCCGGCCAGCGTCTTGTCGACGGTGAGCAGCCGGGTCTGTGGCGCGAGCGTCACCCCACGCACGCCGGTGAGCCCCTGCTGCACCGGCGCGATGTCGGCATCGCGCAGAGCGACGGCGGTGATCGGTTTGCCCTGTGCCGCAGCCAGATCCGTCCGTAAGGTGGCCTCGCTGACGCCCTGCGGCGCGAGGAGCGCCGCGACGGCAGGCAGGTCGGCATCGGGTGCGACGTTCACCAGCGTGACCACCTGCTGGGTCATCAGGTCACCACCGGAGGCGTCGAGCACTCTGGCCGGTTTCGCGGCGACCGGGCTGTAGCTGAGCGCGCCGAGGTCGAGGCCGGGCGCGACCGTGGTCGGCTGCCAGGCGATCTTCCACCCGTCGGCGCCGGTGGTGGTTCCGGCACTCGAGTAGGTCCACGCGTTGCGGCCGTCGGGGCCGAATCTCCAGGTGGATTCCAGCGTGAACGACTTGTCGTCGGTGGACGACACCCGGACCGTGTCGTTCTTGCCGAGGTTGTCGAACAGCGCCGTCAGGACCGGGCGGGCTGCCTCGGGCGCGTCGGTGAGTTCGGCAGCGGCGGCAGCGTCTCCGCTGGTCAGCGCGGCGGCGAACGATTCGGCGACAGTCTGGGGTTGGTCGGGTCCGGACGAGCAGGCCAGGGGCAGCGCCGCGAGCGCGACGAGTAGGACCGATGCCTTCCGTGGAGTGCGCACGGGTCCGAGACTAGCTCGATCCGTGGTGCCGGTGGGGTTGTCGTTTCTGCTGTGACGAGCCCATCCCTTACCACCACCCGGTGATCGCCCCGATCTGGCGGCCGAGTTCGGGAGCGAGCGAGCGGGCATAACTGGCGGTCAGGTGGTGCTCGTCGCGATAGATGAGCACATTGCCCTCGACCACCCGGCAGCGCTGCGGTCGGCAGACGGCATCGGACAGGTCCAGCGGATGGATATTCGGGTAGCCGGCCGCCGGTTCCTCGGCGGGATCGTGCGGGTCGAGGACCTCGCCGCGATCGAGGCCGCAGCTGTCGGGGTCGCCGCGGTGGGCCAGGCAATCGGTGGCGCGGTAGAGGACGCCGTCGCGGCGCAGCCGTGGGGTGTCACGCAGCGCGAGCACGTTGAAGCCCCGATCCTGCATCGCCGTCCACACCTCGAGGTATTCGGCGGGCACCTCGTCGCCCACGCCGTTCATGCGGTATCGGGTGGACAGGGTCAGCACCCAGTCCGGCGGTTCGGCCGACAGCCGGTCGAGCACCTCCACCGACCATTCGTGACACTCCGGGAACGGCCACTCGGCATAGGACGGCTGATCGGCGAGGACCACCGGGCACCCTTCCTTGAGATAGGAGACCACCCGGAACCCGTGTTCGACGGCGAGCGGTTCCAGCGCGGGCAGCCAGTGCTCGGAGTGCGAGCCGCCGACCAGCGCGATCGAGCGGGTCGCGGTGGGGTCGCCGTAGGTACAGACGCGGACTTCGCGGTTGGGCGTGATACAGCCGTCGGTGGTCGGCGACGGGGTGTCGGCCTGGCCTTCGAAGACCGTGGGGCGCATGGGTTCCGGCGAGTACTCGGCGCCGGTGAACAGGGCGGCGGCGCCCGGATAGCGGTGGGTGTCCAGTGCCTGCGGCGGCACCGCCGGGTTGGCCACCAGCACCACCTGCCACCCCACCGAGGCGATCAGGACCGCCACCGCGGTGGCGGTGACCAGGGCGCCGGCCGCCTTGCGGGTTTCCGGCCGCTCGCCCCGAGGCGGCATGCGCAGCGGCGTCTCGATCAGCCGAGTGGTCGCGTAGGCCAGCGCCAGCGAGGCGCCGATCACCACCAGCCCGTCGACGATCCCGGCATTCGCGCGCCCGGTCTCGCCCAGATAGAAGATCAGGATCGGCCAGTGCCACAGGTACAGCGGGTAGGCCAGCGCGCCGAGTTCGGTACAGAACCGGCCGGCCAGCAGCCGATTCGGCCACGCCTGCGT
This sequence comes from Nocardia sp. Root136, assembly GCF_001427185.1. Taxonomy (NCBI): domain Bacteria; kingdom Bacillati; phylum Actinomycetota; class Actinomycetes; order Mycobacteriales; family Nocardiaceae; genus Nocardia; species Nocardia sp. Root136. The sequence goes on from NZ_LMFE01000014.1 coordinate 187,558, forward strand.
TGCCGCCGCGAACCCCGAGGCGATCACCAGGCAGGCGGCCGCCACCGGCCACAGCGCCGCGACACCGGGGAACTGATTCGCGCCGTCGAACAGCGGCCCGCACGACAGCACCATCGCCAGCCCGAGCGCGGCCGCGAGCCCACGCAGCCGATTCGGCAACCGCAACCAGGGTGCCGCGACGGCCAGCATCGCACCGGCGAGCAACTCCCAGCCGCGCGCGACGCTGTCGTAGTAGGTCCACGCCTGGTGCTGCCCGGTCCCCGAAGCGGCGTACCAGAACGACAGCGACGCCAGCCCGCCCAGCACGATCACCAGGGTGAGCCGCCCGGCCGAACCGCGTCCGCGCAACCAGGCCCACCCCGCCAGCAGCGCGAGGATCACCAGGTAGAACTGCCCCTGCACCGACATCGACCACAGGTGCTGCAACGGGCTCACCGAGGGATCGGGTGAGAGGTAGTCGAGCTCGGCGGTGGCCAGATACCAGTTCTGGCCGTAGAACATCGAGGCCAACGTCTGCGCCGCGGCCTCACCCAGCTGGGTATACGGCCGCATCACCACCGTGGCGAGCAGAATCGCCCCTAACACCACGACCAACGATGGCATCAGCCTGCGCACGGTCCGTCGCGCCGTCTCCTTGGCCGACACCCCGCCGCTGCGCTCCACCCCGCGCACCACCGCGCCGGTGAAGAAGAATCCCGACAGCACGAGGAAAATGTCGACTCCGCCGGATACGCGGCCCGCCCACACGTGGAACGCCACCACGAGCGCGATCGCTACCCCGCGCAGTCCGTCCAGATCCTGGCGCCGTTCGACGGTGCCGCGAACCGCCGCACCCGGCACGAGCGGCGATGCGGTCCGGATATTCGGCACCAACGACCCCACAGAATCGGCCCCCACAACAGATTTGTTTCCCGGCAAGTAACCATCAATTTGCCGTAGGGACACCCAGGAAGCAAACCGCCGTGCCGCGCGGAGAGGGTGCTATCGGGTTCGCCAGGGCGTGGTCGCCAGGGTGGCCGCGTCGGCTTCGTCGAGGTCGATGTCGAACACTTCGGCCAGCACTTTGGTCAGCTCGCTGGGATCGAGGTCACGCGAAGTGGCGGTGCCGTCGGGGTATTCCGAGCTCAGCGTCAGGTCGTCGAGCACATGGTGGACCTCGGGCAGGAATCGCTGGAGGAAGGGGCGGGTGGTGAACGGCGAGCGTGGCGAGGTCGACACGAAGTGGTTGCCGACCGCGTAGTCGATGCGGAACTGTGGGTTCTCGGTGAAGGTATAGCGGTCCGTCCAGCCGTCGCGGCTGAACTGGTACAGCACCCACAGGCCACCGGCCCGGTGCTCCAGCCGGTAGCGCCAGTCGCCGAGCGCGAATTCGCCGCCGCTGTCGACCAGTTCGAACGGTTCCAGCGGTCCGAAACCGAAACCGACATCGCAGATCCAGACGCGATCGTCGTCAGGGGTGCTCACGCGCAGCAGGGCGTGGGTCGCCGGCCGCAGCACGCCGGTATCGGCCACACCGTAGGTGACCCGCCCGCTGAGTCCGCTGACGCCGAAACCGAACCGTTCGAGCGCGGCGGCGAACACCCCGACGTTCTCGTAGCAGTAGCCACCGCGACGCTGACGGATCAGCTTGCTCTGCAGCGAGTCGATGTCGAGCGGGATGCCCCGTCCGAGGATGATCTCGAGATTCTCGAAGGGGATCGAGGTCGTGTGGGCGCGCACGAGTGCGCGCAGGGTGTCGACCGAGGCGGTGCGTGGCCCGGCATAGCCGATTCGGGCCAGGTAGGCGTCCAGGTCGAGCTCGGCGCCCCGCCAGCCGTGATCCTCGGGCACTGGGTCGGTCATCGCATCCTCGTTCCGGTCGGTGTCTTTCGCACAACCGCGGTCCGGCGAACGTTGTTCCCTGGCGCCTCAGGCCGCGCACTTCGCGCCCGCGGGCGCCGGGGGCGCGGTGACCAGGTCGTGCCCGACATCGACGACATAGTCGCTGACCTGCGGCGCGAGCGGCTCGGTCCCCGCGAGCAGCCGCAACACCACACACCCGCCCTCGAACAGCGCGGGCCCGACAGCGTGATCACCGGGGACGATCGCGCCGGTCAGATCGCGCCCGCTGACAACCGTGTAGAAGGAGAACGGTTTGCCCGCCGCGGTCAGCGCCGCGCGCAATTCCACACTGGTAGCGAAGGGCACGACGGCATCGGCGGTGCCGTGGATCAGGAAGGCCCTGCGCATGCTCATCCGGTCGGCGAGCAGCGCGGGCGAGCGCTCGATGTAGGCGAGCGGGCAGATCATCGGCGTGCAGCCGCCCGCGTCACGTTCGATCTGTCGCGGCAGCGCCGGGTTCACCGACCCGCTGGCCGCCCACATGGTGAAATCGTCGGAGGGACCGTAGTTGTCGACCCAGTAGTCGAACAGCCCGGGCGGACCGTGCGCCACCGCGAGCCCGCTGGTGATGCCGCCCTGACTCCATCCCCACAGGACGGTGGACGCGATATCGGGATGTTCGCCGCGATACCACTGCGTCGCCGCCACCAGGTCGTGCCAGCCCGCCCACAGATTCCAGTCACCGGTGCGCCACGGTCCGTCGGCGCTGCGCAGATCCATGAGCAGAATCGGCGACCCGCCCGTGCGGGCGAGCGCGGACATATACGGCGCGAAATCGGCCGAGGACCCGCCGTGACCGTGGACCGCGACCACCAACTTCGTGGCCGGGATATCACCGGGGACACAGCGATACGGCTCGTATACGCGCCCGGTCGCACGCTCACCGTCCACCGTGATCGCGACCTGTCGCAGATCGACGCCCGCCGTGCACGGCGGTTGCGCACGCAAGGCGGGTCCGACCGCGGCCGCCATCGCGAACAGCAACGCGCACACCGCCACGACGACTCCGACCCGCTTCATGCCGCGATTGTCCGCCACCGGTCGGCGGGGGTCCAGCACATCCTCGCGCGTTCCCGCGCTCACCTGACACGGTCCTCGCGACCTCTACCAGTCGTAGTGGTCGCGAGGACCGCCCGAACCCGCATGTCGGCGCGGGTCCGTCCGAGGTGACCTCAGCGCAGCGCGACCTCCGACCCGCGATGCAACTGCACCGGCGCGGTCTTGCTCGCGGTGTCGGCGTTGATCCCCTTGGCCGCCGGATTCGCTTGTTCCAGTTGGGGTTTGCGATCCAGCAACGTTGTCGTGAGCACGCAGGCCAGGTTCGCGTCGAGGTCCTCGCGCACCACCAGCAGGTTGGGCACCACGATGGTCGGCGTGTCGGCGGACAGGCCGTAGGTGGCGGCCGGGATCGAGCCCGTCTCGTAGACCGGGTTGATCTCCTTCAGTTTCGGCAGCACCCCGGTGATGTCGAGGAAGCGGACCTTGTCCTTGGCGGTGGTGAACAGGTCGGTGATGCCCGGCGTCGGCAATCCACCGGACCAGAACATGGCGTCGATGGACCCGTCCTTGAGCCCGTCGACGGTCTTGGTCAGGTCGAGGCGCTGGGCGGAGACATCGCTGTCCGGGTTGAGCCCCGCGGCTTGCAGCACGCGTTGGGCGATCACCTCCGTGCCCGATTTCGGCGAGCCGGTGGAGACCCGTTTGCCGCGCAGGTCGGCGAGGGAGTTGATGCCCGCGTCGGTGCGCACGATGACCTGGGTGTAATTGTCGTAGAGCCGGGCCAGTGCGCGAATCGGCTGCTCGCTGGTGAAGCTGCCCTTGCCCGCGACCGCGTCGGCCGCGGAGTCGGCGAGCGAGAAGCCGACCTGATAGGTGCCGCCGACGACCTGCTGGATGTTCTGTACCGAGGCGCCGGTCTCGGCCGCGGTCGCCTTCACGGTGCCGCCGGTGGCGGAGGAGATCTGCTCGGCATAGGCGTTGCCCAGCGCGAAGTACACCCCGGTCGCGTTGCCGGTGGCGATGCCGATCCTGGTGTCCTGCTTCACCTCACAGCTCACCTCACCACCCGCGTCGGCCGTCGGGGTGTCCTGGCGCCCACCGCAGCCGGTGAGTAACGCGGCGGCCGCGACCACGGCGACAATTGTTCTGACCATGAGGTCCCCTTTCGTCGACGGCGAGGCCGCCTGCCTGTTCCCGCGGTTCACGGTGTGTCCGCGGATGTTCTGTTCGCCCGTTCGACCAGGCCCGCCACCGCAGCGAGGACCAGCAGTCCGAGCCCGATCCCGGTGGCGACCGGATGCGGGTACAGCAATGTCAGACCCGCCGCGGCGGCGATCGCACGCGCGATCGGGCCGATCGCCCCGATCCCGAACAACCATCCGCCCGTCGCCGCGGCCAGCGCCGCGACACCCACGCAGGCGGCCGCGCTGACCCACAGCACGTCGAGCACCGCGCCGAGTCCGAGCAGATGCTGTCCGGAGTCGGTGAGCACGAACATCAGCGGCACCAGGAACGCGGGCAGCGCGTACCGCAGGGCGTGCCACATCGTCGGCATGGCCTTCGCGCCGGTCACGGCGGCCGCGCCGACGGCGGCGAGCGCGGTCGGCGGCGTCACCTCCGAGAGCACCGAGAAGTAGAAGACGAACATGGCGGCGGCGGGTGCGGCCACGTGCAGGTCGAGCAGCGCGGGCCCGATGATCACCCAGCCGATGACGAACGACGCCGTCACCGGCACCGCGAGGCCGAGCAGCGACAACGCGATCGCCGCCAGCACCGCGGTGGTCGCCAGCACCACGGCGGGATCGTCGGACAGTGCCGATCCGGCCTTGACCAGCAGCGCGGCCAGTTGCGCTCCGAGTCCGGTCTTGGTGGTCATCGCGGTGATCACGCCGGCGGCGGCACACACCGCGACCACGGGGAGCGCCGAGCGCATGCCATACGACAGCGCGCGCAATGCCTCGATCACGAACTGCCCCAAGCTCTTCCGTGACCAGCTGAACCCACCCACCTTCGGAGCCGAGCCACGGTCGGTGATCGCACTGTCAGCCGATTCCGCAACCCCCTGTCCGGCGGACGTTTTCGTCAGATCGGCGGGGCTCGCACTCTCGTCGGAGGCGGTCCGCAGCATCCGGTCCGGGATCGCGAGCAGCAGCGCGAGCACCGTCGCGTAGACGACGGCGCGGGTCGCGCTCACACCGGCCAGCAAGAGCACGACGATCACGAGCAGCGACGAGAAGTGATACCCGAAGCGCCCCAGCAGCTTCCACCACGGCGTCGGCAGCGGACCATCGGCCAGATCCGCGGGCGCGCGGCCGTCCGCGTGGATGCGGCGCGCGTCGATCTCGACCGACAGCAGGATGCCGAGGTAGTACAGCAGTGTCGGGATCAGTGCCCACCCGAGCACCGTCACATACGACACGTCGAGATACTCGGCGACGATGAACGCCGCGACGCCCAGCGTCGGCGGCGACAGAATCGCACCGACGCCCGCCGCGGCCAGCATCCCGCCCGCCTGCTCGGGCCGGTATCCGGCCTTGCGCAGAATCGGCCAGGTCACCGCGCCGGTACTCACCGCGGTCGCGGTCCCCGACCCCGAGACGGTCCCGAGCAGAAATCCCGACGCCACCGCTGTCCGCCCCGCCGCACTGTGCGAGCGACGGAACAACGACACCGAAAGATCGACGAAGAACCTCGCGGCACCGGAGAATTCGAGCACGGCCCCGTACAGCGTGAACAACACGATGTAACTGGCGGCCACGTCCAGCGGCGTGCCGTAGAAGCCACTGCCGGAGTTGTAGAGCGCGTCGACGATCTGATCGACATCGAGCCCCGCGTGCGCGATCGACCAGTCCTGCGGCAACAGCCCGCCGTAGTACCCGTACCCGAGGAACACCAGACACACGATCGGCAAGATCACCCCGGTGGTACGCCTGCACGCCTCGAGCACCAGCACCAGCAGCAGCCCGCCCATCACCACATCGAGCGGCGCCAGCATCCCCTGGCGATCGAGGAACGCGTCGTATCCCCCGCCCGCGTCACCGATCCGGATCGGCAGCACCGGATACAGACACACCACCACCGTGATTCCGGCCAGCACCCAGTCGAGCACCGAGGGCCCGTCCGCCCGATCGAGTGGACCCCACCACGACCGGTAGCTCAGATACACCAGCGGCAGCGCGACAGCCAGAAAAATGACCAGGTAGTACTGACTGCCCTGCGCCAACGGCCGAAACACCTGCCACACCGACAACAGCGCGAGCCCGAGCGCGACAACACCGACCAGCCGACCGGGAAATCCGGAGAGCACCCGCGCGGGCCGCTCGTCGTCGTCCACCCCCAGCTCAGCCGCAGTGACAACAGGTGGCGCCGCGTTCATGAGCGGACGATAGCAACGAGATTCCTGCCCGGTGACGAAATCGACAACCGCACAGTCTGTACAAAATGGACACTACGCACGGGTGGCGATCACCCTTGCCCCACAACACGTTCCACCTCCGTGCCCCGGCGCAGCGCGAAGGTGGCACCCACGAGGGCCGCGATCGCGACGACGGCCGCGAACACCTTTGTGGCCGTGGCCAGCCCGGTCGCGTCGCCGAGAAATCCGGCCGTTAGCGGCAATACCGCGGCGGGGAGGTATCCGCCCACGTTCTGCGCGGCGTTGGCCTCGGCCAACCGATCCGCCGGCACCGTCGACCCGATCGCGGTCAATCCGCCCAGCTGCCCGAGTCCCTGCCCCATCCCCGCCAGTACCGCGGCGACACCGAACACCGGCACCGACGCCGTCGCGACCGCACCGGCCAGCGCGACAGTGCTCGCTGTCGTCGCCACCGAGCTGCCGACCAAGATCGCGCGAACACCCCTGTGCCGCACCGCGAACTGAATCCCGGTCGCGGCCAGGAACATCACGAAGGCCGTCCCGCCCGCCACGACCCGATTCGCCGATCCGAGCAACCCGAGCACCGAGGGGCCGAGCGACAGGACGAAGGAAGTGGCAGTGATGCCAGGAGCGAAGGCAGCGATCCCGAACAGCACCGCTGTCCGGCCCTGCGCGGGCACCGCGGGCAACCGGATCCACGGGCCACGCCCGCCCGTGCCGCTCGGCAGATCCATCCGCAGTACCACCACGAAAGCGACGGCAAGCAGCACGATTTCGACGACGAACACCGTCACCGTCGCGCCGGGCGCCAGCTCCGACAGCACCCCGGACAGCAGCGGACCCAGCCCGGCGCCGAGCGCCATGGCCACCGAAGCCGCCAAGGCACCCTTCGCCGTCCGGCCCCGGCCGGCGATATCGGTTACCGCCGCCATACCGGCCGAGACCGCGCAGCCCACGGCGATGCCGGTGAGCAACCGCGCCAGGGCGAGCACGAGCACCGAACCAGCACAGGCGAACAGCACACACGCCACCATCGCCAGCACGATCGCGGGCAGCAGCACCGGTTTGCGCCCCACCCGGTCGGAGACCACCCCCGCGACGGTCAGCGCCCCGAGCAATCCCGCGATATAGCTGGCGAACACGAGAGTGAGCGTGCCGGAGGAGAATCCCATCTCCCGCTGCCACACGACATAGAGCGGGGTCGCCGCGTTCGAAAGTACGAACACCGCGAGCACCGGCCACGCCGCCGCCCATATCGCCCCATCGCGCACTCGTGGTGCCACGGCCTGAATCGTCATGCCCACTCCCTAGTTCGACTTCTCTCGTACTAGTACGAGAGAAGTCGAACATACTCAGTACGATAAGATTCGTACAACCCCCGACGTGGAAGGTGTCCGATGCAGGCAGCGATCGAAGCCGAACGACTCCCCGAGCCCGCGCGCGCAGACCTGCGCCTCGATGTCGTCCTGGGCGCACTCAGCGATCCACTCCGCCTCGGGATCGTGCACAAGCTCCTCATCGAATCCCCCGACCTCGACCGCCCCTGCAGCTGGTTCGGCATCGACCGCCCCAAGTCGACGCTCACCCACCACTTCCGCGCTCTCCGCGAAGCAGGCATCACCCGCCAGCACCGCTATGGCCTCGAACGCCGCAGCCAGGTCCGAGTCGCCGACCTCGACACCCGCTTCCCCGGCCTCCTCGACCTCGTCCGCAGCTGGCGCCCCGAATAACCCCTCGAACCCTGCCGAACCCGGGTGGATACTGTCGTGGTGGCTGGGATGCGACGAATCGTCGTGGTGGGGACATCGGGGTCGGGCAAGAGCACGCTGGCCCGGCAGATCTCGGCCCAGCTCGAGATCCCGCACATCGAACTGGACGCGATCCACCATCAACCGAACTGGACGCCGATGCCCGCGCCCGACTTCCGGGCCGCCGTCGCCGAGCGGATCACCGGGGATGCCTGGGTGGTCGACGGCGGCTACCGAAGCAAACTCGGCGATCTGGTGTGGCGACGGGCCGATACGGTGGCCTGGTTCGATCTGCCCCGGTCGCTGGTCATGCGCCAGATCGTCCGCCGGACGGTGGGCCGCGCACTGACCGGGCGCGAGCTGTGGAACGGCAATCGAGAACTCTGGAGCCAGATGTTCTCGCTCGACCCGCAACGATCGGTGATCGTGTGGGCCTGGACGACCCATGCGAGGAACCGGGCGAATTATCTTGCGGCACAATCCGACCCGGCATTTCAGAACCTCACCTTCGTTCGGCTCGGCTCGCATCGCGAGGCCGCGGCGTTCCTCGACGGTCTCACCCCCGCACCGCCGCCGAGCTGACGTGCCCTCACCGTCACTGCCGAGCCGAACCCGCTCCCGCCGCACATGCGCGTGGTTGTCGGTGTCCCCGCATACCATCCGCTCATGCTCTCGATCGATACCGCGCAGCGTCGCGCCAGATTGGCGGCCAGGCATCGCCTCGCGCCGTCGGCCCGCTCGAACGACCCGGTCGACATCGCGCGCTCGATGGTGGTTCTGCACGCCACCGACCCGGCGACGGTGTTCCTTTCGGTCGGCGCCCGTGGCATCGAACTCACCCCGGCCGATGTCGAGAAGGCCCTGTACGACGACCGCGCCCTGATTCGCATGCTCGCCATGCGCCGCACGATGTTCGTCGCGCCGACCGAGTTGCTCCCTGTTCTGCAGGCCTCCACCTGCGATGCGCTGGCCCACAAGCAACGCCGCACCTACGGTCGCTTCATCGAACAAGCCGGCGTGGTCGACGGCGACATCTCGACCTGGCTCGCCGAGGTGGAAGCCGAGACCCACGCGGCATTGCTGACCCGCGGCGCGGCGACCGGCGTCCAGCTGAGCAAAGATGTGCCACGCCTGCGCACCCAGATAGACACCGCGCCCGGCAAGTCCTATTCCAAACCGACCAGCATCACCACCTGGGTCCTGGTCGTCCTCGGCGCCGAAGGTCGCATCGTGCGCGGCCGCCCGAACGGCAGCTGGACCAGCAGCCAGTACACCTGGGCCCCCGTGGAAACCTGGCTACCCGAAGGGTTTTCACCGTTGCCCGCCGCACAGGCCCGCGTCGAACTGGTACGTCAGTGGTTGCGCACCTTCGGACCGGCCCCGGTCACCGACCTGAAATGGTGGACCGGCTGGACGCTCGGTGAAGTCCGGAAAACCTTGGCAGAACTCGACACAGTCGAGGTAGACCTCGACGGCACCCCCGGCATAATCCTCGCCGACGACCTCGCCCCCGTCCCCACCCCCGAACCCTGGGCAGCCCTACTCCCCGCCCTCGACCCGACCCCCATGGGCTGGCAATCCCGAGCATGGTTCCTCGGCCCCCACACCCCTGCACTTTTCGACACCAACGGCAATATCGGCCCCACCATCTGGGCCGACGGTCGCATAGTGGGCGGCTGGGCCCAACGCTCCGACGGCGAAGTAGTGACCCGTCTACTCGAAGATGTCGGCTCCGACACCGAAAAACTCATTGACGCCGAAATCGCCCGCACCACAACCTGGTTCGGCGAAGTCCGAGCCATCCCCCGCTTCCGCACCCCGTTGCAACGCGAGCTCACCGCCTGAGGGCGAATCAACCCACGACGAAGCTCGAACGGCGGAAAACTACGTGCAGCAGTTGGGATCGAGCACCGTGCACAGCGCGGACAGTGCGTCGCGGCGGGCGCGATGGATGGTGTTCATCCCCCGCCGTTCGGACTCCACCAGGCCCGCTTTGCGCAACTGGCCGAGATGGTGAGAGACCGTGGACTCGCTCAGACCGACCGCGGCGGCGAGGTCGCCGCCGTTCTCCTCACCGAGCGGGCTGGTCAGCAGCAGTGACAGCAATCTGACCCTGGCCGGGTCGGCGATCGCCTTGAGCCGCAACGCCACCTCCAGCGCGGCGGCGTCGTCGACGGGCCCCGCCGCCACGGGCGCGCAGCAGACGGGGGCGGACATATCGATCATCGGTAGCGCCTTCGGCATGACATCGACCTTACCCGCGGTATTGACATATGTCGAAAAGGTGGGCAGACTCGGCCTCACAAGTTCTTCGATATATGTCACACAAGTGGAGGTTCGATCATGTCTCGTATCCAGCTGGCCCTCAATGTCGACGACCTCGACACCGCCGTGCGGTTCTATTCCACTCTGTTCGCCACCGAACCGGCCAAGCGCAAGCCCGGCTACGCCAACTTCGCGATCGCCGAGCCCCCGCTCAAGCTCGTACTGATCGAGAACGCCGGCCAAGGCGGGTCCCTCAACCACCTCGGAGTCGAGGTCGAATCCTCCGAGCAGGTACACGGCGAGATCGCCCGACTCTCGCAAGCGGGCCTGTTCACCGAGGAGCAGATCGCGACCACCTGTTGCTTCGCCACCCAGGACAAGGTGTGGGTGACCGGGCCGGGCGCCGAACGGTGGGAGGTCTACACGGTGCTGTCCGACAGCGAAACCTTCGGCACCGCACCCGAACTCGGCCGCACCGACGCCGAAGCGGTCGACGTCTGCTGCGGCACCGCCGCCGAAGCCGAGGCCGAAGGCGCCTGCTGCGGCACCGAGGCCAAGGCGAAGGCGGTCGACTCCGGCGCGAGCTGCTGCGGCTGACCGGCCCCTACCGCGAGCAAGTTCACACAGTGTTCGCTTGCCTTCTTGATTAGACATCGATCAATATCGACGTATGTCGAATCAGGATCTGCCGCTGAGTGTGGCCGCACCCTCGTGTGCGGCCACACTCAGCACCCGCGCACCGATGACCGGCGAGACCGCCACCGAGCTGGCCGTGCTGTTCAAGGCGCTCGCCGACCCGGTTCGACTGCGGCTGCTCTCGGCGATCGCGTCCCGCGCCGGCGGCGAGGCCTGCGTCTGCGACCTGTCGACGGGGATCGACGTGACCCAACCGACCATCTCCCACCACCTGAAGGTGCTGCGCGAAGCCGGTCTGCTGACCAGCGAACGCCGCGCGTCCTGGGTGTACTACCGGGTCGTCCCGCACGCGTTGGCGCGGCTGTCGGAGGTACTCGCGACCGAGGCCGGAGCAGTGACCCTATGAGCACCGCGACCGAGCATCCCGCCGTCGTGGGCAAATTGTCCACGCTCGACCGCTTCCTTCCGGTCTGGATCGGGGTGGCGATGGCCGCCGGGTTGCTGCTCGGACGCATGATCCCCGGCCTCGGCGACGCGTTGAGCGCGGTCGAGATCGACGGCGTCTCCCTGCCGATCGCACTCGGCCTGCTGATCATGATGTACCCGGTGCTGGCCAAGGTGCGCTACGACCGCCTCGACTCGGTCACCGGCGACCGCAAGCTGCTGATCGGCTCGCTGGTCCTGAACTGGGTGCTCGGCCCCGCGCTGATGTTCGCCCTGGCCTGGTTGTTTCTGCCCGACCTGCCCGAATACCGCACCGGCCTGATCATCGTCGGCCTGGCCCGCTGCATCGCCATGGTGATCATCTGGAACGACCTGGCCTGCGGCGATCGCGAAGCCGCCGCCGTACTGGTCGCCCTGAACTCGGTCTTCCAGGTCCTCATGTTCGCCGTGCTCGGCTGGTTCTACCTGTCGGTCCTGCCCGGGTGGCTCGGCCTCGAGCAGACAACGATCGACGTCTCCCCCTGGCAGATCGCGAAATCGGTCCTGATCTTCCTCGGCATCCCGCTGCTCGCCGGTTTCCTCTCCCGCCGCCTGGGCGAACGCGCCAAGGGCCGCGACTGGTACGAGGAGAGATTCCTGCCCCGGATCGGCCCATGGGCGCTCTACGGCCTGCTGTTCACCATCGTGATCCTGTTCGCCCTGCAGGGCGAACAGATCACCGCCCATCCCGTCGACGTCGTGCGCATCGCCCTGCCCTTGCTGGTGTACTTCGCCGTGATGTGGGGCGGCGGCTACGCCCTCGGCGCCGCCATGGGCCTCGGCTACGCCCGCACCACCACCCTCGCCTTCACCGCCGCGGGCAACAACTTCGAACTCGCCATCGCGGTGGCGATCGCCACCTTCGGCGCTACCTCGGGCCAAGCACTTGCCGGAGTCGTCGGCCCTCTGATCGAGGTCCCCGTCCTCGTCGCGCTGGTCTATGTCTCACTGGCACTGCGTCGACGATTTCCCACCACCACGCCCTCGGCCTCCCCGGCCCACTGAAAGGCGTTGCCCCACATGACCACCAAGCCCAGCGTGTTGTTCGTCTGCGTCCACAACGCCGGTCGCTCCCAGATGGCCGCCGGTTTCCTCACCCACCTCGCCGGTGACGCCGTCGAGGTCAGGTCCGCGGGCAGCGCGCCCGCCGAGACGATCAACCCGGCCGCGGTCGCGGCGATGGCCGAACTCGGCATCGACATCGCCGACCAGACGCCGAAGATCCTCACCTACGACGCCGTGGAAACCTCCGACGTCGTCATCACCATGGGCTGCGGCGACACGTGTCCCGTATTCCCCGGCGTGAGTTATCGCGACTGGGTCCTGGAAGACCCGGCGGGCAAGGGCATGGAGTCGGTGCGCCCGATCCGCGACGAGATCAGGTCCCGCATCGAAGCCCTTGTCGCCGAATTGGTGCCGACCCGCGCCTGAGTCTCGCTCTCAGCCCGGTGGCCGTAGCGCGGCGAATTCGTCGGTGACGCGCAGGCCGGAGTCGGTGAAGCGGTACAGCGCCGCGGGCCGACCTCCCGCCCGCCCGGAGGGAGCGGTATCGCCGGTGGGCGTGATCACCTTGCGGCGGGTGAGAACTCGTTGGAGGTTGGTGGTATCGACGTCGTAGCCGAGTGCGGCGCAATAGATTTCGCGCAACGTCGACATGGTGAACGTGTCGGGAGCCAGTGCGTAGGCGATGTTGGTATAGGAGAGCTTGGCGGCCAGGCGGGTGCGGGCGTGGTCGACGACGGTGCGGTGATCGAAGGACATGTCGGGCAGGTTCGAGACCGGGTGCCAGGTGGTGTCGGAGGGGAGTTCGGGTTCGGTGGTGAGGGGGACGAGGCCGAGGTAGGCCGAGGCGATGCGGCGCGGAGCGGGGACCCGGTCGGGGTCGCTGAACACCGATACCTGCTCGAGGTGATGCAGATCGCGCACGTCGACCTTCTCGGCGAGCTGGCGCCGGGCGGAGGTGTCGAGGTCTTCGTCGTCGCGCAGGCGGCCGCCGGGTAGCGACCACGTGCCTTTCTGCGGATCGAGCGCACGTTCCCACAGCAGCACCGCCAACTCCGGGTGCTTGGCGCCTCTACCTGCGGAAATGCTCGGAGGGAAGCGGCGTACCTGGAACACCGCGGTGAGCGATTCGTGGATGGTGTTACTATGGGGCACGTTTTCGATTATAAGTCGAAAACCTGGTCAGGTGCGAATCGCGGCGATGGAGCCGCTCGCACGATGAAGGGAGCCACCATGGCGACGACGACTGCACAGCGGACGCTGATGGATTCCGTCTTCGACGGACCCACGGGCTACGCGGGTGTCGAGGCGACGCCGGAATGGGCGCAGGAGGTGCGCCGCCTGGCGCGCGAACGCAATGCGACCATCCTCGCGCACAACTACCAGCTGCCCGAGATCCAGGACGTGGCCGACCACGTCGGCGACTCGCTGGCGCTCTCGCGCATCGCGGCCGAGGCCGAAGAGGACACCATCGTGTTCTGCGGCGTGCACTTCATGGCCGAGACCGCCAAGATCCTGAGCCCGGCCAAGACCGTGCTCATCCCGGATCAGCGCGCGGGCTGCTCGCTGGCCGATTCGATCTCCGCCGAGGAACTGCGTGCCTGGAAGGCCGAGCACCCCGAGGCGATGGTGGTGTCGTACGTGAACACCACCGCCGAGGTGAAGGCGCTCACCGACATCTGCTGCACCTCCTCCAACGCCGTCGACGTGGTCGACTCGATCGACCGCGACCGTGAGGTGCTGTTCCTGCCCGACCAGTTCCTCGGCGCGCACGTCAAGCGCGAGACGGGCCGCGAGAACATGCACATCTGGGCGGGCGAATGCCACGTGCACGCCGGTATCAACGGCGACGAGCTCACCGAACAGGCCCGCACCCACCCCGATGCCGAGCTGTTCGTGCACCCGGAGTGCGGTTGCGCCACCTCGGCGCTGTACCTGGCCGGCGAGGGCGCGTTCCCGGCCGAGCGGGTGCACATCCTGTCGACCGGCGGGATGATCGACGCGGCGAAGGCCTCGCACTCCACCCAGGTACTGGTGGCGACCGAGATCGGCATGCTGCACCAGCTGCGCAAGGCGGCGCCCGGAATCGACTTCCAGGCCGTCAACGATCGCGCGTCCTGCAAGTACATGAAGATGATCACCCCGGCCGCGCTGCTGCGCTGCCTGGTCGAGGGCGCCGACGAGGTGCACGTCGACCTGGCGATGGCCGAGGCCGGTCGCGCCTCGGTGCAGCGCATGATCGCCATCGGCAACTCCGGCGGTGGCGAATGACCGCCGCCGCGGGGCCGAGCCGGTAACGACCATGACGGTTCCGGTTTCCTGGGAGGCCGAGGTCGACCTGGTCGTCATCGGCGGGGGCGTGGCCGGTCTCACCGCGGCACGGACGGCGTCGTTGCGTGGGCTGCGGGTGCTCATCCTCAGCAAGGGTGGCCCGACCGATACCTCGACCCAGTACGCGCAAGGCGGCATCGCTGTCGTCGCACCGCTCGGCGACTCGGTGGACTCGCACGTGCTCGACACGGTCGAGGCAGGCGCCGGGTTGTGCGAGGTCGACGCGGTGCGTTCGATCGTCGAGGGCGGCCAAGCCGCGGTGGCCGCGCTCACCGACCTCGGCGCGGTCTTCGACCTCGGTCGTGACGGGCAGATCTCGCGCACTCGCGAGGGCGGGCACAGCACACGTCGCATCATCCACGCCGGCGGCGACGCCACCGGCGCCGAGGTGCAGCGCGCGCTCAACGCGGCGGGACTGCCGGTGATCTTCGGCGCCGCCGCACTGCGCGTGGTGACCGGCGCCGACGGTGTGCAGGGCGTTATCGCGGTGTCGGACAACGGTTTCGGTGTCGTGCACACGCCCGCCGTCCTGCTGGCCACCGGCGGACTCGGGCAGCTCTACGCGCTCAGTACCAATCCGCCGGGAGCGACCGGTGACGGTGTGGCGCTGGCCTTGTGGGCCGGGGCGGCGGTGGCCGATCTCGAGTTCGTGCAGTTCCATCCGACCGTGCTCTACACCCCGGGCGGGGTGGGCAGGCGGCCGTTGATCAGCGAGGCGGTTCGTGGCGAAGGCGCGATACTCGTGGATTCCCACGGGCACTCGGTGACCGAAGGGGTGCATCCGCGAGGCGACCTGGCTCCCCGGGATGTGGTGTCGCGCGCGATCGCGGAGCGCATGCGGGCGTCGGGCACCGACCATGTCTTCCTCGACGCGCGCACCGTCGACGGATTCGCCCAGCGGTTCCCGACGATCACCGCGTCGTGCCTGGCGGCGGGGATCGACCCTGCGGCGCAACTGATCCCGGTCGCGCCCGCCGCGCACTACCAGTGCGGTGGCGTCGTCACCGATACGCACGGGCGCACCGGCGTCGCGGGGCTCTACGCCGCGGGCGAGGTCGCCAGAACGGGACTGCACGGCGCGAACCGACTGGCCTCCAACAGTTTGCTCGAAGGGCTGGTGGTGGGCGAGCGGGCAGGCGCGGCGGCGGCCGAACGTGTCGGGACGCGCGCTCGAGTCGACGAGATATCTTCGTGGACACTGGAATTCGCTGATCGCTCGGTGGTACAGCAGGCGATGACCGAACACGCTTCCGTCGTGCGTGACGGCGCCGGGCTCACCGAGGCGCGGACGCGTATCGATGCGGCGAGTTCGATCGTGCCGATGCTCGACACTGCCGAGGATTCGGTGACCGCGGCCCCGCACCTGCGCCGTATCGAGGACGCGGCGCTCACCGTGACGGCGCGCGCCCTGCTGCTCGCGGCGGCGGCACGTCAGGAGAGTCGCGGCTGCCACACCCGCTCGGAGTATCCGGGGCCCGTCGACGGGCAGCGGCACAGCATCGCGGTCGCTCTCGACGCGCGCGGCGCACTCGAGCTATCCACCGCGACAGTCGATTTCGCGCCCTTGCCGACCGGGGTGCGGTGACATCGCCCGCCCGGTCTGTTGTTCAAGAAATTCCGGCGGAGCGAGACTCGCCCCGCCCGATCGACGCGGCGCACAGTCGCCCGGAGAACAGGAGTGCAGTAATGGCTCTGGACGCCACCCTGGACCGTGATGAGCTGCTGACGCTGATCCGTACCGCTCTCGACGAGGACCTGCGCTACGGGCCCGACGTCACCACGGTCGCCACCGTCGCCGAAGACGCCGTGAGCAAGGCCTCGGTGGTCTCACGCCAGCACGGCACCGTCGCGGGCATCGACGTCGGGCTGCTCGTGCTCGACGAGGTGCTCGGCGCTGATGCCTACGAGATCACCGCGCGAGTCCCCGACGGCACCCGGGTGGAGCCGGGCACGTCGGTGCTGAGCGTCGTCGCGCCCACCCGCGGCCTGCTCACCGCCGAACGGACCATGCTCAACCTGGTCTGCCACCTCTCCGGCATCGCCACCGCGACCGCCTCCTGGGTCGACGCGGTCGACGGCACCGAGTGCAAGATCCGCGACAGCCGGAAAACGTTGCCCGGCCTGCGCGCCCTGCAGAAGTACGCGGTCCGCGTCGGTGGCGGCGTGAACCATCGGATGGGGCTCGGCGATGCCGCGCTGATCAAGGACAACCACGTGGTCGCCGCGGGTTCGGTCGTCAACGCCCTGCGCGCGGTCCGCGAATTGGCCCCTGAAATCGCCTGCGAGGTCGAGGTCGACAGCCTCGAACAACTCGACGCGGTACTCGCCGAGAACGTCGAACTGGTGCTGCTGGACAACTTCGCGCTCTGGCAGACGCAGGCCGCCGTCCAGCGCCGCAACGCAGCAGCTCCCGAGACGAAACTCGAGTCCTCCGGCGGACTTTCGCTCGATCAAGCCGCCGAGTACGCGGGCACCGGCGTCGACTACCTCGCCATCGGCGCCCTGACGCACTCCGTGCGCGTACTCGATCTCGGGCTCGATATGTGAGACCGAAGCCCAGTCCCGGCGGTCCGTACAGTCGGAACATGGCCTTGCAGTGCGACATCCAGCCCGCCCCGCCGTTGCAGCTGACACCGGGCTGCACCGTCTACACCGGCGTGGTGCGGCTCGCCGTCACGGGGAAGTTCCTCCAGTCTCTTCGTGCACCGGCCGACGAGTTCGGCGTCTTCGTCCCCGATGTGGCGCCCTTGCGCGATATCGCGGCCGAACCCCGGGTGTGGGCTGAGGCGTATGTCATGAGCACCGTGTCCTCCCCCGCCGGCGGATTCCCCGCCGGCGTCGACTACGTGCGTGCCGCGTTCCTGGCTGATCCGCGCGGCGGCACCGACCGTTGGCTCCACCTCGGCGGCGCCGCGTACATCGGCAAGGGGATCGGCCTCGGCTACCGGATCACCGTGCAGACCGCGTAGCCGTGGCGGCAGGACGAACCGGAAAAGCCCGGCCCCGTTCAGGAATCGTGGCGACGAGCGCGATGCTTCGACGAGCGCCGATAGGTGCGACCGCTGGGTACCGCGGTGGCGGCCGACGAACTGCGCAGGGCATGGCGGCGGCGCCAGGCGACCAGATCGGGTCGCTCGGCGGGCTGCGCTGCGACCTGCTCGGCTGCGGTCTTCATGGTCAAGGTCCTCCCCCGAAAATCACGATGCCGCCAGGATAGGGAGCGGGTACGACCACATTCCACTGGTTTTCCGGTGAACCGATAAACGGCGCCCGCTATTCCTTGTCCACCGCCGTCTCGGGCTGTGCGGGCTTGTCCGGTTTCTCGCGCGGCGCGGGCTTTTTCTCCATGGGCGCACCGAGCAACACGTCCGCCCATCGCGTTGTCGGATCGATGTCGAACAGCAGCGCCTTCACCAGCAACGTCAGCGGAATCGCCAGCAGCGCACCGAGCGCACCGAGCACCCATGCCCAGAACACCAACGACACGAACGTGATGGTCACCCCGAGGCCGACGGCATCACCGACGAACTTGGGTTGAATGATCGACTGGATCACGAAGTTGATCCCCGAATAGACCACGATCACCCAGATCATCAGCTCCGGCCCGCTGTCGAGCAGGGCGAGCAGCGCGGGCGGAATGACGCCGATGACGAACCCGACGTTCGGAATGTAGTTGGTGATGAACGATAGCAAGGCCCACAGGATCGGCAGCGGCACGCCCATCAACCACAGTGCGCCACCATCGATCACGGCCACGATGGCGCCGAACACCGTGGAGACGATGAGGTATTTGCGTGTCCCGGCAACGAAATCGCCCAGTGCCTGCGCGATCGCGGGCCGCTCGTGAGCCACCATCGCCAGCCGACGGTTCATCGTCATCCCGTCGACGGCCATGAACAGCAGCAGTGCCAGGACGAAGAACAGATTCGAGAAGACCCCGAGCACGCCGCCGAGTACCTCCTCGATCACACCGGCGGCCTTGCCCACATCGATCCCGCTCAGCGCCTTGTGGATCTGATCGGAACTCACCCCCGCACTCGACAGCCAGTCGCGCCCATGGTCGAGCAATCTGTTGAGTTCGTCGGCATAGTTGGGCAGCAGCGAGGCCAGCTGCGCCGCCGACAGTGCCAGCGCACCACCGATTCCGAACAGAATCGCGACCACCGCCACCAGCGCCGCCGCCATGCCGAGCCAGGCGGGCCAGCCCTTGCGCAGTGCCCAGGTCTGGATCGGCTGCACCGCGATGGTCAGCATGAGCGCGAGGAAGACCGGTCCGACCACGCCGGAGAAGGCCTCCAGTCCGGCGATGGTGACCACCATGGCCGCGAGCGACAACAGCACGATCAGTCCGCGCGGAATCGACCATTCGACAGGCGGGGCCGCGGTCGCGGGTTCGGTGCTCGGCTCGGACATGCGCCGAACGGTAGCCACGCGAAGGTGGGGCCGCCTCCCCCATTCCGGGTGAGATCCGGGCTCAGGCCGTTTTCATCTGGGGCTTCGGCGGGGGTGCCGCGGTACTGCGCGTGATCCGACCCAGGGCCCAGAACCCCAGCTCGACCACCCAGAACACCAGCAGCGCAGCGGTCACCACCAGTACCGGGACCGCGAGAAAGACCAGCGAGGGCACCGCGATCAGCAACCAGCCGAGCATGTCGACCGCACGCGCTCCGCGCAACCGGCTACCGAGGCGAACGGCCGTCCACATCATCCAGCGTCGCGGCACCGACACCCCGGCCTCGTGCAGGCTGCGCCGGAATATCCCGTCCGCGTCGGCGGGCCCGACTTCGGCTGTGCGGCACAGATAGTCGTGCAGGATCGCGGCTCTGGTGTAGGCGCCGTAGCGCGGGATCAGCCACACCAACGCGCGCGGCACCGAGGCGAAGTCGGTGCGGAATCCGGCAGGCACCGTGAAGGTTTCGACCGCGCCCTCATAGGTGAGCGGTTCGGTGAGCCGCCAGAATTTCGCGTCGAGTTCCTCGACGACCGGACCACCACCGATGAATGCCACGACCGTTCCTCTCGCACCGCAGCAAGGTATCTACCTGCTGTTATGCAGAAATGGTATCGCGCAATGATCGCTCAGCCGCGTGGTTGCGAACTCGGATCGAAATCGCCGCTGGGCCGATACTGTTCGACTCCGTACGGCAGGCGGTAGGCGTCGGGATCGTCGCCGAAATCGGCCGGGCGCAGGTCACCGAGCAGCCCGCCGGCACCGGAACCGAGATCGACGGACGGGTGCAGCGCGGCGAGAAACAACAGCACGAGGGCAGCGAGGAACGGCTGTACCAGCAGGGCGAGATCGGTGCCGACTTCCGCTGGCAGCGCGATGATCTGGCCGATCGCCGGATCGTCCGGACGCGGATGCCGCACGCCCGCAACCCATTCCCCGATCCACATCATCAGCGCCGCGCCGAGCCCCGAGGCGACCAGCATGCCGAGCACGAGAGCGGGCCCGCGGGTGATCCGGACCCGCCAGGCACCGACCGCACTCAGCACCGCGACCACCGCGCCGATGCACAGGAACATCCCGACCGCGTCGAACAGGTGCAGGCTCTCGCCGGTGAGCACGGCCGCGCGGCCGGGCTGGGTCACCCGCAACCGCTCGGTCGGCGCGAGCAGACCCCACACCACCCCGGCCGCCACGCTCGCGACCAGCACCGCCGCGAGGACGATGCCGACGCCGACGGCCTCACGACGCAATACCTCAGGGCGCTCCCCGCGGCCGAGCACTACCGACGTTCCAACCGTGCCGATTCGATGACACCGTGGCGCGAGCACTTGGCCCACCAGCCGTCGGGACTGATCTGCACGACCATCCGGCGACCGCACTGCTCGCAGAATCGCGGCGGTTCGAGACCGAGCGCGGCCGACACGGGCATCGCGTCGTCGAGCCCGGGCACGATCCGCTTACCCGTGAACGGGTTGTAGCGCTCGTCCAATGCTGTTACCGCCTCTGCGAAGTGCGACTCGACGGCCGCGACCTGGGTCGATACTCGATCGTACACAGCGTTTTACAGGGTGTCGTTGAGCGCCTTGATCGGCATGCTCAGCTCACCGAGCAGATCGAGATCGGACTCGGCGGGGCGGCCGAGAGTGGTGAGGTAGTTGCCGACGATGACGGCGTTGATCCCGCCGAGCATGCCCTGCTTGGCGCCCAGGTCGCCGAGGGTGATCTCACGACCACCGGCGAAACGCAGGATGGTGCGCGGCATCGCGAGCCGGAACGTGGCGATCGCACGCAGCGCGTCGGCGGCGGGCAGCACCTCGAGGTCGCCGAACGGGGTGCCGGGCCGCGGGTTGAGGAAGTTCAACGGAACCTCGTCGGGGTTCAGCGAGGCCAGCTGCGCGGCGAACTCGGCGCGCTGCTCGATGGTCTCGCCCATACCGAGGATGCCGCCGCAGCACACCTCCATGCCCGCTTCGCGCACCATCCGCAGGGTTTCGAAGCGCTCCTCGTAGGAGTGGGTGGTGACCACCTTGGGGAAGTGCGACTTGGCGGTCTCGAGATTGTGGTTGTAGCGGTGCACGCCCATCGCCGCGAGCTGGTCGACCTGCTCCTGGTTCAGCATGCCCAGCGAGCACGCGACCTGGATGTCCACCTCGTTGCGGATGGCCTCCACACCGGCGGCGACCTGCGCCATCAGGCGCTCGTCGGGACCACGCACCGCGGCGACGATGCAGAACTCGGTGGCGCCGGTCTTTGCGGTCTGCTTGGCCGCCTCGACCAGGCTGGGGATGTCGAGCCAGGCCGCGCGCACGGGCGACTGGAACAGGCCCGACTGTGAGCAGAAGTGGCAGTCCTCGGGGCAACCGCCGGTCTTGAGGCTGATGATGCCCTCCACCTCGACCTCGGGGCCGCACCACTTCATCCGCACGTCGTGGGCCAGCTCGAGCAGCGCTTCCAGGTGCTCGTCACCCAGGCGCAGCACCTCGACGGCCTGCTGCTCGGTGAGGCCCTCGCCGCGCTCGAGCACCTGCTCACGGGCGATGGCCAGAATATCGGTCTGGACGGGTGCCTGCGTCACGACGTGATGTCCCTTCGACGGGGGTGTGCGCACGAGCCGTGGGTGTGATCCACCCGGCGTGGCCGTGCAACTTGAACGGTGTTCAGGATAGGGTAGCGGCTGCGAGTGAGTCACGACACTCGGGTCGGAAAATCGGACGGAAGGACGCGCGTGCAACTGCGGAAGACGGATGTGGTCGATGCCGCCGTCGCGATTCTCGATCAGTACGGGCTCGCCGACCTGACGATGCGCCGGCTCGCCGGCTCGCTGCAGGTGCAGCCGGGGGCGCTGTACTGGCACGTCAAGGACAAGCAGTCCCTGCTCGGCGCGGTGGCCGACCGGATTCTCGCTCCGATGGACGAGCCGATCACGGCCACCGAATGGCCCGCGCAGCTCACCGAGCTCGCCCACCGACTGCGCGACTGTCTGCTCGCCTATCGCGACGGCGCCGAACTGGTCTCGGCCACCTACGCCTCGCGTCTGACCACGAGCAAGGCGCGTGAACGCCTGGCGGGCATTGTCATCCGTGCCGGAATGACCAGGGAGGAAGCCGATCTCACGGCCTACACCCTGCTCTACTACGTGCTCGGCCAGACCGTCGACGAACAGTCGCGCATGCAGATGGATTCCGTCGGCGCGCTGCCCGAGGACAACACCCCCTTGGTCGACACTCCCGACCCGACAGCTCGATTCGACTTCGGTTTGCAACTGTTCATCGCGGGCGTGCGCACCATCCTCGGAGCCCGCGTGCGCTGATCAGGGCGGATCATTGCGATTGGCCTCCTGATAGCGGCGCACGAACGGCAGTACCTGCGCTTCGATGACCTCGTTGTATTCACGCGGTCGCTGAATCGGATTCGCGTGCTCGGTCCGAGTCGGCCGCACCACCGAGAGAGTGCCGTTGACGCCGCCGGACTGTTCGATCAGCACCCTGTGCGAATACTCCACGTCCACCACGTCATCGCGCGACGCCTCGCGGGGCCGGATGAACACGATCGCCGGGTTTCGCTTGTCCGGATGCGGCTTGCCGAGCGCCCGCAGATCCGCCGTGCCGCCGCCTGCCACGATCGCCAGGAACTGCGCCTCGATCAACCCGTTGCTGGCGGCATCACGAGAGAAGATCTTGTCGCGCAATACCTCTGAGGCCGCCTGCCCCATGGCGCGGTAGTCGATATCGAAGAACAGTCCGTCCCGCTGCGCGAAACGTTCACGCCGAGCCGACATCTCGACCACGAAGCGCAGGAGCCTGCTCTCCCGCGCCCCGGGCAACCAGCCCACCCACCGCACCAGATCGGCACCGCGGCTGCGACTCTCGGGTCGGACCGCGTCCAGGTCCATCGGCGTGCAGTCCAGCACGACGGCCACCAATCGCCGATCGCTGCCCAGGTGGATATGGCGCGCCACCTCGAGCGCGATGATCCCACCCATGCTGTGACCGACCAGCACGATATTGCGCACATTGCCGTACCGCGCGGCCCGCACGATCATCTCGGCGATGACCTTGGTGTCGATACCCGCGTTGTCGTAGCGCACCGCCCACACCACCCCGAGGCGACTGAGCGCGGGCAGGGCTTTGGCTGTCGGTGCCGCGTTGACTCCCCCGAGCCCCACCATGTCGACGACCGCGGTATCCCAATCCCGCGCGTCCGCGGGCAGATTCGCGGGCAGCAACTCCGGCGTGGTCTGTGCCAGCCGATCGCGTTCGGGAGCCACATCGTGCACCCAGTACTGCCCGAACACGATCATCGCGACCAGCAGCACCCCGAGAATTCGCAGCACCGCCAGCCTGGTCCGGCGCCAACCGCGCCACCCGTGTCCCAGCCTGGTTTCACGCAACCGATCCCGCCGACGCGCATCGTCGAAGTCCGCGACGGTGGACGGATGCCGATCGAATGACGACATCACTCCACTGTAGGGGCGCCCGCGCGGTGCCCCGCTCTACCTGTCGCGCCGGCTACCGCTCGTACCGCTGTGCGTAGCTGGTCGGTGGCTCACCGAAGATCTTGCGGAAATCGCGGCTGAGGTGCGGCTGGTCCGCGTACCCGAGGTCGGCGGCGAGTACCGCCCAATCGATGTCGACGCCGTCGGCGAGCCGCTCGGTGATCTCGTGCAGGCGGTAGCGGCGGATCACCCACTTGGGCCCGATGCCGACATGTTCGGCGAACAACCGCTGCACCCGGCGGACACTCGTCCCGCAGCGCCCCGCGAGCGCGTCGACCGTGGTGATGCCCGTGTCGTCGGCGATCATCGCCACCATCCGCCCCGCGCACTCGGCCTCCGGGTCGGCGACGGGCAGGTGCGCGCGAAGGTGACCCTCGACCGAGCCGACATCGACCGGGTCAGGCGATTCCGGGCCGAAAACCGTTGCCGCATCGATCGTTCGATCCCGCAGATCTGCCACCGGACCGTTCAGGAACGGGCGGAACGCCCCGGGCCGGAAGGCTACCCCGAATACCGAACCCGAGCCGGTGAGCTCGCGGTAGACGTGCGAGGACGAGGGACCGTGGAGTTCGGCGCGACCGTCGCGGAAGGTCAGGTGCACGTTCGGCAGCGGCACCACCAACTGCCGAAACGGATGCTCGTAATCCCAGGTGACGGCCCAGTACCGGTCGACATACCGCGCCAGGTCAGCCGAGGGTGCGATGAACCGGTGGCGCTGCGACATCTGCCAGGCACCGCCCAGTTCACGGGGGTCGCGTTCCACCCGGCGAGTCTATGTCGCGTTTGTTCAAGACAGCGCGGCGTCGCGGTGGTTACCTCGGTACATGTCCGAAACCGAACGCGTAGCGCACGCCGCGACACCGCTGTCGAAGCTCCTCCACACGGTCGATCCCGCCCGACTGTCCGACCCCACCCCCTGCGCCGAGTTCGATATCCGAGCCCTGCTCAACCACCTGCTCTTCTGGGGTCCGTCGCTGGTCGGCGCCGCACGCAAGGAGGCGGTCGCACCCCCGGCAGCCGCCGAAGCCGATATCGACCTGACCGCGGGCGACTGGGCCGCGGCCCTCGACGCGCACCTCGACGCACTCGCCACCGCGTGGACCGACCCCGCCGCGTGGCGGGGAGTCACCCACATGGGCGGGCCGACGGAACTGCCCGCACCGCTGGTCGGCGGGATGGTGGTCGGCGAACTGATCGTCCACGGCTGGGACCTCGCCCGTGCCGTCGGCGCCACGCCACACTGGGACGACGATTTCCTGCGCACCACCTACGACGAGACGGCCGCCACCGCCGAACAGGGTCGCCAGATGGGCATCTACGGCCCCGAAGTCCCCGTCGATGCCACCGCTCCCCTGCTCGACCGCATCCTCGGCCTCACCGGACGCGACCCCTCCTGGCCGTAGGCGACCGACCGGGCGTGCGAGGTCAGTTGCTGTCCACCGACTCCCGGGGCTCGCGTAGACCCGCGGTCTTCTGTTCGGGCACCGCGATCGGGGCCACCGGGCGTCCGGGGAACCAGCGATACATCGCGGCCGCTCCACCGAGACCCGCCACCGCGAGCGCGCCCGCCGCCGCGCCGAGCACCGTTACCGCGCTGATCGCGCCGACCGCGATCGGACCCGCGAACATGCCGATGTCATGGGTGAGCCGCCAGGCGCCGAGGAACTCCGCGCGCTGACCTGGCGGCGCGACATCGGCGCCGACAGTCATGATCACGCCGTTGCTCAACCCGTTGGCGAAGCCGAGCAGCACGGCGACAGCGGTCAGCCCGACCACCGACCCCGCCAACGGCAACAGGGCGTACCCCGCGGCGAAGGCGATCATCGCGGGAACGCCGATCGCCCTGCGACCGTAGCGATCCAGCCAGATTCCGGCCGGATACGACATCAGCACGTCCACCGCGCCCGCGATACCGAACACGATGCTGGTGGTCGCCGCGTCGGCACCGATGTGCACCGCCCACAACGGCAGCAGCGATTGTCGTGCCGCCCGTGCCGCGCCCATGAGCAGAGCGCCGAGCCCGAGCGTGCTGAGCAGTTTGCGATGCTCGACCACCACCGAGCGAATCGTGTTGTCGCTGACCACAGTCGGCGAACCCTCGGTCTCCGGCATGGCGAACACCAGCGCACCCGCGACGAGCATGGCGACGAGCTGGATCCACAGCCCACCGATCGGGCCGAGCCAGTGCACCGCGCCCGCCCCGAGGAAGGGTCCGGCGAAGAACCCGAACCGCATCCACCCGGCCAGCGCCGAAAAGGCCCGTCCCCGATCGGCACTCGGCACCACGGCCACGATGTAGGTCTGTCTGGCCAGCCCCCACACCGCGCCCGAGGCGCCGTTGATCAGCAGCCCGACCGCGAATACGCCGATATTCGGCGCGAGGATTGCCACGAGCAGACCTAAGGCGCAGGTGAAGGAACCGAGCGCGATCGCCTTGCGCTCCCCCGTGCGCGCCACCAGCCAGCCCGCGGGCAGATCTCCGAGGATGAGACCGAAGCCCATCATGGCGACGACCACGCCCGCGGTTCCGACCGACGCGCCGAGTTCGAGTGCGCGCAGCGGCAGCATGGGAGCAGCTGCGCCCGAACCGATTCCGTAGATGGCGGACGGAACGAAGACCGCCAGCGCCATGGATCGCAGCTGAGTCACGACGCCGCCACCGACCGGCGAGTGCCGTGCCGGCTGCTACAGCCCACCGTCATCCGGCTAGAGCGGCACTGCGGGCGAACTGACTCTCCGGGCGCGCGAGCCCGAAGTGGTCGCGCAACGTGGTCCCGGTGTACTCGGTGCGGAACAGCCCGCGCTCCTGCAGGATCGGCACCACCGTTTCGGCGAATACCTCGAGCCCACCGGGGTAGTACGGCGGCATCACGTTGAAGCCGTCCGCCGCGCCCTGGGTGAACCACTCTTCGATGGTGTCGGCCACTTGCTCGGGCGTTCCCGCGAACACCCGGTGTCCGCGCGCGCCTGCCAGCCGGTGCAGCAGCCCACGCAGGGTCGGCCGTTCCCGCTCGACGATGCCCGCCACCACCTGCAACCTGCTGCGCCCGTTGTCGGTGACATCGCCTGCCCCCGCGAACGTTTCGACGGGCACCAGCTCGTCGAGCGCGAGGCTGCGCAGCGAGGTACCGGTGATCGATTCCAGCTGCTTGAGCCCGTATTCGGGCACCGTCAGCTCGTTGAACTCGCGCTCCAACCGCAGAGCCGCGGCCTCGGTGTCGGCGATGAACGGGCTGATCCCGGGCAGGATCTTCACCTCGTCGGCGGTACGGCCGAACTCGGTGGCCTTGGACTTGATATCGGCGTAGAAGGACTGCGCGTCCGACAGTCGCTGATGGGCCGTGAAGATCGCCTCCGCGTACTTGCCCGCGAAGGCACGGCCCTCGTTCGACGCCCCGGCCTGCACCAGCACCGGACGTCCCTGCGGGGTCCGCGCCGAGTTGAACGGTCCACGCACACTGAGATGTTCGCCGACGAAGTCGATCGGATGGATCTTGTCCGGATCGGCGTACACACCGGCGGCGCGGTCGAGCACGATCGCGTCGTCCTCCCAGCTGTCCCACAGCCCGACCACCGCGTCGACGAATTCCCGTGCGCGGGCATAGCGTTCGGCGTGGTCCGGGTGGCGTTCGAGCCCGAAGTTGGCCGCGGCCAGATCGGTGCCGGTGGTGACGATGTTCCAGCCCGCGCGTCCACCGGAGATGTGGTCGAGCGAGGAGAACAACCGCGCCAGGTTGTAGGGCTCGTAGTAGGTGGTCGACGCGGTCGCGATCAGGCCGAGATGTGTTGTCGCCGCGGCGATCGCGGTGAGCAGCGTGATCGGCTCCAAGCCGGGCGCGGCGTTGTGACGAACATCGGTGCGCAGGGCGGGCCCGTCGGCGAAGAACACCGCGTCGAGCTTCGCCGCCTCCGCGGTACGCCCGATCTCCTGGTAGTAGGAGACGTCGTAGATGCGGTCGGGCCTGCTGTCGGGATGCCGCCAGGCGGCCTCATGGTGCCCGGACGGGTAGATGAACGCGTTCAGACTCAATTGACGCGGTGCACTCATGACGCCTGTTTCACTTTCTCTGAATCTGTTGTGTCGACGCCGAGCCCGTTCAACAGCACTTCCCGCAGCCGGACGAACTCCGGGTGCGCGTGCCTGCGCGGGCGCGGGGTCTCGATGCGCTGATCGATAGTGATCCGGCCCTCGTCGAGGACCAGCACCCGATCGGCGAGCAGCACGGCCTCGTCCACATCGTGGGTCACCAGCAGCACGGCGGGCCGATGCCGCGCGCACAGAGCCTGGAGCAGGGCGTGCATCCGAATCCGGGTCAGCGCGTCGAGCGCGCCGAACGGCTCGTCGGCCAGGAGCAGTTCCGGCTCACGCACCAGCGACCTGGCCAAGGCCACCCGCTGCTGTTCACCGCCGGAAAGTTCTCGCGGCCAAGCCTTCTCGCGTCCGGCCAACCCGACCTCGGCCAGTGCGGAACGCCCGCGCTGCTGCGCGTCGCGCCCGGTCAGCCCGAGCACCACATTGTCGAGGACGCGCGACCACGGCAGCAGCCGCGAATCCTGGAACACCACCGCGCGTTGTGTCGGCACCGTCAGCTCGCCGGATCCCGGTACCTCGGAATCGAGTTCGGCCAGCGCCCGCAGCAGCGTGCTCTTACCGGACCCGCTGCGCCCGAGCAGCGCGACGAACTCACCGCGCCGGATCTCGATATCGATGCCGTTCAAGACGATTCGCTCGCCGAAGCCGCGGGTCAGAGCGCGGGTGCGTACGACGACCCGCTCGTCGGAGCTCAGTCGCCCAGTGTCTGTCGCCATGCCAGCACCTTTCGTTCCGTTGCCCGCACGGCGAGATCACCGAACAGTCCGAGCAGCCCGTAGATCACCAGACCGACGACGATCACGTCGATCTGGCCGTAGGTGCGCGCCTGGGTCATCAGGTAGCCGATGCCGCTGGTCGCGTTGACCTGTTCGACCACCACCAGCGCCAACCAGGAAATGGTCACCGCCAGCCGCAGCCCCAGGAAGAAGCCCGGCAACGAGCCCGGCAACGCGATGCGACGCAGAAATCCCCACCGCGACAGCCCGACGGTCTCGGCCAGTTCCACATAGCGCGCGTCGACACTGCGCAGGTAAGCGTGGGTATTGATGTAGATCGGAATGAGCACGCTGGTGGTGATCACGATCAGCTTCATCTGCTCGCCGATCCCGAACCAGACGATGAACAACGGGATCAGCGCCAGCGTCGGGATCGCCCGCTTGATCTGCACGGGACCGTCGACCACCGCCTCACCGATCCGGCTCAGCCCCGCGACCAGCGCGAGCACCACGCCGATCGCCACACCGAGAACGAGGCCGATCACGGCACGCTGCAACGAGGTCAGCAGGTTCGACTGCAACCGCCCGTCGGCGATCAGGTCGCCCGCGGTCTGCGCGACCGTCCACGGCGCGGGCAGGGTCTCCGGGTCGATGGCACCGATCGCGGAACCGATCACCCAGGTGCCGATGAGCAGCACCGGACCGAGAGCGAAACCGAACGGGATCGGCTTGCCCGGTCCCAGTTTGCGCCGACCCCGCCCACGCGGGGCGAGCGCCTCGACCGGGGCGGTGCTGTTCCTGAGCTTGCGCAGTGCCCCCGCGTCGATGGTGGCCATCAGCTCACCGCCGGTGCGAACGCGGCCCCGCTGGCAGTGACGGCCTCGGTGACCGCGGCATCGAAGCGCAGGTCGAAACCGTCCACAGCCTTGATCTTCTTCGGCAGCTCGCCCACGGCGTCGATCGCGTCGATCGTGGTCTGCTGCCGGGCGATCAACTGCTGGTCGAGGTGCGGGAAGGTGTAGGTGCCCAGCGATTCGACGATCCGCTTGGCGTCGTCGGCGCTGACCTTCTGGCTTCCGACGTAGTAGCGGGTGGCCCATTCCTCGCGGTGGGTGTTGGTCCACTGCCAGGCCCGCACGAACGCGCCGACCAGAGCACGGGTCGCGGCGGCCTTCGCCGGATCCTGGACCACCGCCCGGCGCGCGTACACGTAGGCGAGGCCGCTGTAGATGCCCGTGGTCTCCGAGTCCGGGATCAGCGAGGCGCCCTCGGTGCGGAGGAACCGGGTCACGTTGGGTTCGATCAGCGGCGCGACATCGACCTGAGCGGTGCGGACCGCGTCAGGGAACTCGGCCAGCTGCAGCCGGACCAGCTCCACATCGGTGGGCTTCAGACCCGCCTTGGTGAGCGCCTTCAACACCGCCGCCTGCTGGGCGGTGCCCTCGGCGTAGGCGATCTTCTTGCCCTTCAGATCCGCGAGCTTGCTGATCGAACGGCCCGGCGCCACAGCGAGTTTCAGGGCTTGGGGGTTGGTCTGGTAGGAGCCGACGATCGGCACGTCCTGGCCCGCGGCCAGCGCATGGATCGGTGGCACATCGCCGACCTGACCCACGTCGGCCGCGCCCGCCCGGAAGGCCTCGAGGATGGCCGGGCCACCGACGAAGTTCGCGAACTCGATCTTGAACGGCAGCTTGTCCAGTTCGCCGGACAGCCGCAGCGCCGATTGCAGACGTTCCGACTGATCGGCGACGACGAGCGTGGTCCCCGGTGGAACCTCGGTGGGTAGTGGCGCGTCGGGGGTGCCGACCGGTGTGTCGTTGCCTTGCGCGCAGCCGGTCAGGCCGAGCGTCGCAACGGTTGCCATCGCGAGAAGTGCGGCGGTGGCGCGGCCACGCAGGCCGGGTCGAAAGGTGTTCGGTCGGTGCATAGAAGGATTCAAGCAACCGCGATCACCCCCGAACACCATTAGCCTTGCCATGATTTGAAGTGCTCGGCTACTTCTCGGCATCGAGTACCGCGTCGGAGTCGGGCGTCATCCCCGGCGGGTACGGGAGCCGGTGCGGCTCCGAACGGCGCCACGCAAGCTGCCAGCAGCGGTGGTTCGGCACCAGTCGTTGCGGCGCACCGTGTTTCAGTCGATCGTGCCCCGCTCCGCCAGCGAGGCCAGCTTGGTCAACGCTATCTGCCAGGTCCCCTCGTTGTCGGCGAGACCGAGTCCCGGCGGAACCCCTTCGTGCAGGACATCGAGGAGGGTGCCACCGTCAACGTCGGTCAGTGTGAAGGTGACCGACTGTGCGCCGGTCATCTCCGGCCGCACCGTGACGAACTCCAGCACCTCGACCACCTGTTCGTCCGGAACCAGCGATCGGAACGTCCCGAAGTAGGCATCGTGCTGCAGATCTGTATCGCCCGCGTCGGTGGAGGCGTCGTAGGTGATGGTGATCGAGAACGAT
Organism: Nocardia sp. Root136; assembly: GCF_001427185.1. Classification (NCBI taxonomy): domain Bacteria; kingdom Bacillati; phylum Actinomycetota; class Actinomycetes; order Mycobacteriales; family Nocardiaceae; genus Nocardia; species Nocardia sp. Root136. The sequence goes on from NZ_LMFE01000014.1 coordinate 218,486, forward strand.
CCGCCCTCGACCGGCTCGAACCGATGCACCTCGCTGGTCATCCCGTCGGGCACCATCCAGGCACCTACCGCGTCGCCGTCGAGCAACAGGCGGTAGACGGTGGAGCGAGGCGCATTGATGTGCGTACCGATCCTGGTGGTCGCCATGACTTCACGATAGTCGCCACACCGGCGCCGATCGATCAACTGCCGCAGGCGCGTGCCAGTGTCTGCAGCGGGTCGGTCAGCACGTCGACGAACGCCAGTTCCGCGGCCCCGATGAGCGGGGCGTCGTCGGCCAGCGCGGAGGTCCGGAGCCGGACGCGCTCACGGACCGCCAACAGCCCGTTCACAACCAACCGGCTCCGGACCTGCGCGGCCGAGGCGAGGTAGATCTCGCGCAGTACCCCGCCGAACACGACCATCGTCGGGTTGAAGATATTGACCAGGTTGGCCACCCCGAACCCGAGCCAGTCGCCGACCTGGTGCAGCGCATCGCGGGCGGTCGCGTCACCGCGGGCCGCCGCGTCGACGATCGCCTCGACCGCAGCCCGGCCGGTGAGGTCGGCCCGGCCCACCAGCGCGATCAGCGCCAACTCCCCCGCCTCTGCCTCCAGGCAACCGTGCGAACCACACCTGCACGCCCGTCCGCCCGGGTTCACGATCATGTGCCCGACCTCGCCGCCGTAGCCGCCCTCGCCGCCGAGCAGCTCGCCGCCCATGATGACGCCACCACCGATGCCGACTTCACCGTGCAGATAGATCAGATCCGACACCCCGGCGCCGACACCGCGCTCACGCTCTGCCAGCGCACCCAGGTTGGCATTGTTGCCGACCACGACCCGGACACCGAGCCGCTCGGACAGTTTCGCACCGACCGGCACATCCACCCAGCCGATATTCGGCCCGTACCGCACCACGCCGTCGCCCTCGCGCACCATTCCACAGAACGCGAGCCCGACACCCACACAGACACTGTCGGACCCGGCCGAGCCGATCATCGTCTCGGCCATCACCGCCAGTGATTCGATCACCTCGTCGGGATCGAATGCCGTACTGTCACGCGGTGTTTCGCGCCGGTCGAGAATCACGCCGCCGAGACCCACCCGCGCCACCGCGAGCCGGTCGGCACCGACATCCAACGCGAGCACATACACCCGTTCCGATTCGGGCCGCACCACCAGCGACGGTCGTCCGGCCCGGCCCGTCTGGCGTGGCAGTTCCTCACTCACCAGCCCGGCAGCGGCGAGATCGGTGGTCAGGGCCAGAATCGTGCTGCGGTTCAAGCCCATTCGCTCGGCCAGCTCCGCCCGCGAGACCGGGCCACTCACATGGACGTGGCGCAGCAGCGCGGCGAGATTGCGGGTTCGGATCTCGTCCGGGGCGGGTGCAGCCCTCATTCGGCCCAGCCTTCCCGGTCGATGGTCAACTTCCTGGCAGCGAACGCTTGCGCGACAGTGCGTCCACCCCCGCCGCGAGCAGCAGGACAAATCCTGTCACAACGAATTTCGTGCCCGCGCTGTAGCCCATCAGCCCCATCCCGTTGTTGATCACCGCGACCACCGCGGCGCCGAGCACCGCGTCGAGCATCCGGCCGCGACCACCGAACAGGCTGGTGCCACCGATCACCGCCGCACCGACCGCGGTGAGCAACACATCGGAACCGCCGGTGTTCGGATCCACGGAGTTGGCCCGCGAGGCCGCGATCAACCCGCCGACGGCGGCCATCGTCGAACAGAGCACGAACGCGCTGATCTTGATCCGATCGACCGGAATGCCCGCGCGCCGAGCGGCTTCCACACTGCCGCCGACCGCGTAGACATGCCTGCCGAACGAGGTGCGATTGAGCACGAAGGTCCACAGCAGCAGCAGCGCGATGATGATCGGCACCACGATCGGCATGCCCTGCAGCGAGTTGACCTCCGGGTTACGGCTGCGCTCGTCATTGAGCACCAGCACCGCCACCCCCGCGACGAACGCGACCGCCGCGATCCGCACCGCGACCACCGGCGCCGTCTCGCCGGTCAGCCCGAGTGTGTTGCGCGCCCGCAACTTTCGGTACTGCACGAACGAGAACCCGCCGAGCAACACCAGATACATCACCCAGCCGAGCAGGGGCGGCACATTCTTGTTGGCGATCGCCAGGATCGTCTCGTCGTGGATGGAGATATTGCGGCCGTTGTCCATGATCTTCAGTGCGACACCCTGCAGCGCGAGGAACGCGGCCAGCGTCACCACGAACGACGGGACACCGATCTTCACCACGATCGCACCGATGGTCAGCCCGATCACGACCCCGGTGAGCAGCGACACGAGTACCGCCGCGTACCAGGGCCACCCCTTGTCGGTGAGCAGCACTGCGAGCACCGCCGCGCACACACCACTGGTGAAGCCGGCCGAGAGGTCGATCTCCCCGAGCAACAGCACGAAGATCAACCCCATCGCGATCACCGCGATGGCGGCGCCCTGGGTGAGCAGGTTCGCGATATTGCCCTGGGTCATGAACACCGGCCGCGCGATCCAGAACACGACCGACAGCACGACCAGCGCGATGACCGAGGGCAGCGCACCCATGTTGCCGCTGCGAATCCGCCCGACATAGCCGGTGACCAATTCGGTCATCGGCGCGGCGGGCTCGGCGGCCTTGTCCGTCACGACCACACTCATGCCCGCACTCCGATTCCGAGACTCCCGCTGCGGCCGGAGGTGATCAGTTCCACGACCTGCGAATGGGTCACATCGGCGGTCCGCACCTGCGCGGCCATCCGGCCCAGATACAGTGCCGCGATGCGGTCCGATACCGCGAACACGTCGTTCATGTTGTGCGAGATCAGCACCACCGCAAGACCTTTGTCGGCCAGGCGGCGCACCAGTTCGAGGACCTGCTGGGTCTGGGCGACACCGAGCGCCGCGGTCGGCTCGTCTAGAACCACCACCTTGCTGTTCCACAGCACGGCCTTGGCGATGGCGACGGTCTGGCGTTGTCCGCCCGACAGGCTCGCCACCTTCTGCCGCACGGACTTCACCGTCCGCACCGACAGACCGGCCAGCGTCGCGCCCGCGAGTTCCTCCATGCCGTACTCGTCGAGCACGATGCCGTGCTTCTTCTCGCGGCCGAGGAACATGTTCTGCACGATGTCGAGGTTGTCGCAGAGCGCGAGATCCTGATAGACGATCTCGATCCCCAGTTCGGCCGCGTCCCTCGGATTGCCGATCTGCACCGGCTCACCGTCGAACAGCACCTCACCCGCGTCGATGGCATGGGTGCCGCCGATGCACTTGACCAGCGTGGACTTGCCTGCGCCGTTGTCGCCGACCAGCGCTGTCACCTCACCGCGGTAGGCGGAGAAGTCGATGTCGTGCAGGACGTGAACCGGGCCGAAACTCTTCTCTAATCCGCGCAATTCGATGAGCGGGGTCTCGGTCATCAGCGCACGCCGTTATCCGCGCAGAGCTTCGCGAATTCACCGGTGCACAGCTCGGCCTTGTCGACGAAACCGTCCGCCACGACGTCGTTCACGTTGCTTTTGAAGATCGCCTTCGGCTCGAGCAGCACCGCGGGCACCTTCGTCTTCGCCTCGGGGTCGTCGACGGTGCTCGGCGCCTCGCCCTTCTCGCCATTGGCCAGCGCGATCGCCAGCTTCGCGCCGGCGGCGGCCTCGAGGTTGATCGCCTTGTACACGGTCATGCACTGGTCACCGGCCAGGACGTTCTGCAGACCCTGCACCGTGGCGTCCTGACCCGTCACCGGAATCTGCCCGTTGAGCTTCTGCTTCTTCAGCACGGCGATGGCGGCATTGGCCAGACCGTCGTTGGCCGCCACGGCGCCACCAAGGTTCGGCGTGCCGGTGAGCATCTGTTCGAAGATGGTGCCCGCCTTGGTGTTGTCCCACTCCGGGACGGCCTGATCCGGGCCCTTCACGTATTCGCCCGCGTCGAACTTCGGCTTCAGCGCGCCGTCGTAACCGCTCTTGAACAGGGCGGCGTTGTTGTCGGTGGGGCCGCCGTTGAGGTAGGCGACCACCGGCTTGGCGGCCTGCTTGTCGGCCAGGCACTTCGCGAGACCGTCGCCCATGAGCTGTCCGACCTTCACGTTGTCGAACGACACGTAGTACGGCGCACCGCCGCCGAGGGTCAGCCGGTCGTAGTCGATCACGGTGACGCCCTGCGCTTTTGCCTTCTGGATGACGGCCTTGCCGGTGCCGCTGTCGAGGTTGGTGATCATCAGCACCGAGGCGCCGTTGGTGATCATCTGATCGGCGATGGTCTGGAAGGCGTTCTTGTCGCCCTGGGCGTTCTGGATGTCTGCCTTGATCCCCGCGGCGTCGAACGCCTGCTGAAGATACTTGCGGTCCGCTGTCTCCCACCTCGCCGAGGTCTTGCTGTCGGGCAGGATCACGCCGATCTTGGCGCCACCCCCCGAGGAGTTCGTAGTGTCGTCACCGCAGGCGGTGAGCGAAGTGAGAAGTGCGATCGAGACGGCCGCGATGCCGAAGATCCCCTGACGCATGAGCGTGGGCCTTTCGTGGAACCACCGCCTGTGGGCGGTCGAGCTGGAGCGAATGTTGTTCTCGACAACATACTCCAGAGTGACCTGGCCCACTCGTGATTCGGACATAGCGGTCCGACGAGGTTCCCCGGGAACGCAAAAAGGCCCTCCAACCGAAGTTGGAGGGCCTTTCGCAATGATGTTCCGGCAGTGTCCTACTCTCCCACACCCTGTCGAGTGCAGTACCAT